>NZ_JBMPGS010000020.1:0-752 GCF_049680855.1 Salinimicrobium maris | reverse complement strand
TTTTACCTAATATGCTCTTTATTATAATTTGCTCTATCTATAATCTCTCAACTATAGAAATTTTTATGTTTCTCGTATTCTTATTCTTCAATATGTCAATGAACTTTCTGTTCAATTATCAATCATCAATTAACATTTAACAATTTTTCATTGCTTATTGTTTATTGATCATTGCTAATTGATCTGGTGGAGAATATCGGAGTCGAACCGATGACCTCCTGCGTGCAAGGCAGGCGCTCTAGCCAGCTGAGCTAATCCCCCGTTTATCAGTCAGCAGTTACCAGTTAACAGTTAACAGTTTTGATAACGTGCTCACCATTACGTGATAATCACTCAACTTCCAAAATTTCCTTTCAATAATTCTCAATGAACTTATAACTCTGATCATTGTTAATTGATCATTGTTAATTGCATCCGTAGTCTCAGGCAGACTCGAACTGCCGACCTCTACATTATCAGTGTAGCGCTCTAACCAGCTGAGCTATGAGACTGCAATTTATTGTATAAGGTAGACTACATATTGTATAATGAATTATTACATTATACAGCATCAAAATACTCTCTACAACAAAAAAAATTAAATTGACAGTGAATTAAGACCAAAAGAAGCTCCTCACTTCTTATTTATAAAAAGGCTCCTTATGTCGTAATTGCGTTTTGCCTATTAAGAGGCAAAAGCTCTAGAAAGGAGGTGTTCCAGCCGCACCTTCCGGTACGGCTACCTTGTTACGACTTAGCCCCAGTTACCAGTT
>NZ_JBMPGS010000019.1:0-755 GCF_049680855.1 Salinimicrobium maris | reverse complement strand
TTTTACCTAATATGCTCTTTATTATAATTTGCTCTATCTATAATCTCTCAACTATAGAAATTTTTATGTTTCTCGTATTCTTATTCTTCAATATGTCAATGAACTTTCTGTTCAATTATCAATCACCAATTAACATGTAACAATTTTTCATTGCTTATTGTTTATTGATCATTGCTAATTGATCTGGTGGAGAATATCGGAGTCGAACCGATGACCTCCTGCGTGCAAGGCAGGCGCTCTAGCCAGCTGAGCTAATCCCCCCGTTTATCAGTCAGCAGTTACCAGTTAACAGTTAACAGTTTTGATAACGTGCTCACCATTACGTGATAATCACTCAACTTCTAAAATTTCCTTTCAATAATTCTCAATGAACTTATAACTCTGATCATTGTTAACTGATCATTGTTAATTGTATTCGTAGTCTCAGGCAGACTCGAACTGCCGACCTCTACATTATCAGTGTAGCGCTCTAACCAGCTGAGCTATGAGACTGCAATTTTATTGTATAAGGTAGACTACATATTGTATAATGACTTTTTACATTATACAGCATACAAAATACTTTCTACAACAAAAAAAATTAAATTGACAGTGAATTAAGACCAAAAGAAGCTCCTCACTTCTTATTTGTAAAAAGGCTCCTTATGTCGTAATTGCGTTTTGCCTATTAAGAGGCAAAAGCTCTAGAAAGGAGGTGTTCCAGCCGCACCTTCCGGTACGGCTACCTTGTTACGACTTAGCCCCAGTTACCAGTT
>NZ_JBMPGS010000018.1:0-792 GCF_049680855.1 Salinimicrobium maris | reverse complement strand
TTGCATTGAATTTCTACTGAAGCAGAGCTTCATCAAAAATTCAATGCTCTAAAATTTTAGCGGAATGAAGTAAAGAAAAAATAAAATATTAAATTTGAGAAAGCCGATTATTGCTTTTCATAGGATATATTGTTGTGTGTAGGCTTTTTACGTTTCTCTTTATAAAATCCGACAATTACTAAAGGCAGTACGGTTAAAAATCCAGAAATCATAAATCCTAAAAAATACGGGTTTGTGTCTCCTCCACGGTCGTCCCACATAAATGTCAGAAATGAATTTAAAAAGAATACCGTCAAAATTGCCCAAAGCAATTTAAATCCGCTTTTGTCCGTCCTATAAAATCCGTAAACAGACAGAATTCCACCAAAAAGGTTCATAAAATTTAAAACTTTGAAATCGTCTATTCCAAATACCATCTCAAATGGATAAAGATAAATTGCATTGCCCTGTAAAAGCATTATTTGAATTATTGGTACGAATGAACCGAGAACTAAAATTCCCATTATAATTAGCGGTATCAAAGTATTCTCCGTTTTCATTTTTTTAGCTTACACACAACGGTTTGGCTATGAAAAGTAGCGGAAAAACGGGCGCAAACCTGTCCGCCGTAACTTTAATTTTTAAAAAATACAGAAATCTCGAATTAGCACTTAGCAGCTATTTTTTATAGCATCAATGAAAAAGCAGTAATCGAGTATCTTTAAAATTCACCAAAACTCTAAAGATATGGAAACCCGAGTTACTGCCTTACCAAAGCTATTCATTGGAATTGACATCCACAAGAGAAGCTGG
>NZ_JBMPGS010000017.1:0-865 GCF_049680855.1 Salinimicrobium maris | reverse complement strand
TCTTAAGTTTGATTTCCTAACTTTTAATTACTAATCAGAAAGAACAAAAGAGAGGATTAAGGTTATGTTATTCATGGGAACCTGGAGATTCCGACAACATTGATAATCCCCTCTCTTTTCTACTTCAATTTCGTTCAGTTCTATGAGACTTTGATCTCGTTTTTAAGTTGTTGAAAGCAAAGTAGGCGTCCTTTCCTAATCAATTATCTATGAATAAATGTAGCCAAATTTATGGAGTAGACATCAGTAAAAATGTATTTGATGTTGTAGACTCCAAAGGAACTCACTCTCAGTTTAAGAATGATGGTACTGGATTTAAAGCCTTTCAAAAAGCTCTTTCTGCCGATGCTTTAGTCGTAATGGAAGCCACAGGATACTATCATTACCGGTTGGCTCAGTTCCTGTATGAGCAAAGCGTAAAGGTCTCTGTAGTAAATCCATTGTCAGTTAAAAGGTTTATCCAAATGAGACTTTCCAGAATAAAAACAGATAAGTCTGATGCAAAAGCCATTTGTGATTATGCCACTGTAAATGAAGTTCCATTATATACTGCAAGGGAAAAGAACCAGGCGGAATGTCTACAGCTCATGCGCCTGATCGATATTTATCTAAAACAAAGCACTGCCTTAAAGAATAAGCTGCACGGAGAGAAAACCCTGGGCAAACCATCTAAGACAGTATATCATTCTTTAAATCGTTCTCTAAAAGCAGTCCAGAAAGAAATCCAGATCCTGGAGGACCGTCTGACGGAGATCGTAAAGGAAGAGCAACAAAAACAATTAACCCTTCTGAAAAGTATTCCCGGGATGGGCAGTAAGACCGCGATTATGTTGATTGTTTTAACCGACGGATTTTCCAACTTTGA
>NZ_JBMPGS010000016.1:0-979 GCF_049680855.1 Salinimicrobium maris | reverse complement strand
CCAGCAGCTAACAAAGAACTAAGCTAACTTCCAAACAATTTATCCTAATTTTGATACATAATTTTCATCGTATGGTAAACCCGATTTTGCCACTGCAAATGCCTGTTTCAGCAGTTTGCCGCATACGGCGATTAGTGCAAGCTTCTTACTTTTACCTTTGGCTATTATTCTCTCGTAGATCTCCCTGCAGGCTTTATTATGTTTACATGCGGTAAAGCTGCACATAAATAGTAAGTTTCTAAGTTTTGGATTGCCCATCTTACTAATCTTACTTTTTCCTCTTACACTGGATCCTGATTCTCGGATGATAGGAGTAATTCCGGCATAGCAGCATAATTGACTTGCGTTCTCAAAATTGGTAAAACCATCGGTTAACACCAATAACATAATGGCTGTTTTATTACCCATTCCCGGGATACTTTTAAGGAGTGTTAGTTGTTTTTGCTGCTCATCCTTAACAATCTCTGTTAATCTCACTTCCAGAGTTTTGATCTCGTTTTGTACTACTTTAAGTGATCTGTTTAGCGAGTGAAAAACGACTTTTGACGGTTTTCCCAGAACTTTTTCTCCGTGAAGCTTATTCTTTAGGGCTGTACTCTGTTTGGTGTAGATATCTATTAGACGAAGTAATTGAAGAGCCTCGGCCTGGCTCTTGTCTTTTGCCGTATACAAAGGAACCTCATTGGCTTTAGCGTATTCACATATCGCTTTGGCATCAGATTTATCGGTTTTAATCTTTGAGAGTTTCATCTGAATAAAACGCTTCACTGATAAAGGATTGACTACCGAGACCTTCATTCCCTTTTCATAAAGGAATTGTGCCAACCTATAATGATAATATCCTGTCGCTTCCATAACCACCAGATCTTGGTTAGAAAGAGCCTTTAAAAATGATTTAAAGCCCAATCCGTTATTTTTAAATTGGAAGTGTTTTCCTTCTGAACTGGCAACATCAAATAGATCTTTACTGATGTCTACT
>NZ_JBMPGS010000015.1:0-1058 GCF_049680855.1 Salinimicrobium maris | reverse complement strand
GGAATAAAAGCCGTTATTACTGTGGTATGAAATCACATATGTAGTATTGGCCGTAACAGGCACAGGAGAAGCAAATGATACCTCCTGCCAGCCTGAGGCTGTTTCACTGTTAAACACCGCCTCGGCAAGAAGATTCCCATTCCTACTGTATAGCTGACCGGTGTGTACTCCCGTATTTCCTGTTTCTTTATAAAAACGAACCCCTGTGACATAACCATCTACCGAACTTCTGAACTTCATTCCCAGCTGTAAGGGTGCCCCACTATAAAATCCACCTGTAGGAGTATCTTTAGGATTGAAAACAGTACAGGGGCAGGCGAAACTGGAAGGATCGGGAGTTACAGAAACAAGCACTTCAGCAGAGGTGGTTTTCCTTCCCTTGTCATCTGTTGCCTTTGCTGTAATACTATAGTTCCCTGCCGCAACATTTTGCCAGTTAAAGGTGTAGGGGCTGGAAGTATCTTCTGCTAACCTGGTATTTCCCTGAAAGAATTCCACTTTGGCAATAGAACCATCGGAATCTGAAGCTGTTGCATCCAAACGTATCGTGGCAGGGGCCTCAAAACTGCTCCCTCCTGCAGGTGAAGTCAAACTCACCACGGGAGGAAGGTTTACCAGAGCCGTGGTATTGAAAACAACGTCCACCCAATAGTTACTGCTCTGATAGTTCTGTGTAGGAAAAGAAGGAGTCGTGCTATAGCGATATACTCCGTTAGCGCCATCCATCCCGGTCCTGAGTCCGGTAAGAGGACCATTCTCCACAGCACCAGAAAAATATGGATTATCTGCCGAATAATATCCCGCACTGCTATGGTAGGAAATCACATAGGTGGTCCCTGCCGTGACCGGCACCGGAGAAGGAAACGCCACCTCCTGCCAGCCAGAAGATGTTTCGTTGGAAAAAACAGCCTCTGCCAGCAAGTTTCCGTTGCGGCTATAAAGCTGCCCCGTATGAACGCCAGTATTCCCCGGCTGCTTGTAAAAACGTACTCCTGTAATAAACCCATTCTCTGAACTACGGAATTTCATCCCCAATTGTAACGGGGAACCGCTCCACA
>NZ_JBMPGS010000014.1:0-1394 GCF_049680855.1 Salinimicrobium maris | reverse complement strand
TTGCATTGAATTTCTACTGAAGCAGAGCTTCATCAAAAATTCAATGCTCTAAAATTTTAGCGGAATGAAGTAAAGAAAAAATAAAATATTAAATTTGAGAAAGCCGATTATTGCTTTTCATAGGAGCCGTTGTTGTGCGTAGTTATTTTAAAAGTCAGCTAAATCGTCATTTTGTTTATTTTTCTTTTCAATTTCCGCAACTCGTTCTTCAATTCGCTTTTTTATTTTAGGTTTCATTTCCTCATTAAATACATCAATCTCTTTGTTTATTAGCAAAATTGTGTTTTCCATCTTAGGAACTAAGTCCGTAATCCAATTTTTAACTTCCTTTTTTAAAGTTTCACTTAATTCCGTATTGCCATATCTGGTTTGATAATGAATGCGTAGTTTTTCTAGATTGTCAATTTCAGCACTCACTATTTCAAATCGGTGATTTGTTGGTGAAGCATATAAAAATTTGGAGCTCTGCTGAATATTAAAAGTCCAAGTTACCTTTGCACAAGAATAATTTTTGTTGCGAATGACATCAGTGCCGGGTGGAAAAAATTTACCTGAAACTTGAGCCATTTCAACATTTGCAGATTTTTTAGAAAAGTCAACTCTTAAATGTTTTTCTTTATATTGATTAAAGATTTCGTCCGTGAGTTTATCAACGTTTTCTTCTGTCAAATTGTACTGGTGTATTCCATCCACCTCATTTATTGCGGTTTTAAAGGTCTTTTGAAACCAATAATCAATTGGACGTTCGTTAAATAATTTTATATTCATTTTTTTAGGTTTGAGTGGTTTAATTACGCACAACTGTCTCGGTTATCGCCAGTTGGCGGAGTAGGGGACGCGGAGTTGTCGGCTTAGTAATGGTTCGTTGGTTAAGATAATTATTTTCTTCCTAACGGTGCCGCTTATTGGCGATTAACCGTCTTAAGTTTGATTTCTAACTTTTAGCAATTAACTAGAAAGAACAAAAGAGAGGAGTAAGGTTATATGAACCGTGGGAACTTTAGATTCCGTCAACATTGATAATCCCCTCTCNCCGTCTTAAGTTTGATTTCTAACTTTTAGCAATTAACTAGAAAGAACAAAAGAGAGGAGTAAGGTTATATGAACCGTGGGAACTTTAGATTCCGTCAACATTGATAATCCCCTCTCTTTTCTACTTCAATTTCGTTTAGTTCTATGAGACCTAGATCTCGTTTTTAAGTCGATGAAAACAAAGTAGGTGTCCTTTCCTAATCAAATTCTTATGAATAAAAATAATCAAATTTATGAAGTAGACATCAGTAAAGATCTATTTGATGTTGCCAGTTCAGAAGGAAAACACTTCCAATTTAAAAATAACGGATTGGGCTTTAAATCATTTTTAAAGGCTCTTTCTAACCAAGATCTGGTGGTTA
>NZ_JBMPGS010000013.1:0-1418 GCF_049680855.1 Salinimicrobium maris | reverse complement strand
TCCTATGAAAAGCAATAATCGGCTTTCTCAAATTTAATATTTTATTTTTTCTTTACTTCATTCCGCTAAAATTTTAGAGCATTGAATTTTTGATGAAGCTCTGCTTCAGTAGAAATTCAATGCAAAAAATAACCCGCTCAGCATCCTATATGTGGTCACTTCTATTGAGCGCCACCAGCATCATTATGATTGGTTAAATAAGCCCATCCACTGGCTAAAAAATGTGATCCACAATGGCCACCTACGTTGTTTTGTGGTATGGGCTTTTAATATTTTGAGCTTGGTCATTAAGTTAGTATTTATTTAAGCTACAACTCCAACTTCATAAGGAATTTTTGTTTTTATCACTGCCAGTGTCCGGCTGAGTAATTTATGAGCAACTTTAACTATTATTTTCTTGACATCTTTGCCCAGGTGCTGGCGGTAATAAGCCTGCATCACAGGATCAGTTCTAATGGCCTGCCAGGCAGCTTCCACAAAATAAGAGCGGATAAGCCTGTGGCACCTTGGGTTCATTCCCATAGATTTTGAATTAGCCCCGCTTTGATAAATATTGGGAGCCAGTCCTACATACCCGGCAAGATGCTTAAGGCTGCTGAAACGCCTTAGATCACCCAGTTCAGCAATAATGCCCACTGCTACAATTCCTCCAATTCCGGGAATACTTCTTAACAGGTAATAATCTTGTTTGAAGTGTTTACGGCAATAGGCTCTCAGTTTACTTGAAACATCACGAAGCTCTTTATCTGTGAAACGAAAATCACGCATCTTACTGGCCAAAGATTCCCTGGCAGTACCATAGACAAACTCCTGGCTATCCACCCAATGACGGAAATCGTGACTCCAGTGATCATTGTCAAACTCCGGCGGAACCTTGACACCATAATAGAGCAACTGCATTTTAATAAGGGATTTGATACGCCGCAAATCCTTCACCAGATCATTACGGCGACGGAACAGACTTCGTAGTTCTTCACGTTCAATATCCGGGACAATAATGCTTTCGAGCCTTCCGTCTTTGAGTTCCCGGCTAATGAGCTGAGCATCGATTCGGTCGGTTTTGGTATATCGTTCTTTTCCTTTTCGTTGAATATCGGCAGGGTTTACTACCAGGGATCTCCAGCCAAAACTTTCGAAGCTGCGATGGGCTGAATAACCACAACAGCCGGCTTCATAGGCAGTAGATACTTCGTAGCCCGGAAAATGTTTTTGAACATACTCCCGCAATTTATCAGGATCTGGAGGCATAGAGAAGGATTTACCTGCAAAAAGATCTGTGTTGCAGTGTATTTTCCAGCTTCTCTTGTGGATGTCAATTCCAATGAATAGCTTTGGTAAGGCAGTAACTCGGGTTTCCATATCTTTAGAGTTTTGGTGAATTTTAAAGATACTCGATTACTGCTTTTTCATTGATGCTA
>NZ_JBMPGS010000011.1:0-1778 GCF_049680855.1 Salinimicrobium maris | reverse complement strand
TTTTGGTACCTTTTCCTCGAACAGGAATTTGTGTATGTTGGAGATGCAGGCATTGTGGAACCCAGCGGTAAAACCGAACGTAAAGGAATTGACCTAAGTCTGCAATACCAACCTTTGAGCTGGTTGTACGGGAATTTGGATGCCACCTACGCATTTGCCAGGTCGTTGGAGGAGCCAGAAGGAAATGATTTCATCCCGCTCGCACCAGATTTCACCCTCACAGGAGGCCTCAACGCAAATTTACCTTCAGGAATTTACTCCGGGATTTCCATGCGACATCTTTCGGCGCGACCTGCCAACGAAGACAATTCGATCGTTGCAGAAGGATATACGGTTTTTGATTTTAACCTGGGCTATGAGCTTCAAAAATGGCATTTTGGGATCAATATTCAGAATCTTTTTGACACCGAGTGGAATGAAACCCAGTTTGCAACAGAATCACGGCTTTCATTTGAAACAGAAGCCGTTGAGGAAATTCATTTTACGCCGGGAACGCCCTTTTTCTTAAGAGGAATCGTTACTTATTTTTTCTAAGCTTCGGAAACAGAAAAATGGCAAATTTTCCAGCAAATTTTCTTCGGAAAATGCCATTTTTCAAGCTTATTTCCGACGATTTAGAGAATGATATAATTGAGGTTCAAAAACAGATTTCGCCCTCTTCGGGGAATGTTGTTCCAGTCAGAAAAAGTAGAATAATAAGTGTCAAAAATGTTTTCCGCACCAATTTTTACGGTCAGTTTTTGTTCGCCAAAATAATACATGTGAGCAGCCGATAAATTCAATATTGTATAAGCCGGAGTAGAATTTTCACCAAACTCCGGACTAAAGTTACGCTGTTTCAAAGCGCCCTCCACAGAACCTTCTACTGAAAAAAAGCCCTTTTTGAATTGTAAAAATGAAAAATAAGTGAAAGGCTGCACTAAAGGAAGATTTCGGTTTTCAAAATCGCGCCCATAGTTATACACCAGATTTCCACTTAGGGTCCAATTTTCATTAACAAAATAATTGAGGTCAAGACTGCTATTAAATAAAGAGGCGTATTTGAGTTGCTCATAAATCTTTACTCCGTTGGCGCCAATGGTCATAGGGCTAAGGCTATTATCTGGCTTACCTATAATGTAATCTCTTATATGAAAATATGAACCCGAAAAACTTGCGTTCCATTTGTCATTTTTGAGGCTCATGGCAGCGTTGAGCTCGAAAGATTTTTCATTGTTTAGGTTTGGATTTCCTATATAATCAAAGCCATCAAAACTATTGAACAAGTAGAAGCCATATCCTTCAGAAACCGAAGGCGCACGTTCTCCATATCCAAAACCTATGTTATAACTCAAATTGCTCTTCTGAAGCTGCAGACTTGTAGAAGCACCCGGTAAAATCCTGTGGTTCCTTGCTTCCATTTCAGGATAAAAGATTCTTAAACTCTGCAGCCCTGTATGGTTTTTAACCTTGTTGGTGTGCGAACCCAGATTTGCGGTAAGTTTGATATTTGCTCTATGGTGTATGGGGAATTGATCTTCCATATAGATCCCGTTGTAGAGCGTGCGTACATCGGGCCAGGTGTACATAAACATCTCTTTTTCTGAGGGATTGTTTGGGTACATTGTCATTTCTGCCAAAGATTTATTGTAAAAGCCGTTCAGGTTAAGCTTTATTTTATGATTTTGGAATGTCCCGCTTGCTTTGGAATAGAAACCATAGGTGTCACTCCAGCCGGGCATATCCATTCGTATTGGAACATCTGGCCGTTTTGAATCATCCATAACATGCTGTATGCT
>NZ_JBMPGS010000010.1:0-1851 GCF_049680855.1 Salinimicrobium maris | reverse complement strand
TATGCGGCAAACTGCTGAAACAGGCATTTGCAGTGGCAAAATCGGGTTTACCATACGATGAAAATTATGTATCAAAATTAGGATAAATTGTTTGGAAGTTAGCTTAGTTCTTTGTTAGCTGCTGGCGATAAATCGAAATAATTAATTTGAGATATGCAACAATAATTGTTTATTCTAGTTTTTACAATTACCTTTGCACAAGATTAAAATGTCTATGTATTGTTTAAGTATTGTTAATTTATAGTATTATTACACTTAATTAATAATAAAATAGTTTTGTATAACTATATTTAAATATACATTTACTGCAAGAGTTAATCTCGAAAAACCAATAGTTATGAAAAGTATGTTTGAAAAATTGCAAGATTATTTCAATACTACTTCCCGAGAGCAAATAGAAAAAGATTGGGAGTCAACTTCAAAATTTGATGAAGTTAATGGACCAAGTGTGGAAGAATTTATTGAATGCTCCAGTTATTTTTTTGAACTGGAAAAGGAAAAGCCAGATTTAAATCAAGAAAGCTTTGTTAATAATATTAAAAATCCGAATTTTACTTCGGATTTTTTTTTGACATCAACTTATGGAAAAAGCAAGCTTTTCAATAGAGAAATATATTTTTGATAAAGTAAATATTAATCTTGAAAATCATACCTCGAATAAACTATCTGTAGATTTTAAGCCTTCAGGTGTTTTTTATAAAGAGACTTCTACTTATGACTTATCATTTGACTTTTCAGCCTATACAGATAATGATAAGGAAACAAAACCTTTTGTAAATATAAGATGTATAGGTACTTTCAAATTCACTTCCTTATCCTCATTCGAGGAAATACCACCCTATTTTTTTCGTAACAGTATTGCAATCCTTTTTCCTTATTTAAGGGCATTTGTAAGTATAGTTACAAATCAGGCTAATATTCCTCCAGTTGTTTTACCTACAATGAATTTAGTTTCATTAGAAAAACCATTAAAGGATAATACAACGATAGCTTAAATTATTTCTTTGGAACGTAAAGTAATTTATCAAACACTCGAGGACAAAGAAAATCCTGAAGAGGTTGAACAGCAAGGGCCATTTCCATGTAACTGGGGTAATGCCTGGTTAGGAAATGGATATTATTTTTGGGATACTTTCATTGAAAATGCTCATTGGTGGGGCAAGAAACATAGGAAAGATAAATATATTATTTGCAAATCCACCTTCGATTATTCTGATAAAACTTGCTTTGATCTAGTCGGGAATACCTCTCATATGTTGGACTTTGAGAAAAGTGTTGATTTAATGAGAAAACAGGGTTTAGTAAATAAAAAGACAACTGTTGCGAGAGTAATTAGTTTTATGAAGGAGAAAACTAAAGTTTTAGAGCAACAATCAGTAAGAGTTTATGGGATAAATTCCAAATCCGAAAAAACGAAACCTAATTATCGGCTAAAATTTGAACTTAATAAACCGCAATATTTGGTTTATAAGCCAGCAATTCAAATATGTCTCTTTGGATTTAAGGGAATTAACTTAGGTGAGTTTTCAATTGTTTATCCTGATATTTATATTAACGAATACGTAATATAACATAATAGTTAACGAAATTTTCAATTGAGCTTGCAGGTAACGGTCTCGGCTATCGCAAGTTGCGGGAGAAGGGACGCGGATTTGTCGGTTTAATTGTTTTCTTTCCTGGTTTCTAAAATTACACTTTTTCGGCAATACCCGTTATTTGCGATGAGCCGTCTTAAGTTTGATTTCTAACTTTTAGCAATTAACTAGAAAGAACAAAAGAGAGGAGTAAGGTTATATGAACCGTGGGAACTTTAGATTCCGTCAACATTGATAATCCCCTCTCTTTTCTACT
>NZ_JBMPGS010000009.1:0-2691 GCF_049680855.1 Salinimicrobium maris | reverse complement strand
TATGCGGCAAACTGCTGAAACAGGCATTTGCAGTGGCAAAATCGGGTTTACCATACGATGAAAATTATGTATCAAAATTAGGATAAATTGTTTGGAAGTTAGCTTAGTTCTTTGTTAGCTGCTGGGCGTTACCAATTCTTTAAATTAGTAGTAGTTTGAGGTAAATTTTTTAAAAAACTATCTGGAACTTTTCCAGTAATTTGAAGAGCATCTTCGAATTGTTGTTCTAACCAATTCGCAGAATTATTTGTGATCTTAGTGTATGCTTTTCTCATTAAAGATCTTTTTACTACAATATTTTGTTCTCCCTTATCATATCTTTTTCTTGTTGAAGGAAAACTGTCATATTCAAATTTATCAATTAAATCTGAAAGCAGTATTCCATCACCCATAGTTCCATTTAGAAAAATTGGTTTCTCAACTCGTAAATAAGCTGGCCATTTATTTTTCCATTCTCGTTCTTGCTTCTCTATATCTGAGGCAATATCTCTTCCTTCTGTAAACTTGAGAGCTGTGGCTTTTCCAAAAATTGCATAATCATTTGGATTCTGAGTCATTCTTGCCATATATATGATATCGCCATCATTGACTTGTCTAGGCTTTTTATTTATTGGAAAACCACAAGCATAATGGCATAAAGCTCTATCTATTTCTTCCTTAACTGGAAAATCTAATTCTACTCGATTATCTCCTTTGCCAAAAAATTTAATGTAATAATTTATTGAGTTATTAAAATTAGTTTTGCTAGAACCATAATCTGGTAATTTTGCTGCTTTACCTTTAGTTGTGTTTATGTTAGACAATTTGCTTTCCCATTTTAGACATTCATTTAATTGCAAATTTTGTCCAGCAATATTTTTCAAATCATTAAAATGATTATGGAGATCTTTAATTACTTTTTTATCCGTTAAGTAGATTCCACATTCCATATTATTTCTTAAACCTCCATTAGTAAGATTTGCAGATGTAATTATTGCAGCTCTTTTATCTAGTAAATATACTTTGCTGTGTAATCCTTTAATACCGTAAATATTGGCTCCTTTATCTACAGAAAATTTAATTCCGTCTAAACTTGAAACTTTCAGTGCGAAATCTTGAAGATTATATCTCGTGATTAATTCAAAATTCTGAAAATTAAAATTCTTCTCTATTTTTCTTAAAATTTGCTCACCTACAAAGGGAGATATAACTCTTAGATTTTTGGTTTTTGGTTTTTGGTAATTCCTGTATGAATTTATCATACCAATTCTTCAAATAAATTTCCATTAATTTTATGCTAAGTTTTGTTGAAGCCTTGCAGCTAACGGTCTCGGCTATCGCAAGTTGCGGGAGTTGGGACGCGGAGTTGTCGGTTTAATTGTTTTCTTTCCTGGTTTCTAAAATTACACTTTTTCGGCAATACCCGTTATTTGCGATGAGCCGTTGTTGCTAGCAGTTTTATTTCTCAGTATATGTTTGAAGTTCCGGACTTACTTCAACTAAATCATAATTATTATTAAGATCTTCAATTTCACTTTTATCCGCTATTGGGTAAAATGTTTCCAACCTGTAAAATTCAATTTTACCAATTCCTTTTTCATACTTCACTCTTTTTTTAATCCATATTCTATAGTCCACATTTTTATATCGGAAAGCAAATTTTTCGGGATTTTTAATTGGAATAGATTTTTCTTCAATTTCCTTGAGAATATCTTTCAATTTTATGTGCAATAGCTCTGGATCAAAATCTTCTATATGGTAAGTTTTTTGTGGATTATCTTTAATTACTTCGGCATAATGTCTATTAATAATATGGATTAGTGAATAAGCATCAATTTCTACATTTTTTGCCATAAATGTGAAATTAAAATCAGATTCATCGTGATTTTGAATTGTCTTTTTAACCAAAAGATATAGGAACTTAGAATGGAGGATCTGTTTTTCTTTTTTGAATGCATATTGTTCTTTCTGCTTTCTAAAAAAAAGAGTTCCTGCTTCTTTTTTAATTCTCTTTAAGTCTTGTCGTGTCTCGGCTGCTAAAAGTTGTAAAATCTGGTCAGTGTGATTAGTTTTCTCAATTTCTTTTAACCAAATCTTCTGAATAGAAGTTAGGTATTTTAAGTCCTTAATTCTTTCGTTTAGTGGAACTAGGTAAACTTTTCCTTTATCAGCTTTATAAACTTCGTCAGATTTTAGTCCTGAACTGAAATACGTTAAGTATAGTTGTTTAAATCTAAAATCATTACAAACTTCAAAATCTTCTGGTTTACCATCGTCCTCGTAATCACTTAATTTCAAACAAAGACAGAAAAACTCTTTTTCTCTTTCTAATAAAGTTTTTCCACCTTTAGCTCTATCTCTAAGTTTTTCAAAGATTTTTCTTGTTCTTGTTTGTTCTTCCTCTGAATCACGATCAAAATAAAATTCTAATTCTTCTTCAGTAAAATGCTTCATATAAAATTGCTTGCAACGGTCCCGGTTATCGCCAGTTGGCGGAATAAGGAACGCGGATTTGTCGGCTTAGTATATTGTTGTGGGCAAGATAATTATTTTCTTACTAACGCTACCGTCTATTGGCGATTAACCGTCTTAAGTTTGATTTCCTAACTTTTAATTACTAATCAGAAAGAACAAAAGAGAGGATTAAGGTTATGTTATTCATGGGAACCTGGAGATTCCGACAACATTGATAATCCCCTCTCTTTTCTACTT
>NZ_JBMPGS010000008.1:0-4143 GCF_049680855.1 Salinimicrobium maris | reverse complement strand
GCTATAAAGCTGCCCCGTATGAACGCCAGTATTCCCCGGCTGCTTGTAAAAACGTACTCCTGTAATAAACCCATTCTCTGAACTACGGAATTTCATCCCCAATTGTAACGGGGAACCGCTCCACAGGATTCCTGAGGGACGCTCTTCAGGACTAAACACATTGCAAGGACAAACCTGAGATGCCTCAATCATTACGGGAGCGGAAATAGCCACAGCACCCTTGTCATCTGTAGCTTTGGCAGTAAGAGAAAAAGTTCCTGTTGGAATATTTTCCCAGGTAAAGCTATAAGGAGCCTCGCTGACTTCACCTAGCTTGGTATAACCCTGAAAAAATTCAACTTTGCTAATGCTACCGTCCGAATCTACGGCACTAGCTTTAATAATCACTGATTCAGAAGTGTTAAATTCTGCTGATTCCATCGGCGAGGTGATGGATACTGCCGGTACTTCATTCACTCCGTAGGTAGCAAGAAAATCTCCTGTAGTTGCAGAAAAGAAAATATACTCCACTCCTTTAATTTTTTCGGTCCTGTAGTTTACCGCAATTCCTTCTTTGGTCAAACCCACAACCCTCTGATCATTAAATATGGCTGGTAACATCGTCTCCAGTTTATGGGCCCCACCGGAAACTTCCAACGAAAAATCAAGTACCTGACCATCCCACTGATTCATATGATAAGATGATGTATTTCTGCCATCCATCCAGGTAAGTACCTGCTTTGCAGAAATTACAGGAACACCACGGCTCATCGCTGAAGCTATGATCTTTTCCGAACCGTCTGAATCATCATCATCTGTATGCATGTTTGCACAGAACATCCCAAAATAACCTTCCTGACCTAAGGCTTTGTCCAATAATTGATCTATAGTGAACGGAAAAATTTGTCCGGACTCATCTGTCATCTGGGTGTTAAGTTGATAAATATCAAGAGTGTTACCATCCAAATCTGAAAATTTCATAGGTATACCGGACCCTGTAAACATTCCGGGTCTGTCATTGACCCAACTCCCCGGCCAGTAGTAGTAATTAGCATCCAGCCGAATTCCTTTTGAAACTTCTGCCTTGGGCTGAGTGGACCAGTCACTAAACGCGATGCAATGTGTACGATTGGTGGTGGAAGCACTCACCCCAGGAAAATTGGCAGCCATTTCTGCCAGTTGTGTGGTTAGATCATTTTCAATGGATGTTTCGTCATAGCTCTTACACTGTGTATTGAGATGAAGCGCAATTTCGAATCCCTGTGCCTCAAAACTACTGGCTTGATTATTAGATATCGGTGTATTTGGAAAAATGTAAGAACTACCACGGATGGCTCTCCAGTCGGCTACAGCCTCAGGGCTATTATCGGGACTAAGTTCCAGATAACGGTTAAATCTTGCTATGGTTCCTCCCCGGGCATGATCATCTCCTGTCATGACCACTGCAGCCTTTAATCCCCGCGGCATATACCAGAATCTCAACATGGGATGCCGGCTGTTCCGGGTTATAATATTCGCCAACAACCGCTGCTGTTCATCCGCTTGTGGAATGGCAACCTTATTAAGATCCACCCAGTCTGGGTAAAACATATCATTCGATCTTATTGGTCCCGGTTGATTATCTCTTTCCTGACCCACCCAGGCCGGGTTTCCCTGACGGGTATAGATCACGGAGCGTGCAAGGTCATAGGTGAACGCAATAGCTTTTCCTCCGTTAACACCTACATCATTACTGGAAACAGCAGGGTAAATAGTTGCTGAATGTGCGTCGGAGTAGAGTTTAGCAAGACTTACGGCCCCGTTCAGCTCGTAAAGATCTGCAGTACTATGAAATTGAATGGTCTCCTTCACCAACCCCTCTCCCGGTCCAGAAGGATTGATAAGCAGGTATTTATCAGATAAAGTACTTCCTGCAGGGGTTAGCCCCAGAAGGGGAGCAAGTCTAACATCCGGTCTAAAGGAAATCATAGTAGCACCCTCCTGAACTCGTTGGGAAAGCAAGCCAACCTGAACAGTTGTTAGGGACATTTCTCCCAAAAGAATCATATTGTACCCCTGCAGGACTTCTGTTGATATTGTGGAAACCTCCTGCACGTCAAAATCGTTCAATCCCTCGGCCTTGAGTATTTCTGCAAGGTAACTGCTAAAGCGGTTACTATCACTGGTAATGATCAAAACTGAGCTCCTATTGGCTTCCTGCTCCTTAGTATGTAATTGCCTTTCTGCTTTCTCTTTTTCCAAAGGTTTAACTTCTTCCAGAAGTTCTTCGGTTCCAACTGCTGCAGCTAACTCTCCTTCCTGAGCGGGAAATAACAGTAGAAGAAAAAATAAGATCCTGTGAAGGCAAAGCCTTTTAGAAGTATTATCCCTGACTTTCATTCAAATAAATTTAAAGTGGTCACGCTGTTTATCACTCCCTCTTCCTGAATAGAAAGAAGCCGGCGGTTTTTAATAGAGACTACTTGTTTATTACAAGCTGTGTTGCTTTTACTTCGTTCTGATGTGAAATGCGAAGAAAATATATTCCCTGGGGCAGCGAAGTCGCGTCAATTTCCAAGGTATATTCCTCCCCCGCCACTGCAAAATCTATTTCTTTGACCCTTCTGACTAAAGAGCCTCTGGCATCGTAAATGCTAATGGAATAAAATCCGCCTTCCTGAAGCTGGTATACCAGGGTGGCATAATCAGAAAATGGATTAGGGATCACCTCTATCCTGTCAAGGAGAGCAGATTCCAACATACTTGGCTTGGAATAATCTGGTGAACTAAGCACATTTTTAGATACTGTAGCGGATGCAGTTGTTTCAAAAATGGCATCTACCCAGTAATTACTCATGTTATAAGAAAAGTTGGGGAATTCAGGAGTGGATGTATACCTGTACACTCCATTGCCTCCGTCACTTCCATCCCTCAGTGCCTGCAAAGGTTCGTTCAGCACTGCACCTGAATAAAAGGCCTCGTTCAGGGAGTAAAATCCGGCACTGGTATGATATGAAATGATGTAAGTAGTATTTGCTGTTACGGCTACAGGGAAATCGAATTTTACCTGCTGCCATCCTGAAGATGTTTCGTTCTGAAAAACCGCTTCAGCCAATAAATTCCCGTTGCTATTGTATAATTGCCCTGTATGAACTCCGCTGTTTCCACTTTGTTTGTAGAATTTCGCTCCGGTAATATAGCCGTCTACCTGAGACTGGAATTTCATTCCCAATTGTAATCCACCAATTCCGTCATTCTTGAGGCTTCCCGTAGGTATTTCTGAATCTTCAAAAACTGTACAGGGACAATTAAATTCGTCCAAGGCATTTACTATTATGCTGACATCATCGCTTGCTGTACCTCCTTCGTTATCGGCAACGGTTACTCTGAAAACATATACGCCCTGCTCCAACCCTAATAGCTCAAGATTCATTGAGGCAGCATTCTGTATTTCCGCAGCAGGCCCTCCTAATTGTTCCCAGAGGTAGGAAATTATGGAACCGTCTGAATCACTGGCACTGGCAGATAGAGTTATATTGTCCTCCGGAAGAACCAATATCTGATCCTCTCCTGCACTTACGGTTGGTGGAATATTCCCTGCAGGTGCTGTTAAAACTATATTGACTGTAGAAGAAATTCGTTTTGCTCCACTGTTGTCTGTTGCTTCAGCTGTTAAGGAGTAATTACCTGTAGAACTGTGATTCCAGATAAAGCTATAAGGATGAGACAGATCTTCTCCTATTTTTAAATTGTCCCGGAAGAACTCCACTTTTGTGATCGTACCATCAGGATCCGAGGCGGTAGCCTCAAGAGTAACCGCTGCCGGAGTAGTAAAAGTACTGCCATCTTCAGGAGAAATTAAGGTAATATTGGGGAGAGCGTTCTGCTCGAGTGTGTTGAACACTACGTCCACCCAATAGTTACTACTTTGGTATGTCAGGTTTGGAAAGGTGGGTGTATTGGAATATCTGTACACCCCATTTGATCCATCTGTACCACTTTGTAAACCTGTAAGTGGTTCATCAACCACTGCTCTTGTATTAAAAAAGGGACTGTTGAGGGAATAAAAGCCGTTATTACTGTGGTATGAAATCACATATGTAGTATTGGCCGTAACAGGCACAGGAGAAGCAAATGATACCTCCTGCCAGCCTGAGGCTGTTTCACTGTTAAACACCGCCTCGG
>NZ_JBMPGS010000007.1:0-120228 GCF_049680855.1 Salinimicrobium maris | reverse complement strand
AAATTTCAAGTATTTTTCAGAGAACTTTTTCGCTTTAAACCTCCGCCCCTGCTGAGCTCACAACGTTTAGCTTATGCCTTTGTTGTTTCTCAAAGCGGGTGCAAATATACACCCGTTTTTTAATTACACAAGCCTCAAATTCATAAAAATTTAGATTTCTTTAGGAAATTATCTGCCCTAAAACCTAAACCCCTGGAAACATGAACATTCAGAAAGGGGAGATTTCAAATTTTTTTTGGAATGCTAATATTTTCACCCATTCGAAAGCTGCAAATCTTACATACACTCTAGCCCATAGAACTCCTGCGTTAGGGATTGAAGCGGTAGCTCCCGATCTTTTTCGAGACTACAAGCGTAAAGCCCGGCATTTTTCCCGCCAAAGCAGGAAAAAGCAACGCCCAAATCAAAATACATATATATAATAGTATTATACAGCACCTATTTACGGGATAAAATAACCTATATAAATAAGCGGCCATGACTTATTCTCTCCTAATACTATCCCGCTTTGGAATTAGTCTGTTTTTTAGAAGACTTCCATTTATCTGTAAGTTCTAAGAAATCAAAATCCAGTGCTGTTGGCTGCTTTTCCAACCTGTTGGTTTGAAATGCTCTTTGAAGAATATCTTCTATAAGATAATCTTCCTGGTTTAGTTCTGGTTGAAATTCCTCCTTTAGTGAAATATCAAAAAAGCTGGCAGTGGTATTATACCAAAAAGCCCTCCATCCACTCTTTAGATCTTTTATGAGATCAAAAGTTGTGGTTCCAGTTTGGCGGTGAATTAATTTTACAAGAATCTGACCTTCGGTGCGAGTTAATTTCTTCAACTCGGCTGCAAATTGGTCTTCAATATAATTCTGCACAATTTTCGTGTATCTTTTCCTATCTCTTCGACCTTCTATTTGCTCTAACCTGCTATTAAGTTCTACAAGTCTTTCCGAAGCCAACTTTGCATAAGGATATACTTTATGCGTTTTATGCCTTAGGATCAAATACCTTCTTCTCTCCTGCTCATTGTCAAATTTAAGTTTCTCTAAAATGAGAACTTCCTCCAAATCTATGAATTCCCGCGGAATGGAATCTCCTTCAATGATCATATACTCTTTTTGAACAGTATCCTGTTCAGGAACCTGATGCTGCGCAAAGCCTGTTCCCGAAAGTAAAACTGCGGCGATGAAAAGTATATACTTCAAGTTTTTCATTTCAGGTTTTTGTACAGAAATCATTCCAAAATTACATAACTAGCGGTTGTAAACTATATATTTCTTATTAAATTCGTGCAAAATCATAATGAATGGGAAAAGAAAGCATCTTAGACGACAAATCAATAAAGTTTCTTGAGAAATATCTGAACAATGCCGCTCCTACAGGTTACGAGTGGGAAGGTCAAAAGATATGGATGGATTACCTGAAACCTTATGTAGATGAATTTATTACAGATACCTACGGTACTGCAGTAGGAGTAATTAATCCAAAAGCAAAATATAAAGTAGTAATAGAAGGACATGCAGACGAGATCTCATGGTATGTAAATTATATTACCGATGATGGTCTTATATATGTTATAAGGAATGGTGGAAGCGACCACCAAATCGCGGCTTCAAAAAGAGTAAATATCCACACCCAAAAAGGTATTGTAAAAGGGGTTTTTGGATGGCCTGCTATTCATACACGTGATAAAGAAAAAGAACAAGCTCCAAAGCCCGATAATATAAGTATTGACGTTGGCTGCTCCTCTAAGGAAGAAGTAGAGGCATTAGGAGTTCATGTGGGGTGTGTCATAACCTATCCCGATGAATTTTTTATTTTAAATGACAACAAGTTCGTTTGCCGTGCACTTGATAACAGGGTTGGCGGATTCATGATAGCCGAGGTGGCACGTCTACTTAAAGAAAACAAGAAAAAGTTGCCTTTTGGATTGTACATTACCAATTCGGTTCAGGAGGAAATAGGTTTAAGAGGCGCCGAAATGATCACACAACGCATTAAGCCTAACGTAGCCATCGTGACAGATGTTACTCACGATACAACTACTCCAATGATCGAGAAAAAAACCAACGGACATACAAAAATCGGGGACGGACCGGTAATTTCATATGCGCCTGCGGTTCAGAATAAATTGAGAAGCCTGTTAATTGAAACCGCGCAAAAGAAAAACATTCCTTTCCAGAGAATGGCATCTTCCAGAATGACCGGTACAGATACCGATGCTTTTGCTTACAGCAATGGCGGTGTGGCTTCTGCCCTAATTTCCCTTCCGCTTCGGTACATGCACACCACGGTAGAAATGGTGCATCGCGATGATGTTGAGAACGTGATAAAACTCATTTACGAGAGTATCCTTCAAATTAGAGAAGGAGATAGCTTCAGTTATTTCGATTAGTAAAAAATATTTTAATAGTTAAGCCTCTTTTCTTCTGAAAAGAGGCTTTTTCTTTAAATTTCACATTTATTTAAAACTATAAGCGAGATCAGGCAATTATCTTTATCAAAAAAGAATTACACATGTCCCTGTCTACCAGAGAGGTAAAAGAGCTTATATCTCAACCCAGTAAAGCTGCAGAACTCGCGAAACTACTTTACGTTTCGGAAGAGGAATTATGTATTGAACGTAAGAAAAAAGGAAAATCTTTCCTTTATTTCAATAGGGGAAGACAAATTACAAACTCAAAACGGATAGAAAGGTTTGATAAGCTCGTGATTCCACCGGCCTGGGAGGATGTAAAGATTTGCCAGTTGGATAACGGTCATCTCCAGGCCGTAGGAATAGATACCAAGCAACGAAAACAATATTTATATCATCCTCACTGGGGAGAAATAAGAAACCAAACCAAGTTTTTCAAAATGGCAGCTTTTGGTAAAGTGCTGCCAAAAATAAGGGAGCAGGTAGACAATGACCTTGACCTTCCAAAGATGCCCCAGGAAAAAGTTCTGGCACTTATCATTCGGCTCATGGAAGAAACCCATATTAGAATTGGCAATGATTGCTATGCCAAAGAAAATAAATCATACGGACTCTCCACTTTAAGAAAGCGCCATGTACAGGTTTCCAAGGGAAAAATGAAATTCAATTTCGTAGGAAAAAAGGGAAAAGAACATTCAATTACCTTACAGGATAAAAAGTTGATTCAACTGGTTAATAAATGCGAAGAAATTCCAGGTTGGGAGGTTTTTAAATATTATGATGAAAATGGTCAAAAACATTCCATTGACAGTGGGATGGTAAATGAATATATCCAGAACGTATGCGGGGAAATTTATTCAGCTAAAGATTTCAGAACATGGAGCGCCACAAAGATTTTTTTTGAACATCTTCGAAAGATAGGTCATTCCGAAATAGAAAAAGAACGAAAATCCAATATCCTGGAGTCGTACGATGCCGCCGCCGATGCTCTTGGAAACACCAGAAGCGTTTGTCGCAGCTATTATGTTCACCCCATGATCCCTGAACTATATGAAACCGGAGAGATAATTCCTTACTTTAAAAAAGTAGAAAGAAAAAGAACATCAAAACCCCATTTTTCACAAACTGAAGAAGTTTTGGAAGAAATGATGAGCGATTACGAGCTAAACCTGGATGAATAAAAAAGGCAGAAGAAATTCCGCCTTTTTAAATACTCAAGATGATTATATCTACACAGTTTGCGCTTCGGCTTTAATTTCTTCAACTACTTCAGGATTTAGTAGCGTGGAAATATCTCCAAGATCACCTGCATCGCCTGAGGCTATTTTCCGCAGAATTCTACGCATAATTTTACCACTTCGGGTTTTCGGCAATCCGCTTACGAATTGAATTTTATCTGGTTTGGCAATGGGACCTACAGTACCCGAAACCAATTCTTTAATCTCTTTTTTCAGCTTTTCAGAAGGCTCTACTTCATCATATAGAATAACATAGGCATATAAGGCATTTCCTTTCACATCATGTGGAAATCCAACGACTGCGCTTTCCACAACAGCGGTATGTTCATCAATGGCATTTTCAATAGTCGCGGTACCCAAATTATGCCCAGAAACAATTACCACATCATCTACCCTTCCGGTAATTCTATAATTTCCGGTCGCATCGCGATAGGCCCCGTCTCCGGTAAAATATTTATTTCGATAAGTAGAGAAATAGACCTCCTTATATCTATCATGGTTTCCATAAATGGTGCGTGCAATAGAAGGCCATGGAAATTTAATTGCCAGTCTTCCTTCCGCTTTTTCATGAAGGTTGGTAATTTCTTCTCCCTGCTCATCCATTAAAGCCGGCTGTACACCAGGCAATGGTAAAGTAGCAAAAGTTGGCCTTCCGGGAGTAATTCCCGCGAGTGGTGAGATCATAATAGCTCCTGTTTCTGTCTGCCACCAGGTGTCCACAACAGGACAGTTCCCTTTTCCTATGTTATCATTGTACCAGTGCCAGGCTTCCTCATTAATAGGCTCCCCCACAGAACCTAACACCTTTAAAGAAGAAAGATCATGCTTCTCGACAAATTTTAAAGGCTGTTTAGCCAGGGCGCGAATGGCAGTGGGAGCGGTATAAAAATGTGTTACATTTAATTTATCACATATTTCCCAAAACCTTCCGTAATCTGGGAAGCTGGGTATCCCTTCAAACATAACCGTGGTTGCACCGGCAGCCAGTGGGCCATAAATGATATATGAATGGCCGGTAATCCAGCCAATGTCTGCTGTACACCAGTAGACATCGTTCTTATCCATTTGAAAAACATTTTCAAAACTATAGGTGGTTCCTACCATATAACCGCCGGTGGTATGCACCATTCCCTTTGGTTTGCCGGTTGACCCGGAAGTATATAATATGAACAGCATATCTTCGGCGTCCATTTCTTCGGCAGGACATTCATTCTCTACCTTCTGTAGTTCATCAAACCAAAATTTATCCCTTCCCTCTTTCATAGCAGTTGGTTCTACCGTCCTTCTATAGACGATCACCGTTTCTATCGAAGAAGTTTTTTCAAGCGCATCATCACAAATACTTTTAAGATTTACTCTTTTTGAGCCTCTGTATACTTCATTGGCCGTGATCAACATCTTGCATTCAGAGTCGTTAATACGATTTGCTATAGCGGTGCTTGAAAAACCTGCAAACACTATAGAATGAACTGCACCAATTCTTGCACAGGCAAGCATGGCAATAGCCAGTTCAGGGATCATGGGCATATAAAGACACACCTTATCTCCTTTTTTAATACCATTGTTTTTAAGTACATTGGCAAACTTGGAAACCTTTACAAAAAGTTGCCTGTAGGTGATATATCGGCTCTCCTCATCCGGGTCATTAGGCTCCCAAATTATAGCGGTCTTGTTGCCAAGAGTTTCCAGATGTCTGTCCAGGCAGTTTTCTGTTATATTCAGTTTTCCTCCCTGGAACCATTTCACTTCAGGTTTGGCAAAATCCCATTCCAGGGTTTTATCCCACTTTTTCTTCCATAGAAAAGTTTCTGCTATTTCATCCCAGAAAGCTTCAGGGTCTTCAGTACTTTTTTTGTAGGCTTTTTTGTAATCGGCGAAGGTTTTGATCTGTAGATTTTTCATATTCTAAAATTAGCAAAACCTTTTTTAAAAACAAATGTAAAAAAATGCGGTCCTATGGAATAGTTAAAAAAGTTTTTTCTCAATTATTTTTGCGTAATAACCCCCGTCACTTATTCTTAAATTCTTAGCAAATCCTTTATATATTTTTAAGTTGAAACTTTTATCTTTAATAGTCAAATATTGAGATACATCAACCTTAATTTTAGCCGTAAAATGGAGTTTATTGACTACTACAAATTTCTTGAACTTGACAAAAGCGCTACAAAAAATGATATCAAGAAGGCTTACCGAAAACTGGCCCGTAAATATCACCCGGATTTAAACCCGAACAATACTGAAGCGCAAAGAAAGTTTCAGCAAATCAACGAGGCACATGAGGTTCTAATAGATCCTGAAAAAAGGAAAAAATATGACCAGTATGGAAAAGACTGGCAACATGCCGAAGAATATGAAAGAGCAAAACAGCAGCAAAACCAATATCAACGGCAATACGCAGGCAGTACAGGAGGATTTGAAGGAAGTGCCGATTTCTCGGGGTTTGAAGATGCGGGGTTTTCTGATTTTTTTGAATCTATGTTTGGTGGAAGGGCATCGGGACCAACAGGACGAGGGGCCGGTACAAAATTTAAAGGACAGGATTTTAATGCTGAATTGCGCCTAAACCTTTCAGATGTTTATCGTTCTCAAAAGCACACGCTCACGGTCAATGGGAAAAATATACGACTTACCATTCCCGCAGGAGTTGAAAACGGCCAGACCATAAAAATTCAGGGGTATGGCGGTGAAGGAATGAATGGCGGCCCTAACGGCAATCTTTTTATCACTTTTGCTATTCTTAATGATACAGCATTTAAAAGAGAGGGTGCTAATCTTTATAAGGACGTTGACCTGGATATTTTTACCGCTACTCTCGGCGGCGAGATCATTGTAGAGACTTTTGACGGAAAAGCCAAATTAAAAGTAAAACCTGAAACTCCGAACGGAACCACGGTAAAATTAAAAGGAAAAGGATTTCCGAGGTATAAAAAAGAAGGACAGTTTGGCGATTTGTTTATAAATTACAAACTGCAAATACCTACCAATCTAAGTGCCAGAGAAAAAGAATTACTTCAGGAACTAAAAAACATCAGAAAAAATGGATCCTAAGCAATACGTCACAATAACAGAATTTTGCGCATGCCATCGCATTGAACCAACTTTCATTGATTCTTTAAATGAATACGGGCTGGTTGAAATCATTACCTTAGACAATCGGCAGGTCCTGCTCCATGAGCAGGTTGGGGAAGTAGAAAAAATGATACGGCTTCATTACGACCTTGAGATCAACCTTGAAGGAATTGATGCCATCTCAAATTTACTGCAGCGCGTTTCCGGGCTTCAGGAGGAAGTAAGACATTTGCAAAACCGGCTGAAACGTTATGAAGAATAAGTATCCAAAAATGACATTTTACAGATTGTTTTTATTTCTGAATTTAAACGGGAGAAATCTATGAAGCTATTTACCTACTTAATTACCGGCACTTTACTACTTTTCTTGACTGCAGCATGCAATCAAAACAAGTCTAAGAACCACCTGGAAATAACCGGTACCATCCAGGAGCAGGGAATTACTTCCTATCAATACGGAACACATACTCTCACCAATTCTGAGACATTTTATGCAGTAAGAAGTGATTCTGTAAACCTCAATGATTACCTGAATGAAGAAGTAACGGTAATGGGCCAAAAGATCTCTGGCTATCCTTTAGATGGAGGCCCGGAGTATCTTGAAATTCTGGAAATAAAATAATTCTTATGCTGAAACAAAAAATCCGCAGAATTTTAAATTCTGCGGACTTTACTAATTAAAAAACTTCTGAAAAAGTTACTTTTTTAAGTAATCTTCTACATTGTTTTTTATTCTTTCTTCAATATTTGAAATATCCGCTTTTATAAATTTGTCACCGGTAATTTGCTCGTAAAGTTCAATATATCTTTCTGAAACTGAATTGATATATTCTTCAGACATATTGGGTATCTCCTGCCCTTCTTTGCCTTGAAAACCATTTTCCATTAGCCATTCCCTTACAAATTCTTTAGAAAGCTGCTTTTGAGGTTTATTTTCAGCCAATCGCTGAAGATAGTTTTCTGCATAGAAATATCGTGAAGAATCAGGCGTGTGAATTTCATCTATAAGCACTATTTTACCGTCTTTCGTTTTTCCGAACTCATATTTTGTGTCTACGAGAATCAAACCATTATCCTTTGCCATTTCACTACCTCTCAAAAAGAGTTGCTTGGTGTAATATTCCAATTCGTTGAAATCTTCTTCGGAAACCAGTCCGCGGGAAAGGATCTCTTCTCTTGAAATATCTTCATCATGAGCGCCATTTTCTGCTTTTGTGGTAGGCGTAATAATGGGAGCACCAAAAGATTCGTTTTCCTTTAATCCGTCGGGCATTTTAATTCCGCAGAGTTTACGTTTCCCATTCTTATACTCACGGGCAGCATGGCCGGCAAGATAACCGCGAATTACCATTTCCACTTTAAAGGGTTCACATTTTTCTCCCACAGCCACATTAGGATCTGGCGTGGCGTGAAGCCAGTTAGGAACAATATCTTCGGTCGCTTTCATCATTTTGGTCGCGAGCTGATTCAGAATTTGTCCTTTGTAAGGAATTCCTTTTGGCATCACCACATCAAAGGCCGAAAGCCTGTCTGTCACCACCATGACCAGCCGGTCGTTTTCCAAAGTATAGACATCCCGAACCTTGCCTTTATACACATTCTTTTGTCCCGAAAAGTTATAATTTGTTCTGGTTAGTGTACTCATATATAGATTTTCTTTTTCAGATTTTAAAGCCACATTTTTATCTTCTAAAACATTCCAACTTCAGAATCTTCCTTCAACAGAAGATTCAAAAATGGCATTTCTATTCATTATTTTCAATTGACTTGTAAGCGGCAATAATTTGTTTAACCAACCTGTGCCGAATCACATCCTTATCGTCCAGGTAAATAATCCCTACGCCGTTTACATCTTTTAGAACCAGGAGGGCCTCTTTTAATCCGGAGATCACGCGCCTTGGCAAATCAATCTGGCCGGGATCACCCGTCACCATAAATTTTGCATTCTTTCCCATTCGCGTTAGGAACATCTTCATTTGTGCATGCGTGGTATTTTGTGCTTCATCAAGAATTACAAAAGCATTGTCTAGCGTTCGACCACGCATAAAAGCAAGCGGCGCAATTTGTATGGTACCATTTTCTATGAAATTTTCAAGTCGCTCTGGCGGAATCATATCCCGAAGGGCATCGTACAAAGGCTGCATATAAGGATCCAGCTTTTCCTTAAGATCTCCGGGCAGGAAACCAAGATTTTCTCCGGCTTCAACTGCAGGTCTCGTCAAAATGATACGTTTTACCTGCTTTTCCTTGAGTGCTTTTACTGCAAGCGCTACGCCGGTATAGGTTTTTCCCGTTCCTGCGGGCCCAATTGCAAAGACCATATCATTTTTCCGCATGAGCTCTACGAGCTTACGCTGGTTTGCGGTTTGAGGTTTGATAAGTCGCCCGCTTACCCCGTGCACAAGCACTTCCCCACTCTCGTTAGAAGTTTCATAATCTTCTTTACTTTCGCTGGTCAAAACCCGTTCAATGGAATTTTCATCAAGTTTGTTGAATTTTCCGAAGTGATCCATCAACATATTGAAACGGCGGTCAAATTCTTCCAGAAGATCCTCATCTCCAAAGACTTTGATCTTATTACCGCGGGCAACAATTTTTAACTTCGGAAAATACTTTTTGAGCAGTTCAATATTTACGTTATGTTGTCCGAAAAATTCCCTGGGATTTATTTCCGAAAGTTCGATAATAAGTTCGTTCAAAAGGCGGTTGATTTTATTTAAATGTTGCGTTATTTATCTTTAGATTTGCATTACAAACTTAGCAAAAATAAAGGTTTAAGTTAATAAAATTATTTCAAGAATTGTCCATGCCCATTATAACTTTAACAACAGATTTTGGAGAAAAAGATCATTTTGCAGGGGCAGTTAAAGGAGCAATCTACAGCGAACTCGATACCGCAAAAATTGTAGACATTTCCCACTCCGTCGCACCCTTTCATATTACTGAAGCTTCCTACATTATAAAAAATGCATATAAAAGCTTTCCGGAGGGTACGATTCACATTATAGGGATAGATTCTGAACTAACGCCGGAGAATCGTCACATCGCTCTAAAACTTGACGGCCATTATTTCATCTGCGCTAATAATGGAATTCTTTCCCTAATTGCTTCAGAATATGTACCCGAAAAGATCGTGGAAATCAATATTCATAACAAGGTTGACACTAACTTTCCTGTGCTTGATGTTTTTGTAAAAGTCGCTGGTCATCTTGCGCGTGGCGGCACATTGGAAGTAATTGGAAAAACGATCACAGATATTAAGCAACTTAAAGAAACTGAGCCTTACTGCAACACAGAATTGAACCAGATCAAAGGAAATGTTCTTTATATTGACAATTATGGGAATGTTATTACAAATATCACCCGTAAATTATTTGATAAGGTGGGGAAAGGAAGAAACTTTGTCATACGCGCTCGCACGGCTACCTTTACTGAAATCTTTGAAACCTATAGTGATGCTATCAATTTCAATGTGGAAAAAGTGAATCGCGAAGATGGTAAGAAACTTGCCATTTTCAATTCAGGAGGTTACATTGAGCTGGCGATCTATAAAAGCAACCCCAGTACAGTGGGCAGCGCCTCAAGTTTGTTTGGCCTAGAGTACAGAGACACAGTAACTATAAATTTTGAATCTTAACTAAAGTAAACATGCTCATAAGAATAGTGAAAATGATCTTTGACCCTAAGGAAACAGAAAGTTTCCTGGAATTATTTGACCGTAATAAAGAGAAGATAAGAGGCTATAAAGGTTGTGATCGCCTGGAGCTGTATAGAGATAAAAATGAGCAAAACATTTTTTTTACTTATAGTTTCTGGCAAGATGAAACTGCTTTGGAAAATTACCGGCATTCTCAACTTTTTAAAGAAGTCTGGCAGGAAACCAAATCTAAATTTGCCGGGAAACCAGAAGCCTGGAGTGTCGACCGACTCGAAAAACTGGATTAATGCAATTTTGGCCTGTTAGTTGAAAGAAAAAGATAAGAAACAAAAAAGAACAACTGCAAAGATCTAAGTAAGTGTACGCCATTTTAAAAAAAGAAATTAATTCCTTTTTCTCTTCACCCATAGGTTACCTGGTAATAGGTTTATTTTTGGTGGTTAGTGGTTTATTTCTATGGGTTTTTCAAGGCAGCTACAATATCCTGGACAGCGGTTTTGCAGATCTTTCACCATTTTTCACTATTGCGCCGTGGATTTTTCTTTTCCTGATCCCGGCGGTAACTATGAAAAGCTTTTCCGAAGAAAAAAGAATGGGAACGCTGGAGCTATTACTAACAAAACCCATTTCAAAATGGCAGTTGGTTTTAGGAAAATATTTCGGAACACTCGTCCTGCTAATTCTCGCATTATTACCAACATTGGTCTATGTTTTCAGCATATATGAACTCGGCAAACCCGAAGGAAATCTGGATGCCGGCGCAACGACAGGATCTTACCTGGGCCTGTTTTTCCTGGGAAGCTGTTATGCCTCCATTGGAATTTTCACTTCCAGTCTTACAGAGAATCAAATCATCGCTTTTATTCTGGGTGTTTTCTTAAGCTTTATTAGCTTCTTTGGTTTTGAAGCGCTTGCAAATATTAATGTTTTTGAAGTTGGCGGCTTCGGAATTTCAGAAGTTGGTATAAGGGCGCATTACGACAGCATAAGCCGCGGAGTCATAGACACGCGAGACCTCATTTACTTTATAAGTTTTATTATTTTTTTTCTTGCCCTCACAAAATTCAGCATTAATAAGTCCGGAAAGTGAAAAAGAAAAGATCAAATATGATCAAGGGAATTGGTCTTTTTGCAGTGCTACTGTTAATAAATGTCATTTCCTACAACTTTTTTGATCGTTATGACCTCACGGAAGATGAGCGCTACACCCTCTCCCCTGCCGCAAAGGAGATTATTGCGGATGTCGAAACTCCCATTATTATTGATGTCTTCCTAAAAGGGGATTTTCCACCCGAATTTCGGAAACTACAAATAGAAACAAGGCAGCTGCTCGAAGAATTTGAAGCCTACAACTCAAGTATACAATTCAATTTTGTCAATCCGCTGGCGGAAGGTGGTGATGCCAATCAAATTGCTACGGAATTTTATGAAATGGGAATGACCCCGGCGCGAATCAACGTGGTGGAAAATGGCCGCTCTTCAGAGGCTATTATTTTTCCCTGGGCGATGGCAAATTATAGAAACCAAACGGTTGCCATCCCTCTTCTGAAGAATAAAATTGGCGCTACGACCGAAGAAAGAGTAGAAAATTCGGTACAACAACTGGAATATGCCTTTGCCGATGCTTTTAGCAAGCTGGTAAACCCAAAGAGAAAAAAAGTGGCTGTGATGCGCGGAAACGGAGAACTGGAAGACGCATTTATCGCAGATTTCATAAAAAGCCTTCAGGATTATTATTTTATTGCACCTTTTACGCTAGATTCTGTGGCCAGTGATCCGCAGAAGACATTGAACGATTTGCAGGAATACGATCTAATCATTGAGGCCAAGCCTACAGAAGCCTACACAGAAGCAGAAAAATTTGTGCTCGACCAGTACACCATGAACGGCGGAAAAGCACTGTGGCTGGTGGACCAGGTGGCTATGGAAACAGACAGTTTATTCTCTCCTTCCGGCGCTGCTTTTGCACTGCCAAGAGATCTCAATCTCGACGATTACTTCTTTAAATATGGAGTAAGAATAAATCCCGTGCTCGTAAAAGATATTTTTTCAGCGCCTATTATTCTGGCGAGCGGCAGCGGAAATAACACCAGTTTCAATCCATATCCGTGGTTTTATTATCCGCTGAGTTCCTCACCAGGTGAGCACTCGATCATTAATAATATTGAAGCAGTTAAATTTGAATATGCAAGTCCCATTGATACGCTTTTTAACAATATCAAAAAAACTGTTTTGCTATCCAGTTCTCCTTCTACACAATTGGAAGGTACACCGGCGCAAATAAGCCTGGAGCAAATTAAAGCAGAACCGCATATTTCAGAATTTACCGCCGGTGAGCAGCCATTTGCAGTTCTTTTAGAAGGAAAATTTAGATCCGTTTATAAAAACCGCATAAAACCTTTTTCAGTTAAAAATCCCGTAGAACAAGGAAAAGAAACCAAGATGCTGATTATTTCCGACGGAAATGTAATTAAGAATGAATTGCAACGCGGAACGCCACTGGAACTCGGTTTTGATCAATATACCGGCAACACCTACGGCAACAAGGAGTTTTTAATGAATGCCGTAAATTACCTGCTTGATGATAATGGGCTGATAGATATTAGGTCAAAACAGGTTTCTATCGCCTTCCTGGATCTTCAAAAAGCCGATAATGAAAGGCTTTTATGGCAAGTGATAAATGTGCTTCTTCCGGTACTTGTTCTGGCAGTTTTCGCGACTGGCTTCCTTTACTTCCGAAAGAGGAAATACATAAAGAAATAAAAGGGTGGCATTTCTTTCCCGGATTGGAAAATTCCCGAAAAGCCTGCTTTTTCTCTCTTCCGCAGCATCTATTTCGGTTTATTAACAATTCTTTAGTTTTATACAATTAACTTGCTGAAATACAGCAACTTCCTGAGCTTGATTTAATTATTTCTGTTAATAAAAAACTACCACTCAAAAAGGCATTTTTGAATGATTAAGATATATTTGTAGTTAGAACAATATACTAAAAGCCAATGAAATTTATTGTATCAAGCACCTATTTGCTGAAACAGCTTCAAATACTTGGAGGGGTCATTAACAACAATAATACGCTTCCAATCCTGGACAATTTTCTTTTCGATCTTGATGAGGATGAACTTACAGTTTCAGCTTCTGATCTGGAAACTACCATGTCTACAAAATTAAAAGTAGAATCAGATTCCCAGGGAAAAATTGCTGTTCCTGCCCGTCTTTTACTGGAAACGTTGAAAACTTTTCCGGAGCAACCGCTCACTTTTGTAGTGGAAGATAACAATACGATCGAGCTGAGTTCAAATCATGGAAAATATGCATTGGCTTATGCCGGTGGCGAAGAATTCCCAAAGGCAGTAAATCTTGAAGATCCAAGCAGTACCCAATTGCAGGGAGATGTTTTGGCGACTGCTATTAGCAAAACGATCTTTGCTTCTGGAAATGATGATCTAAGACCTGTAATGAGCGGAGTATTTTTTCAATTCACTCCAGAGAACCTCACTTTTGTGGCTACAGATGCTCACAAACTCGTAAAATATTCCCGGGAAGATATTGCGGCTTCACAAACTGCGGAATTCATCATGCCTAAAAAACCATTGAACCTTTTAAAAGGAATTCTTTCGGGTGCAGATAGTGACGTATTGATCGAGTACAATGAATCAAATGCAAAATTCAGCTTTGACGATACTACGCTTGTTTGCCGACTTATCGACGGAAAGTATCCTAATTATGAAGCTGTAATTCCGAAGGAAAATCCGAATAAACTGGTGATCGACAGAGGGCAATTTCTAAGTTCGGTTAAAAGGGTATCTATTTTCTCAAACAAAACCACACACCAGGTAAGGTTGAAAATTGCCGGGGCAGAATTGAATATTTCTGCCGAAGATGTTGATTACAGCAACAAAGCCGAAGAACGTTTGACCTGTTCTTACCAGGGTGATGATATGCAAATAGGTTTTAACTCGCGTTTCTTAACTGAAATGCTTTCAAACCTGAACGCAAATGAAGTTCAACTTGAAATGAGTCTGCCAAACCGCGCCGGAATTCTTACTCCTGTAGACGGTCTTGACGAAGGAGAAAAAGTAACCATGCTTGTGATGCCGGTGATGCTGAATTCTTAGGGTTCTTATTTCCGAAGAAAATATATTCATAAGATTAAAAAAGCCCTGTTCAGAATTCTGAACAGGGCTTTTTTATTATAGAGGAATGGAATTCCAAAAACGGCATTTCTCACCTTAATTTTTAAATTTAAAAGAAGGAGCAAAAATGTCATTTTTAAATGCCCTTCCATATTGGCTATTTACCACTCTCTTCTACTTTAGAATTTCTATAGTAAGTGGATAATAGGGTATTTCACCGTTGCTGACTTTGATCGCGTTGATGATAGGGAAGATCAAAACTATAATACCTACCGCTATGAAGATCAAAATTCCCAGACCAAACAATAACATTAACGGTATGGCAATAATGCTGTAAATGAACATGCTTATTTGAAAGTTAATGATCATTTTACCGTGGGCATCCATTCCCAGGATTTTTTCTCTCTGCGTCAACCAAATGACCAGCGGCACGATAAATCCACCAATCCCGGTGACCAAATCCAATAGTTGACTTAAATGGGTGATTATTAGCAATTGTCTGTCTTCTCTCATAGCTGTGTTATTTGTAGTTTCCATAGTTCGATTATTTAAATTTTTATGCTTTTGTATCTTCAAATCTCAGAGTAGTTTGTTTTACATAGTACTAATATGACGAAGATGAGCAAAGTTTGTTACAAGCTTTGTCAATAATTTTCAAAAATGCAATTTCAACATCTCATTTCACAAATTGGCGTTACTTTAAATTTTCCACATTAAAGGCTACCTTTGAAACATGAAATTAAATGACACCATTGTAGCTTTAGCTACACCGGCAGGTGCCGGTGCTATTGCAGTAATTCGGGTTTCCGGACCCGACGCCATTTCTATTGTGGCGCCATTATTTAAGGCAAAAAGTAAAAAAAATATTGCCCAGGAGCCTTCCCACACATTGCACCTGGGTAACATTGTAGACCAGCAAAGGATTATGGACGAGGTGCTAGTTTCAATTTTTCATGGCCCAAAATCATATACCGGAGAAAATACCATAGAGATTTCCTGTCATGGGAGTCCGTACATTCAGCAGGAAATTATACAGTTATTGGTAAGAAAAGGCTGTCGATCTGCAGAAGCGGGAGAATTTACCCTACGCTCCTTTCTCAATGGAAAAATGGATTTAAGTCAGGCAGAAGCCGTAGCCGATCTTATTTCTTCTGAAAACCAGGCTTCCCATCAACTTGCCATGCAACAAATGCGCGGTGGATTTTCAAATGAGATCAAAAAGCTTCGGGAGGAACTGCTAAATTTTGCTTCTCTCATTGAACTGGAACTGGATTTTGCCGAAGAAGATGTGGAATTTGCAAATCGCGATCAATTTCAGGAACTTGTACTAAGAATTCAAAAAGTTCTCCAGAAACTCGTGGATTCATTCTCTGTAGGAAATGTTATTAAAAATGGCATTCCTGTGGCTATTGTGGGTGAGCCTAATGTAGGGAAATCTACCCTCTTAAATGCCCTTTTAAACGAGGAGCGAGCCATTGTAAGTGAAATTGCCGGAACTACAAGAGATACCATTGAAGATGAAATTTCTATTGGCGGAATTGGTTTTCGTTTCATTGATACTGCCGGAATCAGGGAAACGAAAGATGTGGTAGAAAGCATTGGGATCAAAAGGACATTTGAAAAGATTAGTCAAGCGCAGGTTGTGATTTTTCTACTCAATGCAGCAAAATTTACTTCTCAAGGATCCCAATTTAAAGTTGAAATTGCAAAAATAAAGAACCAGTTCCCCCAGAAGCCTCTAATCATTGTAGCCAATAAAACAGATCAACTTTCTGAAAATCAAATTGAACAACTGGAGGATGACCTAGGATCAGTAAAAGGTTCGGATTACCTTCCAATTTCGGCAAAGACGGGAACAGGTGTTGAGGAACTTCAGCAAAAGCTACTTGAATATGTAAATACCGGTGAACTGCGAAACAATAATACCATCGTTACCAATAGCAGGCATTATAATTCATTATTAAAAGCCCTGGAAGAAATTAATAAAGTACAGGAAGGCCTGAATACAAACCTGAGTGGTGACTTACTTGCTATTGATATTCGTCAGGCGCTTTATCATTTTGGCGAGATCACCGGAGAGATTACCAATGATGATTTGCTAGGAAATATTTTTGCTAATTTTTGTATTGGCAAATAAACAGCACATTTTATTTGATATCATTTGATATTAAATGACACTAAAACTCACTGTTATCGGGACTTAACAAGGTTTAAATTAAGTTCTGTATTTTCCTATTATACATCATTGTGCACCCCATTTTGTACCTCAAGTGCACCCCGATGTTAAATTTCACTCTTGAGGTGCATTTTGTGCACCTCATATTTCTTTTTATTTTATCTTTATAAAAAGCTGGAGTTATGAAAATTAATCTTAGAAAAAAGAAGTTGACAACCGGGAAGTATAGTCTTTATATAGATTATTATAAAGGAAAGGTTATTGATCAGAATGGAAAATCGAAAAACAATAGGGAATTTGAATATCTAAAGGAGTACCTATATATTTCACCACAAACACCTTCTGAAAAAAAGGAAAATGCCGAGACACTTTTAAGGCTGAACAAATACTATCTATCCGAAGGGCAGAATACGCCCAGGGAAAGTACGGTATTAAAGACAGATCAAAAGACAAATTGCTTTTCCTCACCTATTATGATAAACTGAAAGAAGAACGTTATGAGAGTAAGGGCAACTATGACAATTGGGATGCAGCTCAAAATCATATAGAAGACTACTGTAAAAAAAGAAAAGTAACCTTTGAGGACATTGATGAAGAATTTGTCATAGGTTTTAAAAAGTATTTAAATACAAAAGCACAGACCAAGTCCAATACGGGGCTATCTCAAAATTCTAAATACACCTACTACAATAAATTTAAAGCAGCATTAAGGCAAGCCTTTGAAGATGGATATACCCGTAGAAACTTCGCTACCACGGTAAAAGGTTTTGCTCAGGGCGAAACCTCAAGAGAGCATCTAACTCTTGAAGAGCTTCAGGCAATGGCAAAAGCGCATTGCAAGCATCCAATTTTGAAATCAGCCTTTATGTTCAGTTGTTTAACAGGTTTAAGATGGAGCGATATAAATAAGCTTACCTGGTCTGAGGTTCGGGATGAAGAAAATGAAACACGTCTGGTTTTTAAGCAGAAAAAGACTTCTGGTCAGGAGTACCAGTTTATTTCCGGACAGGCACGACAACTTTTAGGAAAGAGAAAACGAGAAAATGATCGGGTGTTCCAGGGATTAAAATACGGTGCGCATTTTAATGCAGAAATTCTCAGATGGTGTATGCGTGCCGGTATTACTAAGCACATCACATTCCATAGTGCCCGGCATACTCATGCCGTTCTCCTCCTGGAGAATGGAGCAGACATTTATACTGTTTCTAAGGTTCTTGGGCATAAAGAAATTAGGACTACTCAAGTTTATGCGAAAATTGTAGACAAGAAGAAAAAGGAGGCAGCTTACTTAATTCCAGAGCTGGAAATGGATTATGAAAATTGATCTCATTCAATACCTGGCCAGCCTTTGTTTTATCTACACCTATGGGCGATTAGCAATTCATATTGTTCCAGAGATATTACATCATTTCTTAAATGAGCCTATCCAATGGAACAAGAATTTAGAAAAACCACGTCTACTTTTTCACCTAGTAGGATTGGGTGTAATGCATCTAGTTTTTTATTCCTATAACTCCATTGAGCATAGTAACCTATTCTTCCAGATACTAATACCTGCAGTTTTTATTCCCGGATTTCTTTTTTGTCATTTTTCCTGGACAGAAAAATTCAAAGTTTCCTTTACGGGTACACCAAAAAAAATTATTAAAAGATCTCCTGAAAATTTTAATATCTCAATTTCGGAAAGACAGGCGACTGAACTGTACAATGAATTGGTACGGTATGACCTGATAGATCAGGACAAAACCTCTCTTGAAGATTTTAAAAATGTTTTATTGAAAGATTGGAAAAGCCACCAATCAAAGCTTCATTTAAAAATGGATGGCCCTAGTTGCAGGGAGTTCTATGATTATCTTACCAAAACTTATCCTAATAATAACATGACCCTGAAAAATTTATTCATTACTTCAGGTCTGGTACTCCGCCCTGACGGCAAACCTTATAATTATAACACTATTAAAAATGCACCTACTCGCACACCGGTTTCAAAAGAAAATAAATCTTTAAAGAAAATTTTTAAAAAGCTGGGTTGAATCTACGGAATCATTTTTCGAAGTCAAGGCTTTTAGGTCAGTCTAAATACTATCCACTGTGGCTGCAATTCATTCATTATCTGTCAAATCTCATTTTCCCTGCTATCTTTAAAAGAATTACAATGTCGTGAGGACGCATTCTTCTGTGCTCTTTCATCTTTTTATATCATTGATTAACCAATTATAAGGGAATATTTTACTATTCGCGATTTGCGATTCGCGAATTAATTTAAGTTCTACCTTTGAAAATTTTAAACTCTGAATTGAAATGGAACTTGATTCTCCTTAAGTATGGAATAGTGTTTCTTTTGCCTATATGGGTCCGTGCCAGATGCACGGAAACCTAAACTCAGTTGCATGAAGTCAAAACCAAGAACTAGTCGCTGCTCATCATGATCTCAGGACCTCTTCCTTCATCCCCTCCAAAGATCTTGTTACGTTTTTTTCTGCTGATTATCTGTCTTGGAGAAGTCCGTATCCTTTATATTCCATTCAAGCATTTCCTTTATATGATCAGTGAACTCTTCCCCTTCCACTAAAAAGACCGTTTAATATTGTCCTCAGCATATTTGATGGTCAAGAAACTCCTTTTAATTTTTTCAGAATCTTTCGGGTTTAAATGGATCAAGATTTACTAAAGGCTTTTGGTTTGTAGCAATTTGACTAATTAATTTTCCTGTTATTGCTCCGAGACTCCATCCTATCATAGCATGACCTGCCGCTATAATAAGATTATCATAATGGGAAGTTTTACCAATAAAGGGTAACCCATCAGGAGAAACTGGACGTAAACCTGATCGGGCGCTTTCCATTTCTTTTCCGGTGAGTTCGATATTCTTATAATAATTTTGTGCTGCTCTTGCTATTGCCCTCACTCTCTCTTTTCTAATAATATTATTGTTCCCAGAAAATTCCATGGTACCTGCAAACCGGGTAAATCCGTTCATTGGCGTGACGGCCACTTTCGATTCGGCTAATATGGCCGGTAAAGTTATACCGGTTTCCCTAAAGACATCCAGGCTATAACCTTTTCCTCCCTGAATAGGAATATTTAACCCCAGCTTTTTGGCAAGTTGGGGAGACCAACTGCCAGCCGCTAGCACGAATAAATCGGCTTCGTAATATGTACTATTCGTTTTAACTCCAATTATGTTATTTCCTTCTTTTACCAGCTCTGTGACTTCTTCATTAAAATTTAAATTGACCCCATTCCTTGCCAGCCAATCACCAAAGCGATTTATGAAGTCACCTGGAGTAGAATGGGCATCACATTTATAATAAACTGCACCTAAGATTTTTTCATCAAGAACAGGTTGCATGTCCAAAACTTCATTTTTGGACAGTACTTCCACATCAAGGTTTTCGGATTGGATCTTTTTCCCTTTTTCAATTTCTGTCTTTTTAGCTTTTTCTGTTTGGAATACTGTTAGAAGTCCATCTTTCCTATAATGTGTATCAAAATCCACAGTTTCAAGAATTTCTTCATAAAGTGTATTGCTTTTAAGACTGATTTCTTTCAAAACAGGAATTGATCGCTCCACATGGGCTTTAGTGGACGACTTTTTAAATTTCCATGCCCAATCAAAAAATTCAAGATCCCATCTCGGTTTAATGTAGAATGGACTTGTACTTTTCCACATCCACTTTAATCCCTGGTTTACCATTCCAGGGGCCGCTAGTGGAATTATATGACGGGGTGTGTTATATCCTGCATTAACGACGGAGGCTCCTTCTGATAAATCTTTCTTCTCCAGAAGAGTTACCTCATATCCTTCTTTAACTAAATAGTAGGCGGAACATAAACCAGAAATCCCACCACCAATAATGACAACTTTTTTCAAAATGATGTTTTTTAAATCGGGAAAAATTTTTCTAAAATCATTATAGACCAATAGCCCAATCATCCCCACGAGGATCTGCGGCACCTTCAAAAGAACCATTTGGCCTAATTAAAATGGCATCAACCTTTCCTATAGAGCTTCGCCTTTTTACCTTATGCCCCATACTGTTTAATTCATTGATGACATTTTCTTCTATAGCGCCTTCTTCAATGAAAATTTGATCTGGTTTCCATTGGTGATGGAACCTCTTTTCTGAAACGGCTTCTGTCATACTCATATTATGGTCTATTACATTTACTATAGTTTGATAAACTGAAGTAATAATAGTAGATCCGCCAGGTGTACCAACCACCATATACAACTCCCCATCTTTCTCAACAATGGTTGGTGTCATGGCACTTAACATTCGTTTCCCAGGCTGTATCGAGTTTGCAGCCCCTCCCAATAAACCATATTTATTAGGGACTCCGGGTTTGCTGCTAAAATCGTCCATTTCATTATTCATTAAAAAGCCTGCCCCTTCTACAAAAACTTTAGATCCGTATGCCGAATTTATAGTGGTGGTCAATGATACCGCATTTCCTTCGGTATCAATAATTGAATAATGCGTGGTTTCTTCACTTTCAGTAATATTATCCAATTCCATTGGCCTTACGTTCTCACTGTTAGTTGAACTCTCCAGATTAATTTCATTTACTCTATCTGTTATATAATTATCATTCAAAAGTTCATTAAATGGCACATCCCAAAAATCGGAATCACCTAGATGCTCTGCCCTGTCTGCATAAACCCTTCTTTCCATCTCTGTCATTAGATGAATTGTTGTGGCTGTTTTGGAACCATAATCCCGTAACGGAAAATGTTCCGACATTTTCAGAAGTTGAATCAAGGCAATGCCACCGCTACTGGAAGGTGCCATACTATATACTTTATGACCTCGGTAATTCCCTGTAACAGGTTCCCTCCATACAGATTTATAATTCTTTAGGTCTTCCATAGTGATTATCCCATTCCCTGCCTTCATTTCTGCAACAAGCAGTTCTGCAGTTTCTCCTTCATAAAAACCTGCCCTTCCATTATCTTTTATGCGGGTAAGGGTCCTGGCCAGATCCTCCTGGACCAGAAGATCACCTTCCTGCCACTCTTCGTTTTTGATTAAAGTAACCGTACCAGGATTTCGGTTGTTTTCTAAAAACCTATCCTTTAAATTATTGTAGTTCCCGGCCTGGTGTGCAGTAATTTTAAATCCTTCTTGTGCCAATTGAATGGCGGGGTCTATTAACCTCTCCAGAGGCATTGATCCCAATTTTTCATGTGCTGTAAACATGCCATCCACAGAACCTGGCACCCCGGATGCTTTTTGCCCATATAAACTTTCCCCATCAATTACATTGCCCTGCTCATCCAGATACATATCTTCATGCGCTGCTCCCGGAGCCATTTCCCTAAAATCCAGGGAAGAAATCTCTCCTGTATTTTCCCTGTACATCAAAAAGCCGCCACCACCGAGATTCCCCGCAGATGGATATACCACGGCAAGGGCAAAGTGTACTCCTACCATAGCGTCTATGGCATTACCTCCATCCTTTAAAATTTCATAACCCACCCTGGAAGCTTCTGGATGAGCGGTCACCACCATTCCTTTTTTTGCAATGGCTGTTTTTCCACTGGAATCAGTTTCTTTAAATAATTTAAAATCAGCACACCCCGCTACACTTATCGCAATAAACAAGTAGGTTAGCAATTTGAATTTTTTAATCATTATTTTTTTGTTTGATTTTTCTTATTCTGTTTTTTACGCAAAGATTTTCCAGCAAGTTCTCCTATAAATTCCCCGTCTTTAATGACTACTTTTCCATTCACCACCACCAGGAACATTCCGCTGGAAAGTTGTGATGGCTCGTCAAAAGTAGCACGATCCTTTACCTCTTGCGGTTTAAAAAGAATCAGGTCGGCATAATAACCTTCTTCTATTTTTCCCCTTTTTTCAATTCCGAAGGTCTCTGCCACCAGAGCAGACTGATTGTGGAGTAAAAATGGCAGATCCATAATTTTATCTTCCCCATAGAATTTTCTCATTTTTACAGAGAAAGAACCATATTTCCTGGGGTGTCCGGAAGTGCCGTCAGACCCGGTCATAACCCAATCTTGACGCATGAAGTTTCGGAGATCTTCATCAGTCATGTTATAACTGACGACTCTTATACCTTCATCCTCTCGCAGGGCTTTTATCACGGCTTGAGAAGGATTAATTTGCCAGCTTTCTGCAATTTCTTCGAGGGAACGGCCATTCAGTAAAGAATCTTCAGCAGAAGAAAAGACAAGAGTTTCGGGACCTCCCCTTCTCCTGATATTTTCCTTAATCCCTGCCTGTAAACTGTCCCGAATTGAATTGTCGTCAAATCGTTGTAATAGGGATTTATACCCACCATCTTCTGCCCAACGGGGAATAACTGCCGAAATTAGATTTGTCCTAGATGCAGGGTAAGGATATTGATTGGCAGTTACCTCCAATCCCTGTTGCTGTGCATCTTCTATCATCTTTATTACTTCATCACTTTTGCCCCATACATCTTTTCCTAAGGCTTTTATGTGGGAAATATGTACCGGAATTGAAGCTTTTTCTGCAATTTCGAGAACCTCCTCTATAGATTTTATAAGACCTATAGTATAACTGCTTTCATCCCTCATGTGGGTATCGTAGATCCCTCCGTACTTTGAAGCTACTTTGGAGAGTTCAATAACTTCTTCTGTATTCGAATAACTTCCCGGAGAATAAAACAATCCTGTGGAAATCCCAAAGGCTCCTTCTTCCATTGCGCGGGCAACCAAAGATTTCATTTCCTCCAGCTCCCCTGCGGTAGGTTGTACATCATCAAGTCCCAATACCTCTTTTCTTACCGAACCATGTCCTATAAGTAATGCCGCATTGGTACCTATTCCGTTCTTTTCCCATTCCTGAAGCTTATCACCAATAAAGATCGGGCTGGAACCATCATTCCCTGTTACTATAGTAGTTACCCCCTGCATAAGGTAAGGCAGGTTTTCCTTGCGATCTTCCCTGGAAAGATCATAAGTTAAATGAGTGTGTGGGTCTATAAAACCGGGGGAAAGTATGAAACCACTGCCGTCTACAGAGTGGTTGGCACTCATTTTTTTCTGTGAAACACCTACGTAAACTATTTTCTCTCCCTTTATACCTACATCTAAGTTTTTAAAATCCTTACCAAGGAAAACTTTAGCTCCTGTTATAAGAAGATCCAGGTCATTTTGAGCTTTTAAAGCAGTGCAGAAAAAAAGGGCAAAAGAGGCCACTAAAATATGACGACTATTTCTTTTTATTTTTCTCATTCTATTGAATTCTAGCTGAAGTTTGCAGGTAACCAGCTTTTGGGTTTGAACGGTTAAACTCTTCAATTAAACTATAGGTTTGAGGAATGGAACTTTTAAATCGGTCCAGAGTTTCTTCAGAAATATTATTTTTACTAAAAGGTACCACCTGCACGTATTCCTGAATTTCCCCCTCTGTTCTTCCATACTTGTACTCATAGGGAAAACGCCCTTTTTCATCTACCTTCACATTTGGATTTTTAGTATTGGGTACGCTAATGTAAAATTCAGAGTTATTCATGTCCCCGGCTGGATTAAATAGATCCTGTTCCTTCATATACAAATAAAGCTCGTCTGCCACGTTTACCGCAGGATCTACAATTGAAATATCCTCCTGCATAAACTCACGGTAGATATATTCTCCGTCCTTTTGATAATTGTACAATTCATCCAGTACCTCATCTATTTCAGAAGTAAGATAGGGATAATGTGTACAGCCTAAAACGATGGCTTTTAGAGGCTGGGGATTCTCTGCCGTTCTTATCTTTTCCAGAAGACTAACCAAATGATACCTTACATAATTTTCTGAATCATTGATTTGAAGTATTTGACAATCATCTGTGTTTTTATTGTCGCACAACATTTTCCCATGGTCAAAATCAAAATTATATACGTCCATTAAAGTTTTATCTATTCGGAATTCCGCATTGTCCAATGAAGGTCCACGATAATCCTCCCGGGGCTCATCCAACTCCCGGTTTATAAAGTCGGGTTCTTCGTCCACTGCTTCGGCAATTCCGTGTCCTCCCTGGTTAAAAACCTGAATGTCACCAGTATAACCCAACTCATTCTTCACTTTTAAGAGGGTGTTTTCATATCCCTTGGACGCAATAGTGCCTACAGTGGCCATAACCCCTATGGATCCATTCTCATTCTTCTCAAAAGTAGCGAGGGTACCTCGCGCTCCTGCATCAATAACACCAATTACTTTTAGATCAATACCAGTTTGATCCACGAATTCACGTATAAATTCACTACCATATGCTGTAGCCGTATTACAAGCTATTACTATAGATTTGACAGGTTGTTTATCCTCCTGATAGTCCTGTTCCCCTTCCCTATAGTATTTGTTGGAAAGTAAGAACTGGGTATCTTTAATGATGTGCTCCACTAAAAGTGCTGTTTTTTCTTCACTGGAATAATTCCCGTAGGGCATATTTGCCTGATCTGCGAGATAGATGAATTTTTCTGCAGTAAAATCTGGTAGGTTATCACTTCCTTGCTCTTTGTTGCCATTATTGTATTTATCAAAATTTACAAGGGCGTCTAAAACAGTTAAACCACCAGTACCAGAATCAAAAACCCCTATAGGAAGGCTTTTATCCCTTTCAGGATAATTTTCAAAATTTACATAATAGAAGGATTCCTCATCATTTAAAATACTGGCTACAATTGGCTCCTCCTCCTGCTCGACATTTTGTGCCGTGTTTCTGTTATCACTCTGGGATTCTTTACAAGAAACTCCTAAAATGATTAGGAGAATAAGTAAAAAATTGCTTTTAAAATATTTCATAGTTCAATTTCCTTACATTTTACATAGAAAAGAAGAAGCCTGCGTTGTGGTTTCACAGGCAGGCTTCCTTACTTCTGGCTAATTTACTGTCTTCAATTCGAATACTACAGACCCGGCATTATCGGTAGCTAATTGATTTATCTTCATTACTATTAAAGTGCCGTCCTGTGCCTTGAAGAAGATAACATCATCTACCTCTACCTGCCTAATGCGATCACCTGGTCCGTTTTCATTAGCAACATACCCATCCATATCCTCAACTTCTGCAAGGGCTGTTTCAAAGGCTGCCTGCATTTCTGCTCCTGAAGATATATCTTCAAAAACAGCAGCTGTTCCGGAATTCCCAATATTTAGGAACTGTCCCGAATTTTTGGTCGTCCATCCTGAATATACAGCATCTTCAATCTCTGATCCAAAATATTGCAATCCGCTGCTGGAAGGCGCCAGAAAGTTAACTCCGGTACTTGCCCCTACCAACATTATAAGGTCAATCTCTGATTGATTCGCCGTGGCATCTTGAAGACTGTAAGCAGACTGGCTGGAAATATTAAAATAACTACCAACCTCTGTATGCTCCTGTCCTCCAATTTCGACCGCATCAAAATAAGCGATATCCCCATCTTCATTGTCGTCATCATCATCTCCATCATCCGGGTCCTGGGGTTCAGCATTTGGATCGGCAGCCGTTTTCATTTCGAACTCCACCAATCCTCCTGTATCAGGAAGCATGGAAGTGACCAGAAGTACAGAAATATTTCCAGATTCGCTTCTAAAGAAAATAACATCCCCTACCTGTACCTGTCTAATTCGGTCTCCGGGTCCGTTTTCATTTTCCACGTAGCCCGGTGTATCTCCGATATTTGCTTTCGCAGTTTCAAATGCTTCTATTATTTGTGCAGAATATTCAAGTCCTTCAAAGACTTCTTGAGAATCAATATTTCCTATATTCACGAATTCACCATCATTTTTAGTATCCCAGCCATCATAAACAGCATCTCTTATTTCTGCACCAAAATATTGGAATCCACTGCTTGCCGGAACAAGGAAATTAATTCCTGTGGAAGCTCCGACTAACATGGCAAAATCTATTTGTTCCTGATTACTGCTTGCTTCTGGCAAGGTAAAATCAGTAGCCGTTTCGACATTAAAGAAGCTACCTGTCTGCGTATTGTCCTGCCCGCCCAAAGCAAGTTGAGTGTAATATATAATATCATTGATTTCCTGAATTGGATCTTCCTCCGGTTCTTCTTCCTGAACTTCTATAACTAAAGCTTCAGAAACAGATTCCTCTTCCTGATCAACTATAAATTCCAATGTGATCTTGTCGTTATTTTTTCTTTCGTCAGAAACATGGTACTCTATAAGGATCTCCTCATCATCAGCTCCGCTTAATTGCTGAGTGAAGGCTGAAAGTGGTGTGCGCTCCTGCTCCAGAACTCCGTTAGACATGATCTTTTCATATACCCTGAATTCAGTAGCATTTCTTTCTCCTTTATTGATTTGTACCGTAAAGGTGTGTGTTGAATCTGGCGCAGTATAGAAACTTTGACCAAAAAAGGATGGTTCAAAGCTAATTACAGCATTCTGCCTAAGGTCTTCCTCTACTTCATCCAAAGTGTCATCATCGGAACAGGAAATCACTATTCCCATGCTAAGGATAAACAGAAAGATAGTTTGTAAAGGCAACCTTCTGGTTAAGTTGATATAATTTTTTTTCATCTTTTAAATTTTTCTGGTTAAAAATTGGCAGGCTTAGACTATTCTTCCAACGCACCAAGGATGTAGTCTTCTACCACACTGGCAATACTTGTAAAATGTGCTTCAGGTGTGGTTCCCTGGCTTAGAGATGTAAGAACAATAATAATATCCAGTTCCGGAATAGTCATCATATACTGCCCACCATGTCCAATGGCAGAATAGGTGCTGTATTCATTAGCCTTGACAAGCCACCACAAATAACCATATCCTTCTATTTCAAAAGGTCTTGATATCCCCTGGGGAGTTACCTTGAATGCAATACTCTTTTCTATCCAATCCTCCGAAACAATACGCTTATCCTTGTATACGCCTCCGTTCTTTACCATAATCCCTATTTTTGCCAGGTCATAAGGTTGCACATACACATTGTTCCCTCCTTCATTGTATCCCTGCGGATCTGTAGTCCAGCGGGTCACTTCAATTTCCATAGGTTCATATAAATATTGCTGTGCGAATTCTAGGGAACTCATCCCGGTCGCTTCCGTTAATATTGCAGAAAGCAGATGTGTGTCACCCGTACTATAAGCATACCAGTTGCCTGGATCTGCTTCCATAGGTAATTCAAGGGCATATTCCAGCCAGTTATCACTATTGGTCCAACCTGAATAATTATCCAAACTTGTAGACTCCAATCCGGAGGTCATGGTCATCAAATGCTCTATAGTAATTTCTTTTTTTCTCGGATCCATCTCATCATTGAAGATCCCTGGCACATATTGATAAAGAGTTTCATCCACGCTGTTAATAAAGCCTTCTTCAATAGCTATTCCTATTAGCAGGTTTAAAATACTCTTTGAAGAAGATTTAAGGTTGCTATCCTGTCCTTCAGAAAATCCATTGTAATAGTTTTCAAAGATCAGGGTGTCCCTCCTAATGATTAACAAACTATGAAGCCTGTCCATTAAAGAAGCACGACTGTCAACCTTAAGAAATGCATCAGGATCAAAACCAAAATCCTCTGGTTTACCTTTGGGAATTTCATAACTTACCTCAACAGGATCTGGTTCCGGATCCACTGTGTCGTCTGTAGAATTACCGGAATCGTCCCCTGAGCAGGAATAACTTCCTATCATGATGCCCATGATTAATAATAAGTGTGATAGTATCATTTTATTTTTTTTCATTTTTAAAGTTTTAGGTACAATTAGAAATTAGTCTACCCGGAAATTTATAACACCACCGTCTCTTCCTTCCGGAACTCCTGTAGGACTTTCCCTTACCTCACTTGAGCTTGCAGTAAGTCCATTCTCATTTTTCACCACTACCTGAAATCCGAAGCTTGTACCACTTGGCACATCAGGAATAGTATATGTAATTAAAAGTGAATCTGTCCTGCTCTGCGCGGAATAGGCCTCCTCATAGGGATAGACTCTAAGATCATCCAATTCAGGATGTCCTTGTACCTGTGCAAAAAAATCAACCTGCGCAATTTCATCATTAGACCAGTATCTAAGATCCAGGGTTATTTCATTCCCGGATGAATAATCCTCATCTGACGTGGTGAAACTGGCTATCATTGGAACACTCCTTCCGGTTTCTTCTATGTTCTGTTCAAGCCAGGTATCATCTTCATAGCAAGCGGTTAAACTGACTGAAACTAAGGCTACAAATAATATGGTTCTAATATTTTTCATAAAATTTAATTTTTATTGGTCCCACCATAAACGTGTTGAAACGTCCTTGGTAACTTCCTGTACATTTTCATCATTCCTGCTATATTCAGAGTCCGGATATCTCACTCTTCTCACCCATTTTCCTTCTAAAAACGGATTGTGGGCGACAGGTAAGGAAAGATCTTTGTATACTTCACTACTATAATCATATCGACGCATGTCTGTCCATACCTCCGGATGTAGAAAAAGTGCCAGATATTTTTCTTTCATAATAAGTTCCAGGGTTAAATTTTCAGCTCCTACGGCGATACTGGCATCTGTAAGATATAAGTTCCTTTCTGCCGGAGCCACACCCACTTTTATTAGATTTGCCTCTATACCTTCCAGATAGGCATTGTAGGCCTCCTGGGTTGTGCCCTCACTACGAGCATCCCCTCCATTCAAAAGGAAACGTGCTTCGGCTTCTATAAATTTGCTTTCAGCGTACGTCACCATTTCAATAGGTGCAGTTTGAGAAGTATAGTAACTATCTTCAGCAAAGCGGGCATTTGCACCGCCTTTTCCCGCACCATTTATACCACCTATTAAAGGATTTCCATTAGATTCATTGAAAGCTATATTATCCAGACGCGGATCATTCTCCAGGTCGGCACTGGCAAAAGGATAACTTGTTCCATCCATATACTGCACTACCTGTTCTGAAATTATCAGGTTTGAATTTCCTGTTTGTCCCGCTAAAACTACTCCTGCATACCAGGGGTTAAATGTTCGTGTGGAATAATTCAGGCCAAAATCATCTGCGTTGCTCTCCATGCCATTTTCCAGAGCTTCCAACGCCATTTGAGCTGCCTCAACGGTTCCCTTTTTGGTCAAATGAATGGCGTACCGTGCTTTAAGGGTATGCGCCAACTTAATCCATTTAGAAATATCACCACCATATACAAGGTCATCTTCGGCAGGTTGGTATATACTGTTATCTTCCCGCTTGAGATCTTCTATTGCTTCATCGAGGAGCCGGGGTATTTGGGCATAAATATAACTTTGGTCATTGTAGGAAGGACTAAAATTCTCTTCCTCCATAAGGGCTTCATCAAAAGGAATTGCACCCCAATGATCTGTAGCTATTCCAACGTTCATAACCCGTAAAACTCCGGCAATTCCTCTATAGTGATAAGCTTCAGCGTCTGTGGCTTTGTTCATTATTGTGGCTACCGATGTGAGGCCGTCGAGGTAAATATTTACCCAGGCTGAAGTAAGGGAAAGTTCATTCTGGTTGCTGGGTCCGTTGTTGCCCACAGAAGACGACTGTTGTGTATATTGACTGGTATAATAAGCAATATTAAAATAGGTGTCACCTAAATAATAAATCGAAGTCGGCAACAAAACTTCCATCTCAACTTCTTCCTCACTAATCCGGTTGGGATCATCATTTACATCCAGGTAATCCTCACATGCCGTCATCAGCAATAGCATAGGCATTACCAGTAAAAATTTGCTGTAAAATGTAATTTTTTTCATCCTATTGTTTTTAGAAATTTAGATTTAGTCCAAAAGTGACACTTCTGGTATTGGGGATATTATAACCCGTTAACCCAAAGGCATTACTCCCGGCACTATAGGTAGTTCCTTCAGGATCATATCCTTCAAAAGGAGTGATGAGGAACAAATTATTTCCTGTAGCACTTAATGTAATATCATTAAAAAATGTTCTATCCATTAAAGCTTTTGGTAGCCTGTAAGAAAGCGTAACATTTCTTAGCCGCACCCATGAAGCATCCTGCATAAGGAGTTCAGCAGCCTGGTTGTATCTGGACAACCTGTAGAAATCCTGATCCAGAATAACAGGTTGGGTATTTGGCTGTCCATCAGCTGTAACTCCCTGGAAAATTACTTCTTTATATCTACCGTTGGTTGCTGAAATAGTACCGAATTCCCAGTCGTTAATCCTGCTTTCATCATAAGCATCCCCTCCCTCTTTAACCTCTATGAGAAATGAGAGATTAACATTTTTATATGTGAAGGAGCTGGAAATTCCTCCTGTCCAGTCCGGCATTGCAGAACCTGCATAAATAAGAGAATCAGTAACTACCTGTGGATACCCATTACTGTCAATTAAAAGGTTGTTATTGCTATCACGAGCATAGCCATATCCATACAAATCCCCGGGAGATCCACCTTCGAGTACTCTACTGGTAACGCCCTCACTGGAATTCTGGAATTCAATAACTTCCAAACCTTCGGGAAGACTAATAACTTCGCTCCTTATCCTGGACCAGTTAAGGGTAACATCCCAAGAAAAATCATCGGTTTGAATAGGCTTGAAATCAATCAAGGCTTCTAAACCGGTACTAACGATTTCCCCTGCATTGGTAGTAAACCTTGAAAGTCCACTGGGATTGCTGACAGGAAAGGACACGATTTGATTTTCACTGGCTTGTTGGAAATATGTTAAATCCACACCAACTCTGTTTCCAAGGAATCTCAGGTCTGTCCCAAATTCATAAGAAGTGGTCGTTTCAGGTTTTAAGGAAAGACTTCCTGCAGAATTTGATTTTTTAAATCCACCTACACCATTAAGAGGAAAACCAGGGGTTCCCTCAAAATACTGTCCCACTACATAAGGAGAAGCATCTTTACCAACCTTTGCCCAGGAGGCTCTTAGTTTTCCATAACTAAGAAAATCATCTGCTCCCAGTCCCAGGGTTTCTGTGAATATGTAACTGGTATTAACCGACGGATAAAAGAAAGACCTGTTTTCTTTGGGTAAAGTCGATGACCAGTCATTTCTCGCAGTAACATTTAAAAAGAGCGTTTCCTTATAATCAAATTTTGCATCTGCAAAAAGTCCTACTATTCTCCTTTGGTACGCATTTTTATTAACAAAGAGATTTGTAGTATTGCTCAGGTCTTGAAAATCGGGAAGATTAAAACCTTCTCCCCTAGTATTTAAACGATCATATGTAATATCAGTAATTTGATTTCCTAAAGTCAAAGAACCATTAAAATCCGGATTTAATTGTTTTTGAAGTGTGACTAAAAAATTAGAGTTGATCTCTTTGTAGTTTATGTTTTCCTCTATCATAAATCCGTTTACCGGAACAGCTACTTTTATGTCATTTGCTGCAAACCTTACCCTGCTGTCATTATAGTAATCAATCCCAACTTTATAGTCCACAGTCATCCATGAAAAAGGGGTATAATTAATTCCCATATTCCCGATAATTCGATTGACATCATCTTCAAATGTGCTGTTATAGGCAAGATATAGCGGATTGTTTATAACACCTTCCGTATAATTTTTTTCCGAACCATCGGGCAGTAAATAATCGTTCACATCAATTGTAGGTGACCATCTTCTAAGATTACTAATAACACTTTTATCTCCCCCGTTAGGTCTGCTCCCTCCGGAATTGGAATAATTAGCACTTCCTGAAACCCGAAGCTTATCAGCCAAACTTGTTTCTCCGCTAATCTTGAATGTAGTTCGATCGTAATCGGTATTGGGAACTATCCCTTCCTGCATTAAATTAGATACCGATGTATAAAAATTTGTTTTGCTATTCCCTCCGGAAATACTTGCATAGTTATTATATCGCACCCCTGTTCTAAAAAACTCTTCATGAGGATTAGTAGGGTTGTCCAGCGGACCATTTCGAGGACCCCAGGTGTAATATCCATACGAATAACCAAAAGGACTATCTGGATCTTCATAGGCACGTGCTCTTCCTCTCCAGCCTTCCCTATAATCCATTTGAATATCTGGAGTCTTGTTTACTTCTTCGAAAGTAATGGTACTTTTTACCCTCACCTGTGTGCGTCCTTCTTTTCCCTTTTTGGTTGTAATAATAACAACTCCATTAGCTGCCCTTAGTCCGTACAAAGCAGTAGCTGAGGGACCTTTTAAAATAGAAATAGATTCAATGTCTTCAGGGTTTATATCGGCAGACCTGTTTGTAAAGGAATACTGCTCATTGCTTCCAGAAGCTGCCGATCCTTCACTGGGCAGAACGCTCCCTGAAGTTGTGGAATTAGAAATAGGCATCCCGTCTACAACAAATAATGGCTGGTTATCCCCGGAAGGACTTAACGAGGTAATACCTCGTATTATAATGTTAGAGCCGGCACCGGCAGCCCCACTTGAACTATTAATAGAAACACCGGCAACTTTTCCTCTTAATGCATTAATAAGATTTGGTTCCTCTGTCCGGGTTATTTCTTCTCCCGAAACTTCCTGAACGGCATAACCAAGGGATTTCTTCTCCTGCTTAATTCCAAAAGAGGTAACTACAACCTCATCCAGAGATTCAGAACTTGTACTTAAAGCCAAATCTATCCTCTGTCTGTTATCTATTGGAACTTCAATGGTCTCATAACCAATATAAGAAAACACAAGAACAGCATCGGGGTTAGACACTGATATGGAATATTCCCCATTCATATTCGTTACAGTTCCGTTTGATGTTCCTTTTTCAATAATGGTCACACCCGGGATAGGCATTGCGTCCTGTTCATCAATAACAGATCCTTCAATTGTAAAATCCTGTGCTTCTGAAGTATAAATCCCTCCAATCCTTAAATTTTGGCTTCCTGCAGTAGAAGTATCTACTCTACTCGTGTTTCCATCCTCTGAAGGTTGTTTTCTAACACCTGAACCTGAGAAAATCACATAATTATCTCTTTCAATTTTCTCTATTTTCAGATTTAATCTCTTTAGGGCATTTTGGAGAGAACTATGTATTCGTTCTTCATTTATCTCCACCTCATTTCTTCTGAGGGTTTTATTTTCTATGAGGTTACTTTCATAATTAAAATGAATTTGTAACTCTCCTGATATTTCTTCCAATAATTTTTTTAAAGGAATTTCACGTGAAGAACTGGTTTGATTTTTTTCCTGATGCGTTCCTACAGATGCCAGGAGTTCTTGCGACCCCGCTGCATGGGGGACAAGAGTTATACCCATAAGCATCGCGACAGCCAGAAAAGGTTGTACGAATTTCAACATGTTTTAGATAGTTTTGTTAGTTACTGTTGGAAAATTATTTTCCCGTTTTCTTTTGTAACATTTACATCAAATGAAAGTTCGAGAGTACGTAAAAACTCTTCCATATTATCAGTTTTGATAATACCGGTGAATTTACGTTTAAGCAAGTCCTGATCTTCAAAAATTACTTCCAGACCGAAATTATCCTGCAAAACATGTTTGATTTCTAATAATTCGGCGTTTTCAAAAATCAATTTATTGTTGACCCAGCTTGCATATTTTTTGGTATCAACTTTTGATTTCTTAATTACCTTATCTCCCTTAGAAATTTCCGCATGTTCCCCCGGCTCCAGATAGAGCGGCTCAGCATCCTTATTCAGCTTATTCTCTAGTTTCACCTTTCCTGTTAAAAGGGTAACTTTTGTTTCCCCTCTCCTATCTCCCACATTAAAAGTAGTACCTAAAACCTGTACCTCGAGATTTCCGGAGTGTACAATGAAAGATTTTGGCTGGTGGTCTTTTCCTGTTGCTTTCTCAACATCAAAAAAAGCTTCTCCTTCCAACCAAACCTCACGTACAGACCTGTCTTCCCAATTACTGGCGTAAGAGATTTCAGAATTTGAATTAATTATCACTAAAGAACCATCTGGCAAAACTATTTCTTTCTTTTCCGCAAAATCTGTATCTACAGTAGTTGTGTCAGAAATATTAATGAAGAAATAGCTTAGAAATGCTATAATTACGAGGCTGGCTGCAATTCCACCCAGAAATCGGAATCTACTTTTGAGAGGATGCAAAGCAAAAATCTTCTTTTCCCTATTACCCTCATTCTGGTCAATTCCTGAATTGATCTTCTCAAGCAACCTGGTCTTTTGGAATGAATTCAGGGAAGTTGTTTCCCTAAATTTTAAAGACTTCACAACGGTTATTGCTTTTTTAACCTCCTCTTTTTTATCGGGATGTTGGGTTAACCAATGTTTCCAAAAATCCTTATTCTCAGCGTTAGGTGATAGAACCCAATTCAGAAAATAATCATCCGCAATAAAATCGACAGCCTCAAAGCTTTCGTAATTGTTCATTTGATTTAAATATTTAGATGAAAAACGCGCGAAATTCAACTAGCTTGTTAACAGTAAATGCACAACTTCCAGATTTTACCCCAAATAATTCCTAAAATTTTCAGAAAAACGTAAAAAAAAGTAAAAAGTTTTCTCTTAGCCTTTGTATGGCGCGGGCTTGAAGTTTATAGGTAGCTTTTACGGAAAGCTCCATGACAGCAGCAATCTCCTGAAAATCGAGTTGAGCATAAAACCTCAAATAGACAATTTCCTTTTGACGGTTCGTCAATTTATTAAAACTGTCATTTATCTTCCTAATCGTATGCTCATCCAGCTCTACCCTACCAGGATCGTTTTTAAATGTTGTGGCCAAATAAGGATCGGAAAAATCATAGCGAAAACCTAATCTCTGAGATTCCTTTAATTTTCGGAATATTCTCCGTTTTAAGGATTTAAACAAATAAAATTTAATGGAAGTAGTAGACTGCAGCTTTTTTCTCTTCTCCCAAAGAGTTATAAAAACCTCCTGAATACAATCTTCAACAAGTGCATTATTAGAAGTAATCTTGGCTCCATAACTATACAAAAGATCAATATGACGGTAATAAATTTCTTCCAAAGCACCTCTATCATCGTCACAGAAAGCCATCCATAAATCTGAATCTGCTAAAGTATGATACTCATTCCTACTCATTAAACCACTGTGTTGATCGGTGAAAAATTGCCATTTGGGCTAAGGTAAATTATTTTTTCGTTAAATTATCATCATCTTAAAAAGGGTCAATAACAGATAGATCGTCCTATACAAATTGTAATATCTCACATATAGCACAACAATTCAGTCTGCAGATTTTTCAACGCCGTCACTTCTTTAAGAACCCCAATCCTGTAATAAGATAGCAACAATAGCCGGATTCAGATTTACAATTTATGTCCCCTCTTAATTTACCAATTCCATTAGCTTTTCTTATTTATTACTCGTTTAGCATCAATTTTTTTATGGTAGGATTTACTGCAACCAAATTGAAAAGAAATTCCGCTTTCTGATGTTCTTGAAAGCTCCATACATTATTGGTTATTAGTCATACCTGGTATTTAATGTATTACTTTTTAATCTCTTCCCTTCCTAGTTTAGCTCCAGAATCCGAAAAGCAAAAGCGCTTTTTTTCAGTATCAACTTCAAATAGTTTAATTATGGACACCATCAAAATTCTGGAACAACTGGATCGTATTGAAAATCTTTTACGTGCCAATAAAACGGTCATGTCCTTGGAGGAAGCAAGTGAATACACCGGCATCTCCCGAAGCTATCTTTATAAGCTTACAGCAAAAGGAGAAATTCCCTTTTCCAAACCCAGGGGGAAAATGATCTACTTCTCCCGGGAAAAACTGGATCACTGGCTTCTTTCCAACTCAAAGAAATCAGCCGGTGAACTAAAGACAGAAGCCCTGGACTATACCTTCAGGAATAAGAAAAGATTCTTCTAATCTAAACTCTGATATTATGTCTGGCAATGAGGAAAAGATGTATGGGGCACGGGAGCAGAAGAAAAAAACTGTCTATGACTTTATCTTTGAATATGCTTCAAAGAAATATGAGCTCCGGTACGATGAATTGGGCCATGACTTTCAGATTTCCTTAAAGGGTGAAAATAACTGGGAAATACTGGAGGTCAACTCTTTCCTGATTGAACTGGCTCAGTCCGACATCCAGGTAAACCCTGCCAAACTGGAGATCTATTTAAGATCCCATTTTGTCCCAAAATTTAATCCCATTGAAGACTACTTCAAATCTTTACCTAATTGGCACGGGCAGGATCATATCAAGGCACTCGCATCTTACCTCCCACTAAAGGAACCTGAATTATTTCTTTACCATTTTAGGAAATGGCTTGTCCGCACGGTGAGATGTGCCGTGGAAAAAAATTACTTTAATAAGCAATGCCTGGTTTTAGTTCATCCACAACAGAACTCCGGGAAATCTACCTGGTGCAGGTTCCTCTGCCCTCCTACTCTTTCCAATTATTTTGCAGAAGACATTACTACGGACAAGGATGCACGCATACAGCTAACCCGAAATTTTCTGATCAACCTGGATGAATTATCCGTCCTCGCAAAAAAAGAAATAAATGCCCTGAAAGCTTATTTTTCGAAGACGAGCATTAACGAGCGCTTACCCTATGATAGAAAGAACTCCACGCTGTTCAGGACCTGTAGCTTTATAGGATCTACCAATCGGTCCACATTTCTGAATGATGAAACGGGTTCTGTACGTTGGTTGTGCTTTGAACTGAACAACATCATCAACTTTTCATACTCGCGGGAAATAAATATTGATCAGGTCTGGTCCCAGGCATATTACCTGGCTTACATAGATGAAACGTTCTATCCGGAACTCACCTTAAAAGACATTGCTGAAAACGAAGAAAGAAACAAAACCTACAGGGAAACAACCCTGGAGGAAGAGTTGGTATGCAAATACTATACACAAAGCTGCGATCCAGCGGATTTTAAAACTGCTTCTGACCTGGTCATTCAGCTGGCCTGTATCAATCCCCGCCTCAACATGTACTATATGGGAAGGGCTCTGAAAGCATTGGGTTACGAAAGAATAAAATCATCTCAAAGTCGAAGTTATGGTTACCTGATCAAACAGAAGTTCAAGTCCTCTCCTTTAGAACTTTTATAAAAATTAATTACCCTAATTACCCAAACAGGCTAAGGCACCATGAACAGGGATTTGAGCTGTGGTAATTAGATATGTTAAAGTATCTACCTGGAAACTACCCCGGGGTAATTAGGGTAAATAGAAGGAATAGCAAAAAAGGAAAGGAAATCCAATCTTTTAAAGGGGTTGGGTAAATAGGTAGATAGAAATCAAAAAAATGAATGAAATGAAAAAGCATCAACTATCGTGGAGAAATGCCCGTAATGTTTGCATCGTGAAAACACTCGCAACATTAGGGCACTACCCCACCAGAAAATCGGAAAAAGAAGCTTGGTTTCTGAGTCCCCTGCGGTCAGAAACCCAAGCCTCTTTCAACGTTTCTTTGATCAAAAACCTATGGTTTGACTTCGGACAGGGAAAAGGGGGAAACGTGATAGATCTCATCATGCAACTGAAGAATAGTTCCTTTGAGGAAGCACTGGAATTCTTATCCACTGATACGCTTCCAATCTTCGACTGTCCTAACCCAAAAGTAATTCAGGCCCGGAAAGAAGGGATCGTCGTTATCGAGGTAAATTTTATTACTCATCCTGCCCTGAAAGAATACCTTGACTCCAGGGGAATTCCTTTTCCTGTAGCCCGACAACACTGCAGGGAAGTCCGGTATAGGCTAAAATCAAAAGCCTACTTCGCAATAGGTTTGCTCAATTACCTCGGAGGATGGGAACTACGTAATAAATATCTTAAAAATTCCAGCTCCCCTAAATCCTTTTCCTATCTCCAAAGAAACCATCATACCTTATTAATAACGGAAGGGATGTTTGACTTCCTCTCCCTGTCAGTTATGGAAGAATATCTGGTAAATTCTTCAGATGTCATCATCCTGAATTCCCTTGGCTTTGTACATAAGATTCCGGAGCATATTTCCCCATATGAAAATATCCGGCTATACCTCGATAATGACCCTGCAGGAAATAAAGCAACTGACTTGCTTTTGAACCTTTTTGATCGGCCACAGATGAACGTGGTTTCTACAAAGGATTTAAAGATCTAAATGAAAAATTGTGCCATGAAAACAGAAAGGCAGTTAATTGAAAAGAAGGCGGAAACCAGAATAGAAATTCCTTTACCCGTCGTTCAGCAGGATTCCCAACTACTGGGAAAGTTGAAAAAATCTGATTCGGGTAATGATCATGATTTTTGTGACGATAATTCAAGATGTGTGCCTGTGGGCACAATCTTGATTACTCCCGATGGTCGCAATGAAAAAAAGGAGAGGTTTAAGGGGAAAAGCCAACATATAAAATTCAGGTGTTCCATTTATGAAAAGAAGCTGCTCAAGATAAAAGCAAAACACAGTGGCATTTCATTAAGTGAATTTTGCAGAAGGGCGGCCCATGAAAAAGAGATTAAAGAGCGCCTCTCCGAAGATCATATCGAGATCTATAAAACGCTTTCAAAGTTTCACAACAACTTCAAGTCCATCGGGAATATGTTCCGGAAAAAAGATCCTAAGCTGTCCAGGGAAGTCTATAAACTGGCGGATGAGATCAAAACACACCTTCAAAATGTAAAAAGATGATCGGCAAAGGAAAAGCAATAGCGCATACCCGGGCTTCCATGCAGTATGGCTGGAACCAGGAGAAAGATGCCAGGGTAATCTTCTCCCAAAACCTTTCGGCAGATTCTCCTAAAGAGGTTACTTCGGAATTCAGGTTTATCCAGGAACTGAATGGCAACTGCAAGAACAATACGCTCTCCTTTGTACTGAGTCCCACCATTGAGGATGGTAATCCTGGACAAGAAAACGCTCTCGAAGATATGCACCGAATTTATGAAGGAAATGAACTTAAAGGACCGACAGGCTATCGCTTTTGTACATACGGATAAAAAGCATAAGCATATTCATCTTTATGTAAATCGTATTGACTTTAGGGGACAGGCTTATAATGACAGCTTTATCGGTAAACACAGTCAACAGGCTGCAGAGAAAGTTGCGGAGAGGATGCAACTGACGACCGTAAAACAGGTACAGTGGGAGAAAGAAATGAACCTCTCCTCTATTCGTTCTGAAATCAAAAGAAGGCACGACCTGACTATGAAGCAGTTCAGACCGCAAAACTTTGGGGAATACATCAAAGTTATGGAGACCAATGGAGTAAAGGTTATCCCATCTATTAACAAGTCCAATAAACTTCAGGGCTTCCGGTTCCAATTTGATAATTACAACCTGAAAGGCAGTGAAGTGCACCGCTCCATGACAGGCGGGAATATTGGTAAAAGCCTGGCATCTGGGAAATCCATACCAGCCTTTCTAAAGGAAAATACGCAACTGAACGTTGCAGGAACCACAGTGGAACTTTCCACCGGCATGGTAAAGGCTATAGCCAAACATGTAATCAAGAAAGTCATCTCCAGGGGAATGGATATGGGAATGGGATTTTAAATATAATATCATGGCAAAATTAGACCAACTTAGTGAACTGCTGGTTTCAGAGATCAGCCTGTTTGAACGAACCGTTGAAAAGCTCGAGAAAATACAACAGCAGAAAATTGCTATTGACAGTAGTAGACTCGAATATGCCTTGCTGCAACAGCAGGAAAAAATTGAAAACGCCCTGACCTACCACAGCCAGGAAATGAGCAGTCTTGGACATAAACTTGAGAAGGCAAAGGCTTACCCTGCATGGGCAGTGATTATTTTTAATGTATCTATTATTCTCAATGCTATTCTTATCTATAGCCTATTTTCTTAATCTAGTAAAATCAAGAAATACACAATCACTATTAGTTTTACCTGTAGAGGTATACGATAGGTAGGCAAGGAAAGGATTTATAGGAAAATCTATGCTTGGAGGAAAAATATAATTCACAGATTAAACTTATAGTCTAGTTGAAATAGCAGGCTTACTACTTAATGGGAGGATCTAATATGATAAGATAAAAAAATCCAGAGTGATGTCGATTTGATAAGACTGTCAATAACTGGAATTAGAACAACAAAAAACCCGTACTTTTTTTACGGGAATAAATAACAATTTTTATTAATAATAATATAAGTTTATCCTAATGAATTTCTACTCCCTTATTATGAGACTGACATTAATAAAATTAAGCTTTTTTTTAGCCATTATTACAGCTTCCTGTTCTAAAGAAAAAGAATGTGATGACCCCATAGATTGTTTGCCGCCAATATCGCAAACTGGTGCTAATACAGCGGGTTGTCTTGTTAACGGAAAGGCACTGGTGCCAGGGGGGCGAGGATTAAATACTGGTTCAGTTCTTTTCGTCCAGTATAAATATTCCGATGATGATGATTCTGTTTTTGGATTAAATATAGTGAATAGAACTTCAGGAAAAAGTAAAATGATGTTTATCGAGGTACGGAATGAAAAATTAGTTGAAGGCCAGATGTACGAATTGAAGAGTGAAGATTCACATAGTCTTGCGAGCTATAATGATCTTCATTTGGGGGGATTCGTAACAAGTGATGAACACCGCGGTGAATTACATATCTCAAAACTAGATACTGAGAAACGGATTGTTTCCGGAACATTCTGGTTTGATGCGGTAGATAAAGAGGGAGAAGAAATCGTTGAAATTAGAAATGGCAGGTTTGACGTCATATATTAAAAATAAGCCGTACTACAAACAATTCTTTTTTTACTAAACCTTATCTTATGAAATATAAATTACTTTTCCTGCTGCTGTGGGCAACATTTCCTATGTTTTCTCAGCTCATAATACCACCCGGTCTTCCAGATGAAATTGAAGTAAATACTTCCTTTGCTAATCAGATAAATGACGCATTTTCTAATTTAGACAAATCCAAAATTCCTAATGGATTACTTCAGGATTTTGCTATGGAATATTCTTCTTTAGAAGCATATTCAGGAACTATCTCCGATAGTTCATATGTCCATCCAGGTACTTTAAAACAGTTATACAGTACACTTTTAATGTCCAGAGTTAATCCGGGTGTTAGTGAAGGGTTTGTCTCATATCAAAATTTCGAAAAGAATTGGATGGATGAACGAGAAAAGAATACCATCACGTTAAGTGGGTTATATTTTAAATATTCAAAATTCATTGAAAATGCCTACCCTAATAAAATTACCATTTCAAATAACAAGCTCTACGATAAATACGTGAATGGTGTATGGCAAAACCCTTATGAAGAGGAGAGACTTTTTGCTATTTCGCCTTCAGTAATAAATTACGACGGTTTAAATTTCAATGTTAAATTTCCCTCTGACTTATGGTATACAAATGATTCCAGTTCTGTTCAGGCTGTTCAAATCGATTTTGGTGATGGAAACGGATATGTCAATGTTACTCCCGGGCAGCAATTATCGGTAAGCTATGCAACGGAGGGTATAAAAACCTGGGGCTATAAAATTTCCTTAACTACAGGGGGTGTTTTATTAAGTCATTCAAAATTAAACTTTAACAGTATCCCTTATCATTGTCCTTATGGAACGGGTGGAGCAAATAATTGCAGTATTGAAACGCTTGAGATTTCTTCTTCAAAAGCAATTGAATCCTCTTATGGCAATGTGACATTACAAATAAATTATGGAAATACATATGGAGAAATAAGGCGTCCGTTAATTGTTGCTGAAGGCTTAGACCTTGGGAGGGTAATGGCACCAGAAAATCCATTTGGAGAATCAGACTTGTTGTCCTTTCTTAATGAAGTAAACAGATCTTCAAGCCAGCTCCTAAACACCCAATTATTAGGTAGTGAATTTTTCTTTGATAATGATCAAGAATATGATATCATTTATGTTAACTGGAATGATGGAACTGATTATATCCAGAGAAATGCATATGCCTTGGAAGCAGTTATTGAGTGGGTGAATGATGAGAAAACTACTAACGAACCAAATGTTGTTATTGGACAGAGTATGGGAGGATTAGTCGCCCGATATGCTCTAAAAAATATGGAAGATGATGATGATTTGGAACACGACACCCGTCTTTTTGTAAGTCAGGATTCTCCACATTTAGGGGCAAACGTTCCATTAGGTTATCAATACGCTGCAAGGAATGCGAGAAACCAGTATATTCAATCTCCTGTTCAATTGTTCGGTGGGGATCAGATTTTGCCCATCTTTAATAATGGCGTTGGGCTTTCAGACAATTTAAATCTTTTAGATCAGCCAGCGGTAAAACAGATGTTGGTCCAGTGGGTAAACAGAAACTATCTTATAGATAATTCAGTTCATTCAGACTGGCAAACAGATTTAAAAGAAAAAGGATATCCCCAGCAGACCAGAAATGTGGCTATTTCGAACGGCAGCCAATGTGCCAATACCCAAGGGTTCAGTCCTGGTGATGTTTTGTTTAGCTTAAACGGACAGGTTAAAACGGGATGGCTAACAGATATACTTACTAATTTATACCCCATAGGAAATCTAACAAATAATGCGGTCTTTTTGGCCACCACAATATTTACTTTTGAACCAGGATTTCTATTTGGAGTTTTGCCAGGCAACAGCAGGTTAGATGCAGATATTCGGGTTAACGCCCAACCGAGCCAGGGAAATACAAGGGAAATTTATTCAGCAAATGTATCTTTTACAAAAAAGGTGTTGTGGCTAATTAATATTACTACAACCATAATTAATAAAAATATTAATTCACCTTCCAATTCATTGCCGTATGATTATTATCCTGGAGGTGTGGTATCAACTGGAATCCCTTCTTCCTCTAGTGCGGAATCTAATGCCTGGTATGGATTAAATATGAGTGTTGTAAGTGATCCAGATTTTGTTTTAGTCCCTACTGTTAGTGCTTTGGATATTGGTAAGGGTTTTGTAGAATTAACTGATTCCGATTATAGGGACGTTTATAAAGCAAGTTCACCACCTGTGGCTCCAAAAGATTTCCCATTTGCTAATTTTATAACATCATACGGGGAAGACCCATTTGAAATCGAAAGGATAGCTTCAGAAAACGGTCTCATTTTGATTACTAATTATAATCAAGAGCATCTTGATTTATTCGAAGATAACGGTGATTGGCTGGCGAGGGAAATAGACCCTTCAACCGTGCCTATCGTATACGATTGTTCATTTGTATGTGAAAATATTAGTATAACCGGACCTGAAAATTTATGTAGCTCAGGAACCTATAGTATACCGAATTATGGAGATGCCAATTATTCCTGGAGCATTTCTCCTTCATCGGGAATTACTTTGAACAATGTCAATTCAAATGAAGTGGGTATCTCGTATAATTCAAACGCAACAGGAGAATATGATCTTACTGTCACGATCAATAGTCCTTCATGTGGAAGTGCTTCAATTTCAAAAAGGTTTTCCATTGGTAAACCAGATGTAAAGATTTCTGCATTAGACCCCGATGCTCCCTCTTGGCAGGCATGGGCTTACATAAATGGTGATGGTTCACAATTATCGGAGCAAAATCTGACAGGTCCTGCAACTTTTTCAGTAGTTTCATCTTCTGGCTTTGCCACAGTAAGATTCGAGGGTCCTTACAATAATGGGAATGAATATAAAATTGTTGGTAATGGAAGTAATAATTATTGGAATAGAACGATTGATGTGTTTATAGAAAATGATTGTGGCGTGACCATTATAAGAGTATTCCTAACTCCTCCTCCTGAAGAACCATGTAACTACACTTTACAAGCAACTAGTGTAGATACCTATGCATTCCTCCCTCCCCCGGACCCTTGCGGTAACTCAAGTTCCGTTTCCTCGTCAACATTTGTGTCTCTTGGATCGTTTAATACAACTGAAACGAATTCTCAGGAAGTTAAGAACGTCTTTAACATTAAGATTTTTGATCTTCATGGGGTTCTGAGATTAGAAACGGACGAACAACAAATAAATATTAGCGAACTGCCTAGAGGAATGTATATAATTAAAGGAACCTGGAATGGTATTGAGTATACTACAAAGATTAAAAAGAAATAATAGCAATGTGGAACTTTTGATAATTGAAAATAATAGATAATTTGTAAAAACTTGAACAGTGTATACCAAGAGCCACCAATAAAAAGGTGGCTTTTTTTATAATTTTACAAACCAGTTGAGAAAATACCCTAGGTTATTTATTTCAATTATCTCAACACATGATTCGTTATTCCCGAACTGATAATTCCAGGTTCACTAAAATAAGATGACTCACGCCGTTGTATATGCTATAGGCATTCAGTGAGTGTCTGTGACCTCACCATACGGGTGTACAAGCACCCTCATAATTCTTTCGGTTATATCCAATAATATTGTTACCCGGTGTTATTCTATTTAAATTAGATAAGTATTTCTGATCCTGGTCCTGGCACTTTTTCTTATAAGAACACTCACGCGTTGTATATGCCAAGGGCATTCAGTGAGTGTGATGTTCACCTCACCTTGCGGGTGTACAAGCACCCTCACTTTTATTGTTTAGTCCACTATAAGCTCAATACCGGCTTTCTCGGCTTTGTATTTTATTTTTGTCATTAGGTCATAATAACTCCAGTTCCGCAGCACAAAATCTTCCTCTTTGGCCAGTTCTATTTTCTTCTCCTGATCCAAGAGAATGAGCGTTCCTGCCTGGTGTTTTATACAAAAGTCAATAAGCTTCCTGCTATAGACATGCAGGCGATGGTGAACATAATTACGCTCTTTCTCTCGAAAACTGGCAAGAGCTTTTGTTTTTCTTTTGCGGCCTTTGCCCGATCTCGCATATTTGGCTCCTTCAGCTGTTCTTTTCATCGCGGCCTGTATCGCCAATCTTCGGTATAAAAACTCTTCCCTGCTGCCAATGGTGAGTTTCGCCTTATCAATTTTCACTGCTATGGGATATTCCAGGGACAGCCTGGCTTCCGCGATCACTTCCGGTTTAAGGACATGCTTTTCTTTTTCAAATTCAAACACGGCCAGCAAAAAGATCTTGCCCTCTTTTAACTGGATATGAGAGGTACGCATTCTTATTTCTCCATTTACCAGCTGATGCATCAGATCCCACTTGTCGTTAAAATCCTTTCCCAGGTATGTTTTTACAGGAATGGAAAAAAATTGAAAGCAAAAGGCTTTCTTCTCTGCATTGTATTTCAATCCGCAAACCCCCTCCATGTCAAAGGGAAAAGCCATATTCCTCCTGAAGTTGTTGATGGAGCGTTCTCCACTCCAATACTCCTGCCTTTTTTTCTTAAAAGAACTTAGGATGATACTATTGAGGTTGGTTAAGATGTTGGTGGGCATTTCTCCTTTAAAGCGATCGGAGACCATCCGGTAGGTGCAATTGATCCGGGAACGGTTGAGCATTCCCTTCACATCCTTCTTTTCATCTACCAGTTTATACTTTATTCCTTCTGATAAGTAAAAAAACTCTTCGATCATCTCCTGAACATAGAGATGAGAGACAATAAGATTTGCTGCCCTGTAGCATCTATTGCGCCACAGGTAAAGCTTCTCCATGGCCTCCTTTCGTTCTTCTTTGGTGGGCAGATCGATGAGTAACTGGATCTTGCGAGTGAGTTTGAGCGTATCCGTGGCCATATCACGAGGCTTTTAGTTGTTGCTCATGTTTCTCCTGCATCAGTTTATAGGCCGCCATAAATTCTTTGTGTACTTCCTTTTGTGAGAGGTTGAGCTCTTTGGCTATGGAAGCGAAAGAATACTGCTTTTCCGTACGCAACTGCAATACCTTTTCCTGTTCCTTGGTCATGGTACCCTCTATCTTTACAACCGCTACTGGTTTAAATGGAGTTTCCAGCGCACTGCCTTTATGGATAATATCTTTGATATCCGCAATGGCTCTCTTTACCTCATTGCTGGTATAGGTAATACTGGCTCCCATGGCATTGGCAATCGCTTTATACTGAAAGCCATATTTTAAGCAGAGTTCCATGAGATGGCTTCTTTCGGCGCTGAGCAAAGGAAAAATGCTTTTAATCTTATCAAAGGCTTTCTGATCTGCTTCCTGATCTATTAGGTGCTCATCTTCCTTCTGTGTGTTATAACCATGCATATACTCCTGATAGTTCTCATAAAATTCCAGCCTGTTGATGTTCCTGTAAAAGTCATTTTTGGGCCGACAATAGTAGTAGGTACATTCCCGTTTCATCACATAGCGAAGGAAAAAATAAATATGCTCGGGTCGTTCAATGCCTTCTCTTTTCTCCCAGAGTTTTAAAAAAGTATCTTGAAGGAGGGTTTCAATGACAAACTCATCACGAATCAATTGCTTTCCCAGCCAAAAGATCCTGCGTTGGTATTTGGCATAGATAAGCTCCAAAGCATCGGGATGACCTTGTTGTAATAAATCAAAAATACGCTGTAACATAAGCAGTCGCTTTTAAGCCGGAGGGAATTACCAGCAGAGATTAAACTAATTAGCTTAAGCGAATTCTTATAGGGAATTGAGAGAAGATAGCTTTGAAAACAATTGAGAAGAAGGACCTTTTTAACCAAAAAGGCGTGGATGCTCAACTTATCGATCTAAGGCACTGGTATACCTACACACAACAAGCAAGCCCACGCCCGGGTCGTGAGCATTGTGCTTATCCTCTCGTGTGTTTAAAAATTACCAGTTTTTAGATCGAGATTCAAAGCGAAATGCTTCTAATATTTTACCTTAAGAAGTTTCGCAAATATATTAATATGAGGTAAATATATGAAAAACATTTATTTGTAGTTCGTATTGCCTACATAAATTGTGTTAAAAATCATGAGATTGCTTTATCTAAGGGCTCATAGATGAATCAAGATCAAACTTACCTTGAAAAATTTGGAAAAAATGTACTTAAAAGAAGAACTGAATTAAATTTAAGCTACAGGCAATTGGCACAAAAATGTGATATAGATTTTAGTGCTATTTCAAAGATTGAAAAAGGTCAAAAAAGTCTGGAGTTTCAGACAATTATTGAACTGGCTAAAGGTTTAGAAGTTCATCCCAAAGACCTGTTCGACTTTAGTTTTTCTAAGCAGGAAATATAGAAATGATTACCCACACAGATCTTGCTATTTACAAGTAACTGTTCGCTAATCCTCAGTCCTCGTATTTTTAAATTAAACATACCACTCCAAAATCCCGTAATATCCCTTACGGTTTCCCGTAAAAACACCTCTACCTTTTCATTTATTTTTGACAGGGAAATTCTTTCCCCTACAAAAGGTGTTTAAAACATTTCCTACATGTTAAATATTTTAACTAACTTTCCCACATAAGGATCTATCCCTACAAGATCCTGTTTTTTCACACCCCATATATCTATTAATGGCAAAAGCAGACATTGATTTTGAAAAAGAACTCTGGGATGCGGCGAACGAATTACGCGGCGCGGTATCTGAGAATAACTATAAAAACTACATCTTACCCCTTGTATTTGTAAAGCACCTTAGCGAACGCTATGAAGTGGTGCGCGAAGAATTGAAGGAGCAGCTGAATGATCCGGAATCTGATTATTACACTACAGATAAGGAGGAGATCAATTACGTCCTGGAAGACCGGGATGAATACCGTTCCCGGAATACTTTTAAAATTCCCGAAACCGCTTCCTGGCAGTATTTGAAAGACAATGCAGAGCAGGATGATATCAAGGTGAAGGTGGATGATGCCTTTGATGTGATCCAGGAATTATTAACGGGCTATAACCCTCAGCTGGTGAATATTCTGCCGCGGATCTTTGTGCGGAGTGAACTTTCTCCCAAACAAACCGGCGGAATCATCAACCTCCTCTCCCACCCTAAATTTTCTGAAAAGGAAAATCCCGAAAGCGATATCCTGGGCCGTATCTATGAATATTATATTGGCCGTTTTGCAATGGCCGAAGGTTCGGGTGCGGGACAGTTCTTTACGCCCGGAAGTATTGTAAGGCTGCTGGTGGAACTGCTGGAACCTTACAAAGGTCGCATCTTTGATCCGGCTTGTGGGAGTGGCGGTATGTTTGTGCAAAGTTTGAAGTTCATCAAAGAACACGGGGGAAACAAAAAAGACATCGCGATCTATGGACAGGAAATGACTGCTCAAACCTTGCGGTTGTGCCTTATGAACCTGATGCTGCGGGACCTTTTTTTTGATATTAAACTGGGGAATTCCTTGCTTGATGATAAATTCCCAAACCTGAAAGCCGACTATATCATCGCCAATCCGCCATTTAATGTGAGCAACTGGCACCCGGAAGATCTGCCAGATGGCGATCCCCGGTTATTTGGGCCCAAGGAAGAATTCACTACAGATGGCAGCGCCAATTATATGTGGATGCAAACCTTCTGGCACCATTTGAGCGATACCGGGACTGCCGGAATTGTAATGGCAAACGGTGCGATGACCTCCAACAACAAAGGGGAGAAAAACGTGCGGCAGCATATGGTAGACAATTCTATGATAGACGCCATTGTTCGCCTGCCCGATAAGCTGTTCCTCACCACCGGCATCCCCGCCTGCCTTTTCATCCTCAGCAAAAACCGCGACGGAAAAGACGGCACCCACCGCGAACGAAACAACGAGATCCTGTTCCTTGATGGGTCAAAAATGGGCACTATGGCCAGCAGGAAACTGAGGGTTTTTAGTGATGATGATATTGGTAAAATCGCAGAAACTTACCACAACTGGAGAAACCGCGACGGGAATTATGAAGATGTTGATGGTTTCTCCAAAGCAGCCACAATAGCCGAGGTTCAAAAGCAGGATTACAAACTTACTCCGGGCATCTATGTAGGTACAGAAGCCGAAGAAGATGACGGAATCCCTTTTGAAGAAAAGATGAAAATTTTAAAAGCTGAATTGCTGGAGCAGTTTGAAAAAGGAGAGGAATTAAAAGGTAAAATTAAAGCAAATTTTGAGAAAATATTTTAAGTAAGAAAGTGGATTGATAAAACATCCTCACAATTGCTCGGCTATATAAACTATATAAGGAATAACAAACACAATTAGCGCATTGTTGGCAGCAAGTTTTAAAACTATATACATCTTATTAAATGAAAGATACCCGGATTAGAATTTACACCCTTCTTGATTATGAAACGTTTTATGAAAAAAGAGAACTCCCGAAAATCAATAGTCTGATCCAAAATATTCCTTCACTTACCTTAATAAATTATATTTCAGGTTTTAATTTGAATCTTTATTTAAGAGAAAATGATGAAAATACTGGAAAAATACAATTTACTTTAGCCAATTCACTATTATCCAAATGCTCCAATAGTACTCAGCAGAAATGGGCAACGCAAATTAAAAAACTAGGTAAGAAAGGACATAGTCCATTTTTTATTTATTCCTTATCAAATTTAATTTTCTACGAAAAAATCTTTGAAAATTTTAATGATAAAGATGGTAGAGATTTAACCTCAGAAGAAGCACAAAGAGTCTTTGATATCTATCTTTTAATAAATAGTGGTGTTAATAAAAAAATAGATGCGAAAGCTGATGAAATAAAAAAGCTCGGCCAAAGTGGCTTAATTGAAAAATTTACTCTAACAAATTTTATCTATCAAAAGGATTATGCATCATCGCTAGATTTTTCAAATCAGCTGACTAGAGGAGTTGAATTTTTCAAATATTTGGAAAACAGTAATAGATTCAGTCAAATACTTCAAGATTATTACAAAGAGAAAAAAGTTTCCGACTACAAAGAGATGTTTCAAAACTTACTTTGGATTTTTTCAAATTCTGGAATTGAAAAAGATTGGAGGACACAATTAATTCAGATAAGTGAAGTAGATAAAAATTATTTGAATTTACACTATTTAAAATCCTTATTTATTAATGGCAGTATTTCAAATTACTCTTCGGATAACAGTTTTTCAATATTACGAAACCAGTTTTTATTTACTTTAAACAAAAGCCAGTTTTTCATACTTCATATAGATTTCCTGTTTGATCATTTTTACAAAAGTCAGGTATTCTCATTTAATAAATATCTTCAAGATAAAAGTATTACAAAGGATTTTCTATCCATAAAAGCAAAAGAATTTATGGAAGAAATATATGTTCCAGAAATTTTCAAAAGGTGTTTTCCTCAACATATCCTGTTTTTTGGAGAAGATTGTGTGAATTCTTCGAAGGAAGAATTATGCGATATCTATGTAAGAGAAAAAGACAAAATTCTATTATCCGAATTTAAAGATGTAATGTTGAATGCAAAATCAAAAAACAGTCAAAATGAGAGTTTCCTATTTGAAGAGTTAGAAAAAAAATTTGAAAAAAATCAAAACAACAAACCAAAAGGAATAACTCAATTATTGAATTCAATTCAAACCATAGAAGAAGAATCTATAAATTTTGATCCTAATTTGCCAAATAGTATTTTAAAAATTTATCCAGTTATAATCTATACCGACATTTCATTCAGCCTTGATGGAATTAATAAAACTTTTAAAAATAAGTTCAAAGAAAATCTTCAGAAATTAAAAATCAAAAATATCCAGGTGAACGACATTACGTTTATAAATCTAAGTTTTTTTGAATTCCAAGAAAATAATTTAGCAGCTAACCAAATTGAGGTTTTTGAGTTAATTGATAAATATCACGAATATTGCTTGCAGCCAGAGTTTGCTTTAACTCCTTTTGAAATCTTTGTTAGATACTATTTTGAACAAAATATTAATTCAGAAGAAAATCAGCCTAGCCAGTCTAACTTTTATAAAACAACATTAAAGGAAATTCTAAAATAAAAAACTGCCAATAATGAAAAAACAGATAGCGGAAAACCTCTCTAATTGGCACTTTTGGCTACTTTTTAGAAAAGCAGTTAAAAATTATGTTAGCCGCAACTTTCGTTATGGAGAGTTTAGGCACAAAATGGAAACCGAATGACAGAGAAATTTACTAAAGGAAATATTATTCAAGGAGCGAAAAGGAACAGAGATGAATCCTTTCATCCAATTGTATATTTTGAAGAAATCGACGATATGTTTTTTCTTGGTGGTATGATTACACACTCAAGAGCATTTGGAAATATAGAATTAGAGGATTCTCATTTTGATCAAAAAATTGACAACAATCCGAATCCAAGTTATTTTGTCAAAAATTATTTGATTAAAAGACAAGAATGGGGACCCTACAAAAAAATTGGAAATTTATCTAATAAAGGCGTTCAATTTATCGAAGGAAAATTAAAAAATACGAATCCTGAAGTTTGGGAAAACTATTTAACTAACTGAGCGTAACTGGATGATATTACAGACTGAAACATTAAAAAAACTTCGTGAGTTAATAAACGAAGAAACTCAATATCGCAAAGGACACGAAATAGTAGCCTTTTTTAATGAATTAGGTTTTAGCGATACTTATGGACCAGGATTTCCTTCACGTTGGATTTATACTGATGAGAAACTGAATTTAATTAATGGAACCCCTGAAATTGACAAATGCATCAAAAAATTATTTGCACCTGTAAATTATATTGGTCGCTTTAAAGAATTAGATGCATTTATTGCTGATTTTAACCAATATTTGGCTTTTGACAATTGGAAAGTTATAAGAGACGGAAAGGAAATAAAGTTTACTAAATCTGGCGAAATTGATTTTGAACAAACCCAATCAAATAGTGATTTAAAAGAAGATGAGTTTTTAAATCGTGAGTTTAAAGATGTGAAACTTGAATCTCTAGGTTTAGATGGAATTATAATTGACGTTTTGAATATTAGAATTGAGGAAATCAAAAAATGCCTTAATTCGGATTCGCCTCTTTCTGTTATATTTTTATGTGGTAGTACTTTGGAAGGAATTCTATTGGGAATTGCTTTAAAACAGCCAAGAGAGTTTAATCTTGCTAGGTCAGCCCCAAAAGACCAAGAAGGGAAAGTTAAAAAATTGCATTTATGGACTTTAAATAACCTAATAGATACTTCTTATGAAATTGGCATCTTAAAAGAGGACGTGAGAAAATTTAGTCATTCTTTACGAGATTTTAGAAACTATATTCATCCCTTCGAACAATTAAGCTCAGGATTTAATCCGGACAAGCATACAGCACAAATTTCTTGGCAAGTGTTGAAAGCTGCAATATCCCAATTAGGAAAATTTAAGCTAATGGCTAATAACACATAAAAACAATGCTCATACCTGTCTCAATTCGAAACTTCTTATTCGCTCGCTGGGCGGATTGTCCTGCGGACAATCAAGTTCGCCAATTCGCACTGTTTTAATTAAGGGCCTTGTTCTTAATTCGTAAGAATTGAGTGTTAACGGTTAAATTATATATCAAAAATTTATTCTCTAAAAAGAATCTATTGAACAAAATAAAATTAACAGCTTACGATAAAAGTATACAGTTCAACGATACGAAAGTCTTTTTAAATTTGATGCTAAAGCAGAGCAGCAAAATTTTAATTTTTTCGGCAGGTTATGTTCTAATACTTATTCTAATAGATAGTATAGCAAGGGTTCTATTAGAACATTTGAAATCCTCATATTTCGAACCATTTAATCAAATTCATCTATTAATTGAAATTATCAATAAGAAATTTGGATTGAAATTCATTGATTTTTTTAAAGATGTAATTGTAATTAGCGCAGGGGTTTTAGGAGTTATATTTGGTTTATTCTACACCAGTTTCCTTAATATTATTACTACGAAATATGCAAATATGCATTTTAATATCAGTCTAAAAATGATGGAGCAAAAAACCATAAAAAGATATTTTTCTCTTTTAGCAATTATGGTAATTTCCTCAATACTTTTTCAATTAACATTGGTGTTTGGTTTTAATCCAACTTTTATTAGTGCTTCACTATTCACTTTCACGGTATTATTATGTATAAGTTCCTTTATTTATTTTGGAAGATTATCAATGATATTCTTTAACGAGAGTGTTCTAGTTCAAGAAATCTTAGATGAGGCCTACAAAATTTTAAATAGAACATATACGAATAGACAAATTTTTTATTCCAATAAATCCAATTATGCGCTTTCTTCAATAAAATCAAAATTAGAATTAATCAAATTAATAATTGAAGAATCAGCCCTTACTAGTTATCGAAATACTTCATTAGATGAAATGTCTAAAGGTCTACTGAATTTTTCACTCTTTTACTATAGATTGAAGCAAACGTTTCCTTCAAATAAAAAATGGCACGTTCAGATATATAGACATAAAACTTGGGAAGAAGCATCTAGTAGTGAATATCAAGTTTTTAGCAAATCAAGCAGATCGCTATTTCCAGAAACAATTGAAGATTTTAATCATATTGACAAGCTTGTTATTCAAAACCAATTTATGCTATTTAATTTAATAAAGGATGATAATGCGAAATGGAAAGTTTTAAGCGAACAAGCAAAATTTGTTCAAACATTTTCATATCAAATGGATATTGATTTATTCAATAGTTATTTTGAAAATCTTTACGCTTTTCTAAAAGATAACCTGAAGTCAAATGAAAATGAGGACAATATATCTCACAACCTACAACTAGTTACAAATTTCAGCAATCTATTGATTAACTATTTTATTGGCCTTAATTACAATTCAGGAAATCTTATTATATCCAAAAACGTAAACGATCTTAGTCTTAAAATACATAGTTTTCAAAATTTTGAAAATGTGACGTCTATTCCTTATAAATTAAGAATCTGGATTGATAACCATCAAAGTAGACTCAACAATGAAAAGGAACTATTAGGTAAAATTGTTACACCACTATCCTATACCAGTAACATTTTGAATTTAAAATTTGCAGAAATAATTGTAGAGCATTTTTCTCTTTTAATAGATAAAACAATCGACATAGTTAAGGATATACAAGCCCTTTTACTCAAAGATAAAAAATATGAAATTCAATGTTTATCATTTTTGCTTGATAGTTTGGATATAGAAAATAAATTAAAACACGGGATTGACGTTAGTTCCAATGCAATTCTCATATTAACTGAGAAAGAAATTTTCGAAAAATTCAATACTCAAAAATTCAAAAAAGATGATTTTAGAAATAAAATTGAAAATTTAAATGAAGATTTAATTCAAAGTATTTGGGAAATAGGATATATCAGTGCTGATACAGAAATAAAAAATTTCCCAGATCTTTTTGGAACCGTTTATAATATTTTAGTTAATGATATTATAGAAATAGCAACCTCAAGATCTCCAGACCAATTATATGTATTTACAAAAAGTTTCATACGATACAACTTCTTATACATAAATAAATTAGATAGAAAGATTAATACGGAAAACATTCAATACTTAGGAGCCAAAATATATCCTTTGATTATAGATTTGTTTGAAGTTTGGTCATTTGCCTTCTTTGTTTTACGTGCTGAAAAAAGGAATGACCTTAATAATAAGTTATTAGATTATTGGGATGAACTCTTTACACAACTAAAAATTAATGAGTCCGGATATTGGCTAAAATTAATGGCTATCTATAATTACTTTCAACATTCTTTGATGGGCTTAGGTAATTCTTCATATGTACGGGAGTTTGAAAGAAAAAGAAAATTTGAAGCATATATGAAGGAGAAAAATTTTATAAAAATGAAAATGGTAAAACATCATCATTTTCCTTCTAAAGAATTTTATAGTGAAATCAACGATTATTACTTAGAAACAATTGCAAAAAGCTTCGATGATCATTTTGGATTTAAGGGCAATTTGGATCAATTTTTTATCGAATATTTTCTAAGAACACGTACCGTCTTAAAAGAAGCTAAAATTAAGGAGACTGAATATGGAAAAACTCTCAGAAGAATTGTGGAAAGAAATTAGATTCCATCAAAAATTACCGTTAATAGACCATACGCAAGTACCCGGAAAAGGTAACGGATTTAATGATAGATTAAGTTTTGAAAGTGATCGGGTTTTTGAAAGCAAAGAAGAAGATTTTCTTGAACGTTCAAAATTTAAAACTATCTATTTAAGGAATTTAGCACATAGAGCCGATCCTTCTTTGTCCCAAGAAAGAAATTTTACGGAATCTATAAAGTTTGAGAATTGTACTGATCATTTTATCAAAACTATTCTATTATATTCTCAACCGGGCCATTATAGAAATGACCTTACGGTTATAACAAGGACAATAGGAAACTGGGTTAAGGACTTAGTTTTTAACGGAAAAGTCATTATAGAAATAGTGAGTTGGTATACTAATGAGACCAAACAATTTTATGGGTTTGAACTTATACCTTTAAATATAAATAACTGCAGGATTAAACGCAAGAATATATTTTTCTCAGCGTTGGAAAACGGTAAAAAAGAAAAAATTAAAATTCCGAAATCTAAATGCATAATTATTGAATTTCCTGAGGATTTAGGTGGGTATAAAGAATATTCAAGAAAATCCAAAAAAATAGAAAAACTTGGAAAGGAAAATTTATTCAATCTCGAAAATCCTAAAGAATCCTTAGAATACAGCAAGAATTGGGATAGACAATTTGATAAAATTATATCTGGTTGGGGCTGGATGAATCAACGTGAGAATATTTCTGATTTTTTGTATGCTTACCAGTTATTAAATTTCAATAATTCAGCTCTTCAATGTTGTTATGCCTGCATAGATGCATTTAAGTATTTGTTTTCATTTATAAGCTCAAAACTTAATGAAAATGCCACCTTTGAAATATTAGGATTTTTAGACAGAAACTTTTATAAAGAATTGCTCGAAAAATTTACCAATGATCAAATATCACTAGAAGAGGTTTTTAGTGCCAATAATAAATCTGTTATGTTGGATTATTAATAAAAATTCTTCGATTTAGTTGTTCCACATTTTCATTTTCAGTGTGACATTGTGTGTGCAGATGAAGTAAAGATCATTGGCAAGAACAGCCGGCGCACAGATTTGCTCGTTTTCATTAATGGACTTCCGCTCATCGTTTTTGAATTCAAGAATATGTTTGATCCTGAGCTGGGCGTGGAAAACGCGCACGGGCAAATTGGACATTACATTCAGGATATTCCACAGCTGTTTGATTATAATGCCATCACGGTAGTTTCAGATGGGCTGGAAACCCTGCACGGGATGTACAACTCTTCCCTAAAATGGTTTGCTCCGTGGAAAAGTCTGCACGGGGATGACCTTCAGCAGCAACAGGAACTTCAGCTGGAAACCCTGCTGAAGGGATTATTTCCGAAGAAAACCATCTTAAACTACCTGCAAAACTTCATTTTCCACGAAGACCACAATGGGAAAATAATCAAGAAAGGCGCAAAATATCACCAGTACTGGGGTATCAAAAAAGCGGTGGACTCTGCGGTTTCAACTATAAAACCCAACGGCGACGGCCGGCTGGGAGTGATCTGGCACACGCAAGGATCGGGCAAAAGCATTTCGATGGCCATCCTTACCGGGATCCTGCGGCAAATGCCCGAAATGAAAAATCCCACCATCCTCATCCAGGTAGACCGCAATGACCTGGACCAGCAACTCTATGAGAATTTTGTGCTGTGCAAAGACCTGGTGGGCCACGTACAACACGCCGATACCACCGATGAGCTGCGGGCCCTGCTAAGCACCGATGGCGGCGGGGTGATCTTTACCACCATTGAGAAATTTCGGTTAAAGGAATTGGCTTCGGGAAAAGAGCTCTCCCACCCGGTACTTTCTGAACGTACCAACCTTATCGTGATGGCAGATGAAGCCCACCGCACCCAGTATGGATTCCATAGCGGCGGCTTTGCGCAGAACATAAGACGCGCCCTGCCCAATGCTTCCTTTATAGGCTTCACCGGAACTCCCGTAGATGGCAAGGATGCCGATACCCAACAGGTATTTGGCCCCACCATTCACACTTACGATATCAAACAGGCCGTGGAAGACGGTGCCACGGTGCCCATTTATTACGAGCCAAAAATGGTACCGCTCAACATCAAAGCCAAATATGATAAGGAGCTGGATGAAATGGAAGAAGATGAGGACGAGGAAAACAATGCCGTTTGGGCTGCGATAGAAGATGCCGCCGGGGCCAATGACCGTGTAAATCGTGTGGCTGCAGATATTCTTACCCATTATACCAAAAGAACAGCAACTTTGCCGGGAAAAGCGATGATCGTGTGTATGAGTCGGCGGAACTGCGTAAAAATGTACAATGCGCTAATCGCACTGGAAGGATGCCCTGAGATAGCCGTGATAAAGACAGGGAACATCAGCAAAGATCCTACAGACTGGAATCCACACATACGCACCAAAGAAGCGATGGAAGCCATTAAAAAGCGTTTCCGAACGCCTGAGGATCCGCTAAAGATCGTCATCGTTCGCGATATGTGGCTCACGGGCTTTGATGCCCCCTGCGCCCATACGATGTATGTGAATAAGATATTGAAAGGCCATAACCTGATGCAGGCGATTGCAAGGGTAAACCGGGTTTTCGGAGAAAAACCCAACGGACTGGTGGTAGATTTTATAGGGATCTCCGGCTTTCTGGCCGAAGCCACCAAGAAATACACCGCCGGAGGCGGGGAAGGAAAACCGACTTTGGATCTTGAAGGCGCGGTAGAAGTGTGCCTGGAGCAGTTTGAGAAAGTGAAGGATCTGGTGGGAGAATTTGATGCGGAAACCATCAATGCAATGTCCTCCATGGACCGGATGAAATGGTCAAACACTAAAGTGAACAGCCTTTTAAAATCTGATGCCGTTACCGATGCCTTTTTGCTTGAAGAGCGAAAGCTGGCAGAGCTGGTGGCAATGACCAGTTCCGATCCCCGCATCTGGGACATACAGGAAGAGCTGGCGATCATTCAGAAGATCAGGCAACTCATAAGAAAGATAAAATTCCCTCCCGGCCCCCGCAGGGAGAAGAATGAAAAGATTAAAGACCTGATAAGCAAATCCCTCGAATCGCAAGAAATTGTAGACCTGGCAAAAATGTATAATCTGGACAAGATCGATATTTCCATAGTAGACGATCGGTTCCAGGCCATCGTAAAAGAAAAAGGCGACGAGAACATAAAAGTAGAATTGCTGCGCAGGATCATCAATGACGAGATACGGGTGCGAATGCCAAAGAACATCCGCCGGATGCGCAAACTGAAAGAAGAGCTGGAAAAAGTGCTGAGTAACTACCACAGGAATTCCCTGGATTCCATTGCGGCCATCAAGCACCTGCTGGATATTGCCAATGAATTTCAGCAGGATGACATCAGGACCAAACAACTCGGTTTAACCGAAGACGAACTGGCTTTCTATGACCTTTTATCGGCCAACGAAAAGTTACTCAACCAAAGCGGACCCATACAGGACCTGGTGCATAAAGTGGTATACTCCGTCAAGAAAAACCTCCAACTCGACTGGACCAAAAAAGAAGACGCCCGCGCTGCCATTCGGCTGGCAGTGAAAAGAGAATTACGGGGAAAAGTACCATTTTCTGAACTGGATAATTTACTAAAGGAAGTGATTGAGCAGGCGGAGGGGCAGTATAAGGACTGGCCGTTGGAGGCATAGAGTAATGTCCTTCCTGGATAAGTCATACGACGCTGGAGAAAAAATTTTGAAGCCCTGTGAGACAGCCTGAGCCTTCCTAAACCTGCTTTATTTTTTTTAGGTGCCAATCTTAAAAGAAAAAACCGTCCCTTTTTAAGACGGCTTCCTTCTTATCGTATGAAATTATTCATGAAAATTTCTCCTGTTGTTTTTTTACAGGAGCCTCATTATGAGGCTACGTCCTCTAACGTTAGCTCTGTAACGAAATCTTCTTTTGGGGTACGAACTTTTTTCATGCTTACTAACCAGTCATTCTCATCTTCCCTATAACCTAGGGGCAATAATAAAGTGCTTTTGTACCCACTCCCCGACAATTGTAAAAGCTGGTCTAGTTCTTCAGGAATAAATCCTTCTATAGGAGTAGCATCTACTTTTTGTTCTGCCGCAGCTGCAATTGCCAGACCAAAAGCTATATAGCTTTGTTTAGCGGCATGGTGCGCGTGCCACTCCTGTCCCAAAGGCTCATACAAGCTCCAAAGTCTTTCCTTGTATTCATCCATGGTGCTGTGGGGTAATTTGCGTTGATCCAGGGTGTAGTTAAAAACATTCGTTATCCGTTCATCACTATACCCATCCCAGGCTGCAAAAACCAATAAATGTGAACAATCTGTAATTTGACCCTGGTTCCAGGCAATGCCTTTAATCTTTTCCAACAGGGCCTTATCTGTAATAACGATGATCTTATAAGGTTGTAAACCTGAGGAAGAAGGAGCCAGACGGGCAGCTTCTAAAATATAATCTATTTTTTCCTGAGGCACTTTTTTGCCATTCATTTTTTTGGTGGCATAGCGCCATTGAAGATCTTCTACTAAACTCATATTCGGTATTTTTTTTTGCAAAGGTAAAAGCTATTGATTAAAAAAAGTAACTTTGTGACAAAAAGTAATAGTGACATTTTGGTAACCTTAGGTGATATGGAAGAAAAAGTAGTAGATATGGCAGCTTTTGATAGCTGTTCAATAAAGATAAGAGCCATCCACGATACGATGGATGTTTTAAGCGGAAAGTGGAAAGTATCAATCATAGCCTGCCTTTGCTATCAGCCCATGCGCTATTCAGAATTATTAAAAGAGGTAAATGGTATTTCGGGTAAAATGCTGAGCAGGGAACTGAAGGATTTGGAGATGAACAAGCTGATAATAAGGAAAGTTTTAGACACTAAGCCGGTAACAGTAACCTATCAAATCTCAGAATATGGAAGGACTTTAAAAGAACTAACAAATGTAATTGCTGCCTGGGGAATAAAGCATAGGGAACAAATGGTGAATTCTATTTGATTTTTTAGAGATGAGGAGCAAACCTTTCAGCTTCACCAAACATGAACTTGGGGTCCTGTGACTTCTTGTCTGCCAACAAAAAAATAATCAACCAGCCCGGCCCATTCCAGACCTAGTGCATAAAGCAGTAGACCCCGCAAAGAAGAACCTCCAATTCGACTGAACCAAATAAGAAGACGTCCACGCTGCCATTCGTTTGGCAGTAAAAAAAATAAATAGGCAAAGTGCCATTTTCAGAACTGGATAATCTGCTGAAAGAAGTGATTGAACAGGCCGAGGGGCAGTATGGGGATTGGCCGATGGAAGCCTAAGTACATATTTACTTATGGAAGAATTTCTTACCTCAAAGAATGGAAAGAAAAAAACACCACCTAAACCCTCATTATAATATGGATTATATAGTATTTTCCCGCCATCCTGTAAAAAAGCATCAAATTCCTCATGAAAATGTGGTTTTTAATGTATTTTTGAATCTAGCAATTATTTTGACTCTTGAATCCTCATTATACTATGGATTTTTACCTTATAAAAAATGGAAGCAATCGCACACATCGGAAGGCTTATTCAACAAAGACGTGATCACATGCGTATCACTCAGGAACAATTAGCTGAGATGGCCGATATAGGAATCATTACATTGTACAAGATCGAGACCGGAAAGGCCAATCCTACCTTACAATCCTTGCAAAAGATTACTGATGTGTTAGGGCTGGAGATCACCCTCCAAATTAAAAAGATATAGCCTAAATGAGACAAGCCGCTATTTTATATAAAGGAACAGAGGCCGGTGTGCTCCAACAACATGATGACGGCAGTTTTACCTTCCGTTATCTGGACCGTTGGATGGCCGATCCGGACAATCCTCCTATTAGTCTCACCCTGCCCCGGTCCCAACAGGAATACCATTCCCCATATTTATTTCCGTTTTTTTATAATATGATTCCGGAAGGGACCAATCGACAAGCTGTTTGCAAGGCAGAGCGCCTTGATATCGATGATTATTTTGGAATCCTGATGGCTACAGCCCGATATGATACCGTGGGGGCCATAACCGTTAAAAAGCTTGAAGCCTCCGTATGATAGCAAAGTTTACAAATTGTCCCGGAACTCTGGCCCCGGGTTTTACCACCTATAGCCGAACCAGCCTAAAACGGGTATTCGACGGGCGCAAGGTGTCTCACATCCTTCCCTATGAGGCCCCCAATTCAAATGCTCCAACGGATAAGTTGTTTGAAGAGAATCAAAAACGGATATCCATATCAGGGGTCCAGGAAAAATTCTCAGTATTACTGGAAAAGAACAAGCTACGTTTGATCAAAAAAGGAGAGCGTGGCACCTATATTCTAAAACCTATTCCTAATTTCGGAAAAAAACGGGACCAGATGCCCGCCAATGAGCATCTGACTATGCAGATTGCACGGCAGGTATACGGGATAGAAACCGCAGAAAATGCGCTCATCTTTTTTAAAAACGGGGCCCCGGCCTACATCACCAAACGCTTTGATGTACAGTCGGATGGCAACAAAAAGGCTAAAGAGGATTTTGCCTCACTGGCAGGAAAAACTCCACAGACCCATGGGGACCACTATAAATACGAAGGGAATTACCTGGAGCTATTTGAATTGATGAAGAAATATCTCCCCGCCTACCGCGTGGAAACACCTAAATTGTTTAAACTGCTGTTGTTCAATTACTTGTTTTCTAATGGAGATGCTCACCTGAAGAATTTTGCAATTCTTGAAACACCAATGGGAGATCATCGCTTAAGTCCAGCTTATGACCTGTTAAATACCCGTATCCATATTGAGGATAGTGATTTTGCATTGGATGGTGGTCTATTACCGGCCCACCTGGCCCAAACCCATGTGGCTGGGCAGTTTAAAGTACTGGCGGAAAAGGTAGGCTTATCCTCGAAACTGTTTAATACTACCATGGCTTCCATGATCAACGGTTCCGATCAGGTGGACACCCTGACTCAGGCTTCCTTTTTAGATGAAAAAACCAAAAGAAACTATTTGCAGGCCTATCAGACACGATTAAAAAAACTGACCAAAGAGTAATTATAAGAGATCATTTAAATTCTGGAAGTAGATGAACTGGCTCTCAAAGATTTAAAGGTTAAAATTAGTTATGACGGGCAAGCTATATTCCCTATTTTAATATTGGAGAAATAACTGGTAAAATCATCAAAGACTAAATATTTGATAATATTTTGTGATGTTTTTTCAATATGTTACAATGGCCGTGTACCTGGATTACACCTCGTTTTTCGCTAAGCCCTTTAAAACTGGGAACTGAAAACTTCTGTATTGGCAAATAATTTGATTAAAATGATTGACCCAAAAATTTGGCAAATCCTAAAAGATCAGAGGGCTGTTTTTAATTACCATACCCTCTATTTATAGCCTACCGGTATGCTCAGATTCAGTTAAGGACAATAAAAGCTCTTCAAGGCCCTTTATGATACCATGAAACTCGGCTACGATTTCCCTTTTTTGGTCATGTAGGTTTTCTTGATTATATTTATAAGTTAAGCTACTTCTAAATTTTTCTATTTTCTCCTGTAAACCAACGGCATTAATATAATAGACGTTCATGGTATTGCGATGAATGAGATCAGAGAGTGCTGCCTCATCTTTAACAGCCAAAAAGTTCTCTTTATACTTTTCAAAGGCTTTGACAGAAACACTAATGAATTTCTTCAGCATTTCCGGTTTCCCCTCTGCTATTTTCGTATATCGCCAAATATTAAAAGAAGATAGGTCGGCTACTCCCATTTCGTTGTCTTCCGTGGAACGGCTTAACCTGTCAATATTCTCCGGCGCCATTAGGTGCTTCTGTATCTTATATTTTAGGTCTCCGGGTTCAAAAGGTTTATAAATGATATCATTAAAAAGACCGGAATATTTACGATTGTTCCTTGTATCGGCAGTAAAAGCAAGAATTGGAATTTTCCTATATGAATCGAATTTCCTGATCATTTTAGATGCCTCATACCCGTCCATCACCGGCATACGCAGGTCCATAAGAATGAGGTCGTAATTCTTTTCCTGGATCATCTCTAATGCCTTTGCCCCATTCTCAGCTTCATCCGGCACCACATTCCACCATTTTTTCAGATACTGCAAAATTATATTACGATTTATCTCTACATCCTCAACTAACAGTAAATTTTTTGCATTAAAATCCTCGGTTAGCTCCTGCCCTTCCTTTGGACGAGTTTCCTTTTTAACCCACAAAGAGGCTTCTATTTTAGGCATAGTAAAGGAAAATTTTGAACCCTTTCCGGGGGTGCTGCTTACTTCAATGTTCCCTCCTAATATCTCAACCAGGGCTTTTGTGATGGGAAGACCTAAGCCTGTTCCTTCGTAGTTACCATCTGAAAAACTTCTCTGTTGAGAAAATTTCTCGAATATAAAATCCAGCTTATCAGGTGCTATACCTTTCCCGGTATCCTCCACGCTAATCTTAAGCCACCTCTCCCCCTTTTCTTCTTTAGAGGTTTCTGCTGAAACGCAAATCCTACCTTTATCTGTAAATTTTAATGCATTACCGATAAGGTTATTCAGGATTTGACTAAGGATAAATGGATCTGAACAAATTCTTCCTGGAGTCTTTTGCTCTAGACAGCATACCAGTTCAACATTTTTTGTTGTAGCCTTTGGTTGGTGTATTTTGATTAATTTGTAAATCAGGTTATTCAGATCAAAATCTTCTTTGGTCACATCAATTTTTCCTGCACGGATCTTACTAAAGTCAAGTACGTTGTTAACAAGATGCAATAAATTACTAGCGGCAAAATGAAGAGAATCCAGATTGGATTTTTGATGAGCTGTGAGATGATCATCCAAAAGAAGGTTACTCAAACCAATTACAGCATTTAAAGGCGTCCTGATTTCATGGCTCATTGTAGAGAGGAATTCCTCCTTTGCCATTGCAGCTGATTCTGCCTCTTCTTTTGCTTCTCGCAAGGCTTCTTCCACCAGCCGCTGTTCAGTAACATCTATATTGACTCCTGCTGCTTTACTGGGTTTACCCTTTGAAGTATAATAAACTTTTCCCTTTACTTCCATCCAGTGGATGCTTCCGTCCTCCCATTTGATCCTGACTTCTAAATCAATATATCCGGTCTTCGTTGCTTCGGAAAAAGCCTTATCGTAAACTGGTACATCTTCAGTCAGGATCTTTTGTCTTGCCATCTCATGACTCCAATTTGGCTGTGGTTTCTCATATCCGTAGATCTTGTCGTGACGCAGGTTTCTGTGAATGAAAGAATTCTCTATGAGATCTATTTCCCAAGTTCCCAATTGAGCGGCACCTACAGCTAATTCAAGAGCGGCTTCGGTTTTCACTTGATCGGTCACGTCGGCTACACTGTGGATGATATGCTCGATCTGTTGATCTTCACCAATGACAGGTACATTGACCACTTTCCAAAACTTTTCCTCAAAGGTCCCGTCGAGTCGGGGAACATCATATTTCTGGATCGGCATTTTCTGTGGCTCCCGGGTTTTGAGCACTTCTTTTAAAGAAGCTTTCAAATTTCTTACACCATTAGCCTGTGGATCATCTGGATTGTCGGGAAAGGCTTCAAAAATATTTTTCCCTACTATGTTACGTTTATCAGCCATAGTGGCCTGCAGATAGCTATGACTCGCATGAATAATTTCAAATTCCGGGGTAAGGATCAGCAGAGCACTTGGAGAATGGGTGATTATGTTCAAAAATTTTTCACTGCTTATTTTCATTCGACTCTCTTAAAAGAAAGGGATAAAATACTACATTTATTTCATTAATAGCAAGAGGAAATGTTGGTCTAAAATAGGATAGGAAACAGGTGAATGAAATACTACCAAAAAAGCATTTTTAAATCTTTTTTTGTAGTTTCATTAAACCCATAACAAACTACACACTCTTTTAATACTCAAAAAGGGGGAAAACACCCTTATTTCACTAAAAACAAAGGGGTTACCTTTACAGATGGTTAATTTCAAAATCAAAAAAATGAAAAAGTCCATTTTTTTTATAACCGCCTGTTATTTTGTTCTACTTTCTTTAAATAGCTGTAGTGAGGACGAGGACGTCGTGACCCGGGAAGAATTTCTTAGTGCCCAGATAAATGAAAATAACTTTAACGTTAGCCGGCAAAACGGGATCTTGCGTGCGGAAAAACAATTATCTTCTTATGGCACAATTAATTTGCTTGTAAGTGGTGAAAATTATGAAGGAAAGTCCATAGAGTTCCTTGTTCTCTATTATAACGGTGAAAAGACTTATACTATAGGCAATAGGCCTTTTCTAACACCGGGAAGTTTCCTTAACACCAACTGGTGTAAATATTCGGAACATGATTCGGATGAATTATGGAGTACAATCAATGAATTTTTCTATACAGGCCTACTCTCGAATTACGTAGAAATCACAGAAGATGACGGTTCTTATATAACAGGAAATTTTTCCTTTGAAGGTCATAATTCTGCAGGGAGCAGTTCCAGGCTAATTTCTGACGGTAATTTTCGACTTAAGGTAAAACACGCCTATTAATTTCTTTCATCCACTGGAGCAGTTAAGGAGTGGTTTTTTAATTAAAAGAAGATGTATTAAAATATGGTCTAAAAAAATCATTCTAAAACTATTCCCGTTCTTATTTTTCCTAACAAATAAGGATTGTGATCAATAACTAGAATATCATTATACGCACTTAATTGTTCAAGTATCACAAACAAGCGGTCAAGATCTGCGTAATGTAGTCCCGCGCTGGGCTCATCTAAAATATAAAGGGTATCTTTACTTTCTTCCTGAAGCCAGTTCAATAATAATAGGCGCTGTTTTTCACCTGAAGAAAGCGACTGCACCGGCTGATCTAGACGAAGGTGCTCCAAACCAATTTTCATTAACTTATTCAGGAATTCCAGGTTTTTTATCGGAACTTTTACCTCCTTTAACCACACTTTCAATTCAGCAATATTTAAAGAAAGAACTTCAGAAATGTTTTTAGACCTAACAGTTTGTTCCAGTATGTGTTTCTGATAACGCTGCCCCTTACACTCCACACAAGATTCTATGGCATTAGCGACTACATCAAGACTAATTTCTAAATAGCCTTTGCCTTTGCAGTTGGGGCACTGACTCGATTTTGTTTTGTACAAAAAGTCACGAGGCTTTAAATCGGTTTTACTTGCGAAAATCCTGCTTATATCCTTTAGCAGATCCAAATATGATACCAATAAGGTTTTTGCGTAGGTGCGCAGTTTTTTGATCTCAAAATATTGTGCTCCTCCATATTTTTTTGGGAATATAATGCTTTCACAATTTACCGGCTCACCCTTAAGGATACTTGGAATAAGTATATCCTTTGCCAAAGTAGTCTTTCCTATTCCAGATTTTCCACTGATTGCCGTAATTCCACCGACAGGAACATCCAGTGAGTTCTTTACCAACGTATGTCTGGAGAGATTACGAATGGAAATTGCCTCCTCTCCTTCTATTAAACCCAAGTCCTTGTAAGGCTCCCTTAAAAAAGGATGACAGTCCGCTTGCTTTAGAAAATCCTGAGGTGTGCCTTGATAAGTAATAGAACCGCCCCATCTGCCTGCCTGTGGCCCCAGCTGCACCAGTTTATCTGCCGCCAGGATGATATCTTTATTGTGCTCAACCACCATCACCGTATTGCCTTTTGCTATAAGTTCTTTCAGAATATTGATCAGGTCGGGGATATTATCGGCAGATAATCCTGCAGAAGGTTCATCTAATAAGTAAGTAATACCTTTAAGGGGACTATTTAACTGCGTAATAAGCGCTACCCGCTGATTTTCTCCACCTGAAAGCGTAGCTGATTTACGATTAAGCTGAAGGTGATCTACATGTAATTGTCTTGCTTTTTTAATTGTATTAGTTAGAACCGGCTGGATGTTGGCAATAAGTTTTTGATCGATTTCCAATAGATCATCATTGTAGGAAAGCCAATTTTCCATTCCTTTAAAGTCCATAGATTTTATTTGATCAATGGACTTCCCCCCAATTTTATATTCCAGGCGCTCTGGTTTTAATCCACTCCCCGAACAATGGCTGCATTCTTCCAGGGAAAGAAGCGCTTTTAGTTTGTCTATATTTTTATTTTTCCTAGTTTTATAATAATCTTCTTGTATATAAGAGAAAAGCCCTTCCCACGGCATTCTTACTTCCTGAATACCTTCACGGGTTTTAGTTTGAAATTTCCAGCTGGTTATCCATACTTCTTCGCCTGCTCCGAATAACAGAACATTTTTTTGTTTTTCAGTTAGCTCTTTAAATGGTGTTTCCAGATCAAATCCATAAACTTGGCCTACTTCCCTGGCAATCGCCATGTATTGACCTCCCGCCTGGCCATAATAGGCAAGGGCTTTATTATGTTCAAAGAGTCCATTGGCAATACTTTTTTCCTGATCTGGCACTATTTTATTCAGATCTGGCAGCAATTCCTGGCCCTTCCCGTCGCAAACCGCACATTTTCCTAGTTCATGACTATTAGAAAAATGGCTCGCAGATAATTCTTTACCTTCATACTTTGCTTTTCGGGAGAAAGCAAAACGTAGAATTTTATCTATTCCTGTTTGCTTAGCAATATCTGAACGCTGCGTATAATTTTTCACTTTTCTGGTAATACAAGCTGTTGGACTAAGGCCTTCTATATGGTCCACCTCAAATTGAAAATTCACCCCTACCCGCGATTGTTGATAGCTTGAAAATTGTTTGACCATTTCCTGCAGGCCATAGCCATGAAGCGTATCAATTAATAAGGATGATTTACCCGAACCGGAAATTCCTGTGATTACAGATAATTGGTTTTTAGGAAAAGCTATATCCAGCCCTTTAAGGTAATGCGTTCTGGCCCCTTTTATAAAAATCTTGTCCTTTGGCTCACCTTTCATCTCCTTTTTTTCTGTTTTCCAGCCTTTAGGTGAATTCACCACAAGGCTGTCGCAGGAGTTTTGAAATAGCGGATGATTTTCAAAACAAATAATGCCTCCAGTCTGTTTTTTTAGTTCATGCAAAGCTCTAAGAAGCTGCCTCACATTTTGCTGATGCAATCCAATTGCGGGCTCTTCCAGCACCAAAAGAGTCCTTTTGGATTGTTTTGCAAAATGTTTGGTGAGTTTAATGCGCTGCGCTTCTCCACCAGATAAAGTATTGGAGGGTTGACCAAGTTTAATATACCCCAGTCCAAGCTGAAGCATTAAAGACAGGATTCTTCTGATTTTCTTTTCCTCTGAAAAAAATTCAAATGCTTCAGAAAGGCTTAAATCATATATCTGTACAATATTCTTGTGATTCCAATGTACCTCAAGTACTTTTGGCTTAAAGCGTTTTCCATTGCAATGGGGACAAACCTGATTAATGCTGCCCATAACATTCATGGAAAGCGTAATGACTCCTGCTCCTTCACAGGTTCCACATCTTCCACTTTTATTATTGAAAGAAAAGGCTCCTTTTGATAATTCCAGAGATTTTGCTTCAGGAGATTTCGCTAAAAGATCACGAATTCTATCAGCCAGGCCGGTATAGGTCGCAGGATTACTTCTAGGGGTTTTTCCAATAGGCTGATCGGACACAGCCTGTAAATTCAATCCCTCTTTTTCAACATATTCTGAAATATTTTGTAGTATTTGAGGTGTTTTCCTGCTCACAATAATCAATTCTCCTAACTCAGGTTGAAATGATTCAGCTGAAGCAATTTTCTCTTGTTTTTGAGAATTAAATTTTTCATTTTTTAATTCAGCTAAAGTGGGGCTTATCAGGTCTTTGGAATTCAAAAATTTTTGTATCCTTCCATTAAAAATAACTTCTCCCCCATTTATACCCGCTTTAGGCCCCAGTTCAATAATCCAGTCTGCAGAGCGAATAAAATCCAGATCGTGCTCTACCACCATTACAGTATTTCCACGGCTAATCAATCGACGTAGAATATTGCGTAAATACACCTGATAATTTTCAGATAAACCAATGGAAGGTTCATCAAAAACATAAAGAATTCCCTGCAAACTGCTATTTACCTGCCTAATCAATTTAATGCGCTGGCCATCGCCGGAAGAAATGGCTGTACTGGGTGTGCTTAGCCGGTAATCTTCCATTCCCAAATGTATCAGGTCGAACAATTGGGTGGAAATTTTTTCTACCAATACCTTTTCACCGGTCGTCACCTCCAGACTTTTCAACCTTTCGTACAGTTCATTTAAAGGAAGATCCATCCATTCCTTAAAATTTAACCCTTTCCAAACAAACTTCAGATGTTCCTCTTTAATTCGTGCCCCCTTACAACGCGGACAAATGCTGGAACTGGCAAATTTCAGAATATTAGCATTGCGATCCAGTCTTAATATATTGGACATAATTGGAAGTATTCCTTTATAAAAGCCCTCTTCACGAGGTTTTGCTTTAAGACCTTTCCATCTTAAACGTGATTCTATGCTATGTTTTCCATAAAAAACCTTAATACGATCGCTTCCATTTAAGATCACCTCCTTTTGTTCAGCAGACAGCTCCTTCCACGGGATATCAACATTAAAATTGTGTGCTTCACAAACTTTATTCAATTCTTCTACAGTAATTTGGGAATAGACAATATAGCCATTAGGCAAGGTGGTGGTAATTGCTCCTTCTCTAAGCGTTCTATTTTCATCACCAATTAACTTATCAAGATCGATATATTCCGCCTCCCCAATTCCGCGGCAACGTTCACATGCTCCTTTTGGATGATTGAAAGAAAATAATGATTTGCTCATGGTTTCCTCACCAGAATACCGGGCAAACAGGATTCTAAAAACTGCTGAAAGTTCTGAAAGTGTTCCAAAAGTGGCATTTATGGACTGGAATCTTTTTGACTGCTCCACCTTTATCACAGGGGGAAGACCTTCTATAGCATCCACTTCAGCAGTGGGTATTAACTGCCCGTTTTGTTGATGATATGCCGGCATACTTTCGAGGTAGTAGCGATAGCCTTCATTAGCAATGACATCCATTGCCAGAGATGACTTCCCAGATCCGGATAATCCGGTCACTACAATTAATTGATTGTCAGGAATGTTTAAGCTTATGTTTTTGAGATTATTCTGGTGTGCATTAATGATGCGCATATAGGCTTTTTAAATAATTAAATATAAGCAGATAATAAGGCTTATCCTGGATTTTCAGAAAAGGATGCTCAAAATTCATTTTTAAAAGCGTAGTCCAATACAAGGCTTTCTACAAATCGGAAACAATCTTCCTCATTTTTTTCATAATTCAACTATAACTATTGACCATAGGTTAATTAGCGTTATTATTCATTTTCTGCCAAATTTATATAACCTCTCTCTAAAAAAAGAAGGGTCCAATTTGGTAGAATTGAACCCTTGCTGATTTCTAATGATGTCTCTTAACTTTTTAATTAAGCTGGAATTTCCATAGCGGCTTTTTCTCTTTTCCAGTTACGGTGCTTACTAATGGCATTTATAAACTTCTTTGGATCCTCGTTTATACATACCGCTTCATCATCTTTAAAATCTTTGCCATAAGTTGAGTCAAAAAGTTCTTCGGCTTCAGAATCTAGAGCGATCGCCTTGCAATGTTTTAATGCTTCATTTATAAATTTTTTAGCCTTGGCCTGTTTTTTAAGTGCATCGACACTCTCCTTGCCTCCTGGAATGTATAGAGCGTCAAAAACCACACTTTCTGTCGTCATTAATGCATGTGCCACTTTATGAGAATCTCCTTTATCACATTTTATGGTACCACCATGCACACCCACGATCTGTACCATTGCGCCAGCTTCTTCCAATGGTTTTTCCATTTTGTTGTAATCACTTTCACTAAAACCATCTCCAGCAAGTACAGCAATTTTTCGTGTCGCTATACCTTCTGAAGGGAGAAATTCCTGGCTTAAAGCTTTAGATTTTTCCAGGTAATTCTTTTTAGGACCTGGTTGATGCTTTTGAACATCTGCATCGGCTCCTATTGCTTGATTTATAGGCTGGTCAATTTCTTCCGGAATTTCCATCCCAAGATTTGAAGAAACCTTTGCTGCCAGTGTTTCATCAATTTGAGCAAGAATGTACAGCATTCGCTGTTTTATATGATCATAGGTACATTTACCCAATTCAAAGGAATAAGCCTGTACCACATGCTCCTGTTCATGATCGGTCAAACTGCGATAGAACATTGCCGGTTGAGAAAAGTGGTCATTAAAACTTTCACTCCGCTCCCTTATTTTCCTGGCATCTATTCGCTCTTCATAATGGCTAAATCCACCTTCGGCTATCTTTGCAAGGTGTGGACATCCTCCTCCAATGGAATTAGGAAAATAGGCAGTTTTACCTTTATTCACAGTCATTCGCATATGTGCATCGCGCTGATTGTTGTGTATTTCATTTATTGGACGATTAATTGGAATCTCGTTAAAATTAGGGCTTCCAAGTCTGGATAATTGTGTATCGGTATAAGAAAATAAACGCCCTTGTAACAATGGATCATTCGTAAAGTCAATTCCAGGTACTAAATGTCCGGGATGGAAAGCCACCTGTTCGGTTTCTGCGAAGAAATTATCTGGGTTTCGGTTGAGCGTCATCTTACCTACACGTTTCACCGGTACCATTTCTTCCGGAATCAACTTCGTAGGATCCAAAAGGTCAAAATCAAATTTATGTTCATCTTCTTCAGGAACTATTTGAAAACCTAATTCCCACTCAGGATACTGCCCTGCTTCTATAGCATCCCAAAGGTCTCTCCTGTGGAAATCTGTATCGGCGCCATGAATTTTAACTGCTTCGTCCCAGGTTACAGATTTTACTCCTAACAAAGGTTTCCAATGGAATTTTACAAAATGCGATTTTCCTTCAGCATTTACAAGTCTAAAGGTATGGATACCAAAACCTTCCATCATTCTAAAACTTCTTGGAATAGCGCGGTCACTCATCAACCATATTTGATTATGCATCGTTTCCGGAGTATGCGAAACAAAATCGTAAAAAGTATCATGAGCTGAAGCCGCCTGTGGTATTTCCCTGTCCGGTTCCGGCTTTACAGAATGAATAAGGTCTGGAAATTTCATTGCATCCTGAATAAAAAAGATGGGCATATTGTTACCTACAAGGTCAAAAATGCCTTCTTCTGTATAAAATTTAGTAGAAAAACCTCTTACATCACGGGCAAGATCTGCCGAACCCTTAGAACCTGCAACTGTAGAAAACCTCACGAATACAGGTGTTTTTCTTGAAGTATCGGTAAAGATCCCGGCTTTTGTATATTTCTCCTGGCTCTCATATAACTCGAATATACCATGGGCTCCACTTCCGCGGGCATGTACGATACGTTCTGGAATACGTTCGTGGTCAAAATGTGTTATTTTTTCCCTTAAAATAAAATCTTCTAATAAAGTCGCTCCACGTTCTCCTGCCTTTAAGGAATTATTTGTGTCGTTTACCTTTAACCCCTGATTGGTGGTCATTTTCTTACCCTTAGGATCAGAAGTATTTTTCTTTAAATCTTCTATCTTTTTTGAAGGCTTTTCTCCCTTTTCTTTCATCACTTATTTTGATTAAATTCAACAAGAAAATTAAATTAATCTATCAAAAATTACTGCAAAGGAAGTGTTAAACAAAAACAGAGGATTCATAAAATATTTGACCTTGTAATTTTTGCATTTCGTACCCAACTGTTGGAAAAAGTATTCTCTAAAACTAACAGCTCATAAATTCTTAATAATGCGTGTTGCGCTTGTTCATCTGTAAGTGAATTTATTTCTCCTTTCACGACTGGTATGAATTAGTAACACACGTATAACTATTTGTAAAGCAGAAGGTTATTTAAAGTATTAATTTTATTATATATAATTGTGCAATTGCGAAGACAATTTTTCAAGTTTTTCTCGTGTCCTCCTCTAACAATCCTTGATGAAATATCTTGGAACTGAAAAATTTCAACCTGTCCTCTTCATGAAATAGCGACAAATGTATTAATTTAGAATTCAGTCATTTACAACTAAAGTGCATGTTGCTCATATAACCGGATTGCTTATTATTAAGAAATGAAAAACTTTCTATACATTATTTTTCTCCTGTTCCTGCCTGGAGCATGTTCCACCCTAACAACTTCGCAGATAGCAGCGGTTAATGAATTTGGAAAAACCACGGAAGAATTTTCAGCTTACCCGGCTAAAATTATGACAGAACTTGCAGACATCAGGTTGACACGGGGGCTTTACTACGCCAGTACTTTAGAAGATCCGCAGTTACATATTACCGAATTAGACAATATCTTCAGCCAAAAAGAATATAATTATGCGGTCTCTCAAAAAATTGATGTTACCTTCAGAATAATTGATAGATATGCGCAATCTCTTGTCCTTCTATCTTCTAAAGACCCCATTGAAAGCACAGAAAAGTATGCAGCCGGTTTTGGAACAGGTCTCGATTCTCTCGTAACCCTCTACAATTCTTTAGACCATACTACACAACTTCCCACAGGAATAGGAAATATACTCAACCAATTAATTTTTTCAGGAAGCAGGCAGTACATTAAAAGCAAACAGGCTAAAAATATTAAACGATTTGTTGTCGAGGCAGACAGCCTTGTCGCAGTCATGACTACTAACCTTCTTGATTATTTACAATCTGCCACAATTGAAGAACTTATTGTGCACGAGGAAAGGATGATTCGCAGGGATTACCTCACCTATCTACAACAAACCGAATCTAATACATTTAACTCTCAAAAAGATTATCTCAACTTAAAGGACAAATTAAAGAACACGAAGTTACTACAGGAGCAGACAATAGAAGCAACCAAAGAGCTTCGGGAGACACACAGAAAGCTACTTCAGGTAATTCAGCAAAAACATAGAATTAGGGAGACTATAAAAGAGCTTCAGGATTTTCAACAACAGGTTCTGGCCATCAGAAAGACCATAATGGAAATTGAATCTTTAAATGGATAAGAGAATGAACGATGAAAAAATTAAAACCCTGGACGTGTTAGTGGACGCTATGGAAATTATAGAAAATGCCAGGTCAATAAAAGATCTTTCTCCTGATGAAAGACTGGAACTGGAGAAAACAGCTATTCTGCTTAGAAATATTGAACGATCCATCATTCGCTTAAAAACAGACCAAATGCTTTCTGAAATTGCTAAGGATGCTGTTTTACTCAATGATCTGGCAGAAAAGATAGAGCACAAAGCCCAAAAACTTGCGGGTGTCGCCAGGGCAATTGAAAAGGCTGCTAAAGTGGTGGAATTATTTGTTCAAATAGCTTCTAGAACTATTTCCAGAGGATTGCTATAAAGAAAATTTCTACAACCTTTTTTTGATCTCCATTTCTCTTATTTCTGCAAGAAACTTATATCCTTCTAACCTTTACCTCTAAAGAACTTCTTTTATACTTATTATTGTGGATTAATTCCACAACAATTTTCGCTGCACACAACTGTTTCCCCATTAAAATGTACTAAAAATGCCATTTTAAGTGCTCTATCACTACGGTATAATATTTGGCTTTCCCACTCCCGAAAATAGTCCCAAATTGATATAAGTCTTGAAGGCTTCATCTTGAATATGGGAAATAGTATTATAAATCTCAACCTACATATGACAACAAAAGAATTTCAATTGCACTCCTGCGTTACTGATAAAACATTTAAAGTTGGTAACACGCTAAAATCAGGTGATACAACCTTAGCTGAATATGAAAAAGAACAAGTAGACCGTAATTATAAAAAAGCAACTTTTACAAAGCGGCACTTTTTTACTTTAGCGGCCACGTTTCTTTTACTCCTCGGCGGATCTTTTTCGGTTTACTTGCTACAGGCCGAATTTCAGGAAATGAATCTAAGCAAAATGAACACCTGGACAGGTACAATCCTGCTGATTTTAACCAGCTTTCTACTCATATTCAGGCTAGGATTTTTAACATATATTGCTAGATTGTTCTTTCGATATAAACCGGTTGAATCTGTTTCAGATGATGAATTACCATCCTGTACCGTCATCGTTCCGGCTTATAATGAAGGAAAACAAGTTTATTCTACTTTACTAAGTTTGGTCAACAGTAAATACCCAGAAGAAAAATTACAATTGATCGCCATTGACGATGGTAGTAAGGATGATACCTGGGACTGGATGAAAAAGGCCAAAGAGCAACTTGGCAGCCGGGTTTCTATATATCAGCAACCAGAAAATCAAGGGAAGCGTCATGCCCTCCACCGCGGATTTAAGCTCGCTACAGGAGAAGTTTTTGTAACCGTAGATAGTGATTCAATCGTTGAAAAAGACACTTTGCGCAACCTGGTTTCTCCTTTCGTAACCAATGAAAATTGTGGCGCAGTTGCAGGAAACGTGCGTGTTCTAAATAATCAAAAAGCAATCATTCCCCGAATGCTGAATGTAAGTTTTGTTTTCAGTTTTGAGTTCATACGCTCTGCCCAAAGCGTTTTGGGATCTGTATTATGTACCCCGGGAGCCTTAGCTGCTTATCGCAGTAAAGCGGTAATGAATTGTTTGCCAGAATGGATCAACCAGACCTTTATGGGGCAGCCTACAGATATTGGGGAGGACCGTGCCATGACAAATATGATCTTAAAACAAGGTTACCACGTGTTGTTTCAGCGCAATGCCTTTGTACTCACAAACATTCCTGAGAAATTCAGCAGCCTTCACAAAATGTTTACGCGCTGGGAACGAAGTAACGTGCGTGAAAATCTCATGATGTCTAAGTTTGCTTTTAAACCCTTTAGAAACGGATCTAAATCTGGCACCCGCCTTTTACTACTAAACCAATGGATGCAAATGTTAACAGCCTATCCCCTGTTCCTAATTATGATCATCTTGTTACTTTCACATCCTGTTTTATTTATAAGTTCTACGCTGTTAAGCATTTTAATATTTTCCAGTCTCCCCACCTTTTTTTATGCTAAGAAATACAATATTGCAGAAGCTTTATGGGCATACTCCTATAGTATATTCTACACCTTTGGGTTGTTCTGGATAACTCCATACGCGATGGCCACAGCGAACAGAAGAGGCTGGTTAACTCGTGGTTTACCCGAAAGAAAATAATCCAGTTACATTTTCCCCTTTTTGGAAAACATTGGAAACAGAAAAAGTTACTGAAGCAATTTGGTAACTTTTTCTCTTTCATAGAAGCCTGCAAAATCAGGATATTGTACTGTGGAATTATCTAAAACTCCAAAGCCAGAGTACCATGAGAAGCCAAGATTCGAGCATTTTTATGAGCTCGCACCACCTGCCGCTCCATTTGTTCTTCAGGTTCAACTTCGAAAAATGTCACTTTGGGAGCTCCTTGCTTCCGCAGGTAATTGCTTAGAATCTTATGCGTATGGTAAGTAGCCGTCTGCCTTCTTAAAAAAGATTCAAAGTCTTCCAGCCGGCTCACCTGAACATCTGAATCAATAAATCCGAAGCCTTGATAAGTTCCCTGTTTGATCATGACGAAAGCTTCTTCTTCAAAATGTCTTCCTTTTTCTCTGATAATGAAAGTAGAAGATTCTTCTGAAATACTAGAAATAGCAGTGCGCACTTTTTCATTATAAGATTCAATTTTTTCTTTTCCAGTACAAATGCCTTCACAATTTGCAATACTGTAATGCGAACACTCATCAACATTCTGCTGCAGACTGCAATATTTGGGACAGAGGTTGAACTCTCTGCAAAGATATTCCAGCTTCTCCTGAGCTAGGGCCCGGCTGTAGAAAATGCTGATAGAATCTCTCAATTTACTTGTCTTCTCAAGGGCCAATTGTAAAACGCCCCGCTGATTGGTATAGCTTACGATTTGATAAACAGGTCCAGGTCGTTTTTGAGCTCTGTTAAACTTCGGATAAAATTTCCTGATGCATTCCGCTTCCAGTAATAAAGCAATAAGTTCATTCCCCGTTGTCTCATGATCTATATGAAAGGTTTCCTGCCCTAATTGATATTCTTTGCTCATGCGATCATAAAAATGAGAAACTACCCGTTTTTTTATATCTATCGCTTTACCAGCATAAATAACTTTATGCTTTTGATCTTTGAATAGGTAGATCCCGGGTGTTTCCGGAAGGCTAAGAATTTGTTCGGCGTCAATATGTGGTGGTAAGGTAGCTTGCCTGGAACGGGCGTGCAGGAAAGAATTGACCACTTCAAAATCCTCATCCAGAGATAACAGGCGTTGAAAAAGAATTACGGTAGCATCGGTATCCCCTTCTGCCCGGTGCCGATTGGAAATGGGAATATTAATCGAATCGCATAATCTGCCCAGACTATAAGAAAACAACCCGGGAATAAGTTTTCGGGATAGACGCACCGTACACAATTTTCTACGCGCATAGTCGAAACCCAGTTCCTTAAACTCATTCCGCAGTACATTATAATCGAAATTCACATTATGCGCCACAAAAATCGCATCTCTCGTGAGCTCTTCCACTTTTTTCGCAACCTCATAGAATTTAGGCGCATCGGCAACCATGTGGTTATCAATACCTGTTAATGCAGTGATTGGCAGCGGAATTTCTTTTTCAGGATTTATAAGGCTGGTGAACTTGTCGATGATAGTAGTACCTCGCAAAAGTACGATACATATTTCGGTAAGGCGATTGCCGTTAATTCCTCCACCGGTAGTTTCTACGTCAATAACTGCAAATAACTGGTCTTTCATATTAAGCTTCCAAAAAGGGTAAAATTAGTGATAATTTTTAAGAATTGGAAATTATCCATTACCATGGAAATAATCCATAAAGGATTTAGGATTGAAACAACCAAAATGAGCAACTACATTATCACCGAATTTATAGTTTTGTATATAAGCATGTTAAAAAGAGAATTTATACTCTTTTACGCATTTTTGGTACAATTGCTGCTCCAAAATAAATATCTACCTAATAACCAGACCTTAAGCCTTCTATTTAAATTAAATAAACCCGAATTCCTGTTTTTTACTTTAAAAATGTGCTTTAGGTCAATAAATCTCAATTCCATATGAAGATCAAAAATGCTAGTTTACTTTCATTTTTATTTGTGTTTATAGTTATCTCCTGTTCCAAAGATGATGAAATCCCTGAACAGAATCTTACTCCTACAGGTACAGAAGTGGAAGAACCAATTGCCACTGAAGAACTGGAAGTTAAAAATTTTATCTGGAACGGAATGAATGACATCTATTTATACAAGGCAGATGTGCCCCCTTTAGGTGACACTTATTTCTCCAATAATTCCGAAAAATATAATTTTTTAGAAAGCTTTGATACTCCTGAAAAGCTTTTCGCCGGATTAAAATCTGCAAAGGACCGCTTCAGCTTTATGACTGCAGATTACAGGGAGCTTGAAGAAAGTTTTAGAGGCATCACCAGCAGCACTGCCGGAATGCAGTTTGGACTGGGGCGCATCAGCGGATCAAATAATATTTTCGGATTTCTACAGTATGTTATTCCCGGAACTTCTGCCGCAGAAGCAGGTTTGACGCGAGGAACTATCTTCACCGAAATAAACGGACAAAAAATGACCTTAAATAACTTTCAGGATCTCATGAAAGGATCTTCTTTTACGATCAACATTGCAAAAATAGAGAATTCAACTATTGTACTTACTGATGAAACAGTTACGCTCCACCAGGATAGCTATACCACGAATCCTGTACACGTTGTAAAGACTCTTGACATGCAAGGTAGAAAAATAGGATACCTGATGTACAATAGTTTTATTGCCGATTTTGATGATGAGCTCAACCAGGCCTTTGCCAGGTTCAAAAATGAAGGGATTACAGATTTGGTTCTGGATTTACGCTATAACGGAGGTGGTTCTGTAGAATCTGCCATAGACCTCGCCAGCATGATAACCGGTCAATTTGAAGGAGAAGTTTTTATGAAGGAACAATGGAATAAGAAATACCAGGAGCACTATGAAGCGAACATGCCCGAAAGTCTGGTGAATCGCTTTAACACCAAAATAAGAACCGGCGATATGATTAACAGTCTTAATCTTTCAAAAGTGTATATTCTTACCACCAACAGCAGTGCCTCTGCCAGCGAATTGGTTATAAACGGGCTGGCCCCTTATATTGATGTAGTTCAGGTTGGAGAAAAGACAACTGGAAAGTTCCAGGCTTCGGTTACGTTATATGACAGCCCTAATTTTGGACGGGAAGGTGCCAATGAAAACCATACTTACGCCATTCAGCCACTCGTTTTTAAATCGGCAAATGCCGCCGGAAAATCAGATTATGAAGATGGATTACAACCGGATATCAAATATTCTGAAAGTGTAACGAACTTAGGAATTTTAGGAGATCCTTCAGAACCTTTATTGCAGGCCGCACTTAACAATATCCTCGGAAAAACTCCTGTAATCCAGAAACAAGTGGAAGACAATATCATGAAAGTGGGTGAAAGCAATATGCACCACCCGGCATATCAACGAATGTATATCAAAGAAGTGCCGCAATTATTAGAATAGAACAAAACAAATATACAGAAGTCTTTAAAAGCCTTTAAAAATGGGATTTTTTAAAGGCTTTTTTGTTCGAATTGATGAATGCCCTAAAAATAACTGCTAAACTTCTGAAGAAAAATGATGATAAAAAGAGGCTTTTTTGATGATACTATATTTGGTTTTAAATTAATCAATTGAATACCGAAGGTATTTCATGAACACTAAAATTCCATAGCCAGGGTAAAAAGTAGTAAATGATAAGGCTTATCAAGATAATGGAGAAAGTATTCATCCAGATTCCTGCTTTGGCCATGTCGGGTATATTAAGATGCCCAGATCCCAATACCACAGCATTGGGCGGTGTTGCAACAGGCAACATAAAAGCACAAGACGCTGCAAGAGTGGCAGCTACCAGAAGAAAATAAGGATGAATTCCCATTGCCAGGGCCATTGGAGCCAGGATTGGCAGTAGCATCGCAGTGGTAGCCAAATTAGAAGTCACTTCAGTTAAAAAGTTCACTGCGGCTATAATCACAAGTACCAGGAGATATAGCGGCAGGTTCTCCAGGGCAGTCAACTGCTCTCCCAGCCAGGTTGCCAGACCTGTTTCTCCAAAGGCCTTCGCCAGGGCCATTCCACCTCCAAACAGAATGATTATGCCCCATGGCACTTTTACGGCATCATCCCAATTGAGAATGCGCTCTCCACTTTTGCCGGAAGGAAGCGCAAATAGCACAACCCCTGCAGTCATAGCAATGATCGTATCGTCAATAAAAGGGATTAAGGGCTGGAGTAAAAAGGAACGGGTGATCCATCCAAAAGCTGTTAAAACGAAGACTGTAAGCACCACTTTTTCCTGCCGACTCATCTTCCCCAGGTTTTTCAGAAGAGTATTAATCTTTGCCTTGCCCCCTGGCAGCTTGATTTGTGAAAGATCAAAAGCGAAACGGGTAAGATATTTCCAGCAAATTGCCAACAGTATTATAGAAATGGGGATTCCCAGTTTTGCCCACTGAAAAAAGCTTATTTCTATTCCATAAAGCTTTTGAACTATTCCGGCCAGCACGAGGTTTGGAGGTGTACCAATAAGAGTTCCAATCCCTCCTATGGACGCGCTGTAGGCAATAGCCAGCATAAGAGCTTTTCCGAAGTGTTTATTCTCATTCTCAGGAGTTTCGGGATCATCTTGAAGCTGACTAATGATTGCCGTACCTATAGGAAGCATCATCACTGAAGTAGCGGTATTAGAAATCCACATGGACAGGAAAGCCGTTGCTACCATAAATCCTAAAATGATATACTTTACATCGGTTCCAATCAATTTTATAATAGACAAAGCAATCCGCCTGTGAAGATCCCATTTTTCAATAGCAATGGCCAGTAAAAATCCTCCGAGGTAAAGAAACACGTATTTATCTCCGTAAGCCGAGGTGGTGCTGGCAATATCTAAAGCACCCGTTAATGGAAACAGAATAATGGGGAGCAAAGCTGTAACGGCAATTGGAACCACCTCGGTAACCCACCACAGGGCCATCCATAAGGTTACTGCAACTACGGCCCATGCCGTTTCTGTCATTCCTGCCGGAGCATTTGATAACTGTAACAGAAAAAATAAAACTGGTCCCGCTGCCAGTATCAGAGTTTTAAAGGTAATTTTCATTTAGCCAGTTGTTTCGGCAAGATAGCAAAATGGAGAAAAAACCTATCTCATAAAACAGCTTAATAAACGCCACTATTTCCTACAAATCATTCCTTAAAATCCGAAAAATACCTGATATACTCATGCTTTTATCTGTGGGAAAAATATCCACAATATTTTCTTAAATGAGGAAAATTGCCACAATCTGTTGCCATCTGGTTATTCACCTTTTGGGAAGAAATGAAAGATTATGAAAGCATCCAGATAACAAATGTTAAGACGCCTACAGCAAAAATAAAGGTGAAAATATAGGTACAATGAGCGAATAACCAGTTCCAGTCAATAGAGAAGAGTCTCTCCCACCACTTTAAATCATTTGATTTTTCTTTGACAATCATAATAGGAAGATTAGGTTAAGATTTCTTAAAAGGTTAGTTCTCCCAAATTATTGGCAAGATTAAAGCCAAATTATTTGAGGAACGTTATAAATCACTTGTTAAATGAACTACCTTATTGAAATCTCTTCCAAATATATTCTTCAAATCATAATTGTATATGAAGTAAACATTATCTCTCTATTATTATGAAAGTTGGAAAATAAAATCAAATTCGACAGGAAGGTTTTTCCAATTTAAAAAAGATCCTAAAAGAGAATAACAGAACTTTTTAGAACTGAAAGCAAGAAATAGGAAGATTTTGCATATTAACATACACGTACTTCCATTTCTCCATCGGGCCCTGGAAAGTAATCACTAAGGATCTCTGTTTGTACTTCCATGGTTCTCATGTCAATTTCCAAATCTTCGGGGGAATCTGTTGGACGAAAGCCATTAAAAAATTGATGCGCATAATAAAAAGCTTTATTAAAATCATCAGCCACACGTGGGGTAAACCACGGATTGGGGGCGAAGTGAATTGGCCATTTCCATACCCTACCCACTTTAGTCTCTTCTGTATCCCAAATTTTATCTACACTCAAATAAAGCTCAGGTAAATTTTCGGGTCTTCCAATAAGTCCTAACTTTTCATCAAAGGCCCATATTCCATACTGCACCATCTCCAAATATTTTAAAGGTGAATTTTAAAAGTAATTGAAAATCAGCACCCTCAATATTTCAGAATATTAAATTTTTCCTATATTTTTTAAAATTCTCTCTTAATATTTCTATCTGACCTGAAACTTATCATCAGTACATAAATCATATATCGCAATAATATTTATAAATTTATATCCATGACAGAAATTGAATTTAACCGGGGAATTGGTTTTGCAGTAATTATGGGTATAATTCTGCTCATCGTTATCATTTACACCATCATTAGTCTAAGAAAACAGGTTTCCAAAAGAAAGGCAGCCGAGGATAAAAAACACTCTAAAATAGGCCGCAAAAGAGAAACAAAAAAAGGACAGGAAGAAAACGCTAGGAAATGATGTTTCCAGTTATGAATTTCTATTCTTTTTATAAAACTAGATCAACACATCAATGCAGTTACATCGCTATCAAATAGACGCTTTTACCAATGAAATCTTTGGAGGGAATCCCGCCTGCGTTGTACCGCTCTCGGAATGGCTTCCCGATGATTTATTACTAAAAATAGCCGCAGAAAATGCGGTAGCTGAAACCGCTTTCTTTGTTGATATGGGTTACAAAATCCATTTGCGCTGGTTCACTCCCGAAACCGAAATGGACCTCTGCGGACACGCAACTCTGGCCACAGCTCATGCACTTAAAGAAATAAGAAAATATAGCCGCCAAAACATCATTTTTGATACCCTTAGTGGAGAACTGCAAGTGACGGCAAAAGACAACCTGTACACGCTAGATTTGCCCTCCCTAAATCCAGGCTTAACAGAACTTCCTAATCTTTTAAGAGATTCCTTAAATATTCAACCTAAAGAAGTTCTTAAAGCGCGAGATTATGTACTCGTCTTTTCAAATGAAGAAGAAGTAAGACAAATTGATATTAACCGCTCCCATTTTGATCAATTGGCATTGGGCACAGGTGGAGTGATCATTACTGCGCCAGGGAAAGATTGTGATTTTGTATCGCGGTTCTTTACGCCAAAGGCATCGGTTTTTGAAGATCCTGTGACGGGCTCTGCGCACTGTTCCCTTGTTCCTTACTGGAAAGAAAAATTGGGTAAAAAGATATTTACCGCGAAGCAACTTTCTCAACGTGGCGGTACAATCTACTGCGAAGATGCCGGGGAAAGAGTATTGATCAGCGGATATGCCAAGACATATTCCATAGGTAAATTATTTACTGAATAACACAAAAATATTTCCAAATAGAAAGGATGTGATCATGATTAACCATATCGATTTCTTTGTTCCACATTCTTTGTTCTTTATTGAGAATCCTTCAAACTCTCGATCTTTACCGGTTCTACTTGCCAAATGGTTTTACAATAATCTTCTATAGAGCGATCTGAAGAAAATTTACCCATGTTTGCAACATTCAAAATAGACATTTTCGCCCATTTCTCCTTGTCCTTCCAGGTTTTATGAATCTCTTGCTGCACCAGGGAATAAGATTCAAAGTCTTTTAATAAATGATAAGGATCCTGTTGCAGAAGGTTGTCATAAATAGGCCTGAAAAGTCCGGATTCCCCTTTCGTTAGTTCATCACTAAGCAGAAAATCTATTATTTCACCGAGTTCTTCATTTTCTTCATATAAAGTGTAGGGATGGTAACCTTTAATCCGGGTCTGTTCCACTTCTTCGGCGGTTTGTCCAAAAAGGAAAAAATTCGCTTCACCTACTTCTTCCCTTATTTCCACATTTGCACCATCCAGTGTTCCCACCGTAAGAGCACCATTCAGGGCAAATTTCATATTCCCCGTTCCTGAAGCTTCTTTCCCTGCCAAGGAGATCTGTTCTGAAAGATCGGCTGCAGGGTAAATAGTCTGAGCTTGTTTGACATTAAAATTAGGGATGAAAGCAACTTTTAATTTTTTATTTACTTCAGGATCATTATTGACTAGCTCTCCTACCGCATTGATCAGTTTAATGATCAACTTGGCCATAAAATATCCGGGTGCTGCTTTACCGGCAAATATAAATGCGGTTGGCTGGATATCATTTCCCTTACCTTTTTTTATCCGGAGATACAGCTGCAGGATATGCATTACTTTTAGGTGCTGGCGTTTGTATTCATGTATCCTTTTTACCTGGATGTCAAAAAGCATTGCCGGGTTCACATCAATTCCTGATTGTTCTTTAATATGTTTGCTCAGGACTTCTTTGTTTTTAAACTTAATCCTCATCCATTCCTTTTGGAATCCGCTGTCTCCCGCAAAGTTTTCAATTGCTTTTATCTTGCTTAGGTCATTCAGCCATTCTTTTCCTGTTTTTTCTGAAATTAATTCTGCAAGCAAAGGATTGGCTACTGCCAAAAATCTGCGATGTGCAATCCCGTTGGTAACATTCACAAATTTTTCTGGCCAGAGTTCAGCAAAATCATTCAGCACATTTTTCTTCAGCAGTCCGGAATGTAAAGCCGAAACTCCATTCACTTTGTAACTTCCTACGGTTGCAAGATTTGCCATTCTAATTTTAGCCTCTCCGCCGCCTTCTTCCACAAGTGACATGCGGGAAATTTTTTCACTGCTAAAGTGTTTGTTCTGTAATTCCTGAAGGAACCTTCGGTTAATTTCATATATGATCTCGAGGTGACGCGGCAGAATGTTTCCAAGAATGCTCACCGGCCAGCGCTCCAGGGCTTCAGGCAGCAAAGTATGATTCGTGTAAGCAAAGGTGCGAGTGGTCACCTTCCAGGCCTCTGTCCATTCCATCTGGTGATCATCTACCAGCAGACGCATGAGTTCGGCTACTGATATGGAAGGGTGCGTATCATTAAGTTGTATGGTGAATTTTTCATGTAGGGTGCTCAGTTTTCTTCCCTGAAATAAATGTAAATGAATAATATCCTGAAGCGAACACGATACGAAAAAATATTGCTGTTTCAACCTCAACTCTTTACCCGATAAGTTTTCATCATTAGGATAAAGAACCTTGGTAATATTTTCAGAACGCATCTTCTTCTCTACTGCCCGGTAATAATCCCCCAGGTTGTAAGCAGAAAAATCAAAGGATTCCACAGCCTCCGCTTTCCAAAGCCGCATGATGATGCCGTTACTTTGATATCCTAAAATAGGAGTATCATATGCCGTTCCTTTCACTACAGAATCGGCATGCCAGTTCACTCTGTACTTCTTCTTTTCATCGGTGTAGGCTTCGGTCCTTCCGCCGAATTTAACTTCGTAAGCAATTTCAGGTCGCACGATTTCCCAGGGATTTCCAAAATGCAGCCATTTATCTGTACATTCAGACTGCCACCCGTCTTTGATCTCCTGCTTAAATATTCCGAATTCATACCTAATTCCATAACCAATTGAAGGAATTCCTAAAGTGGCCATTGAATTCATATAGCAGGAAGCAAGCCGTCCAAGTCCGCCATTTCCCAGGCCTGGTTCCACTTCTTCTGCTAAAAGATCATCAAGGTCCAGCTGAAGTTCTGCCAGTGCTTCACTTGTCTCCTTAGTGATTTCAAGATTAAGGAGATTATTACTCAGGTGCGGCCCCGGAAGAAATTCTGCTGAAAAATAAGCTACGGCACGGGCATCTTCTTCATTAAATTGTTGGGTAGATCTAACAAACTGCCGAAGCACCCTGTCACGCACCGTAAGTGCAAGTGCTGTGTAAAGATCATTTTTTGTCGCCAGGGCAGGAATCCTTCCCAGGCCATAAAAAAGTTTTTCCAAAAACGAGTTTTTCAGGTCATCTTTGGAAAGTCCGGTATTACCCAATCCATTCCCATTCTGAGTAAAATAGGTTTCAATTTTTTTGTTGGCTGTCTTCATAACTACTTTTTTTAGAAATTAAGAAAATTTACATCAAAAGAGAAATCTACCTGTAATTTTCAAATACCTTTTATAACTAATAATATAATAATCCCCACAATAACCCCTAATTTTACCCCCTTGTTCAGTAAAAATATAAATCTATTAATTAAGAGAAATTATGAAGGAGGAGTTTTACCAGTTGTCAGCAATAAATCTTCAGGGGCAGGAAGTGAATATGGCAGAATTCAGGAATAAAACAGTTCTTGTTGTCAACACGGCTTCAAAATGTGGTTTTACGCCCCAACTAGAGGGTCTTGAAGCTATTTATAAAAAATATAAAGAAAAAGATTTTGTCATCTTAGGATTTCCCTGTAATCAATTCGGAAACCAGGAGCCTCGCGATGAAAACTCTATAGAAGAGGGTTGTGTTTTAGATTATGGAGTTACTTTTCCAATGTTTTCTAAGGTAGATGTGAACGGAACCCATGCACATCCTATTTTCAAATACCTGAAAAAGGAACTAAAAGGGATTCTTGGCGGCAGAATTAAATGGAACTTCACAAAATTTCTCCTGGACAGCAATGGAAGGCCCATAAAAAGATTTTCTCCCATCACGAAACCGGAAAAGATTGAAAAATATGTAGTTGAGCAACTTTAAATTTCAGTCCATCAGAAAAGAGTCTTAAAACCTCATTTTTGAAACTCTAATTTATAACCTCATTCAAAATCTCTTTGTAATTATGCAATTTTGTATTCCGGACTGCTGAAGCCGTACAATAATTTGTAGTATTCATCCACCGATTTTTTCCAGGTAAACCGCATTTTCCTAGCATTCAGCTGGATTTGTTTCCAGGTGTTTTTCTCATGATGAAAAAGGTATAGTGCTTCTTTGAAGCTCTCTACCATATTGTACACCTTTTCATCATAGGTTTTCCCGTCAAAAGCAAAACCGGTATGAACATGCTGTACGGTATCTTTAAGTCCGCCGGTATGATGCACCAGGCATGGCTGTCCATTTCGCATCGCCAACATTTGACTTATTCCGCAGGGTTCAAAAAGGCTTGGCATAAAGTAAAGATCAGAATCGCGGTAAAGTGAATTTACCACCTCTTCACATTGAGTATTCATGAAAATGAAGTTCTCCTTTTTATAGCTGATGGTTCTTAAAAGTTCTTCATAATCTGGTGCGCCGGTTCCCAGCAGCACGTAGATTCCTCCTACTTCCTCGAGTTTATCCAAAATTTGTAAAAGAGCTTCAGGTGAACGCTTGAAAAAGTAGAACTTTTGCTCTGTCAAACGTGCGACACTTGCGCAAATAAACTTTGGTTTTTTCTTCAGAAAAGGCACTACTTTTTCACCCGTATGAGCAAGAAATTCTGCTTTGTGCCTGTCATTTTCCTTTTGAAGTTGCCTAAAAATAGTAGTCGCTATATTCGGGAAAAGTTTATTTTTCTTCACTTCGGCAATATCATGATAATTTGAGCCGTTCAAAATTCCATGGAAACGGCCATCTTTATCGGCTTTCCGAAGATCTACTTCCAGTCCTTCCCCTCCAATAAATTCAGGAGCTTCACTTGGCAACAACACGTCCTGCTTGTAAGAAGGAGAAACGGTGTGAACAGCATCTGCAAAGCGAATACCCATAGCCATGAGATTAAAACAATCTGGGTAACGAGGGTCTTTTAATTCATCGTAATCGAAATCCAGTGTTGGGAACCAATTCCTCAATGAAGAATAACTGTTCTCAAATGGACGAATTCCCTGTAGAGCGAGGTTATGGATACAATACACAAAACGGCTTTTTTTGAGTTTTGCATAGGCCGGATCATACTTTTTAAGAAAAAGAAGCAGGCTGGAATGCCAGTCATGCAAATGAATGACATCAAGCTTTCCAAACTGTTCCTGTTTAATAGCTTCAGCCACTGCTGTGCAAAAAATTGTATACTTTACTACATCTGTAAAAAAGGGCTCAAAGGGATCGTTATGATATACGCCACCAATGTTCCCGGCCTCTATTTCGGGATGATGGATTACATAATGCTTAATATTTTCATACTCTTCTTTTGCCGGCATTTCATATAATGAAGCAATGTAAGTCACACCACGCAGCTGAAAGCTAAGATTTGACTTAAAAGTTCCATGGTGATGAAGCCTGGAATAAGAAGGAACAACCACATGCACGGTATCTCCCCTTTCAGAGATTTGCCTTGGTACGTCACGAATCACATCACCTACTCCACCCACTTTGCAATTTTTTATGGCATCATTTTCTGAAGCGACAAAAAGAAAATTATTCATACTTAAACACTTTAAAAACAGCTATAAATTTTGAAGCGAAAATAGCTGATTAAATGTTAACTTAAAGTAAATCAGAAAGTTAAAGATATGCCAATTTTTCAAAAATTCATTCTCGACCAACCTATGGGAAAGCTCGATGAATGTTACTTTAATAAAATAATTGAGAGGTTAATGATTCTAATTTCCTTCAAAACAACAACTCAAAGCGAATTCATATTTGTGCTGCAAAAGAATTCACAATACCAAAATGGCTGAAAATTTTTCCAAAAAAGCGGAATTCGATCTTAATCTCAAATCTAACATTTCTCTCTAGTAATATCCCATTGCTAAACCTATGAAACATTCTTCGTATTTTTAGTCAGTAATCAAACCAACCTGTCTAAATAGATCTTCATGGAAAGCGTACATCAAATTAAAAATAAACTGCTCACGGTAGGCATAAAAACTACAGGAGCCGAATTGTGCAGTATTAAAAATAACAAAACAGGAAAGGAATATATTTGGCAGGCCGATCCTGATATATGGGCAAGCCATGCGCCCAATTTATTCCCGGTAATTGGCCTTCTAAAGGATGGGGTCTACTTTTATGATGGAACAAAGTATGAAATGCCAAAACATGGATTTGTAAGGCACAACGGGAACCTTGAGGTGGCGCAAGAAGCACAAGATACCATCACTTTTGAATTAAAATTTTCTGAAGAAAGCCTTAAAATCTATCCCTTCAAGTTCCTTTTTGAAATAAATTTTTCATTATTGGGAAAAACGCTGACGGTATCTCATCAAATTAAAAACCAGGATAATAAACCGCTTTATTTTTCTCTTGGTGGACACCCAGCTTTTAATGCTCCACTTTATAAAGGAGAGGAATACGAGGATTATTACCTTCAGTTTGACCGGAAGCAGGATTTAAAAACACATCTTCTTAACAGCGAAAAACTAGTAAGCAAAGAAACATCAGTAGTCACACAGAGTGATGATAAAATCAATCTACATAAAAAGCTTTTTGATAATGATGCATTGATCTTTAAAGATATACTATCCAAAAAGGTAAGTTTGAAGAGTAAAAAATCTGGAGCCATACTCACTGTTGAATATAAGGATTTCAAAAATTTAGGAATTTGGGCAAAACCCGCCGCTCCCTATGTGTGCATTGAGCCATGGCTTGGAATCGCGGATGTGGAAGGCACAAACCAGGATCTAAAAATCAAAGAAGGCATCATTGAGTTGATGCCTTCTAAAGAGTTTAATGCTTCTTATACTATTAGCATAGAAAACTAGCTTCTATTCTTCTTTTTTGCTGCCTTAGCAGCACGCTTTTCTTTTAAACTCAGTACAGGTTCTTTCTTGGCTGAATTTTTTGAAGGTGATTTTTCTTTTGCCATTGTTCTGTTTATTACAGTTGAATGGGATAAATGTAGTGAAAGTTAAGATGCCGAAACGAAAAACTTTAGCAGCATAATATTGATCAACAACTTCTATAAATTTCTACTTTTAGGATAGTTCCAGCTATTCCTTTACCAAAAAAGCCTCAAAAACATGATATTTGAGGCTTTTTCTATTTTTTCACTACGAAAATTGCTACATATGCAACGGCCTGTTATCGGTCGCGGCAAGGGCGGCTTCTTTTACAGCTTCGGCATAGGTTGGATGCGCATGGCTCATTCTCGAAATATCTTCCGCAGAGGCGCGGAATTCCATTGCGGTAACAGCTTCAGCAATAAGATCGGCTACCCTGGCTCCTACCATATGAACTCCCAGAACCTCATCGGTCTTTTCATCGGCAAGTATTTTTACAAATCCGTCGGTGTCTCCACTTGCTCTTGAGCGTCCTAAAGCTCGCATTGGGAATTTTCCTTCCTTATATTTAACCCCTTCTTCCTTAAGTTGCTCTTCAGTTTTTCCAACTGCTGCAACTTCAGGCCAGGTATAAACCACTCCTGGGATCAAATTGTAATCAATATGCGGCTTTTGCCCGGCAATGGTTTCAGCTACAAAAGTTCCCTCTTCTTCAGCTTTATGTGCGAGCATCGCTCCTTTCACGACATCGCCAATGGCATATATGTTTTTGACGCTGGTTTGCAGGTGTTCGTTCACTTCTACCCTGCCGCGGTCATCGATCTTTACTCCAGCAGCATCAGCATTCAATCCATCGGTATAAGGTTTTCTTCCTACGGAAACGAGACAATAATCTCCTTTAAACTCTACCGATTTACCTTTTTTATCTTCCGCAGTAATAACAACCTCATCTCCTTTACGCTCCACGCCACCCACTTTGTGAGAAGTGTAGAATTTCACACCCTGCTTTTTAAGGACTTTGGTAAGTCCTTTGGAAAGGGCGCTGTCCATCGTAGGTATAATGCGATCCAGATATTCTACTACAGAAACATCTGCACCAAGGCGTTTGTACACCTGTCCTAACTCCAGACCAATAACACCACCTCCAATAACGATCATGTGCTTCGGAATTTCTTTCAGCTTTAAAGCTTCGGTAGAAGTAATGATGCGTTCTTTGTCTATTTCAATAAATGGCAAAGAAGCAGGTTTAGAACCTGTTGCTATAATGGTGTTTTTAGCCTCAATGGTTTCAGAGTCTCCTTCAGATTTATCTATGGTGATATGAGTAGCATCTTTAAAAGACCCTACACCTTCAAAAACATCAATTTTATTTTTATTCATCAGGAACTTAATTCCGTCAATCGTCTGACTCACCACGGCCGATTTACGTTCCATCATTTTCTCGAGATTGATCTTTACATCTCCCGGAATCTCGATCCCGTGCTCTTCAAAATGTTTTACGGCATCGTCATAATGATGAGAAGAATCCAGTAAAGCCTTGCTGGGAATACAGCCCACATTTAAGCAGGTACCGCCCAAAGTTGAATATTTCTCAATGATTGCAGTTTTCATTCCCAGTTGTGCGCAGCGAATGGCAGCCACGTATCCGCCGGGGCCCGATCCTATAACTGCAACATCATATTTACTCATAATTTATGTGTTTTTGTTGTAATTTTTTCTTTGCATAACAAAAGTACGACTATTCTGTACAAAGACCAATTACCAAAAATGGCATTTCTGACAACGAAAGTTGCACTTTCTCTACTTTACATTAAAGATCATTTAATAATTATGTTTGTCTTATCAACTCCCGTGTTCCCGGTCACCGAATCAAACGCATATACGGTAATCTCATAATTTCCTTTAGAGAGATTGACTTTTGCTGAAAATGTACTTGGCTTCTCCTGAATTTCCAGCTCCACCTCCTGAAGATTTTCACCGTCTTTAGAAACCAGCGCCTTTACCTCGTACTGGTTGGAATCCCAAATCCCGCCTTCGGTAATGGGGCAGCCACACATCATTACTATGTTTGCTGAAATGCTTACTTCATTTTCCGAAGCTATTCTTTCATGCGTTTGCGGAGAAAGAATATCCACTACAAATCCTGGCACTTCTAATACGATCCCGTCACCAGTTATATCCTTTCCCGGGATCACCCATAGCTGAGTGCTCGATGTTACGCTTGCTTGTTTCTTATTTATAGGTGCGATCACCTCAACTGTCACAAAAGCAGGTTCTTCAATCTCCAGCTCCGCCAGGAATCCGGCAGTATTGTCATCGGTTAATTGTTTATTCCGTGTTAGCGGTTCCTTCATAATTTTATTTGTATTCCCCGTACTTCCTGTGGTAGTGCCCTGGTCGAGGATTTCTCCCGTAACGGCATCTCTTACGATAACCTTGGCGCCCCCAATAGAACTTCCAATGAACTTTGCATCTTTGCTTTTGGTTCTTATCATTACCGAAGTAGTTTCCTGCCCAAAGNCTGGTCGAGGATTTCTCCCGTAACGGCATCTCTTACGATAACCTTGGCGCCCCCAATAGAACTTCCAATGAACTTTGCATCTTTGCTTTTGGTTCTTATCATTACCGAAGTAGTTTCCTGCCCAAAGCTCATTTGGGGAAACAGCAGAAATACTAAAAATAAAAAGACAATCAATTTTATAGGTTTGTTTTTCATGGTCGTGTGGTTTTTCATACAATATGTAAAAAGGCTCATTACCAAATTATCTTTTGCAAATTCCTTTTAAAAACTACTAATTTTTTTACAAAGATAAAGCCGTAGTGCTCTTCACCGGACTAATTACAAAGGTACTTTGTGTACTTCCGATATGCTTCAGGGCGGTTAACTTATTAAGCATAAATTCCCGGTATTCCTGCATATCCCGCACCATCACCTTAAGAATATAATCATATTCTCCGCTTACATGAAAACATTCGAGCACTTCAGAAAGTTTTGTGACTTCAGATTCAAAATCTACCACATTGGTTTTTGTATGCTGCACAAGCTTAATCTGGCAGAAGGCTAAAAATGATTTTTCAACTTTTTCAGGAGCAACAAGAGCAACGTATTTTGAGATAACTCCTGCCCTTTCCAGTTTCCTGATGCGTTCATAAACAGCCGTTACCGATAAGTTGAGCCTGTTGGCTATATCTTTATTTGTTCTTTTACTGTCTTTTTGCAGCAATTCCAGCAATTTATGATCTTTCTTATCCAGGTTCATCTGTAAAATTTTCTGAAATAAATTAATTTCACAAAATTAATAGAAAATATTTCAGCTTGAAAAGCTTTACATAGTTTAATAAACTGAATTAACTCCATTGCGTTGAAATTTCATCCTGTTTCCTGTTATTTTGATCAAATCAATAAACTACCGTATCATGAAATATAATCCAGCAGATCAAATTCAGGATCTTCAATATTTTGGGGAATTTGGAGGAGTAAATCCAAGTATTTCCGATTCTTCTACTTACACCTTTCTTTCAGCAAAAACCATGTTCGATACCTTTGAAGGCAACGCCGAAGGTTGTTACCTGTATTCACGCCATTCTTCACCTTCCAACCTTTATCTTGGCGAAGCACTGGCAGCAATGGAAGGCACCGAAGCAGCTAATGTTGCAGCCAGCGGAATGGGCGCCATTACTCCCGTTCTCCTCCAATTGTGCCAGGCCGGGGATCACATCGTTTCCAGCAGGACGGTTTATGGCGGGACCTATGCTTTCCTGAAAAATTTCGCTCCGAGATTTAATATAAAGACATCGTTTGTAGACATTACCAATCTTGAAAAGGTAGAAGCAGCTATTACTCCTAATTCCAAGGTGCTTTATTGCGAAGCCGTAAGCAATCCATTACTGGAAGTGGCAGATATTGAAGGACTTTCAAAAATTGCCAAAAAATACAATTTGCAATTGGTGGTGGACAATACCTTTTCCCCGCTGGCGATCTCTCCCGCAAAAATGGGTGCAGACATTGTCATTCACAGTCTTACCAAATTCATAAATGGAAGCAGTGATACCGTGGGAGGCGTCACTTGCGGAAGTCAGGAGTTTATTAATTCCCTGCGAAGTGTGAACGACGGTGCAAGTATGTTGTTGGGACCAACTATGGACAGTCTCAGGGCAGCATCTGTACTTAAAAATCTGCGTACACTTCACATTCGTATCAAGCAGCACAGTAAGAACGCGCTGTATTTAGCCGAAAAATTTGAAGCAGATGGTTTGAAAACCGTCTACCCAGGACTAAAATCTCACCCAAGTCACGAGCTTTATAAAACTATGATGAATGAAGAGTACGGTTACGGCGGAATGTTGACCATAGATGCAGGTTCCCTCGACAAAGCAAATGCGCTAATGGAAAAAATGCAGGGGGAAAATCTTGGTTATCTTGCGGTAAGTCTCGGGTTTTACAAAACCTTATTTAGTGCTCCAGGAAGCTCTACCTCTTCTGAAATTCCTGAGGAAGAACAACGGGAAATGAATCTTAGTGATGGCTTGATTCGCTTCTCCATTGGCCTTGATAATGACATTGAGCGCACCTATCACAAAATGAAGGAATGCATGAAAGAGCTTGAGGTTCTTTAAATCCAAAAGTGGAACGGGCTCTAAAAATGTCATTTTTGAAGTCCGTTCTTTCTATTCTTTACACCAATGTTTCCTTATATTTGTAATACAAAAGCTGTTTTCCTGAACAGCTTTTTTTATCCCCGCTCTTATGATTAAGGTCATTGTAGGGGAAAAACGAGTGTCTAAACTTTGCAAATAGCCATTTTATGATAGAAATAAATAAATATATAGACCACACGTTTCTCAATGCGACCGCTTCTGAAAATGATATTAAAGATTTGTGCAAAGAAGCTATAGAAAACAAATTCTTTTCGGTTTGCGTAAACAGCAGTTATGTCTCACTTGCAAAAAAAGAACTTTCAGAAACTAAAGTTGCAGTTTGTTCGGTTGTAGGTTTTCCTTTGGGCGCAATGTCTTCCGAAGCCAAAATTTTTGAAGCTGAAAATGCTATAACAGATGGCGCTTCAGAAATTGATATGGTCATCAATATTGGATTTCTGAAAGACCGAAAGTTCAACGAACTGGAACAGGAAATTAAGAGTATAAAAAAAGCCATTGGTGCTAATGTTCTCAAAGTAATCATAGAAACCTGTTATCTTACACGAGAAGAAATTAATATCGCCTGTAATCTTGCCGTAAAAGCCAACGCAGATTTTGTCAAAACTTCTACGGGATTTGGCACCGGCGGCGCCGAAATGAACGATGTTAAGATTATGAAGGAAGCAGTGGAAGGTAAGGCGAAGATCAAAGCTTCTGGCGGAATTAAAAACCTCGATACGGCTCTAAGTTATATAGAAATGGGAGTTGATCGAATAGGAACTTCTTCAGGAGTATCAATTGTAAAAGAACTAAAACGATGAGCATTCATATTGAAGCTAAAAAAGGAGAAATTGCAGAAACTGTTTTACTTCCGGGGGATCCTTTGAGAGCGAAATGGATTGCAGAAACATACCTCGAAAATGCCTTTTGTTATAATCAAGTCCGCAACATGTTTGGGTATACCGGAACTTATAAAGGAAAAAGAATTTCGGTACAGGGAACCGGGATGGGTGTTCCTTCCATTTCGATCTATACGCACGAGCTAATTACAGATTATAATGTCAAAAACCTGATTCGGGTTGGAAGTGCCGGCTCTTACCAAAAACATATCAAATTACGAGATATTGTCATAGCCATGGCTGCTTCCTCCACTTCCGCAATTAATCAGGCGCGGTTTGAGGGTGCAGATTTTGCCCCCACTGCAAATTATGACCTTTTTATAAAAGCTGTGGAAACCGCAAAAAAGAAGAACATTCCTATACAGGCCGGAAATGTACTTACCAGCGATGAATTCTATGAAGATGAGTTTGAATCATACCAAAAATGGTCAAACTTTGGTGTTCTTTGTGTAGAAATGGAAACCTCGGGACTTTATACTATGGCTGCAAAACATGGGGTAAATGCACTTTCACTTCTAACTATTTCAGATTCTCTGGTTACAGGGAAAAAAACTACTTCCAAGGAAAGGGAAACTACTTTTAAGGAAATGATGGAAATAGCGCTCGAGCTGGCAATTTAGAAAATTCAGTTTTCGATAAGGTTCTGAAAATTTCTGAAAAAGGAACTGGAAAGCACATTTTTGGATCTATAATAGTATTTTTTTTATTCTACGCCTCTTTTAATGCGACTCATTATCAACACCTTCTGCTGAAACTTTCATTACAGACTTTTAACTCTTCCTGAAAAATCGTAACATTACAGCACAAAAACTGCCACGAATGGAAGATGAGAAGTTCATCAAGGACACAGAAAAAATTGTTGAAAATAAAGAATTAAGCATTTGGGAAGCACTGCTTCCGGTTTTCGCCCTTGTAGGAATGCTGGCTTATAACGTCTTCGTTTATGGAGATTCGGCTTTAGATGGTTCCAATCAGTTCATTCTTCTGCTAGGTGGCGCCATAGCAGCAATTGTAGGAGTTTTCAATAAAGTTTCTTTTGACTTCATGGTCGAGGAGGTGGCCTCTAACATAAAAGCAACCACTGGTGCCATATTAATACTGCTGCTGGTGGGATCCCTCGCCGGCACCTGGCTTATTAGCGGTATTATTCCCACGATGATCTATTATGGACTTCAAATTTTGAATCCTACCATTTTCTTAGCCGCGTGTGTAATTATTTGTGCAGTGATTTCTGTAGCCACGGGAAGTAGCTGGACGACTTCGGCTACCGTGGGTATCGCTCTCATTGGAATTGCCGAAGCGCTTGGAATTTCAGTAGGCATGACGGCAGGAGCCATCTTATCTGGCGCATATTTTGGCGATAAGCTTTCTCCTCTCAGTGACACTACTAACCTTGCACCTGCCATGGCAGGAACAGATCTTTTTACGCATATAAGGTACATGACGTACACTACAGTACCCACTATTGTTATCACCATACTGGTTTTTGTCATTTTAGGGTTCACGATTGACACCTCCGGAACTGCAGATACCGCTTCTATACTTAATTCCATTGAGGCCGTTTTTACGATAAGTCCTTGGTTGTTTATAGTTCCTCTTCTTGTAATCGTGCTCATTATTAAGAAAACACCACCGCTTATTGCACTTTTGCTGGGAACTCTTTTAGGCGCTGTAGCTGCCCTTTTTTTCCAGCCGGGGATAGTTGCTGAAGTTGCCGGAGCTGAAACCTTGAACTTTGAAAGCGCTTATGTGGGACTCATGAATGCCATTACAATTGAGACAAATATTACTACTTCAAATGCCGACCTGAATGATCTATTTTCTTCGGGTGGAATGGAGGGAATGTTAGGCACCATCTGGTTAATTATTTGTGCCATGGTCTTTGGCGGCATTATGGATGCCATAGGTGCTCTTGCAGCCATTAGTCGTGCATTGTTAAACCTCTTTCACACCACCTTTGGACTTTTCACCAGTACAGTAGTGAGTTGCCTGGCGCTTAACGCTACCGCATCAGACCAATACCTGGCAATTGTTGTACCTGGAAAGATGTTTGCAAAAGCATATCGCGACAAGGGCCTTGCCCCTGAGAATCTGAGTCGTTCTTTGGAAGATTCTGGTACAGTGACTTCAGTATTGATTCCCTGGAATACCTGCGGAGCATATCACAGCGGGGTTTTAGGAGTACCTGTAGCCTCTTATTTTGTATACGCCATCTTTAATTATTTGAGTCCGTTCATGACCCTTTTATTTGCTGCTTTTAACATAAAGATCAGGCAACTTGCAGAAAGCAAGAGTACTGCAACTCCAGCATAAGCCGATTTTATAAATCATTTTATAATCAATAAGCAAATTCTATTTTACAATAGGAAATTAAAATTTGATGCGTACGCCAACTCCTACTTAAAATTTATCTTTGCAGCCAAATTAAACTACAAATTTTAAATAAAAAGTAATATGGCTTTAGTAGGAAAAAAATTCCCAAATTTAGAGGTGAACGCAATGAATGACATGGGTGACACCTTCAAATTAAATATCTTTGAAGAAGCAAAAAACAATGGTAAAAAAGTATTGTTGTTTTGGTACCCAAAAGATTTCACTTTTGTATGCCCAACAGAACTTCATGCATTTCAGGAAGCTCTTGAAGAGTTTGAAAAAAGAAATGTAATGGTTGTTGGTGCTTCTTGTGACACTCCTGAAGTTCATTTCGCATGGTTGAATACTCCAAAAGATGATGGAGGAATTGAAGGTATAACTTACCCAATACTTGCAGATTCTAACAGAAACCTAAGTAACCAGCTTGGAATTCTTGACATTAGCAATGAAAACTATAACGAAGAAACAGGTGTTTATACTGTAGAAGGTGACAACGTAACATACCGGGCAACTTACCTCATCGATGAGGAAGGAACAGTATTCCATGAAGGAATCAACCATATGCCACTTGGTAGAAATGTAAAAGAATTTTTAAGATTAATTGATGCTTATTCTCACGTACAGGAAAAAGGAGAAGTATGTCCTGCAAACTGGGAAGAAGGAAAAGAAGCTATGAATGCTAACCGCGAAGGTGTTGCTTCTTACCTAAGCACAAGCAGAAACTAAGATATATCATGAAAGAACTTACAGACGATAATTTAGCAGAATTAATTGCGGACAATGAGACAGTGGTCGTACAGTATATGGCCGGCTGGTGTGGAAATTGCCGTCTAATGAAACCTAAGTTCAAGAAACTGGCCGCTGAAAATGAAGATGCAACTTTTCTTTTAGTGGATGCCGAAAAAAATCCTGAGTCAAGAAAACTCGCAAAAGTAGACAACCTGCCTACCTTTGCAGCTTTTAAAAACGGGCAGTTGGTAAACCAGGTACAAACAAACAAATTTGAACTTTTAAAAGGACTTGTAGATGAAGTTACCAGTAATTAGACATCTCCAAAAGAACAATGATGTTCAAAAGCTTGAGAGCACCCTTGATGTTCTGGAAAGCTTTTGCGAGCATCGCTCCGTAAGCGAACAGGAGATGGATGTAATTGGAGAACTTGTAACCAATGTTTGTGGGGCTATTGAAGTTCACAAAATGGTAGAAGACGGTGTGCCGGAACGTGATGCGGCAAACAACTTTGTAAAAAAAGTGCTTGGTTCCATAGACAAATAGAACCATTTGAATATCAAGTAAAAAGGGCTACTCATAAATATGGGTAGCCTTTCATGTTTTATGATATTTTTAGTAAAAGCCAACGACATATATTTTAAATTTAGTGGCTTAATCAATCTATAACAGAAATATTTATGTCACAAATAACCTTTAAGAACAAACCTGTTACGACATACGGTCGACTTCCGGAAACAGGTGAAAAGGCACCCCATTTCGAATTGATAAAAACCGACCTTACCACAGCCACATTACAGGATTACAAAGGACAGCGGGTTATCATGAACATCTTTCCCAGTATTGATACCGGAGTTTGTGCCACTTCAGTTAGAAATTTTAACAAACGTGCCACCGATCTCAAAAATACTGTAGTTTTGTGCATCTCTAGAGATTTACCTTTTGCGCAAAAAAGATTTGTCAACGATGAAGGGCTCGAAAATGTCATCAATCTATCCGATTTTAAAGAGAGAAACTTCGGAAAAGATTACGGCCTTGAGATGATAGACGGGCCTTTAGAAGGTTTACTATCCCGCGTGGTAATTGTTCTTGATGAAAACGGAAAAATAATACACAGTCAGCAGGTAAAAGACATAGGAGATGAACCGGATTATCTAGCGGCCCTAAAAACACTGTTATAATGTACAAATTTATCACCGGCCGAATTCGCGGAGGTGGTTATGCAATTAAAGGAGCCTGGCTTCTGTTAAAACATGAGCCAAGTTTCCAGGTACAATTTGTAATTGCAATTGGGGTTACTATTGCCGGAATTTATTTTGACATCACTGCAACCGAATGGATGTTCCAAATTTTTGCCATTGGCCTCATCATGTGTGCAGAAGGTTTGAATACTGCCATTGAAGCGATCGCAGATTTTGTACATCCAGATTTTCACGCCAAGATTGGTCACATTAAAGATGTAGCTGCAGGTGCCGTTTTTGTTGCCGCCATTACGGCTGTGGTCATTGCTGCTTTTATTTATTTTCCTTATATCTTTTCATAGTATGAGAATATTCTTTTTTCTGGTACAGCTTTTTATTGCTTTACCGCTCATCGCACAAGAAGACGTAACAGAACGTGACATACATCTCGAAAATTATGAGTACCCTTACCCTGTGGAATTCTTCAATGTAAAAGCCCAGGAGCAAAATTTAAAGATGGCTTATCTCTCTGTTGAACCTACCAATTTCAACGGAAAAACGGTTGTGCTCTTACATGGAAAAAATTTTAATGCTGCCTATTGGGAAACCACCATTGAAGCGCTTACAGCAGAAGGTTTTAAAGTCATTGCCCCCGATCAAATTGGCTTTGGAAAATCATCCAAACCTGAATATTTCCAGTACACTTTTCAGCAACTGGCTTTAAATACAAAAAAGCTACTTGATAGTTTAAATATTCAGAAGGTCTCCGTATTAGGACATTCTATGGGAGGAATGCTCGCCACTAGATTTGCTCTCATGTATCCTGAATTCACTGAAAATCTCATTCTGGTAAATCCCATAGGCCTTGAGGACTGGAAGTTGAAGATTCCATACCAGAGCGTGAGCGACTGGTATGAAAATCAACTGCAAAGTGATTACAAGTCAATTAAAGCCTACCAAAAACAAAATTATTATGACGGTGCTTGGAACGAAGATTATGCCCAATGGGCTAAACTTTTGGCTGGCTGGACTTTAAACGAAAATTACCCGTTAATTGCGTGGAATGCTGCACTTACCTACGACATGATACTTACTCAACCCGTTGTCTATGAATTCGATAACCTAGAAGTACCTGCGCTTCTTATTATTGGTACCCGGGACAGGACAGCCCTGGGAAAAAATCTAGTTTCAGAAGAAGTAAGAGCCACAATGGGCTTATATGAAAAGTTGGGAAAAGAAACCCGGAACAAGATCCCTAATGCACAGTTGGTCGAATTAGAAGATGTTGGGCACCTGCCACATATTGAAGCCTTTGATCGATATATTTCCCCTCTTCTTCAATTTATTAAAGGATAAAAATCTAACCTTAAGCCATTTAAAACTTAATTTCAAGCTTTCCTTATTGTATTTCTATTTTCTTTACTTTAGATGAGGCTAATTTGTATTTTTGCCAAAATCCTTTACAGCATCTATGGCCAAAAAGAAAGCTACTAAAAATAAAACCCCGAAAAAAGCTAAAAACTTCTCCCTCAAGCTTAATCGCCAGCAAAAGGTGGTTTTAGGAAGTTTTTTAATGCTGTTCGGGCTTGCACTGCTCGTGGCTTTTATGTCGTACCTGTTTAACTGGAAGGCTGACCAAAGCACTTTATATCAATTTTCTGACAGGCAGGTAGAGCCAAAAAACTGGTTAAGCAAGTTTGGCGCCGGGGTAAGTGATTTTTTCATATTTCGCGGTTTTGGTGTGGCCTCTTTTGCCATTGCCATCTTAACGGCACTTACAGGCATTTATCTTTTCTTTGGAGTTAATAAAAAGCCACTTGCCACTTTCTGGTTTTGGGGAATTTTGGTCATGTTATGGCTCTCGATATTTTTTGGTTTTTTTGCAACAAATAATCCCCTTCTGGGAGGTACTGTGGGCTTTGAAATAAATGATTATTTACAGGACTACATAGGTTTTACAGGTACCATTCTTCTGCTCACCTTTCTATTGATCACTTATCTGGTGATACGACTCAAGATTACTCCTGAAAAGGTAACGGCTCTTTTTGCCCGTACAAAAAGTGAGATCTCAGAAGATTTCACAAGCGCTACTACCTCGGAAAATTCTATCTACTCAAAAGAGAAAATCCCCGAAGTTAAAAAAGATCCTGAACCGCAGGAACCTGTTACCCCAGTGGAAAAAGAGGCATTGAAAAATGACATTTCTGAAGAGAAATCTAAGCCAGAACCTCTGGTTATAAAATCTGAAGAAAATCCAGATGATGTGGAAATGGAAGTTTCCACCGCAGTTGAAGAAGAGGAAGAAGAAGGTTTAAGTAAAAAACTGGTGGCAGATTTTGGAGAATTTGATCCTACGCTGGAATTAAAGAATTATAAATATCCTGTTCTCGAACTACTCAAAGATTACAATGCAAATGGCGGCGGAATTACGATTGACCAGGAAGAGCTCGAGGAAAACAAGAACCGCATTGTAGATACCCTTAAGAATTATAAAATTGAGATTGCGCAGATAAAAGCAACAGTTGGTCCTACGGTCACTTTGTACGAGATCATTCCCGAAGCAGGAATTCGTATCTCCAAGATCAAGAGCCTGGAAGATGATATTGCGCTTTCACTTTCGGCACTGGGAATTAGAATTATTGCTCCTATTCCCGGGAAAGGAACCATAGGTATTGAAGTTCCGAATAAAAAATCAAGCATTGTTTCCATGCGTTCGGTCATTGCTTCGCCGCGTTTCCAAAATGCCGAAATGGAGTTGCCTTTGGCGCTTGGAAAAACCATTTCCAATGAAACTTTTGTGGTCGATCTCGCAAAAATGCCACACTTATTAATGGCCGGTGCCACCGGTCAGGGAAAATCTGTTGGACTTAATGCAATTCTCACTTCCCTCCTCTACTCCAAACATCCTGCAGAGGTGAAGTTCATTCTTGTAGATCCAAAAAAGGTAGAACTTACGCTGTTTAATAAGATTGAACGACACTATCTTGCCAAACTTCCGGACACAGAGGAAGCGATTATTACAGATAATACCAAGGTGATCAACACCCTCAACTCCCTTTGTATTGAGATGGACGAGCGGTATGAACTGCTCAAAAATGCCATGGTACGAAACATAAAGGAATATAATGTAAAGTTCAAAGCACGGAAACTTAACCCTGAAAATGGACATAAATTTCTGCCATACATTGTACTTGTGGTAGATGAATTTGCAGATCTTATTATGACCGCAGGCAAAGAAGTAGAAGCACCTATTGCACGTCTTGCGCAGCTGGCAAGAGCCATAGGAATTCACCTTATCATTGCCACACAAAGACCTTCGGTAAATGTAATTACTGGTATCATCAAAGCAAATTTCCCTGCCCGAATAGCTTTTAGAGTAACTTCTAAAATCGATTCTCGTACCATTCTTGACAGCCAGGGCGCAGACCAACTTATAGGAAAAGGAGATATGCTTTTCACCCAGGGGAATACCTTGATCAGGCTGCAGTGTGCATTCGTAGATACTCCCGAAGTCGAAAAGATCACCGAATTCATTGGTTCTCAAAAAGCCTATCCTAATGCGCACCTTCTGCCCGAGTATAGCGGGGAGGAAAGTGGCACAGGTATTGATATTGATGAGAGCGAAAGAGATAAACTGTTTCGGGAAGCTGCCGAAGTGATTGTGATAGCCCAGCAAGGCTCGGCTTCTCTTCTGCAGCGAAAATTGAAACTGGGATACAACAGGGCCGGTAGAATTATTGACCAGCTTGAAGCCGCCGGTGTGGTAGGTCCTTTTGAAGGAAGTAAAGCCCGGCAGGTCCTGGTACAGGATATGGCCGGACTGGACCAGTTATTGAACGAATAAATTTTTAGAAAAAGAAAAATGAAAAAGTTAGGATTACTAGTGATCGCTTTGCTAACGGTGGTGATGAGCAGGGCCCAAAATGATGAAAAAGCACTTCAATTATTGGACGAAGTTTCTTCAAAAGTGGAAAGCTATGACAACATTTTAATAGATTTTAAATACGCTCTTGAAAATACCAATGAGAACGTACAACAGGAAACCCGTGGTGACGTAAGTCTGGAAGGTGAAAAGTACGTACTTAACATCATGGGAACTACCCGAATCTTCGATGGGGAGAAAATATATACCATCATTCCAGAGGATGAAGAAGTGAATATCTCTACCTATAACCCAGCTGAGGATGCAAGTATCACTCCTTCAAAAATGCTAACTTTTTATAACGAAGGCTATAATGCAAAGTGGGATATCATGCAGGATATCAAAGGAAGAAAAATCCAGTATATAAAATTGACTCCCAAAGATTCTAAAGCAGAAATTAAAAATATTCTTTTAGGGATTGACAGGCAAACGAAGCACATTTACAATCTTATTCAAACTCAGGACAACGGTACAAAGATTACGATTACGGTTAAAGCTTTTAAGACCAATCAGCCTTTACCAGAATCTTTGTTTAGGTTCAATGAGAGCAGGTATGAAGACTACTACATAAACCGCCTGGATTAAATTGAAGATTCTTGACCGGTACATATTAACAAGCTACTTAAAAACATTTTTTTCGGTTTTTGTAATACTCATGTTCATCTTTGTATTGCAAACCATCTGGTTGTACATAGGGGAACTGGCAGGAAAGGATCTGGATTTTATGATCATCATGAAATTCCTGCTATATTTTTCTCCCAAGCTCGTTCCGCTGGTATTACCGCTGAGTATTCTCCTCACTTCCATTATGACCTTTGGAAGTTTTGCTGAAAATTATGAGTTTGCTGCTATGAAATCTTCAGGGATCTCACTTCAGCGGGCAATGCGATCGCTTACGGTTTTTATTTTACTGGTGAGTGTTATAGCTTTCTTCTTCGCCAATAATGTTATCCCTGCATCAGAATATAAGTCAATTAATCTTCGGAAGAATATTGCACAGCTAAAACCGGCCATGGCCATTTCTGAAGGGGTTTTCAACGAGGTTGGTGATATAAATATTAAAGTAGACGAAAAATCGGGCGATAAGGATCAATATCTTACAGATGTTATCATCCACAAGAAATCCCCGCGTCGAAGCGGTAATTTCACGGTTATTAAAGCCACCGAAGGGGAATTGGTAGGAAGTACAGATTCAAATATTCTTTCTCTCATTCTTACCGATGGAAATTACTACGACGAAATCCAGGCTACTTCGCCGGCCAGCCGAAATAAAAAACCTTTTGCAAAATCCTATTTTGAAGAATATGTGATCAACATAGATCTTTCCAATTTCAATGACGTAGATCTTGACGAGGAGCGCTACAGCAATTCGCACAACATGCTCAAGATTTCAGAATTGAACGAAACTATAGATTCTTTTTCTACTGCCTATAACCAGGATATGGAGCGGTTTTCCCGAACCATGTACAGTAGATCTGGGATTAATAATCTTTCTGTAAATATTGAGCCTAAAGATTCTTTAATTCCGGTGGAGAAAACTATTTTGGAGGCCTTTGACAATTACCGGTCATCACAAATCGTGAATCTTGCCATTGGTAATATTAATGGAGCTGTAGTGAGCCTTCAGGCAAAAAGAAATGAATTCAAACAGGCCGAAAAGCGCCTTAACAAATTTGAAATTGCGCTTCACGAGAAGTATGTTCTGGGAGTGGCATGTATCGTGCTCTTCTTTGTAGGAGCTCCACTAGGTGCCATTATCAGAAAAGGAGGAATGGGATTACCTATGGTAATGGCAATTCTTTTGTTCCTCACCTACCACTTCATAGGAATATTCGCAAAGAACAGTGCCGAAGAAGGTTCTATGAGTCCTTTTCTTGCAACCTGGCTCTCTACTATAATAATGTTACCCATTGGAATCCTGCTTACCTACAGAGCAACGACAGATCAGGGATTGTTTACTTTCAGCTCGTTTTTTGAACCCATAAAGAAGTTGTTCAAAAGAAACGGGATTATGAATAAAAACCCAAAAGAATAAAATACCTTTGCTTTCCAGAAATAGCACGTTTGATGGAAAACCAACAACCTTTGAAATTACACAGCATAAAAGAGGCTATCGATGACATTCGGGCCGGAAAAGTGATCATTGTAGTTGATGATCAGGATCGCGAAAATGAAGGAGATTTTCTTGCAGCTGCAGAGAAGGTTACTCCCGAAATGATCAACTTTATGGCATCGCACGGCCGCGGACTCATTTGCGCTCCCATAACCGAAAAGCGCTGCGAAGAACTGAAGCTTGAAATGATGGTAGGAAACAATACCGATCCTATGGAAACCGCCTTCACCATTTCTGTAGATCTTAAAGGCCAGGGAGTGACTACCGGAATATCTGCTTCAGACAGGGCTAAAACCGTTCGCTCTCTCATTGATCCTCAAACGCGGCCACACGATCTTAGCCGTCCCGGGCATATATTTCCGCTGAAAGCAAAAGAAGGAGGTGTTTTACGCCGAACAGGCCATACCGAGGCGGCAATTGATTTTGCACGGCTTGCGGGTTTTGAACCTGCCGGTGTGATCGTAGAGATCATGAACGAAGATGGAACAATGGCCCGGCTTCCGCAGTTGCAAAAAGTAGCCGAAAAATTTGATCTTAAGCTCGTTTCTATAGAAGATCTTGTGGCTTACAGAATGCAACATGATTCCCTTATCGTTAAAAAAGAGGATTTTGAGGTAAATACTCGTTTTGGAAGTTTTCGATTAAGAGCATATCAACAAACCACCAACAACCAGGTGCATATTGCCTTATGCAAAGGCGCATGGAAGAGCGATGAACCGGTACTGGTTCGGGTAAATTCAACACTGGTCAATAATGACATTTTAGGCACTCTTACCAATAACGCCGATAAAAAGCTTGACTATATGTTCAAAGCTATTAATGATGAAGGTAAAGGCGCAATTGTATTTATTAATCAGGAAAGTCAATCCTTAAACCTTTTGAACCGACTTACAGAATTAAAAGCGCTTCAGAAAAAAGGTGTAATGAAAGCTCCGCCCATAGTTATGGATACAAAAGACTTTGGAATTGGCGCACAAATACTTCACGATCTCGAAATTCACAAACTAAAATTGCTCTCCAATTCCGGGGAAACAAAACGCGTAGGAATGATTGGTTACGGCCTCGAAATTACCGAATACGTCAATTACTAATCGAAAGATATTTTTATAAAAACTGAGGTCTCAAAAATGGAATTTAAAATGCCACTTTTGAGACCTCTGCTTTTTAGCTCTTCCGAAGAAAATGGTGCAGGAGTTATATTTCTATCACGGTTTCTTCCAACGGGCGACGTACTTTTTTGAATCCGGCGAATTGATCATCTGTAGCCCGATAACCTACTGGCAAAACAAGGACAGATTGTAAATTTCTTTCGTCTAATCCCAGTAGTTTATCATATTTTTCAGATTCGAAACCTTCCATAGGACAAGAATCAATCTCTTCTACAGCACAAACGGTAAGTAAGGTTCCCATCACTAGATATGCCTGGTTGGTCGCCCACTTTTTGATTTCCTGTAAAGGTTTTCCTTCAAAATCTTCTATTAAAAAGTTTTTGAACGGGTTCAGAACCTCTTCAGGAGTATTTCTAATGCGTCTTACGTAGTTAAAATAATTCTCTATAAAGGTTTTGTCTATTTGTTTCTCTATACAAATCACAAAAACCTGAGAAGCTGTCCCTATTTGCTTTTGATTGTTGGAAGCTTTCATCATCTCTTCCTGCAATTCTTTATTTTCGACGACCACAAGCTTAAGAGGTTGCAATCCGTAAGAAGTAGCCGTAAGATTAAAAGCCTTTTTCAAGATTTCCACCTTTTCCTGTGGCAACATTTTTTCAGAATCAAATTTTTTGGTAGCATAGCGCCATTGCAATGCCTTTATACTTTTCATTCTTCTCTATTTTCAATGAAAGGCAAAGATAAGGATTCTAATTTGCAGAAAATAAAGCAGTATCACTCTTTTCCAATACTGAAAAACATAACCAAAGAAGAAACAATAAGAGAAACGCAGGGAGAATCTTCTATAAGAAGTTAAAAGGAACCGTCTTTTCGGTTTTTTCGCTCCTTCATAACTCCCCTGATTTTTTTGATCAAAAAGAAAGTTACTAAAAGAACTACCAGGATTTCCAGTCCCAACATAAAATAAAAAAAGGTCATATGTGTTTTATCTGGATTTCATAATTGAATCATTATGAAAACATTTGTAAAATTCGCAAATAGTTAGTACAGGGATTACCGTTATTCAACTTAACATTAAAACAAATAGCACAGTTTTATGATCCATCTTTTGTCAAAAACCCGTAAATTGAATAAAAATTGACGTTATCAGAATAAGTGTTAATCGTTTTAACACAAAAGATGTCCCGCTTCTCCATCTAAACCTGACAAATACTAATTTAGCCTTGAAAACCCGCCGACACAAAATCTATTAATGAAGATAATTACGAAAGCATTACCTGTTGAGGATATTCTTGTAGATCTTTCTAAACAATTCAAAGCGCCTCTGGAAGAAGATAGTGGCGAATTTATGTTTTACATTCCCGAAAAATACGGCGAAGGTTATATTCGCGGTACCAGCTTTGACTCTGGAATAGGAATCATTGAATACCGATGTACTTTTTATAATGACCTGAAACTAATATTTGCCATAAATCAAACACACCCCTTAAAGTTTATTTTTTGTTCCAAGGGAAAAATTGATCATGCTTTTGAGGACGATAAAGACATACATACTATAGACACCTATCAAAATATCATTGTATCCAGCAGCGGACAAAAAGGCCATGTTTTGTTCTTTAAGGCAAATGAAACTGTCCATATTTCCAGTTTAGAAATTGTGCGCAAGGATTTTAGCTCTAGAAATAATTATTGTTTTGAAGGTCTTGATGACAAGCTGAAACTGCTTTTTAAAGATTCACAGGCACAGGAAAAATTCTTTTATCATGGCAACTACAGTATAAAAGCAGCAGATATCGTTGAGGAAATCAATGAAAAAGAATTCAATGGCTTTGTTAGGTCTATTTTTCTAGAAGGAAAGTTATTTGAAATGCTTGCATTGCAAATCAATCAATATCATGATGATAATCAATTAGAAGGATCCTCCCAAATCTTAAGACGATCGGATGTTGAAAAGGTTAAAAAGACGATAGATTTTATTAAGAAAGATCTCAGCCAGAATTACTCAGTAGATTTCCTGGCAAAAGAAGCCGGGACAAATGTCAATAAATTACAGGACGGTTTCAAACATCTTTACGGTCTTACGGTCAACAAATTTATGCAGCAGGAAAAGCTGGAAGCTGCAAAAGGTATGCTCAGCAATTCGGAATATAATATTTCACAAATCGTCCAGCTCATAGGGCTGAATAATCGCAGTTATTTTTCTAAAATTTTTAAAGAAAAATACGGTGTAAATCCGAAGCATTTCTTAAACACCAGATCCAATCGCCCTGAAGAAGAAAAAGATATTGACGAATCTTAGGCTGTTTCCCTTCTAAAAAAACGCTTCGAAAAAGCACATTTTTGGAGTATTAGAAATTTCTTTGTTTGGCAGGCTTTTAGGATGATAATGCCTCGATAGCCTGTTCCAGATCAATTCCCTTTCCTAGCACATCGGTAAAAAGATCAGGGTATTTTTCTAGGCGTTCGGGTACTGTTTTTATGGTAAACTCGTGCATATCAAGTTTGGAATTCACCTCGCGCCATTTTAGAGGCGTTGAAACCGTAGCACCGGGTTTTGGTCTTGCACAATAAGGCGCTGCAAGTGTTTGTCCTTTCCTGTTCTGTAAAAAATCGAGGTATATTTTCCCTTTTCGCTTCTTCACATTACGTTCCATACTGGTAAGCTGGGGAAGTTGCTCATGAATGAAGTAACAAAGAATCTTGGTGAAATCACGCGCCTGGTCATAATCATATTCTGCCCCCAGCGGTATGTAAATATGTAACCCGCTGGAACCGGAAGTTTTTACATAACCCTCGATTTTTGCACGATCCAGCACATCTTTCGCCACGAGAGCCACTTCCACCACTTCCTGAAAAGTATTTTTTTCTGTAGGGTCTATATCAATGACGGTAAAATCTGGGCGCAGCAGACTATCCTTTCTGGAATTCCAGGGATTGATCTCAATGCATCCAAGGTTTGCCATATAGATCAAACTGGCTTCATTCTGGCACATTATGTATTCAATATCCTTGTTATTTGATTTGGAATGCACCTTTAACGTCTCCAGCCAATGCGGAAAGATTCCTGCAGTATCTTTTTGGTAAAAACTTCCCTGTTTAATCCCGTTTGGATGCCGGTGAAGGTTCTGCGGGCGATCTTTAAGGAAGGGAAGCATATAATCTGAAACCTTTAAATAATAATCGATGAGGTCGTACTTTCTTAAACCAGAATCTGGCCAGTAAATTTTCTCAAGATTACTGATAGGAACAGAAATTCCGTCAATTTCCAGGTTTTCTGAAATTCCTTTGGAGGCTGGCTTTTGCTTTGGCACCTTCACCTCCTTTTCCTTATCAATTTCTGAAGGAATTTTATCATTTCTTAAGCCTTTGAAAACGGGATGCCTCATGTGTCCACTTTTGGTCCATTCAGAAAATGTCGCTTCGCAAATAAGCTCAGGGCTAAGCCATGTGGGTTTTCTGCCTTTCAGATTGATTTTTTTATCAAAAGGAGATTTTTCAGTAATAAGCGGTTCAAATTTTTTAAAAAGATCTTTCCTCGCCTGGTCATCAAAGCCGGTACCGCAATTACCTATGTAAATCAATTTGTCTTCCCTGAACATTCCAAGAATCAGAGATCCGAAGGGCAAACTGCTTTCTTTAGGTTCTGTAAATCCGCAGATAATCGCCTCCTGACTTTCAAAAGCCTTAATTTTCAGCCAGTTTGCACTACGCGAACCGGGAATATATTCAGAATCGCCTTTCTTGGCAATAACCCCTTCCATTCCCGCATCTACCGTCTTTTCATAAAAAGATTTTCCCATGGTATCTATGTGATCGCAGTAGTACACCTGTGGCACATCCTCTATTACGTCTTCAATTAAACTCTTTCGTTCCAGCAATGGGAGGTGCATAATGTTATGCCCGTTCAGAAAAAGCAGGTCAAACACATAATACCGCAATTCCCCCACCGGATTGGTTTGATAGTTTTGCAGGCTCTGGAAATTTGGTAATCCATCTTCATTCAAAGCCACTATTTCCCCATCTAAAATCACGTCATGAGGAATGGATTTCAGGTTTTCATATATTGAAGCAAATTTTTGCTTAAAAGAAATTCCGTTGCGGGAATAAAGGTCCACCTTCCCTTCTGAAACATTTGCGAGGGCCCGATACCCGTCCCATTTTAATTCATAGATCCAGTCGGCTTTATTAAAAATATCCGAAGCTTTTGTAGCCAGCATCGGTTTAATAAAATCGGTGTTCTGAAGTTGTTTTACTTCCTTTTCTTCTGAAATGCTATCATTGAAATTCTCTGCATCATAATGAAGATCTGTAGAAAATTCATCTTCCTTTTTTATTAACAGCCATTGGTTCTGCTCCTTTCCCCTATTCGTGTGCACCAGCGCAAAAACTCCTTTCACCTTCGCCCCAAAAAACCTGATCTTTAAATTGCCTTTTTGAAGCTGCTGTGGCAGGGAAAGTTCATCTTCCTCTAATGAAGATTCATAAGTGCCTTCATCCCAAATCACCATTTCTCCCGCGCCATAATTTCCTTTAGGAATGGTGCCGTGGAAAGTGAGATATTTGATAGGGTGATCTTCGGTTTGAATTGAAAGGCGCTTATCACCGGGATTCATCGACGGACCTTTGGGAACCGCCCAGCTCTTAAGCACCCCTTCCATTTCCAGCCTAAGATCGTAATGCAAACGTGTTGCCTTGTGCCGCTGAATGACGAACCTCGGTTTTCCTTTATTCTTGTGGTACTGCCCTTCGGGCTCGGGTGTCTTTGAAAAATTCCTTTTCCTAATGTACTCTTCAAGTCCCATTTTTGGTGCTTATTTGCTGTTTAAGAAGCTTTGTTCTTCTTTTTCTTATCAAGGCTGGCTTTAAGTTGTGCCATAAGATCTTTTGCCGGAGTTGGTTTGGATTCAAACTTCTCTATCTTGGTTTTCTTGCCAGATGATTTTGCCTTAATGATCTTTAGCAGCTGTTCATTGTAAACGTTCTTATACTTATCAAAATCAAACTCTTCGGTATATTGTTCAATAAGAGATTTCGCCATATCTACTTCTTTCTTGGAAACCTTCACATCTGTCGGCAGTTTAAGATCTGCGGGATTTCTTATTTCATCTGCAAATCTAATGACATGCAATACCAGTGCGTCTTCATAGACGCCAACAAGACTTAGGTTCTCTTTTTGCCGCATCACAAAAGTCGCAACGCCAAGTTTCCCGGTATCTTTTAGTGCATTCTTTAAAAGGTTATATGATTTTTCCCCGTCTTTTTGAGGCTCCAGGAAATAAGGTTTTTTAAAAAGCACATCGGCTACGTCTTCTTCCTTGATGAACTCTTCAATATCAATCGTTCGGCTTTTCTTTGCGTTAGCCTGCTCAAAATCTTCATCAGAAAGAACTGTGTATGAATCATCCTGCTTGTAACCTTTTACAATATTTTTCCACTCCACCTCTTCCCCGGTCTTTTCATTGACCCTTTTATACCTTATACGGGAGTGGTCGCTTTTATCCAGCATATCCAAATCCAGCTTTCGGTCTTCAGAAGCTGAATAAATTTTTACGGGAATACTAACCAGGCCAAAACTGATAGATCCATTCCAAATTGATCTCATAACCACCTTTTTTAAGTATGTATTTCACAAGTTAATTTATAATTGGTTGCTATCCGAAGGGATTAGGAAAGCCTTAACGCTCCTTCGTTTATTCTTTATAAGAAGGTCTCCTACATTTAATTATCGTAGTGAAAAATGGCGTTAATCTTTCAGGAAACTCTTTTAATTGTTTCTTAAATCAATTTGAATCGGGCTTTAAACCTGCTAACTTAGGAATAAATGGCTTCTAAAAATGCCATTTTCAGAAGTTAAATGAGTAGAAATGAATCCTTAAATTCAGAATGAACATGAAAAGATTAGATGAAAAAGTAGCAATAGTAACAGGTGGTGCCACAGGAATTGGAGAAGCAATTTCAAAAAAATTTGCACTGGAAGGCGCAAAAGTCCTGGTGGTGGGAATGCCGCAGGATCCTGTAAAAGAAGTTATAGACGATATAAAAAATGCGAATGGGGAAGCTTTAGGCTTTTCAGCCGATATTTCCTCAGAAGATAATGCGAAAGAAGCTATAGAAACCGCTGTGAAGAGATGGGGAAAACTGGATATTCTTATAAATAACGCCGGCGTTTATCCCGAAGTAGATACCGTAGATGCTTTTTCTCCAGATGCGTTCGACAATCTGCTGAAAAACAATCTTAGAACCACATTTTTAATGACCAAATATGCAATTCCACATTTAAAGAAATCAAGAGGAAATATAGTTGCGGCAGGATCTGAAGCCGGAAAAATAGGAATTCCGAAGGTGACCCCGTATGGCGGCACAAAAGGTTTCATACATTCTTTTATTAAAGGAGTTGCGGTAGAGCAGGCCAAAAACGGCATTCGTGCAAATTGTGTCGCACCTGGGCCAATCGATACTGCATGGACGCATAAGGAAACCAGCGATTTGGACAAAAAGACCGAAAAAACGATGATCAAAGCCACCCCATTGGGACGCCGTGGTACTCCCGAAGAAATCGCCAATGTATATCTCTTCCTGGCCTCAGATGAAGCTTCTTACATTACAGGAGCGATCTATTCGGTTGATGGTGGAATCACAATTTCTAAAGGACCGGTAGGATCTGAAGTTCCTTCTAAACTGAAGAAAAAGCCTAAAGGCAGCATCAATTTAAAACATAAAAAAGAAGGCGCTACCGAGAAGCGCTAAAAACTAACCTAAAATAACTATTTAAAAATGGCATTAAAAGCACTCTTTTTAAACTGTACCTTAAAAAAATCACCCGAGACTTCTAACACAGCGGCCTACATAAGCAACGCTGAAAAGATCTTCAAGGAACTCGATGTAGAAACCGAAAGCATTCGTGTAGTAGATCATGATGTGAAAGTGGGAAACACTTCTGATGAAGGCGAAGGCGACGGCTGGCCAAAAATCCTCAAAAAAGTCAAAGAAAGCGATATTATGATCATCGCTACTCCTATTTGGCGCGGCGACCGTAGTTCTATTGCTAAAATTGTCGCAGAACGCTTTGACGGGATATGGAATGAAGCCGATGAAGAAACAGGCCAGTACCCTACTTTTAATAAAGTCGCAGGGGTTATGGTAGATGGAAATGAAGATGGTGCAAAAAAGGCGATTTCAAGCATACTTTTTGATCTTCAGGAGCATGGTTTTAGCATTCCAGTGAATTCCTTTAGTTATTACGTTGGAAAAGCCGGTCCTGGCCCTGCGTATATTGAAGCTAATGGAGACAAGCACTTTTTCACAAACAAGACATTGTATATGATGGTTTATAACCTCGTACACCTTGCCACAACCTTAAAAGAAAATCCGTATCCCGCCAATGTGAATGAACTCCAGGAAAAGGCGAAAAAAATAAGTAATACCGAAGAGTAATTAAATCCAATTTATATGATTGAATGGTTGATCCATATCGTAATAGATGCAGCGGTACTTTTAATTGCTGCCAAATATATGCCCAAAGTAGAATTACAGGGGTTTAAAACTGCGCTTATTGTGGCACTAATGATTGGGGTTCTCAGTTTCTTTTTGAGTTGGATTCTAACCCTCGTGCTTGACATAGCAACCCTTGGAATATTCTATTTTCTCGGGCTGGGGTTCGTCACCCGAATTATAGCATACGCTCTTATCATAGAATTGGCAGACAAGTTTAGCACAGACTTCACTACAAGAGGCTTTGCTCCTTCCCTGTGGCTTGCTATTCTTTTAGCGGTGGTGGGAGCCATTACCGATGCTATAATTATTTAAACCCGATTTTCAAAAGAACATCAGCTAAAAATCCTTTTTAAAAATGACATTTTTGAAAGGGATTTCTAATTTCGTTTCTCTTCATGGGCTGTTAATTGAGTGATCAAACCTTTAAAGATGAACCCATGGAACGGGTAAACAGAATACCAGTAAAGCCTTCCTGCCAGTCCTAAAGGCCTGAAAGTAGCCGTCTGGATCAAATTCTCTCCTTCGATTTTAAATTCCAGCCAGGCTTCTCCCGGTAATTTCATTTCGGCAAATAATAAGAGTCTGCCCTCTTCCCTATTCGCATATAAAACTCTCCAAAAATCTAGTGTATCGCCCGCTTCTATCTTATGTTGATTCGTGCGCCCTCTGCGCAATCCCACACCACCGGCCATTTTATCCAAAACCCCGCGAATCTCCCACAGCCAGTTTCCGTAGTACCAGCCGTTTTTTCCACCGATGCCCCAAATCTGTTTCAGGGAATGTTCCATATTATTGATCTTCATCACACGGCGGTCGCGAAAGCAGCCATACTCCGGCACCTGGATAAAATCTGATATTTTCATATCAAGATCACTGCTCACATTTGAATCTTTCCAACTAGATTCAATTTCAGCAGATTCAATTTTGGCAAATGCTTTTTCTATCGCCTTGTGATAACCTATTGGAGTGATGCCTAAAATATCTTTAATCCCTGTGTGTTGGCAAACCACTTCTACTTTCATACTATCCACCAGGTTTTGTGCGAGTTTGAAAGATGTAGAGGTCACAAAGTACAGCCAGTAGGAAGACAATCGCGGAGACATGACAGGAACCGTTATGATGCGGCGTTGAAGATTTCTTACCTGCGCATAACCCAGAAGCATTTGCTTATAAGTGAGAATATCTGGACCGCAGATGTCAAAAATGCGATCAAAAGTTTCTTTGAGAAAGATGGAGCCTGAAAGAATACGAATTACATCTGCAATCCCAATTGGTTGGCATTTTGTTTTCAACCATTTTGGAGCCACCATTACAGGTAGTTTCTCAACCAGGTCACGAATGATCTCAAAAGAAGCACTTCCCGAGCCAATTATTATTCCCGCTCTTAGAGAAGTGAAGTGATAATCACCTTTTTCCAACTGGGTTTCCACATTTTTTCGGGAGGAAAGATGTTCAGAAAGGTTTTCCTTATTCACAATTCCCCCGAGGTAAACAACATGCTGAACATTAGTAGCATTTAAGGCATTTCTGAAATTAACAGCAGAATCCTCTTCTGTTTGCTTATAATCATCTGATGATGACATGGAATGTACCAGGTAATAAGCGCCGTTAATATCTTTTGGAATCTTTTTGAGAGAATTTCTGTCCAGAAGATCTGCTTCAATAACAGAGATCTTTCTGCTAAGGGATTCAGGAGGATTAAACCTATTAACATCCCGCACGCAACAAACAACTTCATGACCCTTGTTTACCAGTACCGGGAGCAGGCGTTTACCAATATATCCAGTGGCTCCTGTAAGAAGTATTTTCATAGTATAATGCCCGGGCGGTTAATAGTGAAAGCTAGGCTTAAGATAAGGATTTTGTCCTGAAAAGAAGCCGCATAGCCCAAGTTCTCCTGAAAATAATCCATAATTGCCATCTAAAACATCAAAACCAGACAAAAAAAAAGAGGTTGTTTGTACGATTAAACAACCTCTTTAAAATTTCGGCTTAGAAAATATCAGGCAGTAGCCGTCTCTTCTATCACTTCTTCCTCTACCGTTTCCTGTTTATCTATCATATTAAATTTTTCCAGTTGCTCTTCTTCTCCTGAAAAATATGGAAAAACATCCAGAATAGGAGATTCGGTAATAGCTGGAATTGTGTAATCCCCCATTGTATCCTGCATCGCTTTAGTAGTATTCTCAAAAGCTTCCTTTACATCGTTTGCCTGCACCAAAAGATAAATATTAGTTTTCTTTTCTTTTCCACTTTCTTCATCAAGTGCCACCAGGGACACTTTAGATTTGAACCAGCGATCGGAATTTTCAAATGGGTGCACTTCAGAGAAGTTGGCAACTTTGATGTTCATGATCCTGAATTCCTCGCTGGTGTAAGCAGCCATTTCTTCGGTTATTCTGGTTTCTGCTTCCGTATAAGAAACAGCATCCAGCAAATAAGTATCTGTTGTGACCTTCTGTTCTCCGGTTTCGTGTGTTTTTCTGTATTTCACCTTACATTCATACCAGGTTACGCTCATAGTTTTCATTTTTAGGGTGCCAAATATAGATTTTTCAGCAGGCGGGCATAAACTTATCGCTCAAGAGATATTCACAATTTTAAGTTTTGATCTTAGCGTACTGATTTTCAATAATTCAGAAGAAGTTAAAATCCACTTTAAAGAGTCAAATATAATACCTGTCAAAAATGGCATTTCTAGAAGGTATTCTTCCAGATCATTTTTTAAACTGAAACCTTGAGAAAACTATATCATCTTTGAACCAGATAATTATTTGCTCTTTATTTGTATCCAGATCCTGCTGATTCCTTTAATAACCAGGAGAACTAGAGCTCCAACCACCAGACCGGTTAAAAATTCCACGAGAAGTCCCGGAAGATTTTCGAAAAGATCGTGCAAAAAATGAATGTTATGAACAAAAATTCCTCCGGAAACCAGCAACAAAGCTATAGTTCCAATTACAGAAAGCCCTTTGATCACTTTGGGCAGAGCATTAATCAGGAAATTCCCAATTTTATCAGAAATGCTGTTTTTCCTATCATTTAGTTCGATAAGTTTTGCACCAAATTCATCCATTCTTACAATAAGTGCCACAATACCATAAACTCCCACTGTGGCCAGCAGCGCGATAAAGCTTACCACAAGAATTTGGTTGAGGATTGGCTCACCGGTAACAGTTCCCAGGGCGATGATGATAATCTCTACAGAAAGTATAAAATCTGTTACAATAGCCGATTTTATTTTCTCCTTTTCCCTACGTAACACCTCCTCTTTTGAAATTTTCTCAAGTTTTGGAGCTTCCTCTTTATGAGCATGAGGAAAGAAAAATTCATTTATCTTTTCTGCACCCTCGTAGGCCAGATATAGTCCGCCAAAAATGAGAATAAGGGTAATTACCGAAGGTACATAGGCACTTAGTAAAAATGCCAGCGGCAATATGATGAGCTTGTTTAGAAAAGAGCCCTTTGTAATTGCCCAAAGTACCGGTAATTCCCTTGAAGACATGAATCCGGAGGCTTTTTCGGCATTTACGGCAAGATCATCTCCTAAAATTCCGGCGGTTTTCTTTCCGGCGAGCTTTCCCAAAACAGCCACGTCATCCATTAGAGTTGCAATGTCATCCAAAAGCGCAAAAAATCCTGAGGCCATAGTATCTTTTTTAAGTAGCAAGATAAGTGTATTTTGAAATATCACACAGGTTTTTTATAAATCGCTGAATTGACAAAAATGAAATGAAATGTAATTACCTGTTTTTCAGAACCTATAAAATTATCTTTTAAAAAAGGAAAAAATTCCTTTTTAGAAATGAAAAAGCTTTCTATATTTGCATCCGCTAAGGAGAAATGGCAGAGTGGTCGAATGCGGCAGTCTTGAAAACTGTTGAGGGTCACACCTCCGGGGGTTCGAATCCCTCTTTCTCCGCAGAAAAGCCCGTAAATTTAATATTTACGGGCTTTTTCAATTTCAGGGGCATATTCATATGAAATAATTTATTTTAAACATGAAGAGTCTAATTTTCGCAACAATTTCAACTTACTTCCGCCACAGCCTACGTAGTTTTTACAGCGTAAGTCTAACATTTTATTTAAAAACTTCTATAAATACCATTTTAAAATATCCGAAGTTAATTTTAAAGACTTCTTGAAGATCTTGGTGAAGATAAACCGGGAATGAAGCAAAACCTCCAACATTTTTTAGCTGATTACTGAAAAGAATGTTATAAAATTGCAGTGCGAATAAAATCACTCTTTCATGCACTTTTCGATCCTCTACAAGATTTTTTTACTCTCCTTTATTGTATTCAGTTTTTCACCTGTTAATGCGCAAAATATTCAGGGAATCATCCTAAACAACAAAAAATTTCCTGTTTCAGGAGCTTACGTTCATAATCTTAATAATGATAATCACACGCACACTTCTTCCTTGGGACATTTCTCCATCACGGGAGCTACGGGAGATTCCATTCAGGTAAGTCATATTGGTTATAAAACCCGCACATTTATTGCCCGCGCCAACGATAATCGTATTGAGATCCAGGAAAAACTCAACCTTATTAATGAAGTGGTCATCGCGCCGGGAATCAACTCCCTGGAGCTCTTCAGCAAAGTAAATACCAATATAAACCCCGTTACTTCTTCGCAGGATCTTCTTCGGAAGGTTCCGGGCATGATCATTGGGCAACATGCAGGGGGCGGGAAAGCCGAACAAATCTTTTTGCGAGGCTTTGATATCGATCACGGGACAGATGTAAGTATAGATGTAGATGGAATGCCAGCGAACATGGTTTCTCATGCACACGGGCAGGGATATAGCGATTTGCACTTCCTTATACCGGAGGCAATTCAGGGTATTTCCTTTGGAAAAGGCCCTTATAATACCGAAAAAGGAAATTTTGCTACCGCAGGTTTTGTTTCATTTAGGACCAAAAACAGGCTGGAAAATAGTTTTATTAAAGCTGAAGCAGGACAGTTTGATACAAAACGACTGCTAGGGATGTTCAGCATTCTTGACAACTACAACCACAGCGCATATATAGCTACAGAATACCTCGCTACAGATGGCCCTTTTGAAAGCTCACAGAATTTCAACCGCATTAACCTTATGGCAAAATACGCAGGGAAGGTAGGAGCTAACAATTCTTTAACAGCCAGCCTTTCCAGGTTTACCAGCAAATGGGACGCTTCGGGACAAATTCCGGTGCGGGCGGTGGAAAGTGGTTTGATTTCAAGATTTGGTGCCATAGATGACACCGAGGGAGGCGAAACCTCACGCACTAATTTAATTCTGGAATATGACCATCAAATAGATGAAAATTCTTCTGTTCAAAGTAATGCCTATTATTCTGAATATGATTTTCTGCTGTTTTCAAATTTCACCTTTTTCCTTGAAGATCCTGTATATGGAGACCTGATAAAACAGAAGGAAACCAGGACAATGTTTGGGTTAAATTCTGAATATAATCACAGGTTTAGCCTTAAAGACTGGTATGGAGACCTGCAAGCCGGTATTTCCTTAAGAAATGATCAAAGTGATGAGAATGAATTGTCTCATACCTATGAGCGTCTCACCACCCTCTCTTACTTTAGCCTGGGAGACATTAATGAGACGAACCTTGCCGGTTATTTTAATGCTGCATTGCATTCAGGGAAATGGATCATAAATCCGGGAATTCGTCTAGATCATTTCAATTTTCAGTACTACGACCGGCTCGCTGCGGAATATTCTACGCTTTCTCAAGAAAAGACAATCCTGAGTCCAAAGCTTAATTTTCTTTACAATGCAAAAAATAATTTACAGCTCTACCTCAAATCTGGTAAAGGCTTTCATTCAAATGACACGAGGGTGGTAGTGCGAAGGGCTTCAGAAAATATATTACCGGCAGCTTATGGCAGCGATCTTGGGATGATCTGGAAGCCGATTTCTGAAATGACCATAAATACTGCTTTTTGGTACCTTTTCCTCGAACAGGAATTTGTGTATGTTGGAGATGCAGGCATTGTGGAACCCAGCGGTAAAACCGAACGTAAAGGAATTGACCTAAGTCTGCAATACCAACCTTTGAGCTGGTT
>NZ_JBMPGS010000006.1:0-131012 GCF_049680855.1 Salinimicrobium maris | reverse complement strand
CCTCTCTATAACACTACCCTACCCGGGATTTCTTTTCAATACTTTCTAAAGAACTTTGCTCTTGTTCTAAGCGGCTGCAAATATACAACCTATTTTAAAACCTGCAAGAAAAAATTTATTTTTTTTAGAAGCTTATTTTTTAAGCTTCCCGTAAAGAACGAGCTTGCAAATTTACAACCTTTATTCTTTACAATCCAAAAGAAATTTTCATCTTTTTTTCGAAACTTTAAAAGAACGCTGCTGCGTAAAACAGTTTTTAAAAAAGAGAACCAAAACCTCTTCTTTCCTGCTTTGCTAAGCGGTTGCAAACTTACAACCCTTTTCTCTTAACTTCCAAAACAAATTTCAAGTATTTTTCAGAGAACTTTTTCGCCTTAAACCTCCGCCCCTGCTGGGCTCACAACGCTTGACTCAATGCCTTTATTGTTTCTCAAAGCGGGTGCAAATATACACCCGTTTTTTAATTACACAAGCCTCAAATTCATAAAAATTTGGATTTCTTTAGGAAATTGTCTCCCCTAAAACCTAAACCCCTGGAAACATGAATATTCAAAAACGAGAGATGTGAAAAGTTTTTTTGGAAGGAAGAGAAAATAAGCTGAAGAAAGTATTTTCAGAAGAAAAGAGTCACAGATATTGCCCCTGATCAAGCATTATCTATTTCCCAACTTACATAAAGAAATTCCATACCAGACCGAACCTTACCGCAAAATCCTTGTAAGGGTATAAAGGAGCTGAAAAATTATCATTTCCCGTAATTAAAGAATTTACATGTTCCAGCTTGAAGAATACACGAGCCTGCTTTATCCTTCCGTTAAAGAAAAAATCTACTACAGGGTAATCCCCAAACTCCGCTGCATTTTGCACATAAAATTCAGCCAGAATGGGATCATAAGCATCCATGTGATATTTAGTAAAGTATTTAAGCGTTAGGCCGGTTTGAAGAAAAAGAGCACGTTGAAACCAATGATCCTGATAGTAAAGCGAATTTCTAGTAATAAATTGAGGCACATTCAGCACATCTTCCTCATCAAGCACCTTTTGGTACATCACTGTGTTCGCTAAACCAAATACACCAAATTCAATTTTCTTTTCTGCTTTTGCCTTAACATAATTTAAAGCGCCGTCATGTTGCATGGGACTGGTAAATTCTTCTTCACTTTTTCCGAAATAAGTATAGTTCTCAAAATGATTATATTCCAGTGTTAGATTAATAAATTTTTGAGATAGTATTCCAAAAATGGCATTTTGCATATTAATATTGGAAAAGTCATTCTGCCAGTTGTAGTTGATATAATCGCTTTGGTACAACAGGAAGTTCATATTTGGCGCCCTACTAGATGTGCTGGCGGATAAAGCTAGATCTACTTCTTCAAAAAGTGGATAAGAAGCCCCAGCTTTCAAGTAATTTCCATTAAATTCACCGGAAATGTTCAGCATAGCTTCGGAATAAAAAGAGAAATCACCCCATTGGGTTGTATAACCACCACCTGCACTAAAGGTTTCACCAACCATTCGATTTACGATATACTCCTGGTCTATTATAAGTGCAGTGTTATAACCATAATTGTAATTTGTCAAACCTCCTTTTACAGAAACTTCCCCAAGAATGCCATTTTTAAATGTTGCCGATACTTCATTATAGACTTTCTGATACTCTGTTTCATCCCTCACATTTACATTTTCGTAAGAGGGTCCAAAAAGTGAACTAGCCGTTGCCTGTTCAAAAAGATATTCTTTATCTGAAAAATTTAGCTTATGCCGTAAAATGAGATTATTTTCTGCATCACCTGAATTAAAACTATAGGCGTGATCCAGATAAAATCTTTTTCCGAAGAGGGTACTTTGCGCATTTTCAAAATTCACGTCTAATCGTGACCGATCTTCTATCTCTTCTTCTTCATTTATATATTGTGTCAAAGAAAACGGTGCCAAACCCCCATTTTCTTCGTTCATAAGATCCTGCGAGACGAAATGAGTCCACAAACGATATTTTTTGTTTGGTGTCGTATAGTTTATTGTAGTTCTAAAATTTCCGGTACTGGTAAGAATATGCTGATATCTTCCCAGGGAACGCATACCCTTATACGCTATGGAAAAATTAAGGTTCGAAGAAGTGTTGACGGTAAAAAAAGCATCGAGAATTTGTCCCTGTTCATATACTGTTTTAAAAAAAAGTTCTGTCAAAGGTGTAGGTACATGGTAATAATGAACATCCTCTACCTCATAGAAATTAAAATGCCTTGCCCGAGCTCCAAATTCGGGAAATAATCCTGTTGATTTGAAGTCATAGGACAATTTATTATACGTCTGCCCTACGTTACTAAAAGGAACAAGCTCAAAATTATCTTTTCTAAGGTAATTGAACTCATATTCATCTTCTATAGTTAATGAAGTATCAACATAGATCGTGTCCCTGCTAACCGATATTATCTTATACGCTGTAATAGGTACTTCAGGCAGTGAATCGGCTGCCGGTTTTTGCTGCACTCCAGGTTGGGTCAATCTGGTTTGACTGGAAACAGCAAAAGAAATGATAAAGGATATGAACAGAAAAGCTTTTTTCATTGACAACTGTTTCCGGCAAAGTTATGTTTTTGGATCAAAACAATTAGTTGAAACGAAGAATAAAAAAAACCTGTCAAAACAGGTTTTATAGGTTATACCAAACAATTTTAAAATTTTAGTCATCTAAAGATTGCAGAAAAGCAATCAAATCTTTCTCCGATCTTATTTTGTTATTCCGCAAATAATCCTGCGCTTTGGCAGATTTAAACATTCTTTTGATATTTTTGTGTCTAAGTCGCAATAATTCCCATTCTTCATCATTCCTTTGGATTAAAAACTCCTCCTTAATTTCAAATTTGGCCGGCTCACTTTTACCATACCCATTCTTAGGTTTTACTTCTTCTATAAATATAGAGGATGGTATTTTAACAAGGCGAAGAGAATTTCCTTTGAAGATTTGTGCAACATATCCCCACTTCCTACTTCCATTTAAAACAACTTCCTCAAAATTATATACGCTTGAATCAAATTGATATGTGACATCGGCGTTAGAAGGTAAAAAGTATATATCCTTACTACTTTTATTCATTTTGATTTCTATACGTTCTTTAGAAACATCATACCTCATAAATCCCTCCAAAGATTTACCATCAGCAAACTGAATAGTACCAGGCAGAAAATCCTCGTGGTAATAAGCAGAACCCTCTATTGACGCTTCGTTGCCAGAACGGACAGGAATTTTTGTAAAACCATACCTGGTTCCATCAAAAGCATCTCCACTAATTTGCGCTGAAGAATCTATTGTCATAAAGACAATGAAAACACTCATCAATAATATCAACTTCCTCATAATTCTAAAATTGATCATAAATATACTAAATATGTTCATCAACATGTTAACAACGCTACCCCTTCTCATTAAAAGTTATCATATAATTTGTACTAAAAGATTTTCCTCGCCAGCACTTTACATATATACCTATACTTTCACCCCATGTTTTTTCCTGATTCCTTTACCTTACTCTTTTCACCGGGTTTGAATTAGGGCTTGGAAAATCTTTAAAATAAAAAAGGCTGTCTTTTCAGACAGCCTTTTCAATACATATAAAACTAGTTCTATTTAGTAACCTGGGTTAGGCACTACATTTGGATTTACATCCAATTCCCTTTGTGGTATAGGGAAGGCCAAACGTGGATCGGAATCATATTCTAAAGTTTCAACCAAAACTCCATCCGCATTATAGGCTGGAATATCCATACCTAAACGTAGCATATCAAAGTAACGTTGCCCCTCAAAGAAAAGTTCTTTTCTTCTTTGTTCAAGAACATCCTCAATAGTAATTGTTTCGTAAGCCTCTAGCCCACGGTTCACCACTACTGCATTCACATCTGCCATTGCTTCATCTTCATCAATCTGCAATCTAAGATTTGCTTCTGCTCTAGTAAGCAATATTTCTTCATAACGAAGTAATTTTATACTATTTTCTCCTTGAATATTTGGATATTTAAGTACATCAACACCATCTATAAGCTCTAAACGCACATCATCCCCATCAAATTCCTGCACAAATTCAGGACGGATATTTATATCACCGTATCCTAAATCAGAGTACATATAAGCAATTGATGTAGTACCTAGGTTAGCTTGTGTTCCAACAGCTATTTCAAAAATAGAATTCCCTGCAGTTAAGTTTTGCTCAAATGAGTTGACGTATAAGTCTTCACCAACCACTCTATATGCTCCAGACTCTATAACATCACTAGAGTAATCATATGCCTTTTGAAGACTGGCATCTTCTCCATGATACAGGTAGTATCGTGCAGCTAAACCTTTAGCTGAATACACGTTGATCAAATCCTTCACGCTCGTGCTACCAATACCACTTTCCTCCAAGAGAGAAATTCCTTCTTCAAAATCCTGCATAATCTGTGCATGTGATTCAGCTACAGTAGCTCTGGCAGGTTTTGCTTCAGTATCATATTCCGTCATCAATGAAATCCCCAGGTCACCCCCAGTATGTTCCTCTCCATAAAGCTTCAAGAGATCAGAGAATATATTTGCTCGCAACACAAGGGCCTGTCCTCTCACGTTGGCAATTTCTGCAGTTCTGTTTTCGTTTACGAAATCAGAATTAATGATCACATTTAATTGAGCCACGATATCATATGCCTGTGCATAAGTATCAGTAGCATAACCATCAGATGCAGTCATGTTGTAATATGCCGTACCTCTAAATCTTCCAGATCCTGCATCATTATAGGCATCATTTCCACGAAGAGAACCGTAAATGATAACATCCCGACCGTAATACACAGAACTTCTTGCTTCAATATAAGCCCCGTACATTAAAGCGTACATATCATCAACGCTCTCGATATTTTGCGGAGTCGTCGAAAACTGTTCATTCTCGAGGAAATCATCTCCACAGGATACTGTCGCAATACACAGCAGCCCAACAATAAAAATTTTAATACTATTTTTCATTTTTTTCATTTTTTTTAGAATGATAATCTTACACCCATAGTGTAACTTTTCAATGGTGGTAAATCCAGGTTAATAACACCTGATGTTCTTGTTTCAGGATCCCAGTTTAGATTCTCATCAAAAGCATACGTGTAAATATTTGTTCCTCTAACATATACTAGGAAATTACTAAACAAGTCTGAACCAATCAATTCTCCAAAGTCATAACCAAGCTGCACATTGCTCAATCTAACGTGGTCACCATCGTATAGAAAACGAGTAGATGTTGCAGAATTCTGGTTATTGTTGTTGTAAACCTCTCTTGGGTTTAAAGCAACATCCCCTGGCTCTTGCCATCTATCTAAACCACTAGCGTAACCTGGATAGTTCAACCTATATGTACCGGAACTTTGCATGTAAAAAGCCCAGGAGTCATAAACTTTATAATCTAAAGCAAAGGTTAATAGCGTTTCCAATGTGAAACCTTTATAACTGAAGCTATTATTGAATCCACCTGTGTAATTTGGTAAGGAGTTACCTTGTGTAGCTCTTTGTGCTTCATTATAAACATTTGTAGTTTCGCCACCCTTACCATTAATGTACCATAATGGATCTCCATTTTCAGGATCCACACCGGCCCATTTTCTCATAAAGTAGGTATTAATACTTTCACCCTCTCTTAATATTTTTGTTCCATCAATTACATCATCCTCTAAAAGGTCTAGCAATTCATTTTGAACATGAGAGAAATTGATTTGAGAATCCCAACGGAAGTCTCCTCCAAAAATGTTTCCTCCAAGAGTTACTTCATATCCTCGGTTCTCAAGAGAACCTGCATTAACCCATTTAGAAGTCTCTCCAGTCGCTAGAGAAAGTGGAATAGCATATAGAAGATCCTCAGTAGTCTTAACGAAATAATCTAAACTACCATGTAATCTACTTCCAAAAAATCCAAAGTCAAGACCTACGTTGAAAGGCTTATTTACTTCCCATGTCAAATCAGGATTTTCTACACCTCCAACATATAAAGGAATTCTTCCGTTATATTCTCCTCCAAAGGAGAAATAAGATAAACTAGAAGTAGAACCTATAGAAGCATTACCTACCTGTCCATAACTGGCTCTTAGTTTCAATTGATCTAACACACTATCCATCATGAAATCTTCCTGAGCTACATCCCAGGCACCGCCAACTGACCAGAAATTACCCCATTTATTGTTGGCTGCGAAATTAGAATTCCCTTCACGTCTAAAGGACGCTTCTAAAGTATACTTATCATCAAAATCATAAGTTAAACTGGCCAAATACGCCGCATTTGTTGATTGACTTCTCGTCCCTCCAGCAATGGCATCATTAGATCCAACAGAAACAGTATAAAACCCTTCCTTACCATATCCTTCAGCAGCAGAAGAAACATCTCTGTATTGATTTTTTTGAGCTTCCTGAACCAATAGGATATTGAAATTATTAGACTCACCTAAGGTAAAATCATAACTTACCATGTTCTGAAAAACATAATCAAAAACTCTTGTATCATAAGCGTATGCTCTACCATTTACAGAGAACCCATCACCATGACGTGGATTTTGATACTCATCTTCCTCAATAACTGTATTATCCAATGACAATCTAGACGTAAAGTTTAAATTGTCAGTAATATCATAAGAGAAATTTGTAATTCCGGTAAGCTTTAAAGTTTTCGCTTTACTAAAGTTGTTCTCTAGCAACATTGGAACATTGAACAATCCGTTACCAAGACGCGGGTTGTTCGGGTTTGTTCCTATGTAGAAACTTCCATCCTCATTGTACAATGGATCAGTCGGCAAACCAAAATATTGGTTCAAGATTGGATTCGCAAATCCACCTCCTGATGGTAATGACTTCAAATTAGAAAAACTTGCGTTCACATTTTGACTGATACTAATTTTATCATTCAAATCGTAATCCACTTTTATTCTTCCAGAAGTTCTGTTAAAAAAGGAATTTTTGATGATACTTTCCTGATCAAAATAACTTAACGAAGTAAAATATCTTAAGTTCTCACTCCCTCCTGTAACCGAAAAGTTAACCTGCTGCTGCAAAGCAGAGCTACGCTCAATAGCCTCTCCCCAGTCAGTATCAAGACCATCTGGATTAAGAACCTCCTCATAATAGTTTGCGTAATCACTTCCTAAAGCATTTACTAAACCTTCATTTACAAGCTCACCCCATTGATCTGCAGAGAGACGTTCTTCACCTTCAACGGCTCTTTCATTAAATCCTGTCTCCACAGTTAAAGAGTATCTAGGAGCACCAGATTTTCCACGTTTAGTAGTAATTAAAATAACGCCATTCGCTGCCCTTGCACCATATTGTGCTGTAGCTGATGCATCTTTTAATACAGTAACCGATTCAATATCATTTGGGTTCATGCTCGCTAAAACATCTGCAGTCGTAGTGTTTCTAGTATAATCACCAGAAATAACCGGCACACCATCTACTACATACAAAGGAGCAGTACCAGCATTTAATGAACTAATACCACGAATCCTTACTGTAGTATTTCCACCCGGTTGCCCACTACCACCAGCAACAAATACACCTGTAGCATTTCCTGTAAGTAAGTTATTTACAGATGCGATAGGCCTATCCTCCAATTGTTCAGAAGACACAACCGATGCAGAACTCGTTTCCTTCACAGTAGAACGATTTCCATACCCTGTTACTATCACTTCGTCCAAAGCGGCAGCATCTACTTCCATCTGAACATCTATAGTACTTTCAGCACCAATAGTTCGCAGCTCCCGTGCATATCCTAAAAATCTAAAAACCAAAACTTCGCCAACCGAAGCATCTATGGTATAAACACCATCAAAATCTGTTTGAGTACCTCTATTGGTATTCTGAACAATCACGTTTACTCCAGGCAGAGGCAATCCTTCTGCATCTGTAACGGTTCCAGTAACCGTTTTTTGTTCTTGCGCAAAGGTCATTTGCACAACTAACACCAGTAATAGTGTTAGAATTCCACTTAATCTTTTTTTCATTTTATAAATTATTTGAATTAGCCAACGCCAAAAATGGTAATAAAAATCTAATAAACCAAAGATTTTAAATTACTCGATATGTTAATTTTTTAAATTTTATATCGAAAACGTTTTTTACATTTCAATTTTACTCAGCCTTAAATCCCCTCTAGCCGTGTTCTTAACAAAAAACTTAGTTTTACATGCGGATTGAACAGAAACCAAAAAAAATGTTAAAACTAAAAATCTTTAGTATTATGGGTTGGCATTTTGGCTGATTTTTTCATGACAACTGGCTTTCGCGTACATTAAAAAGCCATTTATATGAAAACCACTCCATATAAATGCTAAATCCATTTTTCCTATAAGCTTATAACTATTCAAGGCAAGCCTTACCGAAAGCCACAAGACAGTCTGTTACTTAGCTGTAATCACTAAACCACGCATTTTTTATCGATAAAGGAATTACATAATAATTCATCCCCCTTAATATGGGTACACCTTTTTGAACCATATCGGGAAATTGTCCATGACTAAAATAAAAAGAGCAGAGGTTTCCCCCTGCTCTTTACTATTTAATCCATAATTCTTATCGGAACACCGATAAATTAATTCTGATCTGCTTCTGAAATGAATGGATTAGCATTAATTTCCGCCTGTGGTATTTTCCAGATCCACTCATCATTCACAGATGGTCTTTCCTGGAAGAAACCATCTTGATACAGCACCCTGGGCGCACCAGAATTAGTGTGGTCTAATGGTTCATCCCAACGAATGTGATCATGGAAGCTAAATCCTTCTCCCCACAATTCAACTCGTCTCTGGAATTTAATTTCTTCCATTAACTCTTCCTCTGTACTAAACTCAGTTTTATCAAAAGCGGAATCTCTGGCTTCTCCCAATATTGCCAATGCATCTTGCGCACCAGAAATGTCTCCCATCATTGCTTTAGCTTCCGCCTCGATCAGTACCATTTCAGCTGACCGCATATAGATTACATCATCCGGATCAATTGTACCAGGATTTTTCTGCAAGAATTTAACGGTCATGTAAGGATGCGTATTATGACCTGTTGTCATCCCGTATGTTGTAATAACATCTTCCCAGGCCGCCCAGAAATCATCTTCATTATCATAATTTGGATCTGATTCAAATCCACCGCCTTCTCCATTGGAAGCAGATGGGTTTGTGTTTGGAGCCAAAGGCAACCAGGCTTCTTTTCTGTAATCGGTATCAGGAATTTCCTCATAAAGCTCTTCGCTTATAATCTTTGGGTTACTCCTGTTCTGGCTACCGTTAAAAGTAGGAGAAATGTAATAGAAATACGACTGAAAGTAATTTGTCTCACTATCAATTACTCTACCTCCCCAAATAACTTCAGATAAATCATAAGTATTAAAACCAGATAACCATTCAGATTTTGACAATAGAGGATAACCTTCTCTTGCTTTTTGAGCTGCATCCGCAGCAGTTTGCCAGTCACCTTTAGAAAGAGCGATTCTGGCCTTTATTCCCTGGGCAGCATTAATAGAAATATGAGATTTATTATCTGGAGCACTTGCTTCTGCAAGGTAATCTATAGACATATTAATATCCTCTTCTATTTGATTGTACACCTCTTGAACTGTCGCCCTGGGAGCACTCTCGTAAGGAGCCTCGGTCGAGTAGACCAATGGCACGCCGGGATCTGTAGCAGGATCACCAATAAGGTAACCTTTTGCATAAGTCGTAACCAATCTATGGTAAGCCCACGCCCGGTAAGCATAAGCCTGTCCTAAAATGTTATTTAACTCCTCGGTCTCAGCAAAATCTCCATTCGCTATCGTGTTAATGATAGAGTTCGCACTTGCAACGAAGTGATACCGCTGATACCAAAAATTATAAACGGTTGTGGTATTTGGATTGGTATGATTTAACCACTGTAAATCTGCTCTCATCCATCCATTCCCTGGCGATGAGTGAATGACCTGCCCCGCAGTAGCATCTAATGATGGTATAAAATGGCTCTCTCCACTCCTACTGGACTCTCCTCCAGGCAAAGGATTCTGGGCATACATAATTCTATGCAACCCATTCAATACCAACATCATGTTTTCCGGGCTGGATAGCGCAGCATCTGCAGAAATAGCATCTGTTGGTGCTGTGTCCAGAAAATCCTCTGAACAACCGAACGAAATCGTTGCCAGAGAAACCAGCAACAAATATCTATTAAAACTTCTTCTCATTATCTTCATTTTTAATTCTTTATTCTCATTTAAAATGTCATAGTCAAACCTAAAGAAAGCACCCTGCTTGGATTGTAATCATTTCCAGATGGCGTACCAGCAAGGTTATATTGAGGATCTAAACCTGTTCTTGCTGACCACATAACAAGATTTTCTGCAGAAGCAAATAAACGCAATCTGTCAACTCCTATTTGATCTGCCCAGTCCCCTCTCAAATTGTAAGCGAGGTTCACATTTCTAAAAGCTAAATAAGATGCATCTGTCAACCACCTTGAAGAAAGACTTGGTGCCAAAGTTGGGTTTCCAACTTCAAGACGAGGCACATCTGTCTGATCTCCAGGAGCTCTCCATGCATTCAACAAATCAGGGTGCATAGACGCGCCATAATCTCCTTCATGCATCATATTTGCATACCCATAATCAAGAATATCCCCTCCTATTTGATAAGTGAACAAGAAATCCAGACTAAAATCTCCGAATCGCAAAGTATTCGTAATAGAACCTATTACATCTGGAATAGAACTTGCTCCAACATAAGCTCTGTTTGCATCATTGTGATCATTTACTGTTGCATGTGATCCATCCTCCTCAAGAACTGGAACCATTTCTCCAGAATCTACATCCTCCTCGTAGGCATAGTAAAGTGCGTCTCCGTTTTCCGGATCCACTCCTGCATAATCATACAGGAAGAAATCAAATCTTGATCTACCTTCTGCCCATCTTTTCGATCCCGTTACAAAAGGACTTGGAAGATTGGTGATCTCGTTTCTGAAAGTAGACGCCTGTACACCTAATTGCCAGGTGAAATTGTTAGTATCAAACAACAGGGCATTTAAACCAACTTCAAGACCCTCATTATACATATCTCCAATATTAGCAGGACCTTCACTTAATCCCATAGAGATTGGAAGCGGTACATTGTAAAGCAAATCTGATGAATTCTTTTTGTAGTATTCAATAGAACCATCCAAACGGAAATCAAACAAGGCAAATTCAAGCGCCACATCATAGCTTTCCACTGTTTCCCAGGTCAACACATTGTTTCCCAAATCTGACCAGAAGATACCTGGAGCTCCAGCATTCGGCAACAAAGAGTAACGAGGTTGTGAAATATAATAATCATTTAAATCATCGTTTCCTACCTCACCATAAGAAGCCCTTAATTTCAAATTGTTTACCCAGGCAACATCTTGCATAAAGCTTTCCTGATCAATTCTCCAGGCTCCACCTACAGAGTAAAAATTACCCCAACGAACATCGCTGTCAAAAACAGAAGTACCATCTCTTCTTGCCGATGCACTCAAATAATACTTCTCACCGAAATTATAATTCAGCCTGGAAAAATATCCCTCAAGTCGCTTATCTGAACTATAACCCGATAGGGTGGCAATAGTTGAAAAGTTATCAAATTCATGTATACCTACAGCTGTCTGGGTATTTTTAAATCCATAAACCTGAGAATAATGTCTGTCAAAGCTTTCATGTCCTAAGGTCAGATCAAAATTATGATCTCCAAAAGTCTTCACGTAGTTCAACAATTGGTTAAAATTCTCAACAGTTCTTCTATATCTTGTCTCACTATAACGCCCTGCAGGAGCACCATCACCCACTAAGTTATTTTCATAACTCTTGCTCTTATAGTCATTAATATCTCTACCATAAAGCAAATTAAGCTCAAGACCCTTTATAATTTTAAAACCTGCGTTATATCGAAAACCATAAGTGTTGGATTGGATATTATCACTGTTTAGAATTGCCTCTTCAATAGCATGACGACCCACATTTGTTGGTCTTGACGAGATTCCATACTCAGTAGAACCTTCCCCTCTGTCAAATAAAGGATTTCCTTCATCATCTCTAATGATTTCTCCAGATTGAGGATCAACCAGGTAAACCGGATATATGGAACCCATGTCTTTTGCAAAAGCAAACGGGTTCGCAATAGATGAACCTCTGGAAGCAGGTCCGTTTGATTCTGCAAGGGACAAATTAACATTACCTCCCAAAGTCAACCAATCTGTTGGTGAAAAATCACCACTCAAACGACTAGTAGTTCTCTCAAAGTCACTTTCAATTACATAACCAGTTTCGTCAAGGTGTGTTGCAGAGAAAAAGAAATTATGATCATCTCCCCCACCTGAAACATCTACAGAGTGATTTTGTCTCTCCCCAGTACGCTCTAAAACGTCATACCAGTCCAGCCCTTGAAAAATTAAATTAGCATTTGGATTCAACTGCCCATCTGTACCTACAATTTGATCGTTGGGAACATCAAAAGGATTATAACCTAAACGATTATATATAGTGGCAGAAGCTTCTGCTGCAGGGTTATCAACATCTAGTGAATTCTTATAAGCTTCCCACATCAACTCATAATACTGTCCTGGAGTGACTTCATCATATTCGCCAATCGCCTTTGTGACAGTTCCAATCTGAGAATTCACATTTACTGTTATTCCTGCCTCTCTTCGTCCATCTTTGGTCGTGATCAAAACCACCCCATTAGCTGCACGAGAACCATAAAGGGATGTCGACGCTGCATCTTTAAGAACGGTAATAGATTCAATGTCGTTTTGGCTCAATGTATTAATTCCTCCCTCATACTGGATTCCATCTACTATGTATAATGGTGAAGTAGATCCATTTAAGGTACCTACACCTCTTATCACAATTCCTGGAGATGATCCAGGTTGACCTGAAGCCGATGTAAATTGCACCCCTGTAGAATTTCCTTCAATGGCAGATATTGGCGAAGTTACCGCCCTCATTTCCATTTCTTCAGCTTTAACGACAGACGCCGAACCCGTAAAGGCTTCTCTGCTTGTGGTACCATATGCCACAACCACCACTTCCTCCAAAGCCTCAGTATCTGTAGCCATTTCGACGTTATAAACATCGTTAGTACCTACTGCTACTTCTTTGGGAACAAATCCCACATATGTAAAAACCAGGACATTTCCCGGCTCTACAATTATTGAGTAATTACCGTCAAAATCGGTTTGTGTCCCGTTCGCGGTTCCTTTCTCAATTACGTTAACTCCTACCAGCGGAAAACCCTGGTCATCCACCACCTGGCCGGATACCGTTTTCTCTTGCGCAAAGGTAACCTGCGCAATCAACACTAATAACAGTGTCAAAATTCCACTTAATTTTTTTCTCATTTTTTAAATTTATTTGAATTAGCCAATGCCAAAAATGCTAATAATAATCTAATAAACCAAGATTTTCAAGGTAATACACTTGTTAATTTTTTGATATTTGCACCGAAAACTGTTTCTAAACACAGGTTTTATCCATCATTTTTCAGTAAATTGATATTTTTATTTAACCAAACGTAGATTTTAATATTAATATACAAAACCTAAAAAGATTGTTAAATCACCATTAAGGAAATGAGTTGTTTTACAAAATTTTAAATCTATTCTGAAACACCACATTCAGAAAGAATGACCTGGTTAGAGAATCAAAAAAGGAGAAACAGCCTTTAGAAATAAAATATTTAGATTTGCCTTTCGTTGTAATACATCTCCACTTATCTATAAAAATGCTTAAGAAGCAATACACCTCTTATACTTATGAATGCGGAACTGACGAAGCTGGCAGAGGTTGCCTTGCCGGACCCGTCACAGCAGCTGCGGTTATTCTTACGAAAAGATTCAGAAATAAGATGATCAATGATTCAAAAAAACTAAATGCGGGGAACCGGCTGGAATTAAGAAGCATAATTGAGAAGAAAGCTTTATGTTATTCTGTACACCATATCTTTATGGAAGAAATAGATAAGATTAACATCCTCAACGCCTCTATTCTTGCCATGCACAAATGCATTGAAAAACTCAAAAATGTACCCGAATTTATTTCTGTAGACGGCAACCGCTTTAAAACCTATCCAAACATCCCGCACGAGTGCATTATTAAAGGTGATGGAAAATATCTCAACGTAGCCGCAGCCTCCATCCTTGCAAAAACCTATCGGGATGCTTATATGGAAACGATTCATGAAGAATACCCCATGTACAACTGGAAGAAAAATAAGGGCTATCCCACGGCAGAGCATAGAGAAGCAATTAAAAAGTATGGCATTACAAAATACCATCGAAAAAGTTTCAGGCTTTTGCCAGAGCAGTTGGAACTTGCCATCTAAATATTAAATTTGCCTCATAAATTAGATTTTATGAGAAATTTACTGTTGTTCCTTTTGTCCCTTGCAATTCTGGGCTGCGCAAAGGACAACCCAGAAAAACAGGAGATCACCAGTTACATCCCGGCAAATACAGCCATCGCCATTAAAACAAATCATCCCGATTTATTTATCACAGACTTAAAAAACAACAGCTTTCTCAAAAACAATGGTTCTCACCCGCTAATCACAGATCTAATAAGCAGGTTTTCTGCCTTTGAAAACTTTATAAATGAAAAGCCCGCAATTATTGCATTTTCAGGAGGGAACGATGAGCCGGGAATCCTAACTTACATAAGTAACGGTTTACCCTACATAAAATGTAAAGATTCCGTTCAAGATCCAGACTTTGAATATACTTCGGAAGAAATAAGCTCTCATTTCACTAATAAAAGAACAATCTACAACACCTTCATAGACAGCATTCTCATTGCCTCGGAATCTAGACAGATCCTGGAAGAGCTTCTCAAGAAAGAAAGCGATCCAAAAATGGCATTTCCAACAGATTTTCAGAAGGCTTTGAAAGCGGCTTCTGCAAAGAACCCAACAGTTTTCATTAACCACGGTAGTCTCACGGCAGATTTTTTAAGAATTCTCCCCAGTGGCTCTGCTTCTTTTCTCAATAATTTCAGCAATTGGACAGCAATAGATCTGGAAGTTTCCCAAAACTCCGTCAAGCTCGACGGAATAACAACCGCCAGCGATTCCCTGCCAAAATTTAAGAATCTTTTCAAAGATGTAAATCCGGCGCGAAATGAAATCGCCAAAATTGTCTCCAATCAAAGTAGCGCTTTTCTTTCCTACAGTTTCCAGGAATTTGAACCGCTGCAAAACAACCTCAGAAATTCATCCGAAAATGACATTTCAGGATCAAAAGAACAGCAACTCCTGGAAAATAGCAATGAAATCGGAATGATATATTCTGAAGCAGCAAATGTTTTCGTTATCAGGTCGCCATTACCCGAAGCACTAGAATCGTATAGCGCGGGCAGAAACCCGGTAGAAGAATATCGTGAAATTGCCATTTTTAACTATGACGGAAACGGAACATTTGAAAAACTTCTTCAGCCTCTGCTAAACCCGAAAAACCTGAAGTATTTCCTTCAACTAGATAGTTTTCTTTTATTTTCAGAAGACCTGCAGACGTTAAAAGCAATCACTGCCCATTATCAAAATAACAATACTTTCGCCACAAACGACGCATATATCTCTTCCTTTGAGAACATGAGTACTGAAGCTTCTATTCTCTGGGTATCCAAAAATGATATTTTTAAGAAAGATTTTTCCACACAAATTTCAGAAGAAAAAAGGAGTGCTTTTGCCGAAATTCAGGTGGAAAATTATCCTTTTACTGCTTTTCAGCTTATTTATAATGACAATTTTGCTCATATCCACGGAATTTTAGAGAAGAATGAGCGCAAAATGAGTGCTGCCGGGATACAGCAAAGTGCGAGCATTGCTTTAGATTCAGAAATAGCAATTCCTGCTTCGTTTATTACAAATCACCGCAGCAAAGGGATGGATATCGCTGTACAGGATGAAGACAACCAGCTTTACTTCATTTCAGAAACCGGAAATATCTATTGGAAAAAGCCTTTAGAAGCAAGGATTCTTGGAAAGGTGCAGCAGGTGGATATTTTAAAAAACGGGAGAATTCAGTTAGCTTTTGCCACTCCAAATAAGCTTAATGTAATTGATCGTGAAGGAAATGACGTAGCGCCTTTTCCGCTGGAATTTGATGATGAGATCACACAGCCACTGGCCATTTTCGATTATGAGAACAATCGAAAATACCGATTTGTAGTAGTGCAGGAGAACGAGGTTTTCATGTACGACAATAAAGGAAACCGCGTAAAAGGCTTCGGATTTGACGCCGCAAAAAACAGGATCAACCTCCCGCCAAAGCACATTAGGATTGGAAAGAAGGATTATATTGTCATTTCTGAAGCCTCAGGAAACCTCAACATCCTAGACAGAAGAGGAAATACGCGGGTGACAGTAAAGGAAGAACTTGAGCCTTCAGGAAATGACTGGTTTGAATACAATAATGACTTCATCTCCACAAACCGGGAAGGAAATTTGATCAGGATTAGCCAGAATGGAAGTGTGACTAGAGAAAAATTAAATCTCACTGAAAACCATTCCCTGGACGCAACAGCCAAAAGCCTCGTAACGCTTTCAGACAATCTATTAAACATTAAAGGCAAGGAGGTAGAGCTGGATTTTGGGCTATATACTCGTCCGCAGATCTTTTACATCAACAATAAGTTATTTTTCAGTGTAACCGATACTCAATCGCACCGCATCTTTTTGTTTGACAGCAATGCTGAACTCCTTCCCGGTTTTCCGGTTTATGGAAATTCAGGTATTGATCTAAATGACATTGATGAAGATAACAACCTGGAGTTTGTAGTAGAAGGTGAGGAAAACAACTTGCTGCTTTACGAAATAAAACAGTGAAATTTACTGAAGCTGAGCTTCAAAAAGGGCAGAAAAATGCTTCTTTATTTTTTCCCTGACCTCTTCCATAGAAACTTCAGTAACTCCGAGTTCCACGTTTAATGAAGTCACCGCTTTGCCTTTGATTCCGCAGGGAATTATGTTATCGAAATAGCCAAGATCTGCATTCACATTAAGCGCAAACCCGTGCATGGTTACCCAGCGACTGGCGCGAACGCCCATCGCACAAATCTTGCGGGCAAAAGGAGTACCCACATCCAGCCATACTCCGGTTTCCCCGGGACTTCTTTCGGCTTTAACGCGATACTCAGCCAGGGTAAGGATCATCACCTCTTCCAGCAATCGCAGGTATTTATGGATATCTGTAAAGAAATTTTCAAGGTCCAGGATGGGATAGCCCACAATTTGCCCGGGCCCGTGATAGGTAATATCTCCACCCCTGTTGATCTTATAAAACGACGCCTGCTTTTCTTTCAGTTGTTCCTCGTTGATCAATAAATTTTCTCTGTCACCGCTCTTTCCAAGCGTATACACATGAGGATGCTCCACAAACAACAAATGATTACTGGTGGATTCTGAAAGATTTTGGCGACGGTTCTTTATTTTTTGATCCAGGATCTCTTTAAAAAGCCCTTCCTGGTAATCCCAGGTTTCTTTATAATCTTTTCGACCGAGTTCCTCTAATTTTACAACTTTGTTCAAGTGGAAATATCTTTAATGATTCAGCTTCATTTAATTCTTGCAGCAGTTTCTTGCCAAATAGATCATTTTTCAGACTTATTCAGAATGATCAATGCGGCCAGCACACCGGGAATCCAGCCCAAAAGGGTTAATATCAACACGATCACAATAGAACCGCAACCTTTATCCAACACTGCTAAAGGCGGAAATAAAATCGATAAAATTACTCTCCAGATGCTCATACTGAATACAAAGATAGAATTTATTGGCCACAAAAAAGCAACCCCGTTCCCCCGAAAAAACAATTGATTGGTTGCTGTATTGTCTGTATCTTTGCAAGTTCAATTATCAAAATAATATCATGTCGTTATCTGAACAGGAAGTTATTCGCAGAGAAAAACTCAAATCCTTAAGAAATCTCAATATTGATCCCTATCCGGCGGCACTTTTTCCGGTAGATCACACTACTTCAGAAATAAAGTCCAAATTTGAAGAAGATAAAAAGGTAGTAATTGCCGGAAGGCTTATGTCCAGAAGGATTCAGGGAAAAGCATCTTTTGCAGAGATCCAGGATTCAAGCGGGAAAATTCAGGTATATTTTAACCGGGATGAGATCTGCCCCGGCGAAGACAAAAGCAAATACAACGACGTTTATAAAAAATTACTCGACATAGGTGATTTTATTGGTATTGAAGGAGAATTATTCAAAACCAAAGTGGGTGAAATGACCGTAATGGTAAAAGATTACACGCTCCTGAGTAAATCTTTAAAACCACTACCGCTTCCAAAAACCGATAAAGAAGGAAGAACTTATGATGAGTTCAATGATCCTGAACACAGATACAGACAGCGTTATGCCGATCTTGTAGTGAACCCTAAAGTGAAGGAAATATTTGTAAAGCGCACCAAGCTTTTCAATGCGATGCGAAATTTCTTCAATGACAAAGGATATTTTGAGGTGGAAACTCCCATTTTACAATCTATTCCCGGTGGTGCAGCTGCGAGACCGTTTATCACGCACCACAACGCGCTTGATATACCATTGTACCTGAGAATTGCGAACGAGCTGTATTTAAAAAGGCTCATCGTTGGCGGATTTGATGGCGTGTATGAGTTCTCCAAAAACTTCAGAAATGAAGGAATGGATCGGACGCATAATCCAGAATTTACAGCAATGGAAATCTATGTTTCCTATAAGGATTACAACTGGATGATGGAATTTACCGAAAACCTTCTGGAGCATTGCGCAATCGCCGTAAATGGCACTACAGAAGCAACTTTTGGAAAGCACAACGTGAATTTTAAAGCTCCTTATGCTCGCGTGACCATGACCGATGCTATCAAGAAATTCACAGGATTTGACATTACAGGAAAATCTGAAAAGGAATTGTATGAAGCAGCCAAGGGAATGGGAATTGAGGTAGACGACACTATGGGGAAAGGAAAACTCATTGATGAGATTTTTGGGGAGAAATGCGAAGGCAATTTTATTCAGCCGACGTTTATTACAGATTATCCGAAAGAAATGAGTCCGCTTTGTAAAGAACACCGCGACAATCCTGAGCTTACCGAGCGTTTTGAGCTGATGGTCTGCGGAAAAGAGATCGCAAACGCATATTCCGAATTAAATGACCCTATCGACCAGCGGGAGCGTTTTGAAGAGCAGCTTAAACTTTCTGAAAAAGGGGATGATGAGGCAATGTTTATCGACAATGACTTTTTAAGAGCGCTGGAATATGGAATGCCTCCAACATCTGGACTTGGAATTGGAATGGACCGTTTGATCATGTTCCTTACCAACAAACAATCCATACAGGAAGTGCTTTTCTTTCCTCAAATGAAACCTGAAAAGAAAGCAGCAACTCCAAAACCTGAAGATTTTCTTAAAATTGGGGTTCCGCAGGAATGGGTAGATACCGTAATGCATGAATTCCCTACTGTTTCTAAGCTTCGGGAAAACAAAGCAACCCAGGTTCACCAAAAACTGAACGGTCTGCGCAAGAAGAACAAATTACCCATTGCTGCCTTGCAGCTGGAGGAAGTGGAAAAGTGGTTCTAAAATACCATTTTTGAGACTATAGATTAGAGGTTGTTTTAAAAGCAGTAAAATCGTCGTTCTGAATTTATTTCAGGTTGACGTAAAAAAGACTTTTAAAACAACCTCTTCTTAATTTATCCCAGAACAAAACTGTGATAAGTGGTATTCTTACATTTACCAATGATCTTGTTGCTGCAAAAACTTGTTTTGAAGTAAAACTCGAATTGCTATTAAAGCATTTACAGACCTCCTATTTTTCGGCAGGTAAGAACCAATTTCGTTTAATACACATTTGGCTGGTGAAAGTTTATTCGCCATTCCCAGCAAACTTTCTTCTTTTATTCAGATTTTCTTCCGATAAAAATTACAGCAGAAATAACTTCCCCAGTATTCAAAAATCATATAAAATTAGTGCTTCCCAAGGCTCCAATATGCAGAGGAATAAATCAATTTTACTAATGCCGCCCCATTTTTAGCTTTAAAAATTTTTATCTTAGATAAATGTCGGGAGCATTACCTCATCACCCATCCACATTTATCTCCTACCTACGGGTGGGAAAACTGCTATATTTATCGCTTGGCATATTCCTGTTCCAATCCTGGTTTTACTGGGACATGTTTTCAACTGCAATCAATGGCAACTCTCTGGTCAAAGTGATATTCTGGTTTTACTGCTTTTTGTTCTCCTTTGTACATATCTTTCTGGTCATAATGGACAGTTGGTCTCGATACCAAAATTACAAACGGATTAAAGATCAATTTTTCCTGCACGGTTTCTCTCCACATCTTGCCCAGCACTTCATTGGTTCAAAATGTCAACGTAGAGCAGTGTGCATCGCTGGAAGGGAATTAGGAATTGAAGCGGAGGTTAAGAATTTTTATCGTTCTAAAGGAGTAAAATCTTACCATTTTATACCCTACCCGCTCTTGAGGAATCCGCTGTTCCTCTTTCATCCGCGATTTTGGTCTCGTACTTTTCTAGAAAAGTATTACGAATCAAAGTTTGATCTTAAAAGTTTAACAGCAGAAGACACCATCCTTTGTAAGGAATCTCATTATAAGGGTTTTGTACTGGAGAAAATGAATAAAATTTAACCCTTTTTTAAACCTTTTGCATTCTCTGTAGTCAAACAAGCGCAAATGCAACTCCCTTTTATTTAACAGCTTCACATTAGGCACGTGAAATTTGTTTTTTTAAATTGGGCTTTTTTTAACTCAAACTATTACTTAATGAACAACCGTTTATTGCATCGGCTGGGTGTTGTTTTCCTGGCATTTTCAATATCGAGCTGTGCTGTTTTTCAGTCAGACAAATCAAAAACAACGGCCGACTCCGGTCAAAAACCTTCTAAAGACAAGAATGGTATTAAAGATTACAACAAAGTAATCACCAAAGAGGCCAAGACAGACAAAGGTTTATTTACTGTCCACCAGGTAGATGAAGACTACTACTACGAAATTCCCGACAGCCTTTTCAACCGTGAAATGCTTATGGTTACCAGGATAGCACAAACTGCCTCAGGAATAGGTTTTGGCGGCGGAAAACAAAATGAACAGGTACTAAGATGGGAAAAAAAGAACAATGATGTTCTTCTTCGCGTCGTTTCACATGATGTGTACGCTGCAGATTCTCTACCTATTCATGAAGCAGTGGTAAATTCAAATTTTGAACCCATTCTGTTCTCTTTTGACATTGAAGCTTTTCACAAAGATTCTTTGAACAACTCCACTGTAATTAAGGTAACTGATTTATTTCAAAAAGATGTTCAGGCCTTAGGTTTCCCAGAGAGGAGTAGAAAAAACTATAAGATAAGTCGGCTTGATGACAGCAGGTCTTATATCGATACCATTAGAAGTTACCCAAGAAACATAGAGGTGCGTCACGTAAAAACTTACAACGCCGGAGAGCCGCCATCAAATTCAAGTACAGCTTCAGTATCTGTAAAGATGAGCAACTCTATGATTCTTCTTCCAAAGGTACCTATGGAAAGAAGGTATTTTGACGAGCGTGTAGGTTGGTTTACAACAGGGCAAACAGATTATGGTCTTGATGCCCAAAAAAGCGAAACTGTAAGATACCTTGACCGCTGGAGACTTGAAGTGAAGGAAGAGGACATTGAAAAGTTCAAGCAGGGCGTACTGGTAGAGCCAAAAGAGCCTATTGTATATTATATAGACCGTGCTACTCCTAAGAAATGGATTCCATATATCAAAGAAGGAATTGAAGACTGGCAGGTTGCTTTTGAGGCGGCAGGTTTTAAAAATGCCATTATTGCCAAAGATGCTCCTACAGTTGAAGAAGATCCAGACTGGAGCCCCGAAGATGTACGTTATTCTGTGGTACGTTACCTGGCTTCCCCAATTCCAAACGCCAATGGCCCACACGTGAGCGATCCGCGATCTGGAGAAATTTTGGAATCAGATATTAACTGGTACCATAATGTTATGACTTTATTGAGAAACTGGTTCTTTGTACAAACTGCGGCTATTAATGAAGATGCTCGCGGCGTAGAATTTAAAGACGAGATCATGGGGCGCCTAATCAGGTTCGTTTCTTCTCACGAAGTGGGGCACACCCTGGGACTCCCTCACAACATGGGAAGCAGTGTAGCCTACTCTGTAGAATCTTTGAGAGATCCTGACTTTACAGCGAAAAATGGTACTGCGCCATCTATCATGGACTACGCAAGATTTAACTACATCGCACAACCTGAAGATGGAGATGTGGCATTAATGCCAAACATTGGGCCATATGATAAATATGCAATTCAATGGGGTTATAAACCTATCCTGGACAAAACAGGTAAGGAAGAAAAGGAAATCCTTGACGAGTGGATTCTTGAAAAAGCAGGAGATCCTGTTTACAGATTTGGTGCACAACAAAGCGGGGTAATTGACCCTACTTCTCAAACCGAAGACCTTGGAGATGATGCTGTACTTGCTAGCCAGTATGGAATAAAGAATCTTAAAAGAATAGTTCCAAACCTCATCGAATGGACAGCCGAAAAAGGGAAAGATTATGACGATCTTGAAACCATGTATGAGCAGGTGCTTGGCCAATACAACCGTTACCTGGGCCACGTCACTGCTAATATTGGCGGTGTGATTAAAGAGACTAAAACATACGACCAGGAAGGCGCTGTATATTCACACGTCACTGCAGATAAACAGAAGAAAGCAATGAACTTCCTTCAGGATGAGTTGTTCTCAACGCCCGAGTGGCTTATTGACCAGGAGATCTTCAACAAGATCGAATTTGATGGAAATGTGGAACGAATCAGAAATACTCAGGAAAGAACCTTGAACAATATTCTTGACTTCGGAAGAATGGGAAGATTGATCGAAAACCGTCAGATCAACGGAAGAGAAGCCTATTCACTTCTTGATATGATGACCGATCTTAGAACCGGAATCTGGAGTGAATTAAGAAGAGGAAACGAGATCGATACGTATCGCCGAAACCTGCAAAGGGCATATATTAACCGTATGGAGTATCTTATGACCGAAGAACAATCTCAACTCCCTGCAAGATACCGTTCATGGAGTACCAGAACAAACGTAGATGTGGAGCAAAGTGATATTCGTCCAGTTGTAAGAGGAGAACTGCAGAAATTACAAAGAGATCTTCGAAATTCCATTGGAAGAAGCCGTGATACAATGACCAGATATCATCTTCAGGATGCACTGGCACGTGTTAACCTCATCCTTGACCCCAATAGCTAGAAAGTAGCTTAAAAAGTTGATTTTTAAACTGCCCAAAAATGACATTTTCGGGCAGTTTTTTTATGTGCATTGCTCAAATACAGAATTTTACAACATTTCATTTTCAGATTTTTTAGGAAAATCTACAGGTTTTCATGAATTTTTCTGATACGATTAACATTGGCGTTAAACTAGCGGTAAAGTTGAGTGCTCTTCCTATTAAAAAATTGACCGGTGCAATTTTTTTCAGCACATTCGCTACGATTAAGAACTAAAAAATTGCATTATGAAAGAAGTATTTAAAAACATTAGGAACTATCCCTTATTTCTGGGAATGCTATTTCTTGCTTTCAGCTTAAACAGCTGTGGTGATGATGATGACGGCTTAATTGATGAGGATGATGAGACAGGATTTATCACTGCTGAAGATCAAACGATCTCCGGAAACACAATTGTAGTACAAAGTGTTACTGTAGGCCAGGACAGCTGGCTTGTAGCGGTACACGCCAACGAAGGAAACAGTGATAACTTTATCACAGACCCTGTTATGATCGAAGAAGGAACCGAAACAAACATTAGCCTTATGCTCAACGAAGATGCAAATCTTGAGGGCGATGATGACGGAGATGAAATCACTTTAAAACTTTATGCCGAAGATGATGACGGTGTCTCTGGAGAATGGGATATCGAAGACGAGCCCGTGATGAACGAAAACGGAGGTCTGGCAACAATAACCATTACTGTAATGATGGAGCCGGGTAACGCCGGAAGCTTCAGCGACTTTGATACCAATGCAGACGGTTCGTTAGACGCAGATGAATTTGCCAATACCTATGCAAATGACTTTGTAGGATGGGACACCGATGCAGACGGCTCTCTAAACGATGAGGAATTCTTTAACACCACATTTGGTAATACAGACGTAGATGATGATGATGCCATAAGTGAGGAAGAATGGAATGCAGGTTATACCGGAATGTACAGTAGTTATGTAAATGAAGATGATTTTGGCACCTGGGACGCAGATACTGATGGTGTATTAAACAGTGATGAATGGTATCAGGGTTTTGGTGCAACAGATGTATACACCACCTATGACGCCGATGCCAATAGCGCAGTGACCGAAGATGAATAGAACACCGGATTGTATGTAGACTGGGACACCAATGACGACAACATGATAGACGAAAATGAATACAACGTCTATAGTCCTTATACCGCAGGCTGGTAGAAACCAAATATTAAATCAAGATCAAGATCAAAATCCGGAGTGAAACACTCCGGATTTTTTTTATTCAATTTTTGCAGATCTTAGTCTGAGGGCATTCACGATCACAGATACCGAGCTAAAGCTCATGGCAAGAGCCGCGATCATTGGAGACAGCAGGATTCCGAAGAAAGGATAAAGCACTCCGGCGGCAATGGGAACTCCCAGCGTATTGTAAACCAATGCAAAAAACAGGTTCTGTTTTATATTTGTCATTACCTTTTTGCTCAGGTTCCTTGCTTTTACAACGCCCCATAAATCTCCTTTTACAAGCGTGATTTCTGCACTTTCTATAGCCACGTCTGTTCCCGTTCCCATGGCGATACCAACATTAGATTTTGCAAGCGCAGGTGCATCGTTGATCCCGTCACCGGCCATGGCAACCTTCTTACCTTGCTCCTGAAGTCTCTCTACCTCTTCCATTTTGTCCTGCGGAAGCATTCCCGCCTTAAATCCTGAAAGCCCCAGGTCTGCAGCTACTGCCTTGGCAGTTGTTTCATTGTCACCGGTAAGCATTACTACCTCCATCCCATCATCTACTAATTTCTTGATAGCCTGTCGACTCGTTTTCTTTACTGGATCTGTAATTGTAATATATCCGGCTACTTTTTTATCAATCGCCACATAAGACACCGTTTTTCCCTGCTCCTGCTCTTGCTTTACCCTCCTTTGAAGTTCCGAAGCGATTTGGGCGTCTATTTCTTCCATAAGCTTTTCATTGCCTATAGACACTTCTCTTTCTGCAGAAATTCCCGTCACTCCTTTTCCTGTAACAGAATTAAAACCGGAAGCCTCCTCAAAAATGACATTTTTGGAACGCGCATAATTCACTGTAGCTTCTGCCAGCGGATGCTCGCTCTGCGCATTAACCGAAGCCACATTTTTTAGAATTTCCTCTTCTGAAAATTCACCTGTAGCCACTACTTTGTCCACAGAAGGCTTTCCTTCCGTAATGGTTCCTGTTTTATCGACAATAAGCGTATCGATCTTGTTCATTTGTTCTAGCGCCTGCGCATTCTTAATTAAAACGCCATTTTGAGCACCTTTTCCCACGCCTACCATGACAGACATAGGAGTAGCGAGTCCAAGAGCACAGGGACAGGCGATGATCAAAACTGCAATGGCATTGATGAGCGCATAACTCCAGCTGGATGCGTCTTCAGGAAATGCGCCTTCAGGCACAAGAAAAGCCCACACGATAAAAGTGATAATCGAAATAATTACCACCACCGGCACAAAATACCCCGAAATTTTATCAGCTAACTTCTGAATGGGCGCCTGCGAACGGCTGGCATCATTTACCATTTTAATTATTTGCGCCAGCAAAGTCTCGTCGCCTACTTTTTCGGCCTTCATGGTAAAGCTGCGGTTGCCATTGATAGTTCCTGAGGTGACCACATCTCCTTCAGTTTTCTCTACCGGCACCGGCTCGCCCGTAATCATGGATTCATCAATGTTGGTCTGCCCCTGTTCAATACTTCCATCTACCGGAATCTTATCCCCGGGCTTCACCCGCAAAATATCACCCACCTGGATCATATCTGCATCAATCTCCTCCTCTTTTCCATTTACTACTCGAATGGCTTTGTTGGGGGCGAGTTTCAGCAACTCTTTAATTGCAGAATTTGTGCGGCTGTGGGCTCTTGCTTCCAGCAACTGCCCAAGCAATACCAGCGTAAGTATCACTGTGGCGGCTTCGAAATAAACATATACTGTCCCTGCAGGGCTTTTAAACTGCTCTGGAAAAAGATCTGGGAAAAGCATTCCGAAGACACTGAAAAGCCAGGCCACTCCGGCTCCTATCCCAATTAAAGTAAACATGTTCAGATTCCAGGAAACTATAGATTTCCAGGCTCTTTCAAAGAACATCCAGGTGGCATAAAACACTACCGGAAGAGAAAGCCCCAGCTGCACCCAATTCCAGGCTCTTAACTCCATGATCTCAAAAAGGGGATTTTTGGAGATCATTTCAGACATGGCAATGATAAATATGGGCAGCGTAAATGCGACGGCTATTTTGAACTTTTTGAGCAGCTGCTTATATGTTTTCTGTTCCGAGGAAAGATCGGGTTCTATTCGCACCAGATCCATTCCGCAAATTGGGCAGCTTCCCGGCTCGTCTTCAACCACCTCAGAGTGCATTGGGCAGGTGTATTGAGGTTTTTCGGCCTTTAAATTTACTTCCTCCACGAGGTCCATTCCGCAAACCGGGCAATCACCTGCTTTATCATAGGCTTTATCACCTTCGCAGTGCATTGGGCAGTAAAAAGTTCCTGTTCCCCTGCCTTTTGACTGTTTTGACTTGCTGGGGGCTTCTTTTGCCTGTCCCGGCAGATAAATTCCATACGTTCCCCCGTCTATCTCCAACACCTTCTGGAAAGTCTCTAAAGGAATATGCCGGTGCATTTCAATGACCGCTTCGGCCTTTTCCAGATCCACCCGCACGTCTTTCACTCCGTTCACTTTTTGAAGGCTTTCCTCCACATGTGCCCGGCAGCCATTGCAGGTCATGCCGGTGACCTCGTATTTATGGCTCATCAATTCATCGGTTCCATGAGCTGCCCGGGGCATGGAAATATGATAGTTGCCGCCGTCCTGTTGTAAGGCCGTTTCAAAAACATCTACCGGTATGTGCCGCTCCATCTCAATTTTGGCCTCACCACTTTCAAGAGCTACCGAAACATTTTTCACCCCGTCCACCTGCTGCAGTGTATTTTCCACATGGCTGCGGCAGCCGTTACAAGTCATTCCGGTGATCTTATATTTGTGCATCATGAATTCAGCTTCTTCTGAATTAATTTCAGAAGTTGCTTCAGAAATGTCATTTTTGGAACCTTTTTCAGCTGACTTTTCTTCGGAAGTACCCGGAGCAAGAATGTGATAATTGCCGCCTCCCTTCTGCAGCGCAGTTTCCAGAACATCCCAGGGGATATGCCGCTGCATTTCAATTTCGGCCTCGGCTTTATCAAGATTTACATTCACATTTGAAACGCCTTCAACTTCCTGCAGCGTCTTTTCAACATGGCTGCGGCAGCCGCTACATGTCATTCCTGAAATTTTATAGCTATGTTTCATTACTTCAACTTTTATCGACAAATTTCAAAAAAAGAACAGCAGCACTGTTGCATAATTATGGAAGCTTTTGGCAGGATTCAGACTTCATCCAGGGGTTTTCTCTTCTTTTCCTTTAACTGCTTAAAATGTGTAGGCGAAAGCCCGGTCACTTTTTTAAACTGCCTGCTAAGGTGGGAAACACTGCTGTAATTGAGTTGATGAGCGATTTCACTTAACGAATACTCGTCGTACACCAGCAATTCCTTGACGCGCTCAATCTTTTGCGCTATGAAATATTGCTCTATTGTAATACCCTGCACTTCTGAAAACAACTTGCTGAGATAGGAATAATCATGATTTAATTTCCCCGAAATGTACTCGGAAAAGGTCATTTTTGGATATACTTCGTCGTAGTAGATCAGTTCAACAATAATGGTTTTTATCTTTTGAATCCACCGGCTTTTTTTATCATTAATAAGTTCAAATCCCAGTGCTTCAAAAATGGCATTTAACTCCTGCCTTTGTTCGTCATTGATTTCTTCGGCGATCTCCACTTCTCCCAGTTCCACAGAAGTTTGATGCAGGCCTTGTTCTTCAATCGCAGTTCTTACCGCAGTAATACAGCGATTACAAACCATGTTCTTCACATACAGTTTCACCTCATCTCAGGTTTATTCATCCTATTTATCTTCTGTATCTTCTTCCTGCCGCTCTTCCTTCGTATTCTTCAGAAATAATTTTTCACCAAAGAAGGTGACAATGATAAGCCCTGCGGAAACGAGAATAATAGTGAGGTTCATTTGAATTTTCACCCATACAAAACCTGCCAGTACCACAGCATCCAAAACAATAGCCGAAATGACAATTACAGGATTCGCATCTACTTTTTCCTTCATATGCCGTAAAACGCCCACATGAATGATCATATCCATAATAAGATAAAATATAGCACCCATCGCTGCGATCCCGGAAAGGTCAAAAAGAACGGTAAGCAGGATGGAAAGTACCACGATATAAACCAGCATGTGCTGCTGCACATTTCCCGGCATCTTAAAATGCGAATGCGGAATTAATTTCATATTGGTAAGCATGGCCGTCATCCTGGATACTGCAAAAATACTGAAGATCACCCCGGAAATAGTGGCAATAATTGCGATACCTACCGTAAACCAAAGTCCGAAGTTTCCAAAAAGCGGGCTGGCAGCTTCGGCTAAGGAATAATCTTTAGCTTCAATAATTTCGGGAATGGAAAGGTTGGCACCAACTCCCACGGCAGTCAAAAAATACACAACCCCACAAATGAGCAGAGAAAAAATAATTGCCCGACCCACATTTTTATGCGGTTTTTCAATTTCACCCCCGCTGTTGGTGATAGTTGTAAAGCCTTTGTACGCAAGAATGGACAAGGCCAGTGAAGCCAGGTATTTTGTAAAGTCATTCTCGGGAGCAGCAGAAGGTAAAGCCGAACCCATCTGGAAATCGGCAGCATAAATTGCACCCCCGGCAAAGATGAGAATTCCTATGATTTTAATTGCTGCCGTGGCCATTGCGGTTCTTCCTATCACTTCGTTCCCGAGAATATTTACAACAAAAGCAGCTACGAGCAGTCCTACTCCCAATACGGGTACCCAAAAAGAATTTTCCCCCACGTCAAAAAGCTGAAGCGTGTAAGTACCGAAAGTGCGCGCCACAAGACTTTCATTCAGGACCATCGAGAAAGCCATGAGTAAGGCAGCAAAAGCAGTAATTGTTCCTTTCCCATAGGCTTTTTGAAGGAACATGGCGATTCCCCCGGCCGAAGGATAGGCATGTGCCATTTTAATGTAAGAGTAAGCGCTAAAACCGGAAATCACTCCTCCCAGGATGAAGGAGAGCACGAAATACTCTCCTGCCAGTTCGGCTACCTGCCCCATTAATGCGAACACTGCCGCTCCTATCATCACCCCCGTTCCCATTGCTATGGCACTCGTAAGGGATAAGCTGTTCTTTTTATAGTCAGTCATTGTTCAGGATTAGAATGAAAAAAAAGAAAACCCAGACCAGCCGGGTTTTCAATTGTTTCCATTTGAATATCTATTATGCCAAAAATTTATCACATGCTTCCACACACTCTTTACAAGCTTTCGCGCAGTCCTGACAGTGCTGGTTATCATGCTGGCTACACTCATCCCCACACTTGCGGCAAATTTCCTTACAAAATTCTACAAGTCCTCTAATATCGTCTTTAGCAATGTCTACAGCCAAAGCTTGCGCAGTTGCAATACATGTGGAAGCACAAACCTTGTCGAGCCTAATACACGGCACCATCTTTTTTACATCATCTTCGTCAAGGCAGGCATCTGCACAATGAGAACATGCTGCTGCACAATCGTAAAACTTCCTTATTAATTCCTGATTTTTCATAATAAATTCTTTTTTTAGTTAATTCAGTATGAAATTACCACATAATTAGAAGAACGAATTTCTTTATTACAGATAAAAATATTGAAATTTTGTTTAAAGCGTATTTATTCCCACCCGGCTTTTCACCTGCTTCTTTTGATAAGCTAATGGTGTGAAGCCTGTTTCCTTTTTAAATTTAGAACAAAAATAACTTACACTTTTGTAGCCAATTTTTGTTGCTATCTCATTTATGTTCAATTCCCCATACTCCAGCAACTCCTTGGCGCGCTCAATTTTTAAATCACTGCGGAATTTTTCTACACTTATTCCTTCAGCTTTTTTGAACAAGCTGCTTAAAAAGCTATAATCGTGAAGCAATTTTTCCGCCAGGACTTCAGAAATATTTTTTTCCTGATCGAGATCCGACTCATACACCTCTTCTATAATGAGAGACTTTATTTTGTTGACCAACTGAAGGTTCCTGTCATCAATGACTACAAAACCGACTTTGCTGAATTCATTCTTTAGATCCTGAAGCTCTTCTTCGTCCAGCTGCCTTCCCAGAACCGCTTCTCCAAGTGCGATCCTCTCCCACGGAATTTCCAGGCGACCCATAATTTCTGTAACTGTTATCTTACATCTATCACAGACCATGTTTTTGATTTGAAGAACATTCTTTTCCATAATTCAGCTTCGTCAAACAAAATTTCCCGGAGCCCAGCCCCGGGAAATCTAATTTATAATTATTGAATAGTTTCTCTTACACTTCCGCATTTCAACATTTTGTCTCCATAATAAGGATTACGAATCTCCTCGGAAGAAGAAAGCCAGTAACCGCCCTGTCCTTCAAACGCCATAGGGCAATACTGCTTATAGATCTCACCAGATTCCAGTTGGCCAGCGATCATTTCCTCAACTCCCGCTGAGAGATCTGAAAATGCGGTTCTTTGTGCATTTAACTCGTCGGCCTGTGCTATTTGCTGAGCAGCATTCAGCACCTCATCATTTGCTTCGGAATTCTGTAAAGTCTCCACCAGCATTTCGGCACCATTGGCCGCTTCAGAAGAATTACTGTTCACCAGGGCAGACTTGACGTGCATATAATGTTCATACACGTTTGCTATCGTTTCGTCCGGAAATTGAGGATTGCCACTCTGTGCACCGTCGTCCAGGTTTTCACCTTCCGCAGCATGCATTTCATGGTCATCTCCCATCTTACGGCTGTCGTTTTGCATTGGAATTACAGTTTCCTCTCCTTTCTTGTTTTCTCCGCAGGAATTTAGACTTAAAATACCTGCTACTCCTAAAATAAGCAATTTTGAATGTCTCATGTTGATCTTGATTAACTTTAATTAATTATTAATAATTATTTTATTTCTCTAATAATCTCGCCACAGGTGACCATGGCCTCTCCAAAATAGGGATTTCTTATCTCCCGTGACAGGCTCAGCCAATCTGCTCCTTTGTTTGTGTTTGCCATAGGGCAGTTCATTACAAAGATATTGGTTTCCAGCACATCCATACTGGAAACTAAGGTGATCATATTTTCTGAAAGCACTCTAAAATGTTCCCGCTGATTCTCTAAAATGTCATTTTGAACGATCGCCTCCAGCATTTTAGTAATTCGGTTTACGTGTTGGCCTTCCAATTCTCCAAGTCCGCTAAGAGAAATATTGCTTATTTTCTCAAGCATTTCTGAAGCCTTTTCTCGTGCAGCACCTGCTTCAGAACGAACAAAGGCATCCTTCAGCTCAAAATAAGAAGAAAGAATCGCTTCGAATTCCTCCTGAAAACCTGCCGGAATTTCCATTTTCATTGGTACTGGATTTTTAGCTTGCGTAGATTCCTGGTTCATCATAGATCGCTTCCCCTGCAGCTGAGCAGCCGCATCTACCGTAAAAGTACCGTTTACCACAATTTCTTCTCCTGCAGAAAGTCCGTTTACCACTTCAAAACTATTGCCCATAGGTTTTCCAAGTCTCACTTCTCTCATTTCAAAAGTGGGAGTTTCGGCATTGGTCTTGACGTAGACGAGCGAACGCTCCCCCGTCCACATAACCGCACTTTTGGGAACAACTACTACCTCTTCAGAATTTTCAGCCACGCTTGTACCTTCTAATATCCCGCGGACAAACATTCCCGGCTTCAAAATGGCATTTTCATTCTCCAGTTCGGTTCTTACCTCAACCGTACGCCGAGAAGTATTGAGAACAGGATCTACGAAAGAAACTCTGGCCTCAAACTCCATGTTAGGAAAAGCATTCGTGGTGATCAAAATTTCCTGCCCTTCCTCTACTCCGCTAACCTGGTTTTCATAAGCATTAAAGACCGCCCAAACACTCCCCAGATTTGCTATTCTGAAAAGTGGTTGTCCCTGAGAAACGTAATCTCCTTCCTGAACAAGTTTTTCGGTTACCGTTCCGCTGACATTAGCATAAACAGGAAAATTCTCTATCACTTCTCCCGAACTTTCAATGGTTTTGATTTGATTATCAGACAGCTTCCATAATTTCAGTTTATTTCTTACCGCATTGTACAATCCCGGCTGATTCTCCTTTAATCTTGCGGCCGTTAGTAATTCCTGCTGTGCGGCAACAAGTTCGGGAGAATAAACGGTAGCCAGTAACTGCCCTCGTCTGACTTCTTCCCCTGCAAAATTCACATTTAGATCTTCTATTCGACCTGCAAAGTGCGCCACCTGCACGGCCACATCTTCTTCATTAATTTCTATCTGGCCAGAAAGATTAAGCTTATCCCCGGCCTGATTGCCGCCACCCACCGTAGTGGTTTGGATATTTGCCAGCGCAATGGCATTTTCGGTCATGGTGAATTCCCCGGCACTCAAACCATCCACGGCTGCCGCTGCGGGAATGAGTTCCATTCCGCAAATTGGGCAATCTCCCGGCCGCGGCTGCATGATTTGCGGGTGCATGGAACAGGTCCACATGGTTTTTTCTTCGTGATCATGTTCCGAAGTCATTTCAGCAGCCCTAGAAACGGCTCCTTCCGAATCATTGAAAATCCAGTAGCCAAGTAACAGTCCTCCTGCCAGCAGCCCTATGTATATTAATACTTTTTTCATCTTCTTCTTTTTTATTCATTTGCCGAAAAACCATCAGCTTTTTACTAACTAATTTGTCAGGTAATTTATCACCGCCGATTCCTGGTAAAAGTTCTTCACGGCTTCTATTAATCCCGTCTGAAATTGCAGCTGAAGCTCCTGCACATCAAGCACGTCATCAAAATCTACCGTTCCTGTTTCGTAGCTGCGCAGCAGGATTTCTTCGGCATCTTTTGCCTGCTCCAAATTTTGAAGAAATGTCTCGGCAGTGATCCTGACAGCGCTGCGGCTACTTACTGCTTCGGCCAGGAGCGTGCTCAATTTGTCCTGCCGGTTAGTGCGTTGTGCATTTATTTCCTTTTGCCTCAATTCGTTCTGCCTTGTTACCGATTTGTACTTCGTATTAAAAATTGGAATGGAAACCGATAGCATGGGCATCAGGATATCTTTTCCGTTATCAAGCATCGTCATATCACTGCGCTCGGCAACAGGAATATAATCAATTCCAAAACCCAGTTTAGGAAGTGCTTCCTTTTGATTCAGAAGTTCTGCTTCGGTGACCGATTGGTACAGTTCCTCAAATTTAAGAAGCTCAGGATGCACCTGATTCACATTGAACTCTTCTGAAAGTTCTTGCGACGGAATAGCAAGCGAATCCACAAGCACGATTTCCATGTTTGCAGGACGGTTTAAAAGGTTATTGAACTTTACTTTTTCAGCCTTAAATTCCTGCTCCAAAGTCAGCAGCTGCTGCATGAGATCATTTTGTCTCATTTGCAGCCGAAGCACATCTACTGCCGAAGCGCTACCCACTTCTACAGAATTGAGCGCCAATTCGTGATAGGTTTCCAACAGATCCACATTTTCCCTAACCACCTCCTGCCTGGCTTGCAAAGCGTAAAGCCGGTAATAGGTTTGCGCAACCGATAATTTCAGCTTTCTTTTCGCCATGGCGATCTCCACATATTCGGCATCTGCCAGCGATTTAGAATAATTTTCTCTCGCAGTGATTGTATTAAACCAGGGAATCATTTGCCGTACCGAAAAACGTGCTTTTTGAGGCCCGGTGCGGGTTTCAGGTTCACTTACAAAATAACCGGCACTAAATTCGGTATCGGGCAGGGAAGCGGCTTCATTTATCTTTTCTGTAGCAATGTCATAGCGCAATCCCAGCGCCTGGATTTCGGGATTGTTTTCTTCTGCTTCCAACAGGTAATAATCCAGCTGCTGACTCATTCCTGTAAATCCGGAAAAGCACAAGATTGCAGCAAAGATGATGCATTTCTGCATTCCCAAAAAGCCGTCTTTTTTTGTCATTTTTGGAGCTTCTGTCATTTTTTTATTCTTCAATTTGTTCCTGTTTTCCCAATTGCGCTTCTTTTCTCCAGCTAAACAAGACGGGAACCACAAACAGCGTAATGAGCGCGATCAGCATTCCGCCGAAACTGGGGATGGCCATTGGGATTATAATGTCACTTCCACGTCCTGTAGAAGTTAATATTGGCAAAAGTGCCAGGATGGTCGTTGCCGTGGTCATAAGACAGGGGCGAATCCTTTTTTCCCCGGCTTCGACTACCGCTGCCCTCACCTGCTCTTTGGTTTTTGTCACATTATTGTTGTAGGTCTGCGTAAGATAAGTAGCCATTACCACACCATCATCGGTTGCAATTCCGAAGAGGGCAATGAATCCTACCCATACGGCAACGCTTAGGTTTATGGGGTGCATCTGGAAAAGATCCCGCAGGTTTTCACCAAAGACACTGAAGTTTAAAAACCAGCTTTCCCCATACAGCCAAATAAGCATAAAACCTCCTGCAAAGGCTACGGCAATCCCGGTAAACACCATTAAAGAAGTTGAAACCGATTTGAACTGAAAATAAAGGATCAAGAATATAATGATCAAGGAAAGCGGCACTACTACAGACAAGGTTTTTTCTGCCCGTAATTGATTTTCATAAGTTCCGGTGAATTTATAGCTAAGCCCTGCAGGTACCGTTAGTTCGCCCGCAGCAATTTTTTCTTTAATAAGTTCCTGTGCATTCTCAACAACATTCACTTCAGCGTATCCATCCATTTTATCAAAGAGCACATAACCTACAAGAAAAGTATCTTCACTCTTGATCACCTGCGGCCCCTGCTCATACCTAATTTCTACCAGCTCGGTCAGCGGCACCGGGTTACCACCTTCCACAGGCACATAAATATCTTTAATATCTTCAGGGCTTCCGCGAAGATCTCTTGGATATCGCACTCTCATTGCATAACGCTCCCTTCCTTCCACGGTTTGCGAGATCGCCATTCCTCCAACAGCCACTTCGAGCACTCCCTGTACATCATCAATGGAAATTCCGTATCTCGCAAGGCGCTCCCTTTTAATGTCGATCAACAGATATGGTTTCCCGACAATCCTGTCAGCAAAAACCGCCTCATCTTTTACGCCTTCCACTTCCTTGAGGATTTCTTCCAGTTTTAGTCCGAAAGCTTCTATTTGCTTAAGGTCACCACCTCTCACTTTTATTCCCATAGGTGCGCGCATCCCGGTTTGCAGCATCACGAGGCGAGTTTCGATAGGCTGAAGTTTTGGTGCCGAAGTCACTCCCGGTAATCTTGTCGCTTCCACAATTTCATTCCAGATATCATCTGGAGACTGTATATTGGGGCGCCAGTTCCTGAAATATTCCCCGTCTTCATCGGGAGTTAATTGCGCTCTATCTATCTTCAGCGGATTCTGAACCAGGTTTTCTGCTGAGATGTTGGTTTCATCTATTTCAGAATTTGGATTTAACAGGAGCTTCCCATTGGCAAGAATAAAATACCCGTCTTCGTTCATCCTGAAGCGCTGTGGCTCGCCAGCTTCATTCTTCATGTATTCAGATTTATACTGAATGATATTTTCATACATGGAAAGGGGTGCGGGATCCAGCGCAGATTCTGCACGACCGGCTTTTCCTACCACTGTTTGCACTTCTGGGATTGCAGCAACTGCCATATCAAGCTGCTGTAAAACCCGTTTGTTTTCCTCCACTCCGGCGTGCGGCATTGAGGTAGGCATCAGGAGAAAAGAACCTTCGTTAAGGGAAGGCATAAATTCCTCTCCGGTATTTCGCATAATTAAGAAACCTGCGATAACAATGGCTGTTGGCAGCGACAGGAATGCTATTTTATTCCGCAGCGCCCATTTGAGAATTGATGTATAATACTTTTGAAAAATGGCAAAACCTCCCAGTAATCCAAAGGCAATAATTCCTACAAACAGGAAGTTCATTAAAACGCTTCGGTCAAATCCTAATGGTCGCCAGTACTCCGCTAAAAGCAGCACGATCGCAAAAGCAGAAACAATAATATTGATCAAATTTGCCCTTTTTGGAGCTATACGTTTTTGAAGAAGCAGCATACCCGTCACCCCAAAAGCCAGAAGAATAACACCCGTAAAGTACCCAAACACTACTGCTGTTAGTCCGAGGAGAATAAGAATTGCATTAACGGTATAACCCACACTTGCACTCGCAGTTTTTTTCTTGAAAAAAGTGGCGGCAAAGGGCGGGATAAGAAACAAAGCGACCACCAGAGAAGCCACCAGCGCCATTGTTTTTGTAAAAGCCAGCGGCCGGAATAGCTTTCCTTCAGCACCAATCATTGTAAAAACGGGAATAAAGCTGATAATAGTTGTAAGTACAGCTGTTAAGATAGCTCCCGAAACTTCAGAAGTAGCATTATAAACTACCGTATTTATGGGCAACTTCTTTCCATTCGCATCCAGTCTTAGCTCATCCAGGTGTCTAAGAATATTTTCAGATAAAATAACGCCTACATCTACCATGGTACCAATGGCAATTGCAATACCCGAAAGCGCCACTATGTTCGCGGGCACATCAAACATTTTCATTGAAATAAAGACCATAAGCACCGCCACCGGCAATAAACCGGAAATAAGTACAGATGCTCTAAGGTTAAACACCATCACAATGATCACCAGGACAGTAATAAGGATTTCCATGCTGAGGGCTTCGTTGAGCGTCCCCAGTGTTTCCTCTATAAGTTCGGTGCGGTCGTAAAATGGCACAATTGTTACCTGAGACGTACGTCCATCTGACAGCTGTTTGGAAGGTAAACTTTCACTGATTTCTTCTATTTGATCTTTTACGTTGTTGATGACCTCCAAGGGATTCGCCCCGTATCTTGCAACTACGACTCCGCCCACGACCTCAGCACCTTCTTTGTCCAGGATGCCACGTCTCTGGGCCGGTCCCAGAGAAACATTTGCAATATCTTTAACTCGCAAGGAGGTAAAATCTTCGGAAGTAACCACTGCGTTTTCTATATCTTCCACAGACTTCACATAACCCAGGCCTCGCACTAAATATTCGGCGCGATTGATCTCGAGCGTTTGTGCACCTATGTCGCGGTTGCTTTCCTTCACGGCCGTCACCACCTCCTGCAGGCTTACGTCATACTGCCGCATGAGTTCTGGATTTACATCTATTTGATATTCCTGAACATAACCGCCTATAGAACTCACTTCTGAAACTCCGCTGGCGCCCGAAAGGGCATATTTCACATAATAATCCTGAATGCTGCGCAGTTCATGAAGATCCCAGCCACCTGTGACATTTCCTTCACTGTCACGACCTTCCAGCGTATACCAGAAGATTTGCCCCAAGCCAGTGGCATCTGGACCCAGCGCCGGATTCACACCTTCGGGTAATAAGTTTGGTGGAAGAGAATTCAGTTTTTCCAGAATTCGGCTGCGGCTCCAGTAGAATTCCACATCCTCCTCAAAAATGATATATATACTGGAAAATCCAAACATGCTCGAACTTCGGATGGTTTTCACCCCGGGAATTCCAAGCAAAGAAGTAGTGAGAGGGTAGGTGATCTGGTCTTCGATGTCCTGGGGAGAACGTCCCGGCCAGTTAGTGAAAACGATCTGCTGGTTTTCACCAATATCAGGAATCGCGTCTACCGCAACAGGACTGGAAGGTAAAAATCCGGTGTCCCAGTTAAAGGGTGCCGTAACAATTCCCCAGCCCACGAAAAGGACGAGGAAAATTACTGCTACCAGCTTGTTTTCTATAAGAAATTTAATGCCTTTATTCAGCATTTCAATAAGTATTAAGTGAATAGAAAAAAGATTGGCCTAAGCCAATAGCCACATAATGCTCCAAAAAGGGCATTTCGGCTTTAGTTTCTAAAACTTAAATATCAAATAAGGAAAGTCTGGTCAAGCAATTGTATATCGCTCACCAGCAAAGGCGGAGTATAATGTTTAAAAGGAATAACCTGTTCGGGTAACCCCTGGAAAAGATCGACAAAGCTATAAGCAAAACTTGTAATGAACAGTTGCTGGTCTACATCCAGCTGATCAAAGCTTCGTTTAAGCTCGTTCTGCCCTTCTACAGAAATTTTTTGCTCGTTACAGCAGTTATCCTCGGTGATGCCATCTTCAGTAGAAGTATGCATTTCCATTCCGCAGGTTTCAGCTTCAGAAAAAATAGCGGTATCTACCAGGAAACTACCGCAGAAATGTTTTTCCACAGTAAAGGACATGGTAGAGAACAGCACCAAAAATGCCATTACAAGAGACCCTGATTTCTGAAAAACTTTTTTCATCAAGTGCAAAAATACAGAAAAAATCTAATATGAGATTTATTTACTTCCGCGACGGTCTTTTAAGCGCTGATAATAAAATGCCGGAAGCAACAAAAGCAGTAAAATGGGCTGCACCAGAAATCTTCGTACATAAAAAACCGCCAGATAATCATTTTCTTCTACCCGTTCCATAAGGAAAATAAACAACGGGAAAAGCACGATAAAAAGGAGCGTGTATAGTAAAGCCGCAAATTTTACAGATGATTTCTTTTCAAAGACAACATAAATCACCGCCAAAGAAATAAGCGTATTAGCAACAAACCTCAGCGCCACATTTGCATACCAGTGTCCCCGAAAAAGCTCCGGGTTTTCGCTTATACAGCCCTGAAAGAAATACATGAAAGGATCATAAAATAGTACTTCTTCAAACAATCTTACCAGCACCAGCAAAAGTACCAGCACTGCTACAATCCCAAATTTTGCCACTACTCTCATTGCCTCATTTGTTTAGAATAGATCCTTATCCAAAGCAACCAAAGAATGAAAACGGTACCGTAAATGATCAAGGGGAAGATCACCTCGTGAAAAAAATGCCCATATCGCGGAATTTCGTAAATCCCTACAGAAAGAACGGCAATACGAACCAGGTTAATCGCATAAATGAGTACAGCTCCTGAAAAAAGGTAAATTAGCGTGCTTTTTACTTTTCCGAAGAAGGCCAGCATAAAAGAAATGAAGAGGATAATGATACTAATGGAATTGCACCCTTCTATGATCCTGGCAACGAAGCGGCCGTTAATTCTAAGATCCATTGAAGGGAAACCCATTGCTGGATTGATAACCACATCATACCCCATACTGGAAATCAATGCCTGGCTTTGACGTGCCACCAGGTGTGTGACATAATCCGGGTAATAAATTTCGGAACTGAATGAACTAAGATACCAGCTATAAACTGAAGACAAAATCACATAGGTTCCTAAAAAAATTAAGATGAACTTGAGTACTGTACGATATTTCCTGAGGAGCTGAAGCAAACGAAAATAATGATTTGAAGCAAAAGTATTGAAAATAAGAAGCCAACCATCGCGATATTTTTAAATACTTTTGTACTAAAATTAGAAAATATGTCATTTGAGAATTTAAAACCGCTTGTGGAAGAAATCCTTAAGCAGGAAAATGCTTCTGTAGACGATCGTCTAACGCAGGTTTGCGAAAATCTAAGAACTGAAATTCCCTATTATAACTGGGTTGGATTTTATTTTAAGAATGGTGACAAAAATGAGCTGAAACTTCGCTCTTTTGCAGGAGAACCTACAGATCATACCATTATTCCCTTCGGAAGAGGTATTTGCGGACAGGTAGCGGTATCAAACAAAAATTTCGTGGTGCCAGATGTAAAAGCGCAGGACAATTATATTGCGTGCAGCATTGATGTTAAAGCCGAAATAGTAGTACCGCTCTTTAAATACGGCGAAAATATTGGTCAAATTGATATTGATTCCCACACACCAGATCCCTTTACTTTGGAAGATGAGCTGTTCCTGGAATTTGTAAACCAAAAAGTAGCTGAAATTCTTTAGAAAATACCATTTGGAAAGCTGAACAAACCAAAATAAATCCTCTGGAAAATGTCATTTTTCAAAGGATTTATTTTTAATTTTTAATTCGCCATCTTATTCTTTCTTAAGCACATGGGTCCCGCCTCCCTGGAGTATTGTTAACTGCTCTTCTTCAGGGGAAAAATGCAATTTAAGTCCGGCGGGAATAAACTGGAATTTATCCTGTTCATACGCCTCCATAGGAAAAGATTGTTGCCCGGTTCCCCGGCCCATTAACACTCCATCTTCCACAAAAACCTCCAACTTAAGCGGAAAACCTTCAGCGCTATAGGTTCCTGTGTATTTTTGCAATTCTTCCTCAGGAATTTCCATTTTAGGTTCAAAAGCGGGAACAGCATATTCTTTTCCGTAGTAAATGCTCAATACGCCCAGAACGATATCGTTAGTAGGGAATTCTCCCGCATTTGAGATATAAGTCACGGCAAGATCGCTATCTCGCTCATAAACGGCCATGGAGGAAAAGCCATCGATGCCGCCGGTATGGCCATAAAGAGTTTTTTCATCGTAAGGATAGGAGAACAAGCCCATCCCGTAGCCGTTGTTGAGCGTCTTCATTTGCTCGAGCGTTTCAGGCTCTATTACTTTCCCGTTGAAAAGGGCGGTAAAGAAGATGTTTAGATCATACGGAGTTGAGACAATTCCTCCTGCACCCTTCGGAATGCTAAGATCTGTCTCAGTTGCCGGGATCCATTCTCCTTTTTTGGTATAGGAAAACGCCTCTTGGTTTTCAGAATTTATTTTTCCGCCATAATAGGTATTTTTTAATCCCAGCGGTTGTACGATGCGGTTCTGTAAAATGTTGTCAAAAATGTCATTTTCGACATCTTCCGCAATAAAACTCAGCAGCACATAATTGGTGTTTGAATATTCATTTTTCTCCCGCGGACTAAAGGCGGTTCCATTTTCCGTAAAGATCTCCAGCAGCTGTTCCTTTGTTTTGGGTTCCTCCAAATACTCCAGATATTCAGGCGAACTGGTGAAATTATACAAACCGCTTTGATGCCTCAAAAGATCCTCGATAGTGATTTCTGCTGCATTTGGAACATTTGGGTAGAATTCTGAAAGTTTCGTGTTAAGCCGTAGTTTTTCTTCCTCCACGAGTTGCATAATGATGGTAGCTGTAAAGGTTTTAGAAATAGAACCTATCCTGAATTTCGTGCTGCTCTCATTCCTTAGATTATTCTCGAGATCACTAAAACCAATGGAATTCTGATAAACTTCTTCTCCTTTACTAAAAATGGAAACACTTCCCATTCCTTTTTGATTCTCCCCAATGGCAGAAAAAAGGCTGTCGAGCTTTGCTTTATCAAATTCCTGAGCTGTTAAGCTGAAGGCGACGAAAAGAAAGCCGCAAAAAATGATCTTTTCCATAACGTGATCCTTATTTCTTGATGAATAACTTAAATTTCTAAAATGCTTGTTTCTCCAAAAAAAATTTCTTCGGAAGATTTACATTCCCGTTCTAATGGCTTCTACAGGATCTAATTTTGAGGCGGAAATGGCAGGAATAATCCCAGAGATTAAACCTATCACTGCCGAAACCGCTGTCCCAATGAACATATTCCAGGGCGACAATACAAACTGGAAATCTCCCGTAAACTGGGAAACCACCGTCGCAATTATCCACACCATAAACAATCCAATGAGTCCGCCGATGATCGCCAGGATAATGGCTTCAAACAGGAATTGGAACAGGATGAATTTGTTTTTGGCTCCTAATGATTTCTGGATCCCGATGAGGTTTGTTCGCTCTTTTACACTTACAAACATAATATTTGCAATCCCGAAGCCTCCAACCAACAGGGAAAAACCACTAATGATCAAGCCAATAAAATTCAGCTGTCCAGTGATATTATCAATAAAGTCTGCAAATCCCTGGAGCTGGTTGACGAAGAAATTATTTATATCACCGGGCTTCAATCCTCTAAAATTCCGAAGTTGCTGTGTTAACATCGCCATAAATTCTGCGTTGTCTACATCTTCCTCAGGTTTTACAATAATTTGAGGAAAGGAAGAACGATTATTACTGCCGTAAATGCGTCGTACCACATTTACCGGCAGGAAAATATTTGTATCATGACTACCTCCAAACATGCTGCCGCCCTGTTTTTCAAGCACACCAATGACATTAAATTTGCGCCCGTACAATCTTACTTTCTTTCCCAAAGGATCCCTTCCTTCAAAAAGATTATCGGCAACGTCATAACCCAGAACGATCACCGGCGCACCGCTTACCGCTTCAGCTTCGTTATAAAACCTGCCTTCTTCCAGTTGCAAGGCTTCGATGTTGTAGTATTCATGGCTCACCGCTGCAATTCCAACATTACTTGCAGTACGCCCCTCATAGGTAATAGATTCTGAAGGAACATTGAGAGAAAAAGATGCCGCTTCCATATCTGGCATATTCCTGCTTAAATATTCATATTCTTCATAGGAAACATCGGGAAACTGTTCTCTTTTCCACTGCGGAATTTCTGAGGGACCAAAAGAAAAACGCATAATGATCATCGTGCTATTGTCTAAAGCACTTAAACTGCCTTTAATTTCCTTTTCCAGAGAATCTACCGCTGCAAGAACAGCGATAATAGAAAAGATACCAATAGTCACCCCAAGAAGTGACAAAATGGTTCTTAATTTATTGTTTTTAAGAGCATTTATCGCAAAATAAAAGCTCTCTTTTAGGACCCTTAAATATATCAACATAATGAAGCAATGCTATATTTCTCAATCATTTATCTGTAAGACGTATTCTCACTCTATTCGTTACAAAATTAAATTACAAATAAAAGCAATAGCCTTTATTATTTATGGCTGAAATAATTACTTTTGCAACCTTAACAAAACCAACACAATGAGCACCTCAAAATCAGCTAAATCTGCCTTAATTTCTGTTTTTAACAAGGAAGGTTTGGCCCCCATCGTTAAGAAACTGGATGAGCTGGGAATCACCATTTATTCTACCGGCGGAACTGAAAAATTCATCAAAGAACTGGGAATTGATGTAATTCCAGTTGAAGATGTTACATCCTACCCCTCCATCCTTGGCGGAAGAGTAAAAACCCTTCACCCAAAAGTGTTTGGAGGAATCCTGAACAGACAAAATAATGAAGGAGACGCTGCCGAACTGAATGAATATGAAATTCCACAGATTGACATTGTCATCGTTGATTTATACCCGTTTGAAAAAACAGTAGCATCAGGTGCTTCAGAAGAAGATATTATTGAAAAAATAGATATTGGAGGTATTTCTTTAATAAGAGCTGCCGCCAAGAATTTTCAGGATGTAATTTGTGTTTCTTCGGTAGAAGATTATTCAGAATTTCTAGAAGTAATTTCCGAAGGAAAAGGCGAAACCACTCTTTCTGAAAGAAAAAGGTTTGCAGCAAAGGCATTTAGTGTCTCCTCCCATTACGACACTGCCATTTTCAACTACTTCAATCAAAATGAAGAAGAGCTGGCATATAAACAAAGCATCACGCAAGGTAAGGAATTGCGATATGGTGAGAATCCCCATCAAAAAGGGCATTTCTTCGGTGATTTTGAGGGAATGTTTGATAAAATCCACGGCAAGGAATTATCTTACAACAACCTCCTGGATGTAGATGCGGCTGTGAATTTAATGAATGAATTCAAGGGAGAAGCACCCACTTTTGCCATTTTGAAGCACAATAACGCCTGCGGACTTGCACAAAGAGAGACGCTTGCCCAGGCCTATGCAGATGCTTTGGCGGGAGATCCTGTTTCGGCTTTTGGAGGGATCCTTATAAGCAACACCGAAATAGATAAAGCTACTGCAGAACAGATTCACGAACTTTTTTGCGAGGTGGTGATTGCTCCTTCCTATGCTGAAGATGCATTGGAAATTCTAAAAGGGAAAAAAAACAGGATTATTTTAATCCAGAAGGATACCGAACTTCCTAAGAAACAGGTAAGAACCTGCCTCAACGGGGTACTGATTCAGGATAAAGATTTAAAAACAGATACTGAACAAGATTTAACGCAGGCAACTGACAATAAACCAAGCTCACAAGAGTTATTGGACCTGTTGTTTGCTTCCAAAATTTGCAAGCATACCAAATCAAACACGATCGTTCTCGTAAAAGACAAGCAGCTTTGTGCCAGCGGAACAGGACAAACCTCGCGAGTAGACGCTTTAAATCAAAGTATAGTGAAAGCAAAAGCTTTTAATTTTGATCTTAAGGGAGCGGTAATGGCCAGCGATGCATTTTTCCCTTTCCCCGATTGTGTGGAAATTGCCGGAAATGCAGGAATTACTGCTGTTATTCAGCCGGGGGGCTCGATAAAAGACCAGTTAAGCATTGACTATTGCAATGCTAACAATATTGCAATGGTGATGACTGGAACAAGACATTTTAAACATTAATTTTACTACATTTACCAACTTCACACCAATTAACTTACTATGGGATTTTTTGACTTTCTCACTGAAGAAATAGCTATAGATTTGGGTACTGCAAACACCCTTATCATCCACAATGACAAAGTCGTGGTTGACAGTCCTTCTATTGTAGCCAGGCATCGCACCACAGGCAAAATCATTGCCGTTGGAAAGGAAGCAGCAATGATGCAGGGAAAAACGCACGAGAACATCAAAACAATACGCCCGTTAAAAGATGGAGTTATAGCAGATTTTGATGCCAGTGAGAAAATGCTCACCATGTTCATCAAGGAAATCCCGGCATTGAAAAAGAAAATGTTCACTCCTGCCCTTCGCATGGTGATTTGCATTCCTTCGGGCATTACAGAAGTGGAGATGCGTGCGGTAAAAGAAAGTGCAGAACGCGTTAACGGTAAAGAAGTTTATCTTATCCACGAACCTATGGCCGCGGCAATAGGAATTGGAGTCGATATCATGCAACCCAAAGGAAACATGATCGTGGATATAGGTGGTGGAACAACCGAAATTGCAGTAATTGCACTTGGTGGGATTGTGTGTGACAAATCCATCAAAATAGCGGGAGATGTTTTTACCAATGATATAGTATATTATATGCGTACCCAGCACAACCTTTATGTAGGGGAGCGAACTGCGGAAAAAATTAAAATTCAAATTGGTGCAGCTACCGAAGATCTTGAAGTACCGCCAGATGAAATGAGCGTTCAGGGGAGAGACCTTTTAACGGGAAAACCAAAACAGGTAAATATCTCCTACCGGGAAATAGCAAAAGCGCTTGATAAATCTATTCTAAGAATTGAGGACGCGGTAATGGAAACCCTCTCTCAAACTCCGCCGGAACTAGCCGCAGATATTTACAATACCGGTATTTATCTCGCCGGTGGTGGATCTATGCTTCGCGGACTAGACAAAAGGCTTTCCCAAAAGACTGACCTCCCGGTTTACATTGCAGAAGATCCTTTACGTGCTGTAGTGCGTGGAACAGGAATTACCCTTAAGACCCTCAACAGGTACAAAGGGGTATTGATAAAGTAGGTAAAAGTATATGCAGCAAATATTTAATTTTCTTATTCGCAATAAGAATACGATACTTTTCTTATTGCTGCTACTTTTTTCGTTGTTTCTAACCATACAGTCACATTCTTACCAAAAGAGCAAGTTTATTAGTTCTGCAAACTTCCTTACCGGCGGAATTTACAGCTGGACAAGTAATATTAATTCCTATTTTAACCTGGAGGAATATAACCAACGATTGCTTGAAGAGAACCAGCAATTGAGAGAGCATATGGCAAATATGGTAGACACGGTAGAACTTCAAAAACCTCAGGATTCCCTCTTCAAGAACAATTACACCTTTAGAACTGCCAGGGTTATCAATAACAATTTTGCAAAAATTGATAATTATCTTACCATAAACAAAGGTAAAAAAGCAGGTATTGCAAAAGATATGGGAGTGGTCACTAGCAGGGGGATTGTAGGTATAGTAGAGAATGTATCGGCTAATTACGCCACGGTGATCTCTATCTTGAATTCAAATTCAAAAATTAATGCACAACTCCAGGATACAAATCACTTTGGTTCGCTGGTTTGGGATGGAGAAGATCCCAATGTAGTTCAGCTTATCGATGTTCCGGAAATAGCTCCTGTAACCGAAGGTGATACCATCATAACCGGGGGACGTTCTCTCATATTCCCGCAAGGTGTTCCTATAGGTACCATTGAAAATTTTTCAATGGCCCCAAACCAAAGTTATTACGACATTAATGTTCGTCTTTTTAATGACATGACTAACATTGGTTATGTGTACATCATTAACAATAACGACAAAGAAGAGATACAGGAACTGGAAAATTTAACGAACAATGAATAATGTCGTCATTTCAAACACGCTGCGGTTCATTTTTCTAATCCTCCTACAGGTATTACTGCTAAACAACATCAACTTTTTAGGATATGTTAATCCTTATCTGTATATTCTGTTTATAATCCTTTTTCCTTTTAACGGAAGCCAGACTTTATTACTTCTTCTCAGCTTTCTACTGGGCCTGGGAGTTGATCTTTTTGAAGATAGCGGCGGTATAAACGCGGCTGCCTGTCTTGTGGTAGCTTACATTCGGCCGGCCGTATTGAGGTTTTCTTTTGGAGTTAGTTATGATTACCAGACAATAAAGTTTTCAAGTACTCCGTTGGGCTCAAGGATATCTTATGTTGCTTTCATAGTTTTCATACATCATCTGGTATTGTTTTTACTGGAAATCTTCAGTTTTGCACATTTGTTGTTGCTATTTAAGAAAACATTGTATTCAGGCATTTTTACGATGTTACTCGTATTTTTAAGCCTGGCATTATTCAGCAGGAAACCGAAATGAGGAAAATTTTACTTTTTATTGTTATCATTACCACCGGCCTGGTCTTCATTGGTCGCGTGTTTTATCTCCAGATCCTTGACACCTCTTTTGCAGGACGTTCAGAAAATAATGCTGTAAAAGTAGTTTACGACTATCCCCAGCGGGGATTTATTTTTGATAGAAATGGAGAACTTCTTGTTTCAAATCAACCCTCTTACGATGTGATGGTGATTCCGCGGAATGTGAAGCCGTTTGACACTACCGAATTCTGCAATATTCTAAATATCACTCCTGAAAATCTTATCAAAAGGCTAGACAAAGCCAAGATCTATTCACCTAGATTGCCATCTGTAGTAGTACCGCAGTTAACCAAAGGAGAATACGCATATTTACAGGAGAAAATGAGAAAATATGAAGGCTTTTATATTCAGAAGCGTTCTCTTCGGGATTATCACACCACCAGCGGATCTAATGTCCTTGGCTACATTGCTGAAGTGAATCAACGCAAGGTCAACCAGGATCCATATTACATTTCCGGAGATTTAATTGGAAACCAAGGAATCGAAGGATATTACGAAGAATTGCTGCGTGGGGTAAAAGGAGTGAAATATATCCAAAAAGACCGTTTTAACAAGGATATTGGGCCATATAAAGGAGGAATGTACGATACGCTTCCAAAAAAAGGCCAAGACCTGACCATCACCATTGATGCAAAACTTCAGGAATACGGTGAGCTCCTCATGGAAAACAAACGCGGCGGAATTGTAGCTATTGAACCAGCCACAGGAGAGATCCTGGCCCTGGTCACTGCTCCCAATTACGACCCTGCGAAGCTTGTAGGCCGGCAGCGTTCAAAGAATTATACAGAACTATACTATGATTCCATAGCAAAACCATTGTATGACCGCGGACTTTTGGCCCAATATCCGCCGGGATCTCCCTTTAAGACCATTAATGCGCTAATTGCACTTCAGGAAGGAGTGGTAGATACAGATGACCGCTTTCACTGCAACCACGGATACTTTTATGGCCGCGGAAGAAGGCTTGGCTGTCATGCACACAGAAGCCCGCTGGATATGATCCCCGGAATCGCACAGTCCTGTAATGCCTATTTTGCAAACGTTTATAGAAGGATCATTGAAAAATATCCTACTCCACAGGAAGGAATGGATGTTTGGGCCAACCACCTAAAAAGCTTCGGTCTTGGGGATTACCTGGGTTCTGACCTTCCCATTGGCCAACCCGGAAAGATCCCTTCATCAGAATACTACAACAAAATATACAACTATCCTACGTATAACTGGTATTCCACCGCAACTATTTCAAATGCGATTGGCCAGGGTGAGATATTAACGACACCTATCCAGCTGGCAAATATGACGGCGGCCATAGCCAATAAAGGATGGTTTTATACTCCGCATATTCTTAAGGAAGTTGATGGAACACCCATTAAACAGCAAGAATACACCCAAAAAAATATTACTACGATAGATCCCAAACATTTTGAACCCGTCATAGAAGGAATGCATGAGGTGTACAAAAGCGGAACGGCTGCAGCCCTGCGAATTCCCGGGATCGAAATAGGCGGAAAAACAGGTACGGCCGAAAACTATGTGAGAATCGACGGAAAACGCATGCAGCTTACAGACCACTCTATTTTTGTGGCTTTTGCACCCGTTGAAAATCCGAAGATCGCTCTTGCTGTTTTTGTTGAAAATGGCTATTGGGGTGGTCGCTATGCCGGAAGGATCGCCGGATTAATGATTGAAAAGTATCTAAAAGGGGAAATTACCCGTACAGATATGGAAGACTGGATCCTTTCCCACAGCCTTGAAGAAGAATATGCCAAACCTTACAGCGGCGAACCCTTTAAAATCAACCAGTAAAGAATGTCGAAATCTATTTCCAATTTTGACTGGATCTCTATTGTTTTATATCTTTTACTCGTAGCCATTGGATGGATCAACATTTATTCCGCTTCCCTTTCAGACGTTTCCGCGGCTTATTTTGATCTAAACCAAATCTATGGAAAACAGTTGCTCTGGATTATCCTGAGTGTTTTTCTTATCATCCTGCTGCTCTCTATAGAAGCCAAGTTCTATGAACGGTTTGCAAGTGTATTTTATATCATTTCCCTCATTTCCATCATCGGACTTTTTTTCTTCGGAAAAACCATCAACGGGGCAACTTCCTGGTATGCTATTGGAGGCTTCACCCTGCAGCCTGCAGAGTTTGCCAAAGTCGCGACGGCCCTCGCCCTGGCCAAATACATAAGCGATATTCAAACAGATATCCGGAATTTGAGCGGACAATTTAAAGCCTTTATCATCATCATCCTGCCCGCGCTTATCATCCTGCCGCAACCAGATGCCGGTAGTGCACTGGTATACTCGGCTTTTTTTTTCCCGCTTTACAGGGAAGGGCTTTCCGGAGTTTACCTGGTGGTGGGTATCACAGCCATCATTGTTTTCGTGATGACGCTGCTTTTCGGTCCTATCTGGATTTCGGTAGGAATCGTACTAGTGGCAGCTTTGTCATTTATTCTTCGGAAAAAGAAAAAGCCCGGAGTAGTCGCCTATCTAGCAATTATTATTACGGCGATCACCTTGTCCTTCTCGGTAGATTACATTTTTCAGAACATTTTTGAGCAAAGACATCGCGACAGGTTCAATATTGTTCTTGGAAAGGAAGTTGACAGCCGCGGAATTGGCTATAACACCAATCAAAGTGAAATTGCCATTGGCAGCGGCAGCTGGTTTGGAAAAGGCTGGACGCAGGGAACCCAAACGAAAGGAAATTTTGTGCCCGAGCAGCATACAGATTATATTTTTAGTACCGTGGGTGAAGAATGGGGGTTTATTGGGAGCAGCGTGGTCGTGCTCTTATTTGTATTCTTAATGATACGCCTTATTTATCTCGCCGAGCGTCAAAAATCGCAATTTAACCGCGTTTATGGCTACAGTGTGGTGGGCATTCTCTTCATACATTTCTTCGTGAACATAGGAATGGTGATAGGAATATTGCCCACGGTGGGAATCCCACTGCCATTTTTTAGCTATGGAGGATCTGGCTTATGGGGATTCACTATTCTGCTCTTTATTTTCATTAAACTTGACGGGGAGCGAATGTCCTTCTGGTAAGGAGAAAATCAGCTTTGAAACATTCTCTTAACTTTGATTTGCTTCGGAAGAAATCATCTAAAAATGTCATTTTTGGAACTCCTCCATTTATTACTGAGCTTTTTCCCACCAGTTCGAAATCTTTGCATAACCACCAACAAAGACTTTTCTTCAAAGAAGATCGCTTAAATAGCTCATTTTTGACACTTATGACGATGGAAAATCCAAATTTTCCAAACCATTTAGGCGAAATAAGTATTTGGCAAAATGAAAAAGCATTCTACCAGCAAAAATTTTCAGAATTATCTTTTAAAAAGCTACTTCAGCTGAAAACATACGGCCAAAATGCCCTTTTTGACACTCCAGAATATACCTCTTCTATCGGATACAAAAAAATCCCCCTATGTTGCCATAAGGGGATTTTCTATTGATTTTCCTTCACAAATTAGTCCCTGATTTCGGCTAATTTGGAATTCTGAATGTTGTTCATTTTCATATCTTCCAGCACGTGGATGGCCTCTTCCATGTACACATCGCCAGCAAGGGTTTCGTGCCATCTTTCCCTTTTCTCCGCAAGAACAGTATCTGTAGAGAACATTTTCATTTCATAAGGCAGGGATTTATAGGTAAGATTTGACTTGTAATCTGAAATCCTATCAAACTGTTTTGCCTGTTCTTCATCCTGCTCTAACTCCGTTTTATATTTCTCAAAATTAAGTGGAAAAGATTTTTCATCTCTTTGATCACGAATCCATTTTGCATTTTCATCTATGAGCTTTAATTGCTCATTTTTCGCCATTCTCGCTTTACTGCTCTTAATGGTTTCCTCGAATCCTACATAATCGTTCCATACTTCATAATCTGCAGGAGCGATCTGGTCCCATGGAAGTGGGTTTTCCTGATCTTTTTCTCCAATATCTATATAGCTGTACCTGTCTGGAACAACCACATCACTTTTAACCCCTTCCAACTGTGTAGAACCACCGTTCACTCTGTAAAACTTCTGGGTGGTCAATTTTAAAGCTCCAAGGTCACCAAAATCACTGTTTCTAATCCATCGGTTAAGATCGATAACATTCTGCACCGTCCCTTTTCCGTAAGTTTGCTTACTTCCAATTACAATCGCTCTCTTGTAATCCTGCATAGCTGCAGCTAAAATTTCCGAAGCAGATGCAGAAAGTTCATTTACCAGTATTACTAAAGGCCCGTCCCAAAGAATAGAAGGATCTGTATCCTTAAGCACTTCCTGGCCATCCATTTTACTTCTCACCTGTACCACAGGGCCTTCTTTAATAAATAATCCTGCAATATCAACCACAGTTTTTAAAGAACCTCCACCATTATTTCTAAGATCAAGTACAAGACCTTCCATATCCTGTTCCTTAAGTCTTATGATCTCCTGTTTTACATCACTGGCCGCATTTCTTGCGGAATAGTCTCCCATGTCAAAGTAAAACTTCGGAAGGTTGATCACCCCATAAGTTCTTCCCTCTTTCTCCACAATTGAAGATTTTGCATAGGTTTCTTCCAATTCAACCACATCACGAACAATGTCGATATCTTCTACCGTTCCATCTACTTTTCTAACTGTTAGGGTTACTTTCGTTCCTTTTGGACCTTTGATAAGACCAACTGCGTCATCAAGTCTCATTCCTGCAACGCTTACCGGCTCTTTTTCATCCTCCTGCTTAACTTTAATGATCTCATCACCTACTTCAATTTCATCACCTCTCCAGGCTGGTCCACCAGAAATTATTTCAATGATCTTTATGTTGTCGCTTTTCTTCTGAAGACGCGCTCCAATACCCTCAAGTTTACCAGACATTGCCATATCAAAACGGTCTTTATCTGTAGGGGCGAAATAAAAGGTATGCGGGTCAAACCTCTCTACAATTGCATTCACATATACGCTAAACCAGTCTTTTCGTTGCAAATCATCATTGAAATCATAATACTCTTCTAATGAAGTCCTGGTAATTTCCCTGGCTTCAGCCTCTAACTCTGCGTTAGACTTCTTCTCTGCTTCGGGATTTTCTTCCAGTCCTCTTTTTTGCTCCTTGATCTTATCGTAATAAGTTCCCAGTGCAGCAAGTTTAAGCTGTTTTTTCCAACGCTCCTTCATTTCTTCTTTGGACGCTACATAAGGTCTGTTATCATAATCTGCTTCAAGCACTTCGTCCTCTGTGAAATCAAATGGCGTTGCCAGCACTTCTTTATATATTTCCTTTGACTCTGCCATTCGCTGCTGAAAACGCTTGTAGGTAAGATCAAAGAAACTAATATCCTTATTCTTGATTTGATCATCAATTTGATCTTCATATGCCTGGAATTCTTCAATATCACTGGCGTAGAAATACCTTTTCATAGGGTCCAGTTCCTCCAGGTAATTAGAATATACTTCTTTTGAGAAAGAATCATTTATATCCTTAGAATCATAATGACCGTTTTCCAAAACATAAGTGATAAGCTCAACAAGGGTCTTATCTTTATCGGGATCGTTAAATGTTTTTGTGGTAAAACTACAGGAGGCTACTGCAAACAATAGCACTAGCACTAATATTTTAAAATTCCTCTTCATTAGATTGAATATTTTCATGATTAAGTTCACCTTTTATACACTAAAAACTATGCCAAGGCTTCAAGGCTAATAATTTTTTTGTTAAACTACGAATTTAATGTTTCCTCAGGAAATTAATTTAATTTAGCAGTCATAAAAACACTTCTATGTCTAAAAACAAACCGCTAATCCTGGTCACAAATGATGATGGTATCACCGCCCCCGGTATAAGAGCCTTAATTGAAGTTATGAAACAACTGGGAGATGTAGTAGTAGTAGCGCCAGACAGTCCTCAAAGCGGAATGGGACATGCAATTACCATAAGCAACACCTTATTTTGCGACCCTGTAAAAGTCAAAGAAAATACGAAGCATAAAGAATATAGCTGCTCTGGTACTCCTGCCGATTGCGTAAAAATAGCCACCCAGGAGATATTGCGTAGAAAGCCGGACCTGTGCGTAAGCGGAATTAACCACGGCTCCAATTCTTCGATCAACGTCATTTATTCGGGTACGATGAGCGCCGCTGTGGAAGCGGGTGTGGAAGGAATTCCCGCTATAGGGTTTTCTCTTCTGGATTATTCCCTCACCGCAGATTTTGAACCCACAAAAAAATTTGTAAAGACAATTACCCGAAATGTTCTTAAGAACGGATTACCAAAAGGTGTTGTCCTAAACGTGAACCTGCCCAAGCTCAAGGAATCTGAAATTAAAGGAATTAAGATCTGCAGGCAGGCAAGCGCACACTGGGAAGAACAATTTGATAAACGAACCAACCCGCAGGGGCGGGATTATTACTGGCTCTCAGGAAAATTTATCAATGAAGACGAAGGACAGGATAGCGACGAATATGCTCTTTCCCAGGGATATGTTTCTGTAGTACCTGTACAATTTGACCTCACGGCTCATCATGTGATACGCGATCTAAATACCTGGAAACTGAATGATTAAAAAAGACATTTTTCTCGGCTTTTTGATTGGCCTTTCTGCAAATTGCATCGGCATATTACTTTATATTCTGTTGTTTTCCGGACTTGGAATTGCCGAAGCTATTGTGGAGGCCCGAAAAGAAGAATTCCTGGGAACACTCATAGCGGCAGGTGCAATCCTCAATTTTATACCATTTTTCTTTTTCCTGAAAAGAGAAAAAATCTACCGGGCACGTGGTGTACTAATGGCATCCATTTTTGCCGCATTGGCCATTGCAGTCTTAAAAATCCTATAAAAATGAAGTATTATATCATTGCCGGAGAAGCTTCAGGTGATTTGCATGCAGCCAATCTAATGCGGGCAATAAAGCAAGAAGATCCTGAAGCCGAGTTTAGATTTTGGGGAGGAGATCTTATGCAAAAGGCAGGAGGAACCACGGTTAAACATTATCGCGATCTCGCGTTTATGGGCTTTGCCGAAGTGCTCCTGAACCTAAGAACCATTCTCAGCAATATTTCATTCTGCAAAAAAGACATCACCGCATGGCAACCAGACGTTTTAATTTTTGTGGATTATCCCGGCTTTAACCTTAGAATTGCTAAATGGGCGCGAAAAGAGGGTTTTAAAACTCATTTTTACATCTCACCGCAAATCTGGGCCTGGAAAGAAAATCGCATCAAAGAGATTCGTCGTGACATTGATGAAATGTATGTCATTCTTCCTTTTGAAAAAGAATTTTACGAAGAAAAACATCAGTTTGATGTACATTTTGTAGGGCATCCGCTTATTGACGCCATAGCAAACAGGCCGCAGGTAGATATCTCAGAATTTAAATCGCGGCACCAACTTGATGAGCGGCCGGTAATTGCTCTCCTTCCGGGAAGCCGCAAACAGGAAATCTCAAAAATGCTAAAAACGATGTTGAGTATAACCGGTGATTTTGAAGAATACCAGTTTGTAATCGCGGGAGCACCAAGTCAGGATCCAGAATTCTATGCGCCTTATATTAAAAAGAAAAACGTACACCTGGTGATGAACCAGACTTATGACGTACTTAGCCTTGCCACCGCAGCTTTGGTGACCTCGGGAACCGCAACTTTGGAGACAGCGCTTTTCAAGGTGCCCGAAGTAGTTTGTTACAAAGGCAGCTTTATTTCATACGAGATTGCCAAACGCATTATCAAACTTGATTATATTTCGCTGGTGAACCTGGTAATGGATCGCGAAGTGGTAAAAGAACTTATTCAGAAGGATTTTAATAAAAAGAACCTGAAAATTGAGCTCAAAAAGATCCTTTCTGAAGAGAATCGCACAAAAATGTTTGAAGATTATCACGACCTGGAGTTAAAACTAGGCGGTACAGGCGCCAGTAAGAAAACAGCAGCATTAATTGTAAAAAGCATCTCCTCAACTTCCAAAAATGACATTTAAAAGAGTATTTCCCGTTCTGCTTTTGTTACTTTTCATGGCTTCCTGCGGAAGTTCCAGAAAAAGCATTCGTACGGAAAATTCCACGAAAAATCCTTCGGAGGATGTGATGCTGCGCGTAAGCGAAACTGCCCAGACTTATGTGGGGACAAAATATCAATACGGCGGAACCACTAAACAAGGAATGGATTGCTCCGGACTCATTTACACTGCTTTTCTGGAAGAAAACATCTCTTTTCCCCGCACTTCAGGTGACATGGCGAGGCTTGGAAAGAAGATTCCGTTGCGGCAGGTGCATATTGGAGACCTTCTTTTCTTCAAAACAAACAAGAAGAAGAGATCTGTAAACCATGTAGGGCTTGTAGTAGATACCACAGCGAATGAAGTATTCTTTATTCATTCCACCACTTCGCGTGGCGTTATTATTTCTTCTTTGGACCAAAATTACTGGAAAGATAGTTTCGCCATGGCCCGGCGTGTAAAATAGCAGTATATTAGGTAATCATTTGACTATGAATTACCTGAACACACCTTTAATAAGAATATGCATCTTTTTTGTTGGAGGAATCCTGGCGGGCTTCTTCCTTAAACTACCACTTGCTTTACTTTTTGGCTTTTTTGCATGTATTTTCCTGCTGTTTCTGTTCTCGTATCAGTTTTCAAAAAGGCTATTTTCACGCCAAATTTATTTTGGGATAGCTACCTTTCTCTTATTCTTCTTCACCGGAATTCTCACCACTCAGCTCCATCTTCCTAAAAATCAGCCCAAGCATTATACCCATAAGATTTCTTCGGAAAATGCTGCAAAAACCTCATTTTTGACTGTCACTGTAACCGAAGAATTAAAGCCCGATCTATACAACCAGAAATTCATCGCAAGCGTAAAAAAGCTGGGAGAAGACCTCGTTCACGGAAAGATCCTCATCTCCATCCAAAAAGATTCTTTAAAAGCACCTTTTTCGGTGGATGATGTACTTGTTATACATGCCGCTGTTGAACCTATAAAACCACCTTTAAATCCGCACCAGTTCAACTATAAGAGCTTCATGGAGAACCGCGGAGTACTTGCACAAGTATTTTTGAAGAAAGAAGATTTCGTAAAGTTAAATCTTAAAAGTAAAAGTCTGTATGGAATCACCGCCGCCTGGCGTTCCAACATCACCACGAAACTCCGGCAAAACAACCTGAAAGGAGATGAGCTCGGCGTGGTGCAGGCATTGCTATTGGGCCAAAAACAGGATATTTCACAAGAAACCTATAACAACTATGCAGCTGCAGGAGTGATCCACATTCTGGCAGTATCTGGCCTGCATGTGGGGATCATTCTCTTTCTCCTGCATTGGTTGTTTTCACCACTCGAAAGGTCAAAAAGAGGAAGATTTCTAAAAACAATACTCATAATCGTTCTTTTATGGCTTTTTGCATTACTCGCAGGATTATCACCTTCGGTAATAAGAGCGGTCACCATGTTTTCTTTCGTGGCCATAGGCTTACAACTAAAGCGGCGCACCAGCGTTTTGAACACCTTGTTCCTGTCAATGATGCTGCTTCTGCTTGTGCGGCCGCAATTCATCTTTGAAGTAGGATTTCAACTTAGTTACCTAGCGGTCTTTGCCATCGTCTTACTGCAGCCTCCACTTTACGGCATGTGGAATCCAAAGTACAGACTTATAAAATACTTCTGGGGATTACTAACCGTCACGATCGCGGCACAGGCTGGTGTGCTGCCGCTAAGCTTATTCTATTTTCACCAGTTCCCCGGACTTTTCTTTATTTCAAATCTCGTCATTCTGCCCTTTATGGGTTTTATCCTGGCTTATGGCATCGTGGTCATATTTCTTAGTTTAATAGGTTTTCTTCCAGCCTTTATAGTAGATTTTTATGGCATTGCCATACAGCTGTTAAATGATTTTGTGGGATTTATGGCACTACAGGAACGTTTTCTTTTTCGGGATATTCATTTTTCAGGGATACAGGCACTGGCTTTGTACGCTCTAATAATGATACTTTTTCTTCTTCTGAAGAAAATCAGCTACCGCAGAATTATGTTGGCACTCACAGGAATTATTTTTCTTCAGCTGGTTTATTATTTCGAAAAGCACGAAGCTTCTTCCGAAGAAATTGTCGTGTTCCACAAAAGCCGAAGCAGCATGGTCGGCTTAAAAGATGCTCAAAAGCTCACTTTAGCGACTAATTTTTTTGAGGAAGCCAAAGAGCCTACACTTCTAAAAAATTACAGCGTGGGCGAAAACATTTCTACTATAGAAATTAAAGAGATGCAAAACTTCTATAAAGCAGGAAGCAAACTGCTCATGGTAATAGACAGTGCAGGGATCTATAAAACTGATATTCCCAATCCGGAACTGCTACTTCTAACAAATTCTCCAAAAATAAATTTAGATAGAGTACTGCATGAATTAGACCCTGAAATTATTATTGCCGATGGCAGTAATTATAAGTATTATGTGGAGCGCTGGCAGGAAACCTGTAAAAAGAGAAGTATTCCTTTTCACTACACCGCGACAGATGGTACCTTCAAAATAGCATTTTAGAGACTACTTTTTAAAAGTCGCCTGGAAGGCCTCCTGGTACTTTTTCCATTCTTCGTTTGAGGTGATCTCTTTGTAATCATCTTCTGCAAACAACTTCAAAAATACCTCCAGCTGCCCGGGAGTCCTGTAACCCGGTGTTACGTTCAAAAGATTACCCTTTTCATCGAAAAATGCCAGGGAAGGATAGCCGGTAATCTTCATGGCCGTCGCAAAAGTATGCTGGCTATTTCGACCCTTCCTTTTTGGATCGAAATTAGGATTTTTAAATGTGTGTTCTTTGTAGCTAATGGTCTCGGTTCCTTCAGCATTGAATTTTACGGCATAATAATTTTCATTAACATATTCGGCCACATCTTTATTGGAAAAGGTGTTCTTATCGAGCATTTTACAAGGGCCACACCAGGTGGTGTAGGCATCCATAAATATCTTTTTAGGCTCTTTTTTCTGAGCTTCCAAAGCTTCATTCATGCTCATCCAGTTAATTTTCTGCGCCTGGACTCCGCCACTCATGAATATTAACGAAACAATAAAAAATATTTTGTGCATAGCAATTCTTTCCATCTTTTTTCCAAAAACCAATTAAAACCGTTCGAGGGTAAAACGCCAATTGAAGAGAATTATTTTTACGTGACAAATAAGTCTTTATCTCTTCAACCTAAATATAAAATTGCGCCTTCAAATTTTAAATAAAAAGGTCTGCCCTAAATTGACAGACCTTTTATATATACTAATGTATTTAGTTATCTAATTCCATGCATTTTCTTCACCAGCAACTTGCTCATCAGCAGCATTACTATTCCTGCACCAATTGGAACCAGGGTGAAAATTAGAAAGAAAGTTGCCATGGAATATGTCTCACTTATATAGTCGATGTAACTTCCTGTCCAGCCCCCTAATAGGTTGGCAACGAAATTTGCCATGAACCATATACCAAACATTAATCCTACAAGACGTGTGGGTGAAAGTTTACTCACGTATGAAAGTCCTACCGGCGAAACGCATAATTCTCCAAGCGTGTGCAACAAATAAGCTAGAACCAGCCAGATCATACTCACTGAAGCAGCTTCGGCACCTGCAGGTATTCCGGATGCTCCATAAGCCAACGCAGCAAAACCAATACCCAATAGAATTAATCCAATCGCAAATTTCACAGGTCCGGATGGATTGTATTTACTTTCCCATATCTTGGAAAATAGTGGTGCAAATAAAATAATGAATAGGGAGTTTAGAACGGAGAACCAAGAAGCCGGCACTTCGGTTGCTTCTGCCTGAAACTCTCTGTACAACATCCAAATTACAATCGCCCAGATAACGACAAAACTCAAGCCCAGGAAAAAATTCGAAAGTGCATAAAATTTATAAATCTGCTTGAATAGAAGCAATAATACCCACGTAATTACTAACATTGGTATTACTGTAATAACTGTGTTAATTATTTTAAATATGAGTGCACTGTCTCCTGCAACCACCCTGTCTGTATAATCTGCCGCAAAAATAGTCATAGAACCTCCAGCCTGTTCGAAAGCCCACCAAAAAAAGATGGTGAAAAAAGCGAAGACTCCAATTACAAATAGGCGGTCCTTTTGAGCGGCTGGAGATATTGCCTCAGGTTCATTAACATTATCATCTTGCAGTATCTTTCCACTCTCCTCCTGAGCCTCTCCTTTTAAAGTTCTAGAGTCAACATACTTATCCATTTCCTTCGGACTAATTCCAATTTTTCCGAAAAGTTTTTGCGCAAAATAGAATTGCAACATACCCAAGAACATGAAAATTCCTGCCAATCCAAATCCATAATGCCAGCCTATTTTTTCCCCAATGTAACCGCATAAAAGAATTCCTAAGAAAGCACCCGCATTTATACCCATGTAAAAAATGGTATAACCTGCATCCTTTTCTTTATCGTTGCTTTTGTAAAGCTGTCCTACAATTGAAGAAATATTGGGTTTAAAGAGACCATTCCCAATGATCAACAAAGCCAGTCCTAAATAGAAAAATACATCTGTAAAACCTTCTAAGGCCATTGATCCATGTCCTAAAGTCATAAGAAGAGCTCCCCATACCACGGCATTACGGTAACCTAGAAGTTTATCAGCTATAAGCCCCCCTAGAATAGGAGTTACATATACTAATCCTGTATACCATCCATATAACAATAAGGCATCCTCTCGCGGCCATCCCCATCCTTCATTCATTATTGAAGCAGTAAGAAAGAGCACAAGAAGTGCGCGCATTCCATAGTAGGAAAAACGTTCCCACATTTCTGTAAAGAAAAGAACGAACAGTCCTGAAGGATGTCCTAAGACCGTTCTTTGATTATATTCAGAACCTCCAAATTTGAATTCCATTTAATCTGTTTTAGAATTGATATTTTATAAGTTTTCTTTAATAAAGTTGGTCATGAGGGTATACAGGTGCAAACGTGTATTGCCGCCGTAGATTCCATGATTCCTGTCTGGATAGATCGCCCAGTCAAACTGCTTGTTTGCCTGCACGAGTGCTTCTATCATTCGCATGCTGTTTTGTACATGAACGTTGTCATCACCGGTACCGTGTACCAGCAGGTAATCGCCCTTTAATTTCTCCACATGATTAATTGGAGAATTCTCATCATATCCTGAGGGATTCTCCTGCGGAGTAGTCATATATCTTTCGGTGTAGATGGAATCATAGAATCTCCAGCTGGTCACAGGCGCAACAGCAATAGCCATTTTAAAGGTATCGTTGCCTTTCAGGATCGCGTTGGATGACATAAATCCTCCATAGCTCCATCCCCAGATGCCCATTCTTTCTGAATCAATATAATCCCGCGCTCCCAATTGTTGAGCAGCCGCGATGATATCTTCTACTTCGTATTTTCCTAATTCCTTTTGGGTTACTTTCTTGAAATCTGCTCCTTTAAATCCGGTTCCTCTTGGATCTACTGCTACTACAATGTAGCCCTCATTCGCCAAAAGCTGGTACCAATAGTCATTCGTATTAAAGAAGGTGTTGGAAACGGATTGTGAGCCAGGACCGGAATATTGAAACATGAACAGCGGATACTCTTTATTCTCATCAAAATCTGACGGACGAATCATCCACATGTTCAAGTCATTCCCATTTACATTGATGGTAGAAAATTCTTTTGGTGAAAAACCGTATTCTTTAATCTGTTCTGCCAAAGCAGCGTTATCCTTTATTTTCCTTACCAGTTTTCCGTTTTTGGCCTGGTGTAGCGTATACATTCCGGGCATGGTGGCGCTGGAAAAAGAATTAATAAAATAAGTGAAATCTGCACTAAAATCTGCACGGTTGTTTCCGGTTTTTTCCGTTAAACGTTTCTTCCCTTTTCCATTTGTTCTAATGGAATAAACATCTCTGTTGATACTTCCGTTCTCTGTGCTCTGGAAAAAGATCCTTTTTGAACCACGATCATATCCGTAGTAATCGGTCACTTCCCAGTTCCCTTCGGTTACCTGATTTTTCAGGTCTCCATCTTCATCATAAAGATAAATATGGTTCCATCCATCTTTTTCACTGGTCCAGATAAAGCTGTTATCCTCCAAAAAAGTCAAATTATCGGTAACATCTACGTAAGCTTCATCTACTTCGTTCAAAACCACCTGCGCCTGCCGCGTTTCAGCATTTACAAAAATAAGGTTCAGGTTATTTGGGTGCCTGTTTAAGGTTTGCACACTTAGAATGTCCTCATCATTCGTCCATTCTAATCTTGGGATGTATTCATACTCCGGAAGCTGAATTTCACTCGTTTCTTCGGAAGCAAGATCGTAAAGATGTAAGGAAACTTCTGAATTTGCTTCTCCGGCTTTAGGATATTTAAACCTGTTTTGGGTTTGATAAAGGTCCTGCCCGTACATATCCATAGAAAACTCCGGAACTTCAGATTCATCAAACTTCAAAAATGCTATTTTTTCCCCTGTTTTATTCCAGCCGAAAGTTCGCACAATAGAAAATTCCTCCTCATAAACCCAGTCAGAAACTCCGTTGATAATACTATTTTTGAGACCGTCTTTTGTGATTTGCTGTACATTTCCCGAAGAAAGGTCTTTCACATAAATATTATTTTCATAAACATACGCCACCCGGTTGTTATCTGGAGAAAGCGTAGGCTCCTGAATCCTGTCTTCGCTGATCTTTTGAATACTGCCAGAGTCAACATCATAGATATAAAAAATTCCGCGGGTAGAACGACGGAAAATGGATTCTACCTCGGTAGCTAAAATGATCTTTTTCTCATTTTCACTAAAAGTAAAGTCACTGAAATTGTCCACCTCATTTAGATTGGCGCTATTCACCAAAGTTCCGGTTTTTTCACCAGTTCGATAAGAATATACATCAATGCTGGAAGTACCATTACTGCGGTCATAATTCAGCACCACATATTCTTTCCCATTTTTGAGGGATTGAAGCGACTGAAGCCTTTCCTGCCGGAAGGTTCCGTTCCAAATTTCTTCTAATGTTATGTCTTTTGTTTGTGCAGAAACAGCTGCACTCAGGGTAAGTAAAAAGGCAAAAAGCCTGTAAGCTATCTTCATCGTATTGTGAGAATATTTTTTGATTGCCAAGTTTACTAAAAATTCGGCTAAATTAGGCCACAGCACGTGTTAAATCACAACAAGATGTTAATACAATTCTCCCTTTTCAAGACGCTTATTTACTGCAGGAACCCTATTCTTCTGCAGGATTTCGAAATTTCTCAAATTTTCGCCAGTAAAATGAGTAATTGTATCTTTGCAGCTCCAAACTTACTAGCATGATCGAACCTATTTCAGGATTTTCAAAACTTCAGAAGCAAGAAAAAATATCCTGGCTGGCCCAAACTTACCTGAAGGATTCCCCGGAAGCTTCAAACATTCTTGAACAATACTGGAACCCGAAGAAGGAGCTACAGCAGCTCCACGAAGAATTCACCGAAAACACCATTTCCAACTATTATCTACCCTTTGGGATCGCCCCAAATTTTCTTATTAATGAAAAGCGATATGCCATTCCCATGGCCATAGAAGAAAGTTCTGTGATCGCGGCGGCCAGTAAAGCCGCAAAATTTTGGGGTGAAAACGGCGGATTCCAGGCGAAGGTGATCAATACCCAAAAAATTGGTCAGGTGCATTTCATGTTTGAAGGCAATCCTGAAAAACTTCAGCGCTTCTTCGACCAGGTGAAAAGTACACTTTTATCATCGGTTTCCCATCTCACCAAAAACATGGAAAAACGTGGCGGCGGAGTTCTGGACATAGAATTAAAAGACAAATCGGCGGCACTGGAAAACTATTTTCAGCTTCATTGCACCTTTGAGACCAAAGATTCAATGGGCGCGAATTTCATTAACACCTGCCTTGAAAAATTTGCAGAAACCCTGAAAAGTGAAGCCGAAAAATACACCGAATTCACTCCTGAAGAAAAGGACCTGGAAATCGTGATGAGCATTCTCTCTAATTATGTTCCTGAATGTATTGTAAGGGCTGAAGTTTCGTGTCCTGTAGAGAACCTGGACAGCCCCGAAATGAGCGGAATCGCTTTTGCTGAAAAATTTGTGCAGGCTGTAAAGATCGCCGAAATCGAAAAATATCGTGCGGTAACTCACAACAAGGGGATTATGAATGGTATTGATGCCGTTGTTTTGGCCACTGGTAACGATTTTAGAGCCATTGAAGCCGGCATTCACGCCTACGCTTCCAAAGACGGAAATTACACCAGCCTTACACATGCAAGTGTTGAAAATGGCATTTTCAGGTTCTGGATGGAAATTCCGCTGGCGCTGGGAACGGTGGGCGGACTTACAAGTTTGCATCCGCTTTCCAAAGTTGCACTGGAAATTCTTCAGAAACCATCGGCACAGGATCTTATGAAGATTGTGGCAGTCGCAGGCCTTGCTCAGAATTATGCTGCGGTTAAATCTTTAATCACCACAGGAATTCAGCAGGGGCACATGAAGATGCACCTTATGAACATCCTGAATCAAATGAATGCTAGCGGAGAGGAAAAAGCTGCTTTGGCAGCTCATTTTAAAACCAATACAGTGACCCATCGGGCTGTGGAAGAAGCGCTGCAAAACCTAAGGAATTCATGAAAGAATTTTACAGCAACGGCAAATTATTACTTTCCGGGGAATTTGTAGTGCTTGACGGAGCGACGGCACTCGCGGTTCCTACAAAATTCGGCCAATCGCTACAGGTAGAAAAGTTAAAAGAGCCTTTACTCCACTGGAAAAGCATAAACCACGAGGGTCAAACATGGTTTAAAGCGAGCTACAGCCTCAAAAACGGTATTTTAGAAACAACTTCTGAAAATGAGATCAAAGAGGTTCAAAAAAGACTTCTCAACATTTTGACACAAGCGGCTCAGCTGAATCCAGATGTACTTTCAGGCTCCGGATTTAAAGTTACTGCAAAACTGGATTTTCCGCAGGAATGGGGACTTGGATCGTCTTCTACACTTGTAAATAATATTGCCAACTGGTTTGAAATTGATGCTTTTGAATTACTTTCAAAAACATTTGGCGGAAGTGGCTATGACATCGCCAGCGCTCAAAATGACACTCCTGTGACTTATTCTCTCACCCCTAATGGAAGAACGATTTTCACGGCAGATTTTGATCCCGCTTTTGCAGATGAATTGTTCTTTGTGCACCTAAACCGTAAACAGAACAGTCGTGAATCTATTCGACACTACAAAAATCAGTCAAAAGGGAAATTGAAGGAAGCGGTTGATAAGATCTCCGGCCTCACGCACCAGTTGATTTCCGCGGAAACGATCACGGAATACGAACTTCTGCTTGAAATCCATGAAACGGTGATCTCACAGGTGATAGATACGCCAAAAATAAAAACTCAGCTATTCCGGGATTACCCGCGCACCATTAAAAGCCTTGGCGGCTGGGGAGGCGATTTTATTCTCGCCACCGGCAAGGAAAAAGAAAAGGACTATTTCAGAAACAAGGGCTACAACACCATTTTAGACTACCGGGAAATGGTTTTATAAGCACATTTAGAAGTTAGCTGGAAACACCATTTTTGAAACCCGGGAATCCGAAGAAAGCATAAAAAAGTCCGTTCTGATGAGAACGGACTTTATATTTTAAGGCTAGGCTATTTTCTATTAAAAGAATTTTGACCTGTTATCTTCAATCTCTGCAGTTTCCTTAAGAGCATCCAGTACTTCCTGAGTAACGTTAGCTCTTCTTTCAGTAGTTTCACGTACAGCAAAAGACCTGTAAGAATCCATTGGTGCAGCTAAATTCTTCCGAAGAACTTCAATTACATATACTCCGCGGTTTCCTGCCAGCGGCTGACTGGTTTGCCCTTCCTCAAGTCCAAAAGCAGCACCAACTATTTTTGGTTCGTTTCCTGCCCCTGGTAAGGTTGGGTTTTCAAGATTTACAGAATTTGCAGTGTTCACTTCTACTCCCTGGCTTTGAGCAATAGCGCTTAAGGATTCCCCGCTTATTCTTTCTTTAATGATTTCAGCTTTCTTTTCCTTTTGCAGGATTGGAAGAACAGTAGCAGAAGCACTTTCTACGCTTTTAAGTCCTTTTTTGTTCTTAGCTGTAAGCTGAGCTACTACATAACCACCGCTCACATCAAATCTTCTAATATCTCCTACTTCCGCATCCTCTTCAAAAGCCCATTGTACAATTCTTCTTTGCTGTCCAACTCCCGGAATATTTTCATCAAGAGCACCTATTTCCTGGACAGGACGTACGTTTTTATCATTCTCCTTGGCAATCTCCTCAAAATCACCTTCCCCGGCTGCTATTTCAAATTTGGTAACTTCAGCAAAAAGATCATTTAAAGATTTTTCGGATGGTTCAACCGCACGACTAATAGTAGCAAGTTTTACTGCAGGCTGCTCATTGGTTTGCTCTTCGATATGGATCACGTGGTAACCAAACTGGGTTTCCACCACTCCAATTTCACCAGCATTATTTTGAAAAACGAAATCATTAAAAGCAGGAACCATAGTATTTGGTGTAAACCAACCAAGATCTCCAGCCTCCTCTTTATTAGAAGTATCTGCAGAATACTGCGCTGCAAGTTCAGCAAATTGCTCCTGATTTCCTCTTACCACAGAAGCGATGCTGTCTGCAAGCGCTTCAGCTTCACTTTTAGTTCTTGCTATCCCCTGGCCTACAGGTGATCCCTGGTATGCGACTAAAATATGCTTTGCTTTGGCAGAATCGGGAATTTGTACGCGTTCCATCATCCTTGAAACTTTCCAGGTATTGTTTTCTTTATACGGCCCGAATGTTTCTCCTTCTTCAAGGTTAAACAATTCCTCTGCATGTTCAGATGAAAGCTGATCTCGAAAAAGGTATCTTCCAATATAATTTATATCTGAATTTTGATTTACAAAAGCTTCCACATCTTCAACATTTCCAAATCCGGGAACTGTTTCAGTAGTTTCTGTTGCAGGATTGTATTGCTCATTATCTTCAAGCAAAGCTGCGATTTCTTCCTTCACTTCGGCATCATCTTCCACAGAAGCCGACTCCGCAAAATATACGTATCGAATGTTTCTTGAAGCTTCAGACTGAAAACGTTGTGGATGGGCTTCCATATAAGCTTTAATTTCGCTCTTGGATACTTCTACCTCAGCATCTGGGACGCTGGAATATGGAATTTGAACAAAACTTAAATCTACATTGTCGTTGCTTCTTCTGTACACCTGCTCTCCTTCGGTCAAAGTAGCCGAAAGGCCAGCTCTCACCATGTTGAAATAAATATCTTCACGGGCAGCTTTTCCAACAGAATTTTCGAAATCAAGCCATTGCTGATATGCTGCAGGGGAAGTAGCTTTTAATGTCGCCACATACTCTCTTAGCCTGTTCTCATCAAACATCCCGGCTTCATTGGTAAAATTTGGATTTGTTGCAAGTTCCTGGCGCATCATTCTTTTTAATTGAGCTTCCTCAATTCGAATTCCAAGTTCTTCAAACTGCTCTTCCAATACTGCCTGGCGCACATTCAAATCCCAAACCATGTTTACCGCCTGCATACTCGAAGCATTTGGACCAAGATTACGTTGATATGCCTCTACCTGGCGCGCAAATTGTTCTCGCTCAATATCTTCACCGTTGATAGTAGCAATGGTATTTTGCGACTTCTGGGAAACCATTCCTCCGTTTCGTATTACATCGGCCAAAACAAAAGAGAAGAGTGCCAATGCAATAATAATGATAAGGAAAACCGAACGCTGCCTTATTTTATTTAATACTGCCATTTTTTAATGTATTATTTCTAGAATATAGGGGGCGAAAATAATGTTTTTACGCATATTAAAAAATTTAAAATCCGCAAATGTTAGCAAAATCTAAATTTTAATCCTGCGGTCTTATTTTCATCTCCACCAGCTCAATTTTGGTGTTTGAAACTTCTTTAATTAGAAAAGTAAAGTTATCTATTTCAACGACCCCATCCTGTTGGGGGATTTCTTCGGTATGATTGACGATATAGCCTCCCAGGGTTTCGTAGTTCTCTCCCACAGGAAGATCCAGCTTATAGGTTTCATTTAGATAATCAACCTCAAGTCTTGCCGAAAAAAGAAAACGATCGTCTTCCAGCTTTTCCTCAATCAAAACCACGGGATCATGTTCATCCTCGATCTCCCCAAAAAGCTCTTCCACTATGTCCTCTACAGTCATCATCCCGCTCGTACCACCGTATTCATCGATCACCACAGCAATGCTTTTTCTTTTTTTGATGAGGATATTTAAAACATCCTTTACCAGCATTGTTTCAGGTACGAAAACAACTGGAAGCAGGATGGATTTAATCGTAACAGGTTTTTTAAAAAGTTCAAAAGAGTGAATATAACCAATGATGTCATCTATGGTTTCCTTGTAAATCAAAATTTTTGACAGGCCGGTTTCAGTGAAAGTTTTCACCAGGTCCTTTGGCTCCTGGGTGATATCTACAGCAACGATCTCGGTACGAGGGATCATTACTTCGCGTGATTTAACTTCTGAAAACTCCAGTGCATTTTGAAAAATCTGGATCTCCGAATCTATTTCCTGATCTTCCTCCATTCGCTCCATTTGTTCGCTAATGTAGTTCCCAAGCTCTACTTTAGAAAATGCCAGCTGAACTTCGTCCCCCTGGGTTTTAAAAAAGCTTTTCAAAACCAGATCTGATATCCAAATTACAAAAGAAGAAATGAGTCCGAAAAGCACATAGAAGAGATACGCGGGTACAGCAAAAAATCTTAAAAGTGAATTGGCATAGATCTGAAAGAAGACTTTGGGTAGAAATTCCGCAGTAAACAGAATAATAAGTGTGGAAATAATGGTTTGGGTAAGAAGGCTGAATTCTATTACAATGTACCTCCAGAATTCACTATTCAACTCCATGGAACTTAACCAGGTCATGAGTAAATCCCCCATAAAAAAACCATATACCACCAGTGCAATGTTATTACCTACCAGCATAGTGGCAATAAACTTTGAGGGTTTTTTGGTTAGACGAGTAAGAACCTTTGCAAGAAGATCATTCTGCTTTTTCTCAATTTCAATATGAATTTTGTTGGAAGAAACGTATGCAATTTCCATCCCCGAGAAAAAAGCAGAAAGAATAAGGGAGCAAATGATTATAATTATCTCATAAGTCATCCCAGCTATTTATTGCGGTTATTGTATTTCTTCCTGAAATGCCTCCGAAAGAGAAACATGAAGATAGCTATTACACTTAGGAAGATAAAAACATAAGCTCTGCTACGCTCCGAATCCCATATTCTCACTGTTTCATAAAGAAAAAATACCGCAACAGCGAGGTATGCGATTTCAAAAAATTTAGAGAATTTCATCATTCCTTTTCTTCTTTAACTATCTGAACCCCCACATTAGAGCGGGAACGAAAATTACTGAATTCCTGATTGCTATCAAAGCCCATACCTTCATTTAAGGCCCCGTTGTTGAATTTTATGGTATTGGGTAGATCTGTAAACACCCAATTTAGATTCTGATCCCAATACAACTGCTGAGCTGTCAAAACAGTGCTGTCACTGGTGACTATCACCACATTTCCCTGCAAATCGATCAAGCCCGTATCTTCGTAGATCACTCCGAAATCTGCAGTTATAGTATTTTTTTCCTCATTTTCATCATAAAAAACCACCTCCAGGCCATCCGGAAACTCCTGATAAGGAAATTCTTTATTAGTAAAATCCCTGAGCTTTTCACTTTTTAAGGTGGCCACTACTTTTCCGGAATCTGTATACTTTAAATTAATACCCCTGCCCACTGCCTGAGGAGCATCTTCGGGCACCTCCATATCCCGTACGCCCTGCAAATTGCCATCACATGAAAAAAGCATTGCCACAACTACTGCTGTGACAATGCTTTTTGAAAATATATTCCCGTATGTAATCTTCATCTTACAAGTTAGGTACTCGAATGCTTTCCCCTATCCAACATCCAATGCTTATGGTTTTTCCCTGCATATCCTGCTGGAATATATCTGCTCTCTGTGGCGCCCTACCTCTATAAGCAGCAGCAGTTTGGTTTGCATTACTACTAATGGAAGGATCCACACGCCCTGCTCTGGCAGCATAATCTGCAGCCAACCAGTACACTGCTCTTTTCTCAAAAGGATTGCTTCCACAATTATTAGCACTTTGAGCATACATGTTAGCTATCTGTAAGTAAGCACGCCCCATTGACGGTCTTGCCTGAAGTGCCTGATTGTAAAAAGATCTAGCCTGAGAAAATTGCCCTTTATCCTTGTAATTATTCGCTATCTTCATGTAAACCCTTGCCTTATCTGAAGCATTGGTTTCCAACTCAGCAGATTGTTGATAATAATCCAGAGCTTTTGAAGCATTTCCATCGGCTTCAGCCAATTGCCCAAGATAAAGGGCAGATTTAGCAGATGGCTCCTGCTCATGCAAAGCCTCAACCAACTGGAAGAACAATGGATCATCTGTACAATCCTTACCTGAAAGTCTTCCTGCAGCTCTTCTTAACCAATCTACATCACTTTTATTTTGTTCGAAGTCTTTGCTGTACAACGGAATTAAATTCTCACAATCTGCACGTTGACCAAGCTTCGCATTCACACTACCTTTTACCTGATTATAAGCATTCAGGTTGGTTTCATAAGCGCTGATTCGTTTTTCTTCCTTAGAAGTCAAATCTTCACCCGCATCCTGCTTCTCAATAAGATTTGCAAGACCCTGAGCCATTTTGTTTTCTTCTTCTTCAATCTTAGCCGATACCTCATCGTATAAGTTGAATACATCCTGAAGATCTTTTTGTCCTGCATCCTGTAAATCTACTAACAAAGAGAAATAGGTGTATAAAGCCCTTGCACTTGTGAAGCTTTCTTTATCCTGTTCCCAGGCTGCATCAAAAGCTTCAAATTGCTCTTGTTTACCTCCAATTTTATTATCGTACATTGCCTGTGCAATGTCTATTTTCACTTCTGCTTCATCGGTCTTGGCTGGAAAATGTTCAAGACGCTCTCTATATAGATTTATTAAATCCTGAGCTATTGCTTGCTTTTCACCTTCCGCAGCATTATTTAACCGATCCTTTAGAATTCTTTCCCCATATTGGTAAGTCACAACGCTATAAGTAGGGCATTCTTCCCTTAATTGTTGAATTCGGGGAAATGCCGCTTCATAATTCTTCGCCTTCGCATCTGTATAAGCTAGCGAAGCGTTCCTGGCACAATCCTGATTGGCCTGCGCATTTACAAAACCTGAGCTGAATAAAACCCCCGAAAGAAATAATATTAATTTAGTTTTCATAGTTTCAGTTTTAGTTCTAATTAGTTATAGTTATTCAAATTTTCGTTGGATAAACCATTTGTCATTTAAAGAGAGGCTTATCATAACTTTAAAGAAGTCTTCTTTTATCAAGCCTGCATTCGTGGTACCGCGTTGTCCATACTCGAATCCCAGGTTTGCATTAGAGAATAACCTTCCTGCAGGTAGTCCTACTCCAAAAGATATGCCAAACTCATCAATAGACTCTCCCTGAAGATTCAAACCTGTTTCCTCCATTCTCACCCCTCCTCGAAAAACAATTCGGCTAAAGTAACTGGTAAGGGAATTATAATTCGGAATATAGAACCCTCCAAGCCTATATGTAGATGCACTGCTATAAGTCGCCCCTTCCGTAGCAAAAGACCTATTATTATAATCACTTGCACCCCTATTTACATACTCGGCCCCTAAGAACCATTTTCTCGGTTGCCCAATACCTGCTCCCACAGAATATTCTGACGGTAACGTAATATCAGTATCAGCCATTTCCACATTCAGAACATCGGTAACAATTTCATCTCCCGCACTCGTAAAGGTAATTGTTGCAAATTCCCTACTGTTACGAGAATCTATTTCTCTTTCGGGAGTATAATAAGCAGAGGTCTTTAATTCAAGACGATCATTTAACATTCTTTCATAATTAAGCCCCAGGTTGAAGGTAAGACCACTAAGCTGAGAACTATTATATTCCCTTGAACCGTATTGCAAACCTTCTCTAACAAAGATATTTCTATTTTCAAGGGTTCCAAAATTATAATCTGCCTTAGCCCCCAGGCTTAAATTATCTGTCACCTGAAACCCGGCACTAAGAAAAACCCGGTTAACTCCGCCATTTCCAGAGTACCGGCCGGCAGTTCCTTCGTCTTCATTAATAGATATAAGGTTATAACCTACAGAAGAATAAGGAATCAACCCAAATCCGAATCCGAATTTTCCGGCAGGAATTCCAATAGCAAGATAATCTAAAGTAGTAACGGTAGAACTTTCTTCCAGTCCATTACTTTGTAATTTCATTAAAGAATGACTTCCTGCAACCGTGTATGTTGTCAATCTTAATTTACTATAAGCTGCAGGATTACGAAGATTGACGTGAATACTGTCTGAGTATATGCTAAGACCACCCATAGACTGGTTTTCTACGGTACCTTTAAAAGTGTTCAACCCAATTCCGTAGAAAGAATAAGGCGAGGAAGTTCCTTCCTGAGCAGTCGTAATCACTGTAAATAAAATGGTTACGATTATAATTAATCGTTTTGTCATTGAGTGTTATTAAATTCAAGAATATAATTAAGTCCCTCCAACAGAAAATTGGAGTTGGCAAATATGCCATTTTTTAATCTTTTAGACAAAAATTGGGCGTCTCCACCTGTAAAAATAATTTCGAGATTTTTGAAACGTTCAGAATAATTTAAAATAGAACCTTCAATTTCACAGCACAGCCCATGCACCACTCCACTATTTATAGAGCCGGCGGTACTTTGACCGATTAACTCAACTTCATTCGTTGGAATTAATTCGGGTAAGTTAGCAGTAAAAGTGTGAAGCGCTTTAAATCTCATATTCAAACCAGGTGAAATGGCACCCCCCAGGTATTCATTTTTGTCATTTTTAAAATCATATGTGATGCAGGTACCTGCATCAATTACCAAAACGTTTGAATTTTTAAAATATTTCGCTGCTGCTGCCACAAGAGCTTTTCTATCGTTGCCCAAACTCTTTGGTGTAGCGTATTTATTCAGAAAAGGCAGCGGAGTTTCAAGATTCAATTCAATGAACTTCTCATCCTTCTGAAGAAAATCAGGAGTTAGAAATTTGCTTCCTGAAACGCTTGAAAGGATCTTACGGTCAATTTTTGGGTGCTGCTGAAAAATTTTTTGAATTTCTTCTTCAAAATTCTCTTTTGAGACAACTTTTTTCTCCAGGAGTTCACTACCCTGAAAAACAGCAAGTTTCATAAAAGAATTGCCAACATCTATAACGAGATTCATATCTTTTTCTTTCAGAAAGCTAAATTACAAAAGCATTTTTTCAAAAAATGTTTTGTGGGTTAATAAAAATGAATTTATATTTGCACCCGCTTACCACAACAAGGTAAGCTTGCTTTAAGCACTGGTGCCTTAGCTCAGTTGGTAGAGCAAAGGACTGAAAATCCTTGTGTCCCNTAATAAAAATGAATTTATATTTGCACCCGCTTACCACAACAAGGTAAGCTTGCTTTAAGCACTGGTGCCTTAGCTCAGTTGGTAGAGCAAAGGACTGAAAATCCTTGTGTCCCTGGTTCGATTCCTGGAGGCACCACCACAAAGCCCGAAACCCCTTTTGTTCGCAAAAGGGGTTTTTTTGTTATAATTTTTTTTTAGCTATAAGAATGCATTCTCTCTATATTATCTACAGTAAAACTTTAGATCAATTCTACGTTGGCGAAACCCATGAAATAGAGGGAAGAATCCGGAAGCACAAAATGCACCATTACAAGGAGCATTTACAAAGAGCGCTCAGGATTGGGAAGTCAAACTGATAAAACATTTAAAGAATAAAGAAGAAGCTTTTTATCTTGAACAATTTATAAAGCGCATGAAAAGCAAAAAATTTATTCAAAAGATGATAGACAATCCTGAAACATTGGAAGATATACTCAAAAAGAAATAAGAAGTTGCCCTGGTTCCCCCGAGGCTTCGGGGCTGGAAGCACCACCACAAAGCCCGAAACCCCTTTTGTTCGCAAAAGGGGTTTTTTTGTTATAATTTTTTTTAAATAGAGGGAAGGATCCAGAAGCACAATATGCGCCAAGACAAAGGAGCATTAACAAAGAGCGTCCAGGACTGGGAAGGCAAACTGATAAAACATTTAAAGAATAAAGAAGAAGCTTTTTATCTTGAACGATTTATAAAGCGCATGAAAAGTAAAAAAATTTATTCTTAGAAACTGATATTCTTTGCCTCCATGATTCACGGAATCAATTGACCACAAGTTCGGCGAGCATTGGGAAATGATCTGAACCGAATTCAGGTAATTTTTCGAGCCGTAGCACAGAAAAACCTTCAGTCACAAAAAAATGATCCAAAGGCCATCTCATAATAACAGACTGTGCGTCAAAAGAATTATAAAGCCCTCTTCCTATTCGAACATTCTTGAGATTTCCGGTATCCTCAAAAAGGCGGGAAGTATACGACCAGGAAACATCATTAAAGTCTCCGGCCACGAGAGAAGGAAGTGTATCTTTCGCTACCTTATCTGCTGTTTTTAATAAAGCCACTTCTTGTTCCCCTACATTGTCAGGGTATTTTTCACTCGGGACAGGAGGTACAGGATGAACTGCATGGAATTTAAAGCTCTTTCCGGATGGCAGGTTCACCTTCATGTGGAATGAAGGCACACTATCATGTTTGAAAAATTCTATTTCTTGATCCTCAAAAGGAAGCTTCGAATATAATGCCATTCCGTACGCATTTTCGGTTGGATAGGTTATAGTATGCGGATAATTTTCTTCCAGTACTTCCAGTTCTTTAATCCAGTGCCGGTTCACTTCCATTGCAAGAATTATATCAGGGCTAGAGTCTCTGATTATTTGAAGAAGTTCTTCGGATTTCCTGTTTTCAATAAAAACATTCGCGATAAGGACCTTCACTACATTACCCTTATCAACAACTTCAGGAGCGTCAGGAACGGTTTTCGTCCCAAGGAAATAAGGAAAAATACGCAGGGATTGTATTGTAATTGCAGTAAAAAGACCTGCAACAAGAAGAAACGCAGGAACTTTCCATTTTTTGTTTAACAAAAGAAAACCAGCAAGACAGAACAAAGCGACAATAAGATACTGTAAACGGGGAAAATCTATGACTTTGGAATACCAATAGGAAAGATCATGCAGCAGTGTAAGCAAACTTATTAGAATCACCACAAACCCCAGGAAGATTGTTAAATAAAAAAGTGTGAGTTTCAAAATTCTTACCATATTTTCCAAAGTGCTTAAGTAAACAAGAATACACAATCAAATCTAAAGAAGAAAGACGGACAATAAAGGAGAAAATTGCATTTACTAAAGAACACACAACAGTATCATCTATTTAAAAAAATCCTGTTACAGCGTAAATTAGAGGGAACGACATTAAAGCTTAAATCCTTTAAGTTTTAAAGAAAAGGCTGGTCGAATTACATAAAAATTAAAAAGCACGAATTCTTGAACCTTCCAACCGTGGATCTCCTACTGTTTCCTGTCTTTCAACCTTTTGTACGTTTATATAAATATACCCCAGTTCATCCATCACTCTACCCGAACACAAAAAAACACCTTTGCTCCTCATTGGGTAACGATCTACTATATTTGGAAAATGAACGGTATCGAAAATCCCTCCATTCAAATCGTAAAAAGTAGCAAAATACATAAAGCGCCAGTTGTTAGTGGGCACAGATTTAACTGTGATTAAATTACCGTAAATTTTGATATCCTGCCCTACATAATTAAAAAGTTCTGCCGCTTTTGGAGTAGGTTTCATTCCCTTCTTTAAAAGCTGAAAATGTCCCTGCAGTGAAAAACCCAACAGTTCAATTTGATCATACGCATCTATAAGCTTTGAATATGAAAATTCCGGCAAATCATAATCCTTTTGTTCAGACTGGAACAATACCGGTTGGGAGTTTCTCTTTCGCATTTTATTCAGCTTAAAATAAGCCTTCCACAGCAAGTGGTGCTTATCTTCCCCTGTAAATCGAAATGCATCAATTTTAATTAATACACTAAGCTGCTCAATTGAAATATCTACCCGCTCTATGAAATCTATAAGAGACTTAAAATCTCCAAAAAACTGCCTGTTTTCAAGAATCTTTTGAATCACCTTATTCTCCAGTTCCTTAATATATCCCAGTCCCAAAAAAATATCTTTATCATAAATACAGGTAGGGTGATCACTCCTGTTAATACAGGGCGCATGCACTTTTCCTCCGCATTTTCGCACTTCCTGAATGTAAGTTTCCACATCGTAAAATCCGCCGCCATTATTGAGCGCGGCCACCATAAACTCGAGCGGAAAATAGCATTTTAAGTACAAACTTTGATAACTTTCAACGGCGTAAGAAGCCGAATGACCTTTTGGGAAGGCATAGCCCGCAAAAGAGGCTATCTGGTCCCAAACCTCATTCACCAGTTCTTCCTCATAACCTTTTTTCCTGCAGTTATCTCTAAATTTCTTTTCAATCTCCAGGATTTGTGACTTTGAAGTTCTTTTTCCACTCATATTTCGGCGCAAAACATCTGCTTCATCAAAAGTAAGTCCGGCAAAGGAATGGGCTATCTTCAACACATCTTCCTGGTACACCATCACTCCGTAGGTTTCCTTCAAAATTTCATAAATCACCGGGTGCGCCTGTTTTCGCCGTTCAGGATCTCTATGCCGTTGAATATATTCTTCCTTCATCCCGCCATTTGAAACTCCTGGCCGAATAATAGAACTGGCAGCCACCAGTCCCAAGTAGTTATCTGTTTGAAGTTTAGTAAGCAGCCCTCGCATAGCCGGCGATTCAATATAAAACACCCCCATACAATCACCTGTCTTCAGCAAATTATTGATTTTAGAATCATTGAAAAAAAGTGAAACATTATCAATATCCTCCACACGTGCCTGCGGCTGATTCTGCCTCACAATTTCAATAGTATCTGTGATTTTTGGAAGGCCACGTTGTGCAAGGATATCAAACTTATGAATACCCACATCTTCGCTAATGTTCATATCAATTTGAATAGTCCTGAAGCCTTTGGGCGGGAGAAAAGTGGCTGCAAAGTTATAGACCGATTTTCCCAAAATAATTATTCCGCTGGAATGCACGCTCAGGTAATTAGGAAAACCCTCAATTAATTTACTGTAGCGAATAACCAGTTTCTCCAGCTCGTCAAGGTCGTTGTAATTAAAATATCCGCTCGAAAGTCTGTCAATATTTTCCTTGGGAAGACCAAAAACCTTCCCCAGCTCCCGCGCTACGGCCTTGCGTTTAAAAGTAACATAAGTACCCATTAAAGCTGCATTTTCATATTTCTGAAAGATGTAACGTGTCACAACATCTCTGTCTTTCCATGAGAAATCAATATCAAAGTCTGGAGGGGCACTCCTAAAGGCATTAATAAACCTTTCAAAGAATAAATTCAATTCTATGGGATCTACGTTGGTTATTCCCAGAATGTAAGCCACGACGGAATTTGCACCACTCCCCCGCCCAATGAATGGAAACTTGTTGGATTTTGCATACTCCACAATATCCAGATTGATCAAAAAATAGGATACAAAACCTAAATTAATGATCGCATCCAGCTCCTTCTCTACCCTTGCATACACAGCTTGGGTAGCGTTTGGGTAACGCAAGTGCAGCCTTTCATAACAGAGCTGCTTCAGCCTTTGCTCATCTGCTGCAATACTTTCTCCAAAAACCAGTAAATTTTGATTGACGCTATCTTTTTCGAATAAAAAATCCATTTTACAGGCAGCTATCAAGTTTTCTGTATTCCGGAGAATGTGCGGGAAATCTTCAAATTCAGCTTCAATCTTACCCATTGCAATTATGCTATCACTTATTTTTCCCTGTTCCTCCTTCGGAAGCTTACTAAGCAGTATATTTAAACCAATACAGCGTAATAAACGATGCGCATTGTAATCTCTTTTACTTCGGAAACTCACGCTTTGCAAAAACACGAGCTTTTTTTCCATTTTTTGAATACCTGAAAATCTCAGTTTCCGAAGATTTTCTACTGAAACTCCAATAAATTCATTCTCCCCAAAATCTGTTTTATTTTCTGCTACTACTTTTTCAAAAGGATAGATCACAAAGCAGTTTGGCAAAGCAGGTGCAGTTGCATCAAAATTTTTCTCTTCATGAAGATGTGCAGATAAATGTTCATTGAGCTCCACAAAACCCCGGTTGTTTTTGGCAATACCTACATACTGCTGTGCCACACCATTTCTAAAGTCAATTCCTACCAGCGGATTAATTCCATAATTGGCCGCAATCTTTATAAAATTTAAGCAGCCGGAAGTATTATTAATATCGGTAACCGCAAGACTTTTTACCTGGTGTTCTTGTGCGAGTTCACATAAAGCATCTACCGAAAAAGTTCCGTAGCGCAAAGAATAATATGTATGACAATTAAGGTACATCTTTCCTTTACAAATAAGTTTATCTGAACTTTTTACTGAATTCGATGCGCATGCACCATGGGAGGCTCTCCATTAAAAGGATTGTTAAGCCGGCCAATATCACTGCCAAGGGTGCAGGCTTTTATCACGCTGTGTTCCCCAAAACGCTTTCTTATTTTATCCATGGAGTTGTACAAACTCAGCATTTCTTCAGTATCGTCAAAAAGGTTTATTTGGTAATTTCCACCTGCCAGCCCACTAAACTTCACACCAATTAATCTAATAAGCAATCGCCGTGAATAAAGTTGCTTGAAGAGTTCAAGGATCTTTGGGATCAAAAGGTGATCGGCGCTGGTATAGGGAATTTTCAACTGCTTTGTATGCGTTTGAAAATCGGAATAACGAATTTTCACACTTATACAGGAGGTCAATTTGTTTCCATTGCGCAGGTGATAAGCTAAATTTTCGGTCATAGCCACTAAACTGGAATGCAGCCGAACTACATCAATCGTATCCCGGTGAAAAGTGCGCTCCGCAGAAATAGATTTTCGTTCATGAAAAGGAATAATAGGCGTATTATCAATTCCGTTGGCACGCTGCCAAATGATTCTTCCATTTTTGCCAAGCACACCTTCCAGCATTTCCACCGGCATTTGTTGAATGGTTTCAATTTTATGGATTCCCAATCCTACTAAAACCTGAAAAGTTTTGCTGCCAATCATAGGGATTTTCTTAATGGAAAGTGGTGCCAAAAACTCTTTTTCGGCACCATTGACTATCACCTTTTCATTATTGGGTTTTGCTTCGCCTGTGGCAATTTTGGAAACTACTTTGTTTTGGGATAAACCAAAGGAAATAGGAAGATGACTTTCTTTAATAATATATTGCCGCAGCTCTGAAGCAAATTTCTGAATCCCAAAAAACCGGTCCATTCCCGTAAGATCTGCATAAAATTCATCTACACTTGCTTTTTCAAAAGCAGGAACTTTACTTTTTATTATTTCTGTTATATCATGTGAATACTTAGTATAAGTGGCTGCATTTCCTCTTATTATTGTTGCCTGCGGACAAAGTTGACGCGCTACTTTCATGGGCATTCCCGAATGTACACCAAACCTGCGGGTATCATAACTACATGCTGCCACCACGCCACGTTCACTCAATCCACCCACTAACACCGGCTTATTTTTAAGCTCTGGATTAATAAGACGCTCTACTGAAACAAAAAATGCATCAAGATCGAGATGTAATATGGACTTTTCTTGCATAAATAGGATATTTTCCATTTAATTGGAATATTTCCAAAATTATAACAAAGTTCCTATCCGCAAAAATTCTAAGAGTTAAATTATAAGTGAAAAATATTTCTGGTTAGTACATAAAAAAAGCCGCTACAAAGTAGCGGCTTTTCAAAGCTAATTAAAATGTATTGCTACATTATTACTCAGTAATATTAACAGGTGTTACCACAATGTTCCCGTCTATTATAATAGGTAGATCAAGACCATTTATTCCGTTAAATTCATACATTTCTGCAACACCGGTATCGTTGTGCAACATCACCCAAACGGTGTCATCAACATTCACATCTGCAGATTCAGTAAAAGTTACCATAACATCTTCATGAGTTCCTGCTTCCAGGTACATTGGTTCAGAAATAATTTCTGGCACCATTGGCCCTTCACCTGCTTCGTTAGAAGCGTGAACTACTACCCATCCAGATTCTGAAAGCTCTACGTTACCAACAGTAAGTTGATTGTCTGTAACAGCCTGGTCGTCTACTGAAAGTGATCCGGTAATTGCTACCATGTTTGTATCAGTAATTTCTAAAGGTGCCACTACAACTCCGTCTTCATCGGTAATTGGCATATCAAGACCATTCTCACCGTCAAATTCATATACTTCTTCCTCTCCGGTATCAGTATGCAACATCACCCATACAGTATCTCCTGCATTCACATCTGCAGACTCTGTAAGAGGAACTTCTACATTCATATATTCTCCTCCTTCAAGGTATACAGGTTCAGAGATAATTTCAGGAACCATTGGCCCGTCACCTGCCTCGTTAGAAGCATGAATAACAACATAACCTCCTCGATCAAAACTTACCGAAGCAACATTAATTGTATTATTCATCATTACCTGGTCTTCTACCATAAGCATTCCCATAGGGGCAACCTCTACCATAAAAGATTCGGTCACGATGTTGTCGTTAGAATCCATAATTGGTAGATCAAGACCATTATTCCCATCAAATTCGTAAGTTCCAATTACACCATCATCTGTATGCAACATCGCCCAAAGGGTTTCCCCGTTTTCAATTACAACATCTTCTTCAAGCTCCACCATTACGTCCATTGCGTCTCCGGCTTCCACCATTTTAGGAATAGAAATGATTTCAGGAACCATTGGTCCTCCATTTCCGTTATCACGATGAATGACAACCCATCCATCTTCACTCATTGTAACATTACTAATAGTTAGCATATTACTTTCAAGCATTTGATCTTCTACCATTAAACTTCCGGTAGGTTCCATTACAGGATCAACATTATCGTCGTCATCACTACATGAAGTGAATCCCAGGGAAACTGCTAAAAGAAGTAATAAGTAATTCGTTTTAATTTTCATATATCATTATCTTTTTTTGTTCGAGACCGAAGCTAACCATTGTGTTCATGAATTGCCGTTAATGCTTTATTAATTGACCTTTAAAAACCCTCTTTTTAGCAAACATTTAGCAGTATCCAGATTTTCATTAGGATAGTTTTAAAGAAAAACTATGCTTTTCGCCGATATTACATCGTCTTTCATCGATTTCTGTTTAAACCCACCAACTGAACAAACTGACAATTAAATATTTTAAATCATTAAACCTTTTCCACTGCTCCAATAAAATTTTTAGAAAAAATTTATTTTTAAAATGCCATTTTTTAGTAGCTTAAAAAGAAAACAGATCCTGCATGAACATTCTTCAAATTAGCGCACCAAAATCCGGAAGTTACTGGCTTCACACCATCCTGCTTCAAATCCTTCAAAAGAAGAATATAGCCTTAAGGTCCTTTATTAAGGAACAACAGGTATACCAGGAGGCAAAAAACCTGGAGTTAAGCTTCAAAGGCCAGGCCGGTGTAGATATGATAGATATTGAGGAGGACGCGTGCTATTACAGAATAAGTTCTGTTTTTCGGGAAAAAATTAAAGATCCTAAAGCCTACGCAAAATCCACCGCGCTCGCCTGGACCCACTCCACCCTCTGCACAAAAAGTTTTGAGGTTTTCCCCTTTTTCGATAAAAAAATATGCATCGTTCGGGATCCAAGAGACCGTGCGCTTTCTTCGGCAAAGTTTGCCTTCACTCCTTACATGCAAAAACATTACCCTTCTTCTTATCCTTCTTCTGAAGAATATTTTGAAAAGGAATACAGGAATTTACTGGACAAGTGGGTTTGGTTTACCGGAAATTACCTGCTGCACAAACAAGAACTGAATATTCATTTTGTCTTTTATGAAAATCTCCTGCATGATTTTACTTCAGAATTAAAAAAACTCCTCAACTATCTCGGCCTTACATTAACTGAAAAGGAGCAACAGGAAATTGCCGAAGCAGTCACCTTTTCAAATATGAAAGAAAAAAGCCCCGCGCACCTTCATAAAGGTAAAAGCCGCAAATGGGAAAAACAATTAAATGAAGATGAAAAATTTCTTGCGGTAGACAGAGCCGGTGCTTTAATGGAATGGTTGAGCTATCCTCATAAAGGTTCAGATCCAGATACTTTGCCCAGGATGCCCGATAAAATTCCAACGGCAGACCTGGAAAGACTGCTCCAAAACATGAACTGGTATGAGCTCTACAACTCTTAACCCCAAGCTTAAAGTTTCCTTAATTCCTGCATTTTCCTGAAAAACTCCTCTGGATTTTTGTAAATTGAAATAAACTTTACAGCTACAATTATGGATGACAAGCAGCGAAAAGAAAATTTGAAGTCAACTCCTGTTGAAACTCCCAAGGAAGACCTGAAAAATCATGTAAATCAATCTACTGAGGAAAAGCAGGGAAGCAATTACGGGATCATTGCAGTGGTGGTGATCGTTGCAATTATCATCCTGGGATTACTATTTTTTTCTGACCTTTGGGTATAATTTTTTTCTGATTCCTTTCAGCTCCAGCTATTAAAATTTTAGTGTTTGCGGGGTTTTTCAGGTTTTATTTAAGCCGTATATTGGAAGCTTAAAAAATTGCCATGTCCAAAACATATTACGACCCTGCAGATCTAAGAAAATTCGGAAATATTACTGAATGGAATGAAGAACTCGGAAAAAAATTCTTCGATTACTATAATCAGGTTTTTGAGGAAGGAGCACTTTCTGCCCGGGAGAAATCTCTCATCGCTTTAGCTGTTTCGCATGTAGTTCAATGTCCTTATTGTATTGATGCCTACACGAAAGATGGTTTGCAACGAGGAATAGAAAAAGAAGAAATGATGGAAGCAGTACACGTGGGCGCTGCCATTAAAGGAGGTGCAACCCTTGTTCACGGCGTGCAAATGATGAATAAGTACGATAAGTTAAGCATGTAAAGGAATACCTGTAAAATCTGACATTGTATTTTTTGAATTTTCTTATTCCTAGCAGCCCAAAATCTGCTTTCCACTAATTTTCACCATTTAAATATAAAGCTACTTATGCCTGCAAAATCTCTGGCAGCACGTAAAGATCATTTATCAAGACCTGCAAACCAGCTGGAGCTTCTTGCCAACGGTATTTTTAAATCGGGGGAGTTGCCTACGTTCAGGGAAAAAGTAAAACAAACCTACGGCGAATTGAAACCGGGAAGGCTGGAAATACTGCAGATAAACCTTGGGTACATGTGCAACCAGGTGTGTTCGCACTGCCATGTGGATGCCGGTCCAGACAGGAAGGAGATCATGACCCGCGAGACCATGCAACACTGCCTCGAAGCCATAAATAAGACAGGTGCTCACACATTAGATCTCACCGGTGGCGCTCCCGAAATGAACCCAAATTTCAGGTGGTTTGTGGAAGAAGCTTCCAAAGCCGGAATAAAAGATTTCATCGTTCGCTCCAACCTCACCATTATTGTTGCCAACAAAAAATACTACGACCTCCCGGAATTCTTTAAAAAGCACAATGTTCATGTCATTTCCTCCCTTCCATTTTATAAGAAGGAAAAAACCGACCGGCAGCGCGGAAAAGGTGTTTTTAATAAATCTATTGAAGCTTTGAAAATGCTGAATGCCGTAGGATATGGAAAAGAAGGCAGCGGCTTAAAACTCGACCTCGTTTACAATCCTTCAGGCGCATTTTTGCCAACCAATCAAGAGGCGCTGGAAAAAGATTTCAAAAATGCTCTAAAAAAAGATTTCGACATAGATTTTAATCAGCTTTTTGCGATCACGAATCTTCCTATCAGTCGGTTCCTCGAGTATTTGATCGCTTCAGAAAATTATGAAGATTACATGTACGCGCTCGTGGAAGCTTTCAATCCTTCCGCAGTGCAAAACGTGATGTGTACCAATACCATTTCGGTAAGCTGGGATGGCTGGTTGTATGACTGTGATTTTAATCAAATGCTGGAACTCAAAGTGGCTTCAAAAGTGAAGCATATCAAAGATTACAACGAGGAAGTGCTGCAGAACAGGGAAATTCTTATCTCCCAACACTGTTACGGTTGTACGGCAGGTGCCGGCAGTAGTTGCCAGGGTTCGGTAACTTAATTTGAACTTCTCAAAAACAAATATGTCAAAAAATCGAAATTTACTCCTCATTTTTACCCGGAATCCGGAGTTGGGGAAAGTCAAAAAACGACTGGCCGCCGAAACCGGTGACAAAGCAGCCCTGGAGATCTATAAATTTCTTCTGAAGCACACTGCTGAAGTGACGAAAAATGTTTCCGCAGATAAAGAAGTTCATTTTTCGGAAGCTATCGAAAAAGGGGATTTTTGGGATGAATCCTACGGCAAAAAACTCCAAAAAGGAAATGACCTGGGGGAAAGGATGAAAAATGCCTTTCAGGAAGGTTTTGAGCAGGGTTATAACAATATCATCATTATTGGCAGCGATCTTTACGATTTAAGCAGCCATGATTTGGAAAAAGCCTTTGCTGCTCTTGAAAATTCAGATTATGTTATAGGTCCGGCTCAAGACGGTGGATACTATCTATTAGGAATGAAATCCTTAAATTCAACCCTGTTTAAAAACAAAGCCTGGAGCACAGCCAGCGTTTTTGAAGAAACTGTAAGGGACATAGAGGCTAAAAAGATACACGTCCTGGAAGAAAGGAATGATATTGATCATCTGGAAGATCTAAAAGCTCACTCAGAGTTACAGCAGCTGTTAGCAATCTCCTAAAGGTTTGGTCTTTTCTGGCAGAAACTGCCGTTACAACAAGATGCGGTAATGTCTAATTGAAAAAATGCATTATGAAAAGCACTTTTAGACTTATATTTCTTGACTGTCCATTGCAGTTATCTTTAAATCATCTGAAATAAAAAATTAAGTATAAAATGATCAAAGCATTACTTGAAACCACAGAATTTTTACAAAAGCGAGGATTTGACAACCCCGAAATCGGGATCATCCTCGGTACAGGATTAGGAAAACTTGTCAATGAAGTCGAAGTAATTTCTGAAGTGAGTTACAACCACATTCCCGGTTTTCCTACGGCCACTGTAGAATTTCATAAAGGAAAACTCATTTTCGGGAAATTGGAAAACAAAAAAGTGGTAATCATGGAAGGCCGCTTCCATATATATGAAGGCTACAGCCTTTTTGATGTAACCTTTCCCGTACGCGTCATGAAGCGCCTGGGCATCAAAAAACTACTTGTTTCTAACGCTTCCGGAGCCATTAATCCCGAATTTAAAAAGGGCGAATTGATGCTCATTGACGATCACATCAATCTTCAGGGTGGTTCTCCCCTTGCCTTTCGCGGCGTGGAGCAACTAGGAACTAGGTTTACAGATATGAGTGCACCCTACGATGCAAAAACTGGAGCTCTTATGGAAGAAGTCGCAAAAGAGCATGGCTTTACCCTTCACAAAGGAGTTTATGCTTCGGTAGTGGGACCTCAGCTGGAAACTCGTGCAGAATACCGGTATTTGAAGATCATTGGCGCAGATGCCGTGGGAATGAGTACCGTGCCTGAAGTGATTGTCGCAAACCACCTGGACATTCCTGTTTCGGCCGTTTCGGTATTAACCGATGAAGGTGATCCCGATAACTTGGAACCTGTAAATATTCAGGATATTCTAGAAATGTCGGCCAGGGCAGAGCCTCACATGATCACCCTTTTTAGAGAAGTGATCAAAAGACTGGATTTTTAATCCAAAAGAAACAGAAGAATGCCACAAAAGCAGGAACATGTTGTAATTATAGGTAATGGAGTCGCCGGGATCACGGCTGCGCGCCATATCCGGAAATTTTCAGATAAAAAGATTACCGTAATTTCTGCGGAAACGGATTATTTCTTTTCCCGAACGGCACTTATGTATGTTTACATGGGCCAGCTAACCTGGGAAGGCATCAAACCTTATGAGGACTGGTTTTGGGAAGAGAACCGCATAGCACTTAAAAAAGCAAGAGTTCAGAAAATAGAAACCGCTTCTAAAACCCTCTTTTTGGATGGTGATGAAAAATTTAGTTACGATAAGCTGCTTTTAGCTACCGGTTCTCTGCCCAGGAAAATTGGCTGGAAAGGAGAAAACCTGCAGGGAGTGCAGGGCCTGGTGACAAAACAGGATCTTGACCTGCTGGAGGAAAACAGCAGGAACTGCAAAAAAGCAATCATTGTTGGCGGCGGATTGATTGGCGTTGAACTCGCTGAAATGCTCCAAACCCGCAATATTGAGGTGGAAATGCTTATTCGGGAGCAGAGTTTCTGGCGAAATGTCCTTCCGGAAAAAGATGCAGATTTCATTTCCCGACACATTCAATCGCATGGCATCAAACTTCACTTCAATACTGAACTGTCGGAGATTTTAGGTGATGAATCCGGAAAAGTCCGAAGCGTCATTACTTCCAAAAATGAGGAAATCGCCTGTGATTTGGTTGGATTAAGCATTGGGGTGGCACCAAATATTGCTTTTTTAGAAGATTCAGAAATTGAAACAGATCGCGGTATTTTAGTAGATCGTTACCTGCAAACGAATATTCAAGACGTATATGCCGCCGGCGATTGTGTGCAGCAGCGAGAACAAATTGACGATCGTCCTGCTGTGGAGGCGGTTTGGTACACTGCCAGGATGATGGGAGAAACGGTGGCGCAAAACATCTGCGGAAACCCCTTCGAATATAAGCCCGGAAAATGGTTTAATTCGGCTAAATTCTTTGATATTGAATATCAAACCTACGGCCGTGTTTGGCCAGATCCTAAGGAGAATGAAAAGCATTTGCATTGGGAACATCAAGATAAAACTAAGGCCATCACCATCGCTTTTAATCAAAAAACAGGGAAATTCCTTGGCATTAACAGCTTCGGAATTCGCATGAGACACGAGGTTTTTGACGCATGGCTGCGTGAAGAAAGACCGATTGAATTCGTGCTTTCCAGGCTTGAAAAAGCTAACTTCGATCCTGAATTTTACCGGCATCATGAAAAGGAAATTTTCAGAAGCTTTAAGGAAGATCTGGAAGTAGTTGAAAAGGTGAGAAATTAAACATGAGTAATACAGAACATAACATGTCCCTGACCGGGCAACCTCCGGGAAGGCTTTCCAGCCTTCAGAAGATTGGAACTGGAATCGGCTGGACGGGGCTTTTCATCCTGGTGCTGGCAATATTTAATGTCAGTTTCCCCGCCTGGAGTCTATGGCTTTCTTTAGGGTTAATCGCTTTAGGTGTAATTATTTTTGCAAATGATCAATATCTGGGAAAACCATCCGGAGTGCGCAACCAGGCCACCTGGTTCAAATCTATGACCTCACGCGGAGTACTCGCCTGGGGAACTGGAATAATACTCACTCTTTTTTATGTGGTGCTCTACTGGTTTCCGCAGTACCTTGGTTTAAATCAGGATGGTGAAAACACCGGAATAATTGCCCTTTTTGATCCCCTAAGTAATCTTATTAGCGGCCAACCGGCAAGCCAGTGGTTTGTATATGGAACTCTTTATACCCTCGCAATTCTCGCCTTTGGATATAAATTCCTGCTGAAATACCGGCATAACCGCTACGAAAGTATCCGTACTTTTTCTGTCATGTTCTTTCAGCTGGGATTCGCATTTTTAATTCCGGAAATCCTTATGCGGTTAAATCAACCTTATTTTAACCCGGTGAACATCTGGCCGCTTAACTATAATCTTTTTGCCGGTTATAAACTCCAGGAATTCTTTTCTGCGGGGAATATTGGCCTTTTCATGATCATCTTTGGAGTTGCCGCAATTTTTGTCATTACTCCCGTTCTCACCTATTTCTACGGAAAAAGATGGTACTGTTCGTGGGTTTGCGGTTGCGGCGGACTCGCAGAAACAGCGGGTGATCCTTACCGGCAACTTTCAGATAAAAGTCGATCGGCATGGAAATTTGAACGATGGATCATTCATTCTGTACTGGTTTTTGTGGTAGTTATGACCATTGGAGTCGTCTACTCCTTCCTGAATGACAACCCCGCAGATTTTTGGCTTACCAAAGATGTTTTCCTGTGGTCTTCCGCAGGCTTTCTTACACTATTCTTTGCACTTATTATGATCTTTAAAAGGGAGCAACTGGCAGCCGATGCTAAAAAAGCAGCAACAGTTTTTCTGGTCGTGATCCTCGCTATCATCAGCATAAATTATTTCAGCGGAAACGGGAACATCTTCTTTTTTCATGGCTCTCAATTGCGTACCTGGTACGGCTTTTTAATTGGTGCGGCATTTTCTGGAGTAATAGGAGTTGGCTTTTATCCCATTTTTGGAAACCGCGTTTGGTGTAGATTTGGATGCCCCATGGCTGCTGTTCTGGGAATGCAACAACGTCTTTTTTCACGATTCAGAATTACTACCAATGGCGGACAATGCATTTCCTGCGGAAACTGTTCTACCTATTGCGAAATGGGAATAGATGTACGTGCGTATGCTCAAAAAGGGGAAAATATTGTACGATCCAGCTGTGTAGGCTGCGGAATTTGCAGTGATGTTTGTCCGCGGGGAGTTCTGAAACTGGAAAACGGACCACGCGACGGCCGCATTAACGGGGAAGGAGTGTTATTGGGAAATGATGTAGACCTTCTCGATCTTATCAGGGAGCAAAAAACCTCCAACAAAGAAACCGAACATTCGCGCTTCTAATCCTCCAAAAATGCCAAGAATCATCAAGGTTATTATACCTGCTTATAACGAAGCCGATTCCATTGGTTTGGTTATAAAAGATATTCCGAAGCTGGTGAATGAGATCATCGTCGTGAGCAATAATTCGACAGATGCTACTGAAGAAAATGCCGCAAAAGCAGGTGCTACAGTCCTGAAAGAACCAAAAAAGGGATATGGTCATGCCTGTCTGAAAGGAATGGATTATCTTTCAAAAAAAGATCCAAAACCGGATATCGTGGTGTTCCTTGACGGCGATTACAGTGATTATCCCGAAGAGCTGGAAAAATTGATCACTCCTATCCTTGAGGAGGATGTAGACTTCGTGGTAGGTGCACGCGTAGACAGAATGCGGGAAAAGGGAAGTATGACGCTTCCGCAGATTTTTGGCAACTGGCTTGCAACTTCCCTTATGAAGCTGATTTTTAATGCCAGGTTCACAGATCTTGGACCTTTTAGAGCTATAAAATATGGGAAACTCCTCGAACTTGAAATGCAGGATAAAACGTATGGATGGACAATAGAAATGCAGCTGAAGGCACTAAAAAAGAAGTACACTTATATAGAAATTCCCGTGCATTACCGCAACAGGATTGGCGTTTCAAAAGTTTCGGGTACTGTAAAAGGAGCTTTTATGGCAGGCGTGAAGATCCTGGGCTGGATCTTCAAATACAGCTTTAAATGATGGAAAAGGCGGTTCTCATAATCTTCATTTTTCTCCTGTTCCTGGTTTTCATTTACAGCCTTTCTGAACTGAATCTTCTTTTCAATTATTTCAAAGGAAGAAAAGCAAAAGATACTTCTGAAAAGTTCAATTTTTCAAATCCTTTGGAAATTCCGTTTGTCACTATTCAGTTGCCACTATATAATGAAAAAGCTGTTGTTGAGCGCCTGCTGAGGAATATCGCCCAAATAGAATATCCGCGGGAAAAGCTGGAGATCCAGGTGTTGGACGATTCTACAGATGATTCTGTAGCACTCACTGCCAGACTGGTCTCAGAACTTCAGAAGGAACAACTTGATATCAAACATATACGCCGAAGCAACAGAATTGGCTTTAAAGCCGGCGCATTAAAAGAAGGACTTAAGTCTGCAAAAGGGGAATTTATTGCCATTTTTGATTCCGATTTTCTTCCCGGGAAAAACTGGCTTTTGGAAACTATCCCTTGTTTTAAAGATGATAAAATTGGGGTGGTACAAACTCGCTGGGGCCACCTCAACCGGAACTTTTCAATGCTCACAAAAGTGCAGGCTTTTGCGCTCGACTTCCATTTTATCCTGGAGCAGAACGGACGAAACCACGGGCAGCATTTTATTAATTTTAATGGAACTGCCGGAGCATGGCGAAAAAAATGCATTCTGGACGCGGGAAACTGGCAGGGCGACACACTTACCGAAGATCTCGACCTTAGCTACCGTGCGCAACTTAAAAACTGGAAATTTACATATCTAGAATACATAGAAACTCCAGCAGAACTTCCCGTCACCATTCCAGCCGCACGTTCACAGCAATTCAGGTGGAATAAGGGGGCTGCAGAAAATTTTCAGAAGAATTTTTCCAAATTATTCAGAGATAAAAATGTCACTTTTGGAACAAAGTTCCATGCATTTTTCCACCTGCTAAACAGCAGTCTTTTTTTACTGGTTTTAGCTTTAGCAATTATTAGTGTGCCGGTGCTTTTCATCCTGGACTCCGGAAATTATTCGACATACCTCAAGATGATGTCCTTTTTCGGGATCAGCACATTCATATTCTTCCTTTGTTACTGGATAAGTTTTTCACGGATTCACGGCAGCACATTCTCCTCTTTTCTAAATTACCTCATGATGTTTTTCAGCTTTTTTTCCATCGCAATGGGATTTTCGGTACATAATTCCATCGCCGCACTGGAAGGACATTTAGATAAAAAAACAGAATTTATAAGAACTCCAAAATTCAATATTTCTGAACAAGAAAAGAAGCAGGTTACAACTGCAACTCCGGTAAAGATCAGCTTTCAGCTACTCCTGGAAATGGCATTGCTGCTCTACTTTTTATTTGCAGTGATAAATGCATTTTTACTGAATAACTTCAGCATGATCGTTTTTCATTTGATGCTGGTTTTCGGGTTTGGTTTTGTTGTTTTTAGCAGTTTGAACATCAAAAACATGTTTTTAAGCGAAAGTAAAAGTGGGGATTATAAAGATTTCAATAAGTTGTAAGCAGGAACATATTTTCAATGGAATTTAAGCAGATAAAATACCACAAATTTCCACTTCTCCTCCTGTTTTCCTGCTGTGCACTTTATTTTTCCTTTGCTTATGATCTTGTTCGGGAAGATTTCATAAAGCTCGTAAGCCTCTACACTGCGCTGTTTTTTCTAAGCTGGAAATTTTTTCAGCTGGAAAAATTTAACCTGAAAATGCTATTTTGGAGTGGTATAGTTTTCCGGCTTTTGTTCCTGTTTGCTTTACCAAACCTTTCGCAGGATTTCTATCGCTTCATTTGGGACGGAAAACTGCTGCTGCATGACTTTAACCCATACTTATCCACTCCTGAAGAATTAATTTCCTCCGGAAAGCCCCTTTTTGAAGGCGCCAGGAAACTTTACGACGGAATGGGTGTTTTAAGCGCCGGAAACCATTCGAATTATCCTCCCATAAATCAGTTCATTTTTGCTCTTTCGGGATTTTTCTCTCAAAACAGCCTTTTGGGAGCTGTGATATTCCTGCGGCTTATCATAATTGCTGCAGATATTGGGATTTTTTACTTCGGAAGAAAACTTCTTAAAAGTCTAAAGCTCCCGGAAAACCGCATTTTTTGGTATTTTTTAAGTCCGTTCATCATCATAGAACTCACCGGAAACCTGCATTTTGAAGGGGTCATGATCTTATTTATTATTTCGTCACTCTACATGCTACAGCGTCAAAAATGGCTTTTTAGCGCTGCTTTATTAGCCTGTGCGGTTTCAGTAAAATTGATTCCGCTGCTGTTCCTGCCGCTCTTTTTCCGAAGACTCGGCTTCAAAAATGCCATAGGGTATTATTTAATTGTAGCTGCCATAAATATAACCTTGTTCCTCCCTTTCCTTTCCCCAGAATTACTTAGCAACTATCTTCAAACGGTTGGATTATGGTTTCAGAAATTTGAATTTAACGCCAGTATTTATTACCTCATCAGGTGGGTTGGTTACCAGGTGGAAGGCTACAACATCCTGGTGTATACCGGGAAGCCGCTTGCCGCAGCTGTTTTTCTTTCCATTGTAGGAATGGCTTTCTTCCGAAGAAACAAATCTACAGCCGGTTTGATTACTACAATGCTTTTTGGAATCACAGTTTATTATGCACTGGCAACCACCGTACATCCCTGGTATGTTGCTGTACCTGCGATTTTATGCATCTTTACCAATTACCGTTTTCCGCTGCTATGGTCACTTCTGGTTGTGTTGAGCTATGCGGCTTATTCCAATGATGCTTACCGGGAAAATTTGTGGCTGATTGCTGTTGAATACCTGATAATATACGCTGTCATGGGATATGAAATTTACAGGAACGAATGGAAGCCGAACCGGAAAATAGAGGCTGCAGAATTTCCGAAGTAGCAATAATTCTCATCCAAAAAAAAAACCTGCAGGAAAGGTCCAGCAGGTTTGCAATAAATTTTCAGCAAGCTCAGGGTTCAGCAATAAAGCCAATCGACCTGAGCTTGTGAAATAAAATTTTAAAGGAATTACATCCCGAGAATGTAAGCGAACATGAGTGGCGCCACGATGGTCGCGTCACTTTCTACGATATACTTGGGTGTATCTTTATCAAGTTTTCCCCAGGTGATCTTTTCGTTAGGCACTGCCCCGGAATATGATCCATAACTGGTTGTGGAATCAGAAATCTGGCAGAAATAGCTCCAGAAAGGAGTATCTGTCATTTCCATATCCTGATAAAGCATCGGTACCACACAAATCGGGAAATCTCCCGCGATACCACCACCAATCTGGAAGAAACCGACTCCCGTATCAGAGTTTTTCGTGTACCAGTCGGCCAAGTAGCCCATGTATTCAATCCCCGATTTCATAGTGCTGGCTTTCAATTCACCTTTCATCACGTAGGAAGCAAAAATATTCCCCATCGTGCTGTCTTCCCACCCGGGAACAACGATTGGCAGATTCTTTTCAGCAGCAGCATATACCCAGGAATCCTTCAGGTCAATTTCGTAATATTCCTCAAGTGCTCCTGAAAGCAATAATTTGTACATGAACTCATGCGGAAAATACCGTTCCCCGGCAGCTTCAGCATCTTTCCAGATCTTGACAATGTGCTTCTGAATTCTTCGGAAAGCTTCTTCTTCAGGAATTGCAGTGTCTGTAACCCGATTTAATCCTCTTTCCAATAGATCCCATTCATCCTGGGCGGTAAGATCCCGGTAATGAGGAAGTCTTTCATAATGGGTATGTGCCACCAGGTTCATGATATCTTCCTCAAGGTTCGCACCTGTACAGGAGATAAACTGCACCTTATCCTGCCGTATCATTTCAGCAAAGATCTTTCCTATCTCTGCAGTACTCATGGCGCCGGCCAGAGTAACCAGCATTTTATTACCTTTTTCCAGTTGCTCCCTGTAACCTTTTGCAGCATCTACAAGGGCAGCCGCGTTAAAATGTTTATAATGTCTTTCTACAAATTCAGTAATTGCTCCTTTACTCATCTTCTTCGTCTTCTTCGTTATAATTTTGGTATTTGAACTTATAGCTCAACATCTTGTAATACAATTTCGCCGCCAGGAAATCTGAGGACTTTTCATTTTTATTCGGACAAAGCTCTACGATATCAAATCCTACCACATTCTTTTTCTTGAACATCATTTTGAGAAATTCAAGAGTTTCATACCACAGCAATCCACCCGGCTCGGGAGTTCCCGTAGAAGGCATGATAGAAGGATCGAAAGCATCAAGGTCTATGGTAATAAATACGTTTGGCGTCATTTGCCCAATAGCATCCTCCATCCACTCGTCATAAAGATCGTGCCCAAAATAAACCTGATTTTCATCCATATGATCCAGCTCCGTCACATCCATGGAACGGATTCCCACCTGCACAAGGTTTGTGGTTTTACTGGCTTCATGAAGTGCACAGGCGTGGTTATTCGCAGAACCCTCGTACTCCGGCCGCAAATCTGCATGCGCGTCCAGCTGTACCACCGTCAACTCCTCAAAAGCCTCATTGAATGCTCTTATAGAACCTATAGAAACAGAGTGCTCCCCTCCAAAAAGGGTTACAAATTTATCTTGCTTTATATAATTTTTAGTGGTTTTATAAACGGCTTCCACCATTTTCTCGGGAGAAGCATCTTCGGTCACAGGCGGCGCAAGATAAATCCCTTTTTTATACACCTCTGTACGTGTTTCAATATCGAACAGCTCCATATTTTCCGAAGCTTCCAAAAAGGCATCGGGCCCTTTATCTGCTCCCTTTTGCCAGGTACTCGTTCCATCATAGGGAACGGGAATCAATACCACTTTTGCATCATCGATTCGGGCATATTTATCCGGAATCCCGGCATAATTCTTTTTACTCATGGGTAGGATAGTTAGTATTTTCTAAATTTAGAATTAAATATAACAAAAAAGATTTAGTCATTGTAGCCCAGAATTTCCAGAAAATCATCTGCTTTTTGCTGTTCTCTAAATAAGCTGGTGGTAATATTTCCATCGCTGTCCTTGTCAATAAGAACATGCTTTGGCTGCGGAATTAGACAATGCTGCAATCCGCCAAAACCTCCAATAGTCTCCTGGTAGGCACCTGTATTAAAAAAGCCTATATAAAGCGGTTTTTCTCTTTTGTACTTCGGAAGGTAAATAGCATTTGTATGCTGCTCAGAATTGTAATAGTCATCGCTATCACAGGTCAGCCCACCCAAAAGAACACGCTCGTATTCATCGTTCCAGCGGTTTACGGCCAGCATGACAAATTTCTTGCTTATTGCCCAGGTATCGGGTAAGGTTGTGATAAAAGAAGAATTGATCATATTCCATTTCTCACGATCGTTCTGCTGCTTCTGGTAAAGTATTTCATAAATGGCGCCGCCGCTTTCTCCTACGGTAAAAGATCCGAATTCAGTAAAAATGTTAGGCACATCCACTCCCGCTTCATCACAAGCTATCTTTATCTGGTTCACGATCTCTTCGACCATGTATTTGTAATCATACTCGAAATGAAGGGAATTTTTAACGGGAAATCCTCCTCCAATGTTAAGGCTGTCCAGGGTTGGACATACCTTTTTAAGATTAATATAAACCTTCAGACATTTTAGAAGTTCGTTCCAGTAGTACGCGGTGTCCCGAATTCCGGTATTAATGAAGAAATGTAGCATCTTCAGCTCCACCTGCTCATTTTCACTGATCTGTTTATTGTAGAACGGCACAATATTTTTGTAACCAATCCCCAGCCTGGAGGTGTAAAATTCAAATTTCGGTTCTTCTTCAGAAGCAATCCTTATCCCAACTTTAAATTTGCCTTCAATGGCTTCAGAAAGCAGGTCGATCTCTTCATAATTATCTATGATCGGGATACAGTTTTTGTGCCCGCTATTGATTAGATTAGCAATATTAGAAATATAATAATCCCGTTTAAAACCATTGCAGATGACGTAAGTTTCATCTGTAATCTTACCTTTTTTCTTAAGATTTTCAACGATTTCAATATCAATAGCCGCCGAAGTTTCAATATGAATATCATTTTTAAGAGCCTCATTAAGAACATGTTCAAAATGTGAGCTTTTAGTGCAATAACAATAGTTGTAGGAGCCTTGATAATTGCTTTTTTCAAGAGCATCTCCAAACCATTTTTTTGCCCGTCCTATATTTTCTGATATTTTCGGAAGAAAGGTGAATTTTAGGGGAGCTCCATATTTCTTAACAAGTTCCATCAAGTCTATATCATGAAACTTGAGCTCACTTCCTTCCAGAGTAAACTCTTCCTGTGGAAAATAATACGTCTGGTCTATTAAATCGCGGTACTTTGTATTCAAATTTTGATGCTAAAGATTAAAAGGTTAAAAAGTAGAAATTATAAGCCATTGTCAAAAATATACGATACTAAAAATTTGTTAAGGAAAACAGGCAAACCCATTGAAAATCTTCGGGTTTAAAGATCCTGAACAAATTTAAAACTACCGGTTTTCATAACGGCCAATATTTCTACCAAATGATTTGTTTTTCAAAACAAAAATAGAAAAAGCCCGAAAACTTTCGGGCTTTTATACATCATTTAAACCTTCTAAATTTCCACTAAAAAAGGGTTCTAAATTCAGCACATTTTGCAGAAAATTATTGCAAAAAATGTCATTTTGAAGCATATCTTTGTTTAGAGGTTGTTCATATTAATGACCTCCTGCTTAGATAGCACTCTCCAGTGTCCTCTAGGAAGATCCTTTTTAGTAAGTCCGCCGAAAACCACCCTATCCAGTTTTACTACTTCATAATTCAGGCTTTTAAAAATGCGCTGCACCACGTGATTTCTTGTGCTTCGCAGCTCAATACCCACTTCGCGTTTGGGTTTGTTTTCAACATAACTTACATCTGTTACATTTACTTTTCCATCTTCCAGTGTTACTCCTTCCTTTATCTTCTGAAGATCATCAAAAGAAAGATCTTTATCCAGTTCTATGTGATAAATCTGGCGAATTCCATTCTTTGGATTGGCCAGATTCTTTGCCATAGCGCCATCATTCGTGAAGAACATAAGTCCCGTCGCTTGTGTATCAAGTCTTCCTACAGGATCTAATTTAGCTTTGGAAGCATTTGCAATCAAATCCATTACCGTGCGGTTCTTTTTCTCCACACTTCCGGTCACGTAAAAACCCTTAGGTTTGTTTAGCAGTACGTATTCCGGCTTCTCAGGATTTATTTTACGGCCATCAAATTTCACCTCATCGGTAAGCTTAACTTTGTGCCCCATTTCTGTAACCACTTCTCCATTAACAGTTACATTTCCGGCAGAAATATAAATATCGGCATCCCTTCGGGAACAAATGCCGGCATTCGCCACATATTTATTTAATCTTATTCCCTCTTTATTGTCTTTTGCATTTTTCTGCACCGGCGCATTTCCACGCGCTGAAGTCTTTCCTGCCCTATCATTTCTGTTCACCGGCGCATTCCCACGTGCCTGTGATTTCTTTCTTTCACCGCCACCTTGCCTGCCACCATACTTACTGCCAGATGACCTGTCCTGTCTGCTCATAATTATAAATTTTTGACAAAGATAAGAGTTTGCACTACAAAAAATCCTTTTACTGCTTTAAGTTAAGAAGGACACATCAATCTTCCAAACAAATTAAAACACTCTTGCAAGTAGTGCTTCTGGCTCAATTAATAAAATACTGAAAATCCCCGCTACAATTACAAATTTAAGAAGGTTGTGCAGCAAAAGATATTGCCACCTGGCTTTGCTAAAAAACAGGATGATAAGAAACACTATAAGAAGTACCAGCGCTGCATAGAAAAAGTAATCCATTTCTCCTATTTCAAAATACTGGATCAATAAAAAAGCGGGAATAAAGGACAGCAGTGCCAACCCTATTAAGAGTGTTTTACTTAATTTCTCCCCGTATACGATTGGAATGGTTTTATAACCTGCGACCATATCTCCCTTCATGTTTTCCAAATCCTTCACCAGTTCCCGCATCACGATAATAAGGTAAAGGAAGGCCGCATGTACAAAGATTACCGCATCAAAATTCTTGTAATAGACAAAAATGGCAAAGAACGGGGTAATCGTAAGTACCGAAACAACCAGATTTCCCAGAAACAACAGTTTCTTGATCCTGTAGGAATACAACCAGATAAAAAATATATAAACCGAAAAGAAAACTACCGTTCTAAAGGAAATATAACTGGCAAAGAAAACACCAGCCAAATTAAGGATGAAATACACTGATAATTTTGTGCGCTGACTCACAAACCTATCTAGCATGGTCTTATGAGGCCTGTTGATCAGGTCTTTTTCACTGTCGTAAAAGTTGTTGATGATGTAACCTGAAGCCACTACTGATGCTGTTGCTAACACCAAAAAGAAAAGGTTGGGATCAAAGAGAACCTCCCGCAAGGGAAGTTCGGGAGCCAAAATAAACATGGATGTAAGGTACTGAGCAAGGATCAATACAAGAATATTGTATCCCCTCACCACCGAAAATAAACTAAAAATTTTAAGTAAAAGACGCTTTTTTGAAATAGAGACCATAAATGATCTAGAAGTTGTAAACCACTTCCAAACGATAATCTTTCAAAGCTGTCCTGGCTTTTTCAATATCTTCTGTAAATCCAAGAATGTATCCGCCACCGCCAGATCCACATAACTTCAGGTAATATTCGTTCGTTTCAATTCCTTTTTTCCAAAGCTTATGAAACTGTGCGGGTATCATAGGCTTGAAGTTGTCAAGCACTACGTGCGACAACTTCTTCATGTTTCCAAAAAGGGATTTTACATCCCCTTTCAGGAAGTCGTCCACACAAGCATCTGTATGCTTCACGAACTGGTTCTTAAGCATTTTTCTAAACGGTTCCTGCTTCATATTTTCCATGAAAATATTGACCATAGGGGCAGTTTCTCCTACAGAACCACTATCAAGTAAAAAAACAGCTCCTTTTCCATTTTGAGTCTGCGATGGAATTCCGGCAGGTTCAATATTATCCTTGGAATTAATAAGGATTGGAATGCTTAAGTAAGAATTCAACGGGTCCAGCCCAGATGATTTTCCGTGGAAAAAGGATTCCATGGCGCCAAAGATCTTTTTCAGTTTAAGAAGCTTTTCCCGGGTAAGATTTTCTAAAACTGTAATCTTATCAAGTGCATATTCATCATAGATAGCCGCCACTAAAGCTCCACTGCTTCCTACTCCATATCCCTGCGGAATACTGGAATCGAAATACATTCCTTTCTCCACATCGCTGTAAAGGGCTTTAAGATCAAAACTTACAAGTCCAGTATTTTCGGCCTGTAGGTTTTTGAGATAATCGGCAAAACGCTTCAAACTTTGGTTAGATATAACCGCTTCTTCAGAAGGATTTTCATCAACTTTCAATGCCCCATTGTAAAAATTATACGGAATGGAGAGTCCTTTGGAGTCTTTAATAATCCCGTATTCTCCAAAGAGCAATATTTTCGAATAAAACAGAGGTCCTTTCATATTCATAGTAGATCGCTGACTAAAAGCTGTAAAGTTAAGATTTTTTTCGTTGTTGCTCTTAACTTCTTCACAAATATAGTTTACTTTGCCATATATGCAACACGCTCATTAACAAAACAGTTACTATAATTAAGAGGACAAAATGCGTGCCGACAGGATACTCAAAAATGGTATTTTAACCTAACTTTTTCGCGCCGTTCCCTACTTCATCTTTAATAAATTGCCTGTTCTGGCAATAACCGGCAAGTTCCTTTTCTATAAATTTCTCTACAGCCTCCTTTTCTTTCTTCGGAAAAAGTAGGTGAACATTCGCTCCGGCATCTAGCGTAAAACATGGATGTAATCCAGTTTCTTTCCTGAAGTTAAATACTTTCTCGATGATAGCCAGCGTATTAGGTTTCATTAGCACGAAATATTCCTTTCCAGTCATCATCATCGCGTGAAGTGTAAGTGCTTCACTTTCCACTAAACCAATAAATTTATCCAGATCTCCTGAAGCCAAAATTTCTTCCAGTGCACTAAGGTTTTCATGCGCCTGTTCAAATCTTTTTTCAGCAAAAGGATGGTTGTTCATTAGATCATGCCCCACTGTACTACTCACTTTCTTTTCACCTTTGTCTACCAAAAGAATCACATCCTGATAATCCTGGAAAACCTCATGTACTCTGTAAGGATATCTCACTCCATATAAATTGCTGCTCCCTTCAATTTCATGTTTCCCCCATACCACCAGTCCACCTTCAATACTGCGACAGGCACTTCCGGAACCAAGACGCGCCAAAAATGATGCTTTTCGGCTGAAATATTCTTCAGTCATGGAGGGGTTTAATACTCTTTCAATGCTCATAAGGCACAGCGCCAAAGCGCTCATTCCACTTGCCGAAGAAGCGATCCCGCTGCTGTGAGGAAAGGAGTTTGAAGTATGAACAACAAAACGGTAGGCCTTTAAAAATGGCAAATAAGTCTCAATTCTTTTGAAAAACTGTACAATTTTAGGTCTGAAAGATTCCTTCTTTTCGTTTTCAAAGAAAAGCTCAAAATCAAAATTATTATCTGGTTTTGCCTTCTTTTGATAGGATAAAGTGGTGGTCGTTCTGCAGGAATTGAGCGTAAAACTAATGGAAGGATTTGCCGGAATCTGGTTTTCTTTCTTGCCCCAGTATTTCACCAATGCAATGTTACTTGGGGACTGCCAGGTCACCTCTCCTCTCTCTGGCTGCTGAGAATATTCCTGCGGAATGAAATCTTTTTCGGTCATTTCTTCAGTTTCAGCAAAGATAAATTTTCCTTTTTTAGGACTTGCCTGCCAATCCAAATAAATTACTACTTTAGTGAAAACAACCAGCCATCAATGAACCAGAAGTTGATCTTGAAATACACTGCCAGCATTGCGACTTCGCTCCTTACCGCTTTCGTAGGCTGGGTTGCAATAAGCACCTCCTATTCCCCCTGGTTTACAGGACTTGAAAAATCCACTTTTCATCCTGCCGAATGGCTGGCCATCGCAGTCTGGATAATTTTGTTTATTATCATGGGCATTGCGGCGGGAAAAGTGTGGAGCAAAGGCTTTTATCATAAATGGGTGCAGGTGGCACTGTATCATTTTGGATTTCAGCTCATTCTTACCGGTTTCTGGTTTCTAACTTTCTTTGGTTTACAGCAGCCCTTGTTAGCCTTTTTTGTAGTTCTGGCCCTGCTCGTCCTGCTGTCTCTCACAATTAAATGGTTTAAAATAGTAGATGACACTGCAGCTTACCTCATGTACCCTTCCGTAGTTTGGGCACTTTATATGGCATTGCTGAACTTTGAACTCTGGCGGCTAAATTAATTTAGGCACATGAAAAAGACCATTTTTATCACCGGAGCCTCCAGCGGAATTGGCAAGGAAACGGCAAAATATTTTGTAAAAAAAGGATGGAATGTGGCTGCCAGTATGCGTTCTCCCGAAAAGGAAGAAGCACTAAAATCCATTCCCGGAATAAAGCTTTACAGGCTTGATGTTACCAGTAAAGAGGATCTTCAGAATATAGCTTCTGTAGTGCTTAAAGATTTTCCAAAGATCGATGTGCTTTTTAATAATGCAGGTTATGGTGCAGTGGGCGCTTTTGAAAAAGCATCCAATGAAGAAATCCGCGCCCAGTTTGAAGTAAACGTCTTTGGCGTTATGAATCTCATCAAAGAATTTATACCTGTTTTTCGCGAGCAGAAACATGGGATCATTATCAACACTTCTTCAGTAGTAGGCAGGTTTACAGTGCCACTTTACAGTCTCTACTGTTCCAGCAAATGGGCTCTTGAAGGATTTTCTGAAGCCCTGCAATACGAGTTAAAGCAGTTCAATATTAAGGTAAAACTTGTAGAACCTGCCGCAATAAAAACAGATTTCCACGGCCGTTCTCTGAAGGTTGTCAAGAATGAAAAAGTGCAGGGATATGATGAAATGGAAGACAGGATTCTTAGTGGAATGCGACGCAGAAATGATAAAGCATCGGGACCAGAAGTGGTCGCAAAAACCGTTTTCAAAGCAGCCACAGATAACAGTAATAAATTACGCTATTCTACCGGAAAAGGCGCAGGCATTGTTTTAAAAGCGCGAAAATTTCTTCCCACACGTTTATTCAATAAACTGGTCTTTAAACAGCAGAACCGGAAGTCATAGCCTTGGCTGCAATAAAACCTCCTGTCCAGGCATTTTGAAAGTTGAAACCGCCGGTGATGGCGTCTATATTCAGTACTTCCCCGGCAAAAAAGAGGTTTGAACAAATCTTACTTTCAAAAGTTTTAAAATTCACTCCCTTAAGATCTACGCCCCCGGCAGTCACAAATTCTTCTTTAAAAGTGCTTTTTCCATGCACTTCAAAAGTACCTTCACAAAGTTGGGAAGCCAGCTCCCTTAGTTGTTTTTTGTTAAGATCTCCCCATTTCATATCTCCTGAAATTCCAGCTGCTTCAACCAGTTTTTGCCATAGCCGCTTCGGAAGATCAAACCGGGTGGTTTTTATTGGATGTTGTTTCGCAAATTGTTCCTTCAGCTCCATCAATTCTTCAAAAATTTCTTCTTTAAAAAAACCTGGCAACCAGTTTACGAGGATCGCAAAATTCTTTCGCTCGCTTAATTCCCTAGCGCCCCAGGCAGAAAGTTTTAGAATCGCCGGACCGCTCATTCCCCAATGAGTGATTAAAAGAGGACCTTCAGTTTGCTCTTTTCCGTCGGAAATCTTCACCAATGCTTGAGTAGCGACGCCGGGTAATTCCTTGATACGTTTATCTGTAATATTAAAGGTAAACAGCGAAGGAACACCGGGAATGATTTGATGCCCCAGCTTTTCAAGCATTTTCCATATTTTTGGATTGCTTCCCGTTGCCACAAGCACCTTTCCGGTTCTAAAGTTGCCTGCAGAAGTAAATACCTCCCAATTTTCCCCTTTTTGGATGATCTCCTGCACCGCATGTTTGGTGCATAAATTTATTCCGAGTCTTTTAACCTCCCTAAGAAAACAGTCGATAATAGTTTCAGAAGAGTCACTTACAGGAAACATTCTGCCATCTTCTTCGGTCTTGAGCTCCACTCCACGCTCTTCAAACCAGGCGATCGTATCTCCTGTCATAAAAGTGTGAAAAGGGCCTCGTAGTTCTTTATTTCCGCGGGGATAGTTCTTGGCTAGTTCCTTCGGAAGGAATTCGGCGTGGGTGACATTACATCTTCCGCCGCCAGAGATCCTCACTTTAGACAAAACCTCTTTTCCACGTTCCAAAATGCTGATTTTAGCTTCAGGATTCATTTCCGCAGCATTAATTGCTGTAAAAAAACCCGCGGCACCGCCTCCAATTACTATAATGTCCTGTTCAATCATTTTCTAATGCTCTGGTAATTCTTCTGAAGAAGAGAGGCCAAAGGTATTTAAAATATGGCGGGAAAATGCCATTTTTGGATCCTCTGCGGTTTCGAAGTTTAAATTATTTCCGAAGTAGACGGAGATGAAGTAATGGAAAAACAGTTTTCCTAACCTGTTAAAAATCACGCTAAACATTTCTTAAACCTTATTGATTTTGCGGCAGCTTCTTTAATTTTAAAAGAAACTGCAAATCATGGAAAAACCTAAGAAATTTCCCGACCAGGAACAGGAGCAACCGGGAAAAGAATCCAAAATGAATCCTGAACCCGAGATCATTCGCGAAAATTATAAAGGAAGCCAGAAATTAGAAGGAAAAACTGCCCTCATTACTGGTGGAGATAGTGGAATAGGCCGTAGTGTTGCGGTTCATTTTGCTAAAGAAGGCGCCAATATTGCCATTGTCTACCTTGACGAAGACCAGGATGCACAAAAAACAAAAAAACTCGTGGAAGAAGCCGGACAGGAATGTTTTCTTCTCGAAGGAGATGTGAAAGATGAGGAATTTTGCAAAAAAGCGGTGCAGGAAACCGTAAAGAAATTCGGCGGTTTAAATGTCCTGGTAAATAATGCCGGAATGCAGTTCCCTAAGGATTCTCCCCAGGAGATCTCAAAAGAGCAGTTACATAAGACTTTTGAGACAAACATCTATCCTTATTTTTATACGGTACAGGAAGCGCTCAACCATTTAAAAGGTGGTGATTGCATCATCAACACCACTTCTGTAACCGCTTATAGAGGAAGCACACATTTACTCGACTATTCAAGCACAAAAGGTGCGATCACGGCTTACACGAGATCACTTTCTAAAATGCTTGCAGAAAAGAACATTCGTGTAAACGGTGTAGCTCCGGGACCAATTTGGACTCCGCTGATCCCTGCCAGTTTTGATGATGTAACCGAATTTGGTCAAAAAGTTCCCATGGGCCGTGCAGGTCAACCTAGCGAAGTAGGCCCTGCTTATGTTTATCTTGCCTGTGAAGACAGCAGTTATATGACCGGCCAGGTACTGCACGTGAATGGCGGTGAAGTAGTTGGAGCGTAGATGAACTGGACCATGATCTTAGGGCTGGCTGCCGGTATTTGTACCACTGCCGCAGTAGTACCTCAACTCTGGAAAGCCTTTAAAACAAAAAAGGTAAGTGACGTTTCTCCCGGGATGTTCTTTGTGCTCATTTTAGGTCTTGCCATGTGGACAATCTATGGAATTATCGAAAATGATCTGCCTATTATACTTACCAACGGCACCGCATTTGCGCTTAACAGCCTGATGCTTTACCTGCTTTTTAAATATAAATAAATGCAGACATCAAGAAGATGTTAAACATCTTATAAATATCTGGTCATTAGGATTTTGTTATCACTTTTCCTTCGAAGGTTTGATTATCTTAAGAGGAATACTAATTCACAAACCAATAAAAAAGATATGAAAGCACTCGTCTACCACGGAAGAAATGATGTAAGAATAGACAACGTTCCCGACCCGAAAATAGAAGAAGCGGGAGACGTAATTTTAAAAGTAACTTCCACAGCTATTTGCGGCTCTGATCTACACCTTGTTGACGGGCTTATGCCCACCATGGAAGAAGGCGATATTTTAGGTCATGAATTTATGGGGGAAGTCGTCGAAGTAGGTTCGGCGGTGCAGAAATTTAAAAAAGGAGATCGCGTAGTGGTTCCGTTTACTATTGCCTGCGGACACTGCGATTATTGTGATGATGATTTATATTCCCTGTGCGATAACTCCAATCCAAGCCCAGATTTAGCTAAGCAAAGTCTTGGCCATTCCATTTCGGGAGTGTTTGGCTATTCCCATACACTCGGAGGATTCTCTGGCGGGCAGGCAGAATATGTACGAGTACCATATGCCGATGTAGGCCCCATAAAAGTTCCGGAATCCTTATCTGACGAGCAAAGCCTTTTTCTTTCAGATATTTTTCCGACGGGATATATGGCTGCGGAAAATGCGAACATACGGCGCGGCGATACCGTGGCCATTTGGGGTTGTGGACCTGTTGGACAATTTGCCATTAAAAGTGCCTGGATGCTGGGAGCCGGAAGAGTCATTGCTATAGATGATGTTCCTGAAAGATTGGATATGGCCGAAAAATTGGGTAAAGCTGAAACCATAAGAACTACCAGCAGACTGGATGTTTATGAGAAACTCATGGAAATGACCAAAGGCAAAGGCCCCGATTCCTGTATAGATGCAGTAGGAGCCGAATGTCACGGCGACACCATGTTTGGGAAATTAGTAGATAAGACCAAAGAAGTGCTGCAGGCACCTATGTCCCGTCCTTATGTGCTTCAACAGATTATGATGAGTTGTAAAAAGGCAGGAACAGTATCCATTCCCGGGGTTTATATTGGAATGGTAAATGAACTTCCTTTTGGCGCGGCTATGAACAAGGGGCTTAAATTCAATATGGGACAAACACATGTTCAGCGGTATCTTCAACCTTTACTTTCCAAAATAGAGGCAGGAGAAATAGATCCTTCCTTTGTAATCACACACCGTATGAAACTTGAAGACGCACCAAAAGCTTATGAAACCTTTAAAAATAAAGAAGACAAGTGTATAAAAGTAGTAATGACTCCCTAAATACTTTCTATTCAATACTAAAAAAGCCGGAAAATTCCGGCTTTTTTGATATTCTTAAATATTAAAGGATTAAGTGTTTCTATTTACTTTTCCTTTATATTTTTATTATTGTATTGATCTTTAGGTTTGGCGTTTTTCGCATAATTTTCGATAACTGAATTGACTTCAGCTCCTAAAAGTATAATGAAACTGGTAAGAAACAACCACATTAGCAATACCACCACTGCGGAAAGTGAACCATAGACTTCGCCATAACTCCCGAAGTTGCTCACGTAAAAAGAAAATCCCCAGGAGGCGATCAACCAGAGAATGGTTGACAGTACAGCTCCAGCTATCACCCATTTAGATTTAGGCCGTGCCCGTGCCGGTGCATGCATATAAATAAGAGAAAGGAAAAAAACTACCACTAAAGCGAGCACCACCCATCGCAACCAGCTTATCAATCCTTCAATTTGGGAAGGCAGGCCAATTTGATCTACAAAAGCAGGAAAGGCTACTATAAGTGCCATGCTCACAATAACCAGAACTATGGCGCCCAAAGTAAATAGTAGCGTTAATGCATTCTGTTTAAAAAAGCCTCTTGTATTCTTTGTATCATAAGCAATGTCTACTCCTGTAAAAAGGGATTTTATGCCTTTATTCGCACTCCATAAACTGAATAATATACCAATTACAGTTCCCCAGCCCAGTGCCGCACCTGAGGTGGTTGAAAATTCTTCTACCTGCTTCTCAATAATGCCATAAGCCTCCTGCGGCATCATAGAAGAAAGCTGGGCAATCTGACTTTGAATTTGATGTGGATCCATCGCCAGGCCATATATGGAAATTAGAGATATTATTGCCGGAAAAACGGCCAGAAAAGCATAAAAAGCAACACCGGCAGATACAATAGCAACATTGTCTCCTTCCACTTCATCTTTAATTTTAAAAGCTATTGTTTTCCACCCCGAACCTGATATTTGCATGGGATTATTTGGTCTTCTGTTTTGGGCTGGTTGTTTTGACATACCTAATATTTACAAGAAAGGCAGGTATCCCCTGCCACTGTTATTTATAAAGCTAGAAAAAATTAAGCTTTTTAAATTTAAACATTTGTTAATTGTAAAAAATGGACCTGCCCATTAAGTAATGGAAAAGGAAAATTGAAAACCTTATTTACCGATCCTCCTCCTTTAGAAGGTTCCCCTTTCTCCTAAAGTAATCTATGGTTGAAGGTGCTGTAAGACCATGTAGAACTATTGAAAATAAAATAATATATGCCGTAATTGCATACAGATCGCCCTTGTATTCGAAATCGCTGAACTGCACATAGGCCCAGGACAAATAAAAGACTGAACCTATTCCCCGAATTCCAAAGAAACTTAGGGCCAGTTTATTTCGGAACCTGTCTTTTACTCCCCAAAGACCTATTAACCCGGCCAGAGGCCGAATGATCAGTACAAAGGAGAGGGCAAACACTACTCCTTTCCAATCGGTTAAAGACAGTACTCCATTTAAAATAGAAGCCCCGAATAATATGGTCCAGACCACCAGTAACAAATGTTCCACCTCAGTCACGAAATCATGAAGCTTCTTTTTATAGTCACCACTTACTTTTTCATAATAACGCAGACTAAAGCCGGCAAAGAAAACTGCCAGGAACCCATACCCGTGTAGTAATTCACTCACTCCATATGTGAACACCGTCAAAGAGAGAGCCAGAAATCCAACGAAAGTTTTTATTCCCGTTACGTTGTTAATTTTCGCCAGCGCATAACCAATTAACCTGCCAATGACTAGCCCTATAATAATTCCCAGAGCTATCTTCAGGAGAAATTTATCAAGAAACCAATTAGTAAAACTAAAGGCAGCCCAGCCTCCTGCCTGCGCTACCATGACTGCCAGGTAAGAAAATGGAAAAGCAATTCCATCATTTAAACCTGCTTCTGCCGTGAGGGGAAATCTAATTTGATCTTCAGCACTTTCTTCTTTTAAAGGATCATCCAGCTGAACTTCAGCAGCCAGAACAGGATCTGTCGGGGCCAGAACTGCTGCTAACAGAAGAGAAGACGGCAGGCTTAGCATTAAGAAATATGTTCCCAGGAAATAGGCCAAAATCATACATATTGGCATGCTTACAAATACCAGCAGTAATGGTTTTCTCCAGCTTTTTAAAGAATAACTAGCTCCAATTTTTAAACCCGCCCCCATTAGGGAAATAATGACAATGGTTTCAGAGAAGTACATTAACCATTCATCATCCCATATCTTTTCGGGCCAGCTTAGCGGGTATCCCATTGCAAACATAAGAAAACCTATTAATAACAAGATAATTGGAGAGCTTACTTTTATTCTTTTGGAAACCAAAGGAAGCCAGGCCATGATTAGCGTAGCTAATCCTAGTCCTGCCATGATGATGTAGTGTTCTTCCATAGAACCTAAAAATAGAGCAAATACTTTGAAGAAGTTTTACAGCAGACTAAATTTCACAAAAGACTAACATTCTGGCCCTTATTTGTATCATTCTAATAGTTAAAAGAATTCTTTTTAGGATTATTTCCAGTTACTGAATGGGAAATAATCCTAAATAAATTATATTTGTGTATGGGAACAAACATAGCAACAGAAATAAAAAGGTTTAAAGAGATACGGGAGGAGCATAATCTCACCCAGGCCGAATTCGCCAAGCTGCTTGGCATCAAAAACTCCACTGCCGACATTGAACGAGGACGCACCAAACTTTCTGGAAAAGTACTGGCTGAACTACTCCGGCAATTTGGCATTAACCCGTTGTGGTTGTTTGGGGAAAGCCGCCAAAAACATCTTGAACTCACAAAAGGAGACGTGAGTCCAAAGGTGGTTAGCGTAAACAGCGCCGAAAATGAAAATATCGTGCTTGTAAATGTGAGAGCTGCCGCTGGATATCCGCACAACATACAGGATGTGGATTGGTACCAGCAATTACCGGCTTTTGACATGCCACTACCCGAATATCGAAATGCTACCTATCGAGGTTTCCAGATCGAGGGAGACAGTATGACCCCTAATCTGCAATCTGGAGAATGGGTTTTAGGAAAAGCAGTTCCTACTATCGAAGAAGCAAGTAACAATAAGATCTATGTTGTTGTACTTTATGATTCTGTACTTGTAAAAAAACTACAGCGTTTACCGGACCCTTCAAAAGTGGTTTTAATTTCCATCAATGAGGAATATCTTCCCATCGAAGTGCCTATTAATGATATTCAGGAATTGTGGCAGGTTAACAGTAAACTAACGTTTAATCTTGACGCCCCTTCAGAAAGTACACTTTTAAAGCAACTGCAGGAATCCATGAATGAATTAAAAAACGATTTTAAAACGTTCAGACAATAAAAAACCGGCTTAAGAGCCGGAGTTTTAAAATGTGGATACGAATGTTGAAATTACATGTCGTCAACGGCATCTTCAACATCATCTCCTGCATCCTCTATAGCGTCACCGGCATCATCTGCAGCTTGTTCCACTTTAGATTCGTCCCTGCAGGAAGTAAACAGTATGCTACTGGTCATTAAAAGACCTAAAACTAAAACAACTTTTTTCATATTTATTTAAATTAATGTTTATTCGTCAAGACTACCTTCTTTGATTTCACCTACTCCTTCTTCCCGAGGCACTTCCATTTCTTCGTCACCAAGAGTATCTTCGTCATTAAGCTCCACCTCATCTGTTCCCTCCGGATTATCTCTACAGGAAACCAATGCCGTGCTAAATGTAAAAAGGCAGGCAAAAAACAGAATCAGCTTTTTCATAAATAGTATTTTTAAGGTTTGGTTCTAACAAAATTAGCCAAACTATTTGTAGTTTAATTATATATCTGCTAAAGTTTTCACAAATCTGTCCTTACATGCAAAAGCCGCAAATCTTTTCATTTACGGCTTTTGTTTATTGAAGTTATCTCAATTTCTCTTTATAAGAACCATCCTTCCAGTGCCAGCATACCACCTACTGCAGATGCAGCGGCTGAAAGTATTGCGGTAGCTACGAGCCACCAGGCGGCTGTGGCCGCAGTTTTTCTCGAGGCTTCGGCTGCAGCGAGGCTCTTTTCTTTTGCCTCTCTCATTTTTTCATTTACCTGAGCCTCTATTTTATTGGCCTTTTCTAAAACTCCGTCTCTTGCAGAAACAATCGTGTCTGCAATAGATTCAGATTCTGTTCTACTCATTCCGGTTTTCTGAGCAACAAGAGCAGTCATTTCATCCTTGTTGTAATGCTCAAGTTTATATTTAAGATCTGTACTTCCCGCCTCACCTGAGCTCTGAAAGATTGAAATAAAATCAGATTTAATTTTATCAAGATCAAAGGCAGCACCACTGTCACCACTTCCAGAAAACAAACTCTTAACTTTCTCCTTTAGATCATCCTTTTTAGATGCAGCCTGGTCTCCTGTACTTCCGAAGAAAGAATTGACCTTTTTCAGCACAGCTTCTACCTTATCAACATAGTTGTTAGCTTCACTTTCGCTCATATTCTGTGAGGAAATTATCTTGATTAAAGTTTGCCTATCTAACGCACTGGCTTTAGCCTTTGCTATGTTAGAAGCAGTACCCGGCTCATCCAATATTCGCCTAAGATCTTCTTCCAATTTTGCTGGCTGCAACTCTTCTTTACCTGTATTTTGAAGTGCTTTTTTTATTTTTTCCTGATATTTATTTATCTGCTCCCTGTCTGCAGGCGTGAGCTCCTCCACTCCTTTTTTCGCCTTCTCTTCGTTGGAAGCGTCACTTTGAGCTATATCTTTTAACCCGCCCACATGTTCTTTAATGGCTTTTTTGTCCTCTTTAGAAAGTGCACTTTTGTCCGCTTCTTCAAGAATCATTTTTTTGACCGAATTTGGATAATCAAAATCAGCTTTTTCGGTCACCTGTAGATCTGTGAGTAAGTCTTTAATCTGGTTTTTGATATTCTTTACATCTACTCGTTGAGGCTTAAGCTTCTGTACATAGTCATCCACTTTTTTATCAATGTCATTCGTGTCAAACAGTTTTTCAAATTGCTTTCTCATTTGTTTTGCCTGCTCTTTGGCATTGGTTCTCGCCACTTCTTTTGCCGCACTCGTTTCAGATTTTGAGAACGCTGAAGATGCAGTGGTAAAGCCATCCTTAACAGTAGAAACGAGTCCGCCTACCAAGGAAGAAACCGCACTTATTTCAAGATATGTCATCACAATGAAAAAAGATGCCCATATTACGAGTCCCAAAGCAGCTCCTACAAAATTGGCTCCTAATAGCCCCAGTTGTACAGCCAAAAGACTGGCAAAAAATAATGAAATGGAAGTAGTGATCATGGTCCATGCGCCAAAGCCAGTAGAAATTTTCTGCCCCATGTTCATGCCATGCTCATCATCATCATAATTATGGGAATGGGAAACTTGGTTTTTACTTTTATGTGCCTTTTCCTCCACATTTCCCACCGCGGAAATGCCTGCGGCTACCGAAAGGGCTGTAAGCAACAGCTGAAAAGCAATCGCAAGTAAAACTCCGGCTACAATGCAGACGAAAAAGTTACCTCCTTCTACCAGCACAGGTGTAAAGGCACCTTCTGCTGTTTGTCCAAAACTACTCGCCGGAATGAACATTAAAAATGCTATTTTTAGATTCTTCATTTCACTGATTTTAAATTGGTTACACCTGAAGATAATTTTTTAAAATCAGTATCTTTAAAAAGAAATCTTAAAACAGCCGCTTCCTCTAAAAATATTGGGAAAAATTTTTTGATCCTGAATTTTTTTTAAAATAAATTTTAGAAAGATGGCCTAAAATGGCTCTTTCTTAGTCCTTATTGAGAAGTAAAGATTTTACTTTTTCACATAAATAATTTAGACTTTCTGTAGTAAGTGGTTTTTCAAAATAGTGAATAACCTGAGAATAACGTTCTGCGGTTTTCCTGTCCTGCATGTTGATGGAGGAGGTTACGAGCGCCACAATAATATTTTCTTTATAATATTTCTCCTGGATAGCATCCAGGAATTCCCAACCGTTCATCACCGGCATATTGATATCCAGCAACAACAAAAATGGGGTGGAATCCACATTTTTTGATTCCAGCTCCTTAATCGCGTCACATGCATTTTTGCAACTAAAGACTACCGGAGGCAGACAGCTCCTTTTGACGAGGACCTCGTGCAAAAAAAGCACCACCGCATCATCATCAACAATCGCGACTTTAAAATCCATATAAATACTACAAGTAGGTCTATTACCAGGGAAAGGCCAGGGGTAAGGACATTTCCGGTAGATTATTCGTTTAAATCACCCAAGATACAAAAACCATTAAATTCTTCGGAAATAAAAAGCACCCCACTTGTGAAAGCTTTTTAAAGCATTTTAGAAAAAGCCATCTCTATATTCCCATAACCTGATGCAGAAAAGGAAAAAGAAGATTCCTGCTACCACAAATTCCATAAATGTAGAAGCAAGTAAACCTATAAAAGAGCCAAATGCTGCCTTAGTTGCAGTACGCGAATCACTTTTATTTATAATCTCTCCAATAAAAGCTCCTGCAAATGCGCCAATTATAATACCAAACGGAATGGGAATAAAGATGCCCACAACTAGACCTAAGGTTGCTCCTATCATTCCTTTTTTACTGCCACCAAAGTATTTTGAACCCAGAGCCGGAATGGCATATTGAAGCACCACTACTACAATTGTCACCAGTAATGTAACACCCAGAAAGAGGTAATTCATGGGAACGACAGAGGTTAGGTAAAACAGTAAAAGACCCACCCAGCTCAAAGGCACTCCCGGCAAAACTGGCAAAAAACTTCCCAGCATCCCAGTGAACAGGAGAACAGCGGCCAGTACAAGTAAAATTAAATCCATAAAATTGTTGTTACCGGCTAAGATAAAGAAAGAAATCTTGAAAAAATAACTAATAGATTAGTTGAAACTAATATTTTAGTTTATATTAGCAGTATCGCATCTCATGTTTATAATTTATAAACTATAAATCAGGTATCGATGAAACAACTCACCAAAGCAGAAGAAGAGATCATGCAGATCCTCTGGAAGCTTAAAAAAGCAAACGTGGCATCTGTAATCGATGAAATGCCTGAACCCAAACCGGCCTACAATACGGTCTCAACCATTATAAGAATTCTCGAGACAAAAGGTTTTGTAGATCATGAAAAAAGAGGAAAAGGCTATCTCTATTTCCCTGTGGTAGAAAAAGAGACCTACAGTAATCAAAGTATGACCAAGCTAATGGAAAACTACTTTAACGGCTCTTTTAAAAGCATGGTTTCTTTTTTCGTGAAGAAAAATGACCTTGACACCAAAGAACTGGAGGCTATTTTAAAGGAAATGAACAAAAATGATTCGAAATGACACAATATATCATAGAGGCAGTAATTTTCCAGCTATTATTCCTGCTTACATACGATTTACTGCTCAAAAAAGAAACCTTCTTTGCATACAACCGCTGGTACTTATTACTTACCCCAATTGTTGCAATAGCCCTACCTCTACTTCAGTTTGAAAGCCTTGGAAAAATGGTTCCTTCAGAATCACTGGTAATGCTTCCTGAAGTTTATCTTGGTGGAGCGGCTGCTTCCGCAGCTACCACTACAGGACCTGCCGAAGTTTCTAATTCCCTAGAAATTAACTGGTGGCTTGTATTATATCTTTTAGGTGCCTTGATAAATTCTATATTATTTATCAGGAAATATAAGGTTCTAAAAAGGCTGTTTAAGAACAGGGTTATTTCTACTGAAAATAAACTGAAAATTATCCAAGTTCCCAACTCTAATATTGCGTGTACTTTCTTCAACAGTGTGTTTTTAGGAGACCAGCTTAAAAAAGAAGAAATGGACCAGATATTATCTCATGAAAAAATTCATGCTGACCAAAAACACAGCGCAGATTTGCTCTTTTTCGAACTTCTAAAGATCATCTTGTGGTTCAATCCGCTTATTTACATCTACCAGGCCAGAATTGCGGTGCTTCACGAATTCATTGCCGATGCAGGCGTGGTAAAAACAGTTGAAAAAAGAACTTACTACCAGCAATTGCTAAACACGGCTTTTAGCACAGAAAATATTTCATTCATCAATCAATTTTTCAATCATTCATTAATCAAAAAACGAATAGTTATGTTACAAAAATCAAGATCAAAAACCATTTCAAAGTTTAAGTTTTTAATTCTGCTGCCATTAATGCTGGCCATGCTTACCTACGTTTCATGTTCAGAGCAAATTGATGATAGTACAGTTTTAGAACAAAAATCAACTGTAGATTCTTCTGAAATTCTTACCATTAAAGTAGATAACTTCGGAAGTAGAACTCCTGAAGAAGAAACGATAATCAAAGAAGCCCTCAACGGATTCAAAGATTCAGATTATCAAGTTATCCGCATTACCGATGGCACTTCGGGGTTGGAAATGACAAAAAATGCTGAAGAAGGTATGCCTAATATTTCCATGATTGGCGAACCAGTAAAAAGATCCTCTTCCTCTTCAAAAGGTTTTTCTGGAGGTGATGTTCCTTTTGCAGTCATAGACGAAGTCCCTGTTTTTCCGGGATGTGAAGGTTTGAGCTCCAATGAAGCCAGAAAAGAATGCATGAGTGAAAAGATCAATTCATTTGTAAATAACAACTTTGATGTTGAAGCCGCGAAACCATACGCAAAACCCGGAGTGAACAGAATCTATGTGCAGTTCAAGATCACGAAAGACGGTTCTGTAGAAGAAATGGGAATTCGAGCCTCCTCGCCACAACTGGAAGAAGAAGCACGCAAAGTGGTAAGCCAGTTTCCAAAAATGACGCCTGGTAAACAAGAAGGACAGGAAGTAGGAGTTTTATATTCTTTACCAATTTCATTTCAGGTAGGTGAATAAGTTTATTTTTTCTTTTATACTATTATTTATAGCCAGCAAAGCCGAAGCACAAACTTCGGCTTTGTCCATGGCCGATAGCCTATATGCCGTAGGAAATTATTCTGAAGCAATAGATCAACTGGAAAATGTTTCTTCCAATTCGGTCGTCATTCATAGCCGGTTAGCGAAGGCGTGGGAAGCTAAAGGAAATCCTAAGGAAGCGGCTAAGCACTACCAGCTCGTTCTGGAGCAAGATCCCAACCAAGTTTTAAGTGCAGTTTCTTACGGAAAGTTGCTTATGAAGATGAATCAGCTGGAAAAAGCTGACAGTATTTTTGCAGGTCTTTCCAAAAAGTATCGTAAAAATACCACTTTTCACTATCAGCGGGGACTAATAAAAGAGAAACAGCGGGATAGCACCGCTATAAAATACTTCATGACCACTGTCGCGCTAGACATGACACACCAAAAAGCGCTGTACAAAGTTGCTAAAGATTTCCTGGCACATAAACAATATGAGCAGGCAAAATTTTTCAGCAAACAGGGACTTGAAGTAAATCCCATCAATGCTTCCCTGCTCTCTATCCTGGCGCAGGCTCATTTCCGAAGCGATCAATATAAATCTGCTATTCAGGCATTTGAAAAACTGGCAGAACTTGGCCAGGGCAGTGAATTCATTCATACCAAACTGGGCTATGCTTATTATCAACAGAAGGATCCAAAAAAGGCTATAGAGAATTACAAGAAGGCATTGGAATATGAAGATCAAAATGCAGGGAATCATCATGCGCTCGGAAAAATTTATGCCCTTACAGGGGATTATGATAAGTCTGAACAACATTTGCTAATGGCCATCATCCTGAAAGACCAGCTCATTGACGCCGAATTTCTTAGTCTTGCCCTCACCTATAAATTAAAGGAAGATTATAAGAAGGCTTTAGAATATTTCGAAAAAGCGCTAGAAGAAAATCCCATGAATGAAAGAGCGCTTTATGAACGTGCCATTGCAGCCGATAATTACTTCAAGGATCTTGAAACCCGCCGCAATTATTACCAGGCTTACATCAACAAATTTGAAGAACTGGGAAGTCAGAATCTTTTATATCTCGCAAAAAAGAGAAGAAAAGATTTGGACGAAGAAATCCACATGTCACGGTAAATCCATTTCCTGCAAATTACCGGGAAATTCTATGCCATCGCATCCAGAAACTAATTTTTCCTAAGCTGCTTAAATTCACTATTTTTGGATCTTGTATGAGAATTTCCAATTGAATGAAAAAAGCATTATTCCTGCTCCTTGTTTTAGTATTTTCGGGTTGTGACCGGTTTGAAACAAAAAAAATATCTTCGGAAGAAATCTATTCTGCAGAAGCCCGCGAACTTAACTGGAATGATGTAGATCAATATCCTGCCTTTCGGGAATGCCGTGATATTATGGAAGTACAGGCGGCAAAAGAATGCTTCGGAAATAAAGTGGCCAGCCATGTTTATGCCCGGCTTGAAGCCAAACAGCCCGTAGTTTCTGAATCTCTTGAAGACACCCTCCTCTTGTACCTCAGCATCTCCGAAAAAGGCATTCCGGCGATAGATTCTGTACTGGTAGACAGCCTTGTCACCCATCACCTTCCTGAAATTAAATCCTGGCTAAGGGAAAGTGTAGATTCCCTGCCCACCATTTATCCCGCCAGCAAGCGAGGCATTCCGGTGGCGACAAAATTTAGAATGCCCATCGTCATCAAGGCCGAGTAATTTCTACAGGCTGTATTTATATCCCAGCGTAAAATCTAAAGGAAAGAACCATTGCTGTCCAGGACGACTGAAACAATATCATTGTAGCTAAAAGTAATAAATCCATGTTCTGAGATTCGTATATCTGCGCCAATCCCAAAACTAAGCGGTGCCGTAAAATCCAGTCCGCCCTCCTCCTGCACTTCTATAATTTCCCCGGCATCATTCCTTATATATACATCGCCTGTTGAATAGTACAAAGTAGCAAGTTCTGTATCTAGATGTACATCAAATTTTTTTAAATACAGGACCTTGACCCGGTAATTAAGGGAAAGCTGCATAGAAGAATAATTATATTCACTGCTTTTAAAAGATTGCCGCAAGTGGAAAAAAACCGAATGCCGCGGCGCAAGATTAGGATCATAGAGTTCATACTCAAGTCCCAACACAGGCGTGAGCATATTTTCAGGATTTGAAGAATACGGATTATTGGAAAGGCCTGTAAAAAGCCCTACACGTTGGCGGATATTTGGACTCGCCGCATTGTACTCGTAATCTTCCTGCACGCTCGCATTGTAGCGGTTGGTAAAATGCTTAAGACTGTATAGCCTGAATTTCACATCTCTTACAGAAAGACCGGCACCTTCTGTTAACTCTTCCAGCTGAATTTGATAGGTTTTAGAATTATCATCTTTTCTTTCATTTTTCAGCTCCAGCACCTTTTTCCCCTTCTGAAGGAAATAACGATAATCATTCCCCTCCCTGCTCCATAAAAGACTTAAAGTACCATTAACCTCACGAATTAATTCAAGCGTATCTCCTTCAATGATATAAATTTCCTGAGCCATCAATTTTGCAGAAGAAGCTAAGAAAAGAAAGATCACAATCAGCTTTACTCTTATCATGTTGAAAATGTAGGAAATAATAAATAGAAAGTAATTAAATAAAAGTTACTTTTTAAAGCTGCGACCCTTCCATTCAAATTTTAAAAAGAGCGAGAAAAAAGCCACCAAACAGCTAAAAACAGGATAAATGAAACTACACCAAAAATAGTTTTTCAACACGTTTTCAGTACCAAAGAAAACTGAAGTTCTATATATGATCACAAAATCTACGTTGAATTTTATAAGGAAGAAAAGCAGGGAAATATCCTTCGGAAAATATCCTGAGATTACAGCTAAAGCACCTGTCACAATTAAAAGATTCATCAGGAAAACGGTAATGGCAATGAACTTTCCAAAAAGGTTATTATAGGCTGAAGTTTTCGCTGCCCAACGAATTCTTTGAAAAAAAAGACTTTTAAAGCCTGGCTGCGCTAAAGTAGAAACCACAGCCCTATTACTTTTTAAAAATTCTGTTTTAAAACCCTCTTTTTGGAACTTCTCCAAGAGGAAAAGATCATCTCCGCTGGCAATATTTTCATTTCCCGAAAACCCGTTCACCTCTTTAAAAGCATATTTTTCATAGCAAAGATTCGCTCCGTTGCACATAAAAGGCTTTTCCACTCCAAACCCGCCAATAGTCGCGCCTTGCAGACTCAAAAAATCGATTTCCTGAAAAATTCTTGTAAAACCTTCTTTTTGCCTCCCCATTTTACCGATTTTCACAGGTGCTGCAATCATTCTGCATTTAAATTCTTCAATGAAAGAATTAAATTCCAAAAGCCAGTTTTCCGGCACGCTGCAATCGGCATCGGTTGTGAGGATGTATTCATTTTTCGCCATTTCAACGGCAGTAGTTATCGCATCTTTCTTAGGAGCACCCCATCTTCGGACGGAATCAATGATCTGGATATTTATTTCAGGATTGTGCCTTCGGAAATTTTCACAAAGTACCACCGAATTATCTTCAGAAGCATCGTTCACAAAAATGATCTCAAAATGCCCTTTTTGATACTTTAGTTGCGAGAGGGATTGAAACAATTGCTGCAGGTTTTCAGCTTCATTTCGAAAAGGAATTACAATAGAAAATCTCCGGAAAACTTTTGCCTCTCTTGCTTCGTAATCCGGGATTTTTCCGAAGCCAAACAGCAGGAAAAGAATGAGTCCGGCGTAAAAAAAGGTCATCAATGCACCCAGGATGATCATGCCGGGTGCCTCATTTGCGGCTTATATTTTAGCACGAAATAACTTCCTACCAAAGCCGGAAGTCCGAAATTAAGGATCCAGGCTGCAAGTACAATTACCAGCACAACGAGTTCAGGCACCTTTAAAAGTCCGAAGATCCAAACCGCAAAACCTCCTTTTATAAGCGCATCGAAGATCATCATTGTAGGAATGATAGACGATAGAAAATAGGTGGTGAAAACTGCCGAAATTACAAGCAAATAGGGAAGATCTACTTTAAATATCATCAAAAAGAAATAGAACTGGTGTGTAAAAATGAGGTATCGTAAAGTAGCATACAAAAGAGTTCTCATCCTCACTTTTCGGGAAATTTTCTTAAATGACTGCTCGAGTTTTTCTACAGAATAGCCTTTGATCTTCCATTTAAAATGCCTCATTACCCAATACAAAAGAAATGGGGCAACCAGCAAGGCCGCCATTAATAAGCCGTTGAGTGCATTAAAAGGCAAATCCATTTGCGACAAGAGGTAAAGAAGACCAACAATTCCGAAGAAAAAGGTGACAAACAGCTGTGAAGTATTTCCCACGAAATTCAGGAAAATAACTTTCTTTCGCGCGGGTTTGAGATAATACAGAGATTTTGCGCCGTATTCTCCAATTCTACTGGGTGTAAAGATAGCGGCAGTAAATGACGCCAGACTTTCCCTTGTGGCTCTCTTAGTTGTATTTCGTCTTATGGAACTACTCAAAATCTGCCATTTTTTGATCTCGAACAACCAGTTAAGAAAACTTAGTAAGAGCAGCACAGAAATGTTGAGCAAAGAAAAAACCCGGTACTGGTCTAAGGTCGCGATGAAATCTCCAAAATGAAGCTCGTCACTTGAAGTTAATTTAAATACAATGAACAATACTGCGGCCAATACCACCAGTATTTTAAGAAGTAGTAATAAGAATTGCTTAGCTTTGTGCGATTGGTTCCCCATAGGTTCCTGAGGAGAAATACTCGTGTTTCTCCTGAATAAGTATCTAATTTACCTGCAATAATACGAAGCTTTTGAATACCGAAAAAATCATACTTGGCATTGACCCCGGAACAAATATCATGGGCTTTGGGTTGATCAAGGTCGCCAACAAGAAAATGACCTTTTTGCAGCTCAATGAATTGCACCTGCAAAAGTATGATGATCCTTACGTTAAACTGAAGCTTATTTTTGAACGCACCATTGAACTCATCGATAATTTTCATCCCGATGAAATTGCGATTGAAGCTCCTTTCTTCGGAAAGAATGTGCAATCTATGTTAAAGCTTGGCCGTGCGCAGGGCGTCGCCATGGCTGCCGGCTTAAGCAGGGAAGTCCCGGTAACCGAATATTCTCCAAAAAAGATAAAAATGGCGATCACCGGAAACGGAAACGCCAGCAAGGAACAGGTCGCGCGAATGCTACAAAGCCTTTTAGGGCTAAAGACACTCCCAAAGAATCTGGATGCCACCGACGGACTTGCCGCTGCGGTTTGCCATTTCTATAATTCCGGGAAAGTTACAACCGGAAAAAGCTACACCGGCTGGGCCGCGTTCGTAAAGCAAAACCCGAAGAAAGTACAATAAAAGCCCCCTCACCCCCACAGGGGGAAATCTATTCCCAGTGAACACAACAGAAAAAAATAAAATTTTGAACTCCTCCCCATTGGGGAGGTCGGGTGGGGCTTTGTATATCCACATCCCTTTCTGTAAGCAGGCATGCCACTATTGCGACTTCCATTTTTCGACTTCCATGAAGAAGAAGAATGAAGTGGTGAAAGCCTTATGCAAAGAACTGGAGCTTCGAAAAGGGGAGATTTCAGGAGAAATTGAGACAATTTACTTTGGCGGTGGAACGCCTTCCCTATTGACTTCTGAAGAGCTCGAGCAGATCTTTGACACTATTTTCTCTAATTTTAAAGTTGCTAAAAATCCGGAGATCACGCTGGAAGCCAATCCAGATGATCTTTCTGAAGAAAAACTGAAAATGTTCGCAACTTCTCCTATAAACAGGTTAAGCATCGGCGTCCAGTCTTTTTTTGAAGAAGACCTGAAAATGATGAACCGGGCGCACAATGAAAACGAAGCATTAAAATCTATTCAACTAGCTCGTAATTATTTTGACAATATTTCGATTGATCTCATCTACGGAATCCCGGGAATGAGCAATGAACGCTGGTTGCAGAATCTCACTACAGCCTTAGACCTGGGTGTGCCGCATATTTCCAGCTATGCCTTAACAGTAGAACCCAAAACCGCATTGAAAAAACTTATAGAAAAAGGAAAGATTTCTCCTGTAGATGAAGATGCTGCAAAAGGGCATTATGAGCTGATGATCGAAGTGCTGGAGAATGCCGAATTTGAGAATTACGAATTTTCTAACTTTGGAAAACCAGGCTATTTCTCACGAAACAATACCACCTACTGGTTTGGAAAGCCGTACCTGGGAATTGGCCCTTCTGCACATTCCTTTGACGGCAATCACAGAAAATGGAATATCAACAACAATATTCTCTACCTAAAAGCCATTGAAAAAGGGGAAATTCCTGCCGAAGTAGAAGAACTCACAGTCACCGATAAGTATAACGAATATATTATGACCCGCCTCCGCACGAAATGGGGGATTTCTTTGCAGGAAGTCCGTGTCAATTTCGGTGCGGAATATCAAGAGTACCTTCTAAACGAAGCACAAAGATTTATACAGGATAAAATGCTTGAAAAGCAAGGCGATCACCTTCATATTTCCAAAAAAGCAAAGTTTTTGAGCGATGGTATTGCCGCAGATTTATTCTTCATAAATTTATAGCTGAATTTCGTTCTATGGAATGAGATGCTGAAACCAGTTCAGCATGACGAAATAAAAAGCAATAACGTCACCCTGAACTTGTTTCAGGGTCTTTTCCTTACAAAATGAAATTATTTTGAACTAGCACGATGAGATGCTGAAACAAGTTCAGCATGACATATAGAATAAGTAAGAGCCGTCATTTTGAATTTATTTCAGCGTCTGTAACCATTAAAATAAAATGAGATTTAAAAATGTCATTTTTAGCACCTTATGTAAGTGAGCTTTTAATGACCTTCTAAATATAGCCTTCATGGCGCATGAAAACAATCATACAACATAACAACCAGCAATATCATATTGATCTTTCAAAACCCCTTGACATTTCACTGAGCCTGCGTGGGGATGGGGCGAATCCTGTTGCGTGGTATCTAAAAGCTCCCAGGATCGAACCGGTAACAGAAGGCAACTGGACGGGCAAAGTAAGTAAAGGCGCCTCTACGAATTTCAACAATATTTATTTTAATCCGCATGGGCATGGCACGCACACCGAGTGTGTTGGGCATATTACACCAGAGTTTCACAGCATTAATGCAGCACTAAAAACCTTCTTTTTTAAAGCCAAAGTAATCTCGGTAGAACCTCAGCCTAAGGGTGAAGACCAGGTTATTACAAGAAGCCAGCTTGAAAAAATTTTTAGCAGGAATGAAGCTGAAGCTCTCATCATAAGGACCCTTCCCAACTCCATTGCCAAGAGAAGTAAACAATATTCGCACACGAACTGGCCTTACCTCGAAGAAACTGCTGCAAAATATATTCGGGAATGTGGCATTGAACATTTGTTGATCGATCAGCCCTCAATAGACAAAGAAAAAGATGATGGAAAATTACTGGCTCACAAAGCTTTTTGGGACTATCCCAAGAACACCCGCTTTAATTCCACCATTTCAGAATTAATTTATGTCCCTGCAAAAGTGGTAGATGGAATTTATTTCCTGAACCTTCAGGTAGCCTCTTTCGAAAATGACGCCGCCCCTTCAAAACCTGTTTTGTATAAAATTGAATGAGATGAAAATAATTTTAAAACTTGAGGAACTGGCAATGTTCCTGTTGGGGATTTTTGCTTTTAATCTGCTTAATTTCGACTGGTGGTGGTTTCTCGCATTGCTTTTTACTCCAGATGTTGGAATATTGGGATATCTCTTCGGAAATAAAGCGGGAGCTATTACCTACAATCTTTTTCATCACAAAGCCGTTGCAGTTCTTGTTTTTTTAGCCGGATTTTATTTTACTTCCGAAGTGCTTCAACTGGCAGGAATCATCTTTTTCGCCCATGCTGCCTTTGACAGAATGCTGGGCTACGGACTCAAGTATGAAAAAGGGTTTAAATTTACTCATTTAGGAGAGATTGGTGGTAACGGGAAAAATTTAAAAACCAGTTAATGAACATTGAAGAAATAAGAAGTTATTGCCTTCAAAAGGCCGGCACGACTGAAGAACTTCCTTTTGGTCCCGATGCACTTGTATTTAAAGTACTGGGAAAAATGTATGCATTAGTCGGGCTAGAAAATACGCCATTAAAGGTGAGCCTAAAATGTAATCCTGCGCGTGCAATTGAGCTTCGGGAAGAACATGAAGGTAAGATTTTAAGCGCATACCACATGAACAAAAAGCACTGGAACAGTGTTGAATCTCAAAACCTTCCTCCTGCCCTTGTCACACAACTCATTGACCATTCGTATGATCTCGTAGTGAGTGGCTTCACAAAGAAACAGCAGTCAGAATTGAAAAATCTTGAATCTTAATTAATGAAGAATCCCATAGAATTCTATAACTCCCAGATAAAAAAATATCAAACATATTTAGAAAAAGCCTCCCGCAAACTGTCATTTTCAAGTCTTGCCCGGCTTCTTATTTTCCTTGCTCTCGCATGGGCGGTTTACAATTTCTTCGGAAATTTAACTGTACTTGTCCCGGTTTTAATCGTGGGAATTGGAATTTTTGTTTTCCTGGTTTCAAAACATTCAGATCTAAGGTATGAGCGCGACAAATACCGGAAACTTATCAAGATCAATCAAACTGAAATCGCTGTCCTAAACAGGAATTTTCACGATTTACCAACGGGCGAAGAGTTTGAGAATCCTTTGCATTTGTACAGCCAGGATATCGATCTCTTTGGGAAAGGTTCTTTTTATCAATTCCTCAACCGCACGGCGCTCACAGAAGGTAGCCATAAATTGGCCCATATTCTTCTGGAAAATGAAATCGACGGAATTGAAGCCAAGCAAAATGCTGTAAAAGAATTATCCAAAAAAGCCGATTGGCGACAAAATTTTTCGGCGCTGGCAACTTTGGTGCAAACCGAAAACCGCTCCAATGTAATTTTAAAATGGCTTAAGAATTATAGAACTTTTGTTCCGAAAATCATGAAATGGCTTCCGTGGGTGTTCACCGCTCTCTCAATTATCATCATCACAGGATTCTTTCTCGACTTTGTCAGCGGAATTCAGCTCGGGATCTGGTTTTTTATAGGATTGGGAATTACAGGAATTTACCTGAAAAAGATCAATGAACTATCTGCCCGGGTAAGCAAAGTTCAGGATACCTTTCACCAGTACTATCAGCTGCTGGCACTTATTGAAAGCACCACGTTCTCTTCTCAGCTTCTGAAGGAGAAAAAAGAACTTATCAAATCTGAAAAGAAAAAAGCTTCCCTCATCCTGAAGAAATTTTCCAAAGCCATTGACGCGCTGGACCAACGAAATAATATGATCTTCGGAATCCTGGGCAACGGATTCCTTCTATGGGATCTGCGCCAGTCTTACAGATTGGAAAAATGGATAACGGCACATGGTGAAAATGTTGAAAAATGGTTTCAGGCGATTGAATTTATGGATGCCTACAACTCCCTTGGGAATTTCAGTTTTAACCATCCACATTACGTCTTCCCCGAGCAAAATATGGACGCGCACATCACTGAAACAACAAAACTTGCACATCCGCTCCTTGATCCCGAAAAAAGGATCGCCAATGATTTTTCTATTGGAAAAGAACAGTTCTTTATCATCACAGGAGCAAATATGGCAGGAAAAAGCACATTTTTGAGAACCGTATCATTACATATTTTAATGGCAAATGTTGGCCTTCCGGTGTGCGCGGCTTCCTGTAAGTACTCGCCCATAAAGCTCATCACCAGCATGCGCACCACAGATTCCCTGACAGATGATGAATCTTATTTCTTTTCAGAATTAAAACGATTAAAATTCATTGTAGACGAGATAAAAAAGGACAAATATTTTATCATTCTGGATGAGATCCTGAAAGGCACCAACAGTACAGATAAGGCCATTGGCTCCCGAAAATTCATAGAAAAACTTGTTGGTTCACAATCTACGGGAATCATCGCCACACACGATTTAAGCCTTTGTGAAGTTTCCGAAGAACTGCCGCAGGTAAAGAATTACTATTTTGATGCTGAAATCATCAACAATGAACTGCATTTTGATTACAAATTCAAAACGGGGGTTTGCCAGAATATGAATGCTTCATTTTTACTGAAGAAGATGGAGATCGTTGATTGAAAAAAGTTCTCAGTGATCAGTATTCAGTCTTCAGTTAAAAAATAGAGTTAAAGAATAATATTTGAAGCGGGCGATTTAAATTGAGTTAACGCTGAATGTCACCTCGAGCGGAGTCGAGAGGTTGTTCAACGTACAATTATTTACATTAAACAATAGACATTCTACAATCAAATAATGGATTCACTAACGCAAATAGTACTCGGTGCCGCCGTGGGAGAGGCGATTTTAGGAAAGAAAGTAGATAATAAGGCCATTTTGTATGGCGCCTTAGCAGGAACCATCCCCGATCTTGATACTTTTGCCGGTTATCTTACAGATCCTGTCACCGCCATTGAATGGCACCGCGGTTTTAGTCATTCCATTGTTTTTTCCATACTCGCGGCGCCGCTTTTTGGATACCTCATTTCGAAAATAGAACACAAGTCATCTGCAACCTGGAAGGATTGGACGAAACTCATGTTCTGGGGATTGCTCACCCATCCCATCCTGGATGCATTTACTACCTGGGGCACGCAGCTGTTTTGGCCGCTGGATATTCGGCTCGCCTTTAAGTCCATTTTTGTCATAGATCCGCTTTATACATTGCCATTTTTGATATTTCTCATCATGGCGATGCGGCAAAAACGTGGCAGCCTTAAAAGAAAAAGATACAATAACCTTGGGCTTATCATAAGCACCACTTATTTGCTTTCAAGTCTGGTTTTAAAAAGTATGGCTTACCTGCAATTTGAAGAGAGCCTGGAGCAACAGGGAATTTTTTATGAGAGAATGGAAACTAGGCCTTCCCCGCTCAACACGATTTTATGGAATGCCAATGTAGAAACGGAAGACGCTTTTTTAACTGCGGACTATTCCTTTTTTGATGAAGATATGATCAGATTTCATGTTTTTCCGAAGAATCATGCGTATCTCGGCTCCCTGCGGAAACATGAAACAATTCAGCAGTTAATTGATATTACCAATGGCTGGTATACCATTTCCTCACAAGATGGTCAATTAATTTTTAACGACCTTAGATTTGGCCAGTTGAATCCTTCAAATCCAAATTCTGATTTTACATTTAGCTACAAACTAATTGAAGAAAATGGAGAGCTAAAAGTGGAAGAAACGGAAAAAGATCGAAGTGAAGCAAAAAAGATTCTAATAGATCTTTGGGAGCGGATTAAAGGGAACTAAAAAGTCTCGCGGATAATATCCATTGTGCTCTTTTGACGGAAGAGGATTAAGAACGTCAATTATGTTTCAAATAGGAGCAGCTAAAGAGCCTCAAAAATGCTATTTTTGACAGCCTTTCTGAGTTGCAAAGCCTAAACTGCAGTTTAAACTGAAGGAGTAAATATTTAAAATTCTGGCCGAAGGAGAAAAATTTAGTATCTGCGGCTTAAACGAAGAAACAGCTTCTGTTTTTGGCAACATCTATTGAAGATAGGGTTCCAGAATTAAATGACACTCAAAAAACCTATTTTTGCCAAATCAAATTTCCCTAAACATGAACCTGGAGCAAGAACTATTTCAGAGAAGCGGATCAAAATGTGAACTCTGCACCTCTACTGAAGATCTACAGATATACGAAATTCCTGAATCTCCTGAAGGAGTTGAAAATCACATCTTGATTTGCACCACCTGTAAAGAGCAGATAGAAGATCCTGAAAAAACAGACCCTAATCACTGGCGTTGTCTCAATGACAGCATGTGGAGCACCATTCCGGCCGTCCAGGTAATGGCATGGAGAATGCTAAAACGGCTACGTGGTGAAGGATGGCCACAGGATTTACTGGATATGATGTACATGGAAGAGGAAACAAAAGCATGGGCCGAAGCCGGACAAAAACAAGAAACCAACGGCTCATCAATTGTTCATAAAGACAGTAATGGCGCCACTATAGAAAGTGGGGACACAGTGGTTTTAATTAAAGATCTAAACGTAAAAGGCTCCAGTATGGTTGCAAAAAGAGGAACTGCTGTGAGGCGGGTTTCTCTGGTGCACGACAATTCTGAACAAATTGAAGGTAAAGTAGACGGACAACAAATCGTGATCCTGACAAAATTTGTAAAAAAGGTATAAACACAAAGGCGCGGAATTTCCACGCCTTTGTGTTTTTTGTATTTACCAAAATTCAAGGATCGTTGACCTTATTTATTGTTATCTGAAATCCTGACAGTTTTACCGGAGTTGTTTTCCTGGACCTGCACATTGAGGTTCTTTCCATCATTTTTTTGAACTGCTTCCAGTGCTTCTTTTCCGGAAACTGCTTTTCCGTTGTAGAAGAAAGTTGCTCCTTCTTCCATCCATTTCTTCACGGCTTCAACAGGTGATGGCGGTGGTGGTGGAGGCATGGGAACATCCATTTTCTCAGGTGCAGGAGGCGGCGGTGGCGGTATCTCTCCTCTTTTAGTATCTCTAGGCGCAGGAGGTGGCGGTGGTGGTGGGTTTTCTCCCTTCACTCTTCTTCCTATGATTCTTTCACGCCTCTCAGACTGTGCTGCTTCCCTTTCCTGTCGTGCTGCTATTCTTTCCTCCCGTATAAGTTCTCTTTCCCGCTTAATAGCAGCTCTTTCCTGTTGTCTCTCTTCCTTCCTTTCGACAGACCTCTCCTGTTGTTTCTCCTCTACAACGGTGATGACCTGGTTTGAATTTAAAGAAGGAAAATCTTCAGAACTGTTTTTTTGTTCAGCAGTCATTATGCTGTAGATATACTTCATCCTTTCCCATACTGTTTTTTCAACCAGGTCATCTTCATTTTCCTTATAATGCTTTGCCCATTTATTATATTCGGCTACCATTTGAGGGGTGGCTTTTTCCTGGAAATCATCCGCTGGAATGACTTCACTCTGCCTGGCTTTCGTGTCGAGATTTTCTTCCCCGGAAGAACATACGGTTACTGTTCCTTCTACTTTCAATCTTGCTACTGCCATTATAATTTCCTTTACCACTTGTTCTGGGGCCGCAGGAGATGCCATTATAGTATAACTGGTATAATCACCCGGCTCCAGATTCTCCCGAATCTCATGGAGGTTCATTGCACTTCCGGCAAATATAATGTCGCCTTTTTCATCTATGGAAATTTCCAAAACTTCGGAAGTAACATTTTTTGAAGAAGCGAGATTTGTGAACATTGTTTTTTTCGTGCTAAAGCTGTACAGCAGTAGTGCCATTAGCGGAAGCAGTAACAGGCTTCTTTCCCAAATCCTTCTTTTTGATGTGTGTGCTTTCATAACTATAAATCGTTTTTTAATTGATGAATAATTAATTGAATTAACAAAGCTGCTGTTAGCGGCACCCGATGAAAATGCCAGCAGCGTTTCCTGATATGTTGATGTGTTTACTCCATGATTGATCACCGCACGGTCTGCAAGAAATTCATGGTTCAGTTTTATAGCTCTTTTCACTAAATACAAGAGGGGATGGAACCAGAAGATCACTTGTAGCAGTTCCATTATAAGGATGTCCAACGTATGTCTTTGTAATGCGTGGGCGCGTTCATGCTCAAATACCTCGGGTGGAATTTTTCCCTTCTCATATTTCCTCTGATTTAGAAAAATGAAACTCCAGAAAGTGTGTGGAGTTACTTCCTCTGTTAGCAACACGTTGGTAACCTGGTCGGTTTTAACTTTCGGATTCTGATGAATCCTCTGCAGAATTTTCTGAAAGTTACGACAGAATTTGACACCAAAGAATAAGATGCCAAACCCGTAAATTGTCCATAAAACAACTGGTAACAGGAAATTTAATTCCAAAGCTTCCCCTGCTCCACCCGCAGCTTCCACTTTAAGAGGGGAAGCAGAAGGAACGCCAGCGACTTCAACATAGGAAGTAAAAGTGATCCAGGGAATTATAAATGAAACCAGCACGGCACTCAACAAATAGAATCTTTTGAAAACGTGCATGTTTTCCCGCTCAAGCAGCAGTTTATAAAAGAGCATTAAAATGGCCAAACAGGCCGCCGATTTTAGGAAATAGATTTCCATATCTATTTATTCTTAATTTCCTCATCGATAAGGCTTCGTAAATCTTCCAGTTCCTCCCTCGTGAGATCTGCTTCCTTAGTAAAAAAGGACGCGAACTGGGAAGCGGAATCATTAAAAAAGTTCTTGATCATCCCATTTACCTGCCGGGAAAAGTAATCTTTCTTTTTAACCAGCGGAAAATATTCTCTTGACCTACCGTATTGTTTATAATCAACAAAATTCTTGTCCTGCATACGCTTTAGAAGTGTAGCCACTGTTGTCTGCGCTGGTTTTGGCTCGGGATACGCATCTATAAGATCCTTCATAAATGCTTTTTCCTGTTTCCAGAGTATTTGCATGAGTTGTTCTTCAGACTTAGATAACTGCATTTGTTCTACAATATTAGATTGACATCTACAAATGTAGAATAATTATTTAATTCTACAAATATAGAACCACAATTAATTCAACATCAAGTTTGCAACCAATAATTTATACCTGTCGGCTGCTCCTTTTTAAAGACTTACCTTTACTATGAACATCAAATACTAGACACTATGAAGAAAACAGTTGCCGTAGATATGGACGGAGTTATTGCCGATGTTGAAGCACATTTCCTCCACTGGTATGAGCGGGATTACCACATTAAAATGACAAAGGATGACCTGCTAGGAAAACCTGAAGAAGAAGCTTTTCCTGAAAAAGGCCTGGTGAAGAAATTTGCCTCCAGTGCAGGCTTCTTTAGCACTGTACCTGTAATGCCGGGTGCAATAAAGGCCGTGAAACAACTTCAGGAGCATTTTGATATTTATATTGTTTCTGCCGCCATGGAATTTCCGCTGAGCCTTTCAGAAAAACTGGAGTGGCTAAAAGAGCATTTTCCATTCATAACCTGGAAAAACATTATTTTTTGCGGTGATAAAAGTGTTATAAATACCGATTTTATGGTGGATGATCACATCAAAAATCTCGATTATTGCCAGGGGAAAGCTATTATGTTTCATGCTTTTCACAATGTTGAACATTCCCATCATACCCGTGCCAATAATTGGGATGATGTCGTGGAAATTCTCATGAAAGAGAAATAGCAGGGGATTTTCACTTCCTGCTATTCCATGCCGGAACCAAAATTCCTTTCTTCAGAAATAAAAAACCTCCCGGGCAGATGCCGGAAGGGTTCATAAAATAATTCTGAAAATAAAGGTGTCAAAAATGCTATTTTTGAGCCTCTTTCAATTTCGCAAAATGTTTAAAAAACAGTGGATTGGTTTCAATGCCCTTGAGGTAATTCCAGATTCCGAAGTGTTCATTTGGGGAATGAATGGCATCGGTATCTAATCCAAAGCCCATAAGAATAGTCTTACTTTTCATAGTTTTTTCAAAGAGCGAAACAATTGGTATACTTCCCCCGCTACGCTGTGGAATGGGTGTTTTCCCGAAGGCTTCTTCATAAGCGTCATTGGCAGCCTGGTACTCCAGCGTATCAATAGGAGTGACATAGGCCTGACCGCCGTGATGGGTATTAACCTTCACTTTTACACTCTTTGGCGCAATGCTCTCAAAATGTTTCTTAAATAATTCACTAATCTCTTTCCAGTCCTGGTTTGGCACCAATCGCATAGAAATTTTCGCATAGGCCTTAGAAGGTAACACTGTCTTTGCTCCTTCGCCTGTGTAGCCTCCCCATATTCCGTTTACATCAAGGGTAGGTCTTATAGAACCTCTTTCAAGGGTAGAATAGCCTTTCTCCCCCTGCACGTCATCTATATTAAGTTTCTTCTTGTAATCTTCAAGATCGAAGGGTGCTTCTGCCATTTTTGAGCGCTCTTCCTCAGAAAGCTCTTCCACATTGTCATAAAAGCCGGGAACAGTAATATGGTTATTTTCATCCTGCAAGGAAGCGATCATCTTCGAAAGTACGTTAATGGGGTTGGCCACCGCCCCACCGTAAAGTCCGCTGTGAAGATCACGGTTTGGGCCTGTCACTTCCACTTCCATATAGCTGAGTCCGCGTAAGCCCGTGGTAATGGAAGGAGTGTCTTTGGCAATCATCCCGGTGTCACTAATGAGGATTACATCGTTGGCAACTTTTTCTGCATATCTTTCCAGAAACCATTCCAGGTTTTCACTTCCAACCTCTTCTTCTCCTTCAATCATAAATTTGATGTTGCAGGGCAGTTGATCATTTTTGGTCATGTACTCCAGCGCTTTCACGTGCATGTACATTTGGCCTTTGTCATCACAGGCTCCACGGGCAAAAATGGCACCTTCGGGATGAATTTTTGTTTCCTTTATTACCGGTTCAAATGGTGGACTATCCCAAAGATCCACAGGATCTGGCGGTTGCACATCATAGTGACCGTACACCAGTACTGTAGGTAAATCTTCATCAATAATTTTCTCTCCATAGACCACGGGATTCCCCGGAGTTTCTACGAGTTCAGTTTTATCACATCCGGCTTCCTGCAATCGATTTTTTACAGCTTCAGCCGTTTTTAGAAGATCGCCCTTATAAGAAGAATCTGCGCTAATAGATGGAATTTTAAGAAGATCAATAAGTTCATCTACGAACCGGTCTTTATTTTCTTCCACATACTTTTTTATATCTTGCATAAGTCTGTTTTTATTGAGAAGTAAAGGTAAGAAAATTGATTGGGGCTGATAAAAGGGACATTTGAGAGATTTTATTCCAAGGTTCTAAAAATTTTATACTGAAGTAATTTTTTTTGCTTTTTCTATTTGCAAATTGAAACATTTACTTATATTTGCATCCGCTTACAACAAGCAATCATATTGAAATGCGGGCGTGGTGGAATTGGTAGACACGCTAGACTTAGGATCTAGTGCCTCGCGGTGTGGGAGTTCGAGTCTCCCCGCCCGCACAGACTGAGAAAAGCCGACTTTAACGAGTCGGCTTTTTTATTTGAGGTACAACATAGGTACAACATTCAAAAATTTATATTTCTTCCTTCTAAATAACTTCAACTGAATAGATCCAGGATCAACTCTGCAAGAAAAAATCACCCGCCCCAAAAAAGGCATAGAGGGCATTACGAAATGTTTTGGGTTTGCAATCAGTTTCAACTTTTCTTCCTACTCCTTTGTTATAGTGCGAAAGAGGAAAAAAAATGGTAAAGTATTGAAGGTGAGAACAAAGACTGATATTTACTGTGTATGTTGAAAAAATTTGTTGCAGCGGTCTTAAGCAAAAAATTGTTCCCAGAGTAAAGTGATTCCAACCCTCTTCAGGGGCGGATTAGTGGAACGGAAGGATAAGCTTTTATGCTTGTGACCATGATTCTCTAGCCGCACCACATTCCCCTCAGTTACTCTGCAGGAAAAGAGGTGCGGCGTATCTTGGTGAGTTAGAATGATATTGTCTCCTTACCCTTTATTCCTGTCCTGTTCTAAAGATAATATGAGCGGGCTTTTTGTAAATTGCATAATTTTATATTCCCCTCAAGAAGGACAACCGGAAAATCAAAAGGTATATCGCATTTTGGTACCTTTTCCTCGAACAGGAATTTGTGTATGTTGGAGATGCAGGCATTGTGGAACCCAGCGGTAAAACCGAACGTAAAGGAATTGACCTAAGTCTGCAATACCAACCTTTGAGCTGGTT
>NZ_JBMPGS010000005.1:0-232822 GCF_049680855.1 Salinimicrobium maris | reverse complement strand
TGGTTATAGCAACGGGGCTCACCTCTTCCCATTCCGAACAGAGAAGTTAAGCCCGTTAGCGCAGATGGTACTGCATCTCGTGGGAGAGTATGTCGCCGCCTTTTTTTTAAACCCTTCATCATGAACTTGATGAAGGGTTTTTTTATGGAGTAAAGTAAATTAAGTATAAGTTCAAAAGGTTGCGACAGGATTACTTACAAAGTGAGCTAGTATATAATTATATATTGATTAAAGACCTCTTATTCAACAAAATTATTGGATGTGCTGGATCTATATTGAAATGCTCAATTTTTCAAGTTATAATATATCCGCAAAAAGACTAAAAGACAAAAGCAACCTTCAACAGGTTGCTTTTGTCATAAGAATTGGGGAGCTGTTGCTGTTAAGCGGCAGGGAGATCTCCTTTTCCTTTGGTCGGTAAGACTGTTTTACCCATTAAAAATTTGTCTACTTCTCTTGCGGCTTCCCGGCCTTCAGAAATTGCCCATACTATTAATGATTGCCCGCGGCGCATATCTCCTGCAGCAAAAATTTTAGGTATATTTGTTTGAAATTTATCTGCCTTTATATTTGTTCGTGTGTCAACCTGAAGTCCGAGCTGCTGACTTAGCGTTTTTTCAGGCCCTGTAAATCCGAGAGCCAGTAAAGCAAGATTACAAGGCCATTCTTTTTCAGTTCCCTCAATTTCCTGCAGCTTTGGAACCCCGCCTTCCGTTTTCACCCATTCAACCTCTATGGTCTCCAGGGCTTTTAAATTTCCCTGATCATCGGTAATAAATTTTCTGGTCGCGATACTCCAGTTCCTCTCCACTCCTTCCTTGTGCGATGAAGTAGTTTTTAACGTAAAGGGCCAATAGGGCCATGGATTGTCAATGGTTCGGGAATTAGAAGGCATCGGCATTATTTCAAAATTTGTTACAGATTTAGCCCCGTGCCTGTTAGAAGTACCTACACAATCAGATCCTGTATCGCCGCCTCCTATAACGATCACGTGCTTATCCTTCGCGCTAAGCTGCTGTACAGGTTCAGAAAGGCCATCGACAACCTCATTGTTCTTTTTAAGAAAATCCATTGCCTGTACTACCCCTTTTGCCTCTGCGCCGTGTATAGGCAAAGACCTTCTTTCGGTTGCACCGCCACAAAGAACAATAGCATCAAACTCTTGTAATTTTTCCACCGAATAATTTACCCCTACATTTGTTTCAGTTTTGAATTCTATTCCTTCTTCTTCCAGAATGGCAATTCTACGGTCTATAATTCTTTTCTCCAGCTTAAAATCTGGGATGCCGTATCGAAGAAGCCCACCAACTTTTTTATCTCTTTCCAGCACGGTCACGTTATGGCCAGCACGATTCAACTGTTGTGCAGCTGCAAGACCTGCAGGGCCCGAGCCTACAACAGCAACGGTTTTCCCGGTACGTTCCTTTGGTGGATCGGCTTTTATCCATCCTTCCTGGAAACCGCGTTCGGGAATGTATTTTTCAATGAGTTCAATAGACACTGGCGGTTTAATGATGCCTAAAACACATGCAGATTCACAGGGTGCGGGGCAAAGCCTTCCGGTAAACTCTGGAAAGTTATTTGTGGAGTGCAGTATTTTTAAAGCTTTTTGCCATTCATTCTTATAAACGGCGTCATTAAAATCGGGGATGAGATTTCCCAGGGGACATCCACTATGACAAAACGGAATTCCGCAATCCATACACCTGGCTCCCTGTTCATTTAATTCTTCCGTACTGAGTTCTTTACCAAACTCTTCATAATTCTTAACTCTTTCAGGAACAGCAATGGTGTCTTCTTCCCGACGTTCGTATTTAAGAAATCCTCTCAATTTATCCATTTTATGCTGTTTTTAATTCTACTTCTTCTTTTCTCATTTTCTCTTCTTCTAAAATCTTTAGTGCCTTCTTGTACTCTGTAGGCATGATCTTCATGAATTTTCCTGAATTTGATTCCCAGTCGCTCATGATTTCCTTCCCCAGATCGCTTTGGGTGTAAGAAATGTGGTTTTTGATCAGCCTTTTTAGCTCTTCTTTATCTTCGGAAGAAGGCTGTTCCAAACCTATCATTTCCATATTGAAATTGTGCATATCGATAGTTTCCTTCGGATTGTAGATGTAAGCAATACCACCGCTCATACCTGCAGCAAAGTTCCTTCCTATATTTCCAAGGATCACCGCTACACCGCCGGTCATATATTCACACCCGTGATCTCCAATCCCTTCAATCACAGCTTTTGCTCCGGAATTTCTTACGCAGAAGCGTTCACCACCAATTCCGTTGATATAGGCTTCGCCATTGGTGGCTCCGTAAAGGGCAACATTTCCAATGATGATATTTTCACAGGATCGAAAAGTAGCATTTTTAGGCTTCTTTACAGAAAGTATTGCGCCACTTAATCCTTTTCCGAAGTAATCGTTCGTATTACCTTCAACATTCAGCGTAAGTCCTTTGGTAGCGAATGCGCCGAAGCTTTGTCCGGCAGAACCCGTGAAATTGAGCGTCAATGTACCCTTCGGAAGTCCTTTTGAACCATGAATTTTTGAAATTTCATTACTTATTACCGCTCCGGTTGTTCTGTTAATATTGTTAATAGGGAACTCGAGCTGCATTTTCTCTTTTCGGTAAATGGCAGGGTGAGCTTTCCGCAGGATTTCAAAATCCAGAACATCTTCCAAGCGATGGTCCTGTTTCCGGGTGTTATAAAGAGGTGTATTTTCGGCTACCTGTGGTTTGTAAAGGATCTTGGAAAGATCAATTCCTTCAGCTTTGTAATGTTTAATGGCGTGGTTCATATCAAGTTTCTGACTTTGCCCTACCATTTCATTCAGGGTGCGGAAACCTAAATCTGCCATGATTTGCCGTAATTCCTGTGCTACGAAATACATGAAATTAATGACATTTTCGGGAGTACCTTTAAAGTTCTTCCTTAATTCAGGATCCTGAGTTGCAATGCCCACAGGGCAGGTATTGAGATGACAGGCACGCATCATGATGCAGCCCGAGGCTACAAGTGGAGCCGTAGAGAAACCAAATTCTTCTGCTCCTAAAAGACATGCGATAGCAACATCCCTTCCTGTTTTTAGTTGTCCGTCGCATTCTACCACTATTCGGCTTCTCAGGTCGTTTAGCAGTAAGGTTTGATGAGCTTCTGCAATTCCAAGTTCCCAGGGTAAGCCGGCATGACGTAGAGAAGTTAGTGGAGATGCGCCAGTTCCTCCATCATAGCCGGAAATTAATACCACATCGGCTTTTGCTTTTGCTACTCCGGCAGCGATAGTTCCAACGCCAATTTTAGAAACAAGTTTTACATTTATCCTGGCTTCCCTGTTGGCATTTTTCAAGTCGAAGATTAACTGGGCAAGATCTTCAATGGAATAAATGTCGTGGTGCGGAGGCGGAGAAATTAATCCCACATATGGCGTAGAATTTCTTGTTTTGGCAATATCAGGATTCACTTTAGGGCCCGGTAATTGACCTCCTTCACCCGGTTTTGCGCCCTGCGCCATTTTTATCTGAATTTCCTGTGCATTCGTAAGGTAATCTATGGAAACTCCAAACCTACCTGAGGCTACCTGCTTAATTGCGGAATTTCTCCAGTTTCCATCGGTGCTTTTATAAAACCTGGAGGGATCTTCTCCACCTTCCCCGGAATTGCTTTTAGCTTTCATCCGGTTCATGGCGATGGCAAGATTTTCGTGAGATTCTTTACTAATTGAACCAAACGACATAGCCCCTGTTTTGAACCTTTTTACGATCTCTGTCCAGGGTTCCACTTCTTCAAGCGGAATGGGATTTAAATCTTTAAACCTGAACATTCCGCGCAGAGTCATCAGATTTTTACTCTGGTCATTAATAAGTCGTGAGTATTCTTCATACGTTTTTTGGCTATTTTGCTTTACTGCCTGCTGAAGTTTCGCGACACTCGCAGGGTTGAACATGTGCTTTTCTCCAGACCTGCGCCAGCGATAATCACCACCAATTTCAAGCTCAAGGTCGGTTCCGGTTTCAGCAGGTCTAAAGGCGCTGCAGTAGCGCTTCTGAATTTCCTTTTCTATTTCATATACTCCAATTCCTTCGATCCTGGTAGGAGTATTGGAAAAATACTTATCGACGAACTTCTGGTTGAGACCCAGTATTTCGAATATTTGTGCACCACGATAAGAATGAAGGGTGGAAATGCCAATTTTGTTCATGATCTTCACAATTCCTTTTCCAATGGCAAGATTGAAATTTTCCACAGCTTCTTCAGGATCTTCTATTGGAATCTCTTTTTCCACAACAAGATTGTGAATGATTTCGTTCACCATATATGGATTGATCGCACTTGCACCGTAACCAAAAAGAATTGCAAAATGATGTGGTTCGCGGGGTTCTGCGGATTCGATCACAATTCCGAAGGAAGATCGCCGGTTGTGTTTCTTCACCATATGGTGTACAAAAGAACACGCCATTAACGACGGAATTGGAGCCAGAGCCGGGTCTACATTTCTATCTGAAAGAATTACAATATTACAACCCTCATCTACCGCATCTGTAATTTCCAGGATAATTTCATCAAGGCGTGTTTCCAGTCCGTTTAATCCTTTTTCAGCTTCATAGAGAATAGAAATTGATTTAGCCTTAAATCCTGGTGCGTTAATATACTTGATCTTGTCAAGGTCTTCATTGGAGATTACAGGGTTCTGAATGCGTAATTTTTTACATTGCTCGGGGATCACATCAAACAAATTCCGGTCCTGTCCTATAGAGAGACTAATATCGGTTACAATTTCTTCCCTAATACCATCGAGGGGGGGATTCGTAACCTGTGCGAATAATTGTTTGAAATAATTAAATAGGAGTTGGGGTTTGTGTGATAAAACAGCCAATGGGGTATCGGTTCCCATAGAACCAGTCGCTTCCTTGGCCAATGTTGCCATAGGACTTATAATGGTTTTGATGTCTTCTATAGTGTAGCCGAAAAGTTTTTGGCGGGTGAGGAAATCTATTTTTTCAACCGGCGTCCGGTTACCGGTGTAAGGTACATCTGAAAGCGGAAGCAAATGTTGCTCCAGCCATTCCTTATAAGGCCTTTCATTGACGATCTTGCTTTTCACCTCCTCGTCTCCTATTATGCGGCCTTCATTCATGTCTACCAAAAACATTCTTCCTGGTTCTAAACGCCCGTGTAATTCAACATTTTCTGGTTCAATGTCCATCACGCCGGTTTCCGAAGCCATTACCACATAACCATCTTTAGTAAGTGTATACCTGGAAGGACGCAGTCCATTTCTGTCCAGAAGAGCGCCAATGTATTTTCCATCGGTAAATGGAATTGAAGCCGGGCCATCCCAGGGTTCCATGATGCAGGCATTGTATTCGTAAAATGCCTTCTTATCTTCTCCCATAGAAGGATTTTTCTCCCAGGCTTCTGGAACCATCATCATCATTGCTTCGGGCAAAGATCTTCCGGTTTGAACAAGAAGTTCAAGAACCGTATCCATTGAAGCAGAATCTGATTTTCCTTCAGAAGTAATAGGAAGAAGCTCCCGTAAATTTTCTTCTCCAAAAAGGTCACTTCTAAAGAGTTCTTCCCGGGCTTTCATCCGGCTTAGATTTCCTCTAAGCGTATTTATTTCTCCATTGTGGCACATATACCTGAAAGGTTGTGCCAGGTCCCAACTTGGAAACGTATTTGTTGAAAAGCGCTGGTGCACCAGGGCCAATTTAGTCACCAGTTCGGGGTCATTCAGGTCTGGATAATAAATATTGATATCCTGTGGCATTAAAAGACCTTTATAAATAATGGTATTAGTAGAAAGACTTGTGAGGTAAAAATAATTTGCTTCTGAAAGGCCTGATTGTTCAATTTTATGTTCTGCAATTTTACGTGCGGTGAAAAGTCTTGCGCTAAATTCCCTGTCAGAAATCTCTTTTTCGCCTTTCCCTATAAAAATTTGCTGGACATTTGGTTCTGTTCTGGCAGCAATGCTCCCTAAACATGTCTTGTCTACGGGAACTTCTCTCCAGCCAAGAATATCTAAATGTTGTCTTTTGAGTTGCTCTTCAAAAATTTCTTTGCAAATTTTCTGCTGATTGGAAGAAGGTGGAAAAAATACCATTCCAACTGCATATTCCTGAAATTCCGGGAGCTCAAAATCGCATTGTTTCTTGAAAAAATTATGTGGTATTTCGATGAGGATTCCGGCGCCATCACCCGTTCTGCCATCTGCGCTTACGGCTCCGCGATGCTCTAAGCGAATTAGAATATCGAGAGCTTTGTGAATGATATCATTTGTTCGTTTTCCTTTGAGGTTACATATAAATCCTGCGCCACAATTGTCATGTTCAAATTCGGGCGAATACAGCCCTTGTTTTCCTGGTTTCATATCAAATCTTCTTACGTAATTTTGCCTAAAATAGGATAAAAGCTAATAATAATGAAGTTAAATGTTCATTTCTTAGCGTTTAATGCAGTAAAATTAATATTAAGCAGATAAAATGATAAATTAAGAATTGAGCGGCTGCTAATTGTGAATATTGCAATTCCAAACAGAAGAAATAAAAAATGCCCGGTAAATTACCGGGCATTCAAAAATGAGGTTTATGTAACTTTTTCTAGTCTTGCAAAATACTTCTTGAAATCACTATTTTTTGAATCTCTGAAGTTCCCTCATATATCTGGGTGATTTTGGCGTCACGCATTAACCGCTCTACGTGGTATTCTTTTACATACCCATTACCTCCATGTACCTGTACGGCTTCTACCGTGACATCCATGGCCGTTTTGGAAGCGAAAAGCTTTGCCATGGCGCCAGATAGATCATAGTTCTCAGCATTGTCCTTATCACAGGCTGCTTTCATAACCAGGTGGCGGGCAGCCTCAATAGAAGTGTGCATATCTGCCAGTTTAAAGGCGATCGCCTGGTGGTTCATGATCTCAGTCCCAAAAGCTTTTCTCACTTTTGAATATTCTTTGGCGAGTTCGTAAGCCCCGGCAGCAATTCCTAATGCTTGTGCTGCAATACCAATTCTTCCGCCAGAAAGCGTTTTCATGGCAAACTTAAACCCGAAGCCATCTTCCCCAATCCTGTTTTCCTTTGGTACTTTCACGTCGTTGAACATCAAAGAATGGGTATCACTTCCTCTAATTCCAAGTTTTTGTTCCTTGGGCCCAATATCAAAACCTTTTAGGCCCTTTTCTACAATAAAGGCGTTGATACCGCGGTGTTTTTTCTCTACATCTGTTTGGGCGATTACGATGTAATAATCTGCTGTACTTCCGTTAGTGATCCAGTTTTTGGTTCCGTTAAGGAGGTAATGATCGCCTTTATCTATTGCAGTTGTTTTTTGCGAAGTTGCATCACTTCCGGCTTCAGGTTCAGAAAGGCAGAAAGCGCCTATAGATTCTCCTGTTACCAGTTTGGTAAGATATTTTTTCTTTTGCTCTTCATTCCCGTAGGTGTCGAGTCCCCAGCAAACCAATGAATTATTTACAGACATCACTACAGATGCAGAAGCATCAATTTTAGAGATCTCTTCCATGGCAAGAACATAAGAAACGGTGTCCATTCCGCCGCCTCCATATTCAGGAGAAGCCATCATTCCAAGAAAACCAAGTTCTCCCATTTTCTTCACCTGTTCCTTCGGAAACTCCTGTTTTTCGTCTCTTTCTATTACTCCCGGTAGCAGTTCATTTTTTGCAAAATCACGCGCTGCATCCCTTATCATTAAGTGCTCTTCAGTTAGCTTGAAATCCATTAAATATAAGAATTTTTAAAAAATGTGAATTTTTGTGATCAAAGATACCTTTTTGAAAGGATTTTTTCAATTTAGAAAGGCTAATTTTACAGTTATGAGAAAAAACGAATATTTTGTTCTTGGGGTAATGTCCGGTACTTCTTTAGATGGAATTGACATTGCACATCTCCATTTTCATTATGATGAAACATGGAATTATAAAATTTTGGCTGCTGAAACTTTAGCTTATCCTGAAGATTGGAAAATGACACTTTCCGAAGCAATTTTTTACGATGATGAAAGACTGCACGAACTAAATAAAAGATACACGGTATATTTATCTGAAGTTCTTTCAGATTTTATTGCTGAAAATAAGATTAAGAAAATTGATGCCATCTGCAGTCATGGTCATACCATAAAGCATGAGCCTGAAAATGGTTTCACACTCCAAATAGGCAACCGGCCGGAAGTGGCTACTCTTACCGGGCAAAAAGTGGTGTGCGATTTTCGGGTTCAGGATGTAGAACTGGGCGGCCAGGGAGCGCCGCTGGTTCCTGTTGGGGATGAGCTGCTCTTTCCTGAAGTTCAATACTGCCTCAACCTTGGCGGCTTTGCCAATGTTTCCACCGTCCTGGAAGGGGAACGAATAGCATTTGATATCTGCCCTGTAAACACCGTTTTAAATTATTTGGCTGAAAAGCTCGATCTTCCGTACGACAAGAATGGCGAAATTGCTGCTTCGGGCAGGACAGATGAAGTTCTACTGGAAAAATTAAATTCCCTGCCGTTTTACGCTCAGGAGCCGCCGAAATCTTTAGGGATAGAATGGGTAAACGGTAACATACTTCCATTGTTAGCTGGTGAAAAGAAAATTCCCGATTTGCTAAACACTTACGCGGTGCATGCCGGAATCCAGATCTCACGTATGTTTGATCAAAATCCAGGTTCAAAGGTTTTAGTGACCGGTGGTGGTGCTTTTAACGGGTTCCTGATGGAGCAGATCAAAATGAGAGCTAAAAATGACATTTTTGTTCCTGCTTCTAAAGTGGTGAATTATAAAGAGGCACTGATATTTGGCTTTTTGGGAGTTCTGAAACTACGAAATGAAGTGAATGTGTTGAAAAGCGTGACAGGTTCTTCAAAAGATCATTCTTCCGGAGTGATCTATGAACCTCAAAAATAAAATGCTGTTATTTTTCAAGTTTTTTGCAGGTTTAGATGCGGAAAATTATTCAAAAAAGCACTTTTTCGAAGTAGATCCTAAAATGCATAAACAGCCGGCAGTATAAATGGCCCAAGTTGACCGCCAATAGTGTACAGTCCAAACAGACAGGATTCAGTAAAATCTGTCGGGTTCATGACGGCCAACATGAGACTCCAGTTATGAAGAGAAAAACGGCTTCTTCACCTCTAGACCCCCAAGATCGGCTACAAATCCAACCTTTTCGCCTTCGTAGTCTGTTTAGTTAATGGGAGATGAATTGAACGATGTTTTCTATGGAATAAATTCAACAAAGAGAAGTGCTCTGCAAAACACTCCTCTTCTGGTTTTAGTAGACCGGTTTTTCCTGACTTGTTCCAAATTCGGCATAAGCATCCATGCCATGTTCGTGTAAGTCGAGACCTTCCGTTTCCTCTAGAGTTTCCATACGTAGTCCTATGGTGGCTTTTATGGGGTATATAATGACAAAAGCCGATACACAGCAAAATACACCTATAATTCCTACTCCGGCCAGTTGGGTGAAGAACTGGTTAAATCCTGCAAGATCACCAAAAATTCCCACTGCAAGCGTGCCCCAAATTCCGCATAAAAGATGTACAGCTACAGCACCAACGGGATCATCAAGTTTCATTTTGTCAACAAGTGCTACCCCTAAGACTATAACCGCTCCTGCTATAAGACCTATAAGAATGGATTCTCCCGGACTCATAAGATCTGCACCTGCGGTTATCCCTACAAGTCCGCCCAGGATTCCATTGAGGAACATTGTAAGATCGTAATTTTTATACATGAGGGTAGAAACAATAAAAGCCGATATGCCTCCTGCAGCTGCGGAAAGACAGGTAGTTACCAGGGTGATTGAAGTGAGGAAAGGATCTGCAGAAAGAACTGAACCACCGTTAAATCCAAACCAACCCAGCCACAAAATAAATACTCCGGCAGTAGCTATAGGTATATTATGTCCTGGGATGGCATGAGAGGTTCCGTCTTTTCCGAATTTACCTATGCGGGCTCCCAATAAGGAGATAGCGACTAAAGCCGCCCAACCTCCTACAGAATGTACCAGAGTGGAACCGGCAAAATCATAGAATCCCATTTCGTCCAGAAAGCCGCCTCCCCATTTCCAGGAACCAACAATGGGATAGATAAATGCAATGTAAATAACCGAAAAAATCATAAAACTGGATAATTTTATTCTTTCTGCGACTGCTCCTGAAACGATGGTAGCGGCAGTTGCTGCAAACATTCCCTGGAATAAGAAATCTGTCCAATAAGTGTAGCCTTCATTATAGGTAAGATCCAACGAGCCATCGGCGACGGGCGGGTGAAGTCCGAATAATTCCAAAAAATAATCTGGGATGACTCCTGCGATAAATGACCCCGGGTACATGAGATTAAATCCTACGAGGCTGTATAAAAGAAGTCCGGCGCAGATGATAAATACGTTTTTAAATAAAATATTAATGGCATTCTTTTGTCGGGTGAGACCTACCTCAAGCAAGGAAAATCCAAGGTGCATAAAAAATACCAGTGCTGTGCAGATCATCATCCATACATTGTTTGTTGTAAGAAGTTCCATAATTGTAAATTTTTGTCATTATTATATTGTGAGTTAAGCGAGAGAGCCAGTGCCATCTTCTTTGGTTCTAATGCGGTATGCTTCCTCCACTGGAGAGACAAACACCTTTCCATCCCCAACAGATCCTGTATAGGCAGCATCCATCACGGCTTTTACCGTTTTGTCCAAGAAAGGATCTGAAACGACCACAGATATCATCCTGCGTTGAATATCTGTCGTGCTGTAGGAGACCCCGCGGTATACATGCCCTTGTTTCTCGTTACCCACACCTGTAACATCCCAATAGCTAAAAAAATTCACTCCTATTTCATGGAGCGCTTTCTTGACATCATCAAATTTTGATTTTCTAATAATGGCTTCTATTTTTTTCATAAGAATCTATTTTAATCAAGTATAAAAATATAGTTAATATTTAAAAATATGCTTATTAAAGGGGGTGATGTGTGAATATTTATCATATAAATAAAAGGCACCCCTATAAATTACAGGGTTTACATTTTTAAATTTGATATTTGAGATGTTTTAAAAAAATTCGGTATTGTAAACGATTATTTGGAAGAGACGTATTGCTCCAGATATAAGAAAATTCCTTTTTTACTTCTGAAAAATGGCAAATCATTCCATTTAGAAGATTTTTGTCAAATTTAAATGGTGTGGCTAAGAATATTTCAGCAGAGTTTCCTTTTTGCCAGATCTCCTTTTTTTGAATGTTTAGCAGTGAAATATTATTTAAAAGATCATTCAGAAGAAGTGCCAAAAATGTCGTTTTCAAGCATCATTCATATCACCAGAAAATATGTAATGAATTAAACTTTTCAGCATTCATGTTTTTTTATATTTGTGCATCATTTAAAACAAGACATGAAAGAATTACTGAATTTATATCAAAATAAAGATCCTGAAATAGTATTTAACTGGAAAGATCCGGAAACTGAAGCCGAAGGCTGGACAGTGATCAACTCGTTAAGAGGTGGTGCCGCTGGTGGAGGTACGCGCATGAGACAGGGGCTTGATATGAATGAGGTTTTGTCACTTGCAAAAACCATGGAGGTGAAATTCACTGTTTCGGGTCCTGCGATTGGTGGCGCGAAATCTGGAATTAACTTTGATCCTAACGACCCGCGCAAAAAAGGGGTTTTGGAACGCTGGTACAAAGCAGTTTCTCCGCTTTTGAAAAGCTATTACGGTACAGGAGGTGACCTTAATGTTGATGAGATCAACGAAGTAATCCCTATTACTGAAGACTGCGGAGTATGGCATCCTCAGGAAGGAGTTTTTAACGGGCACTTTCAACCTTCGGAAGCAGACAAGATCAACAGGATTGGTCAGTTACGACAGGGGGTTATCAAGGTCTTGGAAAATGTGAATTATTCACCAGATATTTCCCGAAAATACACGGTAGCCGACATGATCACCGGCTTTGGGGTCGCCGAAGCGGTAAGGCAATATTATGAAATCTATGGCGGCGATGTGAAAGGAAAGAAAGCTATAGTACAGGGCTTCGGAAATGTGGGTTCTGCAGCGGCTTTCTATCTGGCTCAAATGGGAGCGAAGATCGTCGGGATCATTGATCGTGACGGTGGTTTGATCAATGAGGCCGGATTTACTTTTGATGAGGTGAAAAAACTTTTCCTTAATAAGGAAGGAAATACCCTGAAGAGTGATAAAATGATTCCTTTTGAAGAGATCAATGAAAAGATATGGACGCTGGAAGCCGAAATATTTGCTCCCTGTGCCGCATCAAGGTTGATTACAAAAGAACAGATCACCAAAATGATCGATACCAAGCTGGAAGTTATTTCCTGTGGTGCAAACGTTCCTTTTGCCGATAAGGAAATTTTCTTCGGTCCTATTATGGAGTACACAGATGAACGTGTAAGCCTAATTCCAGATTTTATTTCAAACTGTGGAATGGCGCGAGTATTTGCATATTTTATGGAACGCAGGGTGCAAATGACAGATGAAGCCATCTTTAACGACGCTTCAATTACCATTAAGAACGCAATTCAAAATACCTTTGATAACAACAGCAGCAAAACGAACATTAGTAAAACTGCTTTTGAAATAGCCTTGAAGCAACTGGTATAATTTTTAATGCTGAAGGAAAAGCAGGACACACAATTAAAATAAGTTTAGTACGTTTAAATTAAAAACCGGGAACTACATATGCTACATTTTTTTCAGGAGGATGGATTGGCAGAAACTGCACAAAATGCAGAGCCAATAGTTGAAGAAAAAACCCTCTCATTATTTGACCTTTTTTTAAGTGGCGGAATAGCAGGCCAGGTAATCATTGCTATTCTTTTTATCATGCTTTTCGTAGCAGTATATATATACTTCGAGCGGCTCTTTGCAATTAAAGCTGCTTCGGAAACCGACAGCAATTTTATGCATCAAATTAAGGACAGTGTGCTAAATGGTAACATTGAATCTGCCAGAATTAGATGTGCGCAGGCAAATTCACCCGTGGCGCGATTAACGGCCAAAGGTTTGGATCGTATTGGTAGTCCGTTAGAAGATATCAATACCGCCATTGAAAATGCCGGGAGACTTGAGGTTTACAAGTTGGAAAAGAACGTTAGCATTCTTGCTTCTATCGCAGGGGTTGGTCCTATGATTGGTTTTTTAGGTACAGTAATAGGAATGGTAATTGCTTTTCATGAACTTGCGACAAGCAGCGGCCAGGCCGAAATGGGTGCTCTTGCAGAGGGAATCTATATCGCCATGACCACAACAGTAGCCGGTTTAATTGTGGGGATCATTGCTTACATTGGTTACAATCACCTGGTGGTAAAGACAGATAAGGTAGTGCACCAAATGGAAGCCACTGCTGTAGACTTTCTAGATCTTCTAAACGAACCTGCATAGTATGAATTTACGAGGCAGAAATAAAATAAGTACAGAATTCAGCATGAGTTCCATGACTGATATTGTATTTTTACTACTCATCTTTTTCATGCTTACTTCGCCGGCCATTACTCCGGAAGCGCTTGATTTGATCCTGCCTAAAGCAAAGGGCAAAACAACTTCGGTGCAAAATGTGTCTGTAAGTATAACTAAAGACCTTCAGGTTTATGTGAATGATGAAAGAGTGAGTAACAGCGCGCTAGAACAGCAATTGAGAACTAAACTTGCAGGAGTGGAGAACCCCACGATCATCTTAAGGGCAGAAGAAGGAGTTCCTATTGAAGATGCTGTCAACGTGATGGATATTGCGAACAGGAACCGGTATAAAATTGTTCTTGCAGTACGCCCAAATTAGAAATTAATGTTATAATCCCCTTTTTGAAAGGTGAAATATTTAGAAACAAAGCACGAAAAGAGATCATTTGCCATCACGGCAACCCTTCACGTGTTGCTTATTTTGTTGCTTTTGTTTTTCGGGTTCACCTATTTGGATCCACCACCGGAAAGTGGTATAGCGATCAACTTCGGAACTTCTGAAGTAGGTTCAGGAAATAATCAGCCCACCGAGCCGGTGCAGTCTGCGCCGCAGCAGAGCCGTCCTGAAGTTACGCCGGTAGAATCTACAATACAGGAAGATGTGGTCACTTCAGAAATTGCTGAAGCCCCAGTGATCGAGAAAAAAGAAAAGAGAAAACCGGTTGAGCAAACGCCCGAGCCGGTAAAGGAGCAGCCAAAAGAGCCTGTGAAAAAGCCCGATCCTAAACCACAAAAATCTACCACAGATGCATTGAGCAGTGTCTTAAACGGACCTGAAAGCGATGGTCGTGCAACAGGCGGGGAAGGCAACGACAATCTTGCTGGCGATAAAGGTTCGCCAGATGGTGATCCCGATGCAGCTGCATATTACGGAAATGGATTAGGTCTTGACGGAGATGGAAATTACCGTCTTGGAGGAAGAAGAGCTCTTAATAAAGAGAAATTCGTTCAGGACTGTAATGAATCGGGGCTGGTGGTCGTACAAATCGAAGTAGACCGAAATGGCCAGGTGATTCGTGCTACTCCTGGTGTTAAAGGAACTACGAATAATGCCGCATGTTTATTAGATCCTGCTAGAAGAGCGGCAATGGCGACCAGGTTTAACAGCGATGACAAAGCGCCCGCAAAGCAAGTGGGAACCATTATCTACAATTTCAAACTTTCAGAGTAATTTTGATGAATTATCAGGAAACTGTTGACTGGATGTTCCGGCAGTTGCCCATGTACCAGCAACAGGGTAGTAAAGCCTATCGAGTAGATCTCCACAATATTCAGAAGTTGTCACAGCACCTGGAGCATCCTCACAAGAATTTTAAAAGCATACACGTGGCAGGAACCAATGGAAAAGGTTCTGTTTCACATATGCTTGCTTCAGTTTTACAGGAATCAGGGATGAAAGTCGGTTTATATACTTCGCCTCATCTCAAGGATTTCCGGGAACGGATTAAGATCAACGGCAAAGAAATATCCAAAAATGCGGTTATTGAATTCATTTCTGAACATAAAGCTTTCTTTGAAGCCGAACATTTTTCATTTTTTGAAATGACGGTGGGGATGGCTTTTCAGTATTTTTCTGATAAAAAAGTGGATGTTGCTGTAATTGAAGTAGGACTGGGCGGAAGACTGGACTCTACAAATATCATTATCCCGCAACTTTCGGTGATCACGAATATAGGTTTTGACCATACCGCTATCCTGGGGAATACATTGGAGGCAATTGCAGCTGAAAAGGCCGGAATCATCAAAGAAGGAGTGCCGGTGGTGATAGGAGAAGCCCAAGAAGAGACACTTCCGGTTTTTAAAAGAATTGCGGAAAGTCGAGAAGCACCGCTTCTGTTAGCGGAAGAACATGCTGCAGAGATAATGCAATCAGACCTCAAGGGGGCTTACCAGCAAAAGAACATAAGGACGGTTTTAGCCGGCTTACACGTATTGGAAGAGAGCGGCTGGAATATACCTTCAGAAGCCAGGAAATTGGGTTTAAGCCATGTGGTGCGGAACACCGGGCTGCGTGGCAGATGGGAAGTGCTGCAGGAAAATCCGAAAGTTATTTGTGATACCGCACATAATAAGGAAGGATTGCTTTACACTATGAGGCAATTGCAGCAAGAGGAATATGGGCAATTGCATTTTGTTCTGGGAGTGGTGAACGATAAAGATCTTGATGCTGTTTTACCTCTTTTTCCAAAGGACGGAAAATTTTATTTTTCCAGACCCAATATCCCACGAGGATTGGATGCTGATATTTTAAAGAAAAAAGCAGCTGAATTCGGGTTGAAGGGAGCTGCATATTCTTCGGTCTCAAATGCTTATGAGATGGCGATGAAGTCAGCGGGGGAGCGGGATGTAGTCTATATTGGAGGTAGTACTTTTACAGTAGCAGAAATAATTTAATTTTTTTTATTTTTTTCTTTGCATAAATGAAAATGTAGCCTATATTTGCATCCGCATTCACAGAGAGACATGCTCTTAAGAAAGCGAAAGTTCAAAAATTTATTGGGGCAATTAGCTCAGTTGGTTCAGAGCACCTCGTTTACACCGAGGGGGTCGGGGGTTCGAATCCCTCATTGCCCACAAAAGAAAGGCTTCCATTAGGAGGCCTTTTTTGTTTAAAATTGGAAGGAGTAATTAACTTCCTGATTAAATTGAGGGTGATTAGCTCAGCTGGTTCAGAGCACTACCTCGACAAGGTAGGGGTCACTGGTTCGAACCCAGTATCACCCACATAAAGTAATAAACCTCGCAGAGATTCTTCAGCGAGGTTTTTTTATACCCTTTTGAATTTGTGCTTAAATGCTTTTTTTCAAGAATTGGGAGCTTTAGCTATTTTTCAGTTGAAAAATTTAAGGGTCAGAGGTGTTAATTGAAGATATATCCTATTTTAGTCTGGAATTATATTTTCCCATTCATGAAACGCCTTTTATCCGGTTCTGCATTTTTACTGTTTTTCTTTACCTTTTGTTCGTGTGCTCATAACTATTACGTCAGTAATCCTACCAATATTCCTTTATTGGAACATAAAGGAGACGCCAAGGCGGGGGTGGAAGTAGCGGTTGGTACAAGAAGTGTTGTTTATGCCGATGCTTCCGGAGTGAACATCTCCGGGTCTTATGCGGTCAGTGACCATATTGGGGTCATGGGTTCCACTGCCTTTTTGGGTAATAAGGATGAGCATACTAGAGGTGTAGATAAATACCGGTTAAACAATTATGAGATTGGCTTGGGATATATTAACACGAGGATCAACCAAAGCTTTTTGTTTGAAATATTTGCAGGTGGTGGTTATATCACGCAGCAGCACCTGTATAATTACAAAGTTCCCGACAGAACTCTAAAAGCCCGCTCTATCAAATATTTTTTACAACCTAACATAGCTTATAAACTGGAGTTGGTTTCATTCTCCTTCAGTCCTAAATTCGTATTGGTGGAGAATAAGTTTGTTTCACATGATTTTCCTTTTAATAGTGAATACTATGGTAGTTTCTATAGTGTTTATCAAATGGAGCAGAATACTCGCACCGCCTATCTCGAACCTACTTTAGATTTAACTGTAGGACTAAGGCAAATAAAATTGAAGCTTCAAGGGAAGTATATTGGAGCTTTGGAAGATTTTGCGCCAAGGCATCCAAAAATAATGGTTTCAATGGGATTACAGTTTGAACTGGATGAATTGTTGTTTAATGGCGAGAAATCAGAAAATGTCAGGATTGATAAGAAGTAAAAAAGAATACTTCTCTAAATCCTTCAAAGAATATCCACAATCCTCTCCAGTGCCATTCCCCGGGATCCTTTTATCAATAGTAATTTATCTTCCGTTTCTTTAGGATTAAAAGCTAATTTAAATTCCTCAAAAGAGCGGAATTTTTTAATTTTTTCTCCGGATGTTGTTTTAAAGAAATTCTCTCCTATGAGGAAAACCTGATCTATAGTCGATTCCTGAAGCTTTTGAACTAGCTCTTGATGTTCTTCTTCGGCCATGGCACCCATTTCAAACATATCACCCAAAAATGCCATTTTTGGACCTTCCCTTAGATTTTCAAAATTTTCTATTGCTGCAGCCATGCTGGTGGGGTTGGCATTATAAGCGTCTAAAATAATCTTTGTATTGCCTTTTTCGATGATCTGCGAACGGTTGTTCTGCGGACTATAACTTTCCAGGGCCTCTTTAATGTCTTTTTCGTCCACTTTAAAATATTTTCCAATGCAGAAGGCTGCTGCCATGTTTTTTGCGTTGTACGCACCGGTTAATTTAGATTCTATGCGTAAATCTTTGTGTTCTATAGCAGCAAAATCTGTTGAATCAGGAAAATGAAGATGTATATCTGATTCCGGAGTGCTTCCGAAGCTGAATGTTTCTTCGTAAGCAAGTTCTTTTTGCTGCACAGGATCATCGGCATTCAAAAACAGCATTTTTTGATGTTCTTTTAAATATGTATATAATTCACTTTTTCCTTTTATAACGCCTTCCAGGCTCCCGAATCCTTCAAGATGCGCTTTTCCGAAGTTCGTGATGTAACCAAAATCGGGTTGTGCGATCCCGCAGAGGAATTCGATCTCTTTTTGATGATTGGCGCCCATTTCTACGATTCCTATTTCAGTATTATGGTTCATCTCCAGCAACGTGAGCGGTACTCCAATATGATTGTTGAGGTTTCCTCTTGTGGCAGATGTTTTATACTTTTTGGAAAGTACTGCGTTGATTAACTCTTTGGTGGTCGTTTTGCCGTTGCTTCCGGTAAGGGAAATCACCGGTAGAGCGAGATAATTTCTATGGAAAGAAGCTAATTCTTGAAGCATTTTTAAAGCGTTATCCACCATGATAAAGTGGTCGTTCTCTTCGGAAGTTTTTTCATCTAAAACTGCATATATGGCTCCTGCTTCCAGCGCCTGAACGGCAAAATTATTTCCGTTGAAATTAGCGCCTTTTAATGCGAAAAAAATGCTGTTTTTTTTAATTTGTCGGGTATCTGTGCTCACTCCTGAACTTTGGAGGAAAAGCTGGTGTAGTTGTTCAATTTCCATAGAAATAAAGCTATAAAAAAAGCCCTAAATGAATTAGGGCTTGTGAAATTTATTAGAAACTGCTGTTAATTTGCAGTCTTATTTTTTCCTTGAGATTTTGATCCCACGCGTGACATTGCGTTTCTGAAACCAATATAATCGGTTGCCATGTCCTGAGGGAAGAATCTTCTTTGTGCAGGGTCAAGCCAGTAGGCTCTATCTCTCCATGAACCTCCCTTGTAGACCCTTACGTTGTCGTCAATAAGCGTAGTTCTTCCTGAAGACTGGTCGTACTGAAGGGTGCGGCTTCCAGTGCTGTCAACTTGTACACCATGAACCGGAGAGTTGTACATTCTCTGTGATTCATCATCAATTTCTGCAAAAGAGTTGTAATTTCTGGAAGAAGTCCTGTCGCCATCGCGGAAGTTACGGTTGTCACTCCCGGAAAAGTTAGGTCTTAAGTAAGAATCTTCCTCTGTAATGGGAACTGTTTTAATTTCACCTGGAAGGTTTCTTGCTACAATTCTTCCATTGCTTAAGGTGTCGTAGTTTATTTCGTCTGCTCCAAGAACTTTGATCGTACCGTCTTCTGTAATGGCATGTTTGGTGTAAATGTTTCCTCTGTAGTAGTTGAAGTCATTAAATTCATCGTCTACAATAGGTCGGTAAACATCAAGAACCCACTCAGCCACGTTTCCTGCCATATCATATAATCCAAAGTCGTTTGGTTCATAAGATTTTACTTCCGCAGTAATGTCTGCTCCATCATCGCTCCATCCTGCAATTCCGCCGTAGTCACCATCACCTTGCTTGAAGTTTGCCATTTGGTCTCCACGTCTTTTAGCATCACCGCTTCGGGTATATTGACTGTCCCATGGATATTTTTTTCGACCTCTGTAGGCATTGTAGCTTCTTATTCCCGTTAATGCAAGAGCTGCATATTCCCATTCCGCTTCTGTGGGAAGGCGGTAATCTGGTAATAAAATTCCGTGCTTTCTTTGCGCATACAGACCGGTTGCATTTGTAGCCTCCCCGTCATCACCTGCTGTAGATTCGGTTGCATAACGATCTGCATTGTCTCCTCCGCGAATAATTTCTTCATTTCCACCATAAGTTTGGGAAGGAGCGTTAAGATAAGTTTCAGTGTCGAAGACCTGTCCTGGTTCGTTACGATAGCGCGCATCTTCGGCAATGATTCCTTCTTTGATGAGTCTGCGCTCGTTCACCTGGTTTGTTCTCCACTTACTGAATTCTACCGCTTGTATCCAGCTTACTCCTACTACAGGATAATTGGCATAAGCAGGGTGACGCAGGTAGTTATTTGTCATTGTCTCATTATAGCCAAGCCTGTTTCTCCACACTAAAGTATCTGGCAGAGCGCCTTGGTAAATATTTCTGTATCTTTCCTCACTTGGAGGATATACCCTTTTTAGGTAATCAAGGTATTCCAGGTACATTAAATTGGTAACCTCTGTCTCGTCCATGTAAAACGATTGGACATGTTGTTGTGTAGGGGTATTATTCCAGTCATGCATTACATCGTCCTGAACTCTACCCATAGTAAAGGTTCCCCCTTCCACAAAAATAAGTCCGGGGCCTGCTTCCTGTTCCTTAAAATCTGAATTGTAATTGAAGCCTCCATCTTTGTCGTTAATGTCCCAGCCTGTGGCGCGGGAATTATCATCGTAGTTCCTGGAGTTGTTACAGCTTAATAAACCAACGCTTGCAGCGATGGCGAAAAATGCTTTTACAGCAACCTTTTTTCTCATATTCACAGTATCTTTTGTGGCAACTTTTGGCTTTGCAATATAGTAATTAACGTAAAACAATCAAGATTATTACAAGTAAATCAAAAACCCGTAATATCCTGTAAATCCATAACTAACGTCACGAATTTTGCTTTATTATTCCTTTGATAAAAACTTTATCCTGATAGGACCCGGGAATGCAACAAAAATTCCAGTCTTTTAAGGATGAGGCAAAAGTAGCTGTTTTTTTCGAATTTGTTCAAAACTTTGCAAATCACCTGCAAAATGACTTTTTTTGTAAGATTCCATAGGTGCGCAGTTAGGCTGGATCTTTAAATTATTGACTTGTGGAGTAAAGAAATTGACGGGGGGTCAGGGAAATCTTTAGCTTAATACAAGCTTCTGCAGAAATGAACGTTATAAGGTGAGAAAGTAGAGAATTTCCGTAATTTGATTACTTTGTAGCGGGAATTCAAATATATTTGTTACTAATTAAAGTATTTTATGAGGAATTTTTCACTCTTATTAATAAGTAGCTTCTTATTGATTAATGCCGGGATGCAGGCTCAGGAACAAGATAGGGTAATAACCACAGCTGTTCCGTTCCTACTGGTAGCGGCCGATGCCCGTGCGGCTGGGATGGGGGATCAAGGGGTTGCTACACCCGCTGATGCTTTTTCGCAGCAATGGAATCCTGCTAAATATGTTTTTGCTGAAAGTGAGCATGCTTTTGGAGTGACTTACACCCCATATCTTAGCGAGCTGGTGAATGATATTTTTCTTGGAAACCTTACGTATTACAATCGATTAAACGAGCGCAGTGCTTTTGCAGTGAGTTTCAAATACTTTAGTCTTGGAAATATTGAAGCCAGGGAATTCCCCGATGATCAACCGCTTATTTTAAGTCCTAATGAATTCACTTTTGATTTATCCTACGCGCTTAGGTTGAGTGAGAATTTTTCAATGGCCGTTGCGGGTCGCTACCTGCGATCAGATCTTAAACTGGCTCCGGTGGATCCCGATGCAACTGCAGCAGGTTCTTTTGGAGTGGATGTGGCTGCATTTTATCAAAGTGATCTTATGCCTTACAGCTCTTTTGACGGCCGCTGGAGGGCAGGAGCGAATATCTCGAATATTGGTCCAAAAATTAAATATGATGACGGTGGTCAGGAAAATTTTATTCCCACAAATCTAAAACTGGGGGGTGGATATGATTTTATTCTTGACGCTTCCAATAAGATTGGCGCCTATGTTGAATTTAATAAACTGCTGGTGCCAACTCCACAGGATTTTAACGGCGACGGAGATTATAGCGACCCTGAAGACAACCGGGAATATAATGAGATTGGTGCAATAGAGGGAATTTTCACCTCCTTTGGAGATGCGCCTGACGGGTTTAGTGAAGAACTGAAAGAGGTGACCTGGGCACTTGGGGCTGAATATTTATATGAAGACGTTTTTGCCCTCAGGACAGGATATTTTCATGAGAGTGAAGAAAAAGGTTCCCGAAGGTTTCTTTCTTTTGGTGCAGGTTTTAAATATACTTTGGTTAATATAGATGTTTCCTATTTATTCTCCACCTCAGATGTTGTAAGTCCGCTGGAAGGAACCTTGCGCTTTGGTTTGACCTTTAATTTTGGGGAACAGTACGGGAATTTTTATTAGACAATAATAACAACAATTAATTACTTGGGCCGCTGCAGATAATATCTTTGCGGTCTTTTTTATCTTCTGAAGAGAAATGAAAAATTTTACTATAAGTGCAGATCTTACAATTTATGAAGAGTTAAAGGAACTGCCTAAGGGCGTGCAGGATCTCATGCAGGAATCTATTGCGGCAAGAGACAAATCTTATTCTCCATATTCAAAATTTAGCGTAGGAGCCGCTATTCTTCTTGATAACGGCGAAGTGATTTCGGGAAGCAATCAGGAGAATGCCTCCTATCCTGCAGGATTATGTGCAGAACGTACAGCGATCTTCTACGCCGGTGCAAAATATCCCGATGCTAAGGTGTTAAAAATGGCACTTTCAGCGAAGTCTGCCAATCATGTGGTGGAGACGCCTACGCCGCCTTGCGGGTCGTGCCGGCAAGCAATTGCCGAATATGAAATGAAGCAAAAAGCACCCATTGAGATCTTTTTTATGGGCGAAAAGGGAAAAGTGGTAAAGGCGAATTCTATTTCAGATTTGTTGCCTCTTATTTTTGATAGTTCATTTTTATAGTCTTTTTCTCATTTTTTACCTTTAAAACTGTTTTCAATTCATGTTGAAAATAGTACTTTTGTTTTTCTCTTGGCCGGAGCTTTTGCTTGGCATTTAAAATTATTAGTTAATGAAGAAAATCACAAAAGCCACCTACTTGAAGTGGTATGAGGACATGCTGTTTTGGCGTAAGTTTGAGGATAAACTGGCCCAAGTTTATATTCAGCAAAAAGTAAGAGGATTCTTACACCTGTACAACGGTCAGGAAGCTATTCTTGCCGGGGCTTTACATGCCATGGATTTGTCAAAAGATAAAATGATCACTGCCTATAGGAATCACGTGCAGCCAATTGGGATGGGCGTTGATCCAAGAAGGGTGATGGCAGAGCTTTACGGTAAGAAAACCGGAACTTCACAAGGACTTGGAGGTTCTATGCACATATTTTCAAAAGAACACCGCTTTTATGGCGGTCACGGTATTGTGGGAGGGCAAATTCCTTTGGGAGCAGGTCTTGCTTTTGCCGACAAATACTTTAAAAGAGATGCAGTGACTTTAACCTTTTTAGGAGATGGTGCTGCACGACAGGGTTCACTTCACGAAACTTTTACAATGGCCGTAAAGTGGAATTTACCGGTCGTATTTTGTGTAGAGAACAATGGATATGCCATGGGTACTTCGGTTGCGCGTACTTCCAAAAGTACAGAGATCTGGAAGCTTGGATTAGGGTATGATATGCCTTGCGGGCCTGTAGACGCTATGAATCCAGAGAAAGTTGCGGAAGCTCTTGACGAAGCAATCGTTCGTGCACGAAAAGGAGAAGGGCCAACTTTTCTTGAGCTTAAAACCTACCGCTACCGTGGTCACTCCATGAGTGATGCACAGCAGTATCGTACCAAGGAAGAGGTGGCAGAATACCAGAAGATTGACCCAATTACCCAGGTAAGAGATATTATAAAAGATAAAAAATACGCTTCAGACAAAGACATTAAGGAAATCGACAAGAGGGTGAAAGATCTTGTTTCCGAATGTGAGAAATTCGCAGATGAATCTGATTATCCAGATAAAAATGTGATGTACGATGTAGTGTACGAACAAAAAGATTATCCGTTCTTATCCCATAAATTAGACTAAGCTATGGCAGAAGTAATCAACATGCCGCGTTTGAGCGACACCATGGAAGAAGGTGTGGTGGCAAAGTGGCTAAAACAAAAAGGTGATAAAGTAGAAGAAGGAGATATTCTTGCAGAAATCGAAACCGATAAAGCGACGATGGAATTTGAATCGTTTCATGAAGGTACCTTGCTGCATATAGGAATAGAGGAGGGGGAAACTGCTCCTGTTGATACTCTATTGGCAATCATAGGTGAAGAAGGAGAAGATATTTCAAGCTTGTTGAAAGGCGGCGGAGAATCTTCTAATGAGAAATCATCAGATGAAAAGCAATCTTCTGAAGGAAATGAGGAAGAGAAATCTTCTTCTGAAGAGGAGGAAGCTGAAGATGAAGGTGGATCTGGAGAAATTCCTGAAGGAGTGGAAGTGGTAAAAATGCCGCGTTTAAGTGATACCATGGAAGAGGGTACGGTTGCAACCTGGCTGAAGAAAAAAGGTGATAAAGTAGAAGAAGGTGATATTCTTGCCGAAATCGAAACCGATAAGGCAACGATGGAATTTGAATCCTTTTATGAGGGAATCTTGCTGCACATTGGTATTGAGGAGGGGGAAACTGCTCCTGTAGACAGTGTTCTTGCCATCATTGGCCCGGAAGGAACTGATGTTTCTGCAGTACTTGAAGGTGGCGGTGCTAAAAAGGCAGCTGCTCCTAAAAAGTCTCAAGAACAGAAAGAGGAGTCTTCAAAAGAAGAAAAATCTGAAGCTGCTTCAGAGCAGACATCGAAGGATGGAGGAAGAATTTTTGCTTCCCCACTGGCCAAGAAAATGGCTGAAGACAAAGGGATTGATCTGGCAGATGTTAAAGGATCTGGTGAAAACAACCGAATTGTAAAAAAGGATATAGAGTCTTATAAGCCTTCAGAAAAAGCTACAGAGAAAAAACCTGCACAAAAACAGGAAGCCGGCCTTGAAAAAGGCGAACCTGCAAAAACTGAGGTGAAACCTTACATTCCTGCAGGAGAAGAAGGCTTTGAAGAAGTGAAAAATTCGCAAATGCGTAAAACCATTGCGAAACGACTGGCCGAATCGAAATTTAATGCTCCGCATTACTATCTTACTGTTGAAGTAGATATGGCTAATGCGATGGCAAGCCGTAAGCAAATCAATGAGTTGCCAGATGTGAAGGTTTCCTTTAACGATATGGTGATAAAAGCATCGGCCATGGCATTGAGAAAACATCCGCAGGTGAATTCACAATGGACAGGTGATACTACTAAAATTGCGAAGCACATTCACATGGGCGTTGCAGTTGCCGTAGAAGAAGGGCTTGTTGTACCGGTACTTCCGTTTGCAGATCAAATGAGCATGACTCAGATTGGTGCAAATGTGAAGGAACTTGCAGGAAAAGCAAGAAACAAAAAGCTGCAGCCAAAAGAAATGGAAGGAAGTACCTTCACCGTTTCTAACTTGGGAATGTTTGGAATTACGGAATTTACCAGCATTATAAATCAGCCAAATTCTTCAATACTTTCCGTAGGTGCTATTGTTGAAAAACCGGTTGTGCGAAATGGTCAAATCGTGGTTGGAAATACTATGAAAGTAACCCTCGCCTGTGATCACAGAACAGTAGATGGGGCAACGGGTGCTGCATTCCTGCAGACATTCAAGCAATACCTTGAAAATCCTGTGGTGATGTTGGCATAAGCTTACAAAATGAACATTATTTTTAAAAATCCCACACAATTGTGGGATTTTTTTATCTTTAACCGTATGAGAAAAAACATTTTATCAGGATTATTGATCACTGCCTCCATCTTTATGGCAGGTTGTGGTGAGTCAAACAAAGTTTCACAAGAGGAAACAACAAATACCGCATTTGCGCAGAAAGTCAATATTTCAGAAGAAGAAGTTTCTGAAACGCTTGAATATCTTTCTTCAGAAGAACTTGCAGGAAGAAATACCGGAACTGAAGGAATTGAAAAAGCAGCTGTGTTTATTGAAGAGGTTTTTAAAAACAACAACATAAATCCCTTTTTTAAAACTTACCGCGACTCTTTTGAAATAAAAGGTAAGATTGGTTATAACATCGTAGGCTTCAAAGAAGGAACAGACCCTCAACTTAAAGATGAATTCGTTATTATTGGCGCGCACTATGACCACATAGGCGAAGGTAAACCTGTAGGTGATGACTCCCTGGCAAATGGAGCAAATGATAACGCCTCAGGCACAACAGCCGTGCTGGAACTGGCAAAGTATTTTGCAAATGTAGATACTAAAAGAAGCATTTTATTCACACTTTATTCTGCTGAAGAAATGGGGCTGGTAGGATCTGCTCATCTTGCACAAAGACTTAAGACTGAAAATCTTGATCCGTATGTAATGTTTAATATTGAAATGATTGGCGTGCCTATGGCAGATAAAGATTATTTGGCATATGTAACCGGATACGACCTGAGCAATTTAGCCGAAAAATTCAATGAGTACACGGGAGAAAAAGTAATAGGTTTCCTTCCGCAGGCGAAAGAATACAATTTGTTCAATAGAAGTGATAACGCGCCTTTTTATGAACAATTCGAGATTCCGGCGCAAACCATTTCTACCTTTGACTTTACGAACTATGAATATTATCACCATGTAGATGATGAATTTCAGCACATGGATGTTGCTCATATGACAAACCTTATAGAGAAGATAATTCCGGGTATTGCCCGAATGGCAAATTCGGCTGAAAAGGAGATTAAAATGACTGCTGAATGAAGAATGTTGTTATTACGGGAACAAGCAGGGGAATAGGTTTTGAGCTGGTAAAGAAATTTTCTGAAGCCGGACATCGTGTGCTGGCACTTTCGAGAAATGAACAACCTGTAAAGGAACTCAACTTAAAAAATGTTCATGCGATTTCATTTGATATTACTCAAAAAGGGGATTTAGAAGAAGCTTTTCAGCATGTTCAGAAAAACTGGGGTAAGGTTGACATTCTGCTGAACAATGCCGGCGCCATTATCAATAAAGCTTTTACTGAAATTACAGATGAGGAGTTTGAAGAAGTTTATAAAATCAATGTTTTTGGAGTCGCAGCTTTGATTCGAAAAATGTTGCCGTTAATGCCTGCTGAAGGGCATGTGCTAACAGTAAGTAGTATGGGCGGAGTGCAGGGAAGCATGAAGTTTCCGGGTTTATCTGCTTACAGTTCAAGCAAGGGAGCTGTAATTACCTTAACCGAGCTATTAGCTGAAGAATACAAGGAAAAAGGTCCTTCTTTTAACGTGCTTGCGCTTGGGGCAGTACAAACAGAAATGCTGGAAGAAGCATTTCCAGGGTATAAAGCCCCTACAACAGCTTCAGAAATGGCAGAATACATTTCAGATTTTGCCCTTAACGGAAATAAATTTTATAACGGGAAATTACTGCAGGTGTCCAACAGTACGCCATAATTCATGAAAGAAATTTTAACCAGATATATTCCGAGTCATGCAGTGGAGCCCATTTTTGGGTTGATCGAAAAGAATCATATCCATCTTAAAATTGTCAATGAACGAAAAACCAGGCACGGGGATTACAGAAGAATGCCCGACGGCACCCAACAAATTACGGTAAACGCCAACCTCAATAAATACCGTTTTTTAATTACGCTGGTGCATGAAATAGCACATTTGCTTGCCTTTGAAGCTTATGGGCGAAGGATCAAGCCGCATGGCAACGAATGGAAGAAAATGTTCCAAAGGCTGATGTTGCCGTTTATTAGACCGGAAATATTTCCGGCGGAATTGCTGCCTTATATTGCAAGGCATTTTAAAAACCCGAAAGCCAGCAGTGATACAGATGCACACCTTTCTATAGCCCTCAAAAGATTTGACCAGCCCAATGATAAGAATTACATTTATGAAGTTCCGCAGGGCAGTACATTTAGGATATACAATGGCAAAGTCTTCAAAAAAGGAGAAAAAAGGATCAAAAGATATGAATGTGTGGAGGTGAATACGGGTAGGGTTTATTTATTTCAGCCCAATGCCGAAGTGGAATTGTTGAAAACAGCGAATTAACTTTCTCAAAATAGTCACAATGGATAATAACAACTTTGCGGTTTTAATGGCCGGTGGAGTAGGCTCCAGGTTTTGGCCGGTTAGTACCACCAGCCATCCTAAACAATTTCGGGATCTACTGGGTACAGGTGAAACATTGATACAGACTACTTATAAAAGGCTGAACAGGCTCGTTCCTGCAGAGAATATTTTCATACTTACAAATGAGATTTACAAAGAGCTGGTACAGCAACAACTTCCCGGCTTAAGTGCAGAACAAATTGTTCTTGAACCTGTTATGAGAAATACGGCGCCTGCAGTGCTGCTGGCGGCTTTAAAAATTTATAAAAAGAACAGAGATGCTGTAATGATCATGGCTCCCAGTGATCACTGGATTGAGGATGAAGCAGCATTTATTGACGATGTGGAACTTGGATTCAAGACCTGTCGGGAAGATAAAAAAATCATTACCCTCGGAATTAAACCTACATTTCCCAATACCGGATATGGGTATATTCAGTATGAGGAAACTGCGGAAAAAGTAAAGGCGGTTAAGAATTTCACTGAAAAACCCTCTTTTGAAGTCGCCAGGAATTTTATTGCTCAGGGAAACTATGACTGGAACGCAGGGATTTTTATCTGGAGTGCTGGTTTTATCCTGGATTCCTTTCGAAGGAATCTTCCGGAGATGTTCAGCCTCTTTTCTAAAGGTGAAGAAGAATTTAATTCTGTTGGGGAAGCTGAATTTATTAAAGAAAATTATTCCGCGGCAGAAAATATTTCTATTGACTACGGTATTTTGGAAAAGGAGAATAATATTTTTGTCATTTCAGCTGGTTTTGACTGGAACGACCTGGGAACCTGGGGGTCTTTGTACAATGAACTCGATAAAGACAGTAACAAAAATGCCGTTTTGGAGGCGCGTCTCCTGGCCCGGAACTCAAGAGGAAATATTGTAAGTTCAGATTCAGGAAAAGTGGTGGTGTTGGATGATTTAGAAAATTATATCGTCATAGACGAAAAAGAAGTGCTTTTAATTGTTCCGAAGGAAAAGGAACAGGAAATAAAACAGATTAGAGGCCAGGTCCAGCAGGATTTTGGGAATCACTTAGGTTAATATGGAAGATAACAACAGCATTCCTCCCATCCATACCAGTCCGGAGGGTAAATCACGCATAAAAGGTGCTTTGGAGGAAATAAAGTTTTTTTTAAAAGAGCTTCTTGATATACACGAGGAAACTGACAGGGATACGACCATTGAAATGGTGAAGAGGGATATTTCCTTTAAAGGTCATAATGCCTGGATCCTCATTTTCTCCATCTTTGTAGCTTCGATAGGCTTGAATGTTAGTAGTACCGCCGTAGTTATTGGAGCTATGTTAATCTCACCTCTTATGGGTCCAATTGTGGGAGTGGGACTTGGAGTAGCGATAAATGACATTGATACGCTTAAACGTTCCCTTGTGAACCTTGCAGTAATGGTGGTTTTAAGTGTCTTAACAGCGTACCTTTACTTTCTTATTTCTCCTATAGAACAGGAAACTGAAGAACTGCGTGCGAGAACGTATCCTACGATTCTTGATGTTTTGGTCGCAATTTTTGGCGGACTTGCTTTAATTGTGGCTAAAACCAAAAAAGGCACCATTGCCAGTGTGATCATGGGAGTGGCAATTGCTACAGCCCTTATGCCCCCACTGTGTACCGTGGGTTATGGTCTTGCTATAGGTAACTGGGAGTATGCCGGCGGAGCGCTTTATCTCTTTGCTATAAATTCGGTTTTCATCGCGCTATCCACCTTTGTGGTTGCTAAGGTTCTTAGGTTTCCCCTGGTAAAATATGCTAACAGTAAACGAAGAAGAAATACCGCAAGAATAGCGTCTTTAATAGCAATTCTGGTGATGATCCCCAGTGTTTTTCTTTTTGTGAATTTACTTCGGGAACAGGTTTTTATCTCGAATACTAGGGATTACGTGGAAAACCAAATTGATTATCCCGGAGCCGAGGTCGTAAAATATGATCAGAATTACAAGAAGAAATTTGTAGATGTTTATTTAATAGGTCGTCCGGTTCCGCAAGCCCAGATCAGCCAATGGGTTCAGGAAATAAGAGAGGGGAGAGACCTCGAAAATGTCACTTTAAGAATACACCAGGGGAGCGATCAAAGTTCAGAGATTGCACAGCAGCTTACCAGTGATGTAAGAGCGGGAATACTGGAAGATCTTTATGTGAGGAACCAGCAGGTCGTAGAGGATAAGGATGCGAGAATTCGGTTGTTAGAAGAAGAGTTAATGCGCTACAGGACGGCGGGAATACCTTTTCAGGCCATTAGCCAGGAAGCAAAAATTAACTATCGCAATCTTGAACAATTAAGTTATGCCAATAATGTGGTGACAGATTTCAACCAAATTGATACTATTCCTACCTTTAGCGTAAGATGGAATGAGGAACTTACAGCTTCTGTAAGAAGCAGTGAAATGGAAAAGCTTACTAGTTGGTTAAAAGTAAGATTGTCTTTAGATACACTGGCGGTGCAAGCGGTGAACTAGAAACCCTGTAGCTGCGCCTTTCTTACTTTTTGAAATAGATCTGAAGAATAAACAAAGTCGGTCACGGCCTCGTTATCGGTTTTAAAGATAACATCTTTGTCTCCTTCCCAGGCAAGTTTTCCATTTTGAAGAAAAACGATCTTTTCTCCAATTTCCAGCACAGAATTCATGTCGTGCGTATTGATCACGGTAGTGATATCATATTCTCGAGTAATTTCGAGGATAAGATTATCAATTACCGTAGCTGTCTTGGGGTCTAGTCCTGAGTTAGGCTCATCACAAAAAAGATATTTAGGACGGTTCACGATCGCCCGTGCAATTGAAACCCTTTTCTGCATTCCCCCGCTTATTTCTGCAGGAAATTTTTGGTGTTGCGCTTCGGCAAGGTTGACGCGATCCAGTACTTCTTTCACCCGCTTCATCATTTCGCTCTTGCGCTGCTTTGTGAACATTTTAAGCGGAAACATTACATTTTCTTCCACGGTCATGGAATCAAACAATGCACCTCCCTGGAAAACCATTCCCATTTGACGCCTTAAATCCCTTTGTTCTTCATCGGAAAAAGAAGAATAAGGTTCACCATCGTAAACGATCTTGCCATGTTCAGGACGAAATAATCCTAACAAGCATTTCAGGAATACCGTTTTACCAGAACCCGATTGTCCAATAATGAGATTGGTTTGCCCTTTTGGAAAGACAGTATTGATCCCTTTCAGAATTTCCTCACCGTCAAAGCCTTTTCTTATATCTTTTACTTCTATCATTAGCTTAACAATAACTGAGTTACGATGTAATTCGTAATGATTATTACCACACTCGTCCATACAAATGACGTGGTACTTGCCTCTCCAACTTCAAGCGCTCCACCCTTCATGTAATATCCATGATAGGCTGGTACAGTAGCAAGGATCAAAGCAAACAGAAAAGTCTTGAAAAAGGCATAAACCAGGTGAAAAGAGTTGAACTCATCCTGTAGGCCCAAAATAAAATCTTCTGAGGACACAAAACCTCCCAGCACTCCGGCTGTATAAGCACCCAAAATACCGAGAAACATTGAAATTGCAATGACAAACGGATAAGTGAGCATGGCAATGATCTTTGGGAAAACCAGATAATTGAGAGAGTTTATACCCATTACTTCCAAGGCATCAATTTGCTCGGTTACCCTCATAGTTCCCAAGCTTGAAGTGATAAACGAGCCCACTTTTCCAGCCATAATGATTGAGATGAAGGTTGGAGCAAACTCGAGAATGACAGATTGCCGGGCCGCAAATGCGATAAGCGTCTTCGGGATGAGGGGATTTTCAAGATTCAGGGCTGTCTGTATGGCAACAACGCCTCCAATAAAGAATGATATAAAAGAAACAATTCCCAGGGAACCTATTATCAGATCGTCTATTTCTTTAAAAATGAGATTTCTTAGAACCGATCCTTTGGTCATGCGGCCAAAAACCCCTTTTATCATTAATACATATTCACCAATAGAATGCAGGTAACTCATTTCAACTTTTTGTAGTGCTAAAATACTAATTTTTTTAAGCAAAGTATTTTAACCTTCTGGAAACTTTAACTACAGGATAATTGGTATTTTTGGGATAAAATTTAAATAAAAATGAAACAAATTTGTTTATTGGTCCTTACCATTTTCTTAAGTAATTCCGCTATTGCCCAGAAAAGAGCGGACGAAGAAGCATTGCATTCCAACCCCAAACTGGTGGTAGGTGTAGTTGTAGATCAAATGAGGTACGACTACATTACCCGCTTCTATAGTAAATTTGGGGATGGAGGTTTCAAAAGACTCGTTGGGAAAGGCTTCAACTTTAAAAATGCACATTTCAATTATATTCCAACCTATACCGGCCCGGGACATGCTTCGGTACATACCGGTGCGACACCAGAGAGTCATGGGATTATAGGAAACAACTGGTACAATAAGTTTGAACGTGAAAGTGTTTACTGTGCAGGTGACGATTCAGTTGAACCTGTAGGTACAACTTCTTCTGCGGGGAAAATGTCTCCGCATAGAATGTTGACCACTACTTTCGCAGATGAAAACCGTCTCCATACTCAGCTAAAAGGAAAGACTATTGGTGTGGCACTTAAAGATCGCGGATCTATCTTACCTGCGGGACATGCTGCAAATGCTGCATACTGGTTCCATGGGCAGGTTGAAGGTAAGTGGATCACCAGTTCCTACTATCGAAATGATCTGCCTCAATGGGTAAAAGATTTTAATGCTTCCGGAAAAGCAGATTCCTACTTTAAAACATGGGAACCGCTTCACGACATCTCCACTTATACAGAGAGCGGTAGTGATGCCAATGAATATGAAGGCGGATTTAGAGGTCAGGAAACAGCGGCTTTTCCCTATAATCTGAAGGATTTAAGCGCTAAAAACGGAGGGTATGAGATTATTAAAGCTACTCCTTTTGGAAACAGCCTAACGCTTGATTTTGCACTTGCCGCAATTGACGGGGAAGATTTAGGGCAGGATGAAATAACAGATGTATTAACTCTTAGCTTTTCCTCAACAGATTATGTAGGTCATAACTTCGGAGTGAATTCCAAAGAAATTGAAGATACTTATTTGCGCCTGGATCAGGATATAAAAAGACTGTTAGATGCTTTGGACGAAAAAGTTGGTAAAGGAAATTACACGGTGTTTCTTACTTCAGATCATGGTGGGGTGCATGTTCCATCTTACCTGGAATCTGTGAAGATCCCGGCTGGATATTTTGATTTTGGAGATTACATTTCTTCGGTAGAAGATTTTCTTCTTAAGCGGTTTGGTGTAGATGACATCATTTTAAATGTTTCAAATAATCAGCTGTTTTTTGATTATGAAAAGCTTTTGGCAGAAGATATAAGTTTCGAAGAAGTGGAAGAAGCAATAGCTCATTACAGTCTGCAGTATGAAATGATTAATAAGGTTTACACCCGTAGCCAGCTGGAGGCGACAACCTTCACCCGTGGCATGGATGCTTTGATCGATATGGGATATCATCAAAAAAGAAGTGGAGATGTGATTCTGGTTTTAGATCCTTCGGTTATATCCTATTCCCGAACAGGTTCTACGCACGGCAGCGGACAAAATTACGATACTCATGCGCCGCTTATCTTGTTTGGTAACGGAATTAATCAGGGAAGTTCTGCCGAAAGAGTGAGCATTACAGATATTGCTCCTACTATTTCGACGCTGTTGGGAATCCCTTTTCCTAATGGAGCTACAGGAGAACCTTTATTAATGGCGATCGAAAAATAGCATTTTTTCAGAAGATTTTGGAGAGCATTTTTTTATAACGGAGCCTTCTAATGAAGGCTCCTTCTTTTTTGGAGACCAGGAAGGGCATATTTTCGGCTTTTGCATGATAATAGCCCTGCATGTAATCTTTTAGTAAGGATTTTTTTCCTTTTTTCAGCGCGAGTTTTGCCGAAGCAATCAATGTGATGAGCAAACCGTACCTAAGTTTATAAAATGCCTCTCCCTGTTTTAATTTTGCGGCTTTGTTGTAGGTGAATCCTGTCGGCCTCAGGTGTTTCACGGCCAAAGAAGCATCTGTAATTATTTTCCAGCCGTGATATTGCGCTAACAATTCGTCTACGGTGTCCCATCCCATTGAAGGTTTCAAACCGCCAATTTCTTTAAAACATTCTTTTCTATAGGCTTTTAAAGCACCCCGAATGTGATCTTTCCCGGTTAGTTTTTCCTGTTCCCATTTATCATTATTAAGGATATGGCAAAAACCTCCTGCCATGCCCGATTTTGGATCAGCTTTGAAGTAATTTGAAATTTTTTCTAAATAATTCTTCGGAAAAATAAGGTCGGCATCAAACTTACAGATGATATCGTAACTGTCGTTTAATGTTTCAAAACCTTTGTAAAAAGCATTTACCACTTTACTGCCGGGCAAATGAGCTTCAGAGGATTTTGTTTTCACAAGAGAAATGAAATTGTATTTTTCAGCAAAAGATAAAACAATTGCTGAAGTCTCATCATAAGATTGATCGTCTACCACCACAATTTTCTTCGGAAGCAGGGTTTGCGCTGCAAGTGATTGCAAAGTTTGATCAATAAAAGATGCTTCGTTGTGGGCGGGAATGACGATGTAGATATCCAAAAATGAGATTTTGCAGCTAATTTACATAAATTCCATCTTGGTTCCTGATCTTCGCCAGGCACTTCTCAAGGGTTGCTGTAAAGAGAAAAGATAAATTGAGAAAAGAATAAATTCCGTGAGAAAGCCTCTTCAAAATGTCATTTTTGAATGGTTATTTTCTCTCGGCGTAGACGGCATAGTAGCGTGGAGTGAACTTTCGGAGTAGGGGCCGAAAACCAACTTTATTAACAGGATTTGTCCACTTTTTGCGTGCTTTAATTTCCCAACCGGTTTTTTCCAGAAGCCAATCAAATTGCCAGTCTTCAAATTCATGAAAATGACGATCCCATTTGTCTGTTTTGCTACGGTAGGCAGGAGCGAACCACAATTTCAAAGGCACGGTGGCTACGAGTTTATCTGCTTTTATCTCCTTAAGAACATTAAAAGGAGCCAGCAGATGTTCGAAGATTTCAAAAGCAGTGACAATTTCAGCCTCTGTGTTTTTTACCGCTTCAGGATGAAAATCTAAATCTTCGCCACTGGTATTTGTAACTTTGTAACCCTCTTTTTTCATAATTTCAGAAAAAGGGTTTTCAACCCCAAGATCCAGGATTTGAGCGGGAGCAGGGGCTACCTGCTGTAAAAATTCGAGGGTATGTTTAAAGCGCTTATCAGGAAAATTGTCTTCGTACATGTTAGCACTTGTAAACTATGCAGTTAACATTCATTCCCGCGCCAACGCTGGCCAGCATGATAACATCGCCGGGTACAATTTCCTGATCTTGCATTTGGCCTTTTACAATAAGATCAAGCAAAGTGGGCACGGTGGCTACACTGCTATTTCCCAATTTATCAATGCTCATGGGCATAATTCCTTCAGGAACTTTTTGACCGAAAAGTTTGTAGAACCTCTTGACAATGGCTTCGTCCATTTTCTCGTTGGCCTGGTGTATGAGGATTTTTTTAAGGTTTTCTATGGGCACGCCACTTTTTTCAAGGCATAATTTCATGGCTTCGGGCACTTTGCTTAAGGCAAATTCGTAAATTTTGCGGCCATGCATTTTGATGTAGCGTCTTTCTTCGGAAATAGAAGGGTTATTTGATTTTCCGAAGTAGATATAATTTCCTTCTTCCAGAGCATGGGTGGCGCTTTCGTGAGCGAGGATTCCGCCCAGCTGGTCTGTTGTTTCAATAACTGTTGCACCCGCACCATCTGAATAGATCATGGAATCTCTGTCGTGCTTATCGACGACCCTCGAAAGAGTTTCAGAACCTATAACGAGGCATTTTTTTGCTATTCCGGCTTTGATGAATGCATTTGCCTGTATCACTGCTTCCACCCAGCCCGGGCAGCCAAAAAGTATATCGTAGGCAACACATTTTGGATTTTTGATTTTCAGCTTTTGCTTTACCCTCGTGGCAATACTTGGCACAGTATCGCTCTGCATCTGGTTGTGAGAAACGTCGCCATAATTATGGGCTACGATCAAATAATCCAGTTCCTCCGGATTTATTCCTGCGTCCAAAATGGCTTTTTCAGCAGCGAAGAAAGCGATGTCAGAATTTGTAAGATCGTTGGTGATGTATCTTCTTTCTGCTATACCTGTGATCGCTTTGAATTTTTCTATAATGACAGTATTGGGCTGATTGAAGCCTGTGCCATCCAGGTTCAGAAATTCATGTTCATGAAAATCTGAATTCTTTTCGATCTTGCCGGGAATGAAACTTCCAATCCCTGTAATTTTGATACTCATAACAATAATTCTTGGGGTAAACTACTCAAAATTAATAAAACCAAGGGCATGAATAAACAAATTGCTGCGATAAAAATTCAGTTTTATTGAATTCGCAACAAAGACTTCCCATCTTATTGAGTCATTATAAATTATGATAAAATAAAGAGTTTCTGTTAAATAATGGTTAAGAAGTATAAGCGAAAAAAGCCTCCAAAATGTCATTTTTGGAGGCTCTTACTATTTAAATCTCTACTTACATATATTCCTCAATAGGAGCACAGGTACAAATAAGATTTCGGTCGCCGAGTGCATCATCTACTCGTCGTACAGAAGGCCAGAATTTGTTGTCACGCAAATATTCCAGCGGATAAGCGGCTTTTTCGCGATTGTAAGGCAGGTTCCACTCATCTGAAGTCAACATTTGTAAGGTATGCGGTGCATTTTTGAGGACGTTGTTGGAATCTCCTTCCTCTACTTCATCGATTTCCCTCTTGATAGAAAGTAAAGCATCGCAAAACCGATCCAATTCAGCTTTGCTTTCACTTTCGGTAGGTTCGATCATCAAGGTACCGGCCACGGGGAAGGAAACCGTTGGAGAATGGAAACCATAATCAATAAGCCTTTTTGCAATATCTGTAATTTCAATTCCTTTTGCTTTAAAAGGGCGACAATCAAGAATCATTTCGTGAGCTGCACGACCGCGCTCTCCACTGTAAAGGGTTTTGAACTGGTTGTTTTCCTCCAGTCGTGCTTTTATATAATTAGCGTTTAAAATGGCATATTGAGTAGCCTTTTTTAAACCTTCGCTGCCCAGCATAGTAATATAGGCGTAAGAGATCAAACAAACCAAAGCCGACCCCCATGGTGCTGCAGAAATTGCCGGAATGGCTTCCTCGCCACCTGTTGGGATTACCGGGTTACCCGGAAGGAATGGCACAAGCTGAGGTGCCACGCAAATTGGCCCAACTCCGGGTCCACCACCGCCATGCGGAATGGCAAATGTTTTATGAAGGTTGAGGTGGCAAACATCGGCGCCGATTCTTCCGGGATTTGTGAGTCCCACCTGTGCGTTCATGTTCGCACCGTCCATATAAACCTGTCCGCCGTTGTCATGAATAATCTGTGTGATCTCGCGAATGGCAGACTCAAAAACGCCGTGAGTGGAAGGATAAGTAACCATTAAAGCAGCCAGATTATCTTTGTGCTTTAGTGCTTTTTCCCGAAGGTCATCCACATCAATGTTTCCGTTTTCTGAAGCTTTGGTAACCACCACTTTCATTCCTGCCATTACTGCAGAAGCAGGGTTGGTTCCATGGGCAGAGGAAGGAATAAGACAAATATTACGATGAGAATCACCACGAGATTCATGATATGCTCTAATTACCATAAGTCCGGCAAGTTCACCCTGTGCGCCAGAGTTTGGTTGAAGCGAAGTTGCGGCAAATCCGGTAATCTTATTTAATTGTTGTTCCAGTCTTTTTAGCACGATTTGATAACCTTCGGCCTGGTCAAGCGGTACAAATGGGTGAATATTTCCCCACTGCGGATAACTGATTGGCAACATTTCGGCTGCAGCGTTGAGTTTCATGGTACAGGAACCCAGCGCGATCATGGAATGGTTAAGGGAAAGGTCTTTTCTTTCCAGTTTTTTAATGTATCGCATCAACTCTGTTTCCGAATGATAGGAGTTGAAAACATCATTTTGAAGGAAGGTGGTTTTTCGTTCTATCGCTTCAGGAATTTTATTCTCTTCAGAAAGGGCAGAAATCTTTTCAGTTTCTTTTTCGGCGACTTCAGAAAATATTTCCAGGACCTTATTAAGATCATCAATATTGGTTGCTTCGTTAAGGGAAATAGCAACAGTTTCTGAAGAAGGATAATAGAAATTTACTTCTTTTGCTTCAGCAGCAGCTTTTATTTTCTGCGCATCGGCTTTTATAAGAATTGTATCGAAAAAGGCTGAGTTAAGCTGTGGAAATCCAAGTTCATCCAATTTCTCAGCAAGCGTTACTGCCGATTTATGTACTTTGTTTGCAATAAATTTCAGTCCTTTTGGTCCGTGATATACAGCATACATTCCGGCCATTACTGCAAGGAGTACTTGGGCAGTACAAATATTTGAAGTTGCTTTATCTCTTTTAATGTGTTGCTCCCTTGTTTGCAGCGCCATTCTTAAAGCAAGGTTACCATCCATGTCTTTAGTGGCACCAATGATCCTTCCGGGGATGCTGCGCTTAAATTCTTCACGGGTGGCGAAGTAAGCTGCGTGAGGACCACCGTAGCCTAACGGGATTCCGAAGCGTTGTGTAGTTCCCACCACCACATCAACTCCAAATTCTCCCGGGGCTTTCAATTTTACAAGACTTAAAATATCGGCTGCAACAGCAACTTTGATTTCTGCATCTTTTGCCTGTGCTACAAATTCTTCGTAGTTAAAAACCTGTCCTAACTTTCCCGGATACTGTAGAAATGCACCAAAGAACTTATCTGAAAAATCAAATTCTTCATGATTTCCTATAACTAACTCGATATCTAATGGAAGCGCCCTTGACTTTAATACATCAATGGTTTGCGGCAAAACTTCTTCAGAAACAAAGAATTTATTTACCTCACTTTTCTTCTGAGCACGACTTCTTACGGAATAAAGCAAAGACATAGCTTCCCCGGCAGCAGTAGACTCGTCAAGAAGGGAAGCATTTGCAAGCTCCATTCCGGTAAGATCTGCAATGACCGTTTGGAAATTCAGTAAAGCTTCCAGTCTTCCCTGGGCGATCTCTGCCTGGTAAGGCGTGTAAGCAGTATACCACCCCGGATTCTCTAAAATGTTCCTTTGAATTACTGGCGGAGTGACAGATTCGTGATAGCCTAACCCAATATAAGTTTTAAAAATTTTATTTTTGGCAGCTAAAGCAATGCTGTGGGAGATATATTCGTTTTCGCTCATTGCAGGAGCGAGCTCCAAATCCTTTTTTAAACGAATGTCATCTGGGAGCGTTTCGTAGATAAGCTGGTCTAGAGAATCTACACCAACTGCTTTTAACATTTCTGGAAGGTCATTTTCTTTGGGACCTATGTGTCGCAGGGCAAAAGAAGTTGTATTCATTAAGAAAAGTTGTGTTTTGAGCTGCGAAATTACATATTTTAAACCTATTTTTTAAGGATTTTGACAGGAACTCTTGTTAAGATTTTGCCCTGTAAATCTGAGGAATTATCACTGCTGAAAAAGCCATTATGAACCTTTTAAAGAACCTGTTCTCGTTTTATATAAACAGCAGTATTCATGTTGCTCTAGCGGTTACATCTTTAACTGCTATTTCTGCTTTGCACTTTCATTTTTCGCCAGATCCAGACCTGCTGTTCTTTGTGTTTTTTGGAACAGTAACAGCTTATAATTTTATCAAGTTTGCCGGTATTGCGAAACTTCACCATCGCAGTCTCACCCCAAACCTAAAGATCATCCAGGTGTTTTCTTTCTTTAGTTTTATTGCGCTTGTTTATTTTGGCTTTCACGTAAAGCCTGAAATACTTTTCATCTCAGGAGGTTTTGGGATACTTACTTTATTTTATGCGTTGCCATTTTATGGAGAAAGAAACCTGCGTACCATTGGCGGAATAAAGATTTACATTATTGCGATCATTTGGGCAGGCGTCACTGTTTTTTCTCCTGTAAGGAATGTGGGTATGGAGGTGACAGGAGATGTATTTCTGGAATTTGTGCAGCGCGTATTGCTTGTATTGGTACTGCTTATCCCTTTTGAAATTAGAGATTTGAAATACGATAAAGTAGCCTTAAAAACACTTCCGCAGAACATTGGGGTAAGGAGATCTAAGAAGTTAGGAGTTGCTCTTTTGATAATAATAATTGTGCTGGAGTTTCTTAAGAGCAGTATGACCACGACTTCTTTGGCAGCATTGATATTAATGTCAATATTAGCAGGCTGGTTTGTAATGATAAGTAAGGAAGATCAATCCAGGTACTTTTCTTCTTTCTGGGTAGAAGGTATCCCAATTGTATGGCTGGTAATATTGCTGCTGCTCAAAAATGTGCTTTAAAGATTCTCTTCAATTTTTCTTTTGTAGTTCTCTTTTTCCTGGCGGGTACAAGTTTTAATGGATGCTTTTTTAAGCAATTTTGAGAGCTTGAGATTTTTTCGGGTATAATCTTTGCAGGTTTTGCAAAAGAGAAGGTGAAGACGCAATTTTATTTTATTTTGGAAACCTGCTTCACGATACTGGGCTTTATCACAGAAGTTCTCAGCTTCAGAACAGTTTATTTTAAATAATTTACTAAAAATCATAATTAAAACCAGTTTTTCTCCAGGCATTTAGCCAGAGAAACTCTGGCTCTGTGAATGATCACCCACAAATTAGACGGACTAATATTAAATTCATTACAAATAGCTTCTGTTTCTACTCCTTCAATGGTTTTCATTTTAAATATGGTCGCCTGCTTTTCATTCAGCTGGTCGAGACATTCCAGGATTGCGAGTCCCAGCTCGTCATTTTCCATGATATCTTCCGCAGTCTTGTCAGAGAGGTCTGCTATTTGCTCTTCCAGCCATTCACCTTCATTGTCGCTGCTGTTATACTGGATCTTTACTTCGGCTTTGCCTTTATTGGAATTAATTTTCCTGTAATAATCAACAATTTTCCTTTTCAAAATAGAAATAAGCCAGGTTCTTTCTGAAGCTTCTCCTTTAAAGTTCTTCATGGATTTGAGACCGGCAAGAAAAGTTTCAGAAATTAAATCATTCGTAACTTCCCTGTCATTTACACGCACAATGGTGTAATTGAATAGGTAGTCTGAATATTTATCGACCCATTTTGTAGGATCAATAAGGTGATTTGTCATTTCCGCGTTGTTATTCTTTAAAAATAGGAAAAGTTTTTCTCTCTAGATGCCGGCTGTAAAAAATTAAGGCGCAGCAATTCAACCTGAATCACAACGCCTTCAATTTTATTTCTTTTCAATAAGTCCGGCGCGCCTTAAAAGGGCTTCGGGTTGAGGTTCTTTTCCGCGGAATTCTTTGTAGAGCTTCAGCGGATGCTCAGTTCCGCCGCGCGATAAAATACTGTTCCTGAACTTATCTGCAGTTTCCCTGTCAAAAATGCCATTTTCCTTGAAGAATTCAAAGGTGTCGGCATCCAGAACTTCGGCCCATTTGTAGGAGTAGTAACCGGCGGCATAACCACCCTGGAAAATATGGCTGAAGGATGTACTCATACAATTTTCCTGCACATCGGGATACAACTTTGTTGGTTCAAAAGCCTGGTCTTCATGAGCTTTAACATTGGTTACGTTGGAAGGATCAATTCCATGCCAGCTCATATCGAGCATTCCAAAGCTTAGTTGGCGTAAAGTGGCCATTCCCTCATGAAAAGTGGCAGATTCCTTTATCTTTCTAATATATTCCTGCGGAATGATTGCATTTGTTTCGTAATGCCTTGCAAAAAGCTCGAGCGCTTCCTTCTCATAGCACCAGTTTTCAAGCACCTGGCTTGGCAGTTCTACAAAATCCCAGTAAACATTCGCACCTGAAAGGCTTGGATAGGTGCTATTTGCCAGCATTCCATGCAGGGCATGACCAAATTCGTGGAAGAGCGTGGTGACTTCAGTAAATGTCAATAAAGAAGGTTCCTCGTCAGTAGGTTTAGTGAAGTTGCAAACAATTGAAATGTGTGGTCTTTCTTCCCGGCCATTTCTCTTTTGTTGAGGTTTATAGGAAGTCATCCAGGCACCGCCTCTTTTTCCTTCTCTCGGAAAAAAGTCTGCATAGAAAACTGCCAGTTCCTTTCCGTATTCATCTTTGACCCTGTAGGTCTTTACTTCTTGGTGATATTTATCAATATCAAATACTTCCTCGAAATTAAGTCCGTAAAGTTTTTCAGAAACGGCAAATACTCCATTGATTACATTTTCCAGTTCAAAATATGGCTTTAGCTGTTCATCGTCCAGGTCAAAAAGTTTCTTTCTAAGCTTTTCACTATAGAATGCAGCATCCCATTTTTCCAGCCTATCGATTTGATCCAATTCCTTAGCGTAGTTTTCCAGCTCTTCAAATTCTTTTTCTGCAGCAGGTTTGGCTTTTTCCAATAGTTCCTGAAGAAAATCCTCCACTTTTTGAGGAGTCTCGGCCATGCGCTCTTCCAAAATGAATTCTGCAAAAGTGCTGTAACCTAAAAGGTTTGCTTTTTCGTGTCTCAGTTTTGCGATCTGCAATACATTTTCCTGGTTGTCCAGCTCATCATTATGAAAACCCTTGGCGCCAAAAGCCAGTGCCATTTTTTTTCGAAGATCTCGATTCTTAGCATATTTCATGAACGGGAGGTAACTCGGGTAATGGAGATTGAAAATCCAGCCTTCCTTATTCTTGGATTTGGCAAGCTGTTTTGCGGCACTTCGTACGCCTTTAGGTAAGCCGTCAAGATCTTTCTCGTTTATGATATGAAGCTCGAATCTGTTCGTTTCAGCCAGCACATTTTCTCCAAAATTGAGACTTAATTTGGAGAGTTTCTTGTCAATTTCCCGCAACTGCTGCTTTTTCTCTTCCGGCAGGTTCGCACCGTTACGTGCAAACATTTTATATTTTTTATCGAGAAGCGTTTGTTGTTCCACGTTCAGGTCCAAAGATTTCCTTTGATCATAAACTGCTTTTACTTTTCCAAAAAGTTGCTCATCAAGAATGATATCATTTCTAAAATCTGAAAGCAACGGAGAAATTTCCTGTGCAAGTTTTTGAATGGCGTCATTAGTTTCGGCAGAATTCAGATTAAAAAAGATGCTGGTTACCCGGTCTAATTTAGCTCCTGAAAATTCCAGTTCTTCAATAGTGTTCGCAAAAGTGGGTTTTTCGGAAGAATTTGTTATTTCACTAATTTGTTGCCGGGCAATTTCTACCGCTTTTTCGATTGCGGGTTTGAAATATTCGGTCTTTATTTTTGAAAATGGTGCGGTATTAAAGTCCTGTAAAAGTGGATTATTATTAGACATACTAAGTTTTTAAATTAAAAATTGTGAAGCTTATCGGATTTTTGACGCACTTCCTCGATAATATATGAAAGAAATTGTATCTTTACATCTTCTTGAGTTAAGAATAAGAGACACGAAATGTAGCTTTAGGTTTTGATTAATATATTTAGAATGGTTAATAAATAGTATTAAACAGATAAACAGCTACAGGAGAAAGCCACGCAATCGCGTGGCTTTTACTTTTTCAGATTGCTTGCACCTTCAATGACTTTTTTCTTAAGTCCTTCCTTATATGCAATGATTTTGTTTTGAATATTTTTATTGGAAGCACCAAGGATTTGTGCAGCCAGGATTCCTGCATTCTTGGCGCCGTCTAAAGCTACAGTCGCAACAGGAACACCACCCGGCATTTGTAAAATGGAAAGAACAGAATCCCAACCATCAATAGAATTTCGTGATTTCACCGGAACCCCAATGACGGGAAGAGGAGAAAGTGAAGCAATCATTCCCGGTAGATGCGCTGCACCGCCGGCCCCAGCGATGATCACCTGGATTCCGCGGGAATGCGCGTTTTTTCCGTAGTCGAAAAGTTTATCTGGCGTGCGGTGAGCAGAAACAATATCAAGTTCTGCTTCAATATCAAATTCTTTGAGAATATCAATCGCTTCCTGCATAACCGGAAGGTCGCTCGTGCTTCCCATGATGACTCCTACTTTGCTCATATATCAAAATTATAATGTTCAGATTTTATGTACTCGTTTGTTTTCGAAGTGCTTATTCGCTAATGACTCTAATGGAATCTTTTACTTCTTCCGCAATCTTGCGCGCTTCGGCCAAATCTTCATTTACGATCGTGACGTGCCCCATTTTTCTAAAGGGACGGGTTACTTTTTTTCCGTAGATGTGTGGCGTGACGGCTTTCATGCCCATTATTTTTGAAATGTTCTCGTAAATCACATTTCCCGTGTAATTTTCATCGCCCACCAGGTTTACCATTACTCCGCCAACCTTGCTACCTGTGTCCCCCAGCGGCAAATCGAGAATGGCTCTTATGTGTTGTTCAAACTGATTTGTGTAACTGGCTTCAATGGAATAATGCCCACTGTTGTGAGGCCTTGGAGCAACTTCGTTCACCAGCACTTCATCATCTCTTGTCTGGAACATTTCTACAGCCAGAAGCCCCACATGTTCAAATGCTTCAGAAACTTTTTTCGCCAAAGCCCTGGCTTTTTCGGCTACTGAAGGATCTATTCTTGCCGGACAAATCACATATTCTACCTGGTTAGCTTCCGGATGAAATTCCATTTCAACCACAGGGTACGTTTTCACTTCGCCCGAAGGATTCCGTGCAACGATCACCGCCAGTTCATTTTTAAACGGGATAAGATCCTCGGCAATACATGGAGTGTCAGAAATGGCATTTAAAGCCTCCATTTTTTTTATGACGGCAACACCTTTTCCATCATAACCGCCGGTAGTTGCTTTCCATACAAAAGGCAAACTTAAATACCCTTTTTCGATAGCGGAGGTTAATTCGGTTTTGGATTGGAATCTTTGAAAACTTGCTGTTGGAATGTCATTTTTGAGGTAAAATTCCTTTTGTACGCCTTTATCCTGGATTTTTCTCAAGGTTTCAGGAGCAGGAAAGACTTTTATTCCTTCCGTCTGAAGTTGTTCGAGTGCTTCAACGTTTACCGCCTCAATTTCGAATGTGAGCACATCTGCTTTTCTTCCGAAGTTGACCACGGTATCAAAATCCATTAAATCTCCCTCTTCAAAACTGTTGCAGGCCATTCTTGCGGGTGCTTCACTACTGGGGTCCAGCACAAGTGTGTGGATGTCAAACTTTCGGGTTTCATAAAGCATCATTTTCCCCAACTGGCCGCCACCAAGGATGCCCAGTTTAAATTCAGAAGAGAAATAGTTGGTCATAAATTCAGGTTTTAGCAAAAATAATTTATTAAGATTTAAAAGCAGAAATAATCCGCGGGAAATGTGCTTTTTTTGACCCGGTGAGTTTGAATGGAATACGTATCTTTGTTTCCCAAAAAATAATTCTGTTTTGGTGCAACTACACGATTTAAAATTTACTCCATTTATTTCTGAAACCGAGATCACATCGGCTATAGAAGAGCTGGCGCAAAAGATCAATGAAGAATACAGGGATGAAAAACCTGTTTTTTTAGGTATTTTAAACGGTGCTTTTCTCTTCGCTGCTGAACTTATCAAAAGATTTGAAGGAGATTGTGAGGTAAATTTTGTCAAGTTGAGCTCGTATGAAGGAACCGGAACCACAGGAAATGTGGATACCTTATTAGGACTTACGCAGCCCCTAGAAGGCAGAACGGTAATTGTCATTGAAGACATTGTGGATACCGGGAATACGCTGGAAAGCATTGACAGGATCTTAAAAGCTGAAAAAGTAAAAAAGTCAAAAATTGTTACCCTTTTCTATAAACCGGAGGCTTATAAAAAGCCTCTGTCAATAGATTATGTGGGAATAGAAATTCCAAATGATTTTATTGTAGGCTACGGATTGGATTACGACGGATTAGGAAGAAACCTTAGGCAAGTATATAAACTTAAAGAAAGCAACATGACAAACTTGGTGTTATTCGGCCCTCCTGGTGCCGGGAAAGGAACACAGGCAACCATTCTGAAGGATAAATATGAACTAAAGCATATCTCGACAGGTGATGTGTTTAGGTATAACATCAAAAATGCCACAGAACTTGGTACTTTGGCAAAATCCTATATGGATAAAGGTCAGTTGGTGCCAGATGAGGTGACAATTAATATGTTACGCGCCGAGGTTGAAAAAGATATAAACGGAAAAGGTTTCATCTTTGACGGTTTTCCAAGAACTGTTGCCCAGGCAGAAGCTTTAGCAGAACTGTTACAGGAACACGATACCGAAGTAAGCGCTATGGTTGCTCTTGAAGTAGATGATGAGGTGTTGGTGCAGCGACTGTTAGAAAGAGGAAAAACTTCAGGGAGACCAGATGATGCAAATGAAGAAGTTATTAGGAAGCGAATTAGGGTGTATTATGAAGAAACCGCTATTTTGAAGCAGTTTTACCTAAAACAGGATAAATATTTCGGCGTTGATGGTGAGGGAACCATTACCGAAATCACCGAGCGATTGAGCGAAGTAATAGATAAGATCAAAAAATAGCATTTTTGCTGAAAATTTTTAGAAAAAGAAGAAGAGCATGACAGAAGGGAATTTTGTTGACTACGTAAAAATTCACATTTCCTCCGGAAACGGCGGAAAAGGATCTGCGCACCTGCACCGTGAAAAATATATCGCCAAAGGAGGACCCGATGGTGGTGACGGTGGGCGTGGCGGACACGTAATTTTGCGTGGCAATAAAAACCTCTGGACCTTGTTTCATCTAAAATTCAAGAGGCACATCAAAGCCGGACATGGAGAACATGGTGGGAAGCAGCGAAGCACAGGCGGTGATGGGGAAGATCAGTATATTGAAGTCCCTTTGGGAACTGTGATTCGCGAGACGGAAACCCAGAAGATCCTGCATGAAATAACGGAAGACGGCCAGGAGATTGTAATTGCTGAAGGTGGGAAAGGAGGCCAGGGGAACTGGCATTTCAAATCTTCTACAAATCAAACGCCGCGCTATGCGCAACCGGGAATTCCCGGGGAAGAGCAGGATATCACCCTGGAGCTAAAGATTCTTGCAGATGTGGGCCTGGTAGGTTTTCCAAATGCAGGGAAATCCACTTTACTGTCAGTAATTACTGCTGCCAAGCCTAAGATCGCAGATTATGAATTCACCACACTAAAGCCCAACCTGGGAATTGTACAGTACAGGGATTTCAAGACCTTTGTTGTTGCCGACATACCCGGGATTATAGAAGGAGCTGCCGAAGGGAAGGGGATAGGCCACCGCTTTTTGCGTCACATAGAACGAAATTCTACTTTATTATTTTTGATCCCTGCAGATGCTGCAGACATCGTGGAGCAGTATGAAATTTTGCTGGACGAACTTCGACGATATAATCCAGAAATGCTGGATAAAGACAGGCTTATTGCGATCTCCAAAAGTGACATGCTGGATGAAGAATTGAAAAACGAGCTAAAAGAGGAACTGGACAAGAACCTGGATACTCCATTTATGTTCATCTCTTCTGTTGCGCAACAGGGTTTAACGCAGCTCAAAGATAGACTTTGGGAAATGCTCAATATTGAAGCTGAAGAGGTTTAAGGTATTGAGTTAAAATCGGGATGGTTTTTGCTGCTTTTCATAGAAAAACCGATGCGACTTCTAAAAGCTCTTTTCTTTTTGCTCCTTTTTGCGGCCTGTAATGCGCCACGTGTAGTGTATGATTATGACCAGCAGGTAAATTTCAAGCAGTATTCTACTTATAAATTATTTCCAGATTTCCAGACCAATCTAAGTCAGCTTGATGAAGACCGACTGGTAAGGGCTCTTCAAGAAACGCTTCAAAAAAGGGGTTTTTCCGAGGTTTCTTCTCCGCAACTCTATATTAATATAGCTACAGAACAGTTTCAGGAACAAAGCCGAAACAGTTTAGGAGTTGGAATAGGCGGCACCGGTAGAAATGTGGGGGTGGGTGTTTCCGGAGGTATTCCATTGGGTGGTCCAAAGACTTTTCTGAAGCTCACCTTTGATTTTATTGATGTAGAAGAGGATGCACTGGTTTGGCAGGCAGTTGTGGAGGCTAAATTTGACCCTGATGCTTCGCCGGAAGAAAGACAGGAACGTTTTCAGAAGATCGTTAAAAAAGCTTTGGAAGGTTATCCTCCCGAAGATTAAAAATTATTATCAAAATGCCATTTTCGAATATACAGCAATAAAAAAGGCTCCGATGTTTCGGAGCCTTTTCAATTGGTTGGTTAGTGAAGATGATTAATTGTTATCTTCTTGTTGCGCTTCAGGTTTGTCCTGGAAGTAAGGATTGTCGCTACCTACTTCTGTGAACTCACTTCTACGGTTTTTTGCATACTGCTCGTTTGTACAACCTGTTGGTTGAGTACAATCATTTAACGGTACTTCTTCACCATATCCTTTAGGCATCAATCTATTTCTGCTGATTCCTTGAGATACAAGATACTCAAGAGTAGATTCTGCACGTCTTTGAGAAAGATCCATGTTGTACTGGTCAGGTCCTCGTGCATCTGCGTGAGATCCAATTTCGATATTAAGCATTGGATAATTCTTCATGATCTCTGCAACACGGTTAAGTGTTGGCTCAGATTCTGGCTTGATAGTCGCTTTATCAAAATCAAAGTAAATGTTTCCTACGTTCGCGATCTGTCTTCTTCCGGTTTCAGGATTTATTTCGCTGATTTCGCTCGGCAATACCGGCTTTTCATATTCTGTGCGGGTGAATGCATAAAGATTGTCAGAGCCTCTTCTGTTAGAAGCAAGGTATCCTTTTTCTTCAGCTTCTCCTTCTTTTAATACAAAAGCGAAATCATCGAATTCACTGTTAAGAGAGTTTCCAAGGTTTTCTGCTTCTGAAAAAGTTCCATTCTCCATTTCACTTCGGTAGATATCAAGATTTCCAAAACCTAGACGGCCGTTGGAAGCAAAGTATAAAACTCCGTCGTTAGAAATGTAAGGGAACTGCTCTCTTTCGGGAGTGTTTACGTTTGGACCAAGGTTAACCGGTTCTCCAAAGGTACCGTCTGCATTAACATCTACACTGTAGATATCGAATGATCCCAAAGATCCAGGCATATCACTGGCAAAGTAAAGCTTCGTTCCATCCTGACTAAGAGTTGGGTGTTCAATAGAGTACTGATCGCTTGCAAAAGGAAGTGCTTCAATGTTATCCCACTCACCATCTACCATTTCGGCACGGTATATACTAATAGTTGCCACAGGCACTTCAGACCAGTCGGTTTTAACTCTTCGGTCATTTGTACGGTCAAAGAACATTACCTGACCATCTTCAGAAAAGGCAGCAGAACTTTCGTGAGTATCGGTATTGATTTCATCTCCAAAAAGAGAAACGTTGCTCAAAGTACCATCTTCAGAAATATCGGCTACATAAAGATCTAAATATGGCTTTTTGTTCCATAAATAAATTGGTCTGTCCTGGTTTCTTGTAGAAGCAAATACTACGCGGTCTCCCATAAATGAAATACCGAAGTCTGATGATGCAGCATTCTGCATCACCTGGTTTGTAGTATAAGTGTGAGCTACTGTTGTGTCCAACTGATTTTCCCACTCTTCAAAATCAACTTCTTTTCCTAAATAATCAGAAAGATATTCGGCTGCTTCTTCATTTTCTCCCATAGCTCTTAGGGCATGAGAAAATCTGAATTTATAAACCGGCTCAACTTCACCTTCGTGTCTTAGAAAAAGAAGACGGTAAGTCTTTGCTGCATCATCCATTTGATTGGTGTAAAAATAAGCGTCACCAAGATTCTGAAGGATGTGCTGGGTCTTATCTGCCGCTTGGCGGTACTCCTGCGCAGCATCAATGTAGGCCCTTTTAAGGAAAAGCTTGTCGGCTTTCTTGATATTGGCATTCTGTGCGAATCCCGATACCCCTACAATAAGTATGGTTAAAATTGTTGTATATAAGTTTTTCATATTTCTTGTTTTTTAGAAGAATCGGGGTGATACGTTGTAACCTTTGGATAGTCCAAGTAGGTCAAGATCAAATAATACCATGATCTCATGAGTCCCATCGTTGTAATCTCCAAGGTTTCCTGTAGTGTAATCATAAGCGTATCCTATTCTAAGTTCAGGAGTCACTCTGAAGTTTACCAATCCGCTTACAGTATCGTCCAGGCGGTATGCGATACCGGCTTCAAAACGATTATAAAGAAGGAAGTTTGCAGTAAGATCTACAGATAATGGTGCTCCTTCTACCCCTCTCATCATAAAAGCAGGTTTGAATTTAAGGCTTGGGTTTAGATCGAATACATAACCACCGGTTAAGAAGTAGTGGATGTTTTCCTCTCCAAGACGCGCTAATCCTGTTTCATTTTCAAGGTGCTTAGCTGTAAAAAGGTTTGGAGCAGATAAACCAACATAGTAGTTTTCTCCAAATAAGTAGGTACCCACACCAAAGTTAGGAAATGCTTCGCTGATGTTCTGCAAAGCAGGGTCAACCATGTCATTACCAGTTTCAAGAGCAGTAAGATCGGCATCAAAGAATGTAACACCCGCCTTTACCCCAAAGGATAGTTTGGTGCTTTCTGATACAGGAAGAACATAAGCAACATCTGCATAAAGATTGTTCTCCTTTACAATATCGCCTATCTCGTCGTGTACAACAGATATTCCTGCTTCAAGTCTGTTGGATAAAGGAGTGTGAGCGAAGAAGGTTGCCGTTTCCGGTGCTCCTTCCATACCTGCCCACTGATTCCTGTAGATCCCCCCAACATTTAGCATTCCCATATCATCTATAGCATAAGCGGGGTTTATAACGCTCATGTTGTACATGTATTGGGTATACATTGGATCTTGTTGAGCATTACCCTTTATAGAAAAAAGGGCAATGCTTACAATAGTTAAAAGTTTAATATATGAATTTCTCATGTGTTTCGGATGTTTCTAATTATCTGCTTAAATACACTCTACCCTGGATAGGTGCTGTTTGTCCGTCGTTAAAGTTCAGGATGTAGAAGTAAACTCCTGCCGGTAAAACACCGTCTCCCAAAGAACCGTCATCGGAAGTACCATCCCATGATGGATTAGAGGAGTTTCCAGTAAATACTTTATTACCCCATCTGTTAAATATCTCCATGTTGTAATTTGGATATTCGCCAGCAAGATTTTCAACTTCAAATCTGTCGTTGATTCCATCACTGTTAGGAGAAAATGCTTCTGGAATAACAAGTTCACAAGCTTCAAGAGTAACTGTTACTGCAAGTCTTGTTGAGCTTTCGCAAGTTGATGTAGCATCAGTAAGTGAAGCATAGTAAGTCATACCATTCTCTAGTAGATTAGATGTACTTAATAATTCCCCACCAGTGGCAGCATCGTACCAGTTAATGTCTCCGCCTTCAACGATGTTGTTTTCAAGATCTGCAATCGTAGGATTGTCAAATTCACAGAAAATATTTCCACCTTGAGCAAGAGTTGGAGCTGCAGTGTCATCAAGAGTCACTGTTATAGTTGTTGCAACAGATTCACAGCCACCTTCGTTGGTTTGAGTAACATAATATGGTCCCTCTACCAATACATCTTCAGCTAAAGCAGGGTTTTCCAATGCTTCGTCTGTATACCACATTAGGTTTGCACCGGCATCAAGATCTGCAACGGTAGCACCTTGAGATACACAGAACACAGCGTCTTCAACTTCGGGAGCCACTGGAGCATCTGTAACAGTTATTGTAAGGGTAGCAGTATCTGTACCACCACATTCTCCTGTTGTTGTAACTGAGTACTCATAAGTGTACTCTCCGGCTTCCATTGTAGAAGGGTCAAAAATTCCATCTTCCAGATCAGCAAAAGTACCTTCGGCACTTGCTCCTTCAGCTAAGAATTCATATAGATCCTGTGGTCCATCAGTAGAACAGAATGCCAGATCAACGTCTGCACCGGCGTTTGGTGCAATACCTTCCTGTACGGTTACCGTAAGTTCTACAGAATCTTCACAAGCACCTGCTGTAACTGTGTAGGTAGTTGTAAAATCTCCAAATTGATCTCCGCTGTTGTAACGATCTGCCAACGCCTGAATTGTCGGATTAAAAGTTCCTTCTGTAGAAACTCCATCTTCTAAAAGACTTAGATATAACTCTCTAACACTTCCAACATTTGGAAGCATTTCGCCAATTTCGGACTGGCAGATTTCTGTTGAATTATCTGCACCGGCGTCAACGCCTTCTATTACTTCTATTTCAAAAGTGGTAGAGGCAGTTCCAGTTATACATGCCAAATCATCACCAATTACAGTGTAAGTAACTTCATAAGTACCTACTCCTATAGAAGGGTCGAAAGCTGTAGCTGTTGTTCCATCTACAGTGAAAGTTCCCCCTGTAGTAGTATCTCCAACTAATAGAGTGCTTAAGGTGATTGTTTCATCTTCAGTACAAGTAGTGAGATCAGCAATTTCTTCAACAACTGCTGGGCTTTCTTCATCTGTTACTTCTATTTCGAAAGTAGTAGAGGCAGTTCCAGTTATACATGCCAAATCATCACCATTTACAGTGTAAGTAACCTCATAAGTACCTACTCCTATAGAAGGGTCGAAAGCTGTAGCTGTTGTTCCATCTACAGTGAAAGTTCCCCCTGTAGTAGTATCTCCAACTAATAAAGTGCTTAAGGTGATTGTTTCACCTTCAGTACAAGTAGAGAGACCGGCAATTTCTTCAACAACTGCTGGACTGTCTTCATCTGTTACTTCTATTTCAAAAGTGGTAGAGGCAGTTCCAGTTATACATGCCAAATCATCACCATTTACAGTGTAAGTAACCTCATAAGTACCTACTCCTATAGAAGGGTCGAAAGCTGTAGCTGTTGTTCCATCTACAGTGAAAATTCCCCCTGTAGTAGTATCTCCAACTAATAGAGTACTTAAGGTGATTGTTTCACCTTCAGTACAAGTAGTGAGATCAGCAATTTCTTCAACAACTGCTGGACTTTCTTCATCTGTTACTTCTATTTCGAAAGTAGTAGAGGCAGTTCCAGTTATACATGCCAAATCATCACCATTTACAGTGTAAGTAACTTCATAAGTACCTACTCCTATAGAAGGGTCAAAAGCTGTAGCTGTTGTTCCATCTACAGTGAAAATTCCCCCTGTAGTAGTATCTCCAACTAATAAAGTGCTTAAGGTGATTGTTTCACCTTCAGTACAAGTAGAGAGATCGGCAATTTCTTCAACAATTGCTTCGCTTTCTTCGTCAGTTATAGTTACAATCAATTCTGCTGAATCTTCACAAGCAGTACCTTCACCAACTGTGTATACAGTTCGGAATTCTCCCAGATTATTTTGTCCATACTGTGCTACCAAAGATTCAATGGTAGGCTCGAAAGTACCATTGGTTGGTGCGTTTTCACCTGCAAGTGCAATAAAATACTCACGCACATCTTCCGGAACCTGGTCAAAGAGTACAGGTACTTCAGCATTACATATTGTGGTTGCATTGTCTGCAACAGAAGTTTCACTTTCAATTATAGTGATTGTAAATGTAGCAGTATCAATATCTCCCTCAGTAACACATGCGGAAGTATCATCTACTGTGTAAGTAACATTATAAGTTCCAGGTTCTACTGTTGCAGGATCGAAGATTTGGTCAAGATCACCTGTAAAGGTGCCATCATCATTTGCGTTAGCAGTTAAAAATTCAGCAAGATCTTGTGTTTCTTCGGAGGTGCAAAATGTTAAATTTTTGTCATCTCCTGCGTCTGCAGGTAGTTCATTAGTTATAGTTACAATCAGTTCTGCTGAATCTTCACAAGCAGTACCTTCACCAACTGTATAAACGGTTCGGAAATCCCCTAGATTATTTTGACCATACTGGGCAACTAAAGATTCGATTGAAGGTTCAAAAGTACCATTGGTTGGTGCATTTTCTCCTGCAAGTGCAATAAAATACTCACGAACATCTGCCGGAACCTGTTCAAAAAGCACAGGTACATCAGCATTACATATTGTTGCAGAATTATCACTAACTTCACCTGTAGGCTCATCTATAGTAAGAGTGAATGTCGCTATGTCTATACATTCTCCTGTGCCCTGAGTATAGGTAATCGAATATACGCCAGCAGGATCTTCGGGATCAAAGCTTGCAATTAATTGTTGTAATTCCTCCTGGTCAAACCCTTCGTCAGAGAAATCTTCTGGATCTATTCCCAGTTGATTAAGGAAATACTGTGCGGCTTCAAAATCTGACATTCCCTCAAATTCAGATGTGCAAACTTGAGCAGAGATATCATCTACGGGTTCAGGACTGGGCTGAACAGTGACAGAAATTTCCGCAGAATCTCCACATTCACCTTCACCACCACTATACATTGTGGTATAAGTACCTATCCCGTCTCCACTGTTGAATTGGGTTACAATATCGGCAATGGTTTCATCCGTGAATGAGCCTCCAACGTCAGCATCTTCACTTATCAAGCTTAGGAAAAAGTTCCTGGCAGTCTCCTCGGTTAGTGTATCAGGTAACTCTGAACGACATAAAATTGTACCTATGTTATCATCTCCGGCATAAAAATCTTCCTGGATGGTAAAAGATAATTCTACACTGTCCTCACATCCCAAATCACTGGAGATAGTGTAGGTTGTTGTAAAACTTCTAACTCCATTTTGATACTGTGAAATAACTTCATTTATAGTTAAACCCGCAAAAGTTCCATCCGTGGGAACGTTTGTCTCAAGCTGTTCAGTGAATAGCTCTCGTACCAGTTGCTGTGGGGAAGTGTCTGCTAATCTAGTGTCAATTTCAGACTGACAGTAGATGCCATCTCCAACTTGCTCTCCTGCTTCAACTTCCTGAAGCTCTACAGTCACTGCAGTTCTTGCGGAACTTTCACAGCTTACTCCTACGTTTGAAACAAAGTAAGTTTCACCATCTTCAAGTAGCGTATTTTGGCTTAGTTCTACTTGTGAAGTGGCAGTAGCATAATACCTGTTATTTCCTTCAGCTACAATATCTGCCAGGGTTGGTTCATCACTAGTGCAAAACTCCTGCTCAGCGTCCGCTGCCGGTGCTTCCACTTCAGTTAAAAGGACTCTTGTTCTACTTCTATTGGTAGTACAGTTTAATTGCGAGTCCACTGGGTCTTCGTAAACTCGTGCTGCATAATAATAAACTCCGTCTTCTAATTCTTCAGATGAAGGATTGGCAATAGGTTGAGGAGTTCCTGTTGCAGTAGCGCTACGGTACCATTGTACAGAGCCTTCAGGAGCATTTGTCCTTAGGTCTGAAACAAAAATGTTTGGATTTTCAACGTCGGCAACGCAAATATCTAAAGTCCCGAGGGACTGTTTTGTATTTGCTTCTGGTCTTCTTGTTAATGCATCTTCTTCTACGCCAAGTATTTGTGGTTGGTTGAAGATAGTTACAGTAACGGAAGATTCACATCCATCAACGTCAATGTAATAGGTGGTTCCGCCGATTAATAAAGTGGTGGCGTCAAGTTCATTTGAATAACCGGCATCGCTGTAAAAAGTGATGTCTGCTCCTTGTATCAGGAGGTTATTCAATTCAGCTTCCTGGCTGTCACAGAAATACTGCTGATTGCCAGTAGCTTCTGTATTTTGGTCTGTCACTCCACAGCTATCTACTTGCTGTCCATAGGAGTGAGCACCGCTCAATAAAATTAAGGCAAAAAAGAATAGAGGTATTCCATTCTTGCCCAGAGTAAAAATTCGCATAGGCTCTAAGTGTTAAATTAAATCGATTGTGTTTATGATGTTTAAATGGTTAAAAATTTCGACAAAGATTAAAAAAAATATCCTAATCTCTTGTTAACCCGAAGGTTTAATTATCAGCTTGTTCAGTGCTGCTATGTCTTTGTGTGTAGGGGGGATAAATGTACAATTTTTTCGTAAACATTATCTTATTAGGAATTTTTTTACATTTTCAGACACTACTTTTTTCCAGCTTTACCTTCTTTCCTATGAAAATCTGAAACGTGGTATGGAAATGCTGATTAAATACAACTTATTCATTCTTGTGCTTTACGCGATTGGAACTATCTTTGCCTAAAATTTTTTTCATGAAATTACACTTTATCGCCATTGGCGGTAGTGCTATGCATAATCTGGCACTTGCTTTACATCAGAAAGGATATGAAATTTCTGGAAGTGACGACGTCATTCATGAACCTTCAAAATCAAGATTAGCCAGGTATGGTCTGCTTCCCGGTGAATTTGGATGGTTCCCCGAAAAGATCTCTTCCGGTCTAGACGCTGTAATTGTTGGAATGCACGCCAAAGCAGACAATCCAGAACTTTTGAAGGCTATAGAATTAGGCATTCAGGTTTTTTCTTATCCGGAGTTCATTTATGAGCAGTCCAAGCATAAGACGAGAGTAGTTATTGGAGGCTCCCATGGAAAAACCACGATTACTTCTATGATTTTACACGTGCTTCAATATCATCATAAGGAAGTTGATTATATGGTAGGAGCACAACTTGAAGGGTTTGATACCATGGTGCACCTTACTGAAAAGAATGACTTTATCCTATTAGAGGGAGATGAGTATCTTTCTTCTCCCTTAGATCGAAGACCAAAATTCCATTTGTATAAACCTAATATTGCTTTACTCAGCGGAGTGGCATGGGATCATATCAATGTCTTTCCTACTTATGATACTTATGTAGAGCAATTTAGAATATTTGTAGATTCTATAGTAAAAGGAGGTATCCTGGTATATAATGAAGAGGATAACGAGCTGAAGAAGATTGCAAATGAAACAACAAATACCATTCGGAAACACCCTTACAAAACACCATTTTACAAGATCGAGCAGGGAGTTACCCTTTTGGAGACCCCAGAGGGTGATATGCCTGTTGAAATCTTTGGAAGACACAATTTAAGTAATCTTGCAGGAGCAAAATGGATATGTCAATACATGGGGATAGATGAGGATGATTTCTATGAGGCCATTGCAAATTTTTCCGGAGCGTCAAAAAGGTTGGAAAAGGTGATTGAGAAGAATGATTTCATAGTTTTTAAAGATTTTGCGCACAGTCCTTCTAAGGTTTCGGCCAGTACCAATGCTGTGAAGGAACAATATCCCGATAAAAAACTCATTGCCTGCCTTGAGTTACACACCTACAGTAGTCTCAATAAAAAATTTCTTGATCAATATCGCAATGCGCTTGATAATGCCGATGTTCCTGTAGTATTTTACTCCCCAGAGGCTGTAGAAATTAAACAGCTGCAAGCTATATCAAAAGAGGATATTTCTGAAGCATTTCAAAAGGAAGATCTCACACTTTTTACAAATCCGGAAAGCTTTAAAGACTACCTTCGGAATCTAGATTTCTCAAATTCCGTGGTACTTTTAATGAGTAGCGGGAATTATGGAGGTCTCAATTTTGAGGAAATAAAAAGCTGGGTGAAATAGGCATTTTTGGATAATAAAATATTCATTTTCTTATCTTTAGCCAAATAAAAACAATGGCTTCAGAACAACGTATTCCTTTTACTATAAAAAATTGGGCAGAAGATGATCGTCCAAGAGAAAAACTTCTTCAAAAAGGAAAAATGTCTTTGAGTGACGCCGAGTTGCTGGCAATATTAATTGGAAGTGGGAGCAGAAATGAAAGCGCTGTAGAACTTTGCAAAAAAGTACTAGCTTCAGCAGGGAATAGTTTATCTGAATTAGGTAAACTTTCTGTAGGCCAATTAACGGTGCACAAGGGGATAGGAGAGGCAAAGGCAATTACTATCATGGCGGCACTTGAACTGGGCAGGAGAAGGCGGGCAGAGGAAGCTCTAGAAAAGAAAAAGATATCTTCCAGTGCTTCTGTTTTTGAATTGATGCAACCCATAATTGGTGAGTTGCCTCACGAAGAATTCTGGATCATTTATTTGAACAATTCCAATAAAGTAATTGATCAGCTTCAGCTTAGTAAAGGAGGGATCACCGGTACACTGGTAGATGTGAGGCTTGCGCTCAAAAAAGCACTGGAGCTGGGAGCTACTTCTATTATTTTAAGTCATAATCATCCTTCCGGAAATTTGAATCCCAGTAGTGCCGATAAGCAACTAACCCAAAAACTAAAGACTGCAGGGGAAAGTCTCGACATAAAGATACTGGATCATATCATTGTGACCGAGAAATCTTATTTTAGCTTTGCCGATGAAGGTTTGCTATAAATTATGCTGCAGTTATGCTTCTAATCTACATCCAAAAGGAAACACCCAGAATAACTTATTCCTTTAAGCATATTTGCACGGGGATATTGGGCATTCCTGTGAGTTTTACTTCAAAAATTGAAGAGTTCATAGCTCATGAGGGCATGAAGATATCTTATGGAAAGCAAGCTTTGGGGAATGAGATTTTCATCCAGAATGTTGACCTGCTGTTAGAGCAGGGCTTTGCAGATGTGGAAGTGAAAGTACAGGACTGGGAGGGAACTCCCTGCTTTTTTTCGGTTTCAGAGAATAGCAGTATTCCCTTTGATATTTTTGCGGCTTCCTTTTACCTACTTACAAGATATGAAGAATATTCTCCTCATGTAAAAGATGAAGTAGGCAGGTTTCCCGCGGCCGAAAGTCTGGCATTTCAGGAGCATTTTCTTCATTTGCCTATAATTGATATTTGGGCATACAAGTTTCGGGAAATTTTGTATGCGAAGTTTCCGCAGAATGATTTTAAGGAAAGACAATTCTGCAGCCTCAATATTATTTCTGTCACAGAAGCATTTTGTTTCAGGAAAAAGGGCATTGTAAGGGCGGTGGTAGGCTTTATGGTTGACCTGTTGCAGTTTAAGATCAAGTATGTGGTTGACAGGTTGCAGGTAATGCTCAACTTTAAAAAGGATCCTTATGATAACTACGGAAGTATCATTAAATTCCTGAAAAAATATAAGATCTCCCTGAAATTTATGTTTCAGGTAAGTGATTTTTCTACTCATGACAGAAATGTTAATTACAACAGGCTGGAGTTTCAAAGTTTGATAAAATCTGTAGCAGATTATGCTGAAGTAGGCCTGCAAATAGGATTTCACGCTAACCAAAAGATGAAAACCCTTAGGACTGAAAAAGTGCGTTTGGAAGCGATTCTTAAACGAAATGTAGAAAGCGGATTGAATAGCAGGTATAATTTGCTGTTACCAGATACCTATAACAACATGGCCGAACTGGAGATAAAAAACGATTTCTCAATGGGATATCCCGAGGCTTTGGGTTTTCGCGCTGGAACCTGTACACCCTTTCTTTTTTATGACATAAATTTTGAAGTGACCACTCCATTGATGGTACATCCTTATGCCGTGAGTATCCAGGCACTGGAAGGACTTAAAGAAGCCGAAGCAAAAAACCGGATTTTGGAGCTGAAACGCCAGGTGAAACAGGTAAAAGGAAATCTCATTACCTTATATTCAAATGCAGATTTTTCTGAATATTCAAATGCGAAAAGGAATTATGAAATTTTAAAAATCGTTAATGAAATTAAATAATATAGAGCACATCTTTTTTGACCTTGATCATACACTTTGGGATTTTGACAAGAATTCTGGACTGGCTTTTAATTCTATTTTTCAGAAGAACAAAATAAAGGTAGAAATAGATAGATTTATGGAAGTCTATGCTCCTATTAATGAAAACTACTGGAAGCTTTACAGGCAGGACAAAGTCTCACAACAAGATTTACGCTATGGCAGGCTGCGGGAAAGTTTTGATAGTTTGGAAATAGATCTTACTAAAGAGCAAATTGATATTCTAGCCATAGACTACATTGATCACCTTCCGCAGAATAATATCTTACTTGAAGGTGCGGTGGAATTACTGGAATATTTAGCACCCAGGTATAAACTACACATCATTACCAACGGTTTTAGGGAAGTACAGTATAAGAAACTGGAAAACTCTCAAATAATGCCATTTTTTGATACTGTTACAACTTCCGAAGATGCCGGGGTAAAGAAACCACACAGGCTTATTTTTGAAAAGGCCCTGGAAAGTGCGGGTGCGATGGTGACATCAAGCTTAATGATTGGTGACAATTTTGAAGCAGATGTTGTGGGTGCTCAAAAAGTGGGAATGCGAGCTATCCTTTATAACTATTATAAAAAAGAATTTTCGCCCGAATGCCTGCAGGTGTTGAAAATGAAAGAAATAGCTGCTTTTTTATAGCAATAAATAAAATAGCCTGCCGTTACATTAACTAAATTGTCGCCCCATGTCAATACCTAAGTTTTTGCACCTTTTTCTCCTTGTAACGCTTCTGCTAATCTCCACCGGTTGCTTTCGCGACGTGGATGTTGACCAGGCAGAGGAAATAGTAATTCCGCCTTCAGCCGCGCTCGACCTTGTATATTTTACACTTGACAGTACTCATTTTGAACAGCGAAATTCTACCGGTACATTAATAGCACGAGATATTGTGAGGCTGGAGTTTCTGGATGATGATTACATTAGAGACGGCCTGGTGCGTGCAGATTATAACTTTATCTATACCAATACCTTTAAATTTCCCATTCAAAATACTATTCATTTTCTTTCCGAAAATGATGTGGTAAAATACAGGTTAAATTTTGAAATACCTGCAGGTAGCCTGGAATCGCCAGCGACAATTAATTACACCGAAATCATTAACAGGGATGAAATTGATGCGATAAGAGAATCCATTAAAATGAGCGTTACGCTTGAGATGCAAGCTCCATCCCCACCTTCTGAAGGAAGTCTAAAGCTAAAGTCAAAAGCATTTTACGATTTTGAATTTAAATAATGAGATTTAAAATCTTCATTTTATTCTGCTCTCTTATTACCGCAGCAACCCATGCGCAAAACAAGCAGTTGCTTTATAACTTTGAAAATCTGCCTCAAAACCTTATGAGCAATCCCGGTGCCGAGGTGCTCTTTGATATGCATGCGGGAATTCCTTTGCTTTCACAAATTCACGTTTCTACAGGTTCTTCGGGAGTTGATTTTTACGATATTTTTAAAGAAGATGGAATTTCCATCAACGAACATATCCGGGAGGCTATCACAAAAATGTCTAATAAAGATCATTTCTCTGTGAACCAACAAATGGAAATTCTATTTCTGGGTTGGAGAGATAAGAAAAGACGGTATTTTTCTGCCGGAATATATCAGGAAATTGATGCTTTTGTCTATTTTCCGAAAGAACTGGCAGTTCTCGCTTATGAAGGGAACAAGAATTATCTCAACCATTCCTTTAATTTTTCTGACGCAGCTTTTACTGCTGAAGTATTAAATGTTTTCCATTTTGGATATACAAATTACTATTCCGAAGATCTGAACTACGGCGTAAGAGCAAAATTGTATTCGGGAGTTTTTAATGCCCATAGTACGAACAACAGGGGTGTTTTTCGAACTGTTCCTACTCCTGCAGCACCAAATGTTTACAGGCATTTTGTGAACGGGTTAGATGCAACGGTTTTCACTTCAGGCTGGGCTCCTTTGGTTGACGAAGAAAATACCGAAATGCAAAATCTACAAAATGTCGCAAAAAGTGCCTTTTTGGGAGGTAATCTTGGAATTGGGGTTGACCTGGGTTTTTCTTACTATTTAAATGATCAAACAAAAATTACCGGAAGCGTACAAGACCTCGGCTTTATTAACCAGAAGAAGGACGTTGAGAATTACCGCTACTATGGTAATTATCAAACCGATGGAATTGAACTCGATTTTCCAGGACCTGGGGAAAGTCGGCCGCCTTATTGGGATATATGGGAAGATGACCTTGATAGGAAATTACAGGATGAAACCTTGTATGACTCCTATATCACCTGGCGTCCTTTAAAATTTAATGCCTCTATTGATTTTGGGATAAACGAAGATACAGAACCCTGTAATTGCCACCGGCCCACGGGCAGGAGAAGATATTTACAGCATTTTGGCTTGCAATGGTTTGCGATTAAGAGACCCAGAGGATTAATTCACGCCCTCACTTTAGCCTATGATAAAAGATTTTCTAACAGCTTTAGTGGTAAAGTGACCTACACTGCAGATTCTTATTCCTTTTCAAATATTGGATTAATGCTTTCTACCAGTTTTAAGAAATTTAATTTTTATCTTGCTGCAGATAATCTTCTAGAATATCCAAACCTGGCAAAAGCAAATAGTCTGAATGTTCAACTTGGTTTACAGTTAATTTTAAACAGAGAATGAAAAAGTTATTTCTAATATTTTTTATGATAGGGCAAATTTCTGTTGTTGGTGCGCAGGAAATATACGTTCGTGTACCCGATAGATTTGAATTTCTAGATGAAGAGAATAAATATCAATTAAATGCACTTGCGGCTTTTCTTTTTGAGAAACATGGTTATCAGGTTATTTATAAAAGGGAAATGCCAGGGGGAGTGGAGCCATGCCAGGTGTTGACAGCGGCGATTGATAATAAATCCAATCTCTTTAGAACTAAAGTAAATCTGAAACTTAAAGATTGTAATCAGAATATTGTTTTTACTTCGGAAGATGGGAAAAGTAGGAAAAAAGATTATAAAAAGGGCTTTCATGAGGCCTTTCGGGAAGCTTTTCAAAGCCTGGAAAATTTTGATCCAGGCCAATCAACAATTTCCAATGTGAATTCTACCAAACCTGACACTAAAGCTGTATCCGTAGTAACTGCTGTCAAAGAAAAGCCTAAAGCTGAAAATTTAGCTACCAAAACTTCAGAAGAAAACACCAATAAACAATTATTTAGGAATGGTAACCAGCTTTATGAGTTGAAAAGAAATTCCGCGGGCTTTGATCTTTACAAAGAAGGCGAAGATGAAAAATTTGCGACACTTTTAAAGTCGGGGAGTGGTATGAACTATATCTATTCTTCTAAAACCCTGCAGGGAAATGCCTTTTTTGAAGCATCAGGTAATCTTGTGGTAGAATATCTTGATGCCAATTCAGGCCAGTTGATCACCGTAGTATACGAATTACGAAATTAATAACCGTATTTCGTTTTCCATCGTTTCTTGAGAAAATCTCTTTGGGCTTGTTCCCTGGAATTGTTTCCGGGTTCATATAGCCTGGTATTTGAGATCGCCTCGGGCAAAAATTCGGTTTCCGAAAAATTTCCTTCGTAATTGTGTGCGTATTTATAATCTTGTCCGTAGCCCAGGTCTTTCATTAATTTTGTGGGAGCATTCCGAATTGATAGAGGCACAGGAAGGTTTCCGGTTTTCTTAACCAATTGCTGGGCTGTATTAATAGCTTTATAGGAAGCGTTGCTTTTTGGAGAAGTCGCGAGGTAGGTTGTGCATTGGCTTAGAATAATACGAGATTCTGGATGACCAATGGTAGAAACAGCCTGGAACGTATTATTGGCCATGATCAATGCTGTTGGATTGGCGTTGCCAATGTCTTCACTGGCGAGGATGAGCAGGCGACGCGCTATAAATTTCACATCTTCACCTCCTTCAATCATTCGAGCGAGCCAGTATACTGCGGCGTTTGGATCACTGCCACGAATAGACTTAATGAAAGCTGAAATTATATCATAATGCTGCTCTCCCGTTTTGTCATATAAAACAGTATTCTGCTGTACCTTTTTGAGTACCATGTCATTCGTGATCTTCACTTCATTCCCTTCTTCGGAAGTCACTAAAAGTTCAAAAATGTTCAGGAGTTTTCGGGCATCGCCACCGCTCAATCGTAATAGGGCTTCAGTTTCGGCAAGTGCCACTTTTTTATTGGCTATGACAGGATCTTCCCGAATTGCTCTTTTTAGAAGATCAATAAGGTCTTCTTTGGAAAATGGGTTGAGCACGTAAACCTGACATCGCGAAAGAAGTGCAGGAATGACTTCAAAGCTTGGATTTTCGGTTGTGGCTCCCATGAGTGTTACCCAGCCTTTTTCAACCGCGCCTAATAAGGAATCCTGCTGAGATTTACTAAACCTGTGAATCTCATCAATAAACAGAATAGGATTTTTGGTGGTGAAAAGTCCGTCGCTTTTCTTCGCTTTTTCAATGACTTCCCGAACATCTTTAACTCCGCTGCTAATAGCACTTAACGTGAAGAATGGCCTGCCAGATTCATTTGCAATAATGTTCGCAAGCGTTGTTTTTCCTACTCCCGGCGGCCCCCAGAAGATCATGCTGGGAACTATTCCCTGCTTTATCTGACTCCGCAAAGCACCATTTTCACCAATAAGATGCTGCTGACTTAAATAGTCATCGAGTTTTTTAGGTCTTAACCGTTCTGCCAGTGGTTCATTCATATCGTAAAAGTAGCAATTATTACAGGTTCAAAAAAGGCATTGTAAAGCGCATTTTTTGATGCAAATAAATCAGCTTGGTTGGTGCCTGCAGGTTAAAGATTTCTGGGGAATTTACTTTCAAAAGAATGACAAAGTAGCAGGAACAGGAAACTGGATGGTTTTTTGTAATATAGATTATTCAGAATTTCGAAAAGTGAAACAAAAGGAATCATTTGTATTTACCCCGGGGGTCATTGGTTACCCCATTGCTTTTGTTCTTGTTATTTGGATCGTCTTCTGGTTTGAGATCAGGTTTGGATTCGATTTTACAAGGTTTGGAGTTTACCCTCAAACGCTCAAAGGGTTGAGAGGCATTGTTTTTTCCCCTTTCATACACAGTAATATCAAACATCTATTCAACAACACGATTCCTCTTTTTGTGCTGTCGCTTTCTTTATTCTATTTCTACAGAAATTTGAGCTGGAAAATTTTACTATTTGGCTTTGTTTTAAGTGGTTTTTTCACATGGCTTATTGGTAGGCCGGCTTATCATATAGGTGCGAGTGGAATAATTTATGTTCTTGCTTCCTTCCTTTTCTTCAAAGGAATATTTTCTAAACATTACCGGCTGGTAGCGCTTTCGCTTATCGTTGTTTTTCTTTACGGAGGATTGTTGTGGTATGTGACTCCCGTAGATCCTAAAATTTCCTGGGAAGGACATCTCTCGGGCTTAATCTCAGGCCTCCTTTTTGCGCTTTTTTATAGAAAAGATATTGCCCAACCCGCCAAGTATGATTGGGAGCAGGAGACGTATAAAGAAGAGGATGATCCATTTATGCGGCACTTTGACGAAAACGGAAATTTTATTGAAAATCTTGACCACGAAGAACCGGAATACATCTATCACTTTAAAAAGGATACTTCGGAAGAAGGAAAAAAATAACCTTCAGAAATGCCATTTTTGACAGGTGATGTTTTTCAGAAAGTAATCTATTCTACTGAAGAGGATTTCCCAGTTTCTATAAACGTTGACGAAGCACTTCATACAGAAATGCGCCGCAGGCAACAGAAACATTTAAGGATGCCGTAGTTCCTTTCATAGGTAGCTTTGCCTTATCATCTACGATCTTTATGACGGAAGGGGAAATTCCTTTACCTTCATTTCCCATTACAAGGGCGAGCGGTTGAGAAAGGTCCTTATCATATAGAAGATCATTTGTTTTCTCGGTGGCAGCGATGACTTTTACATTAGAAGCTTGCATGAAGTAGATGGCATCTTTTATATGATCTACTTTACAAATTGGTATCTTGAAAATGGCACCTGCCGAAGTTTTTACAGTATCGGCCGTTACAGGAGCGCCTCCTTTTTTTTGAATGATGATTCCATCAACTCCGCAGCATTCGGCGGTTCTAATAATAGCGCCAAAATTTCTTACGTCATCCAGTTGATCTAAAAGCAGGAAAAGGGGAGTAGTTTCCTTTTGAATTGTGGAAGTAACCAATTGTTCTAGAGAAACAAATTCTATGGGAGAAATAGTAGCGACTACTCCCTGATGGTTTCCCTTAACCAGTTTATTGAGTTTTTCTACGGGGACATAGGAAACATTATATTCCCGAGAAGACATATATTGTTGTAACTCCTGAAAAAGGTGTCCGGAAAGGCCTTTTTGGAGATAAATTTTATCAATTGTCTTATTGCTGTTGATCGCCTCTATTACGGCATGCAAGCCAAAGATTTTAGTTGTTTCTTCCATGAGGCAAATATAGGTATAAAAAAACCACCCTAAAAGGGTGGTTTCTTCATTGTTAAGATTTAATATTTGACTATTGATCCCACCAAACTCTTGATGTATTTTTATCTGTGGCCGGGTCTAAGTTTGATACTCCTGTTTGATAGTTTGCATTGTTCAGGTTGATCTCATTTACGGGATACAGGTATCTCGTTGGAATTCCACCATCATTCAATGGATCTGGAGACGGAGTAAGATCAGGCCATCCTGTTCTTCTCCACTCATTCCATGCAAGGAATCCTTGTGGGAACAAAGCTGCCCATTTTTCTTCTCCAATAACCTGTAAGATACCGGTGGCTGAAGCATCTTCTAATCTGCTCGCAGCAAATGCCGCAGCATCTTCAGTAATCACCATTGGTTCAAGCCCAGCCGCTTCCACATGAGCACCAGTACCAAACTTCTCTGAAGTTGCAGTATAGGATTGGATAATTCCTGCCTCTAACATAGCTTCTGCATCTTCACTTGTCCATCCAAGTTCAGCAGCTTCAGCTCTATTCAAATAAGTGTATGCTGAAGTAAGGATTGGGAATGGAGCGATAGGAGAGGTAATGTAAGTAGAAATTCTTGCACTTGTTCCTTCAGCAACTCCTTCCTGTACACCATATACTAATCCTGGCGCTTCTGGTGCCGTTGAGTAGACTCTTAATCTTTCATCAAACATGTCGTTTGAGTAATCATCGTTATCTCCCTGAAGTGCATCCTGTATAAATTCAGCCATGTTGTAATCTGCAGGTCTAAATGCAACCCATGGGTTATCTAAAGTAGCCACATTAACGGGAGTGTACCATGCTTCTTCCGATACAGTTTCAATAACCCCATACTCATTGTTAAGGGCGGCCTGAAATTCGGTAGCAGCAGTTCCAGCTAACTCAGTTTCGCTTATCTGCATAGTTACACTTAGAAGTAAAGAGTTCGCAAATTTTCCCCATGCTTCAACGTCACCTCCGTAGAAGATGTCCCCTTGTGCACCCATTTCTGCAGGATTAAGCATATCTCTGGCTTCCTTTAATTCACTAATGAAATCCTGATAGATCTCTTGTTGTGGAGTATAGGCAGGAGATTGGATTTCAGGGTTAAGTGCTTCCATATAAGGTATATCTCCGTAAGTGTCTGTAAGACGCTTAAAGATTATAACTTTCATAATTCTGGCAACAGCTATCTGGTTGTCGACAGATCCATTTGCCTGGTAAGCAGGAGTTGATGTTACACTCTCATCTTGAGATACATTTAAGATCTGTTGAAGGTTCTGTAAGGTCTGCACATAATATGGCTCCCAATCTACAGGAGTTTCAGCATACCTTGAAGGGTCGGGGTAACTTGGCTGCGCCTGGTACTGCACATAAAGATGTGGGTTTCCAAGCCAGTCTCTAAAACCAATACCCGCAGTATATTGACGCTGAGCGGCAGTTAAAAGTGCGCCCGAATTTAGTTCCAGTGAACCGTTAGGGTTTTCGTTGGTGTCGCCAAAATCCACTGTCTCACAAGAACCCAAAGACAATAGCATCACTGCCACCAACAATATTACATTGTACTTTTTCATTATCTTTTATTTAAAATGTTAACTTAATGTTCATACCGTAGCTTCTTACGCTAGGTAACTGCGCATCCTCACCCCAAGGCTGTGAAAGTTCAGATGGGTCCCATCCATGAATGTTGTTGTCTGCAACAGCGATTAACCAAAGATTACGGCCAATTATACTTATGCTGGCTGAATCAAAGACATTGTTTACAGCGCTTCCGGGTAGTCTGTAAGTTAAACTTACATCTCTTAACTTAATATAATCTGCGTCATGAACATATTCTTCAGCAATAATATTTGAATTAAACTGGCCATAGTAAGTCACTGCATTTACGTAAGTGTCAACAGGGGCTCCATCTTCAGTTACTCCAGAGACATGTACTCCACCGCCTGCATCAACAGCATCACGCACGTTATTTCCGCGATCATTCACTGCTGCAGTTCTTTCAGTTAAGCCAGAGTAGTCACCCCACATTTCGGAAAGAGAAAAGAAATTTCCACCTTTCTGAAAATCTACAGAAGCCATTAGGCTAAAGTTTTTGTAAGTGAATGTATTCACCAAACCACCTGTGAAATCTGGAAGGATGCTTCCAAGGTATTGATCGGTCTGGTATGCAAATGTTCCATCTGGACGTACAACGCGGTTACCGTCATTGTCATATACAAAACCTGTACCACGTAATTGACCCCACTCTTCACCTAACCTGTGAACGATGTTAATGAAATCCCAACTATCCTGGTTTGAAAGTGTACCTGCTCCGGCACCGGTAATAGACGTAAGATCGCCAGGTAAACTAATAATAGTTGATTTGTTTGTTGCCCAGTTAGCTAAAAGGTTCCAGGTGAAATCTTCTGTCTTGATGATATTGGCATCAAGTGAAAGCTCAACACCCTCTCTTTCAGATTCTCCTGCATTTGTAAGGAAATCAGAATAACCTGTTGCAGAAGAAATAGTTATTGGGATGATCTCGTTTTCACGGTGCTCGTTATAATATGTAGCAGAGAACCCTAAACGATTATTAAGGAACCTAAGATCAACACCAAATTCGTAAGAGGTGTTCATAGCAGGTTCAATATTTGGATCAATCATCCTGGAACGATCGTATTGAAGTACTCTACCATTATAAAGATCACTTCCAAGAGGGTAAACAGGGTTGAGTGCCAGGGCGTCTACGTCATCACCAACCTGTGCCCAACCACCACGTAATTTACCAAAAGTAAATATATCATTGTTGTTTAGTAATTCTGTGAATACGAAGGAACCACCAACAGAAGGATAAGTATAACCGTTGTTGTCCTCAGGAAGTGCAGAACTCCAGTCACGTCGAATCGAAGCATCAAGATATAACATGTCATTGTATCCCAGAGAGATGTTACCGTAGATACTGTTTACCTGCTTCTCGCGCTCATAAGCGGTTGCTGTCAAACGCTCTCTTGAGTTAGAATAGGTGTAAACATCTGGAAGGATCAAACCACCACTGTCTGAGTTGGTCTGGCTCATATCATTTTCAAAAAAGTAAAAGTTGTTTTTTCGAATGTTTCCACCTACAAAAGCACTTACGTCAAAAGCTTCGAAATCCTGATCATAAGCTAATCTCGCCTGATAGTTATCTTCTACACTGGATTCATATCGTTTTCCAAAAGAGTTCACCCATTCGTTATATAAGGCTGGTGCTGCAGAGAACTCTATTAAATATGGAACTTTCCAGTCTCTATTATATTTTCTTTCATTTCTTGAAACCTGTACAGTTGCCTCAAAATTGTCAAGGAAGGAATACGAGGCGTGAACATCTCCCAAAAGAGTTGTAGTCTCACGAGTGTTTTCATACAGACTCAACCAATCATAAGGGTTAAACCAGAAAGCAGGTTTTTTGAAATCAAGATTTCCAATATCTTCACCGGCTGCCCAGGCGTCAAGTCCCCAGTTGTTCCAGGAAGCAAGATAACCTTCGGTAGTAGTTAAGCCTTGAAGCTCTCGTAATTTGCCCATATCAATGTTTCTGGCAAACCAGGAATTGAAAGATCCTGTTGTCTGGTTACCATAGTCATCTGCGAATTCTCCGGAAACATTACCAACAGAATAATTTGCGTTAACTCCAACAGAAAAATTATCTGTAAGGTTGAAATCGAACGCGGCTGTAATGAAGTTTTTGTCAAAGCTTGATTCTGGGATTACACCTGTTTGTTGAAGGTTTGTGAAAGACAATCGCGCAGTATAATCTTCACCACCTCCGGTTAAAGAAACAATGTTCTTAAATGTTGAGCCTGTGTCATAAAAGTTTCTAATGTTGTCAGGATGAGCTTCCCAGGTATCCGTTTGTCCAAAATATGGACTATTTTGATACATGGCATACCATGGAATATAAGGTTCTCCGTCAAATCGTGGTCCCCAGCTTTCGTCGGCATATACGTTACCATTGAAATATCTTTGGCCGTCAAAAACCTGCATGTAATCTGGGTAAGGTCCACCTGAAATTCCAAATACGGCAAAATTATATCCTGCATCAAAATCAAAAGTTCCAAATTCACCTTCACCAGAATAACCTTGACCGTAAAGGTTTTGATAATCCATCATTCTGCCTACTTCATCAAAAGATACAGAACTAGTGATTTCTATTCCAATTCTATCCGATTGTCCACCTCTTTTTGTGGTAATTTGTACAACCCCGTTAGAAGCTCTTTGTCCATAAAGTGCAGTAGCGTTTGGCCCCTTAAGTACGTTAAGAGTGGCTACATTACTCATGTCAATCACGTTAGGATCTGTGGTTGGGATACCGTCTATTACATATAAAGGATCAGCATCAGATGTTAAGGAGATACCACCTCTAATACGAATTTTACCAGCTTCTCCTAGTTTTGATCCTGCCTGAGCATTGATTTGAACACCCGCCACTTTACCTGCCAATGCAGATTTAATATTGGTGTCTTCAGTAATGTTAAGTTCTTCTGCATTTACTGTTTGAGCAGCATAGGGTAAGGATTTCTCTGATCTTCTAATCCCTAAGGCAGTAACCACAACCTCATCCAGCTGAGCTGCATCTGGAGATAAGGTTACGTCAATTCTTGGGGAATCCTGAAAAGTAATTTCTACCGTCTCCATTCCAAGAAAGGAAAAAACGAGTACCTCGGCGTTACTTGCTTCAATAGAATAATTTCCATCGAAATCGGTTTGAGTACCGCGAGTGGTTCCCTGAATTAACACGTTAACACCCGGTAGGGGCATTCCGTTGTCATCGGTCACTGTTCCCGTGACCGTCTGTAGTTCTTGTGCAAAAGTCATTTGCACGACTAACACTAGTAATAGCGTTAGAATTCCACTAAACTTTGTTTTCATTTTTAAATTTGTTTGAATTAGCCAATGCCAAATTTGATAATAAATTGTTAACCGAACAACTTTTTTACACCTAAACTTCATGTTTGATGCATTATTAGCATGCTTTTTATGCTTTTTTTAACTCGACCTTTCAGGGGCCTAATGATCCGAAAAAGGCTGCTGCGTCGGCTCCACGCGGAGAATGAAATGTTTTGTGATGCATTGGTTTTTGCTGAATTTCGAGATTTGAAATTTCTTTTTAATTCAATTTTAACCAGGAGTTAATAAAGGCTTAAGTAAAATAAGGACTCGGAGATGCTTTTTAAAGATACTTGAAAGTGCCTTTTACTTGCTTCGTTCGATTGAAAGGAATTTTAAGATAATTTGAAGGTCAGTATGAGTATATTTTCATAGATAGATTAAATGCCTCTGAAAATTAATCAATTATGATTTGAATATTTGTTTTTTAATTCTACCTTTGCAGACCCTAAAAAAAGGGAGTTTTATTTAACAATAATTAGTGTAAAAGAAATTATGCCAACAATTTCACAATTAGTACGAAAAGGAAGAGCCAAGATTACCAAGAAGAGTAAATCGGCTGCTTTGGATTCGTGCCCTCAAAGAAGAGGGGTTTGTACACGTGTTTACACCACTACGCCTAAGAAGCCGAATTCTGCAATGCGTAAAGTTGCAAGGGTTAGGTTGACGAATGGTAAAGAGGTGAACGCCTACATTCCCGGAGAAGGGCACAACCTGCAAGAGCATTCGATAGTATTGGTTAGAGGCGGAAGGGTTAAAGATTTGCCTGGAGTTAGGTATCATATCGTTCGTGGAGCTTTAGACACCGCTGGTGTAGAAGGAAGAACCCAGCGAAGATCAAAGTACGGAGCGAAACGACCTAAGAAGTAATTAAAAACTTTTAATGTAAAGAAATGAGAAAAAGACAGGCGAAGAAAAGGCCACTTTTACCAGATCCAAAATTTAATGATCAGTTAGTAACGAGGTTTGTTAACATGATGATGTGGGATGGTAAGAAGTCGGTAGCCTTTAAAGTTTTCTACGATGCTATTGCAATTGTGGAAGAGAAGAAACAAGATGAAGAAAAAACTGCCCTTGAGCTTTGGAAAGATGCTCTTTCGAATGTTATGCCTCATGTAGAAGTGCGTAGTCGTAGGGTTGGAGGTGCTACTTTTCAGATTCCAATGCAAATAAGACCAGATCGTAAAGTTTCGACTGCAATGAAGTGGTTGATTAGCTATGCGAGGAAGCGTAACGAAAAATCGATGGCGCAGAGATTAGCTGCTGAAGTTTTAGCTGCAGCTAAGGAAGAAGGAGCGGCTGTGAAGAAAAGAGTGGATACTCATAAAATGGCTGAAGCTAATAAGGCATTCTCACACTTTAGATTCTAAGAAATGGCACAAAGAGATTTAAAATTTACTAGAAATATAGGTATTGCTGCGCATATTGATGCCGGTAAGACGACAACGACAGAGCGTATATTGTTCTATACAGGTATTAGTCATAAAATTGGTGAAGTTCATGATGGGGCGGCTACCATGGACTGGATGGAGCAAGAGCAGGAGCGTGGGATCACCATTACTTCGGCTGCGACTCATTGTAAATGGAATTATCGCGATCAGGAATTCACTGTTAATATTATTGATACTCCTGGGCACGTTGATTTCACTGTAGAGGTTGAACGTTCTTTACGTGTTCTTGATGGAATGGTTGCGCTTTTCAGTGCGGTTGATGGTGTTGAGCCACAATCTGAAACTGTGTGGAGGCAGGCTGATAAATATAGAGTACCGCGTTTAGGATTTGTGAACAAGATGGACCGCCAGGGAGCTGATTTCTTTAATGTGTGTAAGCAGGTTAAGGAAATGTTGGGTGGTAATCCGGTACCGTTGCAGATCCCTATTGGGGATGAAATCGACTTTAAAGGGGTTGTTGACCTTATTTCCAAAAAAGCAATTGTTTGGAATCAGGAAGATTTCGGAATGACTTACGAAACAATTGATATTCCTGAGGAATTACAAGATGATGTAAATAAATATAGAGCTGAATTAGTTGAAGCGGTTGCTGAATACGACGAAGCTCTTATGGAGAAATTCTTCGAAGATGAAAATTCCATCACTGAAGACGAAATTATTGCTGCGCTTAGAGCTGCTACAATAGATATGTCTATTATTCCAATGATGTGTGGATCTGCCTTTAAAAACAAGGGAGTTCAGGCGATGTTGGATGCTGTGATGAGATATCTTCCATCTCCTGTAGATGTAGATGCCATTGTAGGTGTTAATCCTGATACAGATGAAGAGGAGAAGCGTAAACCAAACGTAGATTCTCCTTTCTCGGCTTTGGCTTTTAAGATTGCTACAGATCCATTTGTTGGGCGATTAGCCTTCTTTAGGGTTTATTCGGGAGCGTTGGATGCAGGTTCTTATGTTCAGAACAACCGTTCTGGGAAAAAAGAGCGTATTTCACGTATCTACCAGATGCACGCAAATAAACAGCAGCCGATCGATAGGATTGAAGCTGGTGATATTGGTGCAGCTGTTGGATTTAAAGATATTAAAACAGGGGATACCTTAACAGATGAGAAACACCCGATCATTCTTGAATCGATGTCTTTCCCTGATCCTGTAATTGGTATTTCTGTAGAGCCTAAGACTAAGGCAGATGTTGATAAAATGGGAATGGCTTTGGCTAAACTAGCTGAAGAGGATCCAACTTTCCAGGTTAAAACAGATGAAGTTTCCGGACAAACAATCATTTCAGGAATGGGTGAGCTTCACCTTGAGATTCTTGTAGATCGTTTAAAAAGGGAATTTAAGGTTGAAGTTAATGAAGGTCAGCCACGTGTGGAGTACAAAGAAACTGTTACCAGAGATGCAGATCACAGAGAGGTTTATAAGAAACAGTCTGGTGGTCGTGGTAAATTTGGTGATATCGTATTTACATTAGGACCTGCAGATGAAGACTTCAAAGGACCTGGTCTGCAATTCGTTGATGAAATTAAAGGTGGTCGTATCCCGAAAGAATTTATTCCTTCAGTGGAAAAAGGATTTAGAGAGGCTATGAAAACCGGACCTATGGCAGGTTTTACCATGGATACTTTGAAAGTAGTCCTTAAGGATGGATCTTTCCACCCTGTGGATTCCGATCAACTTTCTTTTGAATTGGCTGCGAAGATGGGATATAAAGTGGCAGCTAAAAAAGCTGGTGCTGTGATTCTTGAGCCAATCATGAAAGTAGAAGTGGTTACTCCAGAGGAGAATATGGGTGATATAGTAGGAGACTTGAACAGACGTCGTGGGCAGGTGAATAACATGTCTGACAGATCTGGTGCAAAAGTGATTAAAGCTGAGGTGCCATTATCTGAGATGTTTGGATATGTAACTACATTGCGTACCCTTTCTTCGGGACGTGCAACCTCTACTATGGAATTCTCTCACTATGCCGAAACTCCTTCTAATATTTCAGAAGCAATTATGAAGGCAGAAAAGGGAACCGCTAACGAATAATTATCAGGAAAATGAGTCAGAAAATCAGAATAAAATTAAAATCTTACGATCATAACCTGGTAGATAAATCTGCCGAGAAGATTGTAAAAACCGTAAAAAGTACGGGTGCTGTAGTAACGGGACCAATTCCGTTGCCAACACACAAAAAGATCTTTACCGTATTGCGTTCTCCTCACGTAAATAAAAAGTCGAGAGAGCAATTTCAGTTAAGTTCTTATAAAAGGTTACTTGATATATACAGCTCTTCATCTAAAACTATTGATGCTCTTATGAAACTTGAATTGCCAAGTGGAGTAGAGGTTGAGATTAAAGTGTGATGATGCGGCATCCTTTCGAAAGGATGTATAACATGTCCCGAGCAGTTGGCGAGGGAAAAACGGAGAAAAATGCATTCAGGATTGGAAGTGTTTTTTCAATCCTGAATATTTTTAAATAAATAATTTAATACTTAATTAATAATTATGTCTGGGTTAATAGGAAGAAAGATTGGCATGACCAGCATTTTTGACGAGAACGGGAAGAACATTCCTTGTACCGTGATTGAAGCAGGTCCATGCGTAATTACCCAAGTCAGAACCAAAGAGGTTGACGGGTACGAAGCTCTTCAACTTGGTTTCGATGACAAAAAGACTGCTAATAAAGCTGCTGAAGGGCATGCTAAAAAAGCCGGAGGTGCAGCAATGCGCAAAGTCGTTGAATTCAAGGGATTTGAAGGAGAGCACAAACTAGGTGATAGCATCACCGTTGAACATTTTACTGAAGGAGAATTTGTTGATGTTTCCGGAGTAAGTAAAGGTAAAGGTTTTCAGGGTGTTGTAAAACGTCATGGTTTTGGCGGAGTTGGACAATCCACTCACGGTCAACATAACCGATTGAGAGCTCCTGGTTCCATTGGTGCGGCTTCATACCCTGCGAGAGTATTCAAAGGAATGCGAATGGCCGGAAGAATGGGTGGCGATAAAGTAAAAGTAGAAAACCTAAGAGTTTTAAAAGTGGTTGCTGAGAAGAATCTTCTTGTAGTTAAAGGGGCGATTCCAGGTCACAAAAATTCTTACGTAATCATTCAAAAGTAATGGAAGTAGCAGTTTTAGATATAAAAGGAAATGAAACAGGGAGAAAGGCAAACCTTTCTGATGCTGTTTTTGGAATAGAGCCTAATAACCATGCTGTTTATCTTGATGTAAAGCAATTCTTGGCAAATCAACGCCAGGGAACACATAAAGCAAAGGAGCGCGCAGAAATTGCAGGATCTACACGTAAGATCAAGAAACAAAAAGGTACAGGTACTGCTCGTGCGGGAAGTATTAAGTCACCTATATTTAAAGGAGGGGGAAGAGTTTTTGGTCCAAGACCGAGAAATTATTCTTTTAAATTGAATAAAAACTTAAAGAGACTGGCGCGTAAGTCTGCATTGTCTCTTAAAGCGAGTGGTAACTCTATTATGGTTGTAGAAGATTTTTCATTTGATGCTCCAAAAACTAAAAACTTTACAGAGGTTTTAAAGGCTTTAGGACTAGACAATAAAAAATCTTTGATAGTGTTGGGTGACACAAATAAAAACGTATATTTGTCCTCACGCAATTTAAAGACTTCCGAAGTGGTAAGTGCTTCAGAATTAAGTACTTACAAAATCATGAATGCAAATAATGTTGTGTTTTTGGAGGGGTCTCTAGAAGGAATTGAGTCGAATTTAAGTAAATAAGCATTATGAGTATCTTAATAAAACCTATTATTACAGAGAAAGCCACGTCTGATAGTGAATTGAATAATCGTTTCTCTTTTGTGGTTTCTAATAATGCGAATAAAATTGAAATTAAAGATGCAGTTGAGGCTGCATATGGTGTTTCAGTTGCTAAAGTTCGTACGATAAATGTCCGTCCAGACAGAAAATCCCGTTATACGAAGACGGGTGTCGTAACTGGTAAAACCAGTGCTTATAAAAAGGCACTAGTACAGGTGGCGGAAGGTGAAACTATTGATTTATATAGTAATCTCTAAGATTAAAAAATGTCAGTTAGAAAATTAAAACCAATTACCCCCGGGCAGCGATTTAGAGTAGTAAACGGATATGACGCGATTACTACTGATAAGCCGGAGAAGAGTTTATTAGCTCCGAACAAAAGGTCTGGTGGTAGAAACAGTCAGGGAAAAATGACCATGCGCTACATTGGTGGTGGTCACAAAAAACGTTACAGGATTATTGATTTTAAAAGAGACAAGCATGGAATTCCTGCTACTGTTGCTTCTATTCAATATGATCCTAACAGAACGGCTTTTATTGCATTATTGAATTATCAAGACGGTGAAAAGCGATATGTTATTGCTCAAAATGGACTTCAGGTTGGGCAGAATATAGTATCTGGTGCCGAAGCAGTTGCTCCGGAAATAGGAAATGCAATGCCATTGGCAAACATTCCTTTGGGTACTATTGTCTCTTGTATTGAGTTAAGACCTGGGCAGGGAGCTGTAATGGCGCGTAGCGCTGGAGCATTTGCTCAATTAATGGCAAGAGAGGGTAAATACGCAACCATTAAGTTACCTTCAGGTGAAATTAGAAGGGTATTAGCGAGCTGTATAGCTACAATTGGAGCTGTTTCTAACAGTGATCATCAGTTGCTAGTGTCAGGTAAAGCTGGTAGAAGTAGATGGTTGGGTAGAAGACCTAGAACAAGACCGGTGGTAATGAACCCTGTAGATCACCCAATGGGTGGTGGTGAAGGCCGATCTTCAGGAGGTCATCCTCGTTCAAGAAAAGGTTTGCCTGCTAAAGGATTCAGAACCCGCTCAAAAACGAAGTCGAGTAATAAGTATATTGTAGAACGTAGAAAGAAATAATAAGATATGGCACGTTCATTAAAAAAAGGACCTTACGTTCACTATAAATTGGAGCAAAAAGTAGCTCAGAATACAGAGTCTGGAAAGAAAACGGTAATTAAAACCTGGTCTAGAGCATCTATGATCACTCCGGATTTTGTTGGGCAAACTATAGCAGTGCACAACGGGCGTCAATTTGTTCCTGTGTATGTTACCGAAAACATGGTGGGTCACAAATTAGGTGAATTTTCACCAACAAGATCTTTTAGAGGTCATGCTGGTGCTAAAAATAAAGGTAAAAAATAATTGAAGCTATGGGAGTTCGTAAAAGAGAAAGAGCAGAGCAAATAAAGGAAGCTAAGAAGCAAATAGCTTTTGCTAAACTGAATAACTGCCCTACTTCACCAAGAAAAATGCGTTTAGTCGCAGATTTAGTTCGAGGTGAGAAAGTAGAAAAAGCGCTTCATATTTTAAAGTTCAATTCTAAAGACGCATCGCGCAGTTTGGAGAAATTGTTATTGTCGGCTATATCTAACTGGCAGAACAAGAATGAAGATGCAAATATTGAAGAAGCTGAACTGTTTGTGAAAGAGATTCGTGTTGATGGTGGAAGTATGTTGAAGAGACTACGTCCTGCACCACAGGGTCGCGCACATAGAATAAGAAAACGTTCCAATCACGTTACACTTGTGCTTGGAGAGAACAATAATACACAAAGCTAAGGAAGAGTATGGGACAGAAAACAAATCCAATCGGGAATCGTCTTGGTATCATTAGAGGATGGGAATCCAACTGGTACGGAGGAAATGACTACGGTGATAAGATCGCTGAAGACGATAAGATTAGAAAATACATCCATGCTCGTTTATCAAAAGCGAGTGTATCAAGAGTAATTATTGAGCGTACGCTTAAGCTTGTAACCGTTACTATCACCACTGCCCGTCCTGGTATTATTATTGGGAAAGGTGGACAGGAGGTAGACAAGCTTAAAGAGGAGCTTAAGAAAATTACCGACAAGGAAGTTCAGATTAACATCTTCGAAATCAAAAGGCCTGAACTTGATGCTCATTTAGTGGGTTCAAGTATAGCAAGACAAATTGAGAATCGTATCTCTTACCGTCGTGCAATTAAGATGGCTATTGCGGCTGCAATGAGGATGAATGCTGAAGGTATTAAAGTGGAAATTTCAGGTCGTTTGAACGGTGCTGAAATGGCGCGTTCAGAAGGTTATAAAGATGGACGTATTCCTTTGTCGACTTTTAGAGCCGATATTGATTATGCTTTGGTTGAGGCACACACTACTTATGGTAGACTGGGTGTAAAAGTATGGATCATGAAAGGTGAGGTTTACGGTAAAAGAGAACTTTCTCCACTTGTTGGCATGTCCAAAAAACAAGGAGGAAAAACCGGAGCCGGACGAGGTGGTGCTAACAAATCACGTCGTAGAAAGTAATTTTTTAAAGTAAAGAAAAATGTTACAGCCTAAAAGAACAAAATATCGCAAAATGCAAAAGGGCCGCATGAAAGGAAATGCACAAAGGGGGCATAGACTTTCAAATGGAACTTTTGGAATCAAGTCATTAGATTCGAATTTTGTGACTGCAAGACAAATAGAGGCAGCGCGTATTGCTGCTACCCGTTATATGAAGAGGGAAGGATCGTTATGGATTAAAATATTTCCAGACAAGCCTATTACAAAAAAGCCTCTTGAAGTACGTATGGGTAAAGGTAAGGGTGCCGTTGAATATTGGGCAGCAGTTGTAAAACCTGGAAGGATTCTTTTCGAAATAGGAGGAGTACCATTTGATGTTGCGAAAGAGGCATTGCGTCTTGCGGCTCAAAAACTACCTGTTAAAACTAAGTTCATTGTAGCTAGAGATTATCAAGCTTAATTAGAGACGTTATGAAACAATCAGAAGTAAGAGAATTGTCTGTAGCAGAATTACAGGAAGAACTTGGAAAATCAAGGAAAGCATATTCCGATTTGAAAATGGCTCACGCAGTATCGCCATTAGAGAACCCGATACAGTTACGAACTGTAAGAAGATCTATAGCGCGTATTGCTACAGAGTTAACTAAAAGAGAACAACAATAAGTGTTATTCTGCTGAAAATGGAAAAAAGAAACTTAAGAAAAGAACGTATAGGTGTTGTTACCAGTAATAAGATGACGAAATCAATTGTGGTTTCTGAAACTAAAAAAGTAAAACACCCCATGTATGGAAAATTCGTTTTGAAGACGAAAAAATATGTGGCACACGACGAAACAAACGACTGCAACGAAGGAGATACTGTGAGGATCATGGAAACAAGGCCTCTAAGTAAATCCAAATGTTGGAGATTAGTAGAAATAATTGAAAGAGCGAAGTAAAAAATGGTACAACAAGAGTCTAGATTAAGAGTAGCAGACAATACCGGAGCTAAAGAAGTTTTAGTGATTCGCGTATTGGGCGGTACAAATAGAAGATACGCTTCTGTTGGAGACAAGATAGTTGTCAGTGTTAAAGAAGCTACACCTAACGGTAACGTTAAAAAAGGTGCGGTTTCGACAGCAGTTGTTGTTCGTACCAAGAAAGAGGTGCGCAGACCAGACGGATCGTATATCCGTTTTGATGATAACGCATGTGTCCTTTTGAATCCAACCGGGGAAATGAGAGGAACACGTGTTTTTGGTCCTGTAGCACGTGAACTTCGTGATAAGCAGTTCATGAAGATTGTATCATTGGCACCGGAAGTGCTTTAATACAGAGAAAAAATGAGAAAGCTTAGAATAAAAACAGGAGATACTGTTCGTGTTATTGCTGGAGATCATAAAGGTCAAGAAGGTAAAGTACAACAGGTTCTTTTGGATAAGAACAAAGCCATTGTGGAAGGTGTGAACGAAGTTTCGAAACATGAGAAACCAAGTGCCGCAAACCCGCAAGGTGGAATAAAAAAGAAGGAAGCCCCAATCCATATTTCCAACCTGTCATTGATTGATAAAAATGGTGAAACCACCAGGGTAGGATATAGGGAAGAAAACGATAAGAAAGTAAGGTTTTCCAAAAAATCCAATGAAGTAATTTAGTTATGGCGTACGTACCAAGACTTAAGCAAGAGTATAAAGAGAGAATTATCTCTTCTCTTACAGAAGAATTCAGCTACTCTAACGTAATGGAAGTTCCAAAACTTGAAAAGATAGTTTTGAGCCGTGGCGTTGGTGCAGCTGTTGCAGACAAGAAACTTATTGATCATGCAGTAGATGAATTAACAGCTATTACAGGTCAAAAAGCGGTAGCGACCATATCTAAGAAGGATGTTGCTTCTTTCAAACTTCGTAAAGGAATGCCAATTGGGGCAAAAGTTACCTTAAGAGGAGAAAGAATGTACGAGTTTTTGGATCGATTAATTACTTCAGCGCTTCCGCGTGTACGTGATTTTAATGGAATCAAAGCTACGGGGTTTGACGGTAGAGGGAATTATAACCTTGGTGTTACTGAGCAAATTATTTTTCCTGAAATTGATATCGATAAAGTAAATCGTATCAATGGTATGGACATTACATTTGTTACTACCGCTAATACAGATAAAGAAGCGAAATCGCTATTAACCGAACTAGGATTACCTTTTAAAAAGCAATAAGTATGGCTAAAGAATCAATGAAAGCCCGTGAGGTGAAGAGACAAAAATTGGTAGATAAGTATGCTGAAAAGCGCAAGGCTTTAAAAGAAGCTGGTGATTATGAAGCATTACAGAAATTACCAAAGAACTCATCTCCGGTACGTTTGCACAACCGTTGTAAATTAACCGGTAGGCCTAGAGGGTATATGAGACAGTTTGGTATCTCCCGTGTTACTTTTAGGGAAATGGCGAACAATGGATTAATTCCTGGTGTTAAGAAGGCTAGTTGGTAAAATTATAAATTGGAGGAAGGTTCCCTGTAATTGCTAGGGAAAACCACTTCCGCAAATTGAAATAGATGAATACAGATCCTATTGCAGATTATTTGACAAGAATTAGAAATGCGGTTGCTGCCAGTCACAGAGTTGTAGAGATACCGGCTTCTAATCTTAAAAAGGAGATCACAAAAATTTTATTTGATCAGGGATACATTCTTAGTTATAAGTTTGATGATAGTACCGCTCAGGGAACTATTAAGATCGCTCTTAAGTATGACAAAGTCACTAAAGATTCTGTGATAAAGAAAATTCAACGAATAAGTAAACCTGGTTTGCGTAAGTACGCCGGCGCCAATGAGCTCCCAAGAATCCTTAATGGATTAGGGATTGCTATCGTCTCAACTTCTCACGGAGTGATGACTGGGAAGCAGGCACAACAGGAAAAAGTTGGTGGCGAGGTATTGTGCTACGTTTACTAATATTTAAAGACGAAAAGAAATGTCAAGAATAGGTAAAAATCCAATCACAATTCCTGAAGGTGTTACAGTAGACCTAAACGATGGAGTTGTTACGGTAAAAGGAAAATTTGGAGAGCTTACTCAGAAAATTGAAGACATCGATATGAAGATCGAGGACAGAGTAATAACTTTTGAGCGTTCTTCAGATAAAAAAGATCTTAAAGCTAAACACGGGTTGTACCGTGCTTTGATCAATAACATGATCGAAGGTGTGGCTACAGGCTATACAAAAGAGCTGGAATTAGTAGGTGTAGGTTACAGGGCTTCAAACCAGGGTCAAAAATTAGATCTTGCAGTTGGGTTCTCTCATAACATTATATTAGATTTGGCTCCGGAAGTTAAAGTAGAAACAATTTCTGAAAAGGGTAAAAACCCAATCGTGAAATTGACTTCATACGATAAGCAGTTGGTAGGCCAGGTTGCTGCGAAAATTCGATCTTTCCGAGCTCCTGAACCTTACAAAGGAAAGGGAATTAAGTTCAAAGGAGAGCAATTAAGAAGAAAAGCAGGTAAATCAGCTTAATAAGTTTAGATTATGTCAGTGTCAAAACAAGATAGAAGAAATAAGATCAGGAAGAGAATCCGTAGGGATATCACCGGAACTGATGTGCGTCCTAGATTATCAGTATTTAGAAGTAATAAAGAAATTTATGCTCAGATAGTGAATGATGTAGATGGTAAAACATTGGTAGCCGCTTCCTCAAGAGATAAGGATGTTACTTCAGCAGAAGGAAACAAGAAAGAGCAGGCAGCCTTAGTTGGTAAAGCTATTGCTGAAAAAGCTTTGAAAGCCGGAATAGAAACCATTTCCTTTGATAGAAGCGGTTACCTATACCACGGTAGAGTTAAATCATTAGCAGAAGGTGCTCGCGAAGGAGGACTTAAATTCTAGAAGATATGTATCAGGATTATAAAAACGTAGAACTTGTAAAGCCAGGTGGACTTGAATTAAAAGATCGTTTGGTAGGTGTACAACGTGTTACTAAGGTTACTAAAGGTGGTAGAGCATTTGGCTTTTCTGCTATTGTAGTGGTTGGTGATGAAAATGGTGTTGTAGGCCACGGGTTAGGAAAGTCTAAAGAGGTGGCAGATGCTATTTCTAAGGCAGTGGAAGACGCAAAGAAAAACCTGGTTCGTATTCCTTTGAATAAGGGTACTTTACCACACGAGCAAAAAGGGAAATATGGTGGTGCTAGAGTGATGCTATTGCCGGCAGCACCAGGTACCGGAGTTATTGCTGGTGGTGCTATACGTGCGGTACTGGAATCTGTTGGAGTACATGATGTACTTTCAAAGAACCAGGGATCATCAAACCCACATAACGTGGTAAAGGCTACTTTTGATGCTTTACTGCAATTGAGAAGTGCAGAAACTGTTGCTAAGCAGCGCGGGATCTCGCTTGAAAAGGTTTTTAAAGGATAATACAAGGAAAATGGGAAAAATAAAAGTAACTCAGGTAAAAAGCGCGATTAAACGCACTCAAAACCAAAAACGTACTTTAGAAGCACTTGGCCTAAAGAAGATAGGACAGGTTGTGGAGCACGAGAATACGCCAAACATCCTTGGTATGGTAAATAAAGTTAAACACTTGGTTTCCTCTGAGGAAACAAAATAATAAATTCACATGGATTTAAGTAACTTAAAACCTGCAAAAGGTTCAGTTCAAAGTAACAGTAAGCGTGTTGGGCGTGGAGAAGGATCAGGGAAAGGCGGAACTGCTACCCGTGGTCACAAAGGTGCCAAATCACGATCTGGTTACTCCAGGAAAATAGGATTTGAAGGTGGGCAAATGCCGCTTCAAAGACGAGTTCCTAAATTTGGCTTTACTAATATCAACAGAAAAGAATATCAAGGTGTAAATCTGGATGTTCTTCAATCATTGGTAGACGCAGGTCGAATTACCGATACTGTTGATATGGACGTATTGGTGGAAAATGGATTAGCTCGTAAGAACGAATTAGTTAAGATATTAGGAAGAGGTGAATTGAAGGCTAAGTTGAAAATATCTGTTCATAAATTTACTGCCTCAGCAAAGCAAGCTATAGAAGCTGCTGGTGGTGAAGCTGTTACTTTATAATAGATAAACAATGAAATTCATCAATACAATAAAGAATATCTGGAAAATTGAGGAGCTAAAAAATCGAATTTTAGTGACCCTTGGTTTATTATTGGTATATCGATTTGGAGCTCAGGTTGTGCTTCCGGGAATCGATGCATCTCAATTGTCCAATCTGGCCACACAAACAGATGGAGGTCTTTTAGGTCTTCTTAATGCCTTTACGGGAGGAGCATTTTCTAATGCTTCTGTATTCGCGTTGGGAATTATGCCTTATATCTCTGCTTCTATTGTGGTGCAGTTAATGGGTATTGCTGTTCCGTATCTTCAAAAATTGCAAAAAGAAGGAGAGAGCGGTAGGAGAAAAATAAATCAAATCACTCGATGGTTAACCATCGCAATTACCTTAGTTCAGGGTCCTGGATACATTTACAACCTCTTTGCCACGTTACCTTCAAGTGCATTCTTGCTAGGGAACGGTGTGACATTTGTTGTTTCTTCTGTAATCATTCTTGTAACTGGTACCATCTTTGCGATGTGGCTGGGGGAAAAGATCACTGATAAAGGCATTGGGAATGGTATCTCTTTATTGATTATGGTAGGTATCATCGCGACTTTGCCGCAGGCTTTCATTCAGGAATTTGCTTCCAGAGTGCTTGAGTCAAACGGTGGTGCTATTATGATACTTATCGAGTTGGTGATTTGGTTTGCAATTATTCTTGCATCTGTAATGTTGGTGATGGCAGTAAGACGTATCCCCGTGCAATACGCTAGGCGAACAGCCTCTGGCGGATATGAGAAGAATGTGTTTGGATCTAGACAATATATACCTTTGAAGTTGAATGCTTCGGGAGTAATGCCTATAATTTTTGCACAGGCAATTATGTTCATTCCTGCCGCAGTTGCCGGACTTTCAGAATCTGAAACTGCGCAGGGAGTGACTGCTGCCTTTAGTGATATATTCGGTTTCTGGTACAATTTAGTCTTTGCGTTGTTAATTATAATTTTTACGTACTTTTACACCGCGATTACAGTGCCTACTAATAAAATGGCAGATGATTTAAAACGAAGTGGCGGTTTTATACCTGGGATTCGTCCAGGGTCTGAAACAGCTGATTTTCTAGATAGGATTATGTCTCAAATTACCCTTCCTGGGTCAGTTTTCTTAGCATTAATAGCAGTGTTCCCTGCGATTATTGTTTCCTTGTTGGGTGTACAACAGGGTTGGGCGTTGTTCTTTGGAGGTACTTCGTTATTAATTATGGTTGGAGTTGCAATAGATACTATGCAACAGGTGAATTCTTACCTGCTCAATAGACACTATGATGGATTGATGAAAACCGGTAAAAACAGAAAAGCAGTAGCATAATGGCAAAACAACCGGCGATAGAACAGGACGGAACAATTGTTGAAGCATTGTCTAACGCAATGTTCCGGGTAGAATTAGAAAATGGTCACATTGTGACTGCACATATTTCGGGAAAGATGCGTATGCATTACATTAAGTTGTTACCCGGGGACAAAGTGAAATTAGAAATGAGCCCTTACGATTTATCGAAGGCTCGAATAACTTACAGATACTAATAACTATGAAAGTTAGAGCATCAATTAAAAAAAGAAGTGCCGACTGCAAAATTGTTCGAAGAAAAGGCAGACTGTACGTAATAAACAAAAAGAATCCAAAATTTAAACAAAGACAAGGGTAGTTATGGCTAGAATTGCAGGTGTTGATATACCAAAACAAAAGCGAGGCGTTATAGCATTGACCTATATCTTCGGAATTGGAAAGAGCAGGGCGCAAGAGATCCTTCAGGAAGCCAATGTTGAGGAAGGCAAAAAAGTTTCAGATTGGAACGATGATGAAATCGGGAGAATTCGTGAAGCGGTAGGCGGCTACAAAATTGAAGGTGAACTACGTTCAGAAGTTCAGTTGAGCATTAAACGTTTAATGGATATTGGAAGTTATAGAGGAATTCGTCACAGAGCGGGACTACCGTTGAGAGGACAAAGGACTAAAAATAACTCCAGAACCAGAAAAGGAAGAAGAAAAACAGTTGCAAACAAGAAGAAAGCAACTAAATAATAAGTAGGATGGCAAAAGCAAAAACAAAAGCAACTCAAAAGAAACGTAAGGTTAATGTTGAGTCTATTGGAGAGGCGCATGTTACTGCTTCTTTCAACAACATTATCGTTTCATTAACCAATAAGAAAGGTGATGTTATCTCCTGGTCGTCTGCCGGTAAAATGGGTTTTAGAGGATCTAAGAAAAACACTCCTTACGCTGCCCAGTTGGCTGCAGAAGATGCGTCTAAAGTAGCTCACGAAGCTGGTTTGCGTAAAGTAAAAGTATTCGTGAAAGGACCAGGTAACGGTAGAGAATCTGCTATTCGTTCTCTTCACAATGCAGGAATTGAAGTAACTGAGATCATTGATGTTACTCCACTACCACACAATGGATGTCGTCCTCCTAAAAGACGTAGAGTTTAATTAATAATAAGTATAACAAGGAAAGCAAAAAGATCTGCGAAGGACAGAGACCTTAATTCCTGATCGCTTTCTTATAATCAAATTTTAAATGGCAAGATATACTGGTCCTAAGACTAAAATAGCCCGTAAATTCGGTGAAGCTATTTTCGGAGATGACAAATCTTTTGAAAAAAGAAATTATCCTCCGGGACAACATGGTAATAACCGTCGTCGTGGAAAAAAATCTGAATATGCTATCCAGTTGATGGAGAAGCAAAAAGCGAAATATACTTATGGTATCTTAGAGCGGCAATTCAGAAACATGTTTGAAAAAGCGACAAGTGCACAGGGTATTACCGGGGAAGTACTTTTACAATTATGTGAATCACGTTTAGACAACGTTGTTTACAGAATGGGTATTTCACCATCGAGAAGAGGAGCAAGACAATTGGTTTCTCACAGGCATATTACTGTAAATGGTGAATTGGTAAATATTCCTTCTTACCAGTTAAAAGCTGGAGATGTTGTAGGTGTGAGAGAAAAGTCAAAATCCTTGACTGCTATTCAGGAATCACTATCTAACAGCAGCAGTGTTTATGAGTGGATTACCTGGAACAATGAGACCAAACAGGGAACATATGTTTCTGTACCTGGAAGAGTTCAGATTCCGGAAAATATAAATGAACAATTCATCGTCGAATTATATTCGAAATAATAATTGACAGAAGTCGTAATATGGCAATATTAAATTTTCAGAAGCCCGATAAAGTTATAATGATTGATTCTACCGATTTCGAAGGGAAATTTGAATTTCGTCCTTTGGAACCTGGGTATGGATTGACCGTTGGTAACGCTTTAAGAAGAGTACTGTTATCTTCACTTGAAGGATTCGCGATCACTTCGGTACGTATGGAAGGGGTAGATCATGAGTTTTCAACAATCCCTGGGGTTGTGGAAGATGTAACAGAAATTATTTTGAACCTGAAACAAATCAGGTTTAAAAGGCAAATTGATGAAATAGACAATGAAGCCGTTACAATTTCTGTTACAGGAGAAGACCAGCTTACTGCCGGGCATTTTCAAAAATTTATTTCTGGATTCCAGATCCTTAATCCTGAGTTGGTTATTTGCAATATGGATAAAAAGGTGAATCTTAATATGGAAGTTACCGTAGAAAAGGGTAGAGGTTATGTTCCTGCTGAAGAGAACAAGAAAGCCAACGCACCTCTTGGAACGATCTATACAGATTCTATTTATACTCCAATAAAGAACGTAAAATACTCTATTGAAAACTACCGTGTTGAGCAAAAGACCGATTATGAAAAATTGGTTTTCGAAATCAGCACAGACGGTTCAATCCACCCGAAAGATGCTTTGACTGAAGCGGCTAAAACTTTGATTCACCACTTTATGTTGTTCTCTGATGAACGCATTACTTTGGAGGCAGACGAGATCGCTCAAACAGAGACTTATGATGAGGAATCTCTTCATATGCGTCAGTTGCTTAAAACCAAACTGGTAGATATGGATCTTTCGGTAAGAGCTTTGAACTGTTTGAAAGCGGCAGAAGTTGATACTCTTGGAGATCTGGTATCTTACAATAAGAATGATTTGATGAAGTTTAGAAACTTTGGGAAAAAATCCCTCACCGAGCTTGAAGAGCTGGTGAACAACAAAGGTTTAAACTTCGGAATGGATCTTTCAAAATATAAACTTGATAAAGACTAGTTGCAGGTTTATCTGCAATGGTTAATATCTCTAATATAAAAACCATCATAGTTTGCTCCTCAAAATGGGTTGTAGCAAGATGATGAAACAAAAAATGTCATGAGACACGGAAAAAAAATAAACCACTTAGGAAGAAAAACAGCCCACCGTTCGGCTATGTTAGCCAATATGGCCTGTTCCCTAATTGAACATAAACGTATCAATACAACTGTGGCAAAAGCGAAAGCTTTGAAGCAGTTTGTAGAGCCTTTAATGACGAAATCTAAAGAGGACACTACTCACAACAGAAGAATCGTATTTAGTAAATTGCGTGACAAAAACGCTCTTTCTGAATTATTTCGTGAAGTAGCGCCTAAAGTAGGAGATCGTCCGGGAGGATATACCAGGATCATTAAGCTGGGTAATCGTCTGGGAGATAATGCAGATATGGCATTGATCGAATTAGTTGATTATAACGAGATTTACAACGTAAACAAGCCAGAGAAGAAAAAATCGACTCGTAGAGCTGGTAGAAAGAAAGCTACAGATACTGCCCAGGCAGCACCCGAAGCTTCTGAGAACAATAAAGAAGAAAAGAAAGAGGAATAAAATGATCTTTTTTCGATATTTTTTAAAAAGGATAAGCATTAACAGCTTATCCTTTTTTTATATATCTTTTTCAGCAAATTAGGACAATCTAAAAATTGAAAACCTGTAAATTGCAACTCGTATTGCAGGATAGAATCTTATGAAATATCAAACCAGAAAAAAAGCAATTGTTCTGCTGGCAGATGGAACCATCTTCCATGGTAGAGCAGTGGGAAACCAAGAAGGTAAAGCCTTTGGAGAAGTTTGTTTCAATACCGGTATGACAGGGTATCAGGAGATTTTTACAGACCCTTCATACTTTGGGCAAATTATGGTCACTACCAATGCCCATATTGGGAATTATGGTACCAATGAAAACGAAGAAGAAGCAGATACAGCGCAAATCTCAGGCCTTATCTGTAAAAATTTCAGCTATTATCATTCCAGACATGCAGCCGATATGTCTCTTCAGGATTTTCTAAGTAAAAGCAATCTTTTTGCAATATCAGATGTAGACACCAGGGCATTGGTTACCTACATCCGGGAAAATGGTGCCATGAACGCCGTGATCACAACCGAAGTTGATGATATTGAACGTCTCAAAAAAGAGCTTGCGGAAGTGTCAGACATGGACGGTCTTGAACTGGCTTCTAAAGTGTCGACCAAAGAGCCTTATTTCTTCGGAAGTGAAGATGCAGAGTATAAAGTAGCCGTGCTGGATGTGGGAGTTAAAAGGAACATCCTAAAGCATCTCGCAAAAAGGAATGTTTACTGTAAAGTTTTTCCTTATGATACTACTTTTGAAGAGATGAAAAAGTGGAATCCTCACGGATATTTGCTGTCCAATGGCCCTGGAGATCCTGCACCTCTTAAAAATGCGATTCAGCTGGCAAAAGATATTATGGAAGAGGACAAACCGCTCTTCGGAATATGCCTGGGCCACCAAATCATAGCTCTGGCCAATGGAATTTCCACTTATAAAATGCACCACGGGCATAGGGGGATCAATCATCCAATCTTAAACCTGGAAACCGGAAAAGGGGAGATTACTTCCCAAAATCATGGGTTTTCTGTGAACAAGGAAGAAACAGAATCCCACTCAAATGTCAAAGTCACCCATACTCATTTAAATGATCACACAGTGGCAGGAATAAGGATGAACAATAAGAAATGTTTCTCAGTGCAATATCACCCAGAAGCAAGTCCGGGGCCAAATGATGCCCATTATCTTTTTGATGAATTCATTCACAATCTCATTAAGGAAAAAGTTTAGTACAGAAAGAGACCCGAAAATGACATTTTCGGGTCTCTTTATTTTGAGATATTAATTGCTTTCCTTCCGAAAACGATTAAGTGAATTTTTCGCAATAGAAGCCTCTAAAATGGCATTTTTGCTCGTTTTTTTCGACCTGTATTTGTATCTTGCTAATTATATAATTTAATCAACAAAAGTTACTATGAGTATCATAATCAACGTTCACGCACGTCAAATTTTTGACTCCAGAGGAAATCCTACGGTAGAAGTAGATGTAATTACCGAAAACGGCGTATTGGGAAGGGCAGCAGTTCCTTCAGGAGCATCAACAGGAGAACATGAAGCAGTCGAATTGAGAGACGGCGGAGACGATTACATGGGGAAAGGGGTTTCTAAAGCAGTAGAAAATGTGAATGACATTATCGCAGAGGAACTTTTGGGATCTTCAGTATTTGATCAAAATTTGATCGATCAAACCATGATTGAATTAGATGGTACTCCAAATAAATCAAAGTTGGGCGCTAATGCCATTTTAGGAGTTTCTCTTGCTGTTGCAAAGGCAGCTGCCAACGAACTGAATATGCCGCTTTACCGTTACATTGGTGGAGTGAGTGCAAATACACTTCCGGTGCCAATGATGAACATCATAAATGGTGGTTCTCACAGTGATGCTCCTATTGCATTTCAGGAATTTATGGTGATGCCGGTAAAAGCAGAGAATTTTTCCGAAGCCTTGAAAATGGGAACTGAAATATTCCATAATCTTAAAAAAGTGCTTCATAAAAGAGGTTTAAGTACTGCCGTAGGAGATGAAGGTGGTTTTGCACCAACGTTGGATGGGACAGAAGATGCCTTGGATACTATTCTTCAATCTATTGAAAACGCAGGTTATAAGCCTGGAGAAGAAATAATGATTGCACTTGATTGTGCTGCGGCCGAATTCTACGAAAATGGGAAGTATGACTACACCAAATTTGAAGGTGATAAAGGGCAGGTGAGAAGCAGTGAAGAACAGGCAGATTACCTGGTAAGCCTTGCCGAAAAATATCCAATTATTTCCATTGAAGATGGAATGGATGAAAATGACTGGGACGGCTGGAAATATTTAACCGAAAAGAGTAAGAATAAGGTGCAACTCGTTGGGGATGATCTTTTCGTGACCAATGTGGAGAGACTTTCCAAAGGTATTGAGAATAAGATCGCGAATTCTATTCTTATTAAAGTAAACCAGATTGGAACTTTAACTGAAACCATTGCCGCCGTAAATATGGCACACAATGCGGGATATACTTCTGTAATGTCTCACCGCTCTGGCGAAACGGAAGATAATACCATTGCTGATCTTGCTGTTGCGTTGAACACCGGGCAAATCAAAACAGGTTCTGCTTCGAGAAGTGACAGGATGGCGAAATACAATCAGTTATTGCGTATAGAGGAAGAACTTGGTTCTGTAGCTTATTATCCTCAGGAAAAAGCCTTTAAGCTGAAGTAGGAAAGTTAATAACTTCTAAATCTTATCCCCTTTAGAAAATGTTCTTTAGGGGATTCTTTGTTTTTAGAAGAATTCTTGCTCAAAACACCATTTTTGAATCAAAGGAATGCAGCGTTTGACGGTAAATTAGCAGAGAATTTCGTAAATTAGCAATCCTAAAAATAATTCACGAAAAGTTATATAAAAATATGTCAAAAGTAGCTACTATAGAGATAGAAGGGAAAAAGTATGAATTCCCTGTTGTTGTTGGAACTGAAAATGAACTTGCTATTGATATCAAGCAATTGCGTGGTCAAAGTGGTGCCATTACCTTAGATCCCGGATATAAGAATACAGGTGCTTGTGAAAGTGCAATTACCTTCCTGGATGGAGAGAAAGGAATCCTGAGATACAGAGGATATTCCATAGAGGAACTGGCTGAAAAAGCCGATTTTTTAGAGGTATGTTACCTGCTTATTTTCGGGGAGCTTCCAAGCAAATCTCAGCTGCAAAAATTCAATACAGATATTCTTGATCAGAGCATTGTAAATGAGGATATGAAGACCGTCCTGAACGGTTTTCCTGAATCTGCCCATCCAATGGGAGTTCTTTCTTCATTGACAAGTGCATTGACAGCATTTAATCCTAAATCTGTTAATGTGGAGTCTGAAGAGGATATGTACAGGGCGATCGTAAAGATTCTAGCCAAATTCCCGGTATTGGCCGCGTGGACGTTACGAAGAAAAAATAATCAGACCCTTTACAATAAGGATACGAACATAGGATATGTAGAAAGTCTTTTGAAAATGATGTTTCAGAAGGAAGGGAAAAACTATAAGCAGAATAAAACTGTAGTAAATGCACTTGATAAATTGCTTATTCTTCATGCAGATCATGAGCAAAACTGCTCTACTTCAACCGTTCGCATCGTAGGTTCTTCGCACGCCGGACTTTTTGCTTCCATTTCTGCAGGTGTTTCTGCACTTTGGGGGCCGCTTCATGGTGGAGCAAACCAGGCAGTAATTGAAATGCTTGAGGAGATTAAAGCTGACGGTGGAGATACTTCTAAATTTATCGCTAAAGCAAAAGATAAAGAAGATCCATTTAGATTAATGGGCTTTGGTCACAGAGTTTATAAGAATTTCGATCCGCGGGCAAAGATTATTAAGAAAGCAGCAGATGAAGTATTAGGGCAGCTTGGGGTTGAAGACCCTATTTTGGAGATTGCTAAAGGTCTTGAAAAAGCCGCTTTGGAAGATCAATATTTTGTAGAAAGAAAATTGTATCCTAACGTAGATTTCTATTCAGGAATTATTTACCGTGCAATGGGAATTCCAACAGAAATGTTTACTGTGATGTTTGCCGTTGGTCGTTTGCCGGGTTGGATTGCTCAATGGAGAGAAATGCGCATGCGCAAGGAACCAATTGGTCGACCAAGACAGGTTTACATTGGTGAAACTCACAGGAAATTTAAAGATATCGAGAACAGATAGAAATCTTTTNGGGTTGGATTGCTCAATGGAGAGAAATGCGCATGCGCAAGGAACCAATTGGTCGACCAAGACAGGTTTACATTGGTGAAACTCACAGGAAATTTAAAGATATCGAGAACAGATAGAAATCTTTTTTCACCAAATGAAAAGCTTCATAGTTACTATGAAGCTTTTTTTATATTTGCACAAATTTTAGGCGCTATGAAACTGAATGTAAAAAACGAAACCTCCCGGTTAAGAGCAGTTGTGTTGGGAACTGCAGAAAGTACCGGTGGTACCCCCGAGCTTACCGAGACATATGACCCAAAAAGCAGGGAACATATCATGGCTGGGACCTATCCTAAAGAGGAGGATATGATTGCTGAAATTGAAGCGGTTGGCAAGGTTTTGGAGAAATATGATGTTAAGGTGTACAGGCCTAAAGTTCTTGAAAATTATAATCAGATTTTTACACGTGATATTGCCTTTGTAATTGAAGACAAGTTTATAAAAGCAAACATTCTTCCAGACAGGGAGAAGGAGATAGAAGCCATACGTCATGTCATTAATGAAATAAATCCTGAAAATGTTATCACGCTGCCCGAAGAAGCCCACGCAGAAGGAGGAGATGTTATGGTGCACAATGAGTACATTTTTATCGGCACTTATTATGGTAAAGATTATCCTGAATATGTTACTGCCAGGACCAACCTAAAAGCCGTGGAAGCAATTGCAGCGATCTTCCCACAAAAAACGGTAAAAACTTTTGATCTGAGAAAATCTAATATTGAACCAAGGGACAATGCTTTGCACCTTGATTGTTGTTTCCAGCCGGTTGGAAAAAATAAGGCTATTATTTATAAAGGTGGATTCCTCAATGTAAGCGAATATGAATGGTTGATCAATTACTTTGGCAAGGAAAATGTTTTTGAGATAGAACGAGAAGAAATGTACAATATGTATTCGAACGTTTTTTCCATAGCCGAAGATGTGGTGATTTCTGAAAAGAAATTTGTTAGGCTTAACACCTGGTTACGTGAGAATGGAATTACGGTAGAAGAAGTGCCTTATGCTGAAATAGCCAAACAGGAAGGCCTGTTAAGGTGCTCAACCCTACCATTAATAAGAGATTAAACAATTTAATGAAACAAATTACAGATACAATTTTAATGGTTCGGCCGGTTGCTTTTAGAATGAACGAGCAAACGGCCGTCAATAACTTTTTTCAGGAAGGATTACAGCTGGATAATGAACAGATCAATTTAAAAGCACAACAGGAATTTGATGCTTTTGTTGAGAAGTTAAAGTCTGTAGGTGTGAACGTTTTGGTGGTAGATGATGATAAAAATCTTGATACGCCAGATTCGATTTTTCCAAATAATTGGGTTTCTTTCCATGAAGACGGTACAGCCGCAATCTATCCTATTTTTGCAGAAAACAGAAGAAGGGAACGCCGTGCCGAGATCTTTGAAAAAATCGAAGAAGAAGGTTATCATATAGAAGATGTCATAGATTATACCGATGCCGAGGAGGAAGATGTTTTTCTGGAATCTACCGGCAGCCTTTTACTTGACCGGGTGAATGAAAAAGCCTACTGTGCATTATCACCACGTGCAAATGAAGACCTGCTTATAGAATTTTGCGAAGATTTTCATTTTACACCGGTTATTTTCACAGCATATCAGGATGTTGATGGAATGCGGCTTCCTATTTATCACACCAATGTAATGATGTGCCTTGCAGAGAATTTCGCGGTAATTTGTCTGGATAGTATCGATGACTCCAAGGAACGCAAGAATGTGGTGAAGCATCTAAAAGAAGATGGTAAGGAAATTATTAAAATTACAGAGGCGCAAATGCATCATTATGCTGGTAATATGCTACAGGTCCAGGGATCTGAAGGTAGAAAGTATCTGGTGATGAGTGAAGATGCAAGGCAAAGTCTTACCGAAATGCAAGTGGCCGCCATTGAAAAACATTGTGAGATTTTAAGCAGTGATCTTGAAACCATCGAGACCTGTGGTGGCGGAAGTGCACGCTGTATGATGGCCGAAATTTTTCTGCCGAGGAAGTAGAAAAAGAACTTCATTTATAAGCCCTGAAAAGGGCTTTTTTATTGAACTTTTTCTAGTACATTGTCTGTTTCAGTTTCCCTCAATAGTAATACCTTTTATCAAAGTAGACATCATAACCTTTTAGCGGACTTAGATCTTCTTTAATCCGCGGGGTCTCCATTTTTTTTCGATACTGTTTTTTGGCTAAAGATCATCGACGCGGGTTGGGGCGTTGTCTGACTTATTTTTGATGATCTTTTTGATGAACTTATGAATGGCAGGATCTCCTGCTCCCGCCCATATTTTTATAAAGTGTTGATCTTTGTAGAACGAATATTCTTCTGCTTTTCCCTTGTAGATCTTCAGTTTATAATTGGGGATTACCAGCGCGTATGTCTCCTGCATGCTTCGAAAACTCAAAATTACACCGTTCGGCCGCATTTCTATGCTGCAGTTGTTTTCCTGTTGGTTTACCGTTAAGATGTTGTAAATGTCAATGCTTGCAGCAGTGATAGGAATATTCTGGTGACTTATGCCATTCCATTTCTGGCGCTCTTCAAGTGTAAATGTTTTCCCTACTTCAGCGTCTATCTTTGACTTTTTTTCGGAATAATCATGGGAAATATTCAGGAGCATAAAGTGCTTTTTTATAAAGATAAAACAATTGCAGAGATTTGTTTAAATTGATTTGCACTTTGTAATCCTGCAGCTGTTCTTTACAGGGAATATTTTGTACTTTTTCCAAATCATCCAAAAATGAGATTTTTTGTATAGATTTCTGAAGATTGTTTTAATCCTGATTGGTGTAATTGTAATTTTATATGGCGGCTACACCATCCTTACGCCTGGTTTTTCACTAAATGATGGTCCCGTAAGAGCAGAAGTACAGGGTAACCACACGCAGGCATACGCCATGGTCGTCTTCGGATTCCTGATGATTCTTGCCGGGCTAGCCTTCAGAAAAGGCAGGTAAAATGTCATTTTTGACACTTCTGTTGTTCCGTTCCTTTCTTCATTTAGGTCAAACACGGCAATCAAAAGGCTTATTTCTATTATCTTTGCAGGCTATAGAAGAATTCAAATCAAATCCAGCAATAAATGTCTATCCAAAGCATACTTTCAGCAGGAGTAAAAGAAGCTGTCAAAAATAAATACGATGTTGAAATTGAACAAATCGAATTTCAGCCAACCCGCAAGGATTTTGAGGGCGATATTACCCTTGTAACCTTTCCCATGTTGCGGCAGGTAAAGACCAATCCGGTGCAGCTAGGCGAAGCTATAGGAAGTTACCTTGTGGAGAAAAACGATGCGATTAGCAAATACAATGTTGTCCAGGGATTCCTGAATATTGTTCTGGATGATCGTTATTATCTGGATTTCTTCGGAAAATCGAAAAACGACATAAACTTCGGAATAACAGCACCCGACGGGGAATCCATCATGGTGGAATATTCTTCCCCCAATACAAATAAACCTTTGCACCTGGGACATATCAGAAATAACCTTTTAGGATATTCGGTAGCCGAAATTTTAAAAGCTGCAGGAAAAGAAGTTTATAAAACCCAGATCATCAATGACCGCGGAATTCACATTTGTAAATCCATGCTGGCCTGGAAGCGCTACGGTAACGGAGAAACTCCCGAAACGGCCGGTGTAAAAGGAGATAAACTGGTAGGGAATTATTACGTGAAATTCGACCAGGTTTACAAGCAGGAAATCGCAGACTTAAAAGCGCAGGGAAAGACCGAGGAAGAGGCAAAAGCACAGGCACCTGTACTGCTAGAGGCGCAGGATATGCTTAGAAAATGGGAAGCAGGCGATGAAGAAATCGTCCAGCTTTGGTCGACCATGAACCGCTGGGTGTACGATGGTTTTGAAAAAACCTATGACAAACTGGGAGTCGATTTTGATAAGAATTATTACGAGAGTGAAACCTACCTCCTCGGAAAAAATATTGTTGCCGAAGGTCTTGAAAAAGGTGTTTTCTATAAAAAAGATGACGGCAGCGTCTGGATTGACCTTACGAAAGAAGGCCTTGATGAAAAGATAGTTCTAAGGAGCGATGGTACTGCCGTCTATATGACGCAGGATATTGGTACAGCCATTCAGCGGGTGCAGGATTTTGCCATTAACGGAATGGTTTATACCGTGGGGAATGAACAGGATTATCACTTCAAAGTGCTCTTTTTGATCCTGAAGAAACTTGGCTATGAATGGGCGAATAATCTATACCACCTTAGCTACGGAATGGTGGACCTACCCAGCGGAAAAATGAAAAGCCGTGAAGGAACCGTGGTTGATGCCGATGATCTTATAGAGGAAATGACTGAAACTGCACAGAAGATTTCTGAAGAACTCGGCAAGCTAGATGGATATTCCGAGGAAGAAAAGCAAGAGTTGTACAGGATCATTGGGCTGGGCGCACTTAAATATTATATCCTTAAAGTAGATCCAAGAAAACGGATCTTGTTCAATCCTGAAGAATCTGTAGATTTCCAGGGAAATACAGGTCCTTTTATTCAATACACCTACGCGCGTATCCAGTCGATTTTAAGAAAAGCCGATTTTGATTATGAGGGAGAAATTTCCGAATATAAATTAAATGATAAGGAAAAGGAATTGATCAAGCAGCTGCAGCTTTATCCTGAAACTATTTCCGCAGCAGCCGAAAATCATAGTCCGGCGGTGATTGCCAACTATACCTACGACCTGGTGAAGGAGTTCAATTCTTTTTACCAGAACGTAACTATTTTGGGAACCGAGGACGAAACCGAAAAGAGATTCCGCGTGCAACTGGCAAAAATGGTGGGCGAAGTGATACGATCTTCTTTTGCCTTACTGGGAATCCAGGTGCCTGAGAGAATGTAAACTCTTTAAACCCGAAGAATATAAGCATCCAAAAATGACATTTTTGAGACATCTTTCGGGAAAGGTATTCAAGAGGGAAATCCTGAAGAAAATTGAAAATTTTAAAGTAGAAGTGGAAAGGAAAAATGTTTTCACTTCGGCATCAAATCATTAAATTTGCAACTTCCCGCCCTAAAAGGCAGGATTTTAATAAATAAGAGAACATTATGTTTGATAGTTTAAGTGACAAGTTAGATAGTGCCTTACATGTATTGAAAGGTCATGGTCAAATTACCGAGGTAAACGTGGCCGAAACACTCAAGGAAGTACGAAGAGCGCTGGTAGATGCAGATGTTAACTATAAAATTGCCAAAGAATTTACCAATGTGGTAAAGGAAAAGGCGATGGGGCAAAACGTTCTTAATGCGTTAAAACCGGGGCAATTAATGGTTAAACTCGTGAAAGACGAGTTGACAGAATTAATGGGAGGCGATGCTGAAGGTGTGAACCTTTCCGGAAATCCATCAGTGATTCTAATGTCTGGTCTGCAGGGAAGTGGTAAAACTACTTTTTCGGGAAAACTTGCAAATTATCTTAAAACAAAGAAGACAAAAAATCCTTTACTGGTAGCTTGTGACGTGTATCGTCCTGCAGCGATCAATCAGCTGCATGTTGTTGGAGACCAGATTGGTGTTGAGGTTTTTAGTGATGAAGGAAATCAGGATCCGGTAGCGATTTCAAAAGCAGCTATTGCTCATGCAAAAGCCAACGGACATAATGTTGTGATCATTGATACCGCAGGTCGTTTAGCTATTGATGAAACGATGATGACCGAGATTGCGAATATTCGTCAGGCCATCGATCCACAGGAAACTCTTTTCGTAGTGGATTCCATGACAGGTCAGGATGCTGTAAATACTGCAAAGGCCTTTAATGAGCGCTTAAATTTTGATGGGGTGATCCTTACAAAACTTGATGGTGATACTCGTGGTGGAGCTGCGATTTCCATTAAATCTGTAGTGAACAAGCCTATCAAATTTATTGGTACAGGTGAAAAAATGGATGCGATAGATGTTTTCTATCCTTCACGTATGGCAGACCGTATTTTGGGAATGGGAGATGTGGTGTCTCTTGTGGAGAGAGCGCAGGAGCAGTATGATGAAGAGGAGGCGAGAAAGCTTCAGAAGAAAATTGCCAAGAATGAATTTGGATTTGATGATTTCCTAAGTCAGTTACAACAAATCAAGAAAATGGGATCTATGAAAGATCTTATGGGAATGATCCCCGGAGCAGGGAAAATGTTGAAGGATGTAGATATTGATGACGACGCCTTTAAACATATTGAAGCCATTATTCATTCCATGACTCCGGAAGAAAGGTCAAAGCCATCCCTGATAAATGCGAGCAGGAAAAAGAGAATTGGAAAAGGATCAGGGACTTCTGTTCAACAGGTGAATCAGTTGCTGAAGCAGTTCAACCAAATGAGCAAGATGATGAAGATGATGCAGGGCGGCGGCGGCCGTAAGATGATGCAGATGATGAAGGGGATGCAGTAGGAAGTAACCAGTATTCTAGTTTTTCAGTCTTCAGTCAAAAAATGATAAATGGGTTTTAAATCTTTACTTGCCTACCAGAAAGCTTTTGATTTGGCGATGAAGGTTTTTCAGGTTTCTAAAACTTTTCCTGCAGAAGAAAAGTTTGTTTTGTCTTCGCAGATAGTCAGATCTTCACGGGGAGTCTGTTCTGCTATTGCAGAGGCTTATCGAAAGAGAAGTTACGAAAAACATTTTAAAAGTAAGTTGACTGATGCTGATAGTGAAAATTCCGAAACTCAACTTTGGATTGATTTTGCTTTAGCTTGCAATTATATTTCAGAAAAAGAACAATTAAATTTACAGCGTCAAAGTGAAGAAGTGGGAAGACTTCTGAACTATATGATCAATAATCCGGGTAAGTTTGGGGTTTAAAAGGACTGCCAACTGCCAACTAAAAAACTGCTCACTGAGATGACTATCCTCGACGGTAAGAAATTAAGTAATGAAATTAAGGATGAAATTTCCTTAGAAGTTCAAAAAATGAAAAACCGTGGGGAGAAAGTTCCCCATCTTGCGGCAATAATTGTAGGAAGTGATGGTGCAAGCCTTACTTACGTTTCCAGCAAGGTAAAGGCCTGCGAAAGGGTAGGATTTGAATCTTCCCTTTACAGAATGTCCTCCACCACCAGCGAACTGGAACTATTAAAAAAGATTGAAGAACTAAATAATAATGATCATATTGATGGATTCATTGTTCAGTTGCCGCTTCCTCCGCAAATAGACACTCAAAAAGTGCTTTTAGCCGTAGATCCTAATAAAGATGTCGATGGTTTCCATCCAACCAACTTCGGAAAAATGTCATTGGATATGACCTCTTTCATTCCGGCGACTCCCTTTGGAATTTTGGAGTTATTGGAGCGGTATAATATTCCCACGAAAGGAAAGCACACGGTAGTAATAGGGAGAAGTTATATTGTGGGAAGACCAATGAGCATACTTATGGGGCGACAGGGATTCCCTGGAAACTCTACGGTAACTCTTACGCATGAGTTTACAAAGAATATTACGCAAATTACTTCTCAGGCAGATATTATTATCATTGCTGTAGGAATTCCAAATTTCCTTAAAGCTGAAATGGTAAAAGACGATGCCGTAATTATAGACGTGGGAATCACCCGTGTTCCTGATGAAAATGAGGAAAGAGGTTATTATATTTCAGGCGATGTGGATTTCGAAAATGTGAGCAAAAAAGTATCTTATATCACCCCGGTTCCTGGCGGAGTAGGACCTATGACCATTGCAATGCTTTTAAAGAACACTTTGCTGGCCAGAGAAAACCACAGGTCCGGCACATATTAGGTGAAATAGAAAGACAAACAAAAAAGCAGGATTGAAAAATTTCGATCCTGCTTTTTTTATGGGGTTAAAGTAAATGTCTATAATATTCCTCTTTTCTTTTTATCGATCTTCCAGTCCAGGTAATCATGTAGATCGGTTTCAACGAAGCGTAGGATCATGGTTAAGATTAGGAAATCATCGACATATCCAAGGCCAGGAATAAAATCTGGTAGCACATCCATCGGGTTTAAAATATATAATAATGCCATCCCAACGGAAGCAATACTAAACCACGGCACTTTCGTATAATCTCCTTTTCTGAAATCCTGTAGCATTCCAAACATAAGTTTTCCCAGTTCTGCAAACTTCTTCAGGGAAGGAGCTTTTGAAATTTTCTTATTGATCTCCTTTGAATTGTCCATGACAAGATCAAGGTCTCCATCATCAAATTTGGAGATCTCACTGTTTACATAATCTTCGTTTATTTTCTTTTTCACATTTTTCAGCATAACATTCTATTTTAAGATTAATAATTATAGTCGGTGTTGTTCATTTCCGTATTCGTGCTTGTATATCTTTAAAATCAGCAAAAACAACGAGATAAGCAGTGGGCCAAATATGAGACCAATAAACCCGAAGAGCGGCACCCCTACAACTACCCCAAAAAGGGTGATCAAAGGATGAACACTTGAGAGCCTTTGAAGGATGTACAGCCTCAGTAAATTATCTGTGATCCCCACGATGGTAAATCCATAAATCAAGATGAATATCGCCTGCCAGTTCATATCCTGGGAAAAAAGGAGAATGGCAACAGGCAGAATTCCGAGACTCGTTCCAATAAAGGGAACCATAGCTCCAATAGCCGTGATCACAAACCAGAAGAAAGGATCGGGTACCCCAACAATGAGAAAACCAATTAAAGCAACAATTCCTTGGAAAAAAGCCACCAGAGGAATTCCCAGTGCATTGGATTTTACAGATTCATCGCCTTCCTGCCCAATGACCTGTAGATTTTGCTCTCCCAACGGAATATAGGAAATAAGAATACTTTTTAATTCTTTTCGGTTTAGGAGCATGTAGTACAGCATGAAATACATGATACCAATTGCGATAAAAGCATTAAAGGTCCCAGCCCCAAGATCCTGCAGGTTACTTGAAATCCAGTTAGTGACCCTCGAGGAATCTATGCTGTTGTTCAGGTCATAACCTATATAGGTTTCCACTGCGTTCATTTGCTCCTTGACAGCTGCAATCACCCTTTCTGAATTTGCAACGGCTTTTCCTATTTTGGAAGACAGCATTAAAATGATGAGAGTGACCGGCACAAGGATTCCCACAAAAGAGAGAAATATTAGGAAACCTGCCGCAAGAGGAGCTTTCCATCCCCTTTTTACCAGTCGGTCCATCCATTTTCTCAAGATTACGTGCAAGGTAATTGCACCCAAAACTCCCGTGAGGTATGGGATGATCTCGCGGAAAATTAAAACCAGTAAAAAAAGAATTAGTAGAAGCACGAACAACTGCCGTACCAGTGAAGGTTTTAATTTATCCATTTATTTTTAATTAAAGCTACTTTGCAAATAACTGACTCTCGTCTTTAAATGCCTTGAACTCAAGTGCATTTCCACAAGGATCTTTAAAAAACATGGTTGCCTGTTCACCCACTTTTCCTTTGAACCTGATGTAAGGCTCAATGACGAAGGCAACCTGCTTTTTCTGAAGTTCTTCAGCGAATTTATGAAATACATCCCATTCCAGTACCACTCCAAAATGAGGGATTGGCACGTCTTTTCCGTCAACGGGATTGCTGCCTCTCTCAGCTTCTTTTCCAGAAGATTCTTTGTAGTGGATCACAAACTGATGTCCAAAAAAGTTGAAATCTACCCAATGATCGCTGCTTCGTCCTTCTTCGCAGCCCAAGGTATCTCTGTAAAATTCTCTTGCCTCTTCCAGGTTGTCCACGGGAATGGCTAAATGAAACGGTTGTACTTTATGCATAAATTAATGATTTCTCAAAGCATTGATAAGCTCTTTTTTACTCATATCAGAGCGGCCTTCAATACCTACTTCCTTTGCTTTTTTGTAAAGATCTTCTTTACTTCGGTCTTCGTACTTTTCAGATTTTCCGCCTTTTTCGCCGGAGTTGGAAGAATTCGCAATCCTCGCAGCTTTCTCTTTACTGGCACCTTCATCGCGCAGCGCCTCGTACTGATCTTCGTTCTTGATTTTGTTGCTGTTAGTTCCCATTTTTATTTTAAAAATAGGAAGTTCTGCAGCAATTTTAACCTAATGCTCTGTTAAGATTTAGGGCCTCTTCTTTTTGAATGAGAAGAATTCCGGTTTCTGGAAGTAGTATTCTTTTTGTCATTTTTGGAACCCTCTTTCCTGGGAAGTTGCTGATTTTGTTCTTTTTCTTTTTTCTGCAGAAGCGAGCCTTCTTCGGTTTTGGTGCTGGCGCCGGTAAGTTGCTCCAGTGTGGCAAGCTCTTCCGGAGTTATGGGGCGATATTTTCCCACAGGAACATCTAGTTTGATGTTCATGATCCTAATCCTTTTCAGCTTCACCACCTCGTATCCAAGATATTCGCACATTCGCCTAATTTGACGGTTCAATCCCTGTGTAAGCACAATTCTAAAGGTGTATTTGCTTAACTGTTCTACTTCACATTTTCGGGTTACAGTGTCTAAAATGGGAATTCCGTTAGACATTCTGGAAATGAAATCGGGGTTGATGATTCTGTCTACCGTAACGATGTATTCTTTTTCGTGATTGTTTCGCGCTCTAAGAATTTTGTTTACGATATCTCCGTCATCTGTTAATAGAATGAGGCCTTCGCTTGGCTTGTCCAACCTTCCAATGGGGAAAATTCTGGTAGGAAAATTAATATAGTCTACGATATTTTTCTTTTCTGCACTGTTGGTAGTACAAACGATACCTACAGGTTTGTTGAAGGCCAGGTAGACGTTCTCCTTCTTTTTGGGTGCTACAATTTCTCCATTGACCCTTACTTCGTCTTTGGGAGCGATTTTTGTGCCCATTTCGGGAACTACTCCATTCACCGTCACTCTTCCCTGATCAATAAGATCATCAGCCTTTCGGCGGGAGCAGTATCCTGCTTCGCTTAAATATTTATTGAGTCTGGTAAGATTTTCAGAAGCCATTAATGGATTTTTTTAGAAATTTTTTAGTCGAGATTAATCCCAGCCAATCATAAAATATTTAATTTTTGCATCATCGGGAATTTGGGAAGCCTGGATCCTGGTTTGGGTATCATATCTTAATTCCGAAGGCAATTCTTTCTTACTTATGGTAAGGTAAGCATTGATTTCATCAATAAAAACCACTGCAGAACTTAATGTGTTTTCAATTCTCGAGATCGTATAATTCTCAACAATGTCTTTAAAAGTGCTTGCAGAGTTTAAACCTTTGGAGGTTTTAAACCGCGGATCCATCACCTGGATGTATCCAATTGTGCTGGTAGAATCAAAAGCCTGTACGGGCTCCAGAAGCAGCAGTTGCTTACCATCCTGATCATATACTTTGATTTCATTGCTGTTTCTATAGAATTCTCCCTGGCTTACCTGTTTTACAAGCGAATCGTTGGCGTAAATGGAATCCAGTTGATTCACACGCGTGTCTTTTTGAAGTAAGCCTACCCGGTTTTGATCAATAATAAAAGGATCCTGTTCTTTTTCGCAGGAGGAGAAACCAAGAATGGCAAAAAAGAGGAGAATAAATGCTTTTTTCATATAGAATATTATTATTTAATTCTTTTAGACACGAAAAATAATTGGAGGGTAAAAATAATCAACTCATGAAAAGAAGCCCTCGCTAATGCAAGAAATTTTCAGTCAGAAGCTGTGCAAACTATGTGATTACTATTTTGAAGCTGTTACTATGCTCAATTTCAGAAGTTATTTTACGGCAGGAGATAATAAAAGAATGCTGCCCACTTCGGCATCTATTTCCGCTTCAATCCCATTTGGAATGGTAAAATTGTCGGTAATGTGTCCAATCATACTTCCCGAAAAAGCCGGGATTCCCAGGGGCTTGATGTAATGATCGATCACTTCTTCCAAAGTGAGGGAGCCATACCCGTTTCCGGGATCGCAGTCTGTACATTTTCCGAAGACGAAGCCCGTAATTTTATTTAGCACACCTCCCAGCTGTAATTGGGTCATCATGCGGTCTACTGCGTAAATTGCTTCCCCAACATCTTCAAGATACAGGATCTTTCCTTCCCAATCTGAAGGGAAATATGGAGAACCCATGATCCCGGTGAGAACAGAAAGGTTTCCTCCTAAAAGTTGTCCCGTGGCCGTTCCCGGATTGATGGTTCTAATGCGGTTTTTTACCTGTGTAAGCAGGTCACCTTTCCCTGTAGGATTTTGCAGGAATAAAGCTTCCTTATCGAAAAGTAATCTTTTAAAATGGTCTACCGCAAAGCCATTCCAAGTAGAAGTGGCCAGTGGTCCATGAAAGGTTACCAGGCCTGTCTGCTCAAAAATGGCATTATGAAGCGCGGTTATATCGCTGTAACCAATAAATATTTTTGGGTTTTCGGCAATGGCGTCATAATCCAGTTTATCTAGAATTCTTGCGGCTCCCGAACCACCTCTTAAAGCAATGACAGCATTAATTTCAGGATTCCGGAACATGTCATTGAATTCCTGTGCCCTTTCTTCATCGGTTCCGGCCAAATGCCCATACCTGCTTCTTACAAAGGCTCCAAGTTCCACTTTTAAGCCCATGGCCTTCATTGATTCTACAGCAATTTCGTAAGGTCCAGATTCAAAAATGGCACTTGAAGGACTTATTATTCCAATCGTGTCGCCGGGTTTTAAACCTTTAGGAATAAGCACATTTTTGGATATTATCTCATTACTTTTTCCGAAGACATTGATGCCGGGCGCAAACGGTAAAATGAGACTGCCGGCGGCAAGGTTGTTCAGGAATTTTCTTCTTTCCATGGATGTATTTTATAGAGTGCGGGATGAATTTTCGCCTACAGTTTAAGATGAATTTCTTTAAGTATTATTTCCATTTCTTTTTTGATGCTGGATGAGGGCACTGTGTAATTGCTGTTCATAAAGCTGAAGATTAGGATTTTCCCTGTTCTCGTCTTCAGGTAACCGCTAAGACTGTGATTGTTCATCAAAGTCCCGGTTTTTGCATAAATGTAAGGTTCTTCGGCTTTATACCAGTTCTCAATGGTGCCAGATTCGCCGCCGGCTGCCAACAAATTAAATAAACGCGAGGTGGGTACTTCCTGTTGTATCTTTTCCAGAATTTTCACCATTGAACGTGGAGTGATGAGGTTGTAACGCGAAAGTCCAGAGCCATCTACCCATTGCGGTTCATCAGGTAAATCGCTGAGGTATTCGGTTCTCATGGCGTCTATGGCAATAGAGGTTTTTAATGTATCGGCAATTTCGCCGGCACTTAAAAGGAGGATTTGTTCAGCAATAAAATTGTCGCTTACCTGCAGCATTCTTTTATAAAGGCTGTCGGTGGGAATACTATAAAGAGTTTTGAAGCTGTTAAAATCTTCCGGGATTTTTTCTAAAAGAGTGATTTTCGTGCCCAAGGTATCGCTTAGAAGTTCTGTTACCAGTTGGGGAGAATATTTAAATGGCACTTCCTGTTCTCTTTCTGGATTCCCTCGCAAATGTGCAATTTCAAAAATATTTTCGGAAAGTGCTCTGGTCACGCCAGATCTTCCCCCTTCAAAATCACCTTTTACAACTATTTTATCCTGAAAGTATTTTGGATATATCTTCGGAAGTGAATCTGAGGACAGAAGTTTAAAATCTACATAATTTCCATAAACCGGAAAGTCACCTCTTTCTACTGAATATGACCAATTGTAATCTCCCCAGGACCAGCCGGGACCAAAATGCTTCTCCTGAAAGGACGGAGCTGCGTAAAATAGCTGTTCGTCACGATTTTTCAGAAAATGGAGCACCTGCGAATATGGAAATTCCTCATGTAAAAAGGATGGATCGCCAGTGCCTTTAAAGACCAGTGAATCATTGTAAATGGCATACTTCAATGCGGGAACTGAATCGCCCAGGAACTTTAACCCTGTGTAAAACGTAAGTAGTTTGGTGTTGGATGCAGGTGTAAAATATTTTTCAGAATTTCTTTCGTAAAGCACCTTTTTGGAACCTGGGTCGTAAACCATTAGACCTGAAAAGCCCTGGTGAAAAGCTTCCGAAGTTTCAAAAACTTCATCTATTCCGCTTTTGACATTTCTTGTAGTTGAACAGGAGCTTAAAAGGATGCAAAACAGAATTACAAGTGATAGTTGAGGGCTTTGGGAAAGGAATCTAGGATTAGTGCGTGAAGGCTTCATGGGCTGGTCTTTGCTGATTTGCAATGATTTATAAATTAATTTTTAAGTATTTCATGTTCTTTTGATGCTGTCATTGCCTTGTAAACCATAAATTTATTTATATTTAAGTTTTATTTAATGAATTTTAACATAAAAGCTAATGAGAAGTAAAATTACACTTATTGTCTTTGTCCTGGCTGTTTTTCAGTTTTCAAACCTGTACGCACAGGAAAGAATGGTAACAGGAATAGTAACGGTGGCCAGTGATGGTATGCCGCTGCCGGGCGTGAATGTCCTTATTCAGGATACGAATAGAGGAACCGTAACAGACATGGATGGAAATTACTCCATTGCTGTGGAAGAGGGGGATGTACTTGTTTTTTCCTCTATCGGTTTTCAGACGAAGGAAGTACTGGTGCTTGAACAAGAAGTAATCGATGTTGCCCTGCAAATGGACTTACAGAATCTTGATGAAGTCGTTGTGACGGCTCTTGGAATTTCAAGAGAAAAGAAATCGCTGGGTTATGCGACACAGGCGGTAGATGGTGATAACCTTACGCTCTCCAATGAGCAAAATGTTATTGGAAGTCTTGGAGGACGAATTGCCGGGGTACAGGTAGTAGGATCTTCTGGAGCCAGTATGGGTGGTACTCAAAAAATTAAAATTCGTGGTGTCAATTCCATTGGAGGTGGCGATCAGCCGCTTATTGTGGTGGATGGTACTCCCATCTCGAATGCGAACTTTGCCGCTAGTTCCGGTGCCGATTATGGAAACCTGGGGCAGGATGTGAATCCTGAAGATATAGAATCTGTAAATGTGTTAAAAGGGCCTGCCGCTTCGGCTTTATACGGGATTAGAGGCCAGTATGGAGTCATCATGATTACGACCAAGAAGGGAAAGGAAAATGATATGGTGGTGCAGGTGAATTCTCTTTTCTCTGTACAGTCTACCTATGATTTTATGCCACTGCAAAATATGTATGGAGGGGGTTCCAGTCAGGAATTTCGCACACTGCCTAATGGCGACCCCTATGTGGATATCTCGGTAGATGAAAGTTGGGGTCCAAGAATGGATGGTACTCCTGTGCGCCAGGTTTTCAGTTTTTATCCGCAGGATCCAACTTACGGACAGCTTACTCCATTTGTACCTCAACCCGATAATATCAAGGACTATTACGAAACAGGTTACACTTTTAATAATGGTGTTTCTGTAGCTGGTGGTGGCGAAGGTACCAGCTTCCGGATTAGCCTTAATGATACTCGAATTGAAGGGGTGGAACCCAATACTTTTTTAAACCGAAATAACCTTGCAGTTCATGCGGGTGCTGATATAATCGATAATCTTAATATAGCTACGAATTTCACCTATGCTACCAATAATGCACAACGTCCCAAACAGGGATCTGAATACGGTGCAAATTACCTCGTTCAGTGGTTCCAGCGTAATGTGGATATGAATAGGCTTAAAGATTACCAATATGGTGACGGTACTTTTTTGCACTGGAACCTTCGTAGACCAGATTCAGAAACAGGAGAGCTTACAGATTTTGACCCGTTGTACTGGAACAACCCATACTTTGACGCATATGAAAATCTTAGCAATGACAGGCGTGATCGCTTTTTTGGAGATGTAGGCCTTACCTGGGAAGTACTGGAGGAACTTACCTTAAGCGCTTTTGTACGCGGGGATATGTATACTCAGAACATTGAGAACAGAACCGCTTTTGGCGGAAAGGACGTTCCATCCTATTCTATAGGGAAGTACCAGAATAAGGAAATGAACTATGAATTTTTAGCGCAGTACGATAAGGATTGGGAAGATTTTTCTATTACGGCAAACGTGGGAGGAAACATCTTTGACAGGCGATACTCTTATATTTCGCAGGCTACTGTTGGAGGCTTGTCGGCGCCGGGCTTCTATAATATTGACGCATCCATAGACCGACCGGTGACTTCAAATTATTTGCTGCGCAAACAGGTACGTAGTTTATTCGGACTTGTCTCCCTGGGATATTTAGACACGTATTTTATTGATGCTTCTATTCGAAATGACAATTCCTCTGCGTTGCCAGAGAATAATAACTCTTATTGGTATCCTTCCATTTCCGGAAGTTTAGTGTTTAGTGAACTAATGGATTGGGAGCCTCTTTCCTTTGGGAAGCTAAGGGCCAGTTATGCGCAGGCAGGTTCTGATCTTGGGCCATACGAGACTACGATGGGATATGGCGTTGGGACTGTCTACGATGGGACGAATACGCTGTTTGTGCCAGATAATCTAAATAATCCATTGATAGAACCCTCTTTTGCGCACTCCTATGAAGCAGGTTTCGACCTTCAGTTTCTTGAAAGCAGAATAGGACTTGATTTTACATGGTATAAGCAGGAAAACAGAAATCAAATTATTAACCTCGATGTTTCTGGTGCCAGCGGTTATGGTTCTACCACCATCAATGCCGGATTAATAGAAAATAAAGGATTTGAATTAACTCTAAGAGGTAGACCCATTCAAACCGAAAATTTCTTTTGGGATGCAGTTTTGAATTACGCGAGCAATGAAAGTATGGTCGTGGAACTGGCTCCGGGAATAGATGTTTACACCTATTCTTCTACTACCTATTCCAGTGTTACAAGTTACCTGAACTCCTATGAAGGGAAACCTTTTGGAAGTCTGGTGGGGCAGGCATATCAAAGAGATCCTGCGACAGGGCAAATCCTGCTAGGATCAGATAATATGCCGTTGTATACAGATGCTACACATAATTTTGGATCTGTGCTACCCGATTTTACCGGTGGTTTTTCGAACACCTTTGTGTATAAAAACTTTCAGCTCTCCGGAATTCTGGAATTCCAGGGAGGGGGGCAATTCTTTAGCCGTTCCAAAATGTTAGCTGTACGAACAGGGCAGGATCCTCTTACGGTAGCAACTAATGAAAACGGAATGAATGTACGTGATCCTGTTTCAGAAGGAGGTGGTGTAAGAGTTTCCGGAATTTCTGCAGAAACAGGGCAGGAGGTTACCGCTTTTGTAGATGCTCGTAACTATTATAGAAATGTGTTAGGAAGGCGTATTTATGAAGAATGGCTATATGATGCTTCTTACGTGAAGTTGAGGGAAGTACGGCTAGGCTATACTTTTAATAAAGAGGTGCTGGGGAATTTCCCTGCCGAGAATATCCAGCTTGCACTTGTTGCTCAAAACCCGCTAATGGTTTGGCAGGAAGCACCCGAAGGAATTGACCCATCGTCAATTTCTACAGGATCGCAATCTATTAGCTGGTACGAATCTGGGCAGCTGCCTTCTGTACGTTCCTTTGGAATAGATTTGAATATCACCTTTTAAATGAGAATTATGAAAAAGATATTATTAGTAGTGTTGAGCTGTAGCCTTTTTATGAGCTGCAGTGATTTTGATGAAGATATAAACATCAATCCAAATATTCCGAGTGAGGCTTCGGGAACACAATTAATTGCCAATGCACAACTTTACCTGCCTGGTTTAAGCTCTTCTCCGCAGGGTGAATTCCTTGCGCAGTATCTCGCCGAAACCCAATATGTAGGAGTTTCTCTTTATCCTGAAGAATCTACCAGTTTCTATGGTTGGTATCAGGGGCCTTTAATGAACCTTCAGTCAGTACTGAATTCAGAAGAAGACCTTAGTGCTACCGAAGGACCTGTTGCAAACCAAATTGCGGTGGCAAAAATACTGAAAGCCTATTTCTACTGGAATATGACCGATAGGTGGGGAGCGATTCCTTATTCTGAAGGCTTACAAGGCGCAGATAATTATACGCCTGCTTATGACAGCCAGGAAGCCATTTATACCAATCTTTTTCAGATCCTGGAAGAAGCAAATAATTCCATTGTTTCGGGAAGCATCAGCAATGATTTAATCTATGATGGAGACATGTCTAAGTGGAAGAAATTGGGAAATACCATTCGTCTATTAATGGCCCTGCGGCTTTCTGAAGTAGATCCTGAATGGGGGAGCCAGGAATTTAATGCCGCACTTTCTGCAGGTATTATGGAATCTAATGATGACAACCTTTTGTTTCAGCATTTAGCCGATGCTAACAACCAAAGCTACTGGTATGGTCAGGTGGTGGCCAGCAACCGGGAGTGGTGGGCCTTGACCACCAGCCTGGTAGAAGATATGGAGCCGGTAAATGATCCAAGGCTGGCAGTTTATGGGAATCCCGCAAGAGAATCGGGAGAATATGTGGGCATGGATTATGGAGATACCGAGAATCTTGGAACTGAAGAATATTCCCTGCTGGGATCAGATATTTTCGCACAGGATGCACCGGTTTATCTGGTAACCTATGCGCAGGCGCTGTTTGCCATTGCCGAAGCTGCCGAAAGAGGTTGGGTGACAGAAGATGCCGAGACATATTACAACATGGCCGTAGAAAATTCTATTGAGCAGTGGACGGGCAGTACCGAGGGTGCAGATGAATTTCTCAGCCGGCCCGAAATTGCTTATGATGCTGCTGCTCCTATAGAGTCAATTGCAAATCAGCGATGGGTTCATTTGTTCATGAATGGCTACGAAGCATGGTCTGAATGGAGAAGGACCGGCTTTCCTGATGATCTTACAGAGCCCGAAGGAAGACCTATCCCAACGCGATTGTCTTATCCAGATAATGAAGCCTTTAATAATGCAGACAATTATGAAAATGCGCTGCAAACATATCTGGGAGGGGAAGACAACATCTATGGTATGGTTTGGTGGGATGTTTAAAAGGACATTCTTATCAATTTTTCAAAAATCTCCCGATATTGTTGGGAGATTTTTATTTCAGGATACTTCCAAATTTCTTTTGGGATTAAAACAAAAATGATGAAAGATACCCACTCAAAAATGGCATTTTTGCCGCTCTTTATTTGTAGCTGTTTTTTCGGTTTTTCGCAGGAGAAACAGGTGGTTCCAGAGATCTTTGAACAGTATGAGAATTACAAGGAACCTCTTCTAAAGGAAAGGCGCATAACACATAGCGATGTGGAACCTCTCATCAACCGGTGGAAAAATCATCCTGAAGTTGAGGTGAGAAAAGTAGGCGAATCTATCGAAGGTCGTGATCTTACTCTCTTAAGCCTGGGAACGGGTGAAAAAGATGTATTCTTGTGGTCTCAAATGCACGGGGATGAATCTACTGCTACTATGACCATTTTTGACCTTCTCAATTTTTTTGCAGATGATTCTTTTACTTCGGAAAAGCAGGAATTACTCCAGGAAATAAAAATGCATTTTCTACCGATGCTCAATCCCGATGGAGCTGAAAAATTTCAGCGTAGAAATGCATTGGGAATAGATGTAAATCGGGATGCTTTGCGCTTACAGTCGCCCGAGGCCAAAACCTTGAAAAGAATTAGGGACAGCCTTGATGCCGATTTTGGTTTTAACCTGCACGACCAAAGCAGGTATTATAATGCTGAAGGCTCGTCTAATCCTGCTACGATTTCTTTTTTAGCGCCTGCCTATAATTATGAAAAAGAGGTCAATGAAGTTCGGGGGAATGCCATGAAACTCATCGTAGAAATGAATGAGCAATTGCAAAAGCATATTCCAGGAAGCGTAGCGAAATACAATGATGATTTTGAACCCAGAGCTTTTGGTGATAATATTCAGAAATGGGGAACCAGCACGATCTTAATTGAGTCTGGCGGATATCCCAAAGATCCGGAAAAACAGGAGATCAGGAAAATGAATTTCCTGGCGATCTTAACTGCTTTGTTTTCTATTGCAAATGAAGATTATCAAGATAAGGAGCTGTTAGATTATCAAAACATTCCGCAGAACGACAGCAAGTTATTTGATCTTAAGCTTACAGGGCTGAAATACGATCTTTTAGGAGATTCTTATATTCTGGATCTTGGTATTAACCATGGAGAAGTACCTTCAGAAGGAGAGGATAAATTTTTCTATCGCGGCAGAATCGCAGACCAGGGAGATCTTTCCACGAATTACGGCTACGAGACAATAGATGCTTCAGGTTTTAAAATAGTGCCGGGAAAAGTATTTCCGGAGGTTCAGGAGAATATGGAGGCGTTAAAAAAACTGGATTTCGCTGCACTTTTAGAGCAGGGATATGCTTATGTGAAGGTGAGAAATATTCCGAAAGGAGAAAGTTTTACAAAATTTCCTCTCCACGTGGTTGGGCCAACTTTTGAAGTACCTCAAACCCTGCAGCCGGGAATGAACCCTACATTTTTTCTGAAAAAAGAAGGGCATCCAGGCTATGCAGTTGTCAACGGTTTTATTTATCTCATGGAAGGAGCAAACCCTGCAGATCTAATAGTGAACGCGCTTATTTTCCGTTAGGTGTGGAAATCCAATGCCGAAAATGCCCTTTTTGAAACCTCTTCGTAAATGGCATTCCGGCTCTGGCTTTTTGATTATCTTTGCGCCATGATTACAGAAGATACACAGGCGTTGGTGGATAAGGGTATAATGCTCCCGTTGATGGAGGAATTTTATACCATTCAGGGAGAAGGCTTTCACAAAGGAACTGCAGCATATTTCGTAAGGATTGGAGGATGTGATGTAGGCTGTCACTGGTGTGATGTAAAGGAAAGCTGGAATGCAGAACTTCACCCACCCTCTCATATAGGCCAAATCGTGGAAAATGCTTCCAGCCATAGCAAAACTGTGGTCATAACCGGCGGGGAGCCGCTTACCTGGGATATGACGCTGCTTACTCAGAGTTTAAAAGAACAAGGATGTTCGGTTCATATTGAAACTTCGGGTGCGTATAAATTAACTGGAGAATGGGACTGGATCTGCCTTTCGCCCAAAAAAATTAAATTGCCTACAGAAGAGATTTATCCGCTGGCAAATGAATTAAAGGTGATCGTTTTTAATAAGCACGATTTGAAATTTGCAGAAGAGCAGGCTGCTAAAGTAGGCGAGCATTGTATTCTTTATCTGCAGCCGGAATGGAGTAACCGGGAAAAAGTAATTCCTATGATCGTGGAATACGTGATGAAAAACCCAAAATGGAAGGTTTCACTGCAAACCCACAAGTATTTAAATATACCATAAAAAAAGCGCCTCAGTGGGCGCTTTATACGTTGAATATCTCTCTTCTTAATTAGCTTCTTTAAACGGCACTTCCACATAATGATCATCCCAGCCTATTTGCAGTTTTGCACCATTCTCTATAGGTTCAAAAGCCATCGATAATGCCTCTACGGAAGTTGGAGATTGCCTCACCGGCACAGTTATTCTCGCGACATCCTGCTCTACGTGGTAGTCATAAGCTCCCCAAACATTGGTGCTGTTATTTAAAATGATAGTCCATTCGTTTTGCTGCGGAATGGTGTAAAGAGTATAAGTTCCTTTTTTGATGGTCTTACCGCTTACGGTCATGTCTTCGTAAAGAGTAATTTCAGTCGCTTCATTTGCTCCAGTTCTCCATACTTCCCCATAAGGTACCAGTTTTCCAAAAATTTCTCTATCTCGGGTTTGAGGCCGGCTGTAGAGGACTCTTGCTAAAGGCTCGTCATTTTCTCCACGAAAAAGCACTACATCCATTGGACTTACATCCAGTTTTGAAAAATTAGGACCCTGATTATTTGCTTTTTCCTGCTCCTGAGCCTGCATATTTTGATTTCCAAAGCCAGCAAATAATAATGCCGCTACTATAACTATTCTTTTCATGATCATGAATTTTTATTAATTTTTAAAGATACTTTTCCGAATTATAGATAGTGGTTAAATAATTGTTTAAAATTAGTTAAAATTTACTTTAAAAACGCTCTTTTATTGGCTCTTTAAAACGAGTAAGAAAAAATCATTTTAATTAATTTCTGGATAAATGTTCTGCGGTGAATAAGTTTCGAAAAATGGCATTTTTTAATAATAACTTTATTTCCGAAGAAAATTCCTCATCTCTTTAATTTGCTGTGATGGAAGAAATTTTCGGTGTTTCTACAGAAGAGCCTAGAAAAGAGATTTTTCCACATAATTTGTTGATAACTTAAGCACTCATAACCCGATATAAGCACCTTAAAAAAGGCGTTTATTGTTATATTTGTTCGTTATTGAAATTTGACAAAATTTTAACGAATTTATATATGAGCGAAGAGGTTAAAAGAAGCAATTATTCGGCAGACAGTATTCAGGCGCTGGAGGGGATGGAGCATGTTAGAATGCGTCCGTCCATGTACATTGGAGATACGGGGGTAAGAGGTTTGCATCACCTGGTTTATGAAGTGGTGGATAATTCAATTGATGAGGCTCTTGCTGGTCACTGCGACGTGATAAGTGTGATCATTAACGAGGATAACTCTATTACTACCAAGGATAATGGCCGGGGTATTCCGGTTGATTTGCATAGAAAAGAAGGTGTTTCGGCATTAGAGGTTGTGATGACCAAAATTGGTGCCGGTGGAAAGTTTGATAAAGATTCCTATAAAGTTTCCGGAGGATTGCACGGAGTAGGGGTGAGTTGTGTCAATGCTCTTTCAGATCATTTAAAGGCAACGGTTTACCGAGAAGGAGTGATTTGGGAGCAGGAGTACGAGAGAGGAAAACCAATGTATCCCGTGAAATCTGTAGGAGAGACTACAGAAAGAGGTACTGTAGTGACTTTCAAGCCAGATCCTACCATTTTTCAGCAAACCATCGAATATAGTTATGAAACTCTCGCCAGCCGTATGCGGGAACTGGCATATCTAAACAAAGGTATCCGTATCACGCTTACAGATAAAAGACACAAGGACGATAAGGGAGAATTTATTTCTGAAGAATTCTTTTCTGAAGAAGGATTGAAGGAATTCATCCAGTTTCTTGACGGTACAAGAGAGCCAATTATTAGTGAAGTAATTGCAATTGAAGGGGAGAAAAATGACATTCCTGTTGAGGTCGCGATGGTGTATAACACCTCGTTCAACGAGAATTTGCACTCTTATGTGAACAATATTAACACTCATGAAGGAGGAACGCACCTGGCTGGATTTCGAAGAGGTTTGACTACTACTTTGAAAAAATATGCAGATGCCTCCGGAATGTTGGATAAATTAAAGTTTGAGATTTCGGGAGATGATTTTCGGGAAGGGCTAACTGCGATCGTTTCGGTAAAGGTTTCTGAACCTCAGTTTGAGGGGCAAACGAAGACAAAGCTTGGGAACAGGGAAGTAACTTCAGCGGTTTCACAAGCGGTTTCAGAAATGCTTGAAAATTACCTGGAAGAAAATCCCAATGACGCCAAAACCATTGTTCAGAAGGTAATATTAGCTGCACAGGCAAGACACGCTGCAAAAAAGGCGCGTGAAATGGTGCAGCGTAAAACCGTAATGAGCGGCGGCGGATTACCGGGGAAATTATCAGATTGTGCTTCTCAGGATCCTTTTGAAAGTGAAGTTTTTCTTGTAGAGGGAGATTCTGCGGGTGGAACTGCAAAACAAGGTCGTGACAGGCATTTCCAGGCGATTCTTCCATTAAGAGGTAAGATCCTGAACGTGGAAAAAGCCATGAGTCATAAGGTTTTCGAAAATGAGGAAATCAAGAACATTTATACGGCACTGGGAGTAACCATAGGAACCGAAGAAGATAGTAAAGCGCTTAACCTGAGCAAGCTGAGGTATCATAAAATTGTTATTATGTGTGATGCCGATGTGGATGGTAGTCACATTGCTACTTTGATTCTAACCTTCTTCTTTAGATACATGAAGGAATTGATTGAAGCAGGACATGTTTATATTGCCACGCCACCTTTATATTTGGTGAAGAAAGGCGCCAAAAAACGTTATGCGTGGAGCGATAAGGAAAGGGATGAAATTGCCGATTCTTATAGCGGTGGAGTGAGTGTTCAACGATATAAAGGTCTTGGGGAAATGAATGCCGAACAGTTGTGGGACACCACCATGAATCCGGAATTTAGAACCTTAAGACGGGTTACCATTGACAACAGTAGTGAGGCCGACAGAATTTTTTCTATGTTAATGGGAGACGAAGTACCGCCACGACGAGAATTTATTGAGAAAAATGCAGTTTACGCAAATATTGATGTGTAAGACAGCTTTTCCAGATAATTACAGAACCCGGAATTTTTTTTCGGGTTTTTTTATTTTGTCACTTTATGAAATGTGCAGATTAACTCTTTGTGAGAAGCTGTTTTTCTGAAAGATTAATGTGGTCTAAAAAGTTCAATTTGGACAGGGAAAACCTCTGAAACGTCCTCTTTGCAGCCTGTAGGAATAAAATACCCGCGGAATTCTGCTATTATTTTTATTACATTTACCACCAATAATCCCAAAAATACATTTCCTTGAAAAAAATTTTTAAAAGCACGGCTTTTCTGTTCCTGTTCTGCGTTTCCTTCTCTATAAGGGCACAGAACGATGTAAATTCTTTTGTGAAGGACATGCTGAAAGTTGCAGATGATTTTGCGTCTCCGGCTGCCGAAGCTGCGACATTCCAGTCGGGTGCCGGTTGGTTCACCACAGCAAAAAGTCTTGACCTGTGGCAGGTGAAGTTTTCCCTTCATGGAAATGCACTTTTTGTTCCGGAAGATAAAAGGTCTGTTTCTATTTCAAATGATAATTACCAGACGTTCTACATCCAGGATGCTACTACTGCCACCATTCCCACAGGTTTTGGAGGTGATACAGATGTGGTCTTTGAAGGAGAGATAGAATTTTTGGGGATAAGGGAAGACTTCAGCTTTGACGCTATAGATGGGATAGATAAAAAGATGGTGTTGCATCCTTTTATACAGGCTTCTGTAGGACTACCGTTAGAGACAGATCTTTCTGTGAGGTTCCTGCCGGAGACAACGATCGATGATATTAGGGTAAGCACCTATGCTTTAGGACTAAAGCATAATTTTAACCAGTATTTCGGCTTTTCCCGTCCAACAGATTTTCAATTTGCAGCCCTGGTTGCTTACAGTAAATTTGATGTGTTGTATGAGTATGAGCCTATAAAACTCGAGAGTATTGTTGAATTAAATGATATCGCGGTGGATGCCGATCTTTGGTTGTTTCAGTTGCTTTCCTCTAAAACCTTCGTAAACAGCGGCTGGGAACTTCTTGGAGCCGTGGGAGTAACTAATTCCAGCTTTGATTATACAATGGGAGGCTCTGGTTTCGCACTGTCGCCTTTAAATAATGCGTTGGGAACACTAGATAATAATGAAAATGAGTTTAAAGGAGATGTTGGGGTCAACTATAATTTCATGAATTTCACGATCTCTTCGGCACTGAGTTTCGGAAAGTTTTATAATCTCAATCTAGGCTTACACTACAGGCTTTAAAAAGGCCTCTTTTAAGGTAGATTTTATAAAAACTGCCTTAGAATTTGTATTTTAGCAACTATTACTAATCTTTACAAAAACCATATAAAATGAAAGTTACTATAGTAGGAGCCGGAGCCGTTGGAGCCAGCTGCGCAGAATATGTTGCAATTAAAAACTTTGCTTCGGAAGTGGTGCTAATAGATATCAAGGAAAACTATGCCGAAGGAAAAGCAATGGATCTCATGCAGACTTCCTCATTGCTTGGATTCGATACAAAAATAACCGGAAGTACAAACGATTATTCAAAAACAGCTGGGAGTGATGTCGCCGTAATTACCAGTGGGATACCACGTAAACCGGGAATGACTCGTGAGGAACTTATAGGGATCAATGCTGATATCGTAAAATCTGTTTCTTCTAGTCTAATTGAACATTCTCCTAACGTAACAATCATTGTGGTAAGTAATCCTATGGATACCATGACTTACCTGGTGCATAAGACTACAAAACTTCCAAAGAACAAGATTATTGGAATGGGTGGAGCCCTTGATAGCGCCCGTTTTAAATACAGGATCAGCGAAGCGCTTGAATGTCCGTCTTCAGATGTTGACGGAATGGTGATTGGAGGACATAGTGATACGGGAATGGTTCCTTTAACAAGATTGGCTACCAGGAACAGTGTTCCGGTTTCTAAATTCTTGTCTGAAGATAGGATGAATCAAATATCTGAAGATACCAAAGTTGGTGGAGCAACCTTGACGAAAATGCTTGGAACCAGTGCCTGGTATGCGCCGGGAGCTGCAGTTTCTTCACTTGTTCAGGCTATCGCCTGTGATCAAAAAAAGATGTTCCCATGTTCAGCTTTATTGGAAGGGGAGTATGGCCTTGAAGATCTTTGTATAGGTGTTCCTGTGATTCTTAGTAAAAATGGAATTGAAGAGATTGTAGAGATTGAACTTGATGAGGCTGAAAAAGCGAAGCTAAAAGAAAGTGCCGAAGGAGTTTCCAAAACGAATAACCTTCTGGATCTTAAGTAGTCCTATCTTTTCTTAAAAGAAACATGCTATAAATAAGTTAAAAACCCGCTTATAAAACAGCGGGTTTTGTTGTTTTATGCCGGCCATAAAATGAAAGGAAAATCACCTTTTTGAATAGCCGTGGAAGTAAGTTATATACAGGTTCTTAGGAGCATGTAGGAAACCTATAAGAGTTAAATTTTTCAAAAAAAAATAATTGGGATTTCTTAATCGAAAGCCTATATTTGTCCGTTTTAAAAAAATGACCATAAATTAATAATAATGCAGAACAAGGGATTAATTAAGGTATTTGCAATTTTATTCGGGTTGGTATGTATTTATCAGCTTTCCTTTACATTTATTACGAATAACATTGAGAATGATGCCGAAGCGTTTGCGGAACAAAGAGTTGGAGAGGATGTAGAAAATTATCCTCAAATACGAGAAACCGTAGAACAAAGATATCTTGACTCTATTGCAAATCAGGAAATATTTGCAGGCATAACTTACGAGTCGGCAAAAGATAAGGAGCTAAATAAAGGTCTTGACCTTAAAGGTGGGATTAACGTGATTCTTCAGGTTTCCGTTAAAGACATCTTAAGAGGTCTTGCGAATAATACAAATGATCCTGCTTTTAATCAGGCCCTTGCAGAAGCAGACCAGGCTCGTACAGATAGCCAGGAAAATTATATTGATCTCTTTTTTGAAGCTTTCGAAAATATCCCGAATGCACAACTTGCTTCTCCAGATATTTTCGCCAATAAAACGCTGAGTGACGAGATCAATTATGAAATGACGAATGAGGAGGTAAAACCGATCATTCGTAGAAAAATAGATGAATCTATTGGTTCGGCGTTTGAGGTACTGCGAAAGCGTATTGATAAATTTGGAGTTACTCAACCAAACATTCAGCGTTTGGGGAATTCAGGAAGAATTCTTGTAGAGCTGCCTGGTGCACGGGAAATTGATCGTATACAAGACCTGCTTCAAAGTACTGCTGAACTTGAATTCTGGCATGTCTACAACAGCAATCAATTTCAAAATTTCTTTGTACAGGCAAACAATACTCTAAAAAATATTGTTGCTGAAGATACTGAACAGGAAGCTGATACTACAGCCGCTGAAGAAGATGAGATTGATGCTCTTCTTGAGGCAGCCGAAGATTCTACTGAAGTTGCTTCACAGGTAAATCCATTATTTGACGCCATGGTACAACCAGGTTTTCAGGGTGGACCAGTATTAGCAACTTTTAGAGCTGCAGATACATCTGAAGTGAACAGTTACCTTAAAATGTCTCAAATTCGTTCTTTACTTCCGGCAGAACTTCGTGAAGTAAAATTCGTTTGGGGAGTTACAGATGAAGATACTAATACAGTTCCTCTTTATGCATTAAGAGGAAACAGGCAAAATGAACCACCGCTTAGCGGAAGTGTAATTACAGATGCGACGCAAACCTACGACCAGCTGGGTAGGGTTGCTGTAAGCATGCAAATGAATGGAAGAGGAGCAAAGATCTGGGAAGAAATGACCGGGGAGGCTTCAGCAAACCAAACTTCTATTGCAATTGTTCTTGACAATATCGTTTATTCTGCACCGGGAGTTTCCACGGGGCCTATTCCGGGCGGGCGTAGTGAAATTACAGGTAATTTCAGCATTACCGAAGGTCAGGATTTAGCAAACGTTTTAAGAGCGGGTGCACTTCCTGCTTCAGCAGATATTATTCAGAGTGAAGTGGTAGGGCCATCTCTGGGACAGGAAGCGATTGATAGTGGTATCATGTCCTTTGGAATTGCATTGGTTCTCGTGCTTCTTTGGATGATTTTCTATTATGGAAAAGCCGGTTTCTATGCAGATATCGCACTTGTGGTAAACATCTTATTTATCTTTGGAGTACTTGCGGGTCTTGGTGCTGTACTTACCTTACCTGGTATTGCGGGTATTGTGTTGACCATTGGTATTTCGGTAGATGCGAACGTTCTTATCTTTGAGCGTATCCGCGAAGAACTAGCGAAAGGCAAGGTGCAGAAAGATGCCATTAAAGATGGTTTTAATAATGCACTTTCATCAATTCTTGATGCGAACATTACCACAGGTCTTACAGGTTTTATACTGCTTGTTCTTGGAACAGGGCCAATTAAAGGTTTCGCCACTACCTTACTAATTGGTATTGCAACATCTTTGTTCACAGCGATTTTCATTACCAGGTTGTTTATTGACGGATATGGTAAAAATGGAAAATCTCTTGATTTCGCAACAGGAGCAACCAAAGGCCTTTTCACCGGAATGAACATTAATTTCCTCGGGAAAAGAAAAATTGGATACACCATCTCCGGAATATTGGTAGTAGTGAGTCTTATTTCTCTCTTAACACAAGGACTTAACCAGGGAGTTGATTTTGTAGGAGGAAGAAGTTATACGGTAAGATTTGAACACGCAGTAAACCCAACTGAGATAGAAAGAGATCTTGTTGCTGAATTTGGAAGTGCTAATGCCAAAACATTTGGAGCTGCCAATCAAATAAAAGTAACTACAAAATATAAGGTTGAGGAAGAAGGAACAGAGGTAGATAATGAGATTCGAAGAAAATTATACGACGCACTTCAACCGAATCTTCCAGCAGACTTGTCTTATGAGAATTTCTCTGTAGGAGAAGGTGAAAGAGAATTTGGAATAATGCAGTCTCTTAAAGTAGGGCCGTCTATCGCAGATGATATAAAACAGGCTTCGATCTGGGCTGTATTAGGCTCACTTTTGGTAATCTTCCTTTACATCCTATTAAGGTTTAGAAAATGGCAGTTTAGTTTGGGTGCAGTTGCTGCGGTAACACATGATGTTTTAATTGTTTTGGGAATATTCTCACTTACTTACAAATTCATGCCTTTCAACATGGAGATTGACCAGGCGTTTATCGCCGCGATTCTTACCGTAGTGGGTTACTCGCTGAATGATACGGTGGTAATCTATGACCGCATTAGGGAATTCTTTAATGAGCACACTAGTTGGGCTGCAAATGATACTATCAATGCAGCAGTAAATAGAACGATAAGCCGTACGTTAAACACCTCTTTGACTACTTTAATCGTATTACTTGCCATCTTCATTTTTGGAGGGGAAAGTATTAGAGGGTTTATGTTTGCCTTAATCGTAGGTGTCATTGTAGGTACTTACTCATCTGTATTTATTGCTACTCCGGTAACTTATGATACGATGAACAAGAGAAAAGCAAGTAAAAAGGTGACAGAAGAAGCTGCATAAGCTTTTCATTCACTCTTAAAGTATATCAAAGCCATCTGAAAAGATGGCTTTTTTTGTGCGAAAACGCTGTCAGTTTCTTTCTTTTCTGAAGCCAATATTTTCAGAAGGATTTAGGGAAATACATTTCAGCAGCTTTGAAGTTTATTCGGAAACCAAGGATTAATAAGTAAAAAATGGCATGTCTGCCGCACTTTCTTCGGGACTGGAAATTTTTCGATGGTGGAATCTTCGGTAGTAGGAAGTATTCTTCAGGATATGTTCTTAAAATGGCATTTGTGAGCCATTTTTCTGCGGAGTTAAAAGGTTATAAATTGAAACAGTAGAAGAAGTAGGAAAAGCAGCGTTTTCGGAAAGAGCATACCGGTAAGCTGTCAAAAATGATGTTTTAAGAAGCTTTTCTGAAGTTGGTCCTAGTGGATTCGGCTACTCCTGTCATTGCGGGCGGTAAGGCAAACTTTTTTCTCTTCCAAAAGAATCATCCGAAGGTGGCTCAAAAAGGGGATTTGAGGAGGTTTTCTTAATAAGTCAGTAGATTCAATAAATAACTGCTAGTGCGCAGATGAAATGGCTAATATGCTTCCTAAAAAAGCATTTTAGTCCATCCTTTCGAAATCTATTTTATCACCTTCTTCAATGTTCCACTCCTGCACGAGTCCACCGTTAATTTCAAGAATAAATTGAGCAGGCTGGCCCGAAGGAAGTGGTGTTTCATCCATAGGCTTTGCATTCTCCTGGAAACTTACGGCTGTACTGTCACTTCCGAAGAACAAAATATCTAACGAAATGTACGTGTTCTTCATGTAAAAGGAGCGCTGGGCTGCTTCTGGATAGATGAACAACATGCCCTGGCTGTCTTCCATGCTTTCGCGGTACATAAGCCCGGTTTGTCGTTCATAAGAATCATCGGCGATCTCGATATCCAGCTTTTGAATGGTGTCACCCGAGGCTTTAACGAGGTAAAGTTCCCCTTCTTTTTCAAAGACAACTGGTTCGGGTTCAATGATTTTTTCGGCTTCAGGGTCGTCGCTGCAACCCAAAAGGAAACCACCAAGAATAAAGGCTAGAAGTGCATGTCTTTTCCTCATTTTACACGATCTTTTGTGGAGGGCCTGAACATAAAATAAAATCCGGCTAAAATAAACGGTATACTAAGCCATTGCCCGGTATTTAATGCCCAGGTAGCGCGTTCACCAACTTGTGGTTCTTTCATGAACTCAACAAAGAATCGAACCGTCCACAGCAATACCAGGAACAACCCGAAGATATAACCCAATTTTTCACTTTTCCTGGTCTTCCAATAGGTAAGCCATAGAATTAGGAATACGAAAAGATAACAAAATGCTTCATACAATTGTGCGGGATGACGGGGAAAATTTTCGCCCAACTGAACAAAAACAACTCCGAAGTCACTGTTCGTTGGTTTACCTATAATTTCAGAGTTCATAAAGTTTCCTATTCGCACAAAAATTCCACCGCAGGCTACGGGAATTACGATGCGATCCAGCACCCATAAAACCGGTTTATGAAGCACATTTTTGCAGTATAGGTACATGGCTGTAATGATCCCGATTGCCGCTCCGTGGCTTGCGAGTCCGCGAAAACCTGTGAATTCGAATTCAGGTTCAAAACGAACGGGAAGAAAAATTTCCAGTAAATGATCCTGAAAATAATCCCAGTCATAAAAAATCACATGCCCAAGTCTGGCTCCAATTAGAGTTGCTAAAACGGTGTAAATGAACAGGGAATCAAGCTTTTCAAGGGATACACCTTCTTTTTCGTAGATCCTTTTCATGAGGTACCAGCCAAGAGTAAAGGCTACGACAAACATTAAACTGTAAAAATGAATGGTGAAAAAACCAAGGTCTATTCCTTCTGAGGGATCCCAGTAGATTTTATTGAAAAGCATGCAGCGATTTTATATTTAGAGGTAAATATACGTATTTGTTGCTTTTCGGGAATTATTTTTCCTTCTGAAGTTTCTCCGGAACAGGGTCATATCCTGAACTTCCCCAGGGCTGGCATTTTGCAATACGTTTCATGCCAAGCCAGGTTCCGCGGAAAGGGCCATGTTTTTGAATGGCTTCTAAAGTGTATTGGGAACAGGTGGGCGTAAACCTGCAGGTGGCGGGAGTAAACGGGGAAATGGCCTGCTGGTAAAATTTCACCAGCCCAATCAATGGATATGATAACCATTTCTTCAGCATTATTTTCCCTTTTTTGGAAATCTAATTTAAGGAAAAAGTAGTTCCTTCCTTTCCATCTTTCAGCTGAATTCCCATTTTTTGTAATTCGTCACGTATTTGATCGCTGGTGGCAAAATCTTTATTCGCTCTGGCTTCTGCTCTCAAGCGTATTAAAAGTTCTACAGCTCCCGAAAGTTTTGCACTGGAATCATCGGCGGTTTCGTGTATATCTACCAGTCCCAGGACGTCAAAAAGGAAATCGCTCATGGTTGTTTTCAATACTTCAAGATCTTCTCCGGAAATGATTTCTTTGCCTTCTTTTGTGCTGTTGATGTGTTTCACGGCCTCAAAAAGATTTGCGATAAGGATAGGGCTGTTGAAATCATCATTCATTGCATCGTAGCATTTTTGTTTCCATGCAGTGACATCAAAAGAACTTTTTTCTGAAGCTGGTAATTCATTCAGCAAATGATAGGCGTCCATTAACCTGTAAAAACCTTTTTCACTTGCCAAAAGGGCTTCATTTGAAAAGTCAAGAATACTCCTGTAATGTGCCTGCAACATGAAGAAACGGGCAACGGCAGGAGCAAAGCCTTTTTCAAGGTTTGGATTGTCTCCCGTGAAAATTTCTGTAGGAAGAATATTGTTGCCGGTACTTTTGGCCATTTTCTTGCCGTTAAGAGTAAGCATATTGGCGTGCATCCAGTAATTCACAGGGCTTTTCCCAGTTGCAGCTTCTCCCTGGGCGATTTCACATTCGTGGTGAGGGAATTTAAGATCCATTCCGCCGCCGTGAATATCAAATTCTTCTCCCAAATATTTTGAGCTCATTACTGTACATTCCAGGTGCCAGCCAGGAAAGCCATCACTCCACGGGGAAGGCCATCTCATAATATGCTGTGGTTCTGCCTTTTTCCAGAGGGCAAAATCTTGCGGATTCCTTTTATCGCTTTGCGCGGTAAGCTCCCTGGTGTTGGGGATCATGTCTTCCAGCTTTCGGCCGCTAAGTTTCCCGTATTCATGAGTTTCGTTGAACTTAATAACATCAAAATAGACCGAACCATTTACTTCATAAGCAAATCCTTTCTCAAAAATTTCTTTTATGATCTCAATTTGTTCCACAATATGGCCTGTTGCCGTAGGCTCTATGCTGGGTGGAAGGTTGTTGAATTTTTGTAGAATGTTATGAAAATCGACGGTATATTTCTGAACCACTTCCATAGGCTCGATTTGCTCAAGCCTTGCTTTCTTAGCAATTCGGTCTTCACCCGAATCGGCATCATTTTCTAAATGTCCGGCATCAGTGATATTTCTAACATAGCGCACTTTATAGCCCAGGTGCTTGAGGTATCTAAAAACCAGGTCAAAAGAAATGAAAGTACGGCAGTTGCCCAGGTGCACATTGCTGTAAACCGTAGGACCGCAAACATACATTCCAATGTTTCCTTCGGTAAGGGGTTTAAAGGTTTCTTTCTCCTTTGAAATGGAATTATAGATCTTTAATTCCTGCTGCTGGTAAAGTGCCATAAAATAGAAGTTTTACTTCAGGTTTAGATGAAGATACTTAAAATTCGGTATCAAGATTTATGTAATCCAGGAAATCCCTTCTGGCTTCGGGATCTTTAAATCTTCCGCCGTATTCACTAGTGACTGTGCTGCTTTCAATATCACGAATTCCGCGGCTGTTCACACACAGGTGTTTTGCGTCGATCACGCAAGCTACATCTTCGGTTCCTAAAACTTCCTGAAGTTCTTTCACGATTTGCATCGTGAGTCTTTCCTGAACCTGGGGACGCTTTGCATAATAATCTACAATCCTGTTCATTTTTGAAAGCCCAACTACTGTACCATTGGATATATAACCCACATGAGCCCGGCCCACGATAGGAAGCAGGTGGTGTTCACAGGTAGAGTAAAGCGTAATATTTTTCTCAACCAGCATTTCACCGTATTTATATTTATTTTGAAAAGTAGATGCTTTCGGCTTTTCATCAGGATGAAGGCCGCTAAAGATTTCATTGACAAACATCTTCGCTACTCTTTTTGGGGTGCCCTTGAGACTGTCATCGCTAAGATCTAAACCTAAAGTGTTCATAATCTCCTTTACATTCTGCTGAATGATTTCGATTTTTTCGGCATCAGATTTATCAAATGCGTCCTTCCTCATAGGTGTATCTGTATTCGGACTTACAAATGCATCGCCCATTTCATCAATGGTCTCGTCTATATTATCTTTTTTCATAATTCATTTTAAAGAAGTTGAAGACTTCAGTTTAGGCTTGCAAAGATACATATTAAAACCCTTTTTTGGCAATTCAGCTGCATTGCAATTCTCTATACTTTTACAAAATAAAAAAGCAGCCCAAAAGCTGCTTTTTAAGAGGTCAGTAAGATTTTAAATCCCGAAACTCAACGTAAGGGTGTAATTCGAATTATTTCGGTTTATTTGAGCAGTATCTGTCAAGCCAACCTGGAACAACTGCGGATTATTTTCCTGTTCAAATGCGTCGTATGCTAAATCTAAGCGAGCATTTCCGAAGTTATACCCAAGGCCAAAAGAATATCCGTGAAGATCACCTATAGTGGATTCATTGTGGTAGGGGCTTTCTTCAAGCCTGTAGCCACCTCTTAAACTCCAGGCCATGAGACGATATTCCCCGCCTATTCTGTAAGAAGACGCCGCTTTTAATTCCTGCGCCATCAGGTCATTCTGAAAAGTAAATTCCGGGTCACCTGCAGGCTTGAATTTAGTGCTTGAATAATCTTTGTAGCTGTAATCAAAACTAACTAATCCCCGCCCGCCAAGAAGAAGTGCAACACTTCCGGTATATTTTGAAGGAGTTTGCAATGTGTATTCAGGATAAATGTTTAGTATCTGTGGATCTACGATGGCTTCTCCTTCGGCTTCACTATAGGTTTCAAGATACTGAGTAGTTTCTTCCGAAATGGAGTACCAGGTAGGAGATTCATAGGAACCTCCGATACGAAGATTTTTACCAATTTTTCCTATTGCACCGAGTTGAAAGGAAAATCCACTTCCGAGGGTGCTAAGACGATCTTCGAGATACACTTCATTAATGCCACTTCCAGGGTTATTGTTTGTCTCAAAGAGCGTAGTGATTCGATCGTAATTTATAAAGTGGGTATTTAGATTTAATCCTAAATACCAGTCGTCTTTATATTGAGTAGCAAAATTAAATGAAAATTTTCCGTTAAGGCCGGTAGTTGCATAGGCATATTCCTGTTCAAAATTTCCCGGGGCTATATTGGAAGAGTAAAGCGTGTTTTCGAAGTTTTCAGGATCATTTGCATTAATTAAATACGCCTGATAGCCTAAAAGCGCCTGTTGAGCACCAAAGCCGCGGTTTTCTCCTAGCCATGAGTATAACTCTGCTACTGTTTCGCCTTCTACGGGTATTAATAGATCTAAAGGAACTCCATTGGCATATCCAAGATAGTAGCTGTCTATAGAGCGTCTTTGATTTGTGCCCGCTGCCAGGAACTGATCTTCATAATCTGAAGATTTTGTGTAGTTAAAGCCGACTGTAAATTTTCTCCAGTCATTTTCTTCATTATAGCTGTTGAAAACAAAAACTCCACCCGCCTGGCCAAGGTCAATATTGCTGTTGGAGCTGCTGCTAGAACCATTGAAATACTGTGTATCATTTTCGAGATTATTAACTCCAAGTGAAAATCCTGCAAAGCTATTAAGGAACACCGCAGAACCGGCTGGGTTTACATTAAGAGAGGAGAGATCGCCTCCCAGGGCTCCAAAGGCTCCGCTCATTGCCCTGTATCTTGCCGTTCCATTCAAATCTGACCTTGAATAGCGTACGGCATCGGTAATATTTTGAGCCTCCACTACCATGCTGGTCATGGCAATGAAGGCAAAAATTAATCTTTTCATCTAATAATAATTATTTGTGATATTAATTTCCTCTTCCTCTACTGGATCTTGATGACCCACCTGACGATCTTGAAGTTCCCGAAGATCTTGAGCTGGAAGAAGATCTAACAGTTCCTGAGCTTCTTGAATTAGAAGTTGATCTTCGCACTTCTCTTGAAGAGTTGTTGTTATAAGTATTGCTTCGACGCGTTGTTCTCGCTTCGGTGCTCCTTTCGTAAGATCTGGTATTAGAAGAAGATCTGTAAGCAGAATTACTTCGGCCTCTTGAGCGGCTATCAGCAGTTTCTACTCTGGAAGCTCTGGTGCTGTAAGTCCTATTTTGGCTCGCAGTCCTGTTACTTCTTAGTAACAAAGAACTACGGTCTGCACGAACTCCTCTAGAATTTGAATAAGACTGAATTCGAGAAGATCGAGCATCTGCATTACTTCTACCTTCAGACCTGAAATCCATGTAAGAATTTCTTCTGCCTTCATTGTATGCTACATTTCTTCTAAAATAGTAAGGTGTGCTATAGGGGTAGCCATAGTCATAATAGTACGGGTGCCTGTTCCAACCTGAATTCCAGTAGTTCCATCCCCAGCTATTGTAATAACCATAGCTATATCTCCATGGGTATCCATACCATGGACTGGTTGCGTAGCCATAGCCATAACCGTATCCAAATCCATATCCGCGCCCAAAGTCTCTTCCAAAAAATGGATTGTAGTTATAATTGTAAAAACCTACATATCCCATGTATGGGTTGTATGGATCAAAATATGGAGCATACGGATAGTTGTTGCCGTAGATATTAATAGCTATTTCATCTGGGTCTGCTCCCCATGGTGCACTGCCTCCACGATATTGAAGGTCTTCCTGTACAAACATTTCATTATCATACGCGCCGGTGGAAGTATATCCATCTATATCAGTGAAAATCGCACCTTCTGTGGGTACGTTTCCAAATCTTTCTGCACTTTCTGCAAAAAGCTGCTTATAATATAGCGATTCTTCATAAGATTCGACGTAATCATCGGCTGTTACCGCCTCCTTCTTTTCAGAAGAAGAGTATATCCCGTCACTGCCGTAGCCGGAATACTGGTACGAACCACAGGAAGCCAATAATAAAAGAACTGGAGCAAAGAGAAGTGCCCTTTGCTTAAAACTTAATAGGTAAAATAGTTTCATGGCTTCGGTTTTTTAATATTGAACAATGTATAAAAATAGTTAGTTTTGCGCTAGACATTTTTATTTATATAATAAGGCGCAACATTTGTGCCAAAACACAGGTAGATGGCAAAGAATTTAACGACCCGTGAAGAGGATTATTCGCGGTGGTACAATGAATTAGTGGTGAAAGCAAATCTTGCTGAAAACTCTGCAGTGAGAGGCTGTATGGTGATTAAACCTTATGGCTATGCAATATGGGAGAAGATGCAGGCGCAGCTCGATAAAATGTTTAAGGAAACGGGTCATGAAAATGCCTATTTTCCTTTGTTTGTGCCTAAAAGTCTTTTTGAAGCAGAAGAAAAGAATGCTGAAGGTTTTGCTAAAGAATGCGCCGTAGTAACTCATTACAGGTTAAAAACAGATCCTGACGATAGCAGTAAACTCATAGTAGATCCTGAAGCCAAGCTGGAGGAAGAATTGATTGTGAGGCCAACTTCCGAAGCTATAATTTGGAACACTTATAAAGGCTGGGTGCAATCTTATCGTGACCTGCCAATTCTTATTAACCAATGGGCAAATGTAGTGCGATGGGAAATGAGAACCCGCTTGTTTCTTCGAACGGCCGAATTTTTATGGCAGGAAGGACATACCGCTCACGCTACCAAAGATGAAGCTTTAGCCGAAGCGGAACAAATGAATAATATCTATGCCGAATTTGCTGAGAATTTTATGGCGATTCCGGTAATAAAAGGACTTAAAACCGAAAGTGAACGTTTTGCAGGAGCCGAGGAAACTTATTGTATTGAAGCGCTTATGCAAGATGGAAAAGCGTTGCAGGCAGGAACTTCTCATTTCCTGGGGCAGAATTTTGCTAAGGCTTTTGATGTGAAATTTGCTTCAAAAGAAGGAAATTTGGAGCATGTTTGGGCGACTTCCTGGGGAGTTTCCACACGGCTCATGGGAGCTTTGATCATGACTCATAGTGATGATAAAGGTCTCGTGCTGCCGCCAAACCTGGCCCCAATTCAGGTGGTGATCGTTCCAATTTACAAAGGGGAAGAGCAGTTGAACCAGATTTCTGAAGTTGCCAATAGGCTGGTTGATGAACTTAGAGGGCAGGGCATTTCTGTTAAGTACGACAATAGAGATACCCAAAAACCGGGATGGAAATTTGCGCAGTATGAATTGCAGGGAGTACCCGTAAGAATCGCTATTGGGCCAAAGGATCTTGAAAAGGGATCTGTGGAGCTGGCGCGAAGGGATACCTTGAGCAAAGAATTTGTATCACAGGGTGACGTGGTAGAGAAGGTGAAAGGGCTTATGATTGAAATTCAGGAGAACCTACATACACGTGCACTGAATTTTCGGGACACGCATATTACTGAAGTAGATGATTTTGAAGAATTTAAGAAAGTGCTGAAAGAAAAAGGAGGGTTTATTTCAGCGCACTGGGATGGTACAGCAGAGACCGAAACGAAAATAAAAGAGCAGACAAAGGCGACTATACGATGTATTCCTTTTGACGGGAAAAAGGAAGAAGGAGCCTGTGTTTACACAGGAAAACCGTCTTCTCAGCGTGTCCTTTTCGCTAAGGCCTATTAAAATTTTTAAAAAAATTATCTCAACATTTGCGGCATTGAAAAATAGTTGTATTTTTGCATCCGCAATTAAGAAATAATTGGTCCGTTCGTCTAGGGGTTAGGACGCCAGGTTTTCATCCTGGTAACAGGGGTTCGATTCCCCTACGGACTACTAAAGATTTACAGTCGGTAAGTCGATTTGAAATAATGAATTTTGGTCCGTTCGTCTAGGGGTTAGGACGCCAGGTTTTCATCCTGGTAACAGGGGTTCGATTCCCCTACGGACTACTATAAGAGAATTAATAAAACATAAGTGTAATGGCAAATCATAAGTCAGCGTTAAAGAGAATCCGTAGCAATGAGACGAAGCGTCTTAGAAATCGCTACCAGCACAAGACGACAAGGAACGCGATTAAGAAGTTACGTGAGGCAGAGAAGCAGGAGGCTGAGACTTTATTCCCTACAGTAGTTGGGATGATTGATAAATTAGCTAAGAAGAACATCATTCACGATAATAAGGCTTCTAACATTAAATCTAAGTTAGCTAAGCACGTAGCAGCGCTTTAATTAAATAGTGTTCAATTTATATAGGGAGTGCCTTCTGTAACAACAGAAGGCATTTTTTATGCATTAAAATCTCTTCAAAAAGCCTTTTTCCGGTAAAAGATCTATTATCATAGAATTCATTTGTACTTAATAATTTTCGTTATGAATAGATCTCTTTACAAATATTTAAAACCTGCGTAATATAGTCCCTAAGGATACGTCGTATATTTACACTGAACCTATAAAGTCTGGGGCAATGAATAAATCGCAACCGTATACGGGTGAATTCATATCTGGAAATAAGCGGAAATCTGGTTTGAATGCTTTTCTTAAACTTCTTGTAAAATGGACCTGGAGGGTTCTCCTGGCGCTGTTGGTCTGGCTTCTTTTAATGGCATCTTTTTTTGTACTTTAAATAATGACCCTAGCTGAAGATTAAATTTTCTTCGCTAATTACGGTCTTTTTCCAAATGTAAATCCATCCATCATGGAAAGGGATAAGGAGGGCTTTGTTAACAATCTTATAAATGTCATTTTTCTCCTGTTTTTTAAAGCTAACTTACCTGAAGGTAAATCTAAAAACGGAAAAAATGTCAAAAATCAACAAGTATTTCTTGATTGGAACCTTCGGGATGGCTGCAAATTCTTCCTTGCATATCTTAATAGGAAGTTTTCTTTCAGAAGAGTTTATTGACACCACTTCTGCCTTCCTTTATTTCGTTTTTGCAGTTTTTCTTATTATTGGAACCACAATAATGATCAAAAGGAAAAGAAATCAGCAGGTTTCTGCTTGATTTAAAATCTACTGTATAGAAGTACTTTCTTTAAATTTAAAGAGGCTTCTGAAATGGCATTTTTGACGCTTCTGTTCAAAATAGTTTAGCTTCTTCTAAAACATTTTTTCGGAAAAGCTTCACATATCTTTATTACATTAAGAATGTGATATTGTATAATTTAGAGTAATTATTATTCTACGATTAAAAGAAAAAGCTATGTCTGAGGAATTGAAAAAGAATGAGGATAATAAATTTATTCCTATGACCTCCGTTTCCGGAGGAAAAGAAAGAGCACTTTCAGAAGACGTTCTTTACTACACCAATCAAATTGTAAATGTGATCTTCATTGGGAAACCAAATTCTCAGGATTGGGTTCTTGTTGATGCGGGAATGCCAAAATCTGCAGAGAAAATAGTAAAGGTCGCAGAAGATCGCTTCGGAAAAGACCGCAAACCTTCTGCTATTCTGCTCACTCATGGGCATTTCGATCATACCGGCTCGCTCATTGAACTCATAAAAAAATGGGAGGTACCGGTTTATGCCCATCCGCTGGAATTTCCTTATCTCACTGGCGAAAAAGCATATCCTGAACCCGACGCGTCTGTGGAGGGTGGAACATTAGCCAAAATTTCTAAGGTTTATCCTCATGAACCAATTGATATCTCAAAAACTTTGAAGGAACTTCCTGCAGATCAATCAGTGCCTGGGCTGCCGGACTGGAAGTGGTTGCACACGCCCGGTCATTCTCCGGGTCATGTTTCCTTCTTCAGAGAAAAAGACAGAATGCTGGTTGCAGGCGACGCTTTTGTGACGGTAAAGCAGGATTCCCTGTACAAGGTTTTGGTTCAGAAGAAAGAGATTCATGGACCGCCACGATACTTAACCACCAATTGGAGTGCTGCCTGGGATTCTGTACGCAAACTAGATGCTTTGCATCCGGAAACTGCAGTTACAGGTCACGGTACTGCCATGGAAGGAGAAGAACTTCAAAACGGACTTCAATATCTTATGGAAAATTTTGAAGAATTAGCAATTCCGGACTATGGAAAATTTGTAAAGAATAAGAGGGAGAGCTGAAGTTTATTCCAAAAAGGGCATTTTTCGTTCGCTTTTTTAAAAAATGGAATAACCGGTAAGCGTGGTAAGTCTTTCTAAAGCCGCCATTCCCAGGGCAGAATTTCCTTTTGGGTTCAAAGGCGGACTCCAAACTGCAACCGAATAATGATCGGGATGCACGGCCACGATTCCACCACCAACGCCACTTTTGCCGGGTAACCCAACTTCAAAACTAAATTCTCCCGCTTCATCGTAAAATCCACAGGTTTGCATAAGCGCATTTATACGTTTTACTTGTTGAGCAGAAAGGATCTCCCTTTCCGATTCCAGAGTGGTACCTTCGTTTGCAAAGACAATAAAAGCCTGGGCCAGTTCTTTGCAGGACATGGCAAGCGAACATTGATGAAAGTAAAAATCTAGCACATCATCTACGTCGTTCTCTATATTGCCAAAGGATTTCATGTAATTTACCAGTGCATAGTTTCGATAACCTTCAGACCTTTCTGAAGCTGCCACTGTTTCATCATAGCAAATGCTGGGATCTCCTGTGATCTCGTGCAAAAATGTAAGCAGTGCTGCTTTTGGATTCGTGAAATAGGAAACGAGTACATCGGCAACAACCAATGCTCCTGCATTTATAAAAGGATTCCTTGGGATACCTCCTTCATTTTCCAAAGAAGAAAGTGAATTGAAAGGATCTCCCGAAGGTTCCACGTCAACCCGGTTCCAAAGATCATCACCAATAACTTTCATTGCAAGAGCAAGGGAAAAGACTTTGGAAATACTTTGAATGGAAAAGCGTTCGTTGCTGTCGCCAAAGTTGAAATGTCCCTCATTAAGATCATAAAGGTGCATGCCAAATTTATCCGCAGGAACCTTAGCAAGTTCTGGAATGTAAGAGGCTACTTTCCCCGAAACTTTGCTGTCTTTAAATTCGTTTTCAATCTGGTTTAAAATTGTTTGGTATTCCATTTAGTTTAGATCCTTGAGAGAGCTTTCGTTTTCTATTTCGTAAGGTAACTTTTCTGCCTCGAAAATTCGGGCGCTTTTACCTCCTTTTAACGTTATTTCCTCTCCTTTTACCTCCAGCCAGCTTCCTTCACGTAATCCAACCACCGGCTGTGAATTGAAATGGTGGAATTCTTTAATTCTTGTTTCCCGAGTTTCTCCCTTATGCGTGGAATTGGGATCGGGATCAAGATAATGGGCGTTGAAATTAAATGGCACCAGTCCAAGGGTGGTGAAGTTTGGAGGATAAACAATAGGCATGTCATTCGTGGTCCTCATGGTGAGGCCGGCAATATTTGTACCTGCACTGGTGCCCAGGTAAGGCGTATCGTTAAGAAGAGTTTCCTTGAGAACGGGCAGTAATTTATGGCTGTAAAGCTGTTGTACCAGGAGAAAAGTATTTCCGCCGCCGGTAAAAATGGCTTCCGCATTTTGTATGGCCTTTGCGGGATCAGTGAATTCATGTAATCCACGCACTTTTATGTTTATTCTTTCAAGGGCAGATGCGGCAAGGCCTGTATAATCTTCATGAGAAATCCCACCGGGCCGCGCGTAGGGAATAAAGAGAATTTCTGAACAGCAAGAGAAATGCTTCCTGATCTCGGGTAAAAGATATTCAAGATATTTTTGTTCGTGAAGAGTGGAAGTGCTTGCCAGCAAAAGATTTTTCATAAAAAGAAATTTTTATTTGTAAAGTTAGAGAAAAATGAGGTTTTGGTTGGAAATGGAGAATTTTTGAGCCCGTTTTGTGCGGGATTTTAACGAAAGTTTAGTCGGGAATTACATTTTTGATAAGAGAACATTTCGTTACTTTAAGAAAAGCAGCAACATGAAACGTCTATTTATAATCTCTTTTTTACTCATTTTCAGTTTTGTTTCTGCCCAGGAAACGAAGAGAAATGTCATTTACGGAAAAATTTCTGTTCCTACGGGAGATAGTCCTGAAGGAATTACAATTATTAATCAGCAAACGGGTAGTGGTACAGTTTCTTCAGAAGCGGGAACCTTCAGCATTCGTGTGGCCCAAGGGGATACCTTACAATTTTCGGCTGTGCAATACCAGAAGTTTTCTGTAATCGTTGATGAAGGTGTAGTAGATTCCGGAGAGCTTATAGTAGATATTTCCGAAACGATCTATGAGCTGCCCGAAGTGGTCGTAAGTCCGGTGGACCTATCGGGGTATGTTGAGGTGGATGTGGCGCGAATCCCCGTAGAGAAAGTAGATTTGCCCCAAATGACGGCAGCCGAGATTGAGGATACGGACTATGATTTTAGACCCGATGATCTTACGTCACCTGCAAATGCGGCCATGAGGAGCAGTATGATCTACAGCGGAACCCAAATCGCAGATATCTTTAGACGCATTTTTACTCCAAAAAGCGGTGATGCGGTGAGCTGGACCAGAGATTTGAAAAAACGCCGCCTTCCGGAAGTGGATAAAGTAGTTGAAGAACTCTATGATGACGAATTTTTTATCAATTATTTAGGCATCAAAAGGGAAAACATTTATGAATTTATCTATTTTGCTCAGGATAACGGTCTGCGGGAAGAAATGTTGGAGGAAGAAAATGAACTCGATCTTATAAAATTCCTTGTAGCTCAAAGTGAAAAATATAAAGAGCGATAAAAATGTCATTTTTTAGATATTTAGTGTATACGTTTCTTTCTGAATCAATTCCAGAATCTTATTTGGCAAGACTCTTTTTCCAGGTTTAACAGAAAAATTTGTTTCTTTAGGCAAAATTCTCTGATGAAAAACCTCTTTTTCGCCTGTTTTCTACTCGTATTTGGGCATTGCGTTGGGCAAACTTCAGGAAGAATTGAAATACAGGGAGAGATCATGGTTCCGCCTGGTTTTGAGGCTGAAGGAATCACCATTTATAATGAAAATGCAAATCGCGGAGCGGTTTCAGGGGAAAAAGGTGCATTTAACTTACCTGTAAAGGAAGGAGATTCACTACGTTTTTCGGCGGTCCATTTTCAGCAGCTTTTGGTGGTGGTGAGTAGAAAAATAGTAGAATCGGGAAACCTGGTAGTGGAAATTTCTGAAGAAATAAATGAATTACCCGAAATAGTAATACGGCCGCATAATCTTTCCGGCGTGATTACCGAAGATTTAAAAAAGATAGAAGTAGAGGAGATTCAATCTTCACAATTCGTATACAAAAATGTAAAAGACCTTCATTTTGCACCCGATTCTCAAACGGTGCCAAAGAATGCGGCCCTAGGAGAGACAGGGGCAATGGCTCCCGCCTCCCTTGACATTCTGGCCATATTGGGGCTTGTTCGCCACCTGTTTCCTAAGAAAACCAAAAAGGAAGAGGTGAAGATTAGCTATGACTTTTTAGACCGCGAACTTCGCAGAAGATATCCTGATGAATTTTTTAAATCTACCCTTGAATTAAAATCTGAAGAGATCAATGACTTCATCTTTTTTGCTGAAGAAAATGGTTTAAACGCTCAACTGATGCAGAAGGAAAAAGAAATGGACCTGCTGCAGTTTCTTATCGAGCAGAGTAAGGTTTATAATCAGCGAAAATTAGGAGAATAGAATTTTTTCTTTCTGGGTTTCCGTAAGCGCTTTACCGACCAATTTGATTAACTCTTCTGTGCTGGTAGTGTTAGTATTTACCGCCATGCTGCCATGGTTGTAAGGCGCATACCTATCTGGATTGGTGCAGGAGAACAGCCCCAGGGTTGGGGTGCCCGAGGCGCTGGCGAGGTGCATGATGCCACTATCGGCGCCAATGAAAACAGCCGTATTATGAATAAAAGCTCCAATTTCCCTAATGTCTTTACTATAAAAAGAAGGCGCTTTAAAATCAATTCTGGAAACATTTTCTACCGGCAAGACTTCTACAATGTTGTATTCATCAGCGAATTTCTTAAGTAGGCTGCCATACACTTCTTTCCACCATTCTTCGGAATGTCTTTTTCTACCGGTTGCAAAAGTGAAAATTGCAATGGTCTTTTTATTGTTTTTTACAAGCTCGTCCAAAATCTTCTTTCCTGCTGCAATTTCAGAAGTACTTAATTCAAGATTTAAAGAAGGAACCGGCTTCTTATTTTTAGAATATCCTAACCTGCTAATGCATTCCCTAAAGTGGTATACGGGAAATTTAGCCATGTGAAACTTTTCGGCTTCAAAAGGCCTGTCCTCTTCCATATTCCCAAAGAATTTCAAATCTGCATTTGCAAATTTTGTAGCAAGCGTGCCGGAGGAAGAACCTTTGTCGATATTCACCACAATGTCATAGCGATGCTTCTTGAGATCTACCCAGCTTTTCCCATATTGAAAAAGTTGTTTGAACGGCTTTCGTGGCAGCTTTGGTATTTTGTCCACGCTTTTGTAATTCTGAAGAACAATTGGGCCTAAATTACCTTTTAAAAAGACGTCGATCTTACATTTTGGAAAAGTTTGTTCTATCTCCTGGATAAGAGGTGTTACCAGGAGCAGATTTCCCAGCCGGTGGTTGGGTCGGATAATGAGAATCCGCTTGATTTCTCCTTTTTTCAGTGCTCCGGAAACGGGTGGAAAACTAGACTTACCAATATTTCGGGTAAGGGAATGCATTACCTTTCTTCTAACGGGATTCAGCTTTTTAAAAACACTCATAATATATTTTATGGGATAAAAGTAATTAATAATCTGGAAGAGACACAGGATAATTCCTTCAGAAACATAGAGCATATGTCAAATATCATGCTAGAAATGAGCTTCTTATATTTTCTTCAGAAATAAGGTTCATTTTTGCCCTTTTTGAGACCCTAAATTTTCTGCTTTTAATGTGGAATGCTTTTTGATTTCCTACTTTTGCTATCTTCAGCGAATACTTATGAAAAAATTACTGCTACTACTCTTATTATTTCCCTTACTTTCTTTTAATTCTGCTCATAAATTTTACGTGAGTGTGACCGATATGGTTTACAATGATGAAAGCCAATCCTTACAAATTATTTCCCGGGTCTTTATTGATGATATGGAAAAGCTCCTTAAGGCCCGATACAGTGATGAACTTTATCTTGATAAAAACGACGAGCATCCTGCAGCCGATGGTTTTTTGCAGAAATATTATGAAGATAAGTTGCAGGTGAGCATAAAAGGGGAGCTGAAGCAGGTGAATTACATTGGGAAGAAATATGAAAACGATCAACTGGTGCTTTTCCTGGAAGTAGAGAAATTGGCTTCACCACCTGAAGTAACAGTTAAAAATGAGGTTTTAACAGATCTATTTCCAGAACAAAAGAATGTGGTGCATGTAACGCGCAACGATATTACCAGAAGCCTTATTTTGACCCGCAATAATAAAAGTGGAAGAATAAAATTCGGAAACTAAAAGTTGCTAAACCTCCAGAAATAAGTATTTTTAGCAATCAAAAATCAAGAATAGACGTATGAGAACATTTAAAACTGCATTAACGGCTGTTTTTTTCCTCTTTTCGGCCGGGCTTTTTGCCCAGGAAACTGAGGCCGAAACTCAGGAAGAAGTTAGGCAAGCCGGACACATCAATCAAAATAAATTCCGGCAACTGTACCAGGAGTTTTCTACTCCAAACCAGTACAGGACGGCCTCGGGAGCGCCCGGCCCGGCTTATTATCAAAACCAGGCAGATTATAAAATGGACATCGAATTAGATGACCGCAATAAGAAAATAACGGGGAGCGAAAGAATTACCTACCACAATAACTCTCCAAATGACCTGGAATATCTTTGGGTTCAGCTTGATCAAAACATCAGGGCAAGCGATTCACCTGCTCTATTAAAAGATGGAAACGGAATTGCACCTGTTACTCGGCCGGGAAGTTTTGTATCAGAATATATGGAAGAGAGCTTTGATGGCGGTTTTAATATTACTGAAGTCAGTAAAGACGGCAAGCCGCTTAAGCATCTTATTAATAACACCATGATGAGAATCGATCTTGCCCAGCCATTAAAAGCAGGGGAAAGTTATTCTTTTGATATTAAATGGTGGTACAATGTTAATGAGCACACAGTAGATCGCGGCCGTTCAGGATACGAGCATTTTGAAGAAGATGGGAACAATGCTTATGTGATCGCACAATTTTTTCCTCGTATGGCAGTCTACAACGATGTTGAAGGATGGCAGAACTATCAATTTTGGGGGAATGGTGAATTCGCTCTTCCCTTTGGAAATTATGAAGTAAACATCACAGTTCCTGCAGATCATATTCTCGATGGAACGGGAGAACTTCAGAACAGAAAAGAGGTTTTCTCTAAAGAAATGATGAGAAGATATGAGCGAGCGCAGAAAACTTACGATAAGCCTGTCATGATCGTAACGCAGGAAGAAGCCGAAGCAGCTGAAAAAGGTTTTTCAGATAAAAAGAAAACATGGAAGCTGAAGGCTGATATGGTTCGTGATTTTGCTTTTGCAACCTCCAGAAAATTCATCTGGGACATGATGGCTGTGAAAGTAGGAAACAAAGATGTGATGGCAGTTTCGCTATATCCTAAAGAAGGAAACCCGCTTTGGGAAGATTATTCTACTAAAGTAGTTGCGCATACTTTGCAATCATATTCAGATCATACTTTTGAATATCCATATCACAAGGCGATTTCTGTACACGCAAAGAACCAGGGGATGGAATATCCAATGATTTGCTGGAATTATGGTCGTCCCGATGAAGACGGTAATTACAGTGACCGCGTAAAATATGGAATGATGAGTGTGATCATTCATGAGGTAGGGCATAACTTTTTCCCAATGATCGTAAATAGTGATGAGCGGCAGTGGGGCTGGATGGATGAAGGTCTTGATACTTTCATGCAGTACATTGCAGAGCAGGAATATGGTGAAAGATATCCTGAAGATATTGCGCCAAATGAGAAATACCCTTCTCGAAGAGGCGAGCCCGCAAAAATAGTAGATTACATGAAAGGGGAGCAGGATTATATCGCACCAATTATGTCGAATCCTGAAAATGTATACCAGTTAGGAAATAATGCCTATGGGAAACCTGCAACTGCGCTGAATATACTTCGTGAAACTGTGATGGGAAAAGAGCTTTTTGACTACTCATTTAAAACCTATGCACAACGCTGGATGTTCAAACATCCAACTCCTGAAGATTTCTTCAGAACAATGGAAGATGCTTCAGCAGTAGATCTTGACTGGTTCTGGAGAGGTTGGTTCTATACCACAGATTATGTTGACATTGCCCTTGGTGATGTGAAGAAGTATTACATTACAGATAAACCTACAAAAGAAGGAACCGAGCTCTTAAAGCGTTATGGGATTTCTGATCCAGGTTCTTTGGATGCTCTCTACGTAGTGGAAGAAGGAAGTGACGAGATGCAGGAAGGAATGAAAGGAAAAACTCCTGCTGAAAATGCACCTACGCTCAACGAATATTTGATGGACAATTTTACTCAGGCCGAGCGTCAGGAAATGAAAATGCCTAAATATTTCTATGAAGTGACCTTCAATAAACCGGGAGGATTAGTAATGCCTATCATAGTTGAATATACTTATGCCGACGGAACTTCAGAAAAAGTGAAATATCCGGTTCAAATCTGGCGTAAGAACGATAGTCAGGTAAGCAGAGCTTTGGCCACAGATAAGGAGATCACAAAGATCGTTATAGATCCAGATCTAGAAACCGCCGATGTAAATGTTGATAACAACACCTGGCCACAGACAGAGCAAATGAGCGAATTCGAAGAATTCAAAGCTAATAACCGGGGATAAAACCTGCGTTTGTCAAATAATAGAAATTATAGCCGACTTTAACAGGTCGGCTTTTTTAATGAATCATTTTGTGATTATATTTGCAGCCTATGGGAACAATTCCTTTTTTTATAAGTGGTGGTGAAATAGCCTTCATCGTGTTTATACTGGTGATGGTATTTGGCGCCGATAAAGTTCCTGAAATCGCTCGTGGACTTGGGCAGGGAATGCGCAGCATTAAAAATGCCACCAATGACATCAAAGCTGAAGTGATGAAAAGCGCCGACAAACATGGTATGGATAGTAAAGGGATCAAAGAAGATGTCACTAAGGAAATAGACAAGGTTAAGGAAGACATCGAAGAGATCACAGGCTCTGTGAAGAGAAGGTTTTAAAAAGGCTGCTCCCCGCTTTCATCTTTATGTTATTATTTTGTTTCTAATACTTCATTATCGCTTCTATTTAGCATCTCAGAAATAAATCGCTAATTTTATTTAAATAACCATGCATTTCCTTCCCCAAGAGATTGACGATTACGTAGTACTACATTCTGCGAAGGAGCCGGAGTTACTTCAGAAATTAAACAGGGAAACCAATCAAAAAGTCCTACAACCCAGGATGATGAGCGGGCATTACCAGGGGCGGGTTTTAAGCATGATCTCGAAACTTGTTCAGCCAGAAAATATTCTGGAAATTGGTACATATACAGGTTATTCTGCACTTTGTCTAGCCGAAGGATTAAAACCGGGAGGAATCTTACACACCATAGATGTAAATGAAGAATTGTATGACCTCCAAAAAAGGTATTTTGAGGCCTCTTCCTATTCGGATCAAATAAAGCAGCATCTGGGAGATGCAACAAAGATCATCCCGACTCTGGAAAGTCACTTTGACTTAGTTTTTATTGATGCCGATAAGCCGAATTATCCGCTGTATTTTGATCTTATTCTGGAAAAGCTGAATTCCGGCGGAATTATAATTTCTGATAATGTTCTGTGGAGCGGAAAAGTGGTGAAAAGGTTAAAAGAAGATGATATTTCTACGAAAGCACTTTTGGAATACAACCGTCTGCTAGCTGAAGACGAAAGGCTCGAAACGGTGATGCTTCCCATTCGCGACGGACTCACCATTAGCCGCAGGAAATAAGATTTTGGCTTTTAGCCTCTTGCTGTTGGCAGCTTGTATTAGATAGTTTATGCTATTCCTTTTTTTCTGCTGGTATTTAGGTTTCCATACAGGCTAATGAGATCATTCTACTCTCCTTGTTCTCGATACAATTCTCAAATGCAACTGCAATTTCGGATTACTCGAACTGACGGAATATTTTATACTTTAATTTACAGCTTACAGCCTAAAACCTACAGTCTTAAAGCATCATCAATTCCTCATCCCATTACTCACTCCAAATTTGTATTTTCGCTTCAGAACATTTTATTACCTAAAGTTCCAAAAATGACATTTCAGAACAGCCTTTCATTTGCTCAAAAATTAGATTCCGAAGATCCGTTGCGAACATATCGCAATCAATTTCATTTTCCGAAAATCAATGGAAAGGATGCCATCTATTTCACCGGAAATTCCCTCGGGCTTCAGCCAAAGTCGGCGAAGAAATATGTTGATGAGATCATGACAGATTGGGCCGAACTGGCTGTGGAAGGACATTTCAAGGCCGAAAAATCCTGGTGGGACTATCATGAACGCTTTGCTGAAAAATTAGCTCCTGTAGTAGGTGCAAAACCTTCTGAAGTGACTGTCATGAATACTTTAACGGTCAATTTGCACCTTTTAATGGTCTCTTTTTATCGACCAACGCAGAAGAGGTATAAGATTATATGTGAGGAAAAGGCATTTCCCAGCGATCAATACATGATCGCGAGTCAGGTGAGGTTTCATGGTTTCACTCCTGATGATGCTGTTGTGGAAGTGAAAAAAAGGGAAGGAGAACATCATTTTCGAACCGAAGATGTTCTTGAAAAGATAGGGGAAGTAGGAGAGGAGTGTGCTTTGGTCTTAATTGGCGGAGTAAATTATTACAGCGGGCAGGTGCTGGATATGGAATCTATTACTAAAGCCGGAAAAGAAGCTGGTGCCTTTGTAGGATGGGATCTTGCCCATGCTGCAGGAAATGTGGAGCTGAATCTTCACGATTGGGGGGTGGATTTTGCTGCGTGGTGCAGTTATAAGTACATGAATTCAGGACCCGGAAATGCTTCGGGATGTTTTGTTCATGAGAAATATCATGGAAGAAAGGACATTCCGCGCTTTGAGGGCTGGTGGGGACATAATAAGAAAAGAAGGTTTCTCATGGAGCCCGAATTTCAACCGGAACTTAATGTCAATGCCTGGCAGATAAGCAATGCTCCTGTGCTGGCGCTTGCGCCTTACCTTGCTTCATTGGAAATGTTTGCAGAAGTGGGAATGCCGGCACTTATTGAAAAAAGGAATAGGATTGTTTCTTATTTGGAATTTGTTTTAAAGGAAATCGCCACGGAAGTGAAGTCAAATTTCGAAATTATTACTCCGGCAAAACAGGAGGAAAGAGGAACCCAGTTATCGGTTTTCCTGCATGGACAGGGAAAAGAGCTGTTCAATTATCTTATGGAAAACGGCGTGATCACAGACTGGAGGGAGCCAAATGTCATAAGGTTAGCCCCGGCACCTTTCTATTGCTCCTATGAGGATATGTACAGGTTTGGACAGGTGTTGAGGTCATATTTCGGGAAATGATGTGATCCTGTGATGCTGTAACGAAGGAACCATTTGCTGTTGTGGGGGTACGGCGTTCTAACTACAAGAGCATGTTATGCAAAGACCTCTCGACTCCGTTCGAGGTGAAGGTTTTCTGTGAAAAAAGGAATTGGAAGGGAGCATTTTTAACTTCATCACTGCACTGCTTAGCTCCTTCACTTTGTCACTCCTTCACTTCATCATAGTTTATACACCACATGCACTCCGCCACCGTATGAGGGAGAAGTAAAACTATTATATTCTATCCCGAGCTGCAAGTTAACATCAAAAGTCATCTGGAGTAATCGAACATCTAAAAAGCCGTAAAAAACATCCTGTTTAGGGCGAAAACGGTCATGGTAGCGGCCATCATTTCTGGAGTAGCTTAAAAGGAGTTTGTATGGATAAATATTAAAGTAGTTGGATATCTGTCCTCCTATACCAATATGATGTGCGGTAAATTTATTATTTCTTATACCTATACCATTTTCATTAGGAATGAAAAAAGGAGAACCAATTGTTTTTCCGTTATAAGTCCAACCCGAAGCATATATGCCATTGTTAAAATAATTGTCGTATTTATGAACACCAAGGGTTTTATAACTCTGGTTTTCCGTATAGGTAAATTCATAGATGAAGGAATTCAGAAATTTATCTTCATCTTCATAATAGAGTCCGTAACGGCCATCTGGTTTGTTGACAAATCTCGTTCCCGTTCCGTCTTCAAAAAGGTGGTTGTAGAAGAATTCCAGTTTAAAATCCCTAAAGGCCTTACTTAAATAAAATTCATATCCTCCTACTGTATTTCCCAGGGCGTTTTGTTGATCTCCGATTACAGCGTCTTCACCTCCTGCGCCACCGGTGATGATAGTGAGGTAATCCTGGAAACTATCGGGTTGTACACCATATCTGGGGGATTCCCCCGCCCATTGCACAAAATGTTGGATTCCAGCTTTCATCTGCCATGTTCCTACTCGGACCACAAATCGAATATTTTTATGATGCAGCCTCGCACCTTCAACTACACGGTTGTTTCCAAGCAAATATTCATTCCAGGAGCCTTCAAAACCAATTCCCTGTTCTCCAAATAAAAATACAGGCCTGGTTGTGCCGAGTTGAATTCCGGGCATTGGGCGTGTATTCAGTGACCATAATAAGCTGGCATTTGAAGAACTTATTCCGTTATAAACTTCAGGACGCTGTTTTCGCCCCAACGTAGCATACATCCAGGAATTTTGAAAATGCCCATAAAGTTCATCAATTACTAAGCCTTCCCCAGCTCCATCTTGAAACAAAGCGCCTGCCCCAAAAATCAGGTAGCTGTTGTCGCTTAAAAAGAGCGCTTTTTTTGCTGAAACCCAGGAGGAGATATTAGAATCCTTTGAAACACGTCCTCTTTGGTTGTTATGTAGCCAGAAGGGCAGCTTTTTCCCGGTAGCAGCCAGTCCTTTGACGTTAAGTTCCAGAGAGTAGCCCAAACCAGAAGGATAACCCAATGAAGGAGCCAGTAATTCCTCTTCACTTTCCGTGAGCTGGGCGCACATCCCTGTAGAGAAGAAAATGCTAATTAGTAAAAGAGGGAGATATTTCAGGTTCATTGGGTTTAGGCAGGAATTTGTTCGGCAAAAGTAGGTAATATGGCTGACTTGTGAAGAAAAATTTCATCGGTCATTGTCTACTGCTTCAGAAGAAGAAATGCTATGACTTTTTGATTGATGATATGGTGAAGTTCATGAAGAAGGAAAGCTACCTTACCTTCAGCCTATCCTGTAAAAGAGGAGAACAGGTTCGTAGTTGAATATTGCTAAAATGCTGAATGTTCTTGTAGTATCTAGAACAATGGGAGTGAGGGAAAAGAAAAAGGCCGCTTTGTCCGGACAACCAGAAAGAGCGGCTTGTGTTTTTAATCAAATTTCTATAAATAAAGCATTGTGTAATTTACCTTTTTACATAAGGATTACAGGCTCCAAAAAGCCGCTCTGCTTCTTATTTTTTGCCAGAAACCGGTGGTTTCCTCGCCATAAGCATAACCGTATTTATTTCCGTAGCCAAAATTGGCAGCTTGTACGTCGTTTAGTACAAAACTTACATCATGCAGCTTTCCTTCGTTCTTTGCGTCTACAGCAAAATTGAGCAGTTTCTTTTCAGAGTAGCCGGCACGAGTTACATACAGGATTAGGTCTGCAAACTTGTTGATAAGAAACGTATCTGTCACGAGCATGGAAGGTGCAGTATCCACTACAATGTAGTCGTACATAGTTTCCAGTTCAGAGAAGAGGTTAGCTGTTTTTTTCTGTCTCCATAGTTCCGAAGGGTTAGGAGGAATGGTCCCGGAGGCCAAAAGATCCATATTCTTATGGAAGCTGGAAGTCTTGATCATTTTTTTCAAGTTAAGGTCGTTGCTAACTAAGTAATCGCTCACTCCCAGATGCTGGCGTGCATCGGTCTCATAGCGCTGAAGTTGCGGGTTGCGAAGATCGGCTCCTACAATGAGAACTTTCTTTCCCGAATTTGCAAGGGTGAGCGCAAAGTTGAAAGCTACAAAGGTTTTTCCTTCGCCTTTCACGGTAGAAGTGACAAAAATGGTGTTTCCGGCAGACTTTTCGGCTGCGTTGATCAACAGGTATTGCAAATTGGTATGTAGGATCCTGAAAGATTCCGCCAGTACAGATCTGTCATTTTCCACAATCATATCGCTTTCTTTTCGATGCACTCGTGGAATTTCTCCTACAATAGGAATTTCTTTGGTCACGTCTTCAATATCTGCCCTGCTTCTTACTTTGTTGTTCAGGAGATTTTTGATATAAATGATCATGAAAGGGATCAATATTCCCAGGATAAGCGCTGCCAGTAATACAATTTTCGATTTTGGTGACACCGGTTCTTTGGAACTGTATGCGGCATCTACGATCTTTGCTTTTGGGGCTGTTACAGCAAGAGAAAGAGAAGTTTCTTCCCTTTTCTGAAGCAGGAAGAGGTAAAGCGCTTCCTTAATATTTTGTTGCCTTTCAATGTTCCTGAACTGTTTTTCTTTGGAAGGTACTTTGGCGATCTGGGAATCGATTTTTGCTTCCTGGATGTTAAGATCATCACGGGCAATGCGTAGCGAAGTACGCATGTTATTAAGGCTCTGCAGTACGTTGGCTTTGATCTGTTTTATCTGGCTGTTGAGGTTTATGATCACCGGGTTCATCTCTGTAGAACCTGCGAGAATACGGTCCCGCTCCAGCACAAGCTGGTTGTATGACTGGATCACATTTACCACGCCTTCTTCCTGAAACCCAAGGTTGGAAGGCAACAGCCCCTCATCATCAGATTTTAAATAATCGATCATGGTGTTGGCGAGTTCCAGCTGAGTTTCCACTTCCAGTTGACGGTTGCGGAATTCACTGGCATTTTCAATAAATACCTTAGATTCTTCCTCAATATTTGTGAGCTGATTCGCCTTTTTGAACTCTTCTTTGTTACTGAAGTTGGAACAGCCTAAGCTGCAACGCTTTAAATTAGGCTTTTTTTTAAATCAAAGGCATGACACCATTACTGAATCACTTAAATCCGATAAGCTGTAGGTTTAGGGATAGCAAGATAAGATTCTGAAACAAGTTCAGAATGACGTGGCAAGGAACCATTAGCCTTTAACAATTTAATTCTGTCCCAGAATCACTGCATTACATGATCACTCCGTTACCGCATCACAGCATCACTGCATCACAATTTTCAAGAAACCAAAAACCAGTTATTCAAAAGCTGCTCCCGGTTATAAAGCATAGATTTTTTTGTGGTGTAATCAATCACTTTTTTTCCTGCATACATGCAGATGGCTTGTCCGGCGGCGGTATCCCATTCCATGGTGGGGGCGAAACGGGGGTAACAATCTGCCTGTCCTTCGGCTACCATACATAATTTTAAAGAGCTACCCTTGGAAATGGTGTTTACCTGCCCATTTTCTTCTTTCAGTCTATTTATATATTCCTCTGTTTCCGGAGAAAGATGAGATTTGCTGGCTACCACTGTATAGCAATCTTTGGAAATGTTTAAGGGTAATCTTTCGACTTCACTCCAAACAGATTCCATAGAAATAAAATTCCTGATATTTTCAATCTTGAAAGAGCCGTTCTGCTTTTCGGCAAAATACAACTGCCCGAGTGCAGGTACATAGATCACACCCAGCACCGGCACCTGGTCTTCCACCAGGGCAATATTCACAGTGAATTCTCCATTCTTCTTGATAAACTCCTTTGTTCCGTCTATAGGATCAATAATCCATAGTTTCTTCCAGGTTTTCCGAACCTCATAAGGCAGATGTTTGCCTTCTTCAGAGAGCACCGGAATGTCAGTTTCCTTCAGATATTCCATAATGATTACGTGTGAAGCTATGTCGGCTTTCGTCAGCGGAGAATCATCTCCTTTTGCTTCCACCTCAAAATCTTCGTTGTCGTAGATCTCCATGATCCGTTCCCCGGCGGCGAGGGAAGCTTTTATTGCGGTGGGGAGTAGGTTGGTCATATTATCAAATTAACGCGAGTTTCGGCGAATTTCGCTAATGCTGTGTATTGGCTATTCTTTTGTACTGCAAAGAGGCTTCTCCAAAATTGATAAGTATTCCCAAGTGCATATTTGTAGTTGCTAAGTAATTTCTTAACTGGAGCCAGGAATTTTGAGGAAGAAAATTAACTGCCTTTATTTCCAGAATAATTTTCTCGAAACACAGGAAATCTGCTTTAAAAAATTTACCAAGTTGCTTTCCTTCGTAAAACACGTTAAGTTTCACCTGTCTTTCAAAAGGTATTCCCTGATTCTGAAACTCTCGTTGAATTGCTTCCTCATAAACCGACTCTAAGAAACCTGGACCTAAATTTCGATGAACTTTCATGCAGGCACCGATTATACGATAACTTTCTTCCTTGTAAATAATGCCTGTAGATCTTTCCATAAATTCTATTTTAATTCGCTTAATTCGGCCTAATTTGCGATAATCAGCGGATTATACAATCATTCCCGCTGCCACCGTTTCGTTGGTGTTTTCGTCAATTAATATAATGCTTCCGGTGTTTCGGTTGTCACGGTAGGAGTCGATCATCAATGGTCGGGTAGTGCGGATCTTTACTCGTGAAATGTCGTTCATCTTTAGCTCCTTGTCTTCGTTATCACGATTATAGGTGTTAATATCCATCTTATAAACTACTTCCTTGATCATAGCCCGTTGCTGGTTCGAGGTGTGCATCACCGTATATTTTGCTCTTGGTTTGGCAGCCTCATTATTTAACCAGCATAACATGACATCAAATTCCTGGGAAGCTTCCGGCTGATTGTTCTTCTTTACGATCATATCGCCGCGACTAATGTCAATATCATCTTCCAGGGTCATTGCGACAGACATAGGAGCATAGGCTTCTTTCAATTCCTGCTCGCCTGCATTTATTGACTTTATAGTCGAGGTAAAGCCTGAGGGTAAAACAGTTATTTCATCTCCTTTGCGGTATATCCCGCTGGCAATTCTTCCTGCGTAGCCTCTGTAATCAACATGTTCACTGTTTTGTGGTCGTATGACCGTTTGCACTGCAAAGCGGGCATCTATTTTATTGATGTCGCTGCTAATGTGTAGTGTTTCAAGTGTGCTTAAAAGGGTTCCGTTCTGGTACCATTGCATTTTTTCTGAACGATTTACCACGTTGTCCCCCAGTAAAGCACTTATAGGAATAAAGCGTACGTCTTTCGTTAAAAGCTTTGAAGAAAATACTTCAAACTGAACGATGATCTCCTGGTAAACTTCTTCGGAATAATTCACCAGGTCCATTTTATTGATACAAACGATGAGGTGAGGAATGTTTAGTAGCGACGCGATAAATGCATGACGTTTGGTCTGCTCGATCACTCCGTGGCGGGCATCAATCAGGATCACCGCAGCATTTGCCGTGGAAGCACCTGTAACCATGTTCCGGGTGTACTGAATATGACCAGGTGTATCTGCAATGATGAATTTTCTTTTGGGAGTGGTAAAGTACCGGTAGGCCACATCTATCGTGATTCCCTGTTCCCGTTCATCTCTCAACCCATCGGTGAATAGCGCAAGGTCTACTCCTTCGTGTCCCTTTTTTGCACTGGTTGCGGTAACAGAATCTAGCTGATCTTCAAATATTGATTTTGAATCGTATAATAGTCTGCCGATCAAAGTGCTTTTTCCGTCGTCCACGCTACCCGCAGTCGTGAATCGTAATAATTGGTTGTTGTTTAGTTCCATTGTTTTGCGAATTGCCGCGAATTATTTTTTCGAATTATTGCGAATTATTGCGAATTATTTTTCGTGTTTATTACTCGTTTATATGTTAAAGATGGGGTTCCGAAATTAATCAGGATCCCCAGTTCTTTTTTTGTTGCTGTTAAATAATTGTTCAGTTGAGAATAGAAAGCAACAGGTATATGTTTTACTGATTTTATTTCCAGAATTATTTTCTCATAACATATAAAATCTGCTATATAAAATTTGTTTAACTTTTGATCTTCGTAAAATATATTTAGCTTCACCTGTTTCTTATATGGTAAATGTAAATTAACGAATTCTTTGGCGAGAGCTTCTTCGTAGACTGCTTCTAAAAATCCTGGTCCCAGTGCACGGTGAATTTTCATACAGGCTCCTATAATTTTATAGCTTTGTTCTTTGTCAAGTATTTTATCTTGAGCAGGCATTCGTGTAAATGCGATTAAATTCGGGTTAATTAGAAGTAACCTTGCTTCTTCCTGTCCTCCATAGCTGTTTCACTTCGCTTGTCGTCAGAGCGGTCACCTCTTTCGGTTTTTTTTATAGCAGAAACTTCCAGGGCGATCTTTTCTAAAGTATCGGCTTCAGATTCAATTCCGCCGGTGATGGTGATATCTCCCAGGGTCCTAAATCTAATCTTCTTTTTCTCTACTTTCTCGCCTTCTTCCAGTTTCAGGAATTCTGAAACAGGGATCCAGGAATTGCTTCTTCTAACAACCTCCCGCTCGTGCGCAAAATATAAAGAAGGAATGCTTATGTTCTCCCTTTTGATATAATTCCATACATCCATTTCTGTCCAGTTACTTATTGGAAAGGCCCGAAAATGCTCGCCTTCAAAATGTTTACCGTTCAGCAGATTCCATAACTCCGGTCGCTGGTTTTTGGGATCCCATTCCCCAAAATCGTTGCGATGAGAGAAAAAACGTTCTTTAGCCCGTGCTTTTTCTTCATCTCTTCTTCCGCCGCCAATCGCACAATCAACATTGTTCGCCTCAATGGCATCCAGCAGGGTGGTTATTTGTAAGGCATTACGGGTGGCATTTTTGCCTTTCTCTTCGGCCACTCTTCCCTGGTCAATCGATTCCTGTACAGATCCTACTATAAGTTTCACTCCTAGTTCTTCAATAAGATCATCTCGAAACTGAATTGTTTCGGGGAAATTGTGCCCAGTGTCTACGTGCATAAGTGCAAAAGGAATTTTGGAAGGCCAGAATGCCTTTTTTGCCAGGTGTGTGACCAGGATGGAATCTTTTCCTCCGGAGAAAAGTATTACTGGATTTTCAAATTGAGCCCATACTTCTCTTAGGATATAAATAGCTTCAGATTCCAGTTCATCCAGATAATTTAAATAATATTTATTCATGGACTTCTGCTTTTAATTTAGGTAATATGTTTTTCAGAATCTGTTTTGCAGATTCTTCTATTGTTTGTTGTTCTGTTTTTATTTCAATATCAGCATTTTCGGGAGCTTCAAAAGGGGAGTCCACGCCGGTAAAATTCTCAATTTTTCCCTCCCGGGCCTTTTTATAAAGTCCTTTGATGTCCCTTTTTTCACATTCCTTAAAACTGGTGTTGATATAAATCTCAACGTAACTCTCCTTTCCTACAATGTTCTTAATGAGAGAGCGATCGCTTTTTTTCGGAGTGATAAATGAGGCCAGTACCACTGTTCCTGCATCGAGGAACAATTTTGCTACTTCGGCAGTACGTCTAAGGTTTTCTGTGCGTTCATTTTCAGAAAAACCAAGGTTACTGCTAAGTCCGCATCGAATATTATCTCCATCTAACGTATAAGTATGGATGTTCCTTTCAAAAAGGGATTTTTCAATAAGATTTGCCAAAGTTGATTTTCCCGAACCTGACAATCCGATGAACCAGAGCAATAGGGGCTTATGGCCTTTTAATTCACTGCGCAAACTGCAGTCAATGTGGAAATCCTGGGGAATGATATTATTCATTTGTTTCATTTTCTTTTTTCCGATCTCTGTTTTCTAATCCAAAATTGATCCTGTACCAGGTTCTTTCATGAAGGTAATAAAGCAGCATTTTAGTCACAACTTCTATCATTCCTATTTGCAATCCTACCGTGGGATCTCCAGATATGATCCAGGCCAGTAGAATAGTATCTATGGTTCCTACTGTTCTCCAGCTTAAGGTTTTGGTGATATGTCTCCAGTTTGAAGATCTTCCTTTAAAATTTACGTTGAACCAAATGCGCTCATGCAGGTAATAGAGCAGAATTTTTGTAATGACCTCGGCCAAACCAATTTGCAATCCCACAAATGCATCTCCTGTAACGAACCATGACAGCAAAGTAGTGTCCAAAGTTCCTACGAACCTCCAAGTGAGCGCTTTTGCAATGTGTCTTTTGTGGGACGAGTCCTTCATTAAATTGCGAGGCAAAAAGGGGTTTTTTGAGGCGACTTTTTACAACGAAAGTTCCTTTAAACACAAAACTAACAATTTGTAGTTTAAGATTGGGGTTTAAGGCTAAGAATCCTTACCCAGGCATGAGGAGCTTAAACTAAAGAAATTTTGAGGACAAGAATCAAAAACAATTTTTGAATGACAGGCGAATTTACCTGAATCCAAAATTACTCCTTCACTTTAAAAAGAGGATTATTTATTAAGAGCATCCCGCACCTTTACGTTCACCACACAATCGAGGGATTTTAAAATAAGCCGCAGGCGCTTTTTCCCTACCTTTTGAATAATAGCTTCTTTTCCCTGAAAAGTACCATTGGCGATGGTAAGTTGGTCGCCTGTAGAGAGATGACTTACCTCGACCTCTTCCATACGCTCATCCTGAAGCCATGATTTGATGGTGTCAAGTTCAATTTCCCTTACCACAGCCGGTTTCCTCAACCAATATAAATAATATAATACTCCTGGCACATCAAAAACGCGGCTGCGTTCCCTGTCTTCCAGTTTTACAAAAACATAGGATTTAAAAAGCGGACTTCTAACCTTCTTTTTTCGGTCACTCCATTGCTTTACTTCCGTAATGAGAGGACAGTAAGTTTCAATCCCCATTTCTTCCAATTCCCTCGCTACCTTTTGTTCCCAACGCGGTTTTGTGTACAACACGTACCATTGCATAGAAATTACTTTCCGTTACTTTGTTTGTCATTTTTCTCGGTAGGGGTTGCATGTAATATGCCGGAAAAAGAAAAGGAGTTCTTCCTTTGTCACGCAAAAATAGCAAATGTTTTAAGAAAAAGAAGCAGGAAATAAAGGAGCTTTTACTTCCTTTTCCTTTTCCAAGTTAGAGAGGAAACATTTAATTATTGTAGCAAAGAAGTTAATAAATTTTAAAATATAAGATGCCGAAAAAGAATGCCACTCAAAAATGATATTTTTGATCATCTTTTCACTTGTAGGTCTGTAATAAAGAGTTCGAAGCTGCCATCTCCACTGCGGTGCATGGTTGCGATTTTAAGTCCGTTCAAATCATTATAAGATTCCCAGGTGGTGGCAAAAGCACGTTCTTTTTCTCCTCCCGGTATATAGACCCATTCTCGCAAAATTAGATCCTCTCCAAAATAAATTTCATACATATCTCCGGGGGTATAACCGGCACCTTCAGAATAGGTAACGGTGACCTTCTGCATAATTTCCCCGCTTATGGGAGCAGGTGCTTGTTTTTCATGAGTGTACTCCATATCATCCCACGCTAACTGAAAAGGATATAAAAGCCAGTATTTGTCATTTATAAAACGCTGATCTGTTGTTTCATGCTTTGCTGCTTCAGTTTCGTAGTTGTATGTTACGGTGCTGTCTGCCGTTGTGAGCGTAGCGGTTTTTTCCTTTGGTCGCCAGGTCCAGGCTCTGCTGGTCCTCAAAGTATCGTTTACCCTTACATTGAAGGTATAGCGGATTTCTTCGGCATCCTGAAAGGCATTGAGGCCATGGGCCTGTGCAATTTGATCCACGATTCTTTGATCCTTTTCCCCGGAAGAATTACAGGAAACCAGAGCAATTACGAAAAGCAGAAGGAGGAATGATTTTTTCATTTTAAGCAGATGTTTAAATAAAGGTACTTAAAAGAATTAAAACAGTTTCAATTTCATAGGGAAGCGCAAATTTTTCTGAAATGGCTCAAAAATTGGAGATGTCAAATTGGAGATTGTGAAACGAGTTCAGAATGACAGAATCTTGAAATGTTTTTTTCTTTCCAAAAATACACCATCGCAGCATCACTTAGACAGCATTTACACTCATTCCGCCATCGGCTACGATATTTTGCCCCGTGATGTAGGAACTTTTATCCATTGCCAAAAATGCTATTATGGAAGCTATTTCTGAAGATTCGGCTACTCTTTTTAAAGGCGTGCCCTGCAGAATGGGTTGCATCCTTTCTTCCTGCATCAAAAGCCCATCGGTTAAAGGTGTTTTTGTAAACCAGGGGGAAACCGCATTCACCCGGATATTATCATGCGCCCATTCCACGGCCAGGCTACGGGTTTGCTGTAGGAGTCCGGCTTTAGACATGGCATAAGGCGTACCTGTTCCCACATCCTGTGCGGCCGCGACAGATGATACATTGATCACCTTTCCATTCCCAGATGCTTTTAAGGCAGAATGTAATTTTCGGCTAAGTTTAAAAGGTGCGGTTAGATTTATTTCAAGTACTTTTCTAAACTCCTCTTCAGAATATTCCAACGCCTTTTTCCTGATATTGATCCCGGCGTTGTTAACCAGAATATGAAGTGAACTCCATTTCTCATTAACCTGGGTGAGAATTTTGTCAAGATCTTCCTCTTTTGAAACATCTGCAACAAATCCTTCTACGTTAAAACCTTTTTTCTGAAGTTCTTCTTCGCAAATTTTGATAGCTTCAGGATCTCGGGCGGTAAACATGACCTTACAACCTAACTCTAGGAGCTCTTCTACGGTAGCCTTGCCAATTCCCTTAGAACCGCCTGTCACCACGGCGGTTTGTCCTTTCAAGTTCCACATTTAAATTGATTTAAAAATTACAAAAAAAGCTGCCCGAAACCCTATTTCCGTGCACAGGAAAAGCAGGATTTCAAGCAGCTTTTTTGAATTTAAGTTATTGAATTACAAATTCCTGCCAGTAAGCAGTTTATATAATATTAAAATCACTGCGATAACGATTAGGATGTGAATGATGCTGCCCAAATCTGGGAAGGCAAAAAATCCTACTAACCATCCAATGATTAATAATACTACGATAAGCCAAACTAAATCTCTCATGGTTATTGTTTTTTGCAGCCTTTCGGCCGCGGGTTAGATCCTATAATTTGGTTTCACCAGGTTTTCGCGGCTCCTTCAGCAGTAAAATTTATGCAGAAATGTGCCTGTTTTAGACCTTATGAATAATTAAAGATAAAGAATGTAATTCTCGTGTTATGGTCTTTAACGCAGGTTTAACGCTCAGAAAGAGGATGGCGACTAAAATATTTGGCAGGAAAATCAACTTACGCAATTTTAAGTTTCAGCAATAGCAGCTGCCATAAGGTATAAACATCCTTTACATGTTTGAGACGTATTTTTTTTAGAAGTTAAGGCTTTAGAAGTGAAACCAAAAAACCCAATTTTGAATGCTGCTTTATGTATTGAAGCTGAAGGCGGGAAGGAGCATTCTCACTTCTTTTAGTTAAATTTGCACCCAACCTAAAGAAAATGAATGCCTAATTTAAAAAATATAGCCATTGTTGGTTCCGGGCTTGTTGGTTCCCTTCTGGCAATTCATCTTAGAAAATCCGGTCACCGGGTCACTGTTTTTGACCGTCGCCCAGATGTTCGTACGGTAGAATTCTCTGGTCGCTCCATCAATCTGGCAATGTCTAACAGGGGCTGGAAAGCGCTGCGGAAGGCAGGAATAGAAGAAGAAGTAAGAAAACTGGCAATTCCACTTTTCCAGCGTGCCATGCACGTCAACGAGAAACCAACCTATTTTCAAAAATATGGAAAGAAGGAAGAGGCGATATATTCTATTTCCCGAGGAGTACTAAACCGAAAAATGATCGATCTTGCTGAAGCTGCCGGAGTGGAATTCAGGTTTGAGGAAAAAGTGTGGGATGTAGATCTTGCTGAAGCAAAACTTTACACCGGTAAATCTGAACAGGGACAACTGGAAGAGTATACTTTTGACCTCATTTTTGGAGCCGATGGTGCTTTTTCAAGGGTTCGGCACAAAATGCAGCGTCAAAGCAGGTTCAACTATTCTCAGCATTTTCTGGAGGTTGGCTATAAAGAACTAAACATCCCGGCAAACAGCGACGGCAGTCATAAACTGGATAAAAATTCTTTTCACATCTGGCCGCGCGGCAGGTTTATGCTTATTGCAATGCCCAATCTTGACGGCAGTTTTACCTGTACCTTATTTATGCCTTTTGAAGGAGAACATTCCTTTGAAGCTATTTCTACTGAAGAAAAAGCGGAAGAATTCTTTAACTCCTTCTTTCCCGATATTAAAGATGAAATCTCTAATTTGATGCGAGATTTCTTTAAAAACCCAACCAGTGCGCTGGTGACCATCAAGTGTTTCCCATGGACGTATGGAGATAAAGTAGCTCTTGTTGGCGATGCCGCCCATGCCATTGTGCCTTTCTACGGGCAGGGTATGAACGCAGGATTTGAAGATATTACCCGAATGATGGAATTGCTGGAGTCTCAAAAAGGGGATTGGGAAGCTATTTTTAAGGAATATCAAAAAATGAGAAAACCCAATGCCGATGCTATTGCCGAACTAAGCTTCAGGAATTTTGTTGAAATGAGCAGTAAAACTGCCGATGAGAAATTTTTGCTTCGGAAGAAAATTGAAAGCAGGTTTGCTGAAAAACATCCCGAAGAATGGATTCCTGTCTACTCCCGCGTCACCTTTTCAGATAAATCTTATTCCGAAGCGCTGCAAATTGGAGACCGGCAGGCCGCAATTATGGATGAGGTGATGAAAATGCAGGATTTATCTCAAAAATGGGATTCTAAAGAAGTGGAAGAGAAGATCCTGGCGCTCTTGAAAGAAGATTAAAGGATTGGCCGGCTTATTATATCAATTTTCCTCTTCCAAATATTCTTTCGGATTCATAAACAGGCTTTCATAAACGCCTTCCAGGTTCCTTTTATCTTCCATAAGGACGATCAAGGTGTCATTTTCCTCTATTTGAGTGGCACCATTTGGAGTGAGGAATTTATCTTCCCGCGAAATCATGGCAATAATGGCCTTTCTGGGGAAATGCAGGTCTACAATTCTTTTTCCGACGGAGAAATTATCTGGCGGAATGGTGATTTCTCTAATCAATGATTTTGTGCTGTCAGAGAGGAAAGTGTCTACGGGAGATTTTGGCTTTACTTTTCCCGGAAGTGCGACATGCAGCCATTTGGCCACAGTAGATAGGGTGGTGCCTTGTATTAGCACCGAGGAGAGGGAAACAAAAAACACGATATTAAAGATCATTTCTGCTTTTTCAATTCCTGCTAAGAGCGGGTAAGTCGCAAACACAATAGGTACCGCTCCACGTAGTCCCACCCAGGAAATATACCAGCGTCTTCTCATTTTCATTTTAAAAGGAGAGAGGCTGAGCATTACGCCGATTGGCCTTGCAACCAGGATGAGAAACACTGAAATTAAAACTCCCAGTCCCAGAACTTCTACCACCCCACTGGGAAAAACCAGTAAACCAAGGGTGAGGAAAAGTACGATTTGCATGAGCCATGCAAGTCCGTCGAAGAATCGCATGATGGTCTTTTTGTGGATCAGGTCTTGATTTCCGAGGTAAACTCCGCTGATGTAAACCGCCAAAAAACCATTTCCGCCCAGAGCATCTGTAGCCGAAAAGACAATGAACATGAGGGCAATGGCCAGTACAGGATATAATCCGTCGAAATCCAGCCGAATACGGTTAATGATCATTTTACTCATTTTTCCGAAGATGAATCCCAGCGCGAGCCCTATAAGGATCTGCTGGAAAAACAACGGTACAATGGAAAGGATCCCTTCATCCTGATTCACTACAAGCCCCAGGAAAGCAATGGTTAGAAAATAGGCCATAGGATCATTACTACCGCTTTCCAGCTCTAGCGTGGGTCGAAGATTTTTCTTTAGAGCAAGATTTTTACCTCGTAGAATGGAGAAAACTGCAGCTGCATCTGTAGAAGAAACAATGGCGCCGAGGAGCAAGCCTTCATAAATGCTGAAATCTGTAATCGCCCAGACAAAGGTGCCGACTCCAACAGCGGTAAAAAGAACTCCTAAAGTGGAAAGAGCTATTCCCTGCCACAGCACGGGTTTGATGGTTTTCCAGCTCGTATCAAGCCCTCCGGAAAAGAGAATGAAATTGAGCGAAACAATACCCACGAATTGCGCCAGCTGCGGACTGTCAAAATTGATCCCGCCAATACCTTCTGAACCTGCAAGGATTCCCACCGCAAGAAAAAGGATAAGAGTTGGTACGCCAAACCTGTAGGAGGTTTTTCCTGCCAGAATGCTTATGAGCAGTAGCAGGGATCCAACCAGCAAAACATTTTCAGTGGTGATATCCATTGTGAGCAGAGGCTTTTAAGTAGGCGAAAATACGTAAATAAAACCTGGCTTAAAATGCCATTTTTGGATCCTTATTTATAGTGACTGTTTTCTTTCAGGAGTTCGGGAAATTTTTCTTTAAACCTGTTGATACGCGGAATTGAAACATTCTGAATATAGGAGTTGTAAGGATTTCGAGCCTCGTAATCCTGGTGGTATTCTTCTGCTTTCCAAAACTTCTGAAACGGTAAGATCTCTGCGGCAATCTCTTCGTTAAGTTTGCTCGCTAGCGCTTCTTTTTTCTGCTGAATGACCTTCTTTTGCTCTTCATTCTGGTAAAAAATAATGGAACGGTACTGTGATCCAATATCCGGACCCTGGCCATTTTTCTGGGTTGGGTCCTGCGAACCAAAATAAACATCTACCAGCGTGGCAAAATCAATTACTTCGGGGTCATAGATCACTTCTACAGCTTCGGCATGCCCGGTGCGGCCAGTGTTACTCTCTTCGTAAGTGGGGTTCTTCGTGTGCCCTCCCGAATATCCGGAAATCACTTCTTTTACGCCTTTTACGCTTTCATAAACAGCTTCCACGCACCAGAAGCAACCGCTGGCAAAATAGGCCCTTTCAAGACCATTTTGAGCGGGTACCTTCACCGGTTCGGCGTTTGCTATTTCAGCACGGGTGGCATGTTGTTCAGAATTATTTCCACAACCGGTAGTGACCGTAAAAATGAATGATAAAATGAGTAGCAGGTTTATTTTATTTTCTTTCATATGTTCCTTCTAATGTTTTTTTTCCTAAAATAGCATAATCTGTTGCCAATTCCTTATTGATGTGAAATCCTTTCCAGTCTAGCTCCAGAGTTCCGTTAGATTGAAGTTCTAAAGTGGCAATTGGTGTGTCTCTGTCGAATTCATCCCACGGAAGTTTGTTCTGTGCATTTTCAATATTTGTGGGTTCCACCAAAAAGATATCGGCATGGTTAGAATCTGTCTTTTCAAAATCAACCGAGATATAAATCTCGCCGGGGACGATGCATACTTCTGAAGTAGTGGCAAAGGAAATCTCGAGTAAGCCACAGCTTTCCCCGGTAGCTTCTGTGTCTTGTCGCTGGTAAGTGCCTGTGAATTCATAATTCACAGATTCCTTTCTGGTCTTTGTAGCTTCCTCCTGAACTCTTACATTGTCCCGATCTTCATCAATGTCGTCCAGAGTGAAATCGCTTTGTACTGTATCTTCACCTTTTAATACCGGTTCGCCCTCCCGGCTGGCTTTTTTTTCTTCTACGCAACCTGCAAGAAGAAAAACAGAAAGTATACCAAAAATGCCCTTTTTCATAAGTTATGTTTTTATAAAGATAAGGCTTACAAAATAAGTTGTTGTGAAAGAGATGTTAAGCAGAATTTTCAAATTCTCTAATTCCAAATTCCAATCTCCAAATCTTAAATGAACAAATTCTAAATCTCAAATCCGACTGTAAGATTTCAGAGAAACAAAATAGCTCCCTCTCTTTTGGAGAGGGCGGGGGAGAGGAAAACAAAAAACCCTTCACAATCGTGAAGGGTTCTTTAAATATAATTTTGCTGCTTTTTTAGAAGCTTGCAAAAAGTTCGTTCATTTTCTCTCTTTCTTCCTGTGCCAGTTCTTCATCTACGAGAATTCGCCCACTGTGCTCATCTGTAATCACTTTTCTGCGACCTGCGATCTCCATGATCACCTGCGGCGGAATGGTAAAGAAGGAACCTCCAGATGCGCCACGTTCAATTGGCACTACTGCCAATCCATTTTTTACACTGCCACGAATTCTTTTGTAAGCAGTAACAAGACGCTCTTCTATTTGCTGTTCAAATTCTTCAGACTTTTTAATAAGTGCCTGTTCCTCTTTTTCAGTTTCGGCTAGGATCTCGTTAAGTTCTCCTTTTTTGTGGTTCAGGTGTTTTTTACGCTCTTCAAGACGTTGCTTGGTGTCTTCGATCACCTGATTTTTCTGCTCTATTTGAGCACGGTGCTCTTTGATTTGCTTTTCGGCAAGTTCTATTTCCAGCTCCTGAAATTCAATTTCTTTAGAAAGGGCATTGAATTCGCGGTTGTTACGAACATTCTTTTGTTGTTCTGTATATTTCTTTATAGCTGCTTTGGCTTCTTCAATAAGGTTTTTCTTATCGGCGATGTCATTATCGATTACTTCTAAATCGGCATCTAACTTGTCTAAGCGGGTATTAAGACCGGCTACTTCATCTTCTAAATCTTCTACCTCTAGCGGAAGTTCACCTCGTACGTTTCTTATTTCATCCACGCGGGAATCGATTAGTTGAAGATCGTACAATGCTCTTAACTTCTCTTCTACAGTAACATCGGTTTTTTTTGCCATAGTTAAAAATACTTGATAGGATTGGTATCTGTGTTTGATAAAACGACTGCAAAATTAGCAAATTTTTTCTTAAGATAAGAAACTAAGAGGCTTTTTGTGAACTGTTCACTTTCAAAATGCCCAATGTCTGCGAGCACCAGCTTTTCCTCAGCTTTATAGAAATCGTGGTACTTAAGATCTGCTGTTATGTACATGTCGGCATCAGCTTTTTTGGCATGTTCAATCGCAAAACTTCCGCTGCCGCCAAGTACGGCTATTTTTTTAATGGGTTTATTCAGCAGTTTTGAGTGTCTTATACACCCGGTATGAAAAGTTTTCTTCAGAAGCTCCAAAAATGCCGTTTCTTCCATCCTTTCTTCCAATTCGCCCGTCATCCCTATACCTATATGCTGATTGGTATTTTCTAAGGTCGTGATCTCATAGGCTACCTCTTCATAAGAATGGTTTTCAAAAAGTGTCTTTAAAATGAGCTTTTGGAGATGCTTTGGAAAGGTGATATTCAGCTGAGTTTCCTGCTCAAAATGGGTGCTTCCTTTTTCGCCAATGCTGGGATTGGAATCTTCATTCCCGCGGAAAGATCCAAGTCCCTCCAAATTAAAACTGCAGTGGTCGTAATTGCCGATACTGCCTGCTCCTACAGCGAAAAGAGCTTCTCTTACTTTGGTGGCTTCATTTTTCGGAACATAAGTGACAAGTTTTTTGATACTCTCCTGCTGCGGGATAAGAATTTTTCTGTTCTTGAGATTCAGTTGCTCACAAATCATGTCATTTACGCCATTAAAACTATTATCTAGCGCGGTATGGATAGCGTAGATGGCAATGTCATTCTTGATCGCTTTTAGTACCGTGCGTTCCACATAATTTGAACCTGTTAGCTTTTTGAGTCCGGAGAATATGATGGGGTGAAAGCTCACGATGAGGTTGCAATTTTTCTCAATTGCTTCGTCTACCACAGTTTCCAGTGTATCCAAGGTGACCAGTACTCCTGTCACTTCAGTGTCAATGGTACCGGTAAGCAAGCCTACGTTGTCAAATCCTTCTGCGTAGGGCAGGGGAGCCAATTGTTCTATAGCTTTGGTGATGTCCTTTATCTGCATATCTTGAGGTGTAGAAAGTGAAATCCAAATATAAAAACCCTGAACTGCAATTTACAAAAACCAGTTTATAAGTTTGGATGTGATTGAATGGTTAGTTTCAGGAATGGACCAGCGGGAAAATATCTTGATTTTACAGCCTACAGCCTTGAACCTTAAACCTTGAACCTTTTTTCCATTTCAAAGATAAATATTATACTTTCGCTGAAATGGGCAAAGCAAGAAAACTACTCTATCCGGTTTCACTTTTATATGGTGGTATCATGCGGCTTCGTAATAACTTCTATGACCGGAGGCTATTCGACAGTCACAGTTTTGAGGTTCCGGTGATTTGTGTTGGTAATTTGAGCGTGGGTGGTACAGGGAAAAGTCCAATGGTAGAGTATCTTATTACATTGCTAAAAGATGAACTAAAGGTTGCAACATTGAGTCGCGGATATAAAAGATCCACCAGCGGATTTCATCTTTTAAGTGGACAAGAATCTGCTGCTGAAACCGGGGATGAACCTTTACAATTTAAAACCAAATTTCCTAACGTGATAGTGGCGGTAGATGAAAAGCGCAGTCGTGGTATTAATATACTTCTTCAGCTGAACATGCCGCCAAGTGTCATTCTTCTGGATGATGCTTTTCAACACCGGAAAGTTTCCGCAGATTTGAATATCCTGCTGACTCCTTATCATAACCTCTACAGTGATGACCTGGTGCTGCCGGCAGGAAATTTAAGAGAACCTGTTAGTGGAGCAAACCGTGCGCAGGTCATCGTGGTTACAAAATGTCCTGAGAGTTTGTCCGAAGGGGAAAGGAATAAGATCAGGGAAAAACTTGATATTAAGCAGGGGCAACAATTGTATTTTTCAAAAGTGCTTTATGGGGAGCAGGCAGTGAATCAGGATTCAAGTGTAGATATTGAAAGCTTTAGAAACAAAGAGTTTTGCCTGGTAACCGGGATTGCAAATCCAGCACCGCTAGTTAATCATCTTAAAGATCTGGACTTAAAGTTTGAGCATCTCGAATTTCCCGATCATCATAATTTTACTTCCGCAGAACTTGAAAGGATCAACGAACAGAATTTACTGCTGACTACTGAAAAGGATTATATGAGATTAAAAGGGGAGGTTGATGAGGCGAAACTTTTTTATCTGCCTATTAAAACCGCATTTTTGGATGATCACACAAAGTTTGATCAATTGATCAAAAGTAAGGCAATTAAAAAATGAGACCGTGGAGAGTCTCATTTTTTACTATTTGGCTAATTCAAACTATTCTTCTTTCCAAATAATCTGTTCTACCAATGTCATCAAAGCGTGTGCCAAAACTAAACTGAAGCTTTGGTTTGTGCTAAATATTTATTGATCTTTAAAAAGAACTCCTCTGTTTTATAAGGCTTCGGAATAATATCATTAAACCCGTTAAGATAGAATTCATCCAGGTTTTCATCAAGTGTTACTGCTGTAAGTGCAATAATGGGAATCTCTGCATTAAATTTTCTAATTGCTATGGTTGCCTCAATCCCGCTTATTCCCGGCATGTGGATATCCATTAAGATGAGATCAAATGCATTGTTTTTCACCTTTTCAATAGCAGTGGTCCCATTATCTGCCACATCGCAATTAACCTGGTGCTTTTCCAGGATCTTACGGGTGATCATCTGGTTTATTTTGTTGTCTTCTACAACGAGGATCTTCTTGTGGTGCATAATGTCATTGGTGAGTTTTTCAGGTTCCTTTTCAACCTCTCCTGCGGCAATGGTTGGAGTTAACTCAAGTGCTTCAAATGGCATTTCGAAGTAAAATATGGAACCTTCTCCCAATTCACTTTCCAGGTGGATTTCACTATCCATAAGGTTGAGGAGGTTTTTCACAATGGAAAGCCCTAGACCGGTGCCACCAAATTTCCTGTTAATCTGAAGAGAGCCTTGTGTGAAACTGTCAAAAATGGCTTTTTGCTTCTCCTTTGAGATCCCTTCACCGTCGTCCTGAACTTCGAATTTAAGCACGACCTGGTTTCCGGTTTGGCTTACTTTCTTCACTCTTACCCAAATATGTCCTTCTTCTGTGAACTTGATGGAATTTCCAATCAGGTTGATGAGGATTTGGGAAATCTTGAGCGGATCTCCTTTTAATTTCTTCGGAATACTATTTTCAAAATCCAGGTGTAACTTGGTATTCTTGTCTTCTGCTGAATTCTTAAGTGCCACGAGTACGTCAGAAATCCTTTTCTTTAAATTAAATGAGGTTTCCAGAAGTTCTACTTTATTGGCTTCCAGCTTATTCAGGTCGAGGATATTATTGATTAGAGAAAGCAGATATTCTCCCGAGAATTTTAGGGAGTTTAGATGTTCTTTCTGGTTTTCTGTAGGACTTTCTTCCAGCAGCAGGTGCGTTAATCCTGTAACTGCATACAGAGGAGTACGCAGCTCATGGGTAATAGTGGAAAGGAATTGAGCTTTGGCAGTGGAAGCTTTTTCGGCATTTTCTTTGGCGGTTATAAGTTCCGAATTCTTTTTTTGAAGAAGATCATTCGCCCTGGCCCTTAAATTATTATTCTTGTAAAGAGAAAGTGTTAACAACGACAGTATTGTAATAAGCGCCACGCTAAGAATTGTGGTGAGTTTATTTACTTTTAACGACCGTTCGTGAGCTTCATTTTGTCTGCTTAGTTCGTTAAACTTGTTCTGCATGGCATCCAGTCCATATCTCGCTGAGGCATCTGAGGCAATGGCTTCTTTATTAAGGCTGTGAATGGAATCTCTGGTTTTGTTGCTGAGGCGCAGGAAATTCAAGGATTTTTCAAAGTCACCTTTTAAAGCGTAAATATCGCTCATGAGAATTCTTGAACTCAAGATCATGCTTCCAAAATTGTTCTTATTTGAAAGAGAAAGACATTCCTTTGCAAGCGCTAATGCTACATCAAGGTTGCCAAGCAATTGGTTAGCTCGGGCATTAAAATAAAGTGCCCTGGATTTTTCGTATTGATTTGGACTGCTTTTTAATCGCTTTTTTGCTCTTTCCAGCAGCTGCCGGGCCTCCTGAAATTCCTGGATTCTAAGAAGGGCAACAGCACGGTTGATATCTACAATTCCCAGTCCTTCTATATCTTCGTTCTTTTCAAAAAGCTCTTCAGCAAGGTCAAAATATTGTAAGGCCCTATCTGTATCCTGTTTTACATGAAAGATCTTCCCGTAAGTTACATAACTGTGAGCTAGGCCTAATTCATCTCCTATTTCCCGCTGAATTGAAACTGCCCGCTGAATCTCTGTGGCTGCCTGGTCGGTTTCATACCTTACATAGTACATTTGTGCGAGCAGGCTGCTGGAAAGGGCAATATATTTCTGATGGTTTATGCTGTGAGAAAGTTCCAGTGCAGTGTTGAGTTGATTAAGTGCCCGGTCAAAATCCATTTCATTAATAGATTCTTCAGCATTACTAAGGAATTGTTCAATAGTGGCATTAATCTCGTCCTTTTCCTGTACCGGGTTTTCCTGATTTGCACGAACAGAAAAAAGGCAGAGAAAAAGCGCAACACATATGCTGATATTTTTCATTGGGGTTAACTAACTGAGGCTAAATATAATTATTTATTACTAACAAGGGAAATTAAATCTATTAGTCTGCTGGAATACCCAATTTCATTATCATACCAGCCAATTATTTTTATAAAATTACCACCAATTACAGAAGTCATTTGTGCATCAAAAATGCAGGAATGTGGATTATCTTTTATATCCATTGAAACAATGGGATCTTCAGTATATTGCAGATACCTTTTCAGAGAATTTTCTGAAGCTTTTTTAAAAGCTGCATTCACCTCTTCTATGGAAGTGGTTCTTTTCACCCGTAGGGTCATATCTGTTAGAGAGCCATTGGGAACCGGAACCCGAATTCCACAGCCTCCTATTACTTCGCTCAATTCTGGAAAAATGCTGGTAAGGGCTTTGGCTGCACCTGTTGTGGTAGGAACAATAGATTGGGTAGCCGCCCTGGCACGCCTTAGGTCTTTATGTGGTTGGTCATGCAAGCTTTGATCTGTAGTATATGAGTGTACAGTGGTTATGTACGCCTGTTCAATTTCGCACAGTTCATGAACCACTTTCATCATTGGTGCGGCATTATTAGTGGTGCAGGATGCATTTGAAATGATGTCTTCCGTCCCATCGAGTATATGATCATTCACTCCCTGCACTACCATCTTTATGGAATCATCTTGTGGCGGGACAGAAAGAATCACTTTTATCACCCCTTTTTGGAGATGTGGCTCCAGGAGATCCCGGGTTCTAAATTTCCCGGTACTTTCAATCACAATGTCCACTTTCCTGCCAGACCAGTCGATTTCTGAAGGATGTTTGGCAGCAGAAACCAAAAATTCCATTGCATCGATAACAATGGTTGACCCGGTTGTTGATATATCCCTGTGAAGCACACCGTGAATACTATCATATTTTAAGAGGTGTGCGAGTGTTTGGGCATCTGCCACATCATTAATGGCTGTTACTTCAATATGTGGATGGTCAAGCAACAGCCTGAAAAGATTACGGCCAATGCGCCCAAAGCCATTAATGCCAACTCTTATTTTATCTTTCAAGAATTCTTCGGAAGTTGAAATATTCACTCTAGGTAAGGTGTTTTTGAGCTTTATAGGAAGATCTTACCAAAGCCCCACTTTCCACATGTCTAAAACCCAGGTCAAGACCTATAGTTTCATATTTCTTGAATTGATCTGGGGTGATGAATTCTTTTACCGGCAGGTGTTGCTTACTTGGCTGAAGATATTGGCCTATGGTTACCACGTCAAGGTCTACGGCGCGAAGGTCTTTAAGCGTCTGGATCACCTCATCTTCTGTTTCGCCCAGCCCTAGCATGATGCCCGATTTTGTCCTGTTAATCCCGCTTTCCTTAAGATATTTTAAAACCTCCAGGCTGCGTTCATATTTTGCCTGGATTCTAACTTCCCGGGTCAATCTTTTGACGGTTTCCATGTTGTGGGAGACAATTTCAGGATTGACTTCTATAATACGGTCAATGTTCCTTTCCACTCCCTGAAAATCAGGAATTAATGTTTCAAGCGTAGTCCCCGGACTCATTCTTCGAATGGCCTTTACGGTTTCTGCCCAAATAATGGAACCCATGTCTTTCAAATCATCCCGGTCTACACTGGTGATAACCGCATGTTTTATTTGCATGAGTTTTATAGAACGTGCTACCTTCTCGGGCTCGTCCCAATCTATGGTTTCGGGTCTTCCGGTTTTAACACCGCAAAATCCGCAGGAACGGGTGCATACATTCCCAAGGATCATAAAAGTGGCGGTTCCTTCGCCCCAGCATTCCCCCATGTTTGGGCAACTTCCGGAAGTACAAATTGTGTGCAGGTCGTATTTATCAACGAGGCTGCGCAGTTCGGTATATTTTTTTCCGGTAGGTAATTTTACCCGCAACCATTTGGGTTTGGGTGTTCTTTTAGTAGGAAGGGTTTGTGTTTCCATAGAAAATTTTCTTACCAGCAAAGATACAATAATTCGCTGAAAAGCATAATTTTCCAACCTTCATGAATACTGTGGTTTCAGTATAAAAAGGTTCAAAAATGGTATTTTTAAGGAGTCCTGTTTTTGATAATTTGAGCCAGTAGTTTTTTTGCTCGTAACAACTTTACTTTTATGTTGTTCATAGGCTCGTCCAGGTTTTTGGCAATTTCTTTATAGCTCATTTCCTGAAAATACCTAAGGTTGATCACTTCCTGGTAATGCGGCTGCAATTTTTTAATGTCGCGCAACAGCTGTGCAAGATTTTGTTCCGTAATCAGGGAATCTTCAATAGACGGAGTTTCGTCAGCAATCCGGTAAACCCGTGCATCTTCTTCATCGGTAGTTTTCGCGCGAATGGAAGCATTTTTCTTCCGAATAAGATCAACGTGTATGTTTTTTGAAATTGTAATTAGCCAGGTTTTAAACGAATAGGAAGGGTCAAAGCTGGTAATTTTATCAAAAGCCCTTGAAAAAGTCTGAATAGTTACGTCCTCGGCATCATATTCATTCTTTGTTCTTTTTAGCTGAAAGCCATACACATCATTCCAGAAGTGATCCAGTAAGTAATTGAAAGCCATTTGATTGCCTTTACGGGCGCTCTCAATCTGCTTTTTCAGGAGATCTGGATTTACTTCCAATGAGTCGGTTTTGAGATGAGATTGGAAATAAAGATACCAAATTGCGCGCATAAGAGGAACAACTCAAGAAAGGGAAATATCCAAAAAACATCAGTTTCTCCTAATTTTCTTGCAGAATTATAATATACGATCCCCTGGACCAACAGTCTGGCAGCAAGAACGATTAAGCCAAATTTCCAAAAAGTAGTGAATAGGGTGAGCGTAAAGAGGATCCAAAAAAGTAACTGACTCACGTAAAAAAGTCCCAGCAAAAATTGGTGGTACTTCTTGTAATGTCGCGCAATGGAAACGTGTCTTCTCTTCTGAAGAAACCATTCCTTAAATGCCTTTTTTGGAACACTACGTGTTATCGATGATTGATGATAGGCTAATGCAGTATTTTGAGCATTTGCAGCAGCATTTACAAAAAGATCGTCATCTCCAGCTCGAATATGAAGGTGACTGGCAAATCCACTTTGCTTATAAAATTCTTCTGAAGTATAAGCCATATTCCGTCCTACGCCCATGTAAGGTTGCCCCCAGCTCGCATAAGAGAAATACTGGATTGCGGTAAGCAGGGTTTCAAACCTAACGATCTTATTTAGTAAAGAGCGTTTATTGATAAAGTATCCCCCATAGCCCAGCACAATACTTCTATTCCCTTCAAAATGGGCAGACATTTCATTGATCCAGTGATCTGATTCTGGTTGGCAATCGGCATCGGTAAAAAGAAGGTAAGGATTTACGGCTTTTTTGATGCCCAGGGTAAGCGCATATTTTTTGTTCGCCCAAAATGCTTCGTTATTCTGAACATTTACCAGTTTCACCCTTGAATCCTGCTGCTGAAATTCCTCAATTACTTCCAGAGTGTCGTCGGAAGAGGCATCATTAATAAGAATTACTTCAAAATCTGGGTGATCCTGGGAGAGAATAGCCGGTACAAATTTCCGAAGGTTTTCAGCTTCATTTTTTGCACAAATGATGACAGAGACAGGCTTTGAAGCGGCTGGTTTAATTTCCCTGACAGGTGCAAAGGCAAATTTAAAAAACGCAGAATAATAGCAGAGATTAAGCAGGCCAACGCTGAGGAGGGCAATAAAAATAACCAGCATCTATATTGGGAGGGGATTATTTAGCGACCTGGGGTTCGTTACAATCTTTAGCTTCATCGGGTAATTTACCGCAAAAACTGCAGGCTTCGCCTTCCTTGTTGAGGTAAGGGTTCTGGCTGGCACAGGTGCCACTAAATTTCCCATCTTTCTTCCCCCAAATTTTAATTGCAATTCCTGCAAAAGCAAGGGCTAAAAGTACTATTGTGATTATCAAGAGTTTCATAGGTCAAATTTTCTGCAAAAATAAGGATTAAAACGGATAAGCTAAAATGACGGCCAATATATTTACGGAATTAATGAAGCCTTTACACTGTTTAACTAAAGTTTATATGCCTGTTCTAGGCGGCATGTTTATTTCTAAATAAATTGCATAGAGTAACCAATTAAATTTAATTTATGAAAACGAGAAGAGCGTTGCTGGTACTGGCATGTTCCTTTGGAATGTTTGCCTACACTTCCTGCCAGGACAATAACCGCGGGGAGAACAGTGAAGTCAATTTGGAAGACTTCAACGAAGAAGAAAGTGATCAGGACTTGATGATACAGGGGGAGGATAACGCTTCAAGTTCTTCCTCTCAGGGGGAGGATACCAATGCCATTACAGGCACGATATCCAGAAATAAAGATTTGAAGACCTTTTCTGAAGGAATGACTCGCGCTGGTATTGATGATGATTTTTCAAGAGGGGAAGGACCTTACACAATTTTTGCCCCTTCAAACATTGCTTATGATGAACTTTCCCAGGATGAGCGAAATCAGTTTGAGAATGCCAGTGAAATCAAAAAAACAGGTGCGGGAATGCACTATTTGGTGGTAAAGGGAAAACTTACCGCTGCTGATTTAAAGCAGCAAATGGAAAACACTGACGGGACTTTGCAACTTACCAGCCTGCAGGGTGAAACCTTGAGGGTTTCAATGAGAGATGGTAATCTAGTAGTTACCGATCCTTCCGGAAAGCAGGCAAAAATTCTGGAAAGCGATATGAACGCTACAAACGGAATCGTTCACATTATAGACCGCGTACTTCATCCTAAAGATCTTACTAAAAATGCTAATCCCCCGCGGGACTGGAATACTCGTAACGACCAGATGGACTGGGAGGAAGGTGATGAAAATTCTAATGGAAACGGAAATAATAATACGGGGAACAGGAGCGGCAACAATTCAACCAGTAGTACATCTGACCAGTAGAACGGAGCGTTTGGGTTTCATTTTTCAGTTCTTTTCGCACTCTTTAACGAAAGTTTAATGTGTAGAATTATTAGAGGTTTTTATTCCGGGTTATTTTTGTAAATAACTTAAAGTCAATATGGTATGAAAAATTTGAAATATGTCTTTACTTTTTGTTTTGCTATTTTTGTGTTGACTTCTTGCCAGGATAAAAATAGCAAGAATGAAATGGTTGAAGAAGAAGGTGGAGTGAGGATGGATGAGATAGAAACAAATGAAGTAGAAGATAATGTCTATCAAAGACTCAGCGAGGAAGAGGATTTAAGAGAATTCTCTGCAGGAATGACACGAGCCGGGCTTTCTGATGATTTTAGCGAGGGAGAAGGACCCTTTACAATTTTTGCGCCGGCAAATGTGGCATTCGATGGCCTTGCCGAAGCAGAGAAAGGAGAATATCAGGACAGCGATAATGTGCGAGCGAATCTTGCCAGAATGTATTATCTAGTGGTTGAGAGAGAACTGCCGGCTGCAGAGCTAAGGCAGGCTATTAATGATGTGGGAGGAGATATGGAACTCATCACTATGCAGGGGGAGCGACTAATTGCTTCCATTGAAGGTGAAAAAATTGTCTTAAAAGATGGATTAGGCAATACTGCTACCATCACGCAGCCAGATCGAAATGCATCAAACGGGGTAGTTCATATCATTGATGGAATTTTAAGACCACAGGACCTCGACAGAATTGATTTTTCGGAGGAAACCTTAGATACCGTGCAGTAATAGGTTTAAAGAATTCTAAAGATAAAAAAGCTGAATCTTCTTCAGCCTTTCTTCTTTTGATTTGTCTTTAACGTAAGTTTAAAACCTCATTTTAGGTGTCTAGGGGAAATAATCTTATATTAAAGTTCAGATAATCAAATAATTAAAAACTATGAAATTAGGAAAGACAATTATAACATTGAGCATGATTTTAAGCCTTGTGGCGGTAATGTCATGCCAGGATAATAACAAGAAGAATGAAGCTGAAGAGGTGGATATGAACGAAGAACCAGAGGCCCAATCTTTTGAACAAAACCAGGATGAGATGGTGAATACTGTGATAGTAACGACCGAAGGAAACCCTGAGCTATCCACCTTTGCGCTAAGATTAAACGCAGCAAATGTTCAATTGCCAGAAGGTAAAGCTTACACAATCTTCGCGCCCAATAATAATGCGTACAGTTACCTTTACAGAGAGCAGGGGAGCGAAGTATTAAATGTAGAGAACAGTACCGAGGTTTATTTCTTAATTGTTGAAGGAGAATTTACGACCGATGCTTTAAAACAACAGATCGAACAAGGGAGTGGTAATTTTGTTTTAACCACTGCTCAGGGTGAAAATCTGATTGCTGCCATGGAAGATAAAGAAATCATACTTAGAGGACCTTCAGGAGTTACCGCGAAAATCCTGGAAGAAAATATTGAGGCCAGTAATGGTGTGGTGCATATCATTGACGGCGTATTGCTGCCATCAGATGTAGAAAAGGAAGTGATTCTTACAGATATTCCTGAAGACACGACTGCAATACAATAGGAGTTAAAGAGAAAGGAAAAAATAAAAAGGCTTCAAAAAATGTCATTTTTGAATCCTTTTTTAGTGGATTAAAGAATATTTACTTCAGGTTGAAGCCTGATTCTAAAAAGCCGGTAAATCTCCTCCTGAATATGCGTTGAAAGATTAAGAATATCCTGTCCCGTTGCATTTCCATAGTTCACCAGTACCAGTGCCTGCTTTGTATGCACCCCCGCATCACCTTTTCTGAAACCTTTCAGCCCTGCTTTATCAATTAGCCATCCAGCGGGCACCTTTATTTCATCTTCTGAAATTTTATATCCAGGCAATTCAGGATAATTCTCCTGGAGTTCCTCAAATTCGCGCATGCTAATTACTGGATTCTTAAAAAAGCTTCCGCTGTTTCCTAATTCTTTAGGGTCGGGAAGTTTCGACTGTCTAATTGAAATAACAGCGTCAGAAATGTCCTTTATTTGCGGCTCTTGAACCCCTTTTTCAGCTAAATGCTGTTCAATGGGGCCGTAACTCGTGTTCAACCTGTGATTCTTCTTTGTAAGTCTAAAGGTGACACTCGTGATAATATACTGCCCTTTTAGCGCGTTTTTAAAAACTGAATCTCTATAACCGAACTCACAGTCAAAAAGGCTGAATTCCTGAAGCTCTAAAGTCTGTACATTCAATGCGGTACAGGATTCAAAAGTATCTTTTATTTCAACCCCATAAGCGCCAATATTTTGAATGGGCGTCGTGCCCACATTCCCCGGAATAAGGGAAAGATTTTCCAGTCCGCCAAAGTTCCTGGAGATACAATACAGCACAAATTCATGCCAGGTTTCTCCGGCCATGGCTTTTACATAAACCTCTTCTTCAGTCTCATTTACAATCTCTTTGCCTTTGAGATTAATGTGCAGCACGGTTTTGTTGATATCCCTGGTGAGCAGCATGTTGCTGCCACCTCCAAGGATAAAAACTTCCGAAGCATATTGTTTTTTAAGAACAGCTTTTAATTCTTCAACAGTTGTTATAGAAATGAAGGTCTTTGCCTTCACATCTATGCCAAAAGTATTATGTTCTTTTAGAGATTTATTGGAAAAGCTTTGCATTAGCCCTTGTATTCTATCAACGCTGCCTTAATAATTTCAATAGCTCGTAAAAGATCTTCTTCCTTAAGCACGTAAGCGATCCTTACCTGGTTCATGCCGGTATTGGGAGTAGAATAAAATCCTGCGGCAGGAGCTACCATTACAGTTTCATTGTTCAATTGAAAACTTTCGAGCAGCCATTTTGCGAAATCTTCGGCGTCCTGAATGGGAAGTTCTGCAATACAATAAAATGCTCCCATTGGTTTTGCCACGCGTACTCCTTCAATTTCTTCGAGACCGGCGATTAGCGTATTTCTTCGGGAAGTATATTCTTCATTTACTTCATCAAAATAAGATTGCGGAGTATCTAAGGCAGCTTCACTGGCAATTTGCGCAAAGGTAGGCGGGCTAAGTCTTGCCTGTGCAAACTTCATGGCCGTAGTCATCACCTCTTTATTTTTGGAAGCAAGACACCCAATTCGAGCGCCACACATGCTGTACCTCTTGGAAACAGAATCAATCATAATGGCATGTTGCTCAAGGCCCGGAATGCTCATTACCGAATAATGTTTAGCCCCTTCGTAAGCGAATTCGCGGTAAACTTCGTCAGCAACAAGAAAAAGGTCATGTTTCTTTACGATCTCTGCCAGCTGCTGAATTTCTTCCTGTGTATAAAGATATCCGGTTGGATTTCCGGGGTTACAAATGAGGATTGCTTTCGTTCTTGGTGTGATGAGGTCCTCGAATTCAGAAATAGGAGGAAGGGCAAATCCTTCTTCAAACTTCGATTTTACGGGCACAACTTTCACTCCCGATGAGGTTGCAAAACCGTTGTAATTCGCGTAAAATGGTTCCGGAATAATGACTTCATCACCGGCATCGCAAATGCTTCCCATTGTAAACAGCAATGCTTCAGAACCACCGGTGGTTATAATCAATTCATTGGCAGAAACATTGATGTCATGCTTAGTATAATATTCAGCAAGTTTTTCACGGTAACTCTCAAAACCGGCCGAGTGGCTGTAAGATAACACTTCAATGTCATTATTCTTGACAGCTGCAATGGCTTTCGGCGGAGTTTTAATATCTGGTTGACCAATGTTCAATTGATATATGGTGCGTCCTTTTTTAATAGCTGCTTCCGCGTAAGGAACTAATTTTCTTATAGGGGATTCCGGCATTGCCTGCCCCTTTTGTGAAATACTCGGCATAAATACTGTTTTTTAGAGCTGCAAAGTTGCAAAAATAAACTAAGCTAAAAGGCTATTTCCGGCACTTTTTGAGCTGGCACATTGTTGTTTTTGAAGCCTATGAATTGCAGAAAAAAGTTTCTAAAATGGCATTTTTGGAAGCTATTCTAAACTCTATGCTGTAACAAGATGAGCCTGAAATAAAAAAGCTGCCTGAAAGTTTCTCAACCTTCAGGCAGCTGCAATCTGTATAGTTTCTAATCTTACCCGTTAGTTTCTACCACGGTTCCTTTGATCTTAAGAGATTTTGCAGGCTCTTCAGCGTTGGAGTATACAGTAATGGTTTTTCTAATAGGGCCAACTATTGTAGTATTGTATTTTACCTGGATCTCGCCGGTTTTCCCGGGTTGTATGGGTTCTTCAGGCTTCTTTGGAACTGTACAGCCACAGCTGGAACGCACATTGGTGATCACTAGAGGTATATCTCCGGTGTTGGTAAATTGAAATGTCCGTAACCCGTCGCTTCCTTTTTCTATTTCGCCATAGTCTATTACTTCAGACTTAAATTCCATTTTTGCAGTCTCCTGTGCCTGAACGGCGAAACCGGCAAAAATAAAAATGGCAATTGCTACTAATTTTTTCATACTTTTTTGGTTTTTACAGGATTGTAAAGATAGTTGGTTTCTTTAAAGGGGCAAATTAATAGTTTTGAATTCATTGCCTTTTTTAATCCTGCAGTTATAATTACTTTTGCTCAAATTATTCAAAAATCGCACCAAAGAATGGCTACAGCATCAAAATACATCGCTCAGGAAGTTGAAGATAAATGGTATAAATACTGGATGGAAAATGGCTATTTTCATTCAGAAGTTGATGAAAGAGAGCCGTATACGATCGTGATTCCGCCGCCAAACGTAACGGGTGTACTGCACATGGGGCATATGCTCAATAATACCATTCAGGATGTTTTAATTAGACGAGCCAGGTTAAAGGGATATAATGCCTGCTGGGTGCCGGGAACAGACCATGCTTCTATTGCTACGGAAGCGAAAGTGGTAGCGAAGTTGAAGAGTGAAGGTATTGATAAGAACAGCCTTAGCCGGGAGGAATTTCTGGAACACGCATGGGAGTGGACGCATAAGCACGGCGGAATTATCCTTGAACAGCTAAAAAAGCTTGGTGCTTCCTGCGATTGGGATCGTACAAAATTCACCATGGATGAAAACATGTCGGCCTCGGTAATCAAGGTGTTTGTAGATCTTTACAACAAAGGGATGATCTATCGCGGCTATCGAATGGTGAACTGGGATCCAGAGGCGAAAACTACACTTTCCGATGAAGAAGTGATCCACCAGGAGCAGCAGGGCAACTTATATTATTTGAAATATAAAATAGAGGGCAGCGATGACACTCTTACCATTGCGACCACTCGACCCGAGACTATTTTGGGTGATACTGCGGTTTGTATAAACCCGAATGATGAAAGATTTTCCCATTTAAAAGGAAAAAAAGCCATAGTTCCCTTGAATGGGCGGGTGATCCCAATTATTGAAGATGAATATGTAGATGTGGAATTTGGTACCGGATGTTTAAAAGTGACTCCGGCGCACGATGAAAACGACAAGATGCTGGGCGATAAGCACAATCTTGATGTGATTGACATCTTTAACGACGATGCGACCTTAAATTCTTTCGGAATGCACTATGAAGGAATGGACAGGTTCAAAGCCCGCAAGGAAATTGTGAAGGAGCTGGAATCCAAAGGAATTCTGGAGAAAACTGAAACCCATATAAATAAAGTAGGAACCAGCGAAAGAACCGGGGCGGTGATTGAGCCAAAGTTGAGTGACCAATGGTTCCTGAAGATGAAGGATCTTGCCCAGCCGGCACTAGATGCTGTACTCGAGAAAGAAGTTAATCTTGTACCCGATAAATTTTTAAATACTTACCGTCACTGGATGGAAAATGTGCGCGACTGGAACATTTCTCGTCAGCTCATTTGGGGTCAGCAAATTCCTGCCTATTATTACGGGGAAGGGAAAGATGATTTTGTCGTTGCAGAGTCTAAAGAAGATGCGCTTCAAAAAGCCAGAGAAAAATCTGGAAATTTGGCATTAAGTGAGGATTCTCTTATCCAGGATAAAGATGCGTTAGATACGTGGTTCTCTTCATGGCTATGGCCAATGAGCGTATTTAACGGGATTCTTGAACCCGACAATGAAGAGATCAAATATTATTATCCAACCAATGATCTTGTAACTGCTCCTGAAATCCTGTTCTTCTGGGTGGCGAGAATGATCATTGCAGGTTACGAATATCGCGGTGAAAAGCCATTTTCGAATGTTTATCTCACCGGAATCGTTCGGGATAAGCAGCGTCGCAAAATGTCTAAATCCCTCGGAAACTCACCCGATCCTCTTAAATTGATCGCCACTTACGGGGCAGATGGCGTTCGGGTAGGAATGCTTTTAAGTTCTCCTGCCGGAAACGACCTCATGTTTGATGAAGACTTATGTAAGCAGGGAAGTGGATTTGTAAATAAAATATGGAACTCTTTTCAATTGTTGAAGAGTTGGGAAATTTCTGAAGAAGCAGAACAAACTGAGGCTTCAAAAATGGCAGTTTCTTGGTATAAATCAAAATTTCAAAAGTCATTAGCCGAGATTGAAGACCATTATAAAAAGTACAGGATTAGTGATGCTCTTATGGCGACTTACAAACTGGTTTGGGATGATTACTGCTCAGGGTTCCTTGAGATGGTAAAACCTGCTTATGGAAGTCCTATAGACGCTACAACTTATAATGCTGTTGTTGAAATACTGGAAGATAACCTGAAAATATTACATCCTTTCGTTCCTTTCATTTCTGAAGAGATTTGGCAGGAACTAAAAGAACGTTCAAAAGAGGAAGCTTTGATCGTCGCCTCCTGGCCCGAAGCAAAAGCGGTAGATGATGCCCTCATTGAAGAATTTGCAGTAGCTTCTGAAGTTATTTCGGGGATAAGAACCATACGGAAGGAGAAGAACATTGCCTTTAAGGACCAAATTGAACTGCAGGTGTTGAACAATGAAAAATTTTCAGAAGCATTTAATCCTGTTATAGAGAAAATGGGAAATATCTCTACACTTTCATATGTGGATCAACAAATACAGGGTGCGTTATCCTTTAGGGTAAAGTCAAATGAATATTTTATTCCGGTTTCCGGAGCTATAGATGTGGAAGCTGAAAAGGCAAAGTTACAGGAAGAACTTGATTATAATCGTGGTTTCTTGAATTCTGTTGAAAAGAAGCTTTCTAATGAGCGCTTCGTAAATAATGCGCCGGCGAAGGTGGTGGAAATCGAACAGCAAAAGAAAAGAGACGCCGAAGCTAAGATTCAAGCCATTCTTGCCAGTATGAATTCACTGGGCTTGTAAAAAAAATCAAAAGTGTTGAAAAATGCTATTTTGAGATCTTCAGAATAGCATTTTTTATGGAGTCTGGTGAAATGTAGTAAATATGAACTAGGAATGAATATATTTCTCAACCATTTCAATATACTTCAACCTGGCTTCATTGGGGCTCATCCCTTTAACCTGGAGCAAAGCATTTAACTTAAAAGCACTGCGCACATCGGCCTCTCCAGAAGGAGTGTAGATCCCGCTCTCTTCTGTTGCCTGTTTATAATATGCGTAGAACTGCAACATAATATCTGGAGGGAAATTTTGGCTGGTAGTGCTGGCTTTAAGATAGGCTTGCTGGAAAGCCTCTTCAATATTTCGAGTTTTGGAAGACATTTTAAGAACTGTTAAGATTTACTGGCTAAGACTGTAACGCCTCCTTTGACTTTGTCGTTGAGATTCACATTTATTTTCGTGCCCAAAGGAAGGTATACATCCACTCTCGAGCCAAATTTAATAAACCCACTGTCACTTCCTTGAGAAACTTCGGTGCCTACTTCGGCATAATTAACGATTCTTTTTGCCAATGCTCCGGCGATTTGCCTGTATAGAATTTCCCCGGTGACTTTATTTTCAACCACAACTGTAGTTCTTTCGTTTTCCTCGCTGGCTTTTGGATGCCAGGCGACGAGGTATTTTCCTGGGTGATATTTGCTGTAGTTGACCTTTCCGCTTACAGGATGCCTTGTAACATGAACATTTATAGGGGACATGAAAACAGAGATCATCATTTTCTTTTCCTTAAAATACTCTTTTTCAAAAACTTCCTCGATGACTACTACTTTTCCGTCGACAGGTGCAATGATGTGAGCATCGTTTTCTTCGGTATTACGTTTTGGGTTACGAAAAAACTGAACGATAAGAAAAAAAAGTATAATGGTGCCAATGAGGATCACAAGATTGATCCATTCGGTGAAAATAAATGCCTGTGCCGCAAGGTTCACGACAATTAGCAGGATCATGGCCGCGGCCATTATTTTGTAACCTTCTTTATGAAACATAGGTTAAAAGATATAAGTAAGCGTAAACAAAGGGGCTTGAAAATATAATACTATCCAGCCTGTCAAATAAACCGCCGTGTCCCGGCATTAGTCGGCCGCTGTCTTTTACACCCGCCTGGCGCTTAAATTTTGATTGTATAAGATCTCCTAAAGTGCCAAAAATACTCAAAATTATTCCCATTCCCAGCCAAATAGGTGCCGTTAACAAACCGGTAATGAGGAAAACCGCATAACTGCCGAAAGCAGCGAATACTACTCCTCCTAAAAAGCCTTCTACAGTCTTGTTTGGAGAGATGCGTTCAAAAAGTTTTCTTCTTCCAAAGTTCTTACCTACAATATATGCAAAAGTATCATTAGTCCAAATGAGAGCAAAAATACCTATTACAAGTTCTGGCGTAAAATCCCCTGTATAGCTTGGAATAAGTGTAAGGAAAATAAGAGAAGCAATGAGATAGAAGATAATGATTACATACTTTTTCTTTTCAAAAAGCGGTATCTTATGAACTATAACAAGATCCTTGACCAGAAAGAGATTTACGAAGATGGTTGTGAGCAGTAGCGCGATTGTTCCATATGGGCTTAATCTCGCATAGCTAAAGATATAGAAGAGGGCAATCAATAAAAAGTATCCGAGATAACTTTTTAGCCTAAGGAGCCTTTGTAGTTCTCTTAAACAAATGAAACCAAAGAGAAGGAATAGAGTTGTGAAAGCAAACTCCGATGAAAAAATCGAGACTACGAGTATAGAAACGTACATAATACCCGATAATCCCCTTATAATGTTTTCCTTCATGCTATAAATCTTCCAAAAGTAGCAAATATAGGTTTTTTGTGCTACTTCCGTAACTCATGAAGTCCCCTTCCTTGTTGTTTTCGAAATTTTTTATTGTCGTAATATTGGAAGGAATGCGGTCGCGATTCTTAAATTTTATCCCTCTAAGTCCTTCGCCAATAGCATCTACGAGCTGACTTGTGGATGCGAGAATCACAAAATTGTAAGGTAACTCCCGAAGTTTCTTTTCCTTGATTTGATTTGAAGAAATTAGAATAGAACCATCGTTAGCAATTAAATATTCACAGGTGGACAGAAAAAAAGCAGATTCTCCCGAATTGGTAAATTCCAAATTATATTCTGAAAATTTATCTTTTAAACCTGGATCGAAACAACAAGATTTCTTTTCATACCAATCATTTTCCAACATAATGTTGTCGAAAACTTCCATAACTTCCTCATTACTCTCACAATAAAGAAATTTACCCCCGTTGTTTTTGAAATTGAGCATAAATCGCTCATCTGTGGGCAACTTTACATCTGGCATATACTTGCTACGGTCAGAATTTTCTGAGGTGTCCTGACCTTTGTCTGATTTAGATTTAGGATTTAAAAAATTTCTAAATAGACTCATATGAGTGTTTAAGTATTACGACATGTAGCATTTAAACCAAAGGTAAAAAATCTTAACTTATATTTCATTAAATTAAGATTTTTTACCTGTGGTAGTACTATTTTTCTTCGGAAGGCCTGCCAGTAGTAGCTTCTTGAGGTTCTGTGCCTTCAGAAAGCGCTTTTTCGGTGACGGTTTCTTCGCGTACCGGAACCTCTTTTCTTGGAGTGCTTCCGTTCATAATTTCTTCCCTGCTTTTATAAGGTCTTTTTCCAAAGATCTCTTCCAGATTATCCTTAAAAATAACCTCTTTATCGAGGAGAATTTCCGCAAGCTGGGTAAGTTTGTCTTTATTTTCCTCTAGCAACTTAATAGCGCGTTGATATTGAGTTTCAATTAAATTGGAGATTTCCTTATCAATTAATTCTGCAGTTTTTTCGCTATATGGTTTGGTGAAGTTGTATTCACTTTGTCCTGAGGAATCGTGATAGGTTAAGTTCCCAACCTGGTCGTTCAACCCATAAATAGTTACCATAGCTTTCGCTTGTTTGGTTACCTTTTCAAGGTCACTAAGCGCCCCTGTAGAAATCTTATTGAAAATCACCTTTTCGGCTGCCCGTCCACCCATGGCGGCGCACATTTCGTCCAGCATTTGCTCAGGGCGTACAATAAGTCTTTCTTCCGGGAGATACCAGGCAGCTCCAAGTGACTGTCCTCGTGGTACAATGGTTACTTTTACCAGTGGTGCAGCATGCTCCAGCATCCAACTCACAGTAGCGTGACCGGCTTCGTGAAAAGCAATGGCTTGTTTTTCTTCAGGAGTGATAATTTTATTTTTCTTTTCTAGACCACCCACAATACGATCAACTGCATCCAGAAAATCCTGTTTTCCAACGGCCTGTTTTCCTTTTCTGGCGGCGATTAAGGCAGCTTCGTTACACACGTTGGCAATATCTGCTCCAGAGAATCCCGGAGTTTGCTTTGCCATAAAATCTGTATCCAGCTCGTCTGCCACTTTTTTGAGAGGACGTAAATGAACGTCAAAAATCTCTTTTCTTTCTCTTACATCCGGAAGGTCAACATAAATTTGTCTGTCGAACCGTCCTGCTCTCATAAGGGCTTTATCCAGTACATCGGCTCGGTTTGTCGCAGCGATCACAATGACATTGGTATTTGTACCAAAACCATCCATTTCGGTAAGAAGCTGGTTTAGGGTATTCTCCCGTTCATCGTTAGATCCTGAGAAGTTACTTTTTCCGCGGGCACGTCCAATGGCGTCAATCTCATCAATAAATATAATAGACGGAGATTTTTCTTTCGCCTGTTTAAACAGGTCACGAACCCTTGAGGCACCAACTCCTACGAACATTTCTACAAAGTCTGAACCTGATAGCGAGAAGAAAGGTACTTTTGCTTCACCTGCAACGGCCTTGGCTAATAATGTTTTACCGGTTCCCGGAGGTCCTACAAGAAGTGCACCTTTAGGAATTTTACCACCCAGAGAAGTATATTTTTCAGGATTCTTAAGGAAATCCACGATTTCCTGCACCTCTTCCTTAGCTCCCTCGAGTCCTGCAACGTCTTTAAAAGAGGTTTTTACATCGGTATTCTGGTCAAACAGCTTGGCTTTAGACTTTCCAATGTTAAAGATTTGTCCGCCTGCACCACCACCGGCTCCGCCACTCATTCTTCTCATTATAAAGATCCAAATACCTATAATAAGGATGAAGGGTAGTAGGGTCAATAAAACATCACTCCAAACGTTTTCATGCGTTTCGTAAAGAACAGGAGTTTCTATGTTGCTCTCTACTTTTACTTCTTCAATGGCATCTTCCAGGTTTTGTAGATCTCCAAATTCAAATGTATAATCTGGTGCATCTTCAGAAGGGAAAAGTCCTTCTCCTGTAGTGCTTTGATGAATTTCCTTTTGCTTTGCTTCTTCGGTAAGGAAAACCCGGGCCTGATTTCTATTTACAATTAAAACCCTTTCAACATCTCCGTTTTCAAGAAAGGAAAGAAATTGTTGAGGATTGGTTTTTTCCGGTTCACTGAACCCGCTTCCGCTAAAGAAGTTTATTCCCAGGAATATCAGGATGATAGCTGCATAGATCCAGTAGGCACTGAATTTTGGCTTCTTTGGGTCCATGTTTTTTTTAGGTTGCTCTTTGGCCATTCTTTGTTACTTAAATGTCTTAATAATTTGTTTCTATAGACGTAGTTTTGGCATCTCCCCACAAACTCTCAATATCATAAAACTCTCGTATATGTTTCTGGAAAACGTGTACAACTACGTTGACGTAATCCATTAGTACCCACTCGGCATTGTCAGATCCTTCAATATGCCAGGGTTTGTCTTTTAATGATTTGCTGACGGATTTTTGAATGGAATTTACTATGGCGTTTACCTGCGTATTTGAAGTACCATTGCAGATAATAAAATAATCACAAACGGTATTTTCTATTTCCCGTAGATCCAGAATATCGATATCATTTCCTTTTACTTCCTCGATTCCCTTGATTATATGTGCAATAAGTATGTCGTTGTTCTTTTCTTTTTTTGCCATTAAATTTATTTCTTTGCGCAAAGTTATTACTTTTTGCTCTTTTTAAGACCAGGTTTTCATAACATTTAACGCCTGCATTATCTCTAATTTCTCTATGCATCATATCAAAGTTAATGCCATCGATTCCACTAATTCTTTTGCGCGTGAAATGTTTAAAGAAAAGCCTTCAATTGCTGCCACTTGTATAACAGCAAAAGAGCAATTGAAAGGCAGGGGGCAACGTGGAACTACCTGGAGTACGAAACCCGGGCAGAATCTCACTTTCAGCATTATATGGCCTAAACCAGCGGTTTTCCTGGCCAATCAGTTCCAAATAAGCGCAGTGGTTTCAACAGCCATAGTGGAGGGTTTGGAGAAGATGAATGTGCCCCGTTTGAAAGTGAAATGGCCTAACGACATTATGGCAGCCAACTTAAAAATTGCGGGGATTCTTATAGAAAATGTGATTACAGAAGGTAATATATCTGCTTCCATAATTGGAGTGGGGCTTAATGTGAACCAGACAGATTTCAAGCATCTTTCTACCGCCGCATCAATGAAACTAGTAACCGGTCGACATTTTGATCTGGATGAAGTGCAGGACAGTCTGTTGCCTTATTTGGAAAATGCCCTGCAAAATATGAAGGATGTCAGGTCAGAAATTATTCTGAAAAGATATCAAGAACGTTTGTTCCGAATAAACATTCCATCTACTTTTCAATTGCCAGATCTCACCCTTTTCACGGGAATCATAGCAGGGGTTTCCCAAAATGGAAAACTCCTGGTAAGACGTGAGGATGACGTCCTGCAGGAGTTTGACCTAAAGGAGATTAAGCTGTGTTTCTAGCTTAAACTTTTGCAAGATTTTCTGAAAGGTTCCCTATAAACTTTTTTAAAGGTCCCTTTACCATCATTGACATCATGGCATTAAATTTTCCATGGAAGAAGAGCTGTGCCTCACTTTGGTTTTCGCCGGCCTTTTCAATAACAACATCCAGGGAAAAATTAAATTTGTCTGAAGTTGACCCTAAGACTATTAATTCGGGTTCACGGGTGTCCTGTATTTGCAGTTCAATTTCTGGCATTCCTTTTAAGGCGAAAGCAAAGGTGTCATTTGACTTTACTTCAAATTTTTCTTTGCTCTCGGGCATGATCTGTTCGTAGTTTTCAACATTTGTCAGGTAATTATATAATTCCTGCTGACTCTTATCTACGGTTACTTTTTGACTTTCTAATTCCATAGTTTTTATTTTTTCCAGTTGGCGGGATCTTTTCTCCATTCTTTTAGGATCACAGCCTCACTTTCGTTGATGTAATTTGTTTTTTGAGCTACTTCAAGAAGATAATGATAATTGCTTAGCGTATGTAGCTCAACATTTGCCTCTTTAAAGTTTTTTTCCGCAGTGTCAAATCCATAAGAGAAGATGCCTAGCATACCTTTTACGTTTCCGTTTGCTTCTTTAATAGCTTTGACGGCGTTAAGGCTGCTTTTCCCAGTACTAATGAGATCCTCAATCACTACAACCGTCTGTCCCTCCTCCAGGTTTCCCTCAATTTGGTTTTGCCTGCCATGGGATTTAGCTTCAGGTCGAACGTAGATGAACGGTCTTCCAAGATATTCTGCAACCAGCATTCCAATACCAATAGCACCGGTAGCCACTGCTGCTATAACGTCTACGCGACCGTAGAGTTCTTCCACTTGCTTCGCCATATTTTCCCTAACGAAGTTTCGAATGGGCGGGTAGGAGAGCACAATTCTATTATCGCAGTAAATTGGAGATTTCCATCCGCTGGCCCATGTAAAACTTTCTTGTGCATCAAGTTTTATTGCTTTAATTTGCAACAATAACTCAGCAGTCTTTCTTGCTGTTTCTTTGTCTAAAATCATACTGCAAATGTATAAAGTTTTTGTAAATGATATTCCAATAATTCTTTCTACGGAAGAAGATATGGGTGAAAAATACACCTCTTTATCTCTAAAAGAAGCCAATTTTACTACCATCATCAAGAACATTAATAAAGGAAAACTGCTTTACGTAAACCTGTATCACAAAAAGGAAGAGAAGCTTATAAAGCACCTTTTGAAGAAATTACCCGTGGTTACAGCGGCAGGAGGATTGGTTTATAATGAGAAGGGGGAAATGCTGTTCATTCACAGAAATGGCCGGTGGGATCTTCCTAAAGGCAAGGTGGAAAAAAAGGAAAGTCTGGAAGATGGAGCCATACGGGAAGTAGAAGAGGAGACGGGCGTAAAAGACCTTAAAATAAGCGATTTCTTGCTTAAAACCTATCACATTTTCCAGCGCGGAGGAAAATACAAATTAAAGGTTACCCACTGGTATGAAATGAGAACTAATTATACCGGCCCGCTGGTGCCTGAAGAAAGCGAAGGCATTAAAAAAGCTAAATGGAAGAACGAAAAAAAGGCCATAAAGGCATTAGAGAAATCCTACGCTAATATAAAACTTCTTTTCCCTGCAGAAATGTTATCTGGCTACGCGAAAGACAGGGTATCTTAAATGTGCTTTTTCGTAATGGCTTGATCTTTTGTGGAGCCAGTCGAGTTGTGCATACCAGCTGGCGGCAAATTCAGGATCATTTTCCTTCTTTTTCAGGAATTCGTCCTCCAGTTCAGGATAATCTTCAAGAAGTTCTTCGGCTACGTCCTCAAAAACGTAGGGTGAGAAACCTTCTTTCTGCTGAAGAATGGTATCAAAGAAGTTCCAGTTAAAAAATGAATCTACAGCCTCGGGTTCCAGCGTTTCTAAAAGATATCGTACCGCAGGCTGATCCAAAGGCACGTAAAAATCCCCTTTTTGGATAGTCACTCTGGCAGTGCTTTTTTCAACTTCAGTGTCGTAGTGAAGGTAATGTCCTTCGTAAGCTGAACCTCGGGTTTTGTAATCACTTATGTGATAAACTTCTACTTCGGCCACACTATCTTTTTCAAATGCCTGCATTTCAACATGGTTCATTTCCAGTAGATCCAGCACCGGCCACCAACCCTGCGGAATAATATATCCCTTCGGAATTTCCACCTGCTTTGTTGGCTTAAAGTTGTTGTAGTAGGTGACTTCCTTTGTAAAAGGCTGTGTGGTGTCATATTCCAATCGCTGAAATCCGGTGACTACACTGGTTGCCTGTCTGCCTTCATAACCTTTGAATTCAATGGTAGATGGCTTAATGCTATCGGCAACAAAATTAAAGTCGTAGGTTTCCTGATTTCGGAACTTCCTGTTGGCCTGCGCCCTCAACTTTTTGATAAGTTTTGTGTCTTCATCTGTAAGGTCAATCATGGAACGCATTAGTTCATATGTGCCCCAAACTCGCTTGTCGTATGGTTTCAGCATATGAGTTTCCACCATCATTCCCAAGGTGTTCCAGAGCGTCGTATAGCCGGTTGAGTATCTTGGATAATCCATAAACTGCGTAAATCCAGTTTCAGGGACGTCGTTGAAGACATTAACATAAGGGGTGATGTCCCGTTCTTTTCGCTCCAGAGCTTTTTCGAGTCCCGGCATCATATCCACATTGAGATATTCACCTAATTTCCCTCCAAGTTTATTGTGCTGCGTGAACAGGTGCGTAAGCGTGTATTGATAATCAGCGCCGTTGCTTACATGGTTGTCAATAAAAACATCAGGTTGCAGTCTGTGGAAAATCTCGTAAAAAGTTCGGGTGTTTTTTGTGTCGGCTTTTACAAAATCCCGGTTAAGATCGTAATTGCGGGCATTGCCTCTAAATCCGTAGCTTTCAGGGCCATTTTGGTTCGTTCTTGTGGTAGAATTCCGGTTTAAAGCACCGCCTACATTGTAAACAGGAATTGTCGCGATTACCGTATTTTTTGGCACCGGAATGGAATCCTGCGCCAAATCCCGAAACAACATCATCGTTGCATCTACTCCATCGCTTTCCCCGGGATGAATCCCGTTATTGATGAGGAGGATGCTGTGATCTTCCCGCAATTCCTCAAGATAAAAATTTCCGTCGGCGCTAAAAAGTGCCAGGTGTAGAGGTTTTCCGCTGTCAGTTTCGCCCATTTCCTTAATGCTTACGCTTGGGTAAACAGCAGCAAGATTGCTGTAATATTCAATTACCTCCTCGTAAGTCGCAGTTTGTTTCCCTTCAGATTTTTCAAAAACCGTGGTAAAATCATAATCGGTTTTAAGGATGTAATTGGAGAAATCACAGGAGGCAGCGAAAATTACGAGTAATGCAAGGAGAAAAAATCTCTTCATCGGGGACATTTTGTTTAGGTTGTAAACTTAGCCAAAAACTCTAAAAACAGCCAAATTATTGATCTTAATTGGGAATTTCACTTCCTGTTAAAGGAAGGCTAATCTTTTTCAGAATCTTTTTTAAAGTGAAATTTAAAGGTAATTTTGAGACGGTGCATATAAATTGAAGTAAGCTTCTTATCATGCTGCGAAATAAAGACACATCAAACTACCAACCTCGAAATTCAAAAAAATTGCAGAAAAAACTCTTATTATTAGCATTTCTTTTTCTAATAGGGAATATATATGGGCAACAAATTGAAGGTGTTGTTCGAAATGCTTCTTCAGGCGAACCTGTACCCAATGTAGCCATCAAGATTCTGGATGCTTCCGGGGGAACGGTAACTTCCGAAAATGGTTATTTCCTGCTCGAGGTACAACGACTTCCGGCAAGGATACAAATGTCCAAACTTGGTTTTGAAAGAAATGAAGTCACCATTCAAGATTCAGGAGAACAGCAGGTTTTTTACCTCATTCCGCAGCCCGAATCTCTTTCCGAAGTCGTGTTAAGAAGTACTATTATTCCAAATGAACTACGAGAAACGCCGGCGGCCGTGAGTATTATTTCAGAACAGGATCTGCAGCGTTTTGACGAGACAAATCTGGTGCAGGCGATAAGTACCGCGCCGGGGGTGTATGTTCACCAGGGAGCTTTGAATACAAACAAGATCAACATCCGCGGAATTGGCGCGAGATCGCAGTACAGCTCCAACAGGATCAAAGCATATTTTGAAGAAATTCCCATTTCCACGGCGGAAGGCGAAACCACTTTAGATGATATTGACCAGTCAATGGTGGAGCGTATAGAGATCATAAAAGGACCCACTTCCAGCGTATATGGCGCCGGATTAGGCGGTGTTCTTAATTTATACGCCGCCGAAGCAGATGAACCGGGAACAACAGTTTCTGAAAAAGCTACTTTTGGCAGCTTTGGGTTATTCAAAAATAGCATTATAGCGAAACATTCCGATGAATCTACAAATTTCGTCCTGGCACAAAATCACCTGGAAAGTGAAAGTTTTAGGGATAACAGCGACTACGAGCGGGATTCCTTTAGTCTCCACGGGAAAATAGATACCAAAAATGGGAGTTATTTATCGCTTTTGGCTCAATACACCAGTCTTATGGCCTATATTCCAAGTTCTCTGAACAGGGAAACCCTCGAAAATGATCCTACTTCCGCAGCTTTTACATGGGATGCAGCAAAAGGGTATGAATCTTACGATAAAGGCCTTTTTGGAGTGTCTTATCGACATCTTTTTTCCGGAGATTTCTACAACACCACGAGTATTTACATGAATTTTCGGGATGCATATGAGCCAAGGCCTTTCGATATCCTTAAAGAAGAGCAGGTGGCAACAGGAGCCCGTACAAAATTCAACCTGAAAAGTACCTTTTTGACACTTGAGTCGGAGTGGTCTTTGGGAGGTGAGTATTATCGCGAATTGTACGACACATCTACTTTTGAGAATTTGTATGAAGAATTTCCTGACCGCGGAAGTGTCCCAGGAAACAGCCTTAGCAATAATTCACAGGACCGCAGCTACTACAATATCTTTGCGCAATGGAATCTTTCACTTTCTGAGTCGTTTTCTCTGGAAGCAGGAATCAATTTTAATTCTACGCGCTATGAACTTACAGATCTTTTTAATCGAGATATGGTTGATCAATCGGGAGAATTTGAATTTGAGAGCATCTGGTCGCCGCGATTAGGGCTTGTTTATGAGATTGCTGAAGGAAAAAGTATTTACGGCTCCATAAGCCACGGTTTTTCTACACCTACGGTTGCCGAAACCCTCACTCCTGAGGGTTTGATCAATACCGAACTAGAACCTGAAACAGGGGTGAATTATGAACTTGGATTCAAAGGAAACTGGCTGAACAATCGCCTTTATTCTGAAGTTGCGGTTTATTCAATACAAATCAGTAATTTGCTTATTGCCGAAAGAGTGGCCGAGGATCAATACATTGGCCGGAATGCAGGAGAAACAAATCATAACGGAATTGAATTTCTGCTGAATTACAATTTTAATTTACTTTCAGGGATCGAGCTAAGTCCTTATGTGAATGGTTCCCTAAACTTTTATGAGTTCGATGAATTTGTGGATGATGGAATTAATTATTCCGGGAATGATCTTCCGGGAGTTCCTAAAAGGAGCATTACCGCCGGATTCGATCTGGCTTCGAGCGCCGGACTCAACTTCTATGCTGTTTTTCAGCATGAAGGGGAAATGCCGTTAAACGATGCTAACTCAGAATTTAATGACAGTTACAATTTGCTGCACTTAAAATCTTCTTATGATTTTGCACTTTTCGATTTATTTGAAGCGGAATTATTTGCGGGTGTAAATAACCTTTTTGACACTCAATATGCTGCGAGTATTATCCCGAATGCTGTTGGGTTTGGAGGTACCGCGCCCAGGTATTTCTATCCCGGGAATCCGCGCAATTATTTTGGTGGAGTGAAGTTGAAATATCTGTTCTGAAGAAGAACCAGAACTTAGAAAAGACTGGACATCTAAAAATGGCAAATTTGATTTACTTTTTGACTGCGTTAGGCACCATAAAGCTATAATCTCCGCCATTTCTTATCACATCACGCACAATGCTGGAAGAAATATGACTTTTTCCGGAAGAATTGAGTAAAAATACACTTTCCACTCCTGAAAGTTTGAAATTTGTCTGTGCAATGGCCTTTTCATAATCAAGATCGGTTCCGTTGCGCAGGCCTCGCAGAAGAAATGGAGCCTCCTGTTCTTTGCAAAAATCAACTGTGAGTCCGTTATAGGTCATCACCTGTATTTGCGGCTCATCTTTAAAACTTTCATTTAAAAACCGCACCCGCTCTTCCAGGGAGAACATGTATTTCTTTTCCGAATTAATTCCAATTGCCAGGATAATTTCATCAAACAATGGCAAGGCTCGTTCAATAATATCTACGTGTCCCAAAGTTATCGGGTCAAAAGACCCCGGAAAAACGGCTTTTTTCATGCACTAGCTTTTGTTGTGTTCAAACAAATATAGGGAATTGTTGAGGCTTAGTGGGTGCGATGACTTTGGAACAAGATTTCTTTAAACAGCTATAAACCGTCATTCTGAATTTATTTCAGAATCTTACTAATAGAAATTCCAGATATTAGAACCTGAAAAAAGTTCAGGTTGACGTAAAACTGACTATAATGAAACATTTTTATATTAAATCGCTGCTTCGATGGCATTTCCGAAGAGATCCTGAAGGGAAATCCCGGCAGCTACAGATTGCTGAGGTAAGATGCTGGCTTCACTCAATCCCGGCGTGGTGTTCATTTCAATAAAATGCGCCTGGTTGTTATGAAATATAAATTCTGAACGCGTAAAGCCTTTCATTTTTAGCTTTTTGTAAATCAGTTCTGCCGCTTCCTGCACTTCTTTGGTTTGCTCTTCAGAAATGCGGGCCGGAGTGATCTCCTGGGACTTTCCGAGGTATTTGGCTTCATAGTCAAAAAACTCGTTTTCAGAAACTATTTCTGTCACCGGAAGTGCCAGCACCTTGCCTTCGTACATAACGACTCCAACAGAAACTTCGGTACCGTCCAGAAATGATTCGATGATAATTTCATCATCTTCCTTAAAAGCTGTTTTTACGGCAGGAATAAGATCTTCTTCAGTTTTTACTTTTGTAATTCCAAAGCTGCTACCGGCTTTGTTGGCTTTTACAAAGCAGGGCAAACCTACTTTTGCAAGAATTTCTTCAGCATTTACTTCTTCGCCTTTATTCAGAAAATAATTGCTGGCGGTTTTAATTCCGTAGGGCTTTAAAACGCTAATGAGATCCCGTTTGTTAAATGTGAGTGCCGCCTGGTAGAATCCGCAGGTGGTTTGGGGAATCCCTAGCAGCTCAAGATATGCCTGTAAAAGGCCATTTTCGCCAGGTGTTCCATGAATCGTATTGAAAACGCAGTCAAAGGAGATTAATTTTCCCTTGATCGTAACGGTAAAATTGCTGCGGTTAATGGGATAAGGAGTGTCATCATCTGCCACCACAAACCATTCTTTTTGAAGAATGTGAACTCTGTAAGGGTTGTAATTGCTGCGGTCAAGATTCTTGTAAACTACATTCCCGCTGTTGATGGAAATGCGGTGTTCACTCGAATATCCGCCCATGGCGATGGCAATATTTTTCTTCATCACAAATAATAAAGATTAAGTTTCGTTAACAAAAGTAGGACTATAAAATGAATGTCTGCAAAACCACCTGATTTTATATCTTTGTTTTTTTTAAAACCTATGAATTTTATCAAATTCCTTTTTAGCAAAACCTTTTTAATTCAGCTGCTTTTAGCTGTTTTAGCTGTGGTTTTAATCGTTTTTATTTTACTGCAGTGGCTGGATTACAGCACCAACCAGGATCAACGTATAGAAGTTCCTAATCTTGCGCGCCTTTCTCTGGACAGGGTGGATGCTACGCTTGACGAACTTGAATTGCGCCGGGAAATTCTGGATTCGGCCAACTACAATCCCGATTATCCGCCGTATTCGGTGATAGACCAGGTGCCGCTTCCGGGGAAACATGTGAAGGAAAATCGTAAAATTTATCTTACTCTGAATCCTTCTGGTTTTCGTACCATTGAAATTCCGGAGAATTTGATCCGGCGAACCAGAAGGCAGGTAGAACCTACATTGCGTTCCCTTGGTTTTGAAATAGGAACGGTCACTTATAAACCTGACGTTGCCAAAGATGCCGTGCTGGAACTGCGGCATGAGGGGCAGGAACTTAAACCTGGAATGAAGCTGAAGGAAACATCAAAGATTGACCTTGTTTTAGGTGATGGATCTGGCAGATATGAGATGGAAGAAGAGGAAAGTGAGAATGTGAATGAATTTGAAAGCGAGGAATATGAGCTCTGAAAATAGCAAGCCTGAACCTGAAGAAACTGATGATGAACTTTATGAGCATCACAAATTTGTAGCCGATAAAGGTCAACAGCCGTTAAGGGTGGACAAATTCCTGATGAATTATATTGAGAAGGCGACCCGTAATAAGATTCAAACCGCCGCCAAAGAGGGTAATATTCATGTAAATGAAGTTCCTGTAAAATCGAATTATAAAGTAAAACCGGGAGATGTGGTGCAAGTGCTTTTCGAGCACCCGCCCTATGAATTTTTACTTACGCCTGAAGATATTCCGCTTGATATTGTCTATGAAGACGATGCCTTGCTCGTGGTGAACAAGCCGGCAGGAATGGTGGTGCACCCGGGGCATGGAAATTACAGTGGAACCTTGATCAACGCCCTGGTATATCATATCGAAAACCTTCCTCAGAACAGCAGTGAACGCCCGGGATTAGTGCACCGGATTGACAAAGATACCAGCGGATTGCTGGTAGTTGCCAAGACGGAACAGGCAATGACGAAACTCTCCAAACAGTTTTTTGACAAAAGCAGTGAACGCGAATACGTGGCCCTGGTTTGGGGAAATGTGGAAGAAGACGAAGGTACTGTAGAAGGAAATATTGGACGTCACCCAAAAAACCGACTTCAGAACACCGTCTATCTTGGAGAAGAGGAAGATAAAGGGAAACCCGCGGTAACTCATTACAAAGTGCTAGAACGCCTTGGTTATGTGACGTTAGTGTCATGTAAGCTGGAAACCGGAAGAACGCATCAAATTCGGGTTCATATGAAGCACATCGGCCATACACTTTTTAATGATGAGCGCTACGGCGGAGAAAAGATCCTGAAAGGAACCACCTTTACAAAATATAAGCAGTTTGTAGAAAATTGCTTCAAAATTCTTCCGAGGCAGGCATTACACGCAAAAACTTTAGGATTCAAGCATCCGGTTTCGGGCGAGTGGATGAGCTTTAACACTCCAATTCCCGAAGATATGCAGCAGTGTATCGAAAAATGGCGTAACTACTCTAAGAATCAGAAGGAATTTATTGAATAGTAGCTGTTTCAGTTAATCTCCCAATCTTATTTAATAGCTAAAAATAATTCTCTTTAGAAAGAAGAGTTTAAATAGCCTTTTTCAATACCTTCATCAAAAAGCAAGATTTAGAAGGCTTTTCTAAATAGGACAGGAAGTACTATTTTAGTGGCTGAAACTAAAACCACTTCGGAAAATCTTCCTATATGAAAATTGTTATTTCCCCTGCAAAATCTCTTGATTACAAAACGAAATTACCCACAACGCGCGGAACCCAGCCTTCATTTTTGGAGCGAACAGCCCAAGTTAATCGGAAACTGGCGCGCATGTCTAAAAAAGAAATTTCAGAATTAATGGAGATTAGTGATAAACTTGCAGATCTCAATCATCAGCGTTACCAGGAATTTGAAGAAGTTCATAACAAGAAGAATTCCAGGCCGGCGGCTTATGCCTTTGCAGGTGATGTTTATACGGGGCTGGAGGCCTATACCATTCCTGCAGAAAAGTTGGACGATCTTCAAAACACGCTGCGAATTCTTTCCGGCTTCTATGGAATCCTGAAACCACTTGATCTTATTCAGCCATACCGACTTGAAATGGGGACAGATCTCCAGGTAGGAAGAAAGAAGAACCTCTATGAACTTTGGGAAGAAGATATTACCACATTCCTTAATAACGAACTGCAGGAGGATGAGCTGTTTGTAAATCTCGCGAGCCAGGAGTACTTTAAAGCTGTAGATACAAATAAATTAAAAGTGCCTGTTATCACTCCCGTATTTAAGGACTTTAAAAATGGCAAATTAAAGATCATTTCTTTTTATGCTAAAAAAGCTCGTGGTTCAATGGTGCGTTATATAATTGATACAGGTGCACAAACTGTGGAGGATATTAAAGATTTTGATTACGATGGCTATAGATTCAGTGAGGAGGAGTCGGGCAAATCAAACGAGCTTGTCTTTACTCGTTGATATAAAGCAATCAATTTTTGTTAAAATATTTTAAAAAGGAGGTGTTTCACCTCCTTTTTTTATTTTATCTTCTTCTAAAATCAGGATTTTATATAACTTAGGAAGTTCAGTCAAAATCAACTATAAAAGCATTACAAAAGGATGAAAATAAACAAGGTTTTAGTAGCAAACAGGGGTGAAATTGCTATTAGGGTTTTTAGAGCCTGTACCGAGATTGGTATTCGCACCGTAGGTATTTATACTTACGAAGATCGTTACGCACTGCACCGTTACAAGGCCGATGAATCCTACCAGATAGGTGCCGAAAATGAACCTTTAAAGCCTTATTTGGATATTGATGCGATCATTAAAGTTGCTAAGGAAAATGGCGTTGATGCCATTCATCCGGGTTACGGTTTTCTTTCTGAAAATGCTGAATTTGCCCGAAAGTGTGAAGAAAACGACCTCATTTTTGTGGGGCCTAAAGTTTCGGTGCTGCAATCTTTGGGTGATAAAGTAAGGGCCAAGGAAGTGGCTGTTCAAAATGAGGTTCCTATCATTCAAAGTAGCGAAAAAGATTTAGATAGTGTGGAAACCGCTTTAACTGAAGCTAAAACTATAGGTTATCCTGTAATGTTAAAAGCCGCTTCGGGAGGTGGTGGCCGCGGAATGCGGGTCATTCGGGATGAAGATCAATTGAAAAGCGCCTTTCCGGAATCTAAAAGAGAAGCCAAAAATGCCTTTGGAGATGATACTGTTTTTCTTGAGAAATTTGTTGAAAATCCGAAGCATATAGAGATACAGATCGTGGCCGATCATCACGGAAATATGGTCCACTTATTTGAAAGGGATTGTTCTGTGCAACGTCGCTATCAAAAAGTAATAGAATTCGCGCCTTCCTTCGGATTAAATGAGGAGACGAAGCAAAAATTGTATGATTATGCGCTGAAAATATGTAAAGCGGTCGACTACAATAACATAGGGACCGTCGAATTTTTAGTGGATGACGACGGAAGTATTTATTTCATAGAAGTAAATCCGCGTATCCAGGTAGAGCATACGGTTACAGAAATTATTACAAATATTGATCTTGTCAAAGCCCAGCTTTTCATTGCCGGCGGATATAAATTATCTGACAAACAGATAAAAATTGAAAGCCAGGAGTCCTTAAAAACCAATGGTTTTGCCCTGCAATGCCGTGTTACTACCGAAGATCCTACCAATGATTTTAAGCCCGATTACGGGACCATCACAACATACCGAAGTGCTTCAGGTTTTGGGATAAGACTGGATGCGGGAAGTATTTATCAAGGGGTTTCTATTTCACCGTTTTTCGATTCTATGCTGGTGAAGATTTCTGCCAGCAGCCGGACCCTGGATGGTGCGTGTAGAAAAATGCGCCGTGCTCTGGCTGAATTCAGGGTGCGTGGAGTAATGACCAACATTGGTTTCCTGGACAATATTTTAAAACATCCCACTTTTAGAAATGGAGATGTTACAGTAAATTTTATTAAAGAGCATCCGGAATTGTTTGATATTAAAAAGGGTAGAAACCGGGCCACTAAAATGGTACAGTTTCTTGGGGATATCATAGTCAACGGAAATGAGGATGTCAAAAAGCCTGATTTGAAGCGGACTTTTATAAAACCCGTCGTGCCTTCTTTTGATAAAACAGGTGATTATCCAAAAGGCACTAAAGACCTGCTTACAGAATTTGGACCTGAAAAGTTCTCACGCTGGTTGCTCCACGATGGTAAAATACATTTCACAGATACTACGATGCGGGACGCGCATCAAAGTCTGCTCGCAACCCGTATGCGAACTACAGATATGATGAAAGTAGCAGAAGGTTTTGCAAAGAACCATCCCGAAATATTTAGCTTAGAAGTATGGGGAGGGGCAACTTTTGATGTGAGCATGCGATTTCTTAAAGAAAATCCGTGGGAGCGTTTGAGGCTGCTTCGTAAGGCCATGCCAAATGTGCTGCTGCAAATGCTGTTACGTGGTTCCAATGGAGTCGGCTATACCGCATATCCCGATAACCTGATCGAAAAGTTTGTGGAACAGGCATGGGAGAATGGAGTAGATGTTTTTAGGATTTTCGATAGCTTGAACTGGATGGAATCCATTGCGCCGTGTATAGAATATGTGAGAAAGAAAACCAACGGACTCGCAGAAGGGACGATTTGCTATACCGGAGATGTGATGGATCCAAATGAGACTAAATATAATTTGCAGTATTATGTTCAAATGGCGAAAGATCTTGAAAATGCCGGTGCTCATATTCTCGGGATTAAAGATATGGCGGGAATATTAAAGCCCGATGCCGCTTTTGAGCTTGTTTCTTCCATAAAATCAAACGTGCACATTCCTGTGCATCTTCATACGCACGACACTTCTTCCATACAGGCTGCTACTTATTTAAAAGCTGTGGAAGCGGGGGTTGATGTAATAGATGTCGCACTTGGAGGACTATCAGGATTAACATCTCAGCCAAACTTTAATTCTGTTTTGGAGATGCTTAGGTTCCATGACCGCGGAAGAAAAATTAATTCAGAAAAACTGAATGAATACAGTCAGTACTGGGAAGCAGTAAGACGTTATTATTATCCATTTGAATCTGGGTTACAGGCGGGCTCGGGAGAAGTTTACAAACATCAGATTCCTGGCGGTCAGTATTCCAATTTGAAACCGCAGGCAGAATCTCTGGGGCTGGCCGACAGATTCCACGAGATCACCGAGATGTACAGTAAAGTGAACGATCTTTTTGGAGATATTATTAAAGTAACCCCAAGTTCAAAAGTAGTAGGGGATATGGCGCAGTTCCTTGTGAGTAACAATTTGAGTATTGAAGATGTAATGGAACGGGGAGAGGAGATTTCCTTTCCAAAATCTGTAGTAAGTTTTTTTCGGGGAGAATTAGGTCAACCCCATGGCGGATTTCCGGAGAAAGTGCAAAAGATCATTTTGAAAGGAGAAGAACCTTATAAAGGAAGACCAAATGCTCACCTCGAGCCGGTAGATTTTGAAACGGAATTCAAGGAATTTGAACGCACTTTCAAGGAAGGGTTGGGCAGAGAAGTTGACATTACCGATTTTCTTTCCTATAAATTATATCCAAAAGTATTTACAGATGCATACAACCACCACGTAAAGTATGGAAGTGTTATCAACTTACCTACGAAGAATTTTTTCTATGGCATGACACCCGGCGAAGAAATTATTGTAGAGCTGGACAGAGGGAAAACCTTGTTGATCCAGCTTATATCTGTCGGTGATGCTAATGAAGATGGAATCGTGAAGATTTTCTTTAAAGTAAATGGGCAAACTAGGACCATTGAGGTGCAGGACAAATCTGTAAAGGTGGAGAAGGTAGTTCATCAAAAAGTAGATAAAGGAAACAAGAAAGAAGTGGGAGCACCACTTCAGGGTTCTTTATCTTCAATTTTAGTGGAATCTGGCCAAAAAGTGGAAAAAAACCAACCATTATTTGTAATTGAAGCTATGAAAATGGAAACAACAATAACCGCTAATTCTGAAGGGGAAGTTGATAAAATAATACTGAAGGAAGGAACCATGGTATTTGCAGATGATTTGGTGATAGTAATGAAGTAAAATTCTTCCAACTCCCGAAGAGGAAGAAAAGTGAAGGTGTATATAGTGACGCTGTCAAGGAGTAAGAACAGCGTCACTTTATTGCAATTTTCGAGAATATTTAAAATCAGCAAATATTTAAATTTTGAAGTCCCCAATAATGTTCCATCATAAACATCCTTACCCTCCTTTTATTCCTGAAAATGCGACAAAACTCATTGTTGGTACTTTACCGCCACCAAGGTTTACCACCGGGGAATTAAAAGAAGGCGATGTGGATTTTTGCTATGGAAGCCGCGACGGACTCTTATGGAAAGTAATAGATGAAGTTTTTAATCTTGATTTAAAATATGAAACCACGGCAAAAGCAATTGAACAGCGGGAAAATTTTTTGATCAAAAACAAGATCGGGATTTGTGATACAGTAGAAAGTTGTCGTCGGGATAAGATCGATGCTTCCGACCTGGGAATGCAGGAAGTGGAGTTAAGGGATATTGTAAAGGTCCTTAAAAAACATCCTGCAATTCATACCTTGCTTTTCACAGGAGGAAACAGCAAAAACGGTCCGGAATTCTTCTTTCGGAAACTCCTGAAAAAATACGATCTAAAATTGAAGGTAATTGCCAATGATGTGCCTCGAATTCATCAATTTGTGTTGGATGGAAGACTTATAAATACGGTTTCTTTGACCGCGCCATCAGGTTCTGCCAATAGGGCTATTGGAAGCATGGAACTTTATAAACAATTAAAAAAACAAAACCCTGATTTCAATACAATTGATTTCAGGGTTTTGCAATACCGTCAGTTTCTCGAAGAAGACTAAATGGGATCTTTTTGTTGTGGATTTTTGACTTTTTCTGGCCTTACATTAAATTTCTTACGCTTAGGCCTTAATTTTCCAAAAGTACCAATCGAGATTTTTCCTCTTTTGGACTTTTTGTCTCCTTTTCCCATTACTTTTTATTTTGCTGGTCTTTAATAGTTTCATCGTCAATATCAAAATCGTTTGTTTCAATATCGCGATTTCCTATTTCGCCACTCAATGGGTCGTTATCACTTCGTCTCTTTTCTTTTCTCTGCTTGTGTTTATCTTCTATCTGTCCCATAATTTCATTTTTTAAATTCTCTCTAATTTAAGAAAAGAACAGCGTTTTTGACACTATAGGCCTGTTATAAGAAGGTTAAACTATCGCAAGGCTTTAACAAAATCTAGAATTTTATCAACACCGTGGTGAGAAAGGTGCTTTATAAAAGCACTTCCAATAATGGCACCTTTAGAATATTCTGTAGCCTGTTTAAAGATCGCCGGACTGTTAATTCCAAAACCAACAATTGTTGGTGTTTTTAGCTCCAAATTGGAGATTCTCTTGAAATAATCTATCTGCTCATCACCAAACCCAACCGTGCTTCCGGTAACGCTGGCGCTGCTCACCATATATATAAAGCCGTTGGAAACAGAATCAATAAATCTAATTCTTTCTTCAGATGTTTGGGGAGTGATCAAAAATATTGGAATCAAATCATATTTTTCAAAAATATCCTGGTAATGGGTTGTATACTCTTCCACCGGAAGATCGGGAATGATAAGGCCGTCTATTCCTGTTTCTTTACATTTCTGGCAAAATTTCTCAACACCATACTGAAGAATCGGGTTAAAATACCCCATAATGATCAACGGAATATTCACCTTTTCTCTGATAGTGGAAATTTGGCTGAACAGCTTATTTGTGGTCATTCCGTTCCTTAAAGCAGCTTCGGAACTCTGTTGAATGGTGGGCCCGTCTGCCAATGGATCACTAAAAGGAAGTCCGATTTCGATCATATCCACCCCGCTCTTTTCGAGCGCTTCAATAATATTGACGGTATCTTCTATTTCTGGATATCCAGCTGTGAAATAGATGGAAAGCAACTTCTGGCTTTCCTGTAATTTTTGGTTGATGCGGTTCATATTTTCAATAGTTGAGAAGAGGTTTAAAGTTTTTTTCAAACTGAACTTTTTCAGCTTCTGTAAAGAGCCTCTCGATATTTTTGATCCTGAAATAAAATCAGGATGACATCTAATTTCTATAAATTAAAATGTTCGATATACGTATTTAAATCTTTATCGCCACGTCCCGAAAGGTTGATCACTACAACATCATCTTCCTTGAATTTTCGGGTTTCAAAAATGGCAAGTGCGTGGGCAGTTTCAATCGCCGGAATAATTCCTTCCAGTTTTGATAAAACCAATCCGGCATCCATTGCGTCTTTGTCGGTAACGGAAATAAATTCCCCTCTTCCCGTGCGATAAAGATTAGCGTGCATGGGGCCCACTCCGGGATAATCGAGTCCAGCTGAAATGGAGTATGGTTCAGTAATTTGTCCGTCTTCGGTTTGCATCAGCAGGGTTTTACTTCCGTGGATGATCCCTTCTTTTCCAAGAGCTGAGGTGGCGGCGCTTTTTCCGGAAGAAACACCTTCTCCTGCTGCTTCCACAGCGATGATCCCAACTTTCTCATTGTCCAGGTAATGGTAAAACATGCCGGCAGCATTGCTTCCGCCGCCTACGCAGGCAACCACGTAATCTGGATTTTCACGACCTTCTTTTTCTTTCAGCTGTACTTTCACTTCTTCGGAAATAACACTTTGAAAACGTGCTACCATATCTGGATAGGGATGCGGTCCAACCACAGATCCTATAATGTAATGAGTATCTACAGGATTATTGATCCAGTCTCTTATCGCTTCATTGGTAGCATCCTTCAAAGTACGACTGCCCGATTTTGCCGGAACCACCGTAGCTCCCAGCATTTTCATTCGTGCAACATTAGGTGCCTGCCGTGCAATGTCGATCTCGCCCATATAAACCACACATTCAATCCCCATAAGTGCACAAACAGTGGCTGTTGCAACGCCGTGCTGGCCTGCACCTGTTTCGGCAATTACACGGTTTTTTCCGAGTTTCTTTGCCATCAGGATTTGCCCAATGGTGTTGTTCACCTTGTGCGCCCCAGTGTGACAGAGGTCTTCCCTTTTGAGATAGATCTTTGTGTTATATTTTTCACTGAAGCCTTCGGCAAAATAAAGCGGAGTAGGACGGCCTACGTAATCCTTCAAGAGCTGTTTAAATTCCTTTTGAAAAGATTCTTCTTTCATTATTTCGAGGTACTGCGTACGCAGCTCTTCCACATTGGGGTACAGCATTTCAGGAATATAAGCTCCTCCAAACTCGCCGTAATAGCCTCGCTCATCTACTTGATAAGTTGTTTTCATTATATATTTTTTACCGTTGGGATTGTTCTTTTTAATTTTTTCAGAGTTTCCATGTTTTTAAAACCAGGTGCTGTTTCAAACCGACTGTTTACATCAATGCCGTAAAATGTCTTCGGAAATTGAAATTTTTTTAATCTCGCCATTTCTTCAAGTCCAATGCCGCCACTTATGAAAAATGGCGTTTCGGAAGGATATTTTTTCAGCACTTCCCAATCGAAAGTAATTCCGTTTCCGCCTTTAGCTTTGCCTTTGGTGTCAAAAAGGAAGAAATCCACCTTGCCTTCATATTCCTGAAGAATATCGAAATCAAAGGAATCTTTCACCGAAAATACCTTGATAATTTCAAGATTTTCAGCCTTCAGGGTAGCGCAAAATTGCGGACTTTCATTGCCGTGTAACTGAACTGCCTGTAACTGATGTCTCCTGACCTTTTCGAGAATGAAATCTATGGAAGCATCCACAAAAACACCTGTTTTCTTAATATTCTTATCGATGTTGGGAATTTCAGCATCAAAATTCCGCGGAGATTTTTCAAAAAAGATAAATCCCATATAATCTGGCGGCAGTCCTGCCACCTGTTGGATGTTTTCTGAAAATTTCATTCCACAGACTTTTAACTTCAAGCCCTTTTCTTCGGAAAAAGTAGGAAGTGGATTAAAATTTCTATTGTTCGAGCTGGCGTTCATCTCCAATTTTTATCTTTTCAATTCCCTGATAAATTCATCTGCACTTTTTCCAGGATCTTCGGTCTTCATAAAATTTCCGCCAATCAAGAAGCCTTGAAAATGGTATTTTTGAAGATCTTTTATGGCGGCTGTGCTGCTAATTCCGCTTTCGGAAACCTTCACAAATTCTGAAGGGATTTTTTCTGATAATTCTTTGCTAATATTAGTGTTTACTTCAAAAGTTTTCAAATTTCGGTTGTTCACGCCAATCATATCTATGGAAGGCATAATGGATTTTTGAAGTTCTTCCTCATTGTGAACTTCCAGCAAAACATCCATTCCCAGGCTTTTCGCCAGTTCAGAAAATGCCTTGATTTCCTCCTTTTTGAGAAGGGCAGCGATCAATAGAATCACATCTGCACCAATGGCTTTAGATTCAAGGATCTGGTATTCGTCGATCATGAAATCCTTTCGAAGGATAGGAACTTTCACCTCTTCACGAGCGGCAAAAAGATCATCCATAGAGCCGCCAAAATAAATCTCATCGGTTAGCACAGAAATTCCAGATGCTCCGGCTTTTTCATATTCTTTCGTAACCTGTTTTATATCGGCATTCAGGTTAAGTTCAGGGACAGAAGGGGACCTCCGCTTAAATTCTGCTATAATCCCTGTGTCGCTTTCCCGTAACCGTTGACTTAAGGAAACGCATTTTCTGTTGAAGCCCGGCATCATTTCCAGGTCTTTTGCTGATAGTATTTCTTTGTTTTCCTGTACTTCCTTTCGCTTGTCGAGCGCTATTTTTTCTAAAATATTCATCTTTTGAATCTGTATTTCTGTGAATGGCAAAATTTAGTTACGGCTAATCTCCTTCAGTTTGTTAAAGGCTAAAAGTCCTTTCCCTGAAAGCAGGGATTCTTTTGCCTTTTCAAAACCTTCTTTTGGAGATAAATCTTTAGCCGTTGCAATTGCCATTCCGGCATTGGCACATACTACATTATTTTGAGCCGCTGTTCCTTTTCCGCTGAGGACATTCATAAAGATTTCGGCGGCAGACTCAATTGAACTTCCGCTTGCAATATCCTCTTCGTTTATTTCTGAAACTCCAAAATCCTGAGGTTTTAATATTCCTTCAGATCTATTGGATATAATTTTTGTTTTTCCTGTTAGGGAAATTTCATCATATCCATCCAAAGCGTGTAAAATAGTAAAGTTTTTATCCGTTTTCTGATAAAGATAGCCATACATTCTGGCAAGTTCAAGGTTGAAAACTCCAACTACCTGGTTCTTCGGAAATGCGGGATTCACCATGGGTCCCAGCATGTTAAAAAAGGTCTTTACACCCAAATTTCTACGGATAGGTGCCACTTTTTTCATCGCCGGATGAAAAAGTGCGGCGTGTAAAAAACAGATTCCTGCTTCGCTGATGCTTCTTTCCAGGAAATCTTTTTCATTACTGAATTTGATTCCAAGGTATTCCATCACGTTGGAACTTCCACAACTGGAGGAAACTCCATAATTTCCATGTTTCGTAACGTTGACTCCGGCACCTGCTGTTACAAAAGATGAAAGGGTGGAAATGTTGAAAGTATCCTTTCCGTCACCTCCGGTTCCGCAGAGATCGATAGGATTGTACTGGTCAAGATCAATCGCAATGCACATTTCCAGCAGTGCATCACGAAAGCCTTCAAGCTCTTCAATGGTGATGCTCCGCATCATATATACAGTAAGAAAAGCGGCAATTTGACTTTCATTGTAGTCACCCTGGGAGATTTTTACCAAAGCTTCTTTTGCCTCCTCTTTCGAAATGGTTTCGTGATTTATGAGTCTGTTTAGTAACTGTTTCATAGTCAAGCCACCTCTAACTCGCCCAAAGTAGGAGGATTTGAGGTGTTATTTTAGTTATAATTTAATATTAGGTTCAGCATTTGCAGCGTCTGGGTCTTGGGATAATGCGGGGTTGGGGCTGTTTACCCAATTTTCAAGCATTTTTTTACCCTGAGGTGTTAAAACCGATTCCGGATGAAATTGCACGGCCTTTACATCAAAATCCCGGTGACGCAAAGACATCACCTGTCCGTTCTCATCATAGGAAGTTGCTTCCAGGCAATCGGGAAGTTTTCCGTCAACCACCCAGGAATGGTAGCGGCCGACTTCCATCTCCTGTTCCAATCCCGAAAATAAAGACTCGTCCTGCACACAAACTTTTATTTTTGAAGCCACTCCGTGAAATACATCAGGAAGATTCTGAAGTTTTCCTCCAAAAACTTCTCCAATGGCCTGTTGTCCCAGACAAACTCCAAAAATGCTTTTTGAAGGCGCATATTTGGAAATGATATCCTTTAAAAGTCCGGCTTCATCAGGAATTCCCGGGCCTGGGGAAAGGAGAATTTTATCGTATTTTTCGACTTCTTCTAAAGTAAGTTCATTATTACGTCTCACCGTCACCTTGCAGCCTAAATCTTCCAGGTAGTGCACCAGGTTGTACACAAAAGAATCGTAATTATCTATTACTAAGACCGAAGGACGAGTTTGTTCCTTAATAGAAGGGCGTGAATTTAAAATATTGTTGTTCATAATGTCATTTTTGGCACCCCTACTGGGGCAGGACGTCAAATTTCTTCCGCTATTTTTAATGCTTTTGTAAGGGCTCCAAGTTTATTATAAATTTCCTGAAGTTCGTTTTCTTCTTTAGATTCTGAAACAATTCCCGCTCCCGCCTGAAAGTGTAACTGGTGGTTTTTACTTAAAAACGAGCGGATTACAATGGCATGATTAAAATTTCCTTCAAAATCCATAAATCCAATAGCGCCGCCATAAAAATCCCGATTTACTGTTTCGTACTTTTCAATAAGCTGCATGGCCTTGTGTTTGGGTGCACCACTTAAAGTTCCTGCTGGGAAGGTGTCCGCAACAACCTGCATCGTACTTGTGTTGGTATGTTTTTTACCGGTTACCTTACTAACAAGGTGAATGACATGCGAGAAAAACTGGATTTCTTTATACTTTTCAACTTTAACATCACTGCCGTGCCTGCTTAGATCATTGCGGGCAAGATCAACCAGCATCACGTGTTCGGCATTTTCTTTTTCATCTGCAGCCAATCTCTTGGCACTTTCGGCATCTTCTTCATCATTTCCGGTACGTTTAAAAGTTCCGGCAATTGGATGGATTTCTGCCTGTCCATCCTTTACCACCAGCTGTGCTTCGGGAGAGCTTCCGAAGATCTTAAAGTCGCCATAGTCAAAGTAGAATAAATAAGGTGACGGATTCACATTTCTTAGAGCGCGGTATACATTAAATTCATCTCCTTTGAAATCCTGCGAAAAGCGGCGGGAAAGGACCAGCTGAAAAACATCTCCGCGGTAACAATGCTCCTTCGCTTTTTCTACATTCTTTTTATAGTCTACATCTGTGATGTTTGAAACGGGTTTTCCTTCCGTAGAAAAATTATAGGTTGCGAAATTCTTTACCTTTAGAAGTTGTTCGATCTGCTCCAGGTTATTTCCTGAATTATAATTATGGTCGAAAATATAAGCTTCGTTATTAAAATGGTTGATTGCAATGATATTCTGGTAAACCGCATAATAGATATCCGGGATCTTCAAGTCCTTATCTTTTTTAGAGATCGCCACATTTTCAAAATAGCGGATGCCGTCATAGGCGATATATCCAAAAAGACCTTTGTTGATGAATTTAAAGTTATTGTCCTCGGTTTTAAACCTTTTTGAGAAGTTGTGGATCGCTTCAGGAATATTTATTTCTGAAGTTATTTTAGTTTCAGTCCTCGTCTTATCTGGGAAAGTTTGGGTAAGGAGTTCATTTTCGATCTTAATAGATGCGATGGGATTACAACAAATGTAGGAAAAGCTATTGTCGCTACCGTGGTAATCACTGCTCTCCAGCAGCAAACTATTTGGAAATTTATCCCTTATTTTCAAGTAAACACTCACTGGGGTAATGGTGTCTGCAAGAAGTTTTTTAAAGGTGCTTTTTAATTGATACATTATTATATTTTAAATAAGGACATAAAAAAAGGCTTGTCGTGATGACAAGCCTTTGTATAATTTTTACATACAGGAGGTTTTGCTCACGACGATTGACGTAAGTTGTTCCACCACCAGCTATGTACTAAATTTATTTTCATTTGAATGACAAATATAAAGATCAAAATTTTTAAAACAAACTTTTTGCAAAGTTTTAAGCATAAACTTTCGGCATCAAAAGGAGATTTCAAGATGTTGTTCAATCCCGTATAAATAGGTTTCTTATATTTGTATAGCACGGAAGCACTGTGTTGAAATTGAATTAAAAATGAATAACGGAAATAGCTATGAAAGATTTGACCAAAGAAGAGTGGAAGAAACAAATAAGCGGTGATGACAACGCAATGATCCTGGATGTAAGGACCGAAGAGGAAGTGCAGGAAGGATATATCCCAGAATCAAAGAACATTGACATTTATAAAGGACCTGAATTTGTAAGCGAAGTGGAAAAGCTTGACAAATCGAAGAACTACTATGTCTATTGCCGCTCCGGAAAACGCAGTGCTCAAGCCTGTACCATTATGGATCAAATGGGGTTTGAGAATACGAATAACCTGCAGGGCGGTTTTATGGAATGGGATGGCGATGTTCAGCAATAATTAGCGGAAGCACAAGTTCTATTAATCCAGATTTGAGCTTATACATTCAAATAAACCCGAGGCCGAAAAGTATTCGGGTTTCTTTTCAATATACTAGATACTAAGGAAGCTGCACAAGGTTGAACTATGACAGGAAATAGACAATTAGGAAGGTCCATCCTGCCATTAAAAAGAGTCCGCCCAGTGGAGTGACCGGCCCCAGAAAAGTCATTTTTTTTCCTTTTGCACTGGAAATAGTAAGTGCGTAGATGCTAAAAGAAAAAAGAATAGTCCCCACGATAAAACACCATCCTGCAATCTTCTCTATCGTACCTGAAAAATTAAGCTGAAAGCCAATAATTAGCAAAACCAAGGCGTGGTACATTTGGTATTTAACTCCTGTTTCAAAACTCTTCATTTGATCTTCGGAAAGTATTTTCTTTAAAGCATGTGCTCCAAAAGCTCCAAAAATAATCGTGAGTGCTCCAAAGATTGTTGATGACATCAATACAAATTCATTCATAGAGACGATTTTGCGGTAAAGTTCGGAATCATTAACTGTATTTATGTTTAAAAATTTGATGTATGGGATATTGCTGATCTTAGGAAAATACTTACTAGTTTGGCTTTTTTATGAACTTTTTTGCTAAAGTTTGGTAGATACTAAATTGGATATTTAAAGATATGAAAAATAGATTCAACTTTTTAAAATACATAAACATCTGTTAATCAATAATGTAAACTTCCAATTTCTCTAACCCAAGGACAAAGAAATTTTCTTAAAAAGTTTAATAAGGAGCAGGTATGTTTCGCATTTGCGTATAACTTGTAGGAATTTTCTTTGATTAACTTTTTATTAACAACTTGCGAGGTAATTATTTGGATTCATAGTGAAAAGATAGCTAGAATCAAGCTAAGCCTTTTTTTCTTTCAATAGCGAGCATCAAGCATCTAATTAAGCTGTTTAACCTTTTGTAGTATAAAGATAAAAACGTGCATTTAAGCGAAGAGAAAATAATATTCTGAACAAACAAAAAAATCTATTGTAGATGAATATAAGGTGATTATGTTAAAAAGCATATAATAATTTAATTTAAATGTACTGGGGAAGTGTAAATTTAGAAATTATATAAAGGTTATTTTAAATAATAATAAAATTAATAATAAAGATCATATTTAGAAAACATTAACATGGTGAAATTCTGGTATTTAAGAATTATTTATACTTTTAAATATATGAAAAAGTCATTCCCCTTTTTTTTCATGCGTCTGTAAAAGACATTGTAGAATGCCTGTGAGAACATTTATGTGACTCACCCGGCGAAGCCATGAGACGATCTTCTCGACGTATTTTCTCCCCTATTATAATTATACTGTTTAAACCAAGTTAACAAATATTGACTTTCTTAAAAATTCTGGTTATCAGAAACTGGTTCCATCATAATTCTATGTTGGAATTGTAATTCCCCCTTTAATTATTTTCATCTCAAGTAAGTAATACAAGTGTTACTTACAATGCGATAGCTTTTTAAAAATTTGATTGAAGGATAAGCTTAATATTAAATAAATTTTCATTTACGCCGAGAATCTTCGGTAAAAATTTAAATGAATATGTGGTACGTACTATTTACAAGGGCTAAAGCAGAAAAGAGAGTTGCTGATACTCTTAGAAAATTAAATTTTGAGGTGTATTGTCCTATGACTACTGAGGTGAGACAATGGAGCGACCGAAAGAAAAGAATAACCGTTCCTCTTTTTCGCTCCTATGTTTTTGTCAAGCTAAAGGAGAAAGATAGGGAAAAGGTGTTTGAGGTTCCCGGAGTGGTGAGGTATCTCTACTGGTTGGGCCGACCTGCCATCGTGAGGGATCGCGAGATTGAAGTAATACAGCAATGGTTAGGAGGTGAGGAGCTTGAAGAGGTTTCAATAAGTCATTTATCTCCAGGTGACAAAGTGATTATCGGGTCAGGTGCGTTTAAAGATGAGGAAGCTATAATACAAGAAGTGGGGACAAAAAGAACGAAACTCATTCTTCTGGGGCTGGGTTGTACTGTGAATGCAAAAACGCGGGAGGTTTTGGGCAATGTGGTATAGCTGGGAATTTATACTTGTTGCTTTATATGAAAAAGAGGAAATGTGTAAAGTTGATACTTTATTTCAGCCGATTTTACATTCCCATTTTCTGATGCAACAGAAATTATTTCTCTGAATCATTCAAAAGAATTCTTTGCTTTTAGAGGTGATTGTAACATAATAGATTCACTTTGTTAATCTCTAAAATCACTTCGCAAATATTTATAATTTCCTCAGTATCATGAATGGAACTGTCATGTTAATTTAAGCAATAAAAAATGAAAATAGCATTAATAACAGGAGTAACTGGCCAGGACGGAGCTTACCTAAGCGAATTTCTTTTGAATAAAGGATATGTCGTCCATGGTATTAAACGTCGTTCCTCTCAGTTTAATACTGAACGGATAGATCATTTGTACCAGGATCCCCACGTGGAGAATCGCAATTTTATCCTGCACTACGGCGACATGACCGACAGCACGAATCTTATTCGGCTCATCCAGACTATTCAACCTGATGAGATCTACAACCTCGCGGCCATGAGCCATGTGCAGGTTTCCTTTGAAATTCCTGAATACACAGGAAATACAGATGCGCTGGGTACTCTTAGAATTCTGGATGCTGTAAGATTGCTCGGACTTGAAAAGAAGACCAGGATTTATCAGGCTTCCACTTCGGAACTCTACGGAAAAGTACAGGAAGTTCCGCAAAATGAGACCACACCCTTCTATCCCAGAAGTCCGTATGCAGTGGCAAAATTATACGCCTACTGGATAACGGTGAATTACAGAGAGGCTTACGGAATGTTTGCCTGTAATGGAATATTGTTTAACCATGAGTCACCCATGAGGGGTGAAACTTTTGTTACCCGAAAAATAACCAGGGCTGCTGCCAGGATTGCTCTGGGACTGCAAGACAAGCTCTATCTGGGGAATCTTGATGCTCGACGGGACTGGGGCCACGCTAAAGACTACGTGCGCATGATGTGGATGATTTTGCAGGCAAACGAGCCTGAAGACTGGGTGATTGCCACCGGAATAACTACAACTGTTAGAGATTTTGTGAGCCTGGCCTTTGCAGAAGTGGGAATGCAGTTAAAATTCGAAGGAGAGGGTCCTGCAGAAAAAGCCTATATAATGTGTTGTACTAATCCGGAGTACCAAATTGCGGAAGGAACAGAAGTGTTGGCAGTAGATCCCCGATATTACAGACCTACAGAGGTGGAGCTGTTGGTGGGAGACGCGACTAAAGCAAAAACTAAACTTGGATGGGTTCCAGACCACGACCTCCATTTTCTTGTAAAGGAAATGATGCATCATGATCTTAATTTGATGCAAAAGGAAAATAGTCTCAAAGAATCAGGATTCAGGGTACTGAACTACTTTGAGTAAAGAAGTCCAAATGATAAAAAGTAAGATAATATTCAGAACATATCCGCGACCGTTAGCTTACCTAAATTGATAGAAAACAAATTTTTTTAACTGGAAACATTGTTGAGCCAAATTGATAAAAATGAAAACAGATTCCAAAATATACATTGCAGGACATCGCGGTCTTGTGGGGAGTGCCATCTTCAATGACTTGAGGAAAAAGGGGTATTCTAATCTAATAACCCGTACCCGGCAGGAGTTGGATCTTACAGATGCAAAAGCCGTCTCCTGTTTTTTCGAAAACGAAAGACCTGAATGCGTCTTTCTCGCCGCTGCACGTGTGGGAGGAATTATAGCTAACAATATTTACAGGGCAGATGCAATTTATCAGAACACAATGATCCAGACTAACGTGATCCATGCAAGTTACCTCCACAAGGTGAAGAAACTTATGTTCTTTGGGAGTACTTGTATTTATCCTAAAGACAGTCCTCAACCTATAAAAGAAGAATACTTACTTACCGATACTCTTGAATATACCAATGAGCCTTATGCCATAACAAAAATAGCTGGTATTAAAATGTGTGAAAGTTATAACCTTCAGTATGGTACTAACTTCATTTCTGTAATGCCAACAAACCTTTACGGGCCGAAAGATAATTTCGATCTTGAGAAATCTCATGTTTTGCCAGCACTTATCCGGAAGATGCATTTAGGAAAAGCCTTGGAAAACAACGATTGGGAGGCTATAGCAGATGACCTGAATAAGAGACCAATAGAAGGTGTTGATGGCAGTCAGGGTAAAAAAGAGATTATAAAGATCCTTCACAAGTACGGAGTTCGACGTGCTAAGGATTCAGACATGCAATTGGGCGGAGGTGTAGAATCAGATACTTCTGTGGCTATCGAAATTTGGGGCAGTGGAAAGCCCCTTCGTGAATTCCTGTGGAGTGAGGAAATGGCAGATGCCTGTGTTTTTTTGATGGAAAGGTATGATTTTCAGGATATTGTAGAACTTCAGGAAAAAATGAATGGGTTCATCAAGGAAGTAAGAAACACCCATATTAACATAGGAACCGGAAGGGAGATATCAATTGCGCACCTGGCAGAAATTGTAAAAGTGATCGTAAAATATAAAGGAAAGCTGTTTTTTGACACCTCTAAGCCTGATGGTGCTTTTCGAAAACTTACAGATGTCTCCAGGCTCAAAGCATTGGGATGGAAATACGACATCGAGCTGGACGAGGGGGTATACAGGCTTTACATGTGGTATAAGTCCAGTGTGTACAACTCAACTTCCATAAAGCTTTAAACTTCACAGCTGTCTTTTTATAGAGTTAAAGATTACCTCTCGGCAGCTTTTCATACTCACTGTAAATAAAACCATCTCATGATAAACGTTGGAATTATAGGATACGGATACTGGGGACCAAACCTGGTAAGAAATTTTTTTGCGGCAAAGAACTGCTGTGTCAAATCTGTGGCTGACTTTCGTTCTGAAAGGCTACAGCAACTGGAGCGCTCCTTTCCGTCTGTGAAAGGAGTGAAAGATGCCCGAGATGTCATTCATGACCCGGGAATCGACGCTGTAATTATAGCTACCCCTGTTTTTACACATTTCGAACTTGCCAGGACAGCAATTCTTGCCGGAAAAAATGTGTTATTGGAAAAACCCATGACGTCTTCTGTAGAAGAGGCTGAAATATTAATAGATCTGGCCGAGCAGAAAGGAGTGCTTCTTATGGTGGATCACACCTATCTATATACGGGAGCTGTAGAGAAAATGAAGCAGCTAATCGATCGCAGGGAATTAGGAACTGTAAAATATTTAGACTCTACCAGGATAAACCTGGGATTATTTCAATCAGATATAAACGTGTTGTGGGATCTTGCGCCCCACGACCTTTCGATCTTGAGGTACCTGGTAGGGGAACAGCCTTACAGTGTGAATGCACGGGGTATTACCCACACTGAAAACCGGATAGAGAACATAGCCTATCTCACGATAAATTTTGAATCCGGACTTATTGCTCATTTCAATTGTTCCTGGAGCAGCCCTGTTAAGGTGAGAATGATGCTGATTGGTGGAGATAAAAAGATGATTCTTTTTAATGACCTTGAACCTACAGAGAAAATAAAAGTGTATGATACGGGATATAGTTATGCAACAGATGAAGAAAAGAAGCAGGTTCTGGTAGATTATAGAACAGGAGACATTTTTGTCCCTAAAGTCGCAACTTCGGAGGCTCTATTGAGTATGGCGGAAGATTTCATTAGTTGCATTGAGCACAAAAACACACCGAGATCCTCCTCATACCTTGGCTTGGATGTAGTACGTATTCTGGAAGCTTCTACTAAATCCCTTCAAAGCCATGGCAAAGAAGTCGTATTAGAACCTTCCTGTGCTACAGCCCTTATTCACTCATAATAATCTACAATATGGAAGTAATAACAGTTGAGAATGAGAAGCAAAGTCTCCAAAATGTGAGCTTGGGCAAGGGAGTAAAAATCTACAATTTCGTAAATGCTTATGGATGTAGTATTGATGACGGTACTAAAGTGGGCACTTTTGTTGAAATCCAGAAAGGAGCCACCATTGGTAAAAACTGCAAAATATCGAGTCACTCATTTATTTGTGAAGGGGTTCACATTAAAAACAATGTGTTCATTGGTCACAACGTGACTTTTATCAACGATAAATTTCCAAGGGCTACGAATGAAGACGGTTCTATGCAAAGTGAGGCTGATTGGCAGTGTATGGAAACTCTCGTGGAAGAAGGTGCTTCCATTGGTTCAAGTGCCACCATTCTTTGCGGAATTAAAATAGGAAAGAAAGCTATAGTTGGCGCTGGTGCTGTGGTTACCCGGAATGTTCCGGAAGGAGCTGTTGTGGCGGGTAATCCAGCCAGAATCATTAAACAGAATAGCGAAGTTTTGATAAAACATGATTGAGATTCCCATAGAAGTATTACCAGAGGACTTATAAGCAGAAAGCATCCTTAAAATCCCTTTTTTCAATAGTGTTTAAATAGAAGAATATGACTGTATTACAAAAAAATATTAGTAAGATTCAGTGTCTGGATCTAAATCGTCAGCATGAGAGTATCAAGAGCGAGATATTTACAGCTTTTGAGGAGGTATATGATCAGACCGCTTTCTCGGGAGGTTCTTTTGTGGAAAATTTTGAAAAGGATTTTGCCGGTTTCTGCCGTACAAGATTTGCGGTCGGGGTCAATAATGGAACTTCAGCGCTACATCTTGCTCTCCTCGCTTTGGGAATTGGACCCGGAGATGAGGTTATAGTACCTGCCAATACGTTCATAGCAACAGCCTGGGCTGTTACTTATGCAGGGGCCACTCCTGTTTTTGTTGATTGCAGAGAGGATACATGGCAAATAGACGCTGAAAAAATAAATGAGAAGATCACCACAAAAACGAAGGCTGTTATTGGAGTTCACTTATACGGGCAGCCATTCGACGTAGCCGCAGTGTCACAAACGTGTGAGAGTAACGGACTTTATCTTATAGAGGACGCTGCCCAGGCTCATGGTGCTCTGTATAAAAAGCAGGCTGTTGGAGGTTTTGGAGAAATGGGCTGTTTCAGTTTCTATCCCGGTAAGAATCTAGGTGCCTATGGGGAAGGAGGTGGTATTACAACAAATAATGAAGAATATTACACTCACCTGCTTAGTTTAAGGAACCACGGATGTGTGGTGCGATATTACCATGACGAAGTAGGATATAACATGAGAATGGGAGGACTTGAAGGAGCTTCGCTTCGGATAAAGCTAAAGTATCTGCCTTCCTGGAATAATCGCAGAAGGGAAATAGCTAAACTTTATCAGGAACAGATAAATAACCCCAAAATAAAAATGCAGTTTCAACCGTCTTGGGCAGATTCGGTATATCATCTTTTTGTGATCTGTACTGAGGACAGGATGGATTTACAAAGATATTTGAACGAACATAATATTCATCCGGGTTTTCATTATCCGGTGTCTTGTCACCTGCAAAAAGCATATTCAACTCTAAACTATCAACAAGGGGATATGCCTCATGCAGAATATTTGGCGAGTCATTGTATTTCTCTTCCCATGTATGCAGAAATGACAGAGGAGGAAGTGAGCAGGGTTATTGAGGTGCTTAACCTTTATTGATCATGACTCGCAAAAAACTGGTGCTTTTTCCCTTTAATGGAAACGCTATTGAGGCGCTGGATTGTCTGAATACATCAGAATATGATTTTCTGGGTTTCCTAGATGATGACACTAATAAATCTGCACCGGAATATGAGATTCTTGGAAGAGATATACTGCAGCATAAGGAGATCCATCTTTTGGCAGTACCTGGCAGCCCCCAGAGTTTTTTGAATAGAAAAGAGTTAATCTCTTCTTTAGTACAAGATCAAGACAGATTTATAACTCTTATTCATCCTACAGCTCATGTAGGCCGAGGAGTGACAATTGGAAAGAATTGCCTCATAATGGCAGGAGTAGTACTTACCAGTAATGCTGTTATAGGCGATCACGTGTGTATCCTGCCTAATTCCGTTATACATCATGATTCACAGGTGCAGGATTACACATTGATCGGAAGCAGCGTAGTGGTGGCAGGGGGTACCTTAATTGGTAGAAATTGCTATATCGGCAGTGGGTCGACTATCATTAACGGAATAAGAATCGGGGACACTTCTCTAGTAGGAATTGGAAGTAACGTACTAAAAGATGTTGACTCCGGATCAAGAATGGTGGGTAATCCCGCCCGAAACCTAAATCTTGTATTAACTGATCCTAACTTCAAATGAAAAACAGTAAAAATATTTTAATTACCGGGGGAGCGGGATTCATAGGATCCCATTTGACTGATAAACTACTGGAGGAAGGTTATCAGGTTACTGTACTGGATAATTTAATAAACGGGTCTTTAGAGAATCTTTCCAACGCATTAAAATCTCCAGATTTTAACTTCTTAGAAGGAGACATCCTTAATGCGGAAACTTGCAGGCAGGCATTACACGGGATAGATTTCGTATTTCACCTTGCATGTCTGGGAGTGAGAAATTCTATCCACAGTCCTTTTAATAATCACCGGGTCAATGCCGAAGGTACTCTAAATGTTTTGGAGGCAGCCAGAGCCGGAAATGTGGAACATTTCTTTTATATTTCAACTTCAGAAGTGTATGGCCGTACTACCTCTTTTCCTATTACAGAAGGTTCCCCAACGAATCCACTAACCGTCTATGGAGCAAGTAAACTCGCGGGAGAACACTATACCAGTGCCTACCTGGAATGTTACGGGCTTCCTGTCACCATCTTTAGAATTTTTAATAATTACGGACCACGAGCTCATTTCGAAGGAGACGCAGGTGAGATCTTACCTAGAAGTATTGTTAAGATCCTATTCGACAAGCAACCTGTGCTGTTTGGAGATGGCAGTGTCACGCGGGATTTCTTTTACGTCAAGGATACTGCAGCAGCTCTATACCGTTTCTTGGAAATAGTCAGGGAAGGAAATTCTCAGGATCTTGCAGGGCAAACCTTTAATATTGGTACAGGAGTAGAAATTTCAATGAAACAGTTGCTCACCCGCCTTCTCGTTATGATGCAAAAGAACAATTTAGGAATAGAATATTTACCGGGAAGACCAGCTGATGTTCCCAGGTTATGGGTGAAGGCTGATAAGTTTTTTAATATTACCGGTTTCAAAGCACAATATGATTTTGACAGCGGCCTGGAAGAAACCATAAATTTTTACAAAGATAAATTAAGATCACCTGAGGTGCTTAGCGAAATAGAAGAGTTCAACTGGATAAAAGAAAAAATATGATACCTCTTGCCAAACCTTATTTAACCGTAGAAGAGGCCCGGGCGGCATACGATACCATCCTTAGTGGTTGGATTACGCAAGGTCCCAGGGTTCAGGAGTTTGAGGAGAAATTTGCAACATATACAGGTGCGCCTTATGCAGTAGCGGTTTCCAATTGCACTACAGCCTTACATCTTTCAATGATCGTTGCAGGAGTAGGGCCTATGGATGAAGTTATTTGTCCTTCTTTGAGCTATATTGCAACTGCCAACGCTATTAAGTATGTAGGTGCTACACCCGTTTTTGCAGATGTACTGAAGACCAGCAATAACTTAGATCCTGTTGAAACAGAAAAAAAGATAACTTCTAAAACCAAGGCAATTCTTCTGGTACATCAACTCGGTATGCCAGCAGATATTGAAGCTTTTCAAGAGTTGTGCGGGAAATATCGACTGCAATTAATTGAAGATGCTGCCTGTGCTGCAGGTTCTCAATACAAGAATAAGAAAATTGGGTCTCATTCTGAATTGGTCTGTTTTTCCTTTCATCCACGAAAAGTAATTTCCACTGGGGACGGAGGGATGATTACTACCAATCGGAAAGATTATTACGAGCGGCTTAAACTTCTTAGGCAGCACGGAATGTCTGTGAACGACCGGGTGCGACACGAGGCTGATAAACTGATTTTTGAGGAGTATCTGGAGGTGGGCTACAACTATAGGATGACCGATATTCAGGCAGCCGTGGGCATACACCAACTAGAAAAGCTGGATTGGATTGTTAAGGAGCGCAGAAAAATTGCAGCTATATATGATGAGGCTTTTCGCCATATACCAGGTGTCATCCTTCCAAGAGAAGAGGCTGGTTTCTACAGCAACTATCAGTCCTACAGTGTGTATCTCTCTAAGGATTTTTTAATCGATAGAAATACGCTCATGCAGGGATTGCTGGATGCCGGCATTGCGAGCAGACGAGGTGTAATGACCATCCACCGCGAAAAAGCATATAAACAGAGCGAACAGGATGTCCTGCCAGTTTCTGAAGACGTGAATGACAGATCTATTATTTTACCCCTCTTCGTGCCAATGGCTCCGGAAGAGGTACAGCAGGTTGTTGATGTTTTCCTCAGGCTCATCTCCCCGGTCCCGGTTTCCACAGAAGTTGGCCCATGATTTTGAACGCTCCGGAAAAGGAGTGATAGTGATAGTTTTTAAATTATGCCCTTGAAGATCTCTTCTTTCATTTCATACAGCCCTACCTATTTTAAAGCTCTTGAATGGGTGAAACTGATCTCTCTTACAGGGAGTATTCAAATTGTGGTTCAGGGAATCAGTTTTGCGTGCGGAATCCTGATCATTAGAATTCTACCAACACAGGAATATGCGCTTTATACATTAGCCAGTCTAATGTTGGGGTCTTTAATAATGCTTGCAGATGGAGGCATTACTACCAGTGTTATGGCACAGGGTGGGAAGGTTTGGAAAGACAGGACAAAACTGGGTGCAGTGGTAGTGACGGGATACGCGCTCAGAAAACGCTTTGCAATTGTTCTTTTAGCTATTGCCGTTCCTCTGTTCCTGTATCTCTTTCGTCATCATGGTGCGGGATGGATAACATCTGTATTAATTTTGGCCGCCCTTATACCGGCATTTTTCACCTCCTTGTCAGGATATGTGCTAACGGTTGGTCCCGCCTTGCATCAGGATATTGTTCCTGTTCAGAAAATTGAACTGGGGCTGGGTTTTGGAAGAATTTTATTGTTATTGTTTATTTTTCTTTTTCCTTTTGCATATATAGCTATTCTTGCTGCCGGACTTCCTCATGTATGGGGAAACCTGCGGCTGAGAAAGATTTCTCATAAATATGCCGACTGGCAGCAGAAACCACAACCCCGGATTAAAAAGGAAATTCTGGGTGTAGTGAAGAGAGTACTCCCCAGATCTGTCTTCAATAGTTTTTCGGGGCAGATCACAGTGTGGCTTATTACGATCTTTGGTACAACTGCAGCAATTGCAGAAATAGGAGCCTTGGCAAGACTCTCCATGGCCCTCACTATGGTGACATATATTTTCGGAACCCTGGTAATCCCTCGTTACTCGCGTCTAACCAATGAAAGAAAAATTTTGTTCCAAAGGTTTTTGCAGATCCTGGGAGGTCTGTTCCTGGTCTGTATAAGTATTATCAGTTTTGTTGCTCTTTTTCCAACGCAGTTGTTGTGGATCCTGGGAGAAAATTACCGCGGTCTGGAAAATGAACTTGTTTTAAGCATAGCGGGAGGATGTTGTAATTTAATAGCGGTATCTCTATTTACGTTAGCCACGAGCAGAAACTGGGCCTTTAATCCGGTATGGTCGATTTCAATTACCATCCTGACAATTATAGCCGGAATAAGTATGATTGATATTAGTTCCCTCACAGGAGTATTAAAATTTAATCTCTTCGTTGCTTCCATGGAAAGCCTTATGTACTTGTTGTACTGCCTTTTTAAAATAGGCAGACTCCAGCAACAGCAGAACTAATTACTACCTGATACTACAGATGAAACCGAAATTAGTTTTTTTTCAATGGGATCACCGGGGACTGCCGCAGTTTTTGCAATTGCATATGCAGCTTCACCAAAAGTGTTTGTCTCAGTTCTTCGAGGTAGTGGTTATAAATACCGACTGTGATTACCGGGAGGTCTGTGACAAGTTTCAACCAGATGTAGCTCTGTTTGAGAGCGGCTATAAGACACAGATTTCAAGAAAAATAAAAATAAAAAATACACATTGTCACCCACAGGTTCCAAAGATAGGTTTGCACAACGGGGATGGTTGGTGTGACTGTCGTTCGGGTTTTATTTCAGATATGGATTATTGGGGAATTGAAACCTTTTTTACCATTTCTACGACTACTGCTGAACACACCTCGGGACTGGCAGAAAGATTTTTTGTCTGGCCCAATTTTATAGATTCTGAGATCTGCAGGGATTATTCTCAACCCAAGATAATCCCGGTCATGTTTAGTGGTTGCGTAAACCCCCTCTATCCCTGGAGGGAAAAGATACATTCGATAATTGCCAGTTGTTATCCTACGCTAATTTTTCCACATAAAGGATATGAAAGTCATTCCCCTGTTATGATCCATGGGGAGGCCTATGCGAGAACAATAAATGCCAGTTGGTTTGTACCTGCCTGCGGGACAGTAGCCCGGGAAATGGTACGGAAACATCTGGAGATTCCTGGATCTCGAAGTTGTTTGATTACAGAGCAATCCCCTGTTCTAGAGGCAGCAGGTTTCAAAGATATGGTAAACTGCGTGTTTGCAGATGAAAACAACATCCTGGATAAGATGAATTTCCTCTTCTCCAATAAGGAAAAACTGGCCGAAGTTATTGGGAGTGGACATGACCTGGTTCACAGTCATCATACAATGAAACAGCGGGACCAGATCTATCAGTGGTTTCTCCTGCAGAAGAAACTTCTACCTCATCAGAGAATAATCCAAGAAGGTCCTTTTGGAGAACTTAGGATAGTGGACAAACTGTCCCTGGAACAAACACTTCACATTAGTGGTAAAGGAAAGCACCTAGAGTGCTTGCGGCTGGGAGACGAAGCCTTAGAAAAAGGAGATTATGACCATGCCATAGCCATTTACCACGAATGTGCCACTATGATCCCATGGATGAGCGAGCCTCAACTGAAATTAACCCGCGTTTACCTGCGCAAAGGAGAGGCCGGGGAAGCCTTAAAATGTATATTAAAACCAATCCAGGCCAGTTTGGGTTCATATGGAGCTTGTGAGCCCGATCCTGTAGAATGGGCATATTATTTAGTAGCGCTTTTGTGTGACGGGAAGCTTTCAGAAGCCTGTGTAAGAAAGGAACAGTTTCCGAGGCTTTACCATCCAGTATTGAAAAAGGTGCATGAGGTGATCGATCTTCTCCAGTATGGGAAAATATCAAAGTTTTATTCGGGAGAAGAAAAAGTGCGGCAAAGTATGCACCAGGTAGAGCAGCAAGAATTATCCTGGTTAGGGGATGTGGATCTCATGCTCCGAAATTGTAACCAAAGTGAGTACGCTTCCTGTTTGAATGGATGGTATAACGAAGAAGAATATAACCCGGTGGACAATCGGCTAAATAAGTGGATACGCGTATTTCATCATAATATTCGGATGAAAAGAATTAACCTTTTAAATGGCCTTTTTAAGACCTTAAACATTCCTAACAGACGGAAAGGGCTTCCATCAGTTTCAATAGGAGATTACACGGTGCGTCTGGCAAAGGGATTAAAAGTAGGATGGATCTGGCGGTTTTTTAATCAAAAATTTAGTAAGAAATGGTTGTAGTTTATTGTTCAGATGAGAACTATGCACAGCATTTATTTGTTTCGGTCACCTCTTTGTATTACCACAATAAATCCAGTGACTTACTTATCTATGTACTGGATGGCGGGATCAGTGAAAAATCAAAGACCATTTTGAAAAAACTTGCTGAAACTGAAGGGTTTGAAATTAAATTTGTGGCTGTTGACTTTTCGTTGTTTACCAGCTTTTTGGTGGATGGGCACATAAGTCGGGCGGCTTATTATCGCATATCTATTCCAGACTTGCTCCCGGTGGAGCATACTCGTGCACTTTATCTCGACTGCGATATTATCATAAATGAAAACCTTAATGACCTTTGGGTTCAGGATATACGGGGTCATGCCGTAGCTGCAGTGCCAGAGTACAATAACAAAAGAAATATTGAGATGGGACTGGGAAACACCAAAACCTTTAATTCAGGTGTGCTCCTGCTAGATCTGAAGAAATGGCGAACCGAAGGTATAGCAAGTAAAGTACTTAATTTCATTAAAGAAAATCCTGGCAAAATAAAATTTCATGATCAGGATGCTCTCAATGCTGTTTTAGTAAATGACTGGTTGGAATTGCCGGTAAAATGGAATCTTACATTTAAATACATTGCTCGAAGAGAATTTATCCAGGACAAAAAACTACTGCAGCAGATTGATAAACCTGCCATTATTCATTTTAATGAGTCCTTCAAACCATGGCATTTTCAGTTAAGGCATCCTTACAAGAATCTCTATAAGAAGTTCCTCAAACAGACCCCCTTTAAAGCATATTCACCTCCGGACAGGAACCTGATCAATATACTCAGGAAGTGCGCGGCTATATTTCTTATCACCCTTCACCTTAAGAAGCAGCACGGATAATCCGTCTTCTTATATAATTTACCACAAATGAAAATACTTTTTCTGAACTCCAGTGTGCCTAATTACCTGATCGATGGCCTTCTTCACGGATTAAGATCGGTTCCTGAAATCGAGGTTGTAGATGTCCCCAGAATGAATTTTATGTACCGGGATGCTACCGGGGAGGACCTTCAAAAAACCGGCAGTCGAGGAAATACGCTATACAAGATGCTTCCTGAAGATGATAACATTCGGGGAAAGAGAACCTACTGGTTATCAGACATTGAAAAATATGATTACATCCTATTTACAGATATTTTTGAGCAGTGTGATCTGTTCCATTATATCTACAAAAGTCTTGGACCTGCAAAAAGATCAGGTCTTTGTATCATAGATGGTTATGATTCTGCTTCCATGTTTCCTTATTTTCATAATTCTTTTAACCTTAAGGTAAGGCCATGGTCATACTTCTATAATTTCAGAAAGGTTCATTTTTTTAAAAGAGAACATGCCAGTACAGCAGAATTGTACGGAATAACTAAAAGTAAATTTCCGGTATTAAATAGAATAGCCTCAAAAATTCTGAAGATTCCGGTTAAACATTATGGCATCTCCATGTCCATTCCTGAGGAGCACCTTGAATATATTCCCTTTTCACAAAAGGATCAGGAATTTGTAAACTATAATATTGACAAAGACTTAAATGAGCTTTTTAAAAATCTGGATGTTGCTGAAGTGGGGAAATGGAAACCACGATATGAAAAACAGGAGGATTACTTTGATGATATCAGAAGATCCCGATTTGGGATCACCACCAAACGGGAAGGTTGGGACTGTCTGAGACATTACGAATACGCAGCCAAGGGAGCAATCCTGTGCTTTAAAGAATTGGATCAAAAAAATCCATTGTGTGCGCCATACGGTCTCGACCAGAGCAACTGTATTCCTTACCAAAATAAGGAGGATCTTCTGAAAAGCATTTCTTCCTTAAATCTTTCCCAGCTGAAGGAAATTCAGGGAAATCAATATAAGTGGATTCAAAAATATACGACACGAAACGTGGCCCTCAGGTTCCTGGATCGTCTGGAAAGTGTTAATCAAAGCACATTTTTGGAGCATATCGAGGCTGTAGTGTAGCATTACAAGCTTTATTTTATAAAACAGAAAAATATGACACTGGGAATTTTAGTTACTAATTACAACACCTGGGAACTTACCTCCCAATGTATAAAACAGTGCGTTGAATATGCAGAGGCTCCTTTTGACCAATTCCTGGTGGTAGATGATTGCTCTTCCGAGATACCGGGTCCTGTTCCTGCGGAGATAAAACTAATTCGAAACAAAAGGAATCTCGGACTCATCCGTTCACTGAATAAAGGTCTCAAAGATCTCAACTCCGATTTGGTTCTTCTCCTGGATTCCGACGCTTGGCCTCTGGAAAATTATGTAAAAGGGATCAAGGAATATTTTCGAGCCAATCCAGAAGTAGGTATAGCTACTTTTAAAACAGTTAACTCGGCAGGGATAGCATCGGCTTCATTTGAGGCAGAGCCGGGTGTACTCAGTCTTATTTTAGGGCAACAACTTTATCAATGGTATCTCAATTATTTTATCAAAAATCCCAAAGATATCAATGTCTTCACCTGTGCGATGGTCTTGAGGAAAAAGGTACTTGAGGATATCGGCTTGTTTGACAAGAATTTCGACTGGTTGGAACTTGATCATGATATTTGTATGAGGGCCTCGCGAAGAGGTTGGAAAATTGGAGTAATGCCTATAAAAGCTTTTCACAAAGGAAGCGGTACTCCACAGAAGGTGAGCCACCGGGTTATAAGGTTTTACAGGAACAGGTGGTACCTTTTAAAGAAGTTTGATAAGATTAGTATGCCATATTTAGTGGCAGGGATTATCTGTTTCCGACTGGGTATAGAATTTCTACTGATCTGGACCCTTGGAGCAATCTACTATCGAAATATGGAAATAGTCAAAGATAAAGCACATAGCCGTAAGGAGATCATCAAATACTTTTTCACACAAAACTTGGGAAGAAAAACTTATAAAAATGACGTAGTTCTTTCCGGTACATCTTAATAATTCTGACTTTGAAAATATTAATACTTTCTCATAACTTCTACCCTTTCATAGGTGGGATTGAAGTAAATACAGAGTTATATGCTGATCATTTTATTAGCCGAGGGCATCAGGTAAAGATACTTACCTGGACTCCTGACCCTGCTGCTAAAATTTTTGGGTATGAAGTGATAAGAGATCCGGGGCCTAAAAAAATAATTCAGGCACATTTATGGGCAGATATTCTTTTCGAGAATAATCCTTGTCTCAGGCTGGCCTGGCCGGGGTTTTTCATCAAAAAACCTTTTGTTATCTCTCTTAATACATGGGTACGTCGTGAAAGTGGAAAAATAGGTTTTCAGGATAAGATCAAGATGTGGAGACTTCATAGGTCCAGCAAGGTTGTGTCGGCAAGTAATGCTTTAAGGCAACAAACCGCTCCTTCATCTGATGTTATTCACAATCCATACAGACAGAATATGTTCAGAGTACTGCCGCATATTGAGAAGAAAAAGCAATATGTGTTTTTAGGGCGGCTTGTTTCAGATAAAGGAGCTGACATGGCAATAAAGGCTATCGCCCGCTTAGTAAAAAGAAATATAGCTGGGGAAACGGACGTGTTTCTCAGTCTTACGATTATAGGAGATGGACCAGAAAGAGCCTCACTGGAGATGCTTGTTCAGGAGCTCGGGTTAGAAAATATTGTAGAGTTCAAAGGAGCTATGCGTGGCGAGGAACTGGTAACCTGTCTCAATCAGCACAGATATATATTAATTCCCTCGATATGGGAAGAGCCTTTCGGAATGGTCGCTCTTGAAGGAATGGCCTGTGGTTGTCTCCCGATTGCCTCCCGCGGAGGAGGTCTCGCGGAGGCAGTAGGTCCGGGAGGAGTCCTATTCAGAAGGGGAGATTTAGAGGATTTGGTAGAGACAATGATGAAACTCTTACAAGATCCTGAGCTTGAATCAAGATGTAGAACATCAGCACCGGCTCATCTTGCAGCACACCATTCCCAGCTTGTTGCCGAAAAATATCTTTGCGTTTTAACTGAAGCAGTCTCTGCTTGATCACATAATTTAATTACAAATAATGAAACTCATTCTTTCACATCCTACTGGAAATTCTTTTGTTAGGGCAGCGGTAACTTCTTTTCAAAAAGAGGGTATGCTGGATGAATTCCATACCACAATAGCAAGTTTTGAAGGTAGCTTTTTAGATCAATTGGGGGGAACAAGGATGTTCTCTGAAATCCGCCGCCGCAGGTATGATACTTCTCTTCGTAACATTACCAGGCAAAGACCCTGGAGGGAAGCAGGTAGATTACTCGCCGCCAGGGCAGGATTGGAAAAATTCGTTGCACATGAGAAAGGATCATTCTGCGTAGATGCTGTATATCAGGATCTTGACCGAAGGGTGGCAAATTCTCTAAGCAAAGGGAAGTATAAAAAGGTGGAAGCTGTTTATGCATATGAAGACGGTGCTGCATTATCTTTTGAAATTGCCAAAAGAAATGCTATGCGATGTATATATGATTTGCCTATAGGCTACTGGAGAGCTGCCCGGCATTACCTTGAATATGAACGAGAACGTAGACCTCAATGGTCTTCTACACTTACCGGGCTTCAGGATTCTATGGAGAAGTTACAGAGAAAAGACAGGGAGCTAGACATGGCAGATTTAATTATTGTAGCCAGCAGTTTTACACGTGAAACGCTCAAGTTCTTTCCGGGAAAATTGGCTCCTGTGGCGGTAGTGCCTTATGCTTTTCCTCCAGTGGGAGAAAGGAAAACTTACAGTCCGCTAAGGAATAGGAAACTAAAGCTACTATTTGTTGGTGGATTATCACAGCGCAAAGGAATAGCGGAACTCTTTGAGGCGGTTGCGGCGCTTGCTCCTCACGTGGAATTAACCATTGTGGGATATAAGGTAGTACAGCATTGTGCTGCTCTTAATAAGGCGCTGCAAAATCACACCTGGTATCCCAGTTTGCCTCATCAGGAGATTCTCCAATTAATGAAGGCAAGCGATGTGCTTCTTTTTCCCTCCTTATTTGAGGGATTTGGTCTGGTCATCACAGAAGCAATGTCGCAGGGAACACCGGTAATAACGACAGATCGTACGGCAGGACCTGATATAATAATTCATGGGGAGAACGGCTGGATAGCAGAAGCCGGTTCCACAAGCTCCTTACAGGCAGCTATAGAAGAAATTTTATTAAAACCTGGTATCATGAGAACAGCGGGAGAATCTGCCCTGGAAACTGCAGCCAGAAGACCCTGGTCTGTTTATGAAAAGGATTTGGTAGCTGCTGTTCAGGAACTTGAACAGGTTCTTCAATAATCCTGTTATGGATCAAAATTCTACATATTTTCTTGACAGGAATGAACAAGCAAAGGTGGCATGGTCGTCAGACATTTCTATGGAGAACTATGACAGGCAAATCCTTAAAAAGATTATATGGCTGTATTTCGGATTATTAATTATGGAAGGAGCTTTACGCAAATGGGTACTTCCCGGTCTGGCTACGCCTCTACTGGTGGTAAGGGATCCGGTTGCAATTTTACTTATTTTTTATGCTGTTAGAAAAGGATTGTGGACACCGGGAATTTATACTCTCCTAATCTGGTTTACTACGATTCTCAGCTTTGCTACAGCACTCATCATAGGACATGGGAATATGTTTGTAGCGCTCTATGGCCTTAGGATCACAGTAATTCAGTTTCCTTTGATATTTGTTATTGGAGCTATTCTGAACAAGGAGGATGTGCTTGTCATTGGCCGGGTCCTTCTATGGATATGTATCGGCATGACCATCTTAGTGGCAATCCAGTTTTACAGTCCTCAGTCCGCCTGGGTTAATCGCGGGGTTGGAGGAGATATGGCAGGTTCTGGATTTAGCGGTGCTGCCGGGTTTTACAGGGTGCCGGGAACATTTTCCTTTACTAATGGATTGTCCCTTTTTTATGGTCTAACAGCTGCTTTCATCTTTTATTTTTGGGCAGCCGGGGAAAACGAAAAATTATCTAAACTTGTTCTGGTGCTATCCAGCTGTGCACTTTTGGCTGCCATTCCGCTTAGTATAAGCAGAATGCTTCTTTTTGAGATCATATTGTCTGCTTTGTTCTTATTCATAATTTCCTTTAGGAATCCTCAGTTCATAAAAAAGTTTTTAATCCTGGGCATTATTTTACTTCTTCTGTTTTCATTTATCGGAAAGTTTGAATTTTTCCAAACAGCCTCTAGCGCATTTACAGAACGATTTACGGCAGCCAATGAAGTAGAGGGAGGAATGGAAGGAGTATTGGTTGACCGGCTTTTAGGTGGAATGACGACGGCAATTACCAATGAGCACTTCTCTTTTTGGGGAGCAGGCCTAGGAATGGGTACCAGTGGGGGAGCTCAACTCCTTATGGGTGACAAAAGAGGCGATTATTTAATAGCCGAGGACGAATGGGGTCGCATTATTGGTGAAATGGGACTTATTTTGGGTCTTATATTGGTTGGAGTAAGGATCATCCTGTCGTTCCGGCTGTTACAGAGATCTTGGGTGACAATAAAGAAGAACAATGTACTTCCCTGGATGCTTATGAGCTTCGGGTTCGCCAATATCCTGCAGGGACAGTGGTCTCAGCCCACGAACCTTGGTTTTGTGGTATTTATTGGAGGCCTGGTCATTGCATCCTTTAATGAACAAAAGACGTCTAATGAAAATCATTCTGTTTAATCATCCTTTTTTTTCAGAATCAATGAGTATCACGAAATATACTCATATGATTATGCGAGGCATGCAGGAAAAAGGACATGAAGTTCAAATTTGGACTGCTCCTCCTGTGCTTACCAGATTGAACTGGTCTGGTTTGCTGAAGAAGTATATTGGATATATAGATCAATATTTAATTTTTCCGATATTGGCGAAATTTAAGATTAGAGGACTCGACAAGGATACTTTATTTGTTTTATCAGACCAGGCTCTGGGACCTTGGGTACCATTAGTTTCAGACCGTCCTCATGTTATACATTGTCATGATTTTATGGCGCAGAAGTCAGTGGGGGGTGGATTTGAGGAAAATAGGTTGAAATGGTCGGGAAAGATCTATCAGTGGTTTATCAGAAGGGGGTTTAACAGGGGAAATAACTTTATCTGTATTTCCGAGAATACCCGGCAGGACCTGATGTCATTTCTTAGCACTCCACCTAATATGTGTGATGTCATCTACAATGGCTTGAACCAGGATTTCAAATTTGCTGACCCGGAAGAGGCACGCCTTGAAGTATCTGCGGAGCTCAAATTACCTCTGCAGAATGGGTTCATACTCCATGTGGGAGGAAATCATTTCTACAAGAACAGGAAAGGGATCTTAAAAATTTATGATTGCTGGAGAGGAGAAGCAAAGAACATATTTCCCTTGTTGTTCGTAGGAGCGGGACCCGATGAAGAAATGAAAATTCTGCTGAAGCAATATGAATTTTCCGATGATGTTTTTTTTGCGACCAAAGTAGGAGATGAACTTCTGAAGACCTGCTATCAGGCAGCTTCCGTCCTACTTTTTCCTTCTATTGAAGAAGGCTTTGGGTGGCCGATTGCAGAAGCAATGGCAAGCGGATGTCCTGTTATAACTACTCAAAAAGCGCCTATGACAGAAGTAGGGGGAAACGCGGCCACCTATATTCCACCTTACAACAAAGTAGATGAGAATGGCTGGCTGAATGAATGTGCACACATACTAGAACAGGTTCTCTGTTTATCAACTGAAGAAAGAGATTCGATGGTCGTCAAAGGTCTTAATAATGCCAGAAGGTTCAACAGTGAAGCTGCACTTGAGGCAATAGCAAATTCGTATGAAAAAGTCCTTCATCAATGGAGTTTTGCAGTATCTCCACACGAAAAAGAATTATTCACTGCCAAGTAAGATAGCATCCAGTAATATCCATCAGCCAGACAAGGTCTTTCTTTATTCATGTCCGTTTGCATAAAGAAAGCTAAGAAAGAATTTATCATAGAGGAGCCCGGGTATCAACTTTCCTATGGTGTCTTAAAAAACCATTTAAATTTTTGAACAACATTTGACAAGAAGCAGTACCACTAGAAAGATTCAGTTTTTAATGAGGTATTGGCTACAATACCAAAACATACAATCTTTCGTCTCTATTGCTCAACCGTTTCACCTAACCCACTCAAAATTATGAAAATCTTGAATATTGTAGCGTCCATGAACCCTATACAGGGGGGCGTATGCCAGGGAGTTAAGAATAATATAGCAGCCATGCAACAATTGGGGGTATACAATGAAGTGGTTTCTTTTGATTTATCAGGTTCTGCATTTCTAAAAGAGGAAGCTTATGTTGTTCATGCATTGGGACCTGCAAGAGGACCTTATTTCTATTGTGCGAGGTTGCACTCCTGGTTACTGGAAAATTTTGAGCGATTTGATACTGTTATCATACATGGCTTATGGCTTTATAACAGTTTTGGTTCCTACTTGGCCTGGCAAAGGTTAAAAAAAAATAATCAGGAGGCTCCCAGGATCTTTGTAATGGCTCACGGGATGCTGGATCCTTATTTTCAGAAAGCTAAAGGAAGAAGACTTAAGGCTATCAGGAACTGGTTCTTTTGGAATATTATTGAGGAAAAAGTGGTGAACGGAGTGGATGGTATCCTCTTTACCTGTGAGGAGGAATTACTATTGGCTAGAAAAACTTTCAACGTATATCATCCAAAGTCCGAACTTAATGTGGGGTATGGAATTCAAAAACCACCTGTCAATAAGGATAGATTCGGAAAAGAATTTTTCAGGATGTGCCCGCAATTGAAAGGACATTCTTTTCTTTTATTTCTCAGTAGAATTCATGTTAAGAAGGGAGTAGACCTCCTTATAAAAGCCTATATCCGGTTGAGCATACAATACGATTTACCGGATTTGGTGATCGCCGGACCTGGGATGGAAAGTGATTATGGAAAGAGAATTTGGAAAATGGCTTCTGGTTCCACTATATATTTCCCGGGCATGCTTCAGGGAGATGCGAAATGGGGAGTCTTTTATAATTGTGAAGCTTTTATACTGCCCAGCCATCAGGAGAATTTCGGTATTGCTGTGGTCGAGGCATTGGCGTGTAAGAAACCTGTTTTGATAACCGACCAGGTAAACATTTGGAGGGAAATTAAGAAAGCGAATGCCGGAATAGTGGGGCCGGATACAGAAGAAGGTATATACGATATGCTTTTACAGTGGGTGACTACAACTCCTGAACAAAAAAATCAATTAAATCAAAATGCTTTTCAGGCTTTTACCGAAAATTTCGATATAGAAAATTCAGTAAGACGAATGATCTCCTCTTTAGCCGTTTCCGCTTAAAATACATTTAAATACCTTAATTATGGCAGTTTCATCTAATCCTTATGTTGGGGATCTCAAAGTAGATCTTCAACGTTACGACTTTAGTTTTAGTTTAAAGAACAAATTAGGACGTGTCATCTGGTTTTTAGCCTACTGGATATTCTTCAGACCCTTCAATTTGACCTTTTTTAGTAATTGGAGAGCAGTGATCTTGCGGATCTTTGGTGCAGAAATAGGAAAGAATTCAAACATTTATGCCAGTGTGAAAATATGGGCTCCCTGGAACTTAAAGGTTGGAACCTTTACTACTATAGGTCCAAAAGTAGATTGCTACAACCAGGGGAGGGTCGTTATTGGCTCTCATGTTATTGTCTCGCAGAAAAGCTATATCTGTGCTTCCAGTCATGATTGTACGATTTCAAATTTCCCCCTCATTGTTAAGCCCATAACTATTGAAGACCAGGTATGGATCGCTGCAGATGCATTTATAGGACCTGGTGTAACAGTTCACGAAGGAGCAGTGGTAGGAGCACGGAGTTCGGTGTTTCGGGATGTGACGCCATGGACTATAGTAGGAGGTAATCCCTCTAACTTTATCAAGAACAGAATTATGAGGAGCTAGAAGAACATGCTTCATACTAAATATAACCAAAATATATGCTATCGATTATAATTCTAACTAAAAATGAAGAGAAGGACCTTCCGCAATGCTTGAAATCTTTGCAATGGTGCGATGATATTTATGTACTGGATTCTGGCAGTAAAGACAATACGATATCAATAGCGAAATCATATGGCGCCCAGGTATCTTATAACAGATTTGAAAGCTTTGGAAAACAAAGAAATTATGCCCTGGATCATCTCGACTTAAAATATGACTGGGTTCTGTTTCTGGATGCAGATGAGGTGGCTACACCCAAGTTTAGATTTGCCATTAAAAAAGCCATTTTGGAGTCCGCTGATAATATAGCGGGATACTACTGCTGTTGGAAAATGATCCTCGAAGAGAGATGGCTAAAATACAGTGATAATTTTCCTAAGTGGCAACTAAGACTTGTTAGGAAAGGCAGGATAAGCTTTACAGATTTTGGTCATGGACAAAAAGAAGACAAAATATTTGGAGAGACAGATTATATAAAGGAACCCTACATGCACTATAGTTTTTCCAAGGGTTGGAAGCATTGGATAGAAAGACATAACAAATATTCTTCTCTGGAAGCTTACGACCGCCTATACAATTCCCCCTCTTTTAATAAAATATTCTCAAGAAATTCCAGTCAAAGAAATCCTGCTTTAAAGTCGTGGCTGAGCAGGGTTCCAGGATGGCCTTTACTACGCTTTGTCTACACCTACTTTTTCAACGGCGGGTTTCTGGAAGGAATTCCCGGTTTTATATACTGCGTAAACATCGCGTATTATGAATTCTTAATTAAAATAAAAATCCGGGAACTGAAAAGACAAGAATTGGGAAGTAGAAATAAAAAGGCAAAACAGTTAGAAGTTTATATGAAAATTTAAGAAAGATGAAAAGAATATTAGTTACCGGAGGGGCGGGTTTCATAGGATCACACCTATGTAAAAAACTGCTGGAGCAGGGCAATGAAGTGATCTGTCTTGATAATTATTTCACAGGCAATAAACAGAATATTGTTGACCTGTTGGGAAACCCGTTTTTTGAACTGGTAAGACATGATGTCACCACTCCATATTTTGTGGAAGTGGATCAAATTTACAACTTAGCTTGTCCTGCGTCCCCCGTACATTACCAGTACAACCCTGTAAAGACTCTTAAAACTTCTGTTTTGGGTGCGCTTAACATGCTGGGTTTAGCCAAAAGAGTTAAAGCCAAAATCCTTCAGGCCAGTACAAGTGAGATCTATGGAGATCCTGAAGTTCATCCGCAGCCAGAGGGCTACTGGGGACATGTAAATCCCATAGGACCCAGATCTTGTTATGACGAGGGGAAACGATGTGCAGAAACATTGTTCTTCGACTATTACAAACAAAACCAGGTGGAAATTAAGGTGGTTAGGATCTTCAATACATATGGGCCAAATATGAACCCTAATGATGGCAGGGTGGTATCTAACTTTATCATGCAAGCTCTAGAAGGAAGAGAGATTACAATTTATGGAGACGGTATGCAGACAAGATCTTTTCAATATGTGGATGATCTGGTGGAGGGTATGTTGAGGATGATGAGCAGTCCTGCTCACTTTACAGGACCGGTGAATTTGGGAAATCCAACAGAGATTACCATGATTGAACTTGCAGAAACTGTTCTTGAATTGACGGGATCTACATCGAGACTAATATTCAAGCCTTTACCTCAGGATGATCCAAAACAACGACGACCAAATATAGAACTGGCGAAACAGAATCTGGATAATTGGCAACCCGAAGTCTACTGGAAAGATGGACTGGAAAAAACCATTACCTACTTTGATAACATCCTGGCAGCAAAAGGTGCCAAAGAAGTCACTGTGGATATATAATTCTTTGAACACTCGATATATCTGTTCGATGAAAATGACTGCTTCTAATTTCAGGAAAATGATGCTGCCACAAAAAATCGGCATTATTAGTAGAATTACCTGCACCGGAATTATCTGGTTCAGCTTTTTATGCGCCATAAATACTGTAGGGCAAAACCCAATTGTACTGGAAAATTCCAGACCTGGAAATCCTGCCTCGGAATGGCAGATCAACGGAGCAGGAGATAGATCTATTCAAGGTTATGCTACAGAAATAAGCTATAACAAGGGAGAAACCGCGAGATTTAAAATTAAGACTAATGCTGCTGCTTACAGCATCAGGATCTATCGTTTAGGTTATTATCAGGGCCTGGGAGCAAGATTCCAAGGGAATGGATCCGTTACAGCAAATTTGCCACAGGCTCAGCCTCCATGCATAATGGAATCTGAAACGGGCCTTCTGGATTGCGGAAATTGGGCAGTTTCGGGCAGTTGGCAAATTCCCGCCAATGCAGTCTCGGGAGTTTACATTGCGAAACTTACACGCCAAAACAATGGTGGGGCGAGTCATATAACTTTTATAGTGCGGGATGATGCGAGTAATGCTGATCTTTTTTTCCAGACTTCCGATGCGACCTGGCAGGCGTACAACGTCTACGGAGATAATAATAATGGAAAAAGCCTATACACCGGGGCCGGTGGTAAAGCATCTAAAGTGAGCTATAACAGGCCTTTTGTGACCAGAGATGGAGGCGGGGGCGGTGACTCTTCTGAAGACTGGCTTTTCAACGCGGAGTACCCAATGATTCGATGGCTAGAAGCAAATGGCTATGACGTAAGTTATACTACTAATGTGGATAGTGACAGGCGTGGTCATTTAATTAAGAATCATAAAGTTTTTCTTTCTGTTGGACATGATGAATATTGGTCTGCCAATCATAGGAAAAATGTAACTGATGCCCGTGATGCGGGGATTCACCTTGCGTTTTTCAGTGGAAATGAAGTCTATTGGAAAACCCGCTGGGAAAAAAGTATTGCTGGAGCAGAAACTTCATATCGGACATTAGTTTGTTATAAAGAAGGAATAGAAGGAGAAAACATTTGTACTGGGAAATGTGATCCCACACCTGAATGGACTGGACTTTGGCGCAGTGGCTGTGAATATATGACGGGTGATATTCTCCTTGATGGCTGTCGGCCTGAGAATGAGTTAACAGGGCAGATCAGCTGGGATTGGTCACAAGCGTCTATAGAGGTACCGGCAGATTATAAAGACCTGCGATTTTGGCGAAATACAAGCATTGCCTCTTTGGAGGAGGGCGAAAAAGTAACCATGCCTTTTGGAACTATAGGTTTTGAGTGGAACCCGGAGCAGGAGGAGTTCCGTTCATCTTATCCAGAAGGAAGGATCATTCTTTCCCGTACGGAAATAGAAGGCAAGATTCATCAGGTTTCCCTGTACCGTCATGCCAGTAATGCGCTTGTTTTTGGAGCGGGTACAGTACAGTGGTCTTGGGGGCTTGACAACAACCACGACCGCAGCGTTTCTCCCAGCAATCTTGACATGCAGCAGGCTACATTAAATCTTTTGGCAGATATGGGAGTGCAGCCGGGAAGCATTCGCTCTGGTCTTATACCAACTACAGCGTCAACAGATGAGACACCGCCCCTAACTTCAATTCTGCTGCCTGCAGAGAATAGTACTATTCCTGTAGGAAAAGCTTTGACTATTAGTGGTACGGCTACAGACGACCAAACAGTGGCGGGTGTAGAATTATCCCTGGATAATGGTTTTTCCTGGACAACGGCATCGGGTTCCGATACATGGAGTTATAGCTGGACACCTGTAAGTGAAGGTGAAGTAAGCGTCTGGGTAAGGTCTTTTGATGATTCAGGTAATATAGGTTATGAGGATACAGTCACTGTGACTGTCGAACCAGCGGGCCCCAGCCAATGTCCCTGTACGGTGTTTACTCCCGGTGAGACACCCACTGAACCTTTGTGGAGCGGTTCCCCGTTACAATTGGGGATGAAATTCCGTAGTTCAGAGAATGGGTTTATTACAGGAGTACGTTTTTACAAGCAGCCGGGGAATACTGGCGTTCATACGGGGCAGCTTTATAGC
>NZ_JBMPGS010000004.1:0-295499 GCF_049680855.1 Salinimicrobium maris | reverse complement strand
AAGTAGAAAAGAGAGGGGATTATCAATGTTGTCGGAATCTCCAGGTTCCCATGAATAACATAACCTTAATCCTCTCTTTTGTTCTTTCTGATTAGTAATTAAAAGTTAGGAAATCAAACTTAAGATGAATAACACAAATTGCGGAATACCTTCCAAAAATGACCTTTTTGACTACCATTTAAAAAGCCGTCTTTAACTGACAAATTCAAGTTACCAAGCCGCAACTTGTGTTATTGGGGGCGTTGGCACACATCTGAGACAAAAAAATCTTATGAAATTACTTCAAAAATTGAATTTCAAAATACTATTTATTTCTGCAATCTTCTGTTTTCCTTTTCTTATGCAAGCTCAGGATCACAAGAAAATTTACACTTCTACAAATATTTTAGAAATTTATAAAAACACGGAGGAAAGTTTAATTCATCACGAAAATCAGCTAAATACTGGTTGGGGTTTTGAATTAAATTCTCTTCACGGGATATTCATTTTGAAAAAATTTGTTTTGTCTGCAGGAATTGGAGTAAATTTTAATATTGATGAAGAATATAAATCACTCCCAGCTATATTAGAAATAAGATTTAATCTTAATGATTACGGATTTAACAGCCCTTTTGTGCTATTGAATACCGGGAAAAATTTGGAAATTGGTAGCTTTCTGCCAGGTCAGACTGCCAAATTAGGATTGGGATATAATTTTGAGAGCGATTATAATTTTCAATATACAATTGAAGTTTTTAAAAAGTCTAAAACTTATTACACGAGTGAAGTGCAGGATGTTAATTATAATTATCCTGCCGATGGCTATGGGATTTCCGTGGGAATAACTTTTTAGCTGCTTAAAAAAGACGTGTGCCAACACTAGTAACCGTTGCGCAAGTCAATAATTTTTTGAATTCCGGATCTAAATAAGCCGCTTTAAGCGGTTTTCTTTTATAGATTCGGCTGGTTATGAACAAAATTCAGATTCCTTAAAATTGAATTGAGGGGTTCCTATAACAGGTTTTTGGATGAAAGCAGCAAAGCAAGCTGTCCTGCCCCGGATTTTACTTGTTTTGCGGTATGTTTCAGGTATTTCTTTAGGTTATAAGCGATGGCGGCCAGGTGCATGCACTTATTGGCCTGCCTAATGACGGTTCATCAAAATTTTGCGCAGAAATTGTAATTTTGAAAAAGAACAAACCAGATCTGAATGGACAACGCTGCGGTCCCTACTCCGCTAACTTGGGATAATTGAGACTGTTGTAGCACATTTAAAAAAAATAAAAATCCCATAGAAAGAAAATTATGCGGTTAATGTACTTAACCGATTTAGGTGGTTTTCTTTGGTGGCTATTAATAAGGTTTTGTAAAACTGATCTCCAAAAGGAACAGACGAAAGAGAAATGGAGTAGAAATCTATTCTCTTTAATTGTAATAGTTTATCTGATTGGATTCATTTTAATAAAACTCTTATGAAGAAACCCATAGTAGTTTTATCAAAACTCTTGTTATTCTTTATTGTATTAAACTACATTTCAAAATTATGCTCTGGTCAGATTTGTTTGATGGCCTTTTGAGAGATAATTATTACATTTAATTCCAATATAAAAATCCGTTCCGCCGGAAGGTCCTGTTTTCAAAACACGCCACTTGCCTTAATCGAAACGTTGTGGACAGTTTGCAAACCTTATTCAAAAAACAAAAATGTTCTACCAAATAAATCCAGCAAAGTTTAAATCAGATATTAAAAGGTTTAGAATTACATTGATTATTCTGACTGTATTCCACCTTGGCTTTTTTGCATATTGTTCGGAGGATTTTTCTTTATCATTAGGAACGGAATAACGGATGGTGGAATCATTGTCCTTTGGTTTCTTGCGTTATTTCTTAGCGGACTAATATTAAGTGTTTTTCAAATTATTCTCTCTTACCGAATAAAGTTATATGAGCGGAAGTACATGCCTGTGACATTAGAAAAAAACAAGGACAATTTTAGAATGATGTTACTTAGTGGAATAATCGGCCTTTGGTTATGGCTGCCAAATGAAAAGGAAGTGCAAAAGATTATTGAAAAAACTGCTCACAACCCGGTATAAAAACAATGCTATCTTAGTGGCGAATCCAAACTTCGTGCTCACTTGCAACGCTTTATTGTCCTGCGGAAAAAGAACCTCGCCAGCTTACACAGGTTTTGTTCGAGACGTTATGGAATTTAAAAACAGCATCTATGGCTAAAAAATTACTGCTGATATTGATTTTCCTTGCTTTTATCTCATGCGGGAAAAAGGATAGTCATGATATCTATCAAACAAAAGGAGGAGAATACGTTTCAAAAAAAGGCAATTTTATTGCCGATTTCCCAACTCTACCAACTCATACTGCAATTGATAATCAAATTGGACTTGATAAGTTCAAAATTCATTTATACCGCTCAACTATAGGAAAACAGAAGATTTTCAATATAAAATACATTGATTATCCTGAACATATGGTAAAATCGTTGTCTGATGAGCAACTTTATATTCAAGGTGTTACAAATTATTCTAATAAAATGTCAGAATCATTTAACCTACTATATCAAAAGCCAATTGAACAACATGGGCTGAATGGACGAGCTTTTCAATTAGAGCTTAATGAAATCGCTAAAAATAAAGGGCATGAGGGTTTTATTATGGGTAGATTATTTAGGATTAACAATAGAGTTTATACTATAACTTACATAGGAATAGATGATAAGAATGCAGGACCATTTATTGATTCATTCAGACAGTGGAAATAACCACAAGGACACGGTATAAAAATTATACTTCATCCGTCTCAAAATCCAAACTCCCTGCTCGTGAACTCCCACTTTTTAAAAAACGTTGCCAGTAAAATGAGAAAAACTCTGCTAATATTCATAACTCTGTTTTCATTTGAACTTTATGCGCAAGAAATAATAAGGTTTTCAGATGCGCAATTAGAATTTCATTTGACGAAAAAATGTGATGAAACCGATTGTGAAATAACTAAAATTGAGGTTCTGAAAAATGGAACCTTAAAGCAGACTATAAAACCAGGGAAAAATTATTTTAGTAAAACATTTCCACACGATCAACTTTTTGCAATTGAGGACATGAATTTTGACGGAAATACGGATTTTAGACTAATGGAATTTCTTCCTGCTGCACCGAATGTTCCTTTTCTTTTTTGGATTTTTAATCCAAAAACTCAACTTTTTGAAGAAAGCAAAAATTACGAAGGAATAACTTCACCTGAATTTGATTACGAGAAAAAGCAAATTAGTTCGAGCTGGAGAGATGGTTGTTGCCTACACGGACGAGATGTTTATGAACTGAAAAACGGAAATCCAGTATTGGCCGAAAGATTTGTTATTGGACAACATTCAGAGGACAAGGAATATTACGAACATTGGAAAGTAGAGAACGGAGAATTGAGATTAATTGTAAGGAAAATATATTAAAAAACTATTGGCAATAATCTGAAAACACGAATTGCATAATACCGCTCAAAAATGCCCTTTTTCACTATCTTTCAAGAACAGTGTTTAAATAATTAATTATTGCAAGGGTCTTAAAAGGCAATTTGCCATCATAGGTGCGTTGAAAGTAAGTGGGAAAATGAAAAATATTGAAATTAGAAATGAAGAAATATAGGATAATCAATTATATAAGTGTCATTGCATTATCAATTTCAATTATTTCATCTGCACTCTTCTATTCGCAATTGCCTGACCAAATTCCTGTACATTTTAGTGCAGAAGGACAAGCGGATGAGTATGCTCAAAAAAGCAATCTGTGGGTAATTCCGCTTGTTCAATTTTTACTCTGTTATGGGATTTGCCAGTTGGGTAAATATTTAAAACTGGTCAACAATAAAAAAACAAATAAGGATCTTATTGTAGCGCAGAAAGTATCAAAAATACTGCTTCTCTTAATCTCTTTGTCCTTCTCTTATATTAACGTTCAGGTAATATTGACGGCTTTTAAAAAATCACAAGGATTAGGTTCATGGTTTATTTTTGTCTTTATGTTTTCAATGATTTTTTTACCAATGCTAGCATTTAGAGACACTAGGAAACATTAGTGGAAGAGAATCACCTACAGCCGAAAATAAAAAACACAAATTGCGGAAACCCTTCCGAAAATGACATTTTTTTGACTACCCTAAAGTTAAATTTAAAATAACGATTCAAGTCAAAAAGCAGCAACTGGCTTTTTGGTAGAAGATTGAAATGTTTAAAGACGAATTAAAAAATCTAGCAGTAAAAAGTAGCAGAGTACTATAGAACAATGAAGAAAACCTTCTTAAAAATAGATGCGCTTAGTAGAAAATTAGGAATTCTACTTTGTATTATCATTGGACTTTACTTTTTGTACAATCATTTTGCAACACCAGAGTTAACCGGGGAGGAAGATCTCAGTACCTTGAATGTAATCATTGAAGACTACGCCTATGAAGTACATGAAAATGACGAAAGGCTTCCAACGTATTACATCAAGGCTTTACAATATGCCAACCTGTTCAAAGTTCCTTCAGAAGACATATGGTTGTTTGATATGAATGAGTTTGAAGTTGATAATCCCCAAAATAAGGAAGTGCAAATAAAAATTTCAAATATGGAAATGGCTGGATTAGACCAACCTGAGAAGATCATTCCAATTTATGGCTTATCAAAACCTGATAAAGTTTATCTAAGCTCTAAGGACACCCTAAGGGAAAATCAGGGTCCGGTGAAGTTAATGATCTCCTTGCTGTTTTTTGCAGTTGCAGGCTTCTTATGGGTGCTCTTAAAAAAGAAACTGTAGAAATTATACAGAAGAGAAAATGTTATACTAATAGAATTCTTATTTCTTAATTGATTACTGTTATTGCTTTGTTGAGGTCTTGCGATAAATCTAGTCAACACCCAGTACTGGCATAAAATGAAAAGCCCTGTAAATATTACATTTACAGGGCTTTTGAAGTTTAAAAAGTGACCCCGGCAGGATTCAAACCTGCAACCCTCAGAGCCGAAATCTGATGCGCTATTCAGTTGCGCCACGGAGCCTTAAATTCTGGAGCAAATTTAGACAAAAACTTTATTTTAAACCAAACAAAAAGCAGTAATAATAAACATTTGCTTTATTCTACTCAAGCTTTCGTTCCTGCCCTAAAAAAGGAATTCACTTTGGTTTTATTTTTCCGAAAATAAGCTATTGGGCCAGTTTCTTTTTCACAATACTGGAAATGGTTTTTCCGTCTGCTTTTCCTGCAAGTTCCTGTGAAGCCGCTCCCATCACTTTACCCATATCCTGCATTCCAGATGCCCCGGTGCGCTCAATGATCTCATCTACTTTGGCCTCGATTTCCTCTTCACTCATTTGCTCTGGCAGGAATTGTTCAATAACCGCCGCCTGGTCGAGCTCTGGCTGTGCCAGGTCATCGCGCCCCTGTTCCTTATAAATGGCAGCGCTCTCTTTGCGTTGTTTTACCAGTTTTTGAAGTAGTTTCAGCTCTTCATCTTCATTCATTCCGTCTTTACCATCTGCATTGGTATTAGCAAGAAGAATTGCACTTTTAACCGCACGCAGGGCTTCAAGTTTGTTGGTATCTTTAGCTCGCATAGCGGTCTTCATTTCGGTCATTACTTTTTCCTGTAAACTCATAACGAAAATTTTGATGAACTGCGAAGATAGAAAGTAAAATGAGTTGGTGCAAGGAGAGGAGAAGCGGGAAAAGTAAAATGTTCGTTTTTCTTCGGAAATACCATTTTTGAATATCCTGAAACATTTCTTTTACCCGCGACACCTTTTGGCGCAATCTTTTGCTTATTTTGAAAATCTCTGAAATGGAAAAGATGAGTAGATCAAGAAGAAAAATGCCCATTACCGGTATAACCACTGCAAAGTCCGACAAAGAAAGCAAACAGGCTGCCAACCGAAAGTTAAGAAGGCTTCGGAAGCAAAAAATACATCAAAAAGCGGAAATCCTGCCGGTTTTAAAAGAAGTTTCAGATGCTTGGAATTTCCGCAAGGATGGGAAGCGCTATCATCGCACTGCTTCAGAATTAATTTTTAGAAAATAATACTTATGAAAATACTTTACCTGCACGGCTTAGACAGTAAATTAAGTGTCGAAAAGCGGAGCATCCTTGGAAATGTTGGAACTGTTTTAGCACCTGATCTGAACTATTACGAGGACAAAAATGCCATTGAAACGATCCTGGAGATGTATGAAGAAGATGAAATTGATGTGGTTATTGGCAGTAGCATGGGCGGTTTTGCCGGCTATTATGTTGCAAACAGACTTTCCTGCCCGGCATTATTGTTCAATCCGGCTTTGAAGAAAAGATCTGTTGCGCAAACTGTGCCTTTAGAAAAGACACAAAACAGCAGCATGCAACAATTTGTCATTGGGCAGCAGGATGAGGTAGTGAACCCCACAGATACTCTGGCATTTTTAGGTGGAAGTTTTAATCTTGGTACGCACTTCCATCTTCACCTGGTTCCAGGACTGGGGCATCGAATTCCGGAAGAAATATTCAACGAAGAGGTAACGAACTTCTTTGACAGGCTATATTAAGGGATAGTCTTATTAAGAAGAAGTTTGAACTTTCGAAGCGTTGACTTTCTTAAAGCCGAAAAATGTACCTTTATGGTTCTTCAAAAACTTTAATCTTATGCCTCTTATTTTACCTGTAGAAGATAAATTTCCGGAAATTCATTCAAGTGCTTTTATTGCCGAAAATGCTACTATTGTTGGCGATGTAAAAATTGGAAGAGAATGCTCTGTGTGGTTTACTGCTGTTATTCGGGGGGATGTGAATTCCATCAAAATTGGAAACCAAACGAATATCCAGGATGGTGCAGTTATTCATTGTACTTACGAAAAAGCGGCAACAACCCTGGGTGATGAAGTTTCTATAGGGCATCGAGCCATTGTTCACGGATGTACAGTGAAGAATAATGCTCTTATTGGAATGGGTGCAATTATTATGGACCATGCCGTAGTTGAAGAAAATTGTATTATAGCTGCAGGAGCGGTGGTGCTTGAAAATACAGTTTGTGAAGCGGGTTGTATTTATGCAGGCGTACCTGCCAGGAAAGTGAAAAAGTTAAGTGAAGAACAAATTAAAAACCTTAAAAAGACTGCAGCCAATTACATTATGTACAGCGGTTGGTTTACGCAGGAATGAAAGTTTTAGAAATCCAGGATCGAAAAAGAGCTTTTCAGCAGAGATTTTATTCTGGGTTTTATTAAAAAATTAAAAATGAGACGAAATCCTGTAACATTTTGAATTATTCGTCTACTTATGCAGGAGGAAATTACTTAAATAGATTTTTATCAATTCTTCGAAAGATTAAGGGTTTATAAGAGGAGTTCCTAAAGTTGTTTCTGTTTAAAAAGATCGGCAAATCCGATATATATTTTCCTAAACCGTCCCGACCGAAAATTCTACTTTTTATTGTAGGGGTGAAAAGTAGTAAGAGTAGGAGGACGGTTTTTTTATTGACTGAATATGGCATTTCTAAGAACTGCAGGATAGCATAGAGCAGCCTGCTTTTTGGGTCGCCCAGTCTGGCCTCTTTTTGAAGAATTCCTGATGCGCATCTGCATAAGGATTTTTCATTGCTGCCTGCAACTTTTCGAATAATTGATTATCTCCTTTTTCAAGTTCTTCAATGGCCTGGTGGAGCATATAATTCCTTATAATGAACTTTGGGTTTGCTTTTTCCATTAATTCCTTTCTTTCAGCTTGTGAAATTTGATTGCTCCTTATTCTTTCCGCATATTCCTGAATAAGGTCCAAAAATGCCATTTTTGAATTGCCTTCAGGCTTTGTATAAAAGGAAGGTGCAAAGAGATTCAGTATTTCCTCTTTCTGCATTTCCGGAGTTACCTTTATAAGTAGGCGATAAAAAATGGTCATATCTGGCTTGACAGTACCCAGCACTTCTTCAAAGCGACCAATCATTTTTTTATCGGTTTCCGTCACTTTATCCAGCCCAAGTTTACGGCCCATCATTGCATAGTAGTGTTGCCAAAAAATGTTTTCATAACTGCTAAGTGCTTCTTCCAACTCGTCTGTTTCGTCAAAGAAGTGTAATAGTGCACTGGCGAGTCTTCCCAGGTTCCAGTAACCTATGGACGGTTGGTTACCAAATGCGTAGCGCCTTCCGGGGAGATCTGTAGTGTTTGGAGTGAAATTTGGATCGTAGTCATCCAGGAAAGAAAATGGCCCGTAATCAATCGTTAGGCCAAGGATAGACATGTTATCGGTATTCATTACTCCGTGAACGAATCCTACACGCTGCCATTCGGTCATAAGAAAAGCTGTTTTTTCCACCACTTCCTTAAACCACTCCAGAACTTTATTTTCTCCCGAAATATGTGGATAATAGTTGTCGATAGTCCAGTGAACCAGTTTCTCCAGATTATCAATTTCTTTACCTGCAGCAAGAATTTCAAAACTGCCGAATCTCAAAAAACTGGGGGCGGTCCTTAGAACGATGGCGCCAGGTTCAAAAGCTGCATTTCCATCATAGAACATGTCACGCAAAATATCCTCTCCGGTTGAAACAAGACTTAGTGCACGTGTTGTAGGAATTCCCAGGTGATGCATTGCTTCGCTCATAAGATATTCCCGCACTGAAGATCGTAAAACCGCACGCCCATCGGCACGACGGGAATAGGCTGTAGGACCTGCTCCCTTTAATTGTAATTCCCATTTCTGCTTTTCACTTTCCCATTCTCCTAAAGTAATTGCACGGCCGTCACCAAGTTGTCCTGCCCAGTTTCCAAATTGATGTCCGGCATAACGTGCTGCATAGGGATACATTGATGCGGTGATCTTGTTTCCCGAGAGTACTTCAATGTCTTCTTTTGTAGGCATAGCTATTTTTAATTGGGCTGCAAGATCCTGTGACCAGGCCAGCAGTTTTGGCTGCTTGACTGGCGTGGGAATTGCTTTGCTGTATAAAACGCCGGGAGTTTGTCTGGGCGAAAGATCACCGCTTTCATCACCTTTAAAATTGTTGACAAAGCTATTTCGAAAATCTTTATGAACCAGGTTTTGCATCTTTTTCCATTTTAAAGAATAATATACCAATTAGTTTTTGGGGAAGAAATTTTTATTCCAATTTTCATATGCATGTGCTTATTGGCAAATTTCTTTTAGCACATTTTTAAAAAGAATGAATTTAAGGTGTTTATAATTAGTATTTTACACTATAAATGGAAGAGATTGAATGGTATAGGAACTAAAAAAGAGGAAATTTTTAGGTTTTTTAACTTCGGTTTAAATGATTGAGACTTTTATAGTTAAAGCTGAATTAAATTGTTTCTCCCTTTGTAGAAGAACACTAATTTTATTCCAAACAAAAAACAAAACTGTTATGACTTCATATCAAAGCCGAAATCAAATCCAGACAAAACTAGCGGAAATGGTGCCAGACCAGGTGGCGGAATGTAAGCAATGCGATGAACTGCCCCCGCAACTCGAAGAATTAATTCTTCACAATTTTCAGGCAAAATTCGTTTGCTACAATAAAGAAAAGAATGCCGTTGAGGTAGGAATAGAAGAAAACGAATCGCCTACAAGCTATCCGAGAATTAAAACCCGTACTTTTCCATTAGAGGAAACGGTTTCCTGGATCACTAAAACCTTTAAATCTGACGAGCAGGATCTAAAATTTTATGGAAGAATGATTGCTGCCCATGGTCACGTAAATCACGTAGATGAGGTAGTGCTGGTGTAAGACTTATAAACTTCAGGCTTTTTATAAAAAAACCTTCTGAAAATGTCATTTTCAGAAGGTTTTTCTTTTATAACCTAAAGGAGAAAGGATACAGCGTACCAGAAGTTTTATCTTTGGGTTTTAAAATAGAAAACTTAGCTAAATTGGATAAAGTTGAATATATAGTAAGGGAAACAGGCTTAAGTAAAAAGAATATTGCCAGTACGTTGACACTCTTGGAAGAAGATGCGACCATTCCCTTTATTTCGAGATATCGTAAAGAAGTTACGGGTAATCTGGATGAGGTGGAAATCGCTAATATTTTGAAGTTTAAAACAGCTTTTGAAGAACTTGAAAAGCGAAAAGAGGCAATTCTCAAAGCCATTTCGGCCCAGGAACAGTTAAACCCTGAACTTGAGCAGAAAATAAAATCCACTTATGAAATGGCCCGGCTTGAAGATCTTTACCTTCCGTTTAAGAAAAAGCGAAAAACGAAGGCAGATGTTGCGCGGGAATTAGGTTTGGAGCCACTTGCAAAGATGCTTATGGCACAAAATTCGAATAATATAGAAGCTGCGGCAGTGCGTTTCAAAGGAAAAGAGGTGCCTTCTGTTTCTGAAGCGCTGGCAGGAGCAAAAGATATCGTGGCCGAATGGATCAATGAAAATGAATTTATAAGAAAAAAACTTCGGAATATATTTCGGCATTCCGCAGAAATTTTCACAAAGAAAATCCGGAAGAAGAAGCCCGAAGAGGAACAGGCTGCTCAGAAGTTTAAACAATATTTTGAATGGTCAGAACCTCTAAAGAGTATTCCTTCTCACCGGCTGTTGGCCATCTTAAGGGCAGAAAATGAAAAATTTATTAGAGTAAAAGTAGGAGTAGACGAGGAGGAGGCGCTAGAGGCTGTAAGAGATGTGGTACTCAAAAAGGCTGAAAATTCCTGTACACCATATATCGATGCTGCTTTACAAGATTCTTACAAGCGCCTGCTTGAACCGGCACTCTCAAATGAAGCGCTTTCCCTGGCCAAAGAAAGAGCAGATGACGCCGCGATCAATGTTTTTGCAGATAATTTAAAGCAGCTTTTGCTGGCGCCGCCGTTGGGTGGAAAGCGAATCCTGGCGATTGATCCTGGTTTCAGGTCGGGCTGCAAATTAGTATGCCTGGACGAAAAAGGTGATTTGCTGCACAATGAGAACATTTATCCGCATGCACCACAGAAGGAGACGACCATGGCGATGAAAAAGGTGAAATCCCTGGTTAATGCCTACCAGATTGAAGCAATTTCAATAGGTAACGGAACAGCTTCGCGTGAAACAGAATTCTTTGTCAAAAAGATACAGTTTGATCGTAATGTGCAGGTCTTTGTGGTAAATGAAGCAGGCGCTTCCGTTTACTCGGCATCAAAGATTGCGCGTAGTGAGTTTCCTGAGTATGATGTGACGGTGCGTGGTGCTGTTTCCATAGGTCGTCGCCTTGCAGATCCCCTGGCAGAACTGGTGAAAATTGATCCTAAGGCGATTGGAGTGGGACAATACCAACACGACGTTGATGAAACGAAACTTAAAAATGAACTCGATAGGGTAGTGGAGAGTTGTGTAAATGGCATTGGCGTCAATGTAAATACCGCCAGCGCGCCACTTTTGTCCTATGTTTCAGGGATTGGACCTTCCCTGGCAGACAATATTGTTACCTATAGAAGCAAGACCGGAAAGCTTCATTCCAGAAAGGAGTTATTGAAAGTTCCAAGACTGGGTGAAAAAGCTTTTGAACAAGCTGCTGCTTTTCTTAGAATAAGCGATCCTGAGCATCCTTTAGATAACTCCTCTGTCCATCCTGAAAGTTATAAGATCGTAGAAAAAATGGCTTCAGATCTCAATGTGAGTTTGAAGCAGTTAATCGGAAATAAAGAATTACTTCAAAGAATAAAACCTCAGGATTATGTCAATGAGAAAGCAGGTTTGTCTACCATTGAAGATATTTTATCTGAACTTGAAAAGCCAGGTGTTGATCCTCGTAAGGCTGCTAAAGTTTTTGAATTTGATCCAAATGTGCGTAGCATTAAAGACCTTAAAACCGGAATGAACCTTCCGGGAATTGTTAACAATATTACGAACTTTGGGTGTTTTGTAGATGTTGGAATCAAAGAAAGCGGACTAGTTCATATATCTAAGCTGGCAAGCGAATTTGTGAGTGATGTGAACAGCGTTGTAAAACTGCATCAACATGTACAGGTCAAGGTCTTGGAGATAGATGAAGAAAGGAAAAGGATCCAGCTTTCTATGATAGATTAAAAAAGAAGAGAATTTTGCTTTAAGGGTAATTCCAGGGCGAATTTCAAAACCTGAATAAGAAACAGGAAAAAGACATAAACCAGAAGCACTTTTTACTTCGTGCTTCTGATTTTTTATGATGTAATATCTTTCATGATCATACCAGCGTGCACACGGGAATTCTCGATGAACCATTTATGTGTTTCTGTGCCGCCGCAAATTACCCCGGCAAGATATATTCCCTTCACATTGGTCTCCATAGTTTCAGGATCGTACTCTGGAATTTTTCTGCCGTCTTCAGATAATTTGATGCCTATATTTTTAAGGAATTCAAAATTAGGACGGTAGCCTGTTAGAAGTAATACAAAATCATTTTCTAAAACCTGTTCTCCTTCTTCGGAAGTAATAATAATTTCATCTTCCCTTATTTCCTTAAGACGAGCATTAAAAACCGCCTTTATGCTGCCTTCGTCAATACGGTTATCAATATCTGGTTTTACCCAATATTTTACTCTTTCCCCAATTGCAGGTTTCCGAACGATCATTGTCACGTCCCCCCCTTTACGGTAAATCTCAAGCGCTGCATCTACCGCGGAATTACTTGCGCCTACCACAACCGTCTTTTGTGTGGCATAAAAATGAGGATCTCCATAATAATGAGAAACCTTAGGAAGATTTTCCCCTGGAATATTCAAATAATTCGGAATATCGTAAAAACCAGTGGCTATAACCACATTATTGGAGGTGTAGCGGCCCTTGGTCGTCTTAACCTCGTGAAGATCTTCTTTGGAAGGACTAACTTTTTCGACTTTTTCAAATAACCTGATATTAAGATGGTTTGAGGTCGTAATCCTGCGATAATACTCCAATGCTTCTGCTTTTCGCGGCTTCGGATTATTGCTAATGAAGGGAATATTATCCAGTTCCAGTTTTTCTGAAGTAGAAAAAAAGGTCATATTCACCGGATAGTTGTACAAGGAATTTACAAGACAACCTTTTTCCAGAATCACATAAGAAAGTCCCTTTTTTGAGGCTTCCAGTCCGGAAGCAATGCCAATGGGACCGCCGCCTATTATTACAACATCGTATATTTCTTCAGTCTTAGGAATTTGCAATGGATCTTAGGTTTTTAATGGTTTCTGTTGGGTTTTCAGCTTTAAAGACAAAACTTCCTGCGACCAGCACGTCGGCCCCGGCATCAATAAGTTTTTTTGCATTTTCTGAAGTCACACCGCCATCAACTTCAATCAAAGTTTTAGCATTGTTTCTCTCAATCATTTCCTTTAGCTGTTTCACCTTTTTATAAGTATTTTGAATGAAACTTTGACCGCCAAAGCCAGGGTTCACACTCATCATACATACGAGATCAATGTCATCAATTACATCTTCAAGCAGGTTCACAGAAGTGTGAGGGTTCAAGGCAACACCGGATTTCATACCGGCTGCTTTAATGGCCTGCAGCGTCCTGTGGAGATGTGTGCAGGCTTCGTAATGAACGGTAAGATTAGTTGCGCCCAATGCAGCGAATTCTTTAATATACCTATCCGGGTCCACGATCATTAAGTGAACATCTATTGTTTTCTTAGCGTGTTTAGAAATGGCTTGTAAAACCGGCATTCCGTAGGAAATGTTGGGAACAAAAACGCCGTCCATAATGTCAATATGAAACCAGTCGGCTTCACTGTGGTTGATCATTTCTACGTCGCGTTGAAGATTTCCGAAGTCTGCGGCCAGTATCGAAGGGGCTATAAGTTTAGTCGTCATAAAAATTGTGTCGTGAAAGTTTCCCAAAAATAACAAGAATTAATGGAAACCTTATGCTTAGAAAGACAGACTTTGTAAGTATTCTCAAATCATAAGTTTGTGTAAAACCGGTTGATTTAGCTTGTTGAAAATGCTATATTTAATGCAATGCATTCAAAATTGAGAATTAAAAACTCTAAATTAACCAGTAGAATCTAAAAAATGGAGGCAGAAAGAGAACCTAAAAAAGAAACAAATTATGGTAAGGCAGGTTGCTTTATAGCAGTCCTTATTTTTGTGATTGTAGTGATACTAATTGCTACGGGCTTGATTAACTTCCCGAATATAACTTAAGAAAACGGGAACTTGTTTTAGATAGAAGCTTAATATCCAAAATGTTTACTGTTTTACTATTATTTCCCTATAAATGTTTGCAGTATGTATTTTACGGAATTACGTACTGACGGATTTAAATTATCAACCTCGGCAAGATAAGATTTCACTTCTGTAGATTTATTGGTAGCATTTGCAGCCGAGAAACTGCAGATGTAAGATTCAAATTGTGGCTCCTCTACTTCTTTTTGGAGAATTTTCAGGAGAGAATGATGTCGCTTGTCCTGGCGTATTACCTCATAAAGCTGATCCAAAACCTCCTTATCTCCTTCCAAAACCTGAAAAAAATTCCCTTCTGAAAAGAGTAAAATTCCCGTAATATTTTTCAGGTTATTATTCCTTTCACTCACATCCAGGATCTCCTGGATTTGATTTATGTCTAAACCTGGTACTGCTGTGCTTACATAGCAAATCGCGTGGCGCATGAAGTAGGAATTGTAATTTTATGAAATATAGTTAGTTCTTCCTAGTTTCACAATATTATGATCTAAAAATGTCTCTCGGATAAAAAAGGTAGAGGAAATGGCATTTTCGGAAAAAAAACCCCGGGAATCACTCCGGGGTTCTTTCATCAATCAAAAAACGAACAGTTATGTACACCCCGGTCATCACTCCGCGGCTAAAACTGTTGTCATCTTTATCCCAGGTAAGTTTTAAGAATCTTACTTCTGGAGGTATGCTTTAATCTTCTAATTGCTTTTTCTTTAATTTGGCGTACGCGTTCTCTGGTAAGATCAAAAGTCTCGCCAATTTCTTCTAACGTCATTGGGTGTTGATCTCCCAAACCAAAATATAAACGAATTACATCGGCCTCACGTGGCGTAAGAGTTTCTAAAGCTCTTTCAATTTCTGTTCGCAAAGATTCGTGAAGTAATTCTTTATCTGGGTTCGGTGATTCTCCAGACCTCAAAACATCGTAAAGGTTGGAATCTTCCCCTTCAACCAAAGGCGCATCCATAGATACGTGGCGCCCGGAATTCTTCATGGATTCCTTTACGTCGTTAATGGTCATATCCAATTCTTTTGCGATCTCTTCGGCACTTGGTGGACGCTCATGTGACTGCTCAAGAAAAGCAAAAGTTTTATTGATCTTGTTAATAGAACCAATTTTGTTCAACGGCAAACGTACAATACGGGATTGTTCTGCCAGTGCCTGTAGGATTGACTGGCGAATCCACCATACCGCATAAGATATAAATTTAAATCCACGGGTTTCGTCAAAACGCTTCGCAGCTTTAATTAATCCTAAATTTCCTTCGTTAATAAGATCGGGAAGAGTTAATCCCTGGTTTTGATATTGTTTCGCTACAGATACCACAAAACGTAAATTTGCTTTAGTGAGTTTCTCTAAAGCACGGTCATCACCCGCCTTAATTCTTTGTGCTAATTCTACCTCTTCATCAGCGGTAATTAAATCAACTTTACCAATTTCTTGCAAATACTTATCCAGCGAAGCAGTTTCACGATTTGTTACCTGCTTCGTAATTTTAAGTTGTCTCATCTATCGTCTCCTTGGATTTTTAATTGTGAATGACTCTTGTAATAAGTTATACGTGCAGAGTCGGAAAAATGTTACAAAAATAACAGAAAAATAAATCCGTTTTAAAAACGGCAATTGCCAAGAGTGCTATTTACCTCAAAGGGAAACGTATTTATATGTAATTTATGAAAAAAAAGCCCCGAATAAATCGGGGCTCTTGTATTAAAGAAGAAAGAAGATAATTAATCCTTTCTATTGTCTCTGGAACCTCTATTGTCGCGACTGCGGTTGTCTCTTGAACCTCCACGATTATCACGACCTCCACCATCACGGTTGTTATCCCGTGGTGGCCTTGCCTGGTATCCCTCAGGTTTTTCTAAAAGTGCTTTTCGAGATACTTTTTCCTTTCTGGTTTTTGGATCTACTCCAAAATATTTCACGTCAATAATATCTCCAACATTTACAACATCGGTAACATTATCTGTACGTTCCCAGGCTAGTTCAGAAATGTGAAGTAGTACTTCATTTCCAGGGGCATCAACGTATTCTACTACTGCGCCAAAGTCAAGAACCTTGATCACTTTTACTTCGTAAACACTTCCTTTTTCAGGTTTGAAAAGGAGAGAATCTATCTTAGCAAGAACTTTATCAATTCCTTCCTGGTTTGTACCAAGGATTTCTACCACCCCTTGTTCGTCAACCTCATTGATCACGATTTCGGTTCCTGTAGTTTTCTGTAATTCCTGAATTACTTTTCCACCAGGGCCAATAAGTGCGCCAATGAATTCTCCAGGAATTGTTCTGGTGATGATCTTTGGAGCGTGTGCTTTTACATTTTCACTAGGTTCAGAAATAGTTTCTGCAATTTTATCAAGAATATGCAACCTTCCTTCTCTGGCCTGTTTTAATGCCTTTACGAGGATCTCGTAAGAAAGCCCTTTCACTTTGATGTCCATCTGACAAGCGGTTATACCATCTGCCGTTCCGGTAACTTTAAAGTCCATATCACCCAAAGCATCTTCATCTCCCAGGATATCTGAAAGAACAGCGAAATCTTCACCTTGAGAAATTAATCCCATTGCGATTCCTGAAACAGGTTTCTTTAATTGAATCCCTGCATCCATTAATGCCATGGTACCCGCACATACAGTTGCCATAGAGGAAGATCCATTAGATTCAAGTACTTCAGAAACTACACGTACCGTATAAGGACAATCTGCAGGAATCATATTTTTTAAAGCACGTTGTGCCAGGTTTCCATGTCCAATCTCACGTCTTGAAGTTCCTCTTAATGGATAAGCTTCTCCGGTTGAGAAAGGAGGGAAGTTATAATGAAGATAGAAAGTTTCTTCTCCCTGGTAAGTTGGCAGGTCTACCTGGTTAGCTTCTCTTGAAGTCCCCAAAGTCACGGTTGCCAATGCTTGAGTTTCACCTCTTGTAAAAAGTGCCGAACCATGCGTTGCTGGTAAGTAAGCTACTTCGGACCAAATTGGGCGAATTTCATTCGTTTTTCTACCATCAAGACGTACACCTTCTTTTAAGGTAAGGTCTCTAATTGCTGCTTTTTGTGTTTCCTTGAAATACCTAGAGATCATTGCGCCATTCTCTTCCAGTTCTTCTTCAGAAAATAGGCTTTTTACTTCCTCTTTTATTTCAGAAAAAGCTGCGCTTCTATCATGCTTTGCTTTAGCAGCTTTAGCGGTATCATAGATTTTTTGATATGCAGCTTCACGAATTTTTTGCCTGATGCTGTCATCATCTTTTGCAGTTTCATACTCACGAGGTTCTTTCTTTCCGAAAGCTTCTGCAAGACGAACCTGCGCATCAATTTGAATTTTGATGGCTTCATGAGCGAATTTAATAGCCTCGGCCATTTCTTCTTCGCTGCATTCCATCATTTCACCTTCTACCATCATCACAGAGTCGGCAGAAGCACCAATGATCATATCAATATCAGATTCTGCCAGTTGAGAACGGCTTGGATTGATCACAAACTCTCCGTTGATACGAGCGACACGCGCTTCAGAAATTGGAGTCTCGAAAGGAATGTCAGAAAGCTGGATCGCAGCAGAGGCGGCAAGACCGGCCAATGCATCTGGCATGACTTCTTCGTCATGAGACATCAACTGGATCATTACCTGCGTTTCAAATTTGTAATCTGAAGGGAATAAAGGTCTTAACACCCTGTCCACCAATCTCATTACAAGAATTTCTTCGGTACTTGGTCTTGCTTCTCTTTTGAAGAATCCGCCCGGGTAACGACCTGCAGCCGCAAATTTTTCACGGTAATCCAAGGTCAACGGAAAGAAATCCATTGTAGTTGGTGTGTGGGAAGAGACAACGGTACAAAGCATTACTGCATCGCCCATTCTTAGCTCTACAGATCCATGTGCCTGTTTTGCCAATTTTCCGGTTTCAAGGGAAATGGTTCTGCCATCTCCTAGCTCGATAACCTCTTTAAATGTTTTTGGAATCATAAATTTTTAAATCTTACCTGCTCTGGGCAGGTTTGTTAAACAATGGTCTCCCATCATACAGGATGGGACTGGTTGTTGTGTTGTGTGTTGTTGTAAGACCAATGAAAAACCGCCTTTTTCAGCCTCTAATCGTAAATTACTGGCTTTGGGGAGACATTTATTTTTAAAAGCTTTTGAAAAATAACAGGATAGGAATTTACACAGATTTCTTCAGGTAAAAGCAAAAACCAATANCCGCCTTTTTCAGCCTCTAATCGTAAATTACTGGCTTTGGGGAGACATTTATTTTTAAAAGCTTTTGAAAAATAACAGGATAGGAATTTACACAGATTTCTTCAGGTAAAAGCAAAAACCAATAAATTTTTCAAAAGAGAGAATTTTCTAAAAAAAGAGTAAAAAAAAAGGGGCGCAAAGCCCCTCAATATTATTTTCTTAATCCTAATTCTTTAACGATGGCACGATACCTTAAGATATCTTTCTTCATTAAATAGTCAAGAAGGCTTCTTCTTTTACCTACTAGTTTTACTAGCGAACGCTCAGTATTGAAATCCTGGCGATTGTTCTTAAGGTGTTGTGTAAGGTGCTCGATCCTGTGAGTGAACAAAGCGATTTGTCCTTCTGCAGATCCTGTATCGTTCTTATCTTTACCGTGTTTTGCAAAAAGTTCTTCTTTTGCTTCTTTAGTTAAATACATTCCAATATTAATTTTAATGATTTTTATGTATTGGCAGCTTTTCTGCCAAGCGGCAAATATAATACTTTCCTGAATATATTTCTTCCTGAAGCGTTTTTTATTTTAAAAACCGGAATAAAATATGTTAGGCTCTTACCGGTTGATTTTGAATAAGATCAATGTAAAGATTTACCTTATTTTTTAGTTCAGATCTTTTGGTGATAAAATCAAGAAAACCATGTTCTTTTAAAAATTCTGAAGTTTGGAAATCCTCCGGTAGATCTTTTCCGGTTGTATCTTTAACTACTCGTGGACCGGCGAAGCCTATAAGTGCACCGGGTTCTGCAATATTAATATCACCAAGCATCGCGAAAGATGCTGTAGTTCCACCGGTTGTTGGATCTGTACAAAGGGAAATGTAAGGAATTTTTGCATCTGCCAGTTGTGCTAGTTTTGCTGATGTTTTGGCGAGCTGCATTAAAGACAATGCTGCTTCCATCATTCTGGCTCCTCCAGACTTTGAAATAACCATTAGTGGAAGTTTGTGCTCCAAAGCATAATCTGCCGCGCGTGAAATTTTTTCACCTACGACAGATCCCATGGAACCTCCAATAAATTTAAAGTCCATACAGGCGATCACAAGTTCCCTGCCCTTAGATTTTCCAACTGCTGTGCGAACTGCATCTTTTAATCCTGTTTGAGATTGTGCAGCTTCCAGCCGGTCGGTATATTTTTTCGTGTCTTCAAAATTCAAAGGATCTTTGGAGGTAAGATTTTTGTCAAGTTCTGTAAATTCATTGTTGTCAAACAGGATCTTGAAATACTCATTACTTCCAATTCTCACGTGGTAGCCATCTTCGGGACTCACATAAAAATTCTTCTCCAATTGATCTGCATCAACAATCTTCCCCGTAGGAGATTTATACCACAAACCTTTAGGGACATCTTTTTTGTCTTCAGTTGCAGTTTGTATACCTTTTTGTGTTCTTCTAAACCAGGCCATGTTTCTAATATTTTCTATTTAAGATCGGGACATTTTAAAATGAAATTTCCAGACCTTCTTCTGAAAAAAATCAGACTAAAGCTTTAGCTTCAGCCTGATTTACTATTTATATTATAAAGTATTTACGTTATTAAGGTCTTCAAAAGCCTTTTTAAGTCTTGCTTTAAAAGTGAGTTCCCCTTCTCTAAGCCATTTTCTTGGATCGTAATGTTTTTTGTTAGGAACTTCTTCTCCTTCAGGATTACCAATTTGGGCTGCAAGATAATCGGTTTTTTCAGCCATATAATCACGAATTCCTTCAAGGTAAGCGTACTGAAGATCTGTGTCGATATTCATTTTGATAGCTCCATATCCTATAGCTTCACGAATTTCTTCAACAGTAGAACCGCTTCCTCCGTGGAAAACGAAATCTATAGAATTCTCTCCCAAACCATACTTTTTGGATACATAATCCTGTGAATTTTTAAGGATCTTTGGAGTCAATTTCACATTCCCTGGCTTGTATACCCCGTGAACATTACCAAAAGCAGCTGCAATGGTGAATTGATCGCTTACTTTGCTTAGCTCCTCATAAGCATAAGCTACTTCCTCTGGCTGCGTATATAATTTTGAAGAATCTATATCTGTGTTGTCTACGCCATCTTCTTCACCTCCTGTAACACCAAGTTCAATTTCTAAAGTCATCCCCATCTTGCTCATGCGCTCAAGGTATTTCTTGCAGATCTCTATATTTTCTTCCAGGCTTTCTTCTGAAAGATCGATCATGTGAGAACTGTAAAGAGGTTTTCCTGTTTCTTTGAAATACGCTTCACCGGCATCCAGCATACCGTCTATCCACGGAAGTAATTTTTTAGCGGCATGATCTGTATGTAAAATCACACTTACTCCATATGCTTCAGCTAAGGCATGAACATGTTTTGCACCTGCAACGGCTCCTGCAATAGCAGCTCTTTGGTTCTCGTTAGAAAGACCTTTTCCTGCATTAAAATGCGCACCTCCGTTTGAAAATTGTATAATAACAGGAGAATTAAGCTCGGCCGCAGTTTCCAGAACAGCATTAATGCTGCTGCTTCCTATAACGTTTACCGCCGGAAGAGCGAAGTTCTTGCTCTTGGCATATTTGAAAATTTCCTGTACTTCTTTTCCAGTGGCTACACCGGGTTTGATGTTGTGAGTCATAACTAAGATTTAGATTAACAAAAATAAGAAAATAAGTTGGCTTAAAAAGGATAATTGATTCCTACATTAAATACAGCTTTCGAAAGGTTCCAGTCTTTGAACCATCGGTTTCCCATTTCCCTGGCCGGATTGTACGTCTTGAATCCAACGTCAAATCGCAGTACAAAAAAATCAAAATCGTATCGCAAACCAACACCCGATCCTACTGCAATATCCTCTAAATTTGAAAGTGAAGTAAACGTTGAGGCTTCTTCTTCCACCACATCCAGCACATTCCAAATGTTACCCACATCAATAAATACTGCACTTTTTAAATCTCCTATTAATTGGTAGCGATACTCCGCATTAAAGGCTAATTTGAAATTAGCTTCATTAAATTCGTTTCGACCGCCGCTGCTGCCCGGCCCCAGGTCGTAAGGCTGCCATGCCCGGTTGTCGTTTGGTCCGCCGGCAAAAAAACTTCTTATAAAAGGTATGCTGTTAGAATTTCCATACGGAATTGCGATTCCTCCAAAAGAGCGTATAGCAAAGACATTTTCACTACCCAGATCCCAGTGCTTGATGTAATCAATTTCAGTCTTAATGTATTGGGAAAATCGTACACCAAACAGGCTGTAGCGACCATCTTCCGACTGTTCGAGATTTGTGAGTTTTGCTAAACCGGAAAGTAAATTTCCTGCACTTTCCAGTTTTACGCGCAATCTTGAAAAATCTTCGTCATATATATCTTCTTTTTTATTCAGGATGTACGAAAAATTGGTCGAATAGATAAGATTGTCTTCTGTAAGACGATTTTTTCGTTCTCTTAGATCGCTTAAGTTCTCTTCCTGCAAATTGGTGAGATTAAAGCCGCCCTGGCGGGTGTCATTGAGAAACTGATTGGCGCCTTCAGGAATAATTAGCCGACGATTAGCGGGATCATTATATTCTGTAAAATAATCGTCATAAATAATGACATTTTCCGCAGTCGCTATATTGTTTAATTCCTCATAAGAATTGCGATAGATATTGAAGTAATTTGCGGTATTGAGATTGCGAACATATTGAATGTTAAGTAGATCTAACTGGTGGGAGAGAATGTCTGAGGGAGACCAGCGATAGCTCATAATAGCCGTTAAACTTTGTTTGTCCAGGCCAATATTGTGTTGCGTATTTGCTCCAAGGCTAAAGGAGGTAAAAGGGTACATGTATTTGGGAATGAACTTCTCTGTAGACACCGGGAAAAATATTCGGGGAAGCGTAAGTTTTATATCCGTTCCTACTTCGGTGATGTCAAAGAACCTGTCGTTTGTTGAGGAGATGTCTTTAGAAGATCCTATGCTTCCGCGTCCTGAAATCTCCAGGATTTCGGCGCGTTTAAAGATATTCCGGATCAGCAATGAGCCCCCAAATCCAATCCCGAATTTTTGAATATTGCTTTGTGAAAGATCAAATTCAAATCCCAAAGAGTACTTGGCACGAGGGGTGAGAAAAATATTGGCAATAAGGTTGGTTCCCGTAGTATCTGCAGGGTCGGGCATGTATTGTATATTTGGATATCTAAAAATACCCAATTGATTGATACGGTTGTAGGTTAGGCTGCGGTCATTATCGGCATAGGTGCTTCCGGGATTTATAAAGATAGCATCGGTTAACGCCTGCGGACGATAATCCAGTTTATCAAAGCTATAAATGTGGTAACCTTCATAAGATGCAGTGTCGGTTACTGGTTCATTTCTTTTGTCGAAATTATAATCTGGGAAAACGTTGACTTCACTAACTTTATGGACTTTGAACGGGATGCGTGTGCTCGCGCCGTCTATAGTTGTTTCGCGATTCTGAATGAGAACACTGGAGTTTACCTTTTTCTGTGTATTGATGGTATCTGCTTCAAAAGCAATATATTCCTGTTCAAAATGAAAAAGGCCATTGTTCCTAAAAAGTGTGGTGAGCCGATCTCTCTCCGCACTAAAGTCTGATGTTTTGTAGCGCGTCCCGGGAATAATCAGAGAATTTTCCTTATAAACGCTGTAAATAGAATCTGCAACTGGAGATAGTATTCTTGTAGTGACAGAATCTATAAAATACGGTTGTTTTGGATTTACATAATATGCTACTTCGGCTTTCTTTTTCTTCCCCGGAATAATTTCATAGGAGGTTTCGGCATCAAACCAGCCTTGATTCCAATACCAGGTCCTGAGTCTTTCAGCAGACCTTTCAGTTCTGCTCTCCTTTACAAGTGCAGGTGCTTCCCCCACTTCCTGAAGCCATTGATTGAAGTTGACATAGGAAATGCCAAGGCGTTTTACCTGTTTTTCAGACAGAAGGCGCGAAAGCCGTTCTTCACGTCCTGGTTTCTTTTGAAGCCAGTTCTGGAAAGTGGAATCGGGATTTAGATCTGCCAGGTTATAGGTGTAGAGCTGCAGTGGGATACCTAAAAAAGATTGATTGGGAGCCTGATATAATTGATTGTATAATCTTGCTTCTGAAGTCTTTTCGCCATCTACAAAAATAGTGTTATCAGTAAGTAAATATTCATCACTGCCAACTCTTTTAACTGCATTACAGGAGGAAAATAGAATAAGGATTAAAAGAATTAATGATATTTTTGCCGAAATGCTTTTCAAATAAGTGATTTAAAGTGTTCAAAAATACGATTTTGGAATGTTTAGTAAAAGCCAAATTAAATTTATAAATAGTCTAGTTCAAAAAAAGTATCGAGAGAAACACGGGCTGTTTTTAGCCGAAGGAAAAAAGACCATTCAGGAGTTGCTAAATTCCTCGCTTTCTTTGCATTCTCTTTATACAACCGAAAACATTTTTGAGGCAGACAATGAGAAAACATTTCTTATAAATCACGCGGAATTAAAAAAAATCAGCCAGCTTTCTACTGCACAAACAGCTTTGGCAGTTTTTCGATATCCAGAGGTTTCAAAAATGGCATATTCGGGATTGATTTTGGCACTTGACGGTATTCGTGATCCCGGTAATTTGGGAACAATTATCAGGTTATGTGATTGGTTTGGGATCGAGCAATTGATCTGTTCAAATGATACGGTAGATTGCTATAATCCCAAGGTTGTACAGGCTACCATGGGTTCTATCGCAAGAGTAAATGTTATTTATATAGATATAAATGAATTCCTGGAAGCGGGAAATGCATTAAATTTCCCAATTTATGGTGCTTCTATGGAAGGAGCTAATGTTTATGAGCAAAAAATTCCTTCGGAAGGGATTCTGGTTCTGGGAAATGAGGCAAACGGCATTCGACCTCAAACTGAAGCACACATAAAGAGAAAATTAAGTATCCCGCAGTTTGGTAATTCAAAAGAGACTGAAAGCCTTAATGTAGCCACTGCAACAGCTGTGTTGTTAAGTGAATTCCGAAGAAGTGTTTTTACTGAAAGGTAAAGTTTATAAATACAGCCCGAGATGACATTTTTGCCACATTACCAGTGTAGATACTGTTTGGGTTTTCATCTCTAATCAATTCATCATTAATGGCAAAAACGCCTCTTATGGACGGGGTGAATTTGAAATAGTAGAGATAAAAGTCTATCCCAAAACCAAGTTCATAGTAATAGGAATTTGTAGTCATTCGGAACTGTCCGTCCCTGTTGTCTTCCGGGTTATTTTCGTTACTGGAGAGATTTAGGGAAGTAGATAGCCCGCCAACCACAAAGGGCTTGAAATTGTTGAGACGCTGTGCAGAAAACTTCAGTAAAAGAGGAATATGCACATAGGTGGAATTGATTTCCCGAAAGGTATCGGGATCTGCTTTGGTCACCTGGAAATTTATGCGGTTAAAAGCAACTCCAGGTTCCAGCCGCAAGTCTAAATGATTTGTAAGTCTCAGGTTACCTACCAGGCCAACATTAAAGCCTATTGTTCGATCAACCACAAAATCCTTCCGAAGAAACTTGTTGCCAGGAATTTCTTTATAATCAAAGTTCAAATCATAGGTGTTAAACCCCAAGAAATATCCCCAGGACCAGCGCTGCAGGTCAATATTCTCATTATTTAGAACATTCTCACCGGTAAATAATTGCGCTCTTAAAGGTTGCACGCAGACTAAAAGCAGTGCAATCAAAAAAAATTTCTTCATAATTCTATTTTGAAGCCGTATAGATTGTAGCAACTCCCATTGTCTGGGGTTTGTTTTCTACATTAGTAAACCCAATTTTGCGCAAAATATTGTTCAGTTTTTCTCCGTGTGGAAATGCGGCTGCACTTTCACTAAGGTATGAATAAGCATCCTTGTCTTTTGAAAAGAGTTTGCCTATAAGTGGAAGAAGGTTTTTGGTGTAGAAATTATATCCCTGTTTGTAAGGAAATTTTGTGGGGACAGATGTCTCTAAAATGACAAAAACACCGCCAGGTTTCAAGACTCTGAGGATTTCTTGCAGCCCTTTTTCTAAATCTTCAAAATTCCGAACGCCAAAGGCAACAGTAATTGCGTCAAAGGAATTATCTTCAAAAGGTAAGTCCTCAGAATCCCCCTGAACCATTTGAATTTTTGCCGATAAGTTCTTTTCGGCAATTTTCTTTCTTCCAACAGCAAGCATGCCTTCAGAAAGATCTAATCCTACAACTTCTGAAGCTCCGGTTTTCACCAGATTTATTGCAAGGTCTCCTGTACCTGTCGCAATGTCCAGCACTTGTCGGGGATTAGAAGCTTTTACAATGGCAACTACTTTCTTTCTCCATTTCACATCAATTCCAAAAGAGATTACGCGGTTTAAACCATCATAATTGGTAGAAATGGTGTCAAACATTTTCTCTACCTGCTGCTTCTTGTTAAGATGAGATTCTTTATAAGGCTTTATCTTTTTGCTCATTTGCAAATTTTTGCCCAAAGATACAAGTTATCATCTAATAGCCTTCTTTTGAATTCCTTTTTATAAAATGGTAGTTTGTTTTGGTTCAATGAAATATCATACCTTTGTTATTCTTGATTTATAATTCCTATGAAGATAATAATTGCCGGTGCCGGTGAGGTTGGGTTTCATTTAGCAAAATTGCTCTCTTATGAATCCCAGGATATAACCTTGATCGACAACAGTAAAGATCACCTGATGTATGCTGATACCCATTTGGATATTAGGACAATAAAGGGAGATGCAACGTCAATTAATGTATTGAAAGATGCACACGTAAAGAACGTAGATCTTTTGATAGCAGTTACTTCTAGCGAAACAACTAATATTACCACCTGTGTCCTGGCGAAACAACTTGGAGCCAAACGTACTATTGCAAGGATTGCTAATACCGAATTTCTTGAAAATAAAGAGGAAATAGGTTTCGTAAGGTTCGGAATTGATGAGCTAATTTCCCCTGAAGCGCTTGCCGCTCGGGAGATCGAACTTTTGCTTAACCAGTCTGCCTTTAATGATAGCTATGAGTTTGAAGATGGCGCCCTTACCATGGTGGGATTGAATTTATCCAGGACTGCAGCTTTTGTTGGAAAAACAGTGAAGGAAGCAGCGAAAATCTTTCCGGGACTGCATTTCATGCCTATCGCGATCCAGCGTTTTGGAACGCAGTACACATTGATCCCTAGAGGAGATACACAATTTAAGGAAGGAGACCAGGTTTATTTTGTGACCACCAGAGGTGGTGTGGATGAGCTATACAAGCTTACGGGAAAAGTAAAACAGGATATCAAAAATGTTATGATCCTGGGAGGTAGTAAAATCGGGAAGAAAACGACTAGAGATCTTTGCCAGAACAATTTCAGGGTGAAACTTATTGAAAATAATAAAAATAAAGCCTTTGACCTGGCAGATGAACTTCCGAAGGCACTTGTAATTCATGGTGACGGAAGGAATGTGGAGCTTTTAGATGAAGAGAATATTCAGGATATGGATGCCTTTATCGCGGTAACAGGAAATTCTGAAACAAACATTATGACCTGCCTTGTCGCAAAATCCAAAAGCGTTAAAAGAACGATCGCGTTGGTAGAGAATATGGATTACTTTCAGTTAAGCCATTCTATAGGGATCGATACTCTTATTAATAAAAAATTACTGGCGGCAAATAATATTTTTAGATATATAAGAAAGGGAGAGGTTGTGGCGATGACAAAGCTGAACAACATGAATGCAGAACTACTCGAATTCATTGTTAAACCTACTTCCAAAGCCAGCGACAAAAAGATTAAGGATCTTGACTTTCCGCGCTCTGCAATTATTGGAGGCGTGATAAGAGAAGGAGAAGGGCAAATTGCTCTGGGAGATTTTCGTATTCAGCCCGGGGATCGGGTGGTTGTTTGTTCATTACCACGCTCTATTAGTAAAGTGGAAAAAATGTTTCTTTAATGCCACGTCTTAACTACCAGATAATTTTTCATATCATGGGGCTGCTGTTGCTGTGCAACGGCGGATTCATGTTAACAGCCGCACTTGTAAGCTGGTATTATGAAGACGGGGTTACCATGCAAATTTCTGCAGCATCCTTGATCACACTGCTTTCCGGCATGTTCTTGATGTACAATACTCGCGGGCACCGTAAGGAAATTAAGAAGCGCGAAGGTTACATTGTAGTTTCCTTCGGATGGATCTTTATGGCCTTAAGCGGAACACTTCCTTATGTTATTTCTGAAAGTATTCCTTCCTTCACAAATGCCTTTTTTGAGACCATGAGTGGTTATACGACCACAGGTGCTTCAATTTTAAATGATATTGAATCAATTCCTGAAGGCGTTTTGTTCTGGAGGAGTTTAACCCACTGGATAGGCGGTATGGGAATCATCGTACTGGCCATTGCTATTTTGCCATTGCTGGGAATAGGTGGAATGCAGCTTTTTAGTGCTGAAGCTCCCGGCCCCAGTGCAGATAAATTAAAGCCCAGGATTACTGATACCGCAAAAAGATTGTGGTTCATTTACGTGGGACTCACGGTGGCCGAAGCTATTTTGCTTAAGGTAGCAGGAATGAACATGTTTGATGCCGTAAATCATGCGCTGAGTACCTTATCTACCGGCGGATTTTCAACCAAAAATGCAAGCGTTGCTTATTGGAATGATAACCCGATGATACAGTACATCATCATTTTTTTTATGTTCATAGCCGGAACAAATTTCGTGATCAACTATTTCGCCTTCAAGGGAAAAGTGCAGCGAGTTTTGCATGATGAAGAATTTAAGTGGTACGGTATTTTTATTGCTACATTCACTATTATTTCCTCTGTGGTAATCTATTTTAGTGCAGATTTGGGATTATCTTCCATTGATCATCCTATGGTGCTTGGTAGGGCAGAAAGTGGCTTTCGTCACTCCCTGTTCCAGGTGCTGGCAATCGTTACCACTACAGGATTTGTTACTGCAGATTATACCTTGTGGACCACATTTTTGACCGTTCTTTTCTTCGGATTATTTTTTCTAGGAGGTTCCGCCGGTTCCACTGCGGGTGGTGTAAAGGTGATGCGGCACGTGATCATGATCAAAAACGGACTCGCAGAATTTAAAAGAACCCTTCATCCCAGCGCTATTTTACCGGTAAGATTCAATGGAAAAGCCATCGGGAATGAAATTGTTTTTAATGTCCTTGGGTTTTTCATCCTATATATGCTTTCCTTTATTATTGGAGCTGTCGTGCTGGCTGCTCTAGGGCTAGACCTGGAAACTGCCATAGGCGGCGCAGCTTCTTCCCTGGGAAATATTGGTCCAGCCTTTGGAAGCCTGGGTCCTGTAAATAACTTTGATGTACTTCCCGCCGCGGGAAAATGGTGGTGTGCTTTTCTAATGCTTATCGGGAGGCTTGAATTATTTACTGTGCTTATCCTGCTTACCCCATTCTTCTGGAGAAACAGATAATGATAAAAAACATATTCAAAAATGGTATTTTAAGCGGACTTTCTGCAAATTCTTCTTCTAAAGCTAATTGACTGCCAGTTATCTTTAATGAATAGCACTTTTTTAAGAATACTTGTTCCTGCCCATTCAAAAATGGTGTTTTTATACAAGATTATGTAGATAAACAGCTTCGGAAAGGTGCTTTTTATATCTTTTTTCTATTCAGAATATTTTCTGAAGATATTGTAACTTCTGAAGTGTAATTTTTGGCACTTTTTCTTCTGAAGAATCGGCTTTTTGATGCAAAAAAAATCCCCTCACTTTCAGGAAAGGGGATTTTTTGAATCCTAATATTCGACAAAATTAATTTGCTTAAGAAAGGGCATTTTTGATGCGCTGCATAGCTTCTTTTATTTGAGCTTCGCTGGCTGCATAAGAAAACCGAATACAATTCGGACTTCCAAAGGCATCTCCTGTTACGGTCGCAACTAAAGCTTCTTCCAAAAGGAACATGGAAAAATCTGTAGCGTCGTTTATTTTGTGCCCTTTGATCGTTTTTCCGAAGAAATGAGAGATATCTGGGAACACGTAAAAAGCACCTTCGGGTTCTGTAATTACAAATCCCTCAATCTCTGTCATGAGATCAATGATAAGCTTTCTTCGTTCTTTGAACTTATCGATCATAAATTGAATGTTGGATACTGGTGCTTCCAATGCGGTTATAACGGCTCTTTGAGCGATACAGTTGGCGCCGCTGGTAATTTGGCCCTGCATTTTATTACAGGCACGGGCAATTTCGGCAGGCGCACCAATGTATCCAATCCTCCAGCCGGTCATGGCGAAGGCTTTTGAAACTCCGTTGACTGTTACCACGCGATCATACATGTCTTCAAACTGTGCCATAGAAGCATGTTTTCCCACGAAGTTAATATGTTCGTAGATCTCATCGCTTACCACCACAATATCAGGATGTTTCGCTAAAACATCTGCCAGGCCTCGCAATTCTTCTTTGCTGTAAACCATCCCGCTGGGATTGGAAGGAGAACTGTACCACAACATTTTTGTCTTTGGTGTGATCGCTTCTTCCAGTTGCTGCGGTGTCATCTTGAAATTACTTTCAACCCCGGTCCTGACTTCTACCGGGACACCTTCGGCTAATTTCACTATTTCGGCATAACTCACCCAATAAGGGCAGGGCAGAATCACCTCGTCTCCGGGATTAAGCATCACCATGGCGATATTGGCTAAAGATTGTTTAGCGCCGGTTGAAACTACGATCTGGGAACGATCATACGTAAGGTTATTATCCCGTTTGAATTTGGTGATGATCGCGTCTTTAAGCTCTACATAACCATCTACAGGAGTGTAGGAATTATAATTTTCATTAATTGCTTTAACGGCTGCTTCTTTAATAAAATCGGGTGTGTTAAAGTCGGGTTCTCCTAAACTAAGGCCGATGATGTCTTTTCCTTCTGCACGTAACTCGCGAGACTTTGCTGCCATCGCCAAAGTTTGGGACGTGGACATGTTGTTAATTCTGTCAGATAAATGCATTTGTTGGTTGGTTTTTTTCTGTTAAGCTGAAATTGCAGGTTTGGCTCCCATTTCTTTCAAATGTTTAAAATGAGCTATAATTGCTGCGCGGGTAGTTTTATATTCGTTGTAAGGCAACTGGCATTCTTTTGCTGTTTCCTTCACAATTTCAGAGATTTTATTGTAGTGAATGTGACTAATGTTCGGGAAAATATGATGTTCTACCTGATGGTTTAATCCGCCGGTAAACCAGTTTACAATTCGGTTATTGGTAGAAAAATTCACAGTGGTGAATAGCTGGTGAATGGCCCAGGTATTTTTCATGGAACCGGTATCGTCTGGTAAAGGCATATCAGTTTGCTTTACTACGTGTGCCAACTGGAAAACAATGCTTAAGATGAGTCCGGCAGTATAGTGCATAATAAAAAATCCAATCAGGATTTTCCACCAGGCAATGGAAAGAATAAGCATTGGGATAACAATCCAGATACTTATATAAAGCAATTTGGTAATAGCTACTATGCTCCATTGTGCCACAGGATTTGGCATTTTTCCGTAGGAAAGTTTTTTGGCTAAATATCTTTTTGTCTGTTTAAAATCAGTGGTAATGGCCCAGTTAAAGGTTAACAATCCATAAAGGAAAACAGAATAATACTGCTGAAACCTATGGAATTTATGCCATTTTGCATGCTTAGAAAACCTGATGATCCTACCGGCATCGAGGTCTTCATCATGCCCGTGAATGTTGGTGTACGTATGGTGAAGAACGTTGTGTTGTACCTGCCAGTTGTAAACATTTCCTGCAAGGACATAGATGGTGCCGCCCATAAATTTATTCACCCATTTTTTGGAAGAGTAGGAGCCATGGTTGCCGTCATGCATGATGTTCATGCCTACGCCAGCCATTCCTACACCCATGACAATGGTTAGTAAAAGCATCCACCACTGGGAAATATCCAGAGTTAGAATAAGGAAGTATGGAGTGAGAAAAAGTGAAAACATAACCACCGCTTTAAGGTGTAGTTTCCAGTTTCCGGTTTTTGAAATATTGTTTTCTTTAAAATAGGAGTTTACCCTCTTATTCAAAGTTTTAAAGAATTTAGCCGAATCTGTTCGGGAAAAACGTATGCTTGTTTGATTCATTTATAAGTATGTAGTTAAAAGACAAAGGTAAAACATAAAATTCCTTTCGTGGAAGGAAAGCCTGAAATTAACTTCGCTGATTTTCTTTACTTTTGCTATAAAAATAAAAACATTGGAGTTAATTCGAGCGTATTTTCCTGAAATTTCTGAAGACCAAAGATTAAAATTTGAAGCGTTACAAGATCTGTACCAGGACTGGAATCTTAAAATAAATGTAGTGTCCAGAAAGGATATTGATGAATTGTACCTTCGTCATGTATTGCATTCTTTGGGAATTGCAAAGGTTCAAAAATTCCGGCCGGGGGCTTCGATTCTGGACGTGGGAACGGGCGGTGGCTTTCCGGGAATTCCTTTAGCCATTCTTTTTCCTGAAACTAATTTCCATCTGGTGGATAGCATCGGCAAAAAAATAAAAGTGGTGAACGAAGTTTCCGAAGGACTTAAACTGAAAAATGTTCATACTACAAATGCACGTGTGGAAGAAATTCCTGGGCACTTTGATTTTATTGTAAGCAGGGCAGTGGCCGTTATGCCTACTTTTGTGCACTGGGTGAAAGGGAAAATTGCCAAAGAAAGTAAACATGAGCTAAAAAACGGCATTTTATATCTTAAAGGCGGCGATCTCACTGAAGAGCTGGAAAATTATCCGAAAGCAAGCGTTTATGATCTTCAGGATTACTTTAAAGAGGATTTTTTTGAAACAAAAAAAGTTGTGCATCTACCGCTAAAATATAAAGGCTAGGAAGTGCTTCCAAAAGCACATTTTTAGATCATTCTTTAATTAGTTTTATGGATTTGGTTCCCTGTTCCAGTTGCAGGCTTATAATATAAACGCCTCTCGGATTTTGTTGTACCTTTAGTTTTGCAACTTCTTTAGACGGAATTTGATGAAAATCCTGAACTTTCTGTCCTGAAACGGTATATAAGGTTCCTGAATAGATAGGAATCAGGTATGGATTAAGAATGGTGATTTCGTTGTCTTCACCGGAGAAGAACAATTCAAGATAATCTCCTTTAGGAGTATTATTTTCGTCATCTTCTCCATTTTCCTTATCACCGGTGTCATCATCATTTTCATCGTCGTCACTTTCATCATTTTCGTCTTCTCCTTCATCCACATCGGCCACCGGTTCCTGGAAAACGAGATCATACCTGTCTCCATAGTATCCCGGAGCTATGGTATCTCTAAAACGTCCTTTTCTAAGATCATGGTAAGTGCTGTCAGAATTATTACGAATGAATATTTGCACGTCATCAGGCATGTTTTCCAGTCGGTCAATTTCTATGCTGAATTCTTTTTCTTCAGCAATTACAAGCCCAATTGGAAGAACTCGTTCTACATTGAAATCGGGTACGGCCTGTATTACATATTCCTCCCCATCAATTATCCAGAACATATCTTCTTTGTCTTTGTCCAGAATTGGTGCGTCATAGCCGTAATCAAACCCGGCGGAAGTAGAAACATCTGCAGTGACACCAATCTGTCTCCAGTAACCTTGAGGAGAGTTGAGGTTGAGCAGAATTTTGTATCGGTTATCTTCAGTATAAGATGCCTGTTTTTCCGGTTTGGACTCAGGCTTCAAAAATTGAGAATCTCTTTTATTTTCTTCTGAAACAAAAAGGCGCATTTCATTCGTAAATTTAATCTGGCCGCTTTGAGGGTTTGGATTGGTGGCAACATCTCCACTTTTTGAAGTGTTTACAAAAAATCCCTGGGCGACGGGTACATATCTTCCCGGCACCTTTTGGCCGCTTCTGTTAGGATCTGAATTGTCTATTCTTGAATCTACAGATTTTGCCGGAAGGCTGAGGGCTTTGTTGTAAACTGCGTAACCGCCTACATACTGTTCAAGGTAATGAGATTTTCCTGCGAAATGATGCCAGTAATAAATAGCACCGTTTATATACGGCTCATTCTCGTCTATAAAAAGGTGAGAATCAATGGCAGAAGGATAAGGGTTTCCCGTTAGGTAATTTTGATTTGGATAGGAAGTTCTTAAATATACATCTCCATTATTAGGGAATCCTTTAAATGTATAATTCTGGAAGATTCCCTGTCTTTCAGAATCCTCAACAGCAATGTTCATTGATCCTTTCATGGTAAAGCCTTCTCCTGATTTCAGCATTTTAGCAGGATCTGTGGGATTGCTTCCTAACTGTTTCCAGGCACTGTATTTATTTGCGTTTTCCTCACGGTCATCTGGGAAAAAACCATTGATCCAGTAATTGCTAATGAGAATATGATTAGGATCGGAATTGTGTTCTACATAAAACGGACCATCCCCAAATTTAACAGGTACAGTTTTGCCATTTTTATTTCCTTCAGCAAGAACATCTGCTACTCTATAAGTTGTATTTCCTGCTTCTTTTATTACAGGAGAACTCCAATAGTTGTAGTTATAGCTGCTGGCAGTTCCCTGCTGGTCGCGCTCGACATGACCATTTCCTTCAGCAATACTTTTTTCGAATTGTACAAGTTGAGATTCGCCGTTTAAATCAATAGTACCATCAAGTCCCAAATAATGAGAGACCGAAAGCGCATTTCCGGAAGTTTGAGAAACAGAACCTTCAACAAGTAGCGTTTCATCATCTGCCACCAGTAATCCCAACACTTCTGCATTTTGCTCTGTATAGACATCTGTGGAAATTCTTACAATGTTCCATTTGATCTTATCATTGTTTACACCTGCGCTATATGGCGCGTCCCAGGTGCCTTCCCCATAAATCCAGGGGGTGGAAGATAGATTCGTATCCCACCAGTTACCATTACTTTTAGTGTCATAGGGTAAGGGTGCCGAATGCTCCTGAATGGTGGTAATATTTCTTAGTTTTCCATCTATGGAAGTTGTAGTTTCTCCAATTGCAAATCCATTCTGAACCTTTTCAAGGTGGTAGTAGCCCTGAAGATTATTCCAGGATAAATTTCCGGGAACATTTATAGGGATTATGGCTCCACGGACAAGACCATTGTTGCTGACCAGTTTCTGGTTCATCATGAACCTGATTTGTTCTATATTTAATTCAGTACTCCAGATTCTTACTTCCTCGATCCACCCGTGGAAGAGATTGGCCGAAGTGAATGGAGCAGAACTATCAAAGAGTCCTCCAAGCAAGAATGCGTTTGCAGCTGTGGCAGGAGTGGCCTGAGAGCCCGTTGCAACTTCTATTCCGTCGATGTAAAGAATGGTTCCGTCACTTCCGGAAGTGACTGCCAAATGATACCATCTACTAGTGTCTATGGCATGAGGAGAATCTACAGAATTACCGTTCCATCGAAATTTGGGAAGACCATTGTCCACAACCAGATCATATCCACCGTTGCTGAGGTTCGAAAAATCACGTTTTGAAAGCACGGTTTTGATTCCGGTGACAGATTTTAATTTAATCCAGGCTTCCAGTGAAAACTCACCAGTCATCTTATAATTATCTCCAAATTCAATGTAATCGTTTTCTCCATCAAAATCTATGGTACTACAGTCACTGATAGTAATTTTTACATCATCTCTTGAGCCGCAGGATTCAGTCCACCTTAAGGTGTAGGTACCAATATTTCCTTTAAAAACGGTTTGTGCAGAATTAGCATCTTCCAGGGACCATCCAGAAGGTCCATTTACTACTTCCCAATGGCCGGTTTCGTCTTCAGGAATATCCTTACCAATTTTAGTTGTAGTGACGCCACATGTGAGAGTTTGATCTGTACCGGCATTTGCCTGGGTCTGCTCGGGTTGTTCTATGGTAACATATTCGGTGACTTCACAACCATTCGCATCAAGGATTGTTACTGAATGCTCTCCAGCCGCCAAACCTGTGGCGGTTGCAGTAGTTTGTGAATTGGACCATACAAAAATGTAAGGTTCCCCAGTTGAAAATGGAGTTCCTCCAGAAACTTCAACTGTGGCCGTTCCATCACTACCACCGTAGCAGGTAACGCTAGTTTTTACCATGGGTTTTGTGACAGTTAAAGGGTTTTGCGGTTCAGAAATGATAAGTTCCTGGGTGGTGTAGGTATCAAGCTCCTCATCACGCACAGTAGCGGTATAGGTGCCTGCACCCAGTTCCCTAAAGGTCTTTTCAGTTTGCCAGTCTCTTACAACCGCCCCGTCTTTGCTTAGTCTAAATTCTCTTGCTCCAATTCCTCCTGCTGCAGTTACGGTAATGACACCGCTGGTATCGCCATAACACAGTAAATTATTACTTGTTGCACTTGCATAAAGTGGGAAATAAATTTCATCATTTTCGTTTGTCGATACACACATCATTCTTCGAACATCTCCACACTTCTTTTTACTATTGTTTGTCCATGACATATAAAAATTTTCAATTCTTATTGAATAACCACAAGACCAATTGGGGATCTCTCCAACCCTGAAAATTTCTGGGATCTTCCCATCGCCTCCAACATCTATACAACCGGTAATTTCCTGTACATCTACAACACTTCCTCCGTCATTCAAATCTGTTATGGTGTAAATGAATTCAACGTTAGGGTTATATGCATTAGAGTTTTTGGCTACCTTTAGGTAAATATATTTTTTACCCGTATATGTAGAACATTCAGATCCGGAAAGGGGAGTTTGATCCTCTTTTCCCACGTAAAAGGTTTCAAGGTCAAAATCCAGGTTTTGAGTTTCACCGCAGGCTTCAAAACATTCGCCTACATAATGCTGAAATGTCTCTTCATAAGTTAAGCCATTTTTATCTTTGACGGTGAGGGTGATCACCTTGTTCCCGGTTGAGGTGTAATCGACTACATGGACTCCTGATCCCTTTGTGCCATCGGGCAAGGACGCACCTTCTCCAAATGTCCAGGAGTAGGTGTAAGGAGCAGTTCCACCGCGCACAAATTCAGTTTCAAAAGTTGAGGTGCGTATGCCTCCTTCTTCGTCTAAACACATTGAAGTAGGGAGTATTGCAGACTCCAAAGGATCTACAATGGAAAATTCCTCGGAGTATGAGCAGCCATTTGCATCGGTAACGGTGACACTGTAATTTCCGGCTGCGAGATTCCGTATGATCTGGCCGGTTGCACCATTAGACCAGGTGAAAGTATAAGGTGCTGTTCCTCCCCTAACATTAGCTGTAGCTGTGCCTGTTGCGGTACCAAAAGAGTTTGTTTGAGTAGTAGAAATAATAGGTATTGTAAGTTCTTCAGGAGCCGTGATATTTACTTCTTTTGCTGCTTCACATCCGTTTTCATCTGTAACCGTAACACTGTAATTTCCGGAGGAAAGGCCCTCTGCCGTCTGTCCTGTTTGGCCATCACTCCAGAGGTATGTGTAGTTTCCTGTCCCACCTGTTACCTGTACGGTAGCCGTGGCATTGCTTTCCATATAACAACCCGAAATGAAAGAGATTTCTGTTATTTCCAGAAAGGAGTCTGGTTCAGTAATTACTACTTCAAGAGGTGTGCTTTCACAACCCTGTGAATCTGAAATTACGACGGAATATGTACCGGCGGAAAGGTTTTCTTTGGTTGCCCCCATACCAAGCCTAGCCCAGGTATAGGTGTAAGGAGCATTTCCACCTGAACCTGAAACCGTCACTTTGCCGGTAGAAAAGCCGTTGCAAAGCACATTTTCAACAGAGAGGATTTCTCCTTTAACAGGATCTATGGTTACCTCCTGCGGTACATTTACTACATTTCCATTGTTGTCATCAAAACTCCAGTTCACGGTATAGGTTCCGGGAGTGGAATAAGTTAGAGGATCTGTTGTGGTTCCCGTGATGCTGCCCGCACAATTATCTGAAGTAGTTGGTGCCGAAATTGTTACTTCACACCCAGATAAAATATCTTCTAAAACAGGTATTTTTGGAGGTTCAGAATCGGTGACCATCACTTTTTGCTTAACCTGGGCTGCAGGATTCCCGGCGTCATCTACTACACTCCATGTAAGGGTTGTAGTGCCCACCGGATATTTGGCAGAAAGATTTTTTCCATCACTCCTCGTGGCAGTTGGAGAACCCACTGAGCAATTATCTGTCGTGGTGGCGGCAGGAACATTCACTGAAGCGCTGCATGTTCCCGGCTCATTTTCAACATTTAAATCTGCCCCAACTGTTATGACAGGGGCTTCGTCATCTGTTACGGTGACGAGCTGCGTATCGGTTTTTGTGTTTCCAGCATCATCGGTCACAGTCCAGGTCACGGTGGTGTTCCCCAGGGGGAAAGAAGCAGGCGCATCGTGGGATACCGTCTGCACTCCGCAATTATCATTTGCTGTTTCTGAACCTAAACTGACATTGGTTGCACTGCAACTTCCTGCATCTGCTGAAACAGAAATATCGGCGGGAGCAGTGATGGTTGGCTTTTCATCATCTGTTACGGTGACGAGCTGCGTATCGGTTTTTATGTTTCCAGCATCATCGGTCACAGTCCAGGTCACGGTGGTGTTCCCCAGGGGGAAAGAAGCAGGCGCATCGTGTGATACCGTCTGAATTCCGCAGTTGTCATTTGCTGTTTCTGAACCTAAACTGATATTTGTTGCATTGCAACTTCCTGCATCTGCTGAAACAGAAATATCAGCGGGAGCCGCAATTGTTGGCTTTTCATCATCTGTTACGGTGACGAGCTGCGTATCGGTTTGAGTATTTCCTGCATCATCGGTCACTGTCCAGGTCACGGTGGTGTTTCCGAGAGGGAAAGAAGCAGGAGCATCATGCGATACCGTCTGCACTCCGCAGTTATCATTTGCTGTTTCTGAACCTAAACTGACATTTGTTGCATTGCAACTTCCTGCATCTGCTGAAACGGCAATATCAGCAGGAGCGGTAATTGTTGGCTTTTCATCATCTGTTACGGTGACGAGCTGCGTGTCATTTTGTGTGTTTCCTGCATCATCGGTCACAGTCCAGGTCACGGTGGTGTTTCCGAGAGGGAAAGAAGTAGGAGCATCGTGTGATACCGTCTGAATTCCGCAATTGTCATTTGCTGTTTCAGAACCTAAACTGACATTGGTTGCACTGCAACTTCCTGCATCTGCTGAAACAGAAATATCGGCGGGAGCAGTGATGGTTGGCTTTTCATCATCAGTTACGGTAACGAGCTGCGTATCGGTTTGTGTGTTTCCTGCATCATCAATCACTGTCCAGGTCACGGTGGTGTTTCCAAGGGGGAAGGAAGCAGGCGCATCATGGGAAACCGTCTGCACTTCGCAATTGTCATTTGCTGTTTCTGAACCTAAACTGACATTTGTTGCACTGCAACTTCCTGCATCTGCTGAAACAGAAATATCAACGGGAGCAGTGATGGTTGGCTTTTCATCGTCAGTTATGGTGACGAGCTGCGTGTCATTTTGTGTGTTTCCAGCATCATCGGTCACAGTCCAGGTCACAATGGTGTTCCCCAGGGGGAAAGAAGTAGGAGCATCGTGTGATACCGTCTGCACTCCGCAATTGTCATTTGCTGTTTCTGATCCTAAACTGACATTGGTTGCACTGCAATTTCCTGCATCTGCGGAAACAGAAATATCGGCGGGAGCAGTGATGGTTGGCTTTTCATCATCTGTTATGATAATAAGCTGAGTGTCTGTGGTAGAGTTTCCGAATGCATCCTTTGCAGTCCAGGTGACGATAGTTTCTCCGACAGGAAAAACCATGGGAGCATCATTCTGTATACTCGTAACACTACAATTATCGCTCATTTGGGGGCTTCCAAGAGAAACAGTGGAGTTGGTGCATTTTCCTGCATCTGCAGAAAAAGTTTTTTGTGCGGGAGCATTTAGAACCGGTGCTTCAAGATCCTCTTGTATAACAGTAAATTCCGCAGTCCTCGAGAGCGGGGTAGGAGTGGTTTGGTCGGTGACCTTAAGCCTGTAAGTGCCTGGCGCGAGATTGCTTAAATCCTGGGAAGAACTGGCGAAGTTCTCTGGACCTGTCCAGGAGTAACTTAAAGAACCAGTACCTCCAGAAACACTTACCGAAATGCTGCCTGTTTTTCCATTTGGGCAAAGGACGTTTGTAAGATTATCTAAAGAAATAGTAATTTCACTACTCTGAAATGCCATTAGGAACATAAGGCATCCTGAAAGCAAACTGAAAAGACAAAGTTTGAAGCGCGTAGTTTTTTTACCCATATGTTCCTGCGTAAGAAATATTGCAAAATAGGGAAAAATTATCTCATTTTACCGATAAAATGCCTATATAGATCGATGAAATGTCAAATTTAATCTATTTCGTAAGTTAAATGGAAGAATTGAAATGAAATTCCTTATATAATCTGCCTATCTTCCTATTTTTCAAAAGTTTGGGTGAAATTTTTATCTCATTCCCTGTAGTAAATTAAAAGAACCTTGAAAATGCCATTTTTAAAACTTTAGCTACTGATACTTTTTAAGAAACCCTCGATAAATCGTTATTATTAATACTTCACAAATTTTAATGTGATCACTTTATTTTCCAGCTGTAGTTTCAAAACATATACACCCACGGGATTTTGTTTAACAGGAAGTTTGATTACTTTCTCTTTTGGAAGATTTGTGTATACCTGAATCTCCTGACCTGATAGACTGCTCAACCGGCCCCATTTTATGGAAGTAAGATCAGGGTTTTCAATTGTTATCTCTTTATCTTCATTTGAATAATAAACGTGGAAATTTTCGTATGAATCTCCTTCTTCACCATTTATTGGTGTATCGTTTTCGTCATCATCTCCACCGTCATTTCCATCATCACCATCATCGTCGCCAGTATCATCTTCACCTCCGCCATCATTATCTTCTTCTCCACCGGGATCTTCATCACCGGGATCTTCTCCTTCATCTACATCTTCAGAAATGGGCTCCTGAAATACAAGAGCATATCGCTCCAGGTAATTTCCTGGCGGAATGCTGTCAGTAAAAGCACCTTTTCGAAGATCGTGGTAAGTACTGTCCACCTTGTTACGAATGTAAATATTGAGGTCATCTGGCACGTTTTCCAGGGAATCAATTTCAATTCTGAATTCCTTTTCTGCGGCAATTTCGATTCCCAGAGGTAGTACCCGTTCAGGGTTGAAGTCTGGAACCGCCTGAATGACATATTCTTCCCCATCGATCATCCAGAACATATCTTCTTTGTCCTTATCTAATATTGGAGCATCATAACCGTAATCAAAACCTTCAGAAGTTGTGGCATCTGCAACAACACCTATTTGGCGCCAGTAGCCCTGGGGAGAATTTAGGTTAAGCCTAATTTTATAGCGATTATCTTCGGTATAAGTTACCTGTTTGCCTGGCTTCGTTTCGGGTATAGCTATAAGGAATTGAGAGTCTCTGTTCGATTTTTCAGTAACGAACAGGCGCATCTCATTTGTAAACTTTATTTGTCCGCTTTGAGGGTTTGAATTTGTTGCATTACTTCCTCCTTTTGAGGTGTTTACGAAGAACCCCTGTGCAACAGGTACGTACCTACCGGGCACTTTTTTACCACTTCGGTTAGGATTTGAATTGTTTATTCGGGCGTCTACAGATTTGGCGGGTAAGCTAAGAGATTTGTTATAAACTGCATAGCCACCAATGTAATCTTGCAGGTAGTGAGACTTTCCGGCGAAATGATGCCAATAATATACGGCGCCATTTATGTATGGTTCGTTCTCATCTATAAATTTATTGGCATCAATTGCAGAAGGGTAGGGGTTTCCAACCAAATAATTTTGATTAGGATAGGAAGTTCTAAGGAGGATATCTCCATTATTTGGAAAACCTTTAAACGTATAGCTTTGATAGAAACCACTATTTTCTGCCTTTACAACATCAACATTTTCAGAACCTTTCATGGTAAAGCCTTCGCCTGGTTTTAGAAATTTTGCAGGATCTGATGGGTTACTTCCCAATTGTTTCCAGGCACTGTACTTGTTGGCATTTTCCTCCCGGTCATCAGGGAAAAATCCATTGATCCAGTAATTGCTAATAAGAATATGATTGGGATCAGAATTATGTTCTACATAGAAAGGACCATCTCCAAACTTGACAGGCACAGTTTTTCCATTTTTATTACCGGGTGCCGATACATTCTCCAGTTTAAAACCTTCTTTCAGTACTTCACCGACCTTATATGAAGTCTTACCAGAACTTTTTACTACCGGTGAACTCCAGTAGTTGTAGTTATAGCTGCTGACCGTACCTTGCTGGTCACGTGTTATGTAACCTTCACCTTCCGCAACACTGCCTTCGGTTTGGATGAGCTGAGATTCCCCATTAAGATCTATGCTGCCATCCAGTTTTAAGTAACGGCTTATGGTAAGCCCATTTCCGGCCTTTCCTGTTTCTGAACCTATCATGTCCAGGCTACTGCCTTCTTTTAACAGTAATCCCAGAAGTTCGATATCTTGCATTTCGGAAGAGATATTATTTGATAATCGTACAATGTTCCAGCTTATTTTATCTCCATTTATGCCTGTGGCAAAAGGGGAATCCCACCGTCCTTCGCTATGTTTCCAAGGGCTTGTGGTGGTACTTAGATCCCACCAATTACCATTTTTTACAGTTTCATATGGAAGTGGTGCACTATTTTCCTGGTTCTCTTCAATATTCCGCAGGTTTCCGGGTACTTTATTGGCTGATAAATCTGGTGTTGTACCATTTTGTACTCCATACTTGCCATCTTCATCATTAGGGTCATATTGCTGGGCAATTAGCCTGTAATATCCCGCTAAATCGTCCCACTTTAGAGCAGTATTGTCATTTCCGACAGCTTCAAAAGGTACATCTATGGGTAGAACATCCCCCCTGAGTGGAGAACTACCTGGTATTACTCTTTGATTCATTAAAAACTGAATCTGCTTGCCAGCTAAAGCTTCGGTCCAGATCCTTACTTCTTCAATCCAACCCTGGAAATGCTCTTTACTGTTCGTTGCCGAAGAAGGATCAAATGCAGCGCCAATTAAAAATGGCGTGGTCATCTTTCCACTTCCTCCGGGAACATTACCATTTGTCTGGATTAAGATCCCATCTACATAGATTTTCATTTCATTTCCAGCAGAAAATACACCGGCTAAATGGTACCACCTGTCTGTTCTTAGTTTGAAATTAGTAACCACAGTTCTGTTTTTAACTCTAAAGGCCGGCGAACCATTATTAAGGATTAAATCATAGCCCAGATTCGTTTCATTTGGATCACGTTTCGAAAGTATGGTGCGCATGCCATTTAAGGTACCCTCAGGTTTCACCCAGGCTTCCAGAGTGAAAGACGAAGCTCCCATATCGTAACTATTTTCTATGGTTATATGATCATCTACACCATCAAAATTTAATTTGCTGCATTCTGTAGGGAACGTAAAAATCCTGGAGTCTTTAATAGGAGCACAATCGGTGACAGGAGTTAATGTCCAGCTTACTTCATATTCTTTATTGGCCTCACCGTAAAAAGTAGTGGTTGCGGAAGAAGGATCTAAAAAGTTTCCAGCGCCGCCATTTGGTGATGTATAAGACCATTGGCCGGTTGCGATTGCAGGATCTACAGGAGTTGCACTTAAATTTATTGATTTGATGCCGCATTCCGTAGGGGAAGTAACATTTCCTGCATTTGCAATTAATTCATCAGGTTGAGTAATAGTCAGGTTACGGGTGAGACTGGCACAATTTTCTCCGGCACTTACCAGGAAAGTATAATTCCCTGCACTCAATTCTGAAGCTGTAAATGAATTTGAGGATAAATTTTCTCCGGAAGCAACTTCCAAACCTTCACTATTCAATAGTTGAAAATTATATACGGGTTCATTTTTATCAATAAATCCTCCTTGTACCTCAATAGTTGCGGTACCATCTTGACCCCCAAAGCACGTAGGTTCTGTAAACCCGGCAGAAGTAATTTCGAGAGGAGTAGGTTCTAAAATCGTAATGTTTTCTGAGGTGATGGAACAGCCTTTAGCATCAGTTACAGTCACATTATACAATCCTTTTGCAAGGCCGGTGGCATTTTTGCCGCTTTTTCCAATAGGATTGTTCGTTCCATTTTCGACACGATTCCATATATAGGTAAATGATGCTGTCCCTGTGCCTTCCTTGATTTCGGCCATTATTTCACCATTGTCTGCCTCAAAACAGGAAATATTCACTGGAGTAACTTCTACCTGAGGACTCACATTGAAGCGTACTGTAATTGTATCGCTCACCTTTTCACAAATCGCACCTGCATCCTGGGTAGCGTGTAAAACCAATTGTATTTCCCCGGCATTAACTTCAGTTTCATTGGGATTATAAATCGTATTGATCTCGTTAGGATTCTCAAAACGAGAATTATTACCATCTAAAGTTGTCCAGAAACCGGTGGCCAGAGATGGATGGTTTATAAAAGCATCAACCAAAGTGATAGCTGCATTGCTTGAACATACTTCTAAATCGTCTCCCGCGAATACTTCTGCTTTTTGTAATATCTCAACGTTGGTGCTTTTAGTTTCGAGATTACAACCGTAGAAGTCTGTGATCTTTAGGCGGTACTCTCCAGACATTTCAGCAGTAGCGCCAGTAATTTGTATTGTATCTGCCTCTACACGTTCACTTTCTTTTGTAATCGTTTTTGAGCGGTTAAAGCCTTCTGGTCCCGTCCACTCATAAGTAATAGGTAGACGTCCCCCATCGAGATTTGCAGATAAATGGATTGTTTGTTCCTCACATATGGGGCCATTGTTTTCAGGAGTAAATTCAAAATCAAAAGATCTAAAAGCCGCAAAGGAAATGTCATCAATGCCAAAATCATTCCCTCCGGGATCTGGATTCTCATTAATAATTCTTAAAACTGCCTCAGTATTATTGCCAGAATTCCACAGTTCAGGATTATAGAAGTTGATCCACTTCCCTACTGGTTCGTTTGTCAAATCTCCTAAGGTACTTTCTTTAACAACAGTCCCATTAATCGATACTTGTATCCTTAAACGGGCGGGACTTGCGGGGTTAACGTTTGAAGTCCAGGCACTAAAATAATAATCGGTATCGGGAATGATTTCCAGCGTATTAGATTGCCAGACAACGTTACCTATTGAACGATCTCCATTGACGATCATGAAATTGCCTCTTCCTCCATGTCCTAGACCACTAAAGTTATTGTGATAATCATAAGCATTTTCACCCACAGCGTAGGTTCCTTCGGGATACATTTCTCCACGGGAGTTGGGGTCATTGTTAACATATCTATAGGCAGTATTAAAATCACTTGTATTTCCCTGTTCGAAATCGCCGTTGATAATTAGATTTTCATTTGGAGTAATGGAAGCTGAAGCTTCACATCCATTTTTGGTCACATATAAAGTATAGGTTTGAGCTAAACTCACTTCCAAAGATGTTTCAGTAGAAATAGTTCGTCCGGAAGCTACCCATCTATAGGAGTCATACGAAGCATCTACAGATAATAGTACCTGATTTGTTTGGTCGAGAGAGCAGTAGTTCGCAATAATTTCCGGTTGTAATGGATCTTTCACCTTTACTTCCACAGCACCAACTCCCGGACATTCAACATCGGGATCAGTATAAGTAGCAGTAAAAATCGTGGTTCTTGAAACAGAAATATTTGTAGGATTGGGATCATTCGATGTCCATTCGGGGTTTGTTGAGGAAGTCCATGTAACATCGGGAATAGTAGAGCCTTCTCCAGTTAATTTAATGTTGTCAATAGCCCACCAATACCCCCAATTTGCCATATATTTAAAACGAATATATAAGTTTTCTTTCCCGGTCCATCCATCTAAATTAAAGGAAACCATTCCTTTGCTATTGTTGTTTGGAGTAGAATATACACGTTCCCAGTCTTGGTTGTTTGTTGAAACTTCTACTACACCAATGCTTGAATAGTGGATATAGTCTTGCCAAAATGTAAGATCCAGGCTGGTGTAACCTGTAGTATTGATACTCTTATTGTACTGAAAAATAGTTTCTGTGTAAGTGTTCTCCCCCTGTGCATCACTGTTTGATAAAAAGAATTGGCTTCCGTCGTTAGATCTGATGTTATAGTTGTAATTGGGAGTATAGTTATTTGGTCTTAATCTCCATCTGGGAGCATTACTATTACCGCGGTGAGAATTATTATAGGTAGTCCAATTAGTGGCCGAGCCATTCAAATTTTCTTCAAAAAGTATTGGTTCCACAGATTGCTGTTCTCCTTCAAAAGTGGAAAACAGGTCTATATATTCACCGGCACAAATTTCATTGTCGGATACTGTGGCTGTTACCTTTGGGCCAGATAGTAAAGAGAAACTAATACTTTCTTCAACTGCACACCCTTTTGCTGAAGTGATGGTGATGAAATAAGTAACTCCTATTTCTATTCCGGAGTCATTATAAAGAACTTCATCTATAGCTCCGGAACCTGAAGAAGCAGGATTTCCTTCAAATGCATTTCTGCGCCATGTAACGGTTGAATTGCTAAGAGAACTTTTTGGATTATAGTTTATACTGCTACCATTACAAATGTCATCTATTGGCTCCTCAATCAATTGTGGTGCTGGTAAAATCTCTACTTCAACTGGGAAAGTGCTGGTGCAGCCATTATTTTCTAATGAAAAAATATAAGTGGCCGTTAATGCTGCTCCTGAGGTATTTACCAAAGATTCGTTGGGATTCACATTACTTCTCTCTGAAGATGTAGTTGCAGAGTTTTCTCCAACCGCTGCTCTGGACCAGCTAATACTTGTGTCTTCCAGATTGCTTTCCGGTAAAAAGTTGAAAACTTCACCACTACAAATTTCCGCGGGTGCTTCTTCAATATTTATCAATTGGGGTTGTATTTGATCTACTACAACTTCTTTTATCAACGAGCAGCCCGCAGCAGAAGTTCCTTTAATATAATAAGTTCCCAATCCTACTGCTGCTGGATTATTTATACTTGATGTAGCTGCAGCATCATTCCAATAGCTGTAAGTTAAACCAGTAGTAGAACCATCTTTTATTTCGGGTGCAGTCAAATCTACTGACGGACTACATGACGGAATTGTAAAATTTAATTCAGGAGTAGGGTGTACCGTCACCGCTACGGTAATAGGCGTTCCCGAACATTCATTGGCTAAAGGGGTAACCTTGTATTTTACCGTCGCCGGACTACTGGTGCTATTTGTTAAGGTTTGTTCTATTTTGTTCCCGTTTCCATTTGCGGCACCAGAAACACTGCCGGCAGGAGAAATTTCTGAAACGGTCCAGTTAAATGTACTTCCGTCAATTCCGCCTGATAACGAGAGATTGGTGGTTTCTCCTGAACAAAGTTGCTGACTGGAAGGAGAAATACTAACATTTGGTGTAGGATTTACAACGACCGAAAAATTTACAGGTTCACCCATACAGCCATTCGCTGTTGGGGTAATTGTAATGCTGGTAGAAACAGGATTCGAAGTATTATTTACAGGAGTGAATGAAGGAATTTCTGTAACTCCTGTTTTATTCGATAAACCTATACTTGCACCGCCCGTGATATTATATTTTACACCTGTAGGAGAACCGTCTAATGTAATTGCTTTTGTGTTAACCCCATTACAATACACCTGGTCTTCAGGAGCAGTAACGGTAGGTTTAGGTTTTACTTCGATTTGAAAGGTTTCTGATATTCCAGTGCAGTTATTTGCAGTTGGGGTTACGGTAATTGTTGCGAATATGCTTTGGTTTGTATCATTTGAAGCAGTGAAAGAGACAATTTTGCCCCGGCCGCTTTCAGCCAGTCCAATTACAGTGTTGTCATTTGTCCAATCCCTTCTGCTTCCGGAAACAGAAACTCCTGGAAATTTTATTTCAGGAACAATTTCTCCATCGCAAACTACAATGTCGGCAGGTTTGGTAATTGTGGGGGTTGGGTTTATAGTAATTGAGAACCGTTGAGGACTACCTTCGCAATCATTCCCAAAAGGAATTACTGTAAATTCTGCAGTAATGGGTTCATTGGTGATATTTTTTGCAGTAAAGGCCGCAATATTTCCTGTGCCACTTGAGGGAATTCCAATATCAATGCTGTTGTTATTTGCATCTTTATAGGACCATTCATAATGTTTATTTTCTAATCCATTACCTGTAAAGGTAATAGCTGGAATAGATTCTGTATTACAGAATGCAGTACCGTCAATTGCCGGTACGTCAACAGTAGGTTCAGGAACTATGATCACCTGTTCGGCAGTTGATGTATTCTTCCTGTTTGAAATATCGGTAAAAGTCCAGGTGATTATATACTCCCCCGGACTGTCGAAAACTACTTTTTCTGTGACCCCTTCAATTTCTCCGGAACAATTATCCTGAGCAACAGGAGTGGGTATTGTTTTTCCACAGCTCCAGTCAGTTATTGGAGAAAGAACTGGTGGTACAGGCGCTTCATTATCTTCAACAACTACATCAAGAGACCCTGTCGTAGTATTGTTTGCTGCATCGGTCACTGTATACGTGATGGTGGTAGTTCCGATATTGAAGGTTTTGGTGCCAACCTGCCCGTTTCCATTTCCGGTGGTAGCCCCTGACATTACCCACTTTAAAGTTTCCCCTGAACAATTATCACTAAAGCTCGCATCAGGAATATTTATTGATGCCGTACATTGTCCTGTATCTGTACTCTCGGAAATATCGTTTCCAAGGGTAATTTTTGGATCTTCATTATCTTCAACAACTACATAAAGAGACCCTGTCGTAGTATTGTTTGCTGCATCGGTAACGGTGTAGTTGATGGTAGTAGTTCCAATGTTGAAGACTTTATTGCCTACCTGTCCGTTTCCATTTCCGGTGGTAGCCCCTGACATTGCCCACTTTAAAGTTTCCCCGGAACAATTATCGCTGAAGCTCGCATCAGGAACATTTATTGATGCCGTACATTGTCCTGTATCTGTAGTTTCGGAAATGTCATTTCCAAGGGTGATTTTTGGATCTTCATTATCTTCAATAACTACATCAAGAGATCCTGTCGTAGTATTGTTTGCTGCATCGGTAACAGTGTAGTTGATGGTTGTTGTTCCGATATTGAAGGTTTTGGTGCCAACCTGTCCGTTTCCATTTTCAGTGGTAGCCCCTGACATTACCCACTTTAAATTTTCCCCGGAACAATTATCACTGAAGCTTGCATCAGGAATATTTATTGATGCCGTACATTTCCCTGTATCTGTACTCTCGGAAATATCGTTTCCAAGGGTAATTTTTGGATCTTCATTATCTTCAACAACTACATAAAGAGACCCTGTCGTAGTATTGTTTGCTGCATCGGTAACGGTGTAGTTGATGGTAGTAGTTCCAATGTTGAAGACTTTATTGCCAACCTGTCCGTTTCCATTTCCGGTGGTAGCCCCTGACATTGCCCACTTTAAAGTTTCCCCTGAACAATTATCGCTGAAGCTCGCATCAGGAACATTTATTGATGCCGTACATTTCCCTGTATCTGTACTCTTGGAAATGTCATTTCCAAGAGTAATTTTTGGATCTTCATTATCTTCAACAACTACATAAAGAGACCCTGTCGTAGTATTGTTTGCTGCATCGGTAACAGTGTAGTTGATGGTGGTAGTTCCAATGTTGAAGACTTTATTGCCAACCTGTCCGTTTCCATTTCCAGTGGTAGCCCCTGACATTACCCACTTTAAAGTTTCCCCGGAACAATTGTCGCTGAAGCTCGCATCAGGAATATTTATTGATGCCGTACATTGTCCTGTATCTGTACTCTCGGAAATGTCGTTTCCAAGGGTGATTTTTGGATCTTCCGTATCATTATCACAATCTGCAACTCCCAATGCAAAAATTCCAAAGGGAGATTCGTTCCAGGAAAGTTGTTCTTGTTTGGGAGAAGGAAAAATCACAGGTTTCTCTGCTGGTTCTTCCCAATAGGAAGCCAGGGCTGAAGTCAGCATCATCAAAAAACCAATAAATAAAAGAGAGGTAGTTTTTTTCCTCATAAATTCCTGTTAAGAATTTAGAGTTCAAAAGTAGAAAAAAAAACCTTATCTCATTCATTTTAAGCTTCTTTTGATCGATTAAGTGCGTAATAATACTTTAATAGCAGTAAAATTCAGGTTTATAATTCTGAACTTTATTCTTTTTGTAAGTAGAACCTTACAATAAATTTAATGTTAAATGTGAGTTTAAGGGTAAAAAACTGCGTTGAGTGGTAAAACCTGATGTAAAATGAGATGAGTAAAGAAGGAGAAAACTTTCAGGATTTAAAACGCTAGTTCAGCATGATTTGTTTGGTCAACACTCCTTCCTCAAAATGAATGCGTACAAAATAAGAACCGGGGTTAGCGTAACGAACCGGAAGTACGATTCTTTTCATGGTGTCAATATTGAGATAAGTTTCTGTTTCCTGTCCCGCTGAATTATGCAAAAGAACCAGCTTTATTTTCCGCATTTTTGGATTATCAATAAGAATTTGCCTGTCCCGGCTAACGTATATTACTTTTAATCCTCCATTAACCTGCTCTTCAAAATTACGTTCACAAACAACATTTTCGAGTATCCTGGGCGCGCTGTTTCCGCAGGAATTCACAGCTTCTACTGTGACCGACATTGGATTTGAATACTCGTAATATTTGTCTGCAGTGATAACTACGGAGTTTGTGCCCTCACCAGCGATGACGTTCCACCCTTCAGGGAAAGTCCAGTGATATGCTGTGGCATTAGGAACCGGAGGAACAGAGAAAGTGATCTCAGCTTCGGAATTGCAGATATTAAGATCTTCAGAAAGGTTCGTGAAAATTTTGTCAGGTTGAGAAGGAACTGCATTTTCAACTTCTACTGTGAAGATGCTTCTATTGCTTTTTCCGCAGCCATTTTCTGCTACCACAGAAACCTCGCCGCCTCGTGCAGCCGGAATAACGCTTACCACATTGGTTCCCATTCCGTTGATCAATTGCCAACCTGTGGGGAAATTCCATGTGTAATTGGTAGCACTCTCAACAGCAGAAATAGAATAATAAATCTCATTTTTGCCGGAACAGACCTGTTGTGGACCCGCAATAATTCCTGAAATTACAGGTTTTCCAGGATTAATACTGAGGCTTACACTGCGGGAAAGACTGTTTCCACACTGGTCTTTAATGAGTACTTCCAAAATGTCATTTTCAGCTTCATTTCCGGCGACGATTATTATTTCATTCCCGTTTTCCTGAACGATATTCCACCCGTTGGGAATGCTCCAGTTGTAGGTTGCCCCGGAAACTCGGGAAACGGAATAAGTGGTGCTTTCTCCTGCACAAACCGAAGTGTTTCCCCTTATTTCCACGGGATTGGTAGAAATTCCCGGGGCAATGGTAACTTCCAGCTTTCTGGAGGCGCTGCTTCCGCAGTTATTTTTTGCAATGACTGCGATTTCGCCATTATTGGAGGTGGTGGTGACATCTATGCTGTTGGTGTTGCTTATGCCAGTCCAGCCCTGCGGCAGCGTCCATTCATATTCAGTGGCGCCGGGCACTTCAGGAATTGAATAGGTCCCATTAGCTCCGGCACAAATTTCATGAGGGCCGTTAATAGGTTCAGGAATTGCAGGTGTTCCGGCTTCTACCAGAACCTCCAGGCTCGAAAATTTACTCTGCCCGCAGTCATTCCCGGCCTGTACTTCTATTATACGGCTTCCCTGTGCACCCGTAGTAACCGTGATCGTATTGGTCGTGCTGCTGCCCGTCCAGTCCGGCGGCAGCTTCCAGAAATATTCCTTGGCACCGTCAACCGGTGGCACTTCATAGGTCACGGTAGTGTTAGGGCAAATTTTCACCGGTCCTTCAACTGCATTTGGCGTATTGGGTGTTCCAGTCCTGGAGGTAACTTCAAGAGATTGTGGGGCGCTGGTTCCGCAGGAGTTTTTTGCTTTTACAGTTATAGTTCCGCCGACTTTTCCAGGAGTAACCGTGATAGAGTTCGTACTGCTAATACCTGTCCAGCCGGTTGGCAGCATCCAGATATATTCGTTTGCTTCTGCCACTTCTGAAATTGTGTAGGTGACGCTGGAGCCCGGGCAAACAGATGTTCCTCCGGAAATGATTCCGGGAGTGGCCGGCGGACCTGAATTTTCAGTAATTACAATACTGTTGCTTTCAAAGGCAGGAAAACATGGAAGAGAGGGGTCTATGACAAGTTTAATTTTGTCGCCTTCCTTAAAAATATTATCAGAAAGATTGTTTGAAGTACTTACAATACTGGTTGTGCCATTCCTGGTGAGCTGCCATTTATAATTGGCATTACTACCGGGATGTGTCATGAAATCAATGCTGAAGTTTACCGTTTCCCCAGGACAAATTTTAGTGTTACCTGCTTTAATTTTTGCAATTCCTGAGATATTTGGATTTACCTGAATTCTAACCTCATCGGTTTTCAAACAACCGGGCGCATCTTTTGAACTTACCTCCACTTCGACAAGGTCCCCATCTTGCAGCGCAGGAATTGTTACCGTTTTTCCGGAGCCAGAGAACTGATTATTGACTTTCCATGAAAAAGTGAGATTCGTTCCTACGCTTGTACTGGCGCTAAATTCAACCGATTCACCCTCACAAATGACGGTTCCTGGAGTAGATTTTATAGATACCGATGTAGGGCAGGCCTGGCCAAATGAAGAGATGGGCAGGAAAAAAATAGCGAACAGCAAGTATAGAAAATGTGCTTTTCCAATCATATTCCGGTTTCAGATGAAATAGGGGTAAAGCTTTGGGGGGAGAGGCTTTAGAGCAACCAAATTACAATATAATCCGGCTGTATTTTAAGAATTTCGACCAACAGAAAATAATTTGGCTAAGCTGCTGAAAAGTTGATGTAGGAGTTTTCTTCCGAAGAAAGTTGTAGGAAAAATATTATTAAACTAAAAGTTGGAATGTGGTTCTTCTATCTAGAAGAAAACCTCTAATCCTTCAGAATAAAAAAAGCCATTCAAAAATGTCATTTTTGAATGGCTTTTCGTAATTGTGTTCAGGAAATTTATTCTCCCATGAAAGGATACCTGTAATCTGTAGCGCTTACAAAAGTTTCTTTAATGGTTCTTGGGGAGATCCATCGGTAAAGGTTGAGAATAGAACCTGCTTTATCGTTCGTACCACTACCGCGAGCACCGCCAAATGGCTGTTGTCCTACAACGGCTCCTGTTGGTTTATCATTTATATAGAAGTTTCCGGCAGCATTTTGAAGTGATTTTGTTGCTTCAGCGGCTGCATATCTGTCCTGTGAGAAAATGGCTCCCGTTAAGGCATATTCAGTAGCCTCATCAACTTCTTTTAATGTTTCTTCCCATTTATCATCTTCATATAAATAGATCGTCACCACAGGGCCAAATAGCTCTGTACACATCGTGCTGTACCTCTTGTTTGAAGTCAGGATGATCGTGGGCTCAACAAAATATCCTTTGGATTTATCATAATTTCCTCCAACGACTATTTCGGCTTCCTCATTATTTTTTGCAGCATCAATAAACTTGGCAAGTTTATCGAAAGATGCTTCGTGAATGACAGCGGTAATGAAGTTGTTCATATCTTCGGGAGATCCCATTTTAAAAGATCGAACATCCTCGGTAACAAAGTCTTTAATTTCTGGCCATAGGCTCTTAGGAAGATAAACCCTGGATGCAGCACTACATTTTTGCCCCTGGAATTCAAAAGCACCTCTGGAAATTGCGGTGGCCACTTGTTTTGGATTGGCCGAAGGATGCGCAATAATAAAGTCTTTTCCTCCTGTTTCTCCTACAATTCTTGGATATGATCTGTAATTATGGATATTTTCTCCAATTTGCTGCCACAGGTTCTTGAAGACGGTGGTGCTTCCGGTGAAATGAAGTCCGGAGAAATCGCGGCTTTCAAGTACTGTATCACTAATCATTTTTGGATCACCCATGACCATGTTGATGACACCGTCTGGCAACCCGGCTTCTTTAAATACTTCCATGATCACACGGGCAGAATATACCTGAGAATCACTTGGCTTCCAAATAGCAACATTTCCCATTAATGCGGGAGCCGAGGGAAGGTTTCCTGCAATCGCCGTAAAGTTAAATGGCGTAACGGCATACACGAATCCTTCAAGAGGACGGTACTCCAAACGGTTCCATGCTTCTGAAGAAGATTCTGGTTGCTCTTCGTAAATACGCGTCATGTATTCCACATTAAAGCGTAGGAAATCAATAAGTTCACAGGCAGAATCAATTTCAGCCTGATAAATATTCTTAGATTGTCCCAGCATCGTTGCGGCGTTGATCTTGTAGCGATATGGACCTGCAATAAGTTCTGCAGCTTTTAGGAAGACCGCTGCCCGCTGCTCCCATTCCAGATTCGCCCATTTCTCGCGTGCTTCCATTGCGCTGCTAATGGCCTTTTGCACATGTTCTTTTGAAGCTTTGTGATACACGCCCAGCTGATGCTGGTGATCGTGCGGGGGACTCATTGGAGCGGTGTCTCCTGTTTTAATTTCTTCAGAACCAATATAAAGCGGAACTTCCACTTTTGAATTGTACTGGCTCTTGTATTCCTGTAGTACCAGGTCCCTTTCAGGCGTTCCCGGCGCGTATGTTTTTACAGGCTCATTTACCGCCTGAGGAACTTGAAATACACCTTTTCCCATAATATGTTTTCGTTTTATTTGTTCTTAAAAATGCTTTGTAAATGTAAAAAAATTAAAAGAATTCTAACCGCAATAGAATTTCTTCAACTTTAAGTGAACTTTTTGTTTTTTAATGGCGGTTTCTTAGTAATTTCATAAAATGTGCACCATAACTTTTGTTCCCGTTTCTGAAAAGTCAAATCAATTCATTCTTACCTCCAGCCGGGATGAATCGGCAGGACGAAAAACCTATTTTCCAAAGCTTTATACTGAAAATGGAATAAAACTTATTTATCCTAAGGATGCTGTAGCAGGCGGAACCTGGATTGCAGTAAGTGAAAAGAAGCGGGTGATTTGTTTGATGAACGGCGGATTCGAAAAGCACGTGCGAAAGCCTTTTTACGCGAAGAGCAGGGGACTGGTGCTGAAAGATCTCCTTGTTGCGGATAATTTTCATACAGCTGCGGAAGCTTATGACCTTGCTGAAGTCGAACCTTTCACTATGGTTGTTGCCCAATGGCAAAGTGAACTTTCCTTAACCGAATTTGTGTGGGATGGAACTCATAAACACCTTAAAGAATTGCCCTTGAAGCCTTACATATGGTCGTCTAGTCCTTTATATTCTTCTGAAATGAAAAAGATGCGAGAAAAGTGGTTTCAGGAGTTTCAGAAATCGAAGGAGTTCACTCCGGAAGCATTGCTGGATTTTCATTTTTCAGCGGGAAAAGGTGACAAGAATGTTGGACTTGTTATGGACCGCGGATTTGTAAAAACAAAAAGTGTATCTCAAATTGTCATTTTTGAAGAGCAAGCAAATTTTTATTATAACGACCTAGAAAAAGATGAAGAAACTCAATCCAATTTGAAAATTTGAAGACCTGAAGGTTTGGCGGTGGGAAAAATAGCTTTGCAGGTCAGTTTTTAGAGAGTGAAATTTCGTAAAAAGAATAGTCCGGCTCTGGGAGATCCGGACTATATTATAAATTGCATGATCAATATCCTTCAGTTCATTTGTCAAAAATGAGTAATCAGAACGGCATTTTTGACTATAGAGGAACCTTAACTACTTCGGCCATTCCGGGGACAAGGGAATTCCTGGTAGCCCAGAGTTCACCATTCTCATCAATGGTAATTGCAGTCAACATGGGAATACCGCTGGCGATCACATCACAGTCAAGCGTTTGTGGATCGCAGGCCTGGATCCTTCCTCCTTCGCCCTGGCCAACTTCCATAGCAAACCAGCTTCTGGAGTCCATTTCAGCGACATAGAGCAATCCATCTTCCCCAAATTTCATGTCTATTATGGAGGTGAAACCGCCGTCAAATGCCTTCACACAATCGGGGCTTGATCCGCAGGTGGCGTTTAAGGCACCGGGCGCGATCCTCCAGATATTTGACGCACCTGTGGGGGCAGGAAATCCTTTTAATTCACCTACATAATAATACCCGTCAGGGCCAATTACAATGGAGGTTGGTACGGCCTGTGCAGGCATCATGGGTGGTAAATCACAAAGATCATCTGCCGAGCCGGGGCAGCCGACTATACTTTTAATATTTTCTGTAGATACCACTTCCGAAGGAAAAATCGCCGCGATGTCAATATTACCCTCATTATCAATGCGAAGAAGATCATTCGCGCCGGCATCTATCACCAGGGCTAGATTTTCGGATAATGCTTGAACATCAAAAGGATTGGAATTCACGTCTTCGCCATCAGGATTATAAGTTGCTTCAAATTCAAAAAGATTGGCAACCATTACGGCATTGTTATTAATTATGCGGTATAACCTCTGGTTCACATCCATGGTTGTTTCAGCAGGTGGACCTGTGGTAGCCCATATCGTTTCTATTCCTGCCTGGCTTAGAGCGTTCACTCCGGGAAGGTTCACCAGGAGACTTCCGGAAAGATTCTTTATTCCTGCCGAGGCATCTGCGACCAAAATATCACCGGTTGATAAAATTTCAAGATCAAATAAAGGGCCACTAAACTGGGCAGGATTCTCTACTTCACAACCAAATCTTATGTGCTCATAATTAACAGATCCATCCTCTTCAAAATTCGCCTGAATGTCTTCTCTGCTTAAAGTACCTGTAATCACTTCGTTCTCTATATTTCCATAAACTCCTTCCCAGTCCAGGAGGGTGATCTCGAAATAAATATAATCTTCGCTATCGGCAAATTCAGAAAGATTTGGTAAAGCGAAACATAATGGTTGGGCCGATGGGTCTTCGCCCTGGGTTGAAGTACTGTTTACTGAATTAGAATAAATTGGAGTACCGCTATTGTCTGTGCCGAGCCAGATATCTACGCTGAAGGCTGCGGGATAATGCCGGCCTGATTCATTACAGTAATTGGCAAAGAGGCAAAACTCCATGGCTTCTGAAGTTTCAAGATCAAAGAACAAATAGCCGTACTCATTGACGAATCTGTTATCGAAACACATGACAGCTACTTCTACATATTTTTTGACACCGGCACCAAGTTCAATGTTTATAGGCATTGGATCATCAAAGTAGCTGGAAAACATTCCGTCATTGGGCGCAATCCAGATCAAATCGCCTGCACCATTATGTACGGCAAAATAATCCAGAGAATATTGCCCCGGACTAAGCTGAAGCTCGGGGGCTTCAACCGTGAAATCCTGATTTGGGGCAAGATTTACCCTGAAAGGTGCTCCTTCTGTGCCAACAACATCTGTTCCGTCCTGGGAAAGAATGATCATGACATAGGAAGGCTCATCATTTGTACACTCAGGCAGATTATCCAGAGATTGTTTTAGCCCTGCCTTGTTTGTATGATCTATTAATTCAGGTCCAAAGGAAAGGGTGGCCTTCTCAAGTTCAGCGCTATTAAGAACGTTGTCATCCTTACTACAAGAGGTCGCAATTAGCATCATGATTGTACTTGCAACTAGGTAAAATTTCATTCTTTTCATAATATTAAAACTTAACTGGTTAATAGTGTCGCTCGAAAATCCTATTGCAGAATTTCTGAATGGCATAGTTGTGAAAATCTTGCGGACTATAATTTTGAGGGGGAGCAAATCTTTTTATAGATTTTATAAAGATAATCAATTTAATGATCTGGTAAATAGGTGTTTACACCCATAAGAAGTGGTGATTATAAGCAGAGAATAAAAAGGAATTTCAAATTTTGTAGCCCAGTGTTTAATTATAATTTGTGTTTACAGCGGTTACCATAGTTTTTGACTGGAAAAATGTAACTAATAATTATTTTAAGAATCTATAGAGCCTTATTCAAAGGTAGAGGTGTTAAAAAAGGTATTTGAGCACCTGCTTCTGGAAGAATTTGAGCTTTTGATAACCTTCAGAAATTTTGGATTGCTGAAAAATTAATTCAATGCAAAGGGGGCACTTAACTGAAAAGTGGGAATGGCTACTTTGAATTTACGAGTAGAGGTGAAATTCACCATGTTGTAGAAACCGCCCATGGAGCCGAAAGGGGAAGTGAGTAGGCTGCCGCTCTTATAAGTGTGAATCTCTCCAGGTTTTAAAACCGGCTTTTGACCAATAACTCCTTCGCCTTCTACTATCTCGGTATTGTTCAAAGAATCCTTGATCCGCCAGAAACGGGAGGTGAGTTGTACAGAATCTTTACTCTGGTTTTCTATGGTTATGCGGTACCCGAAGGCAAAATGTACTTTGTAGTTTCTAAAGAAGGTGCCTTCAAAACTAGTTTCAATAGATATCTTGATTCCTCTTGTAACTTGCTGTACCATAGTTAGTAAACTGCGAATGAGGCCACCAGTGAAAAAAGTGCAGCCACAAAGGCTAAAATAAAGAATATTCCATTTATAATGATAAACTTTAGAATGGTTTTAACTCTCCCCTGTTTATAAAATTTTCTCATTGCTTTGTAGAGATAGAAAAGGAAAAGTAGGGTGCCTACGGTTTCTGCCCAGCTGGTCTCGAAGGAGTAGTCGGTAAGAATTGCGATGCTAAAAAGTACAAACCACAGCGTTTGGTTGTGAAAAGTAAAAATAAGATGCTCCATATATGTGAAGGGTCTGCGAGCATAAACCAGCCAAATGAAAAGGGCAAATACGGGTAAATAAAAGAAGATTATGAAGGGGAGTTTATTCAGGAAATAATTAAGGAATAAGCCCGAATTAGAAGAAAGGAGGTGTAGATCTACTGCTTTCTTATAAAGCCATTTATTAAAAGAAGTGGGCGGATAGTTTAGTTTTTCCAGCGCTTTTACAGAACTGGCTATTTTTGTGTCATTGTAGTGTTTTAGAAAGATATCAAGCTTTTTTCTTGTCCTGCGAAATGCACTCATAGTATCCAGCTCTTTCTGAGAAATATAGGATTCTTCGAAGGACCTGCTATTGAATAGATTTGATATTCCAGAATCATTCTGAGTGTTGCTCGCGTTGGCAATGATAGAATCGACTTCGGTCGAAATTTCCTGAATCTCTTCTGTTGAGTTGGTATCACTAAAGTTATCGTAATCATGTGTTAGTCCCCAAATAATGAAAAACACAATAGATGCGCTAAGGTAAAACCTGTAGGGGTTAGCGTAGCGTTGTCTTTTGCCTTCTATATAATCTTTAGAAATCTTTCCCGGGTTGAAAAGCAGAGCTTTAACGGTTCTGTAAATCCTGGAGTCGTAAGCGAAAATACCTGCAAAGAATTCATTAAAGAAGTCATTGAAGGAAAGCTTTTTGGTGCTGTTTAATTGTCCGCAGTAGTGACAATATTTTTCACTCCTGTCAAGCGGCTGGAAACAGTTGAGGCATTCTCTTCCCCTGTATTTTAAAAGCTTACGTTGAGATTCCATTCCGTGATAAAAACCTTATCAAATATATATTTTAATTTGATAAGTTAATGGAATTGGCGTTTCCGGCTCCTATAATTCGGTCATATCGTCCACCAAGCGGGCGGTAATAGATAAGTACGGTATAGAGATTCTCGGTTTTGGAAAAATTTCCGCTGATAAAACCTTCGTCTAGAATTCCATCGTTTCGAACAAAAACATACTTATAATTGTAGAATCCCTGCTTGAATAGGCGGGCGGTTTCGTACATTCCTGTTCGTGAATTATAGGACAGGCGGGTGGTTTCATCTAAAACGAAATTGTTAAATGCGCCATAGAGATGAATTTCTCCCCCTTCGAGGGGTTCAAAAGTCTCTAAAGAAAAATGTGTCCAGACGTATTCAGCTTCTATATCGGGTTCCTGACCTTGCAAAGTTCGAATAAGAAAGCTTCCGTTAATATCGGGATTGTAAGTATAGGGTTCAAATGCACGAACTTTATCACGGTAAAGGAAATGATGATAAAGATCGCGCACTTCTATTCTTCCAATGCTTGCATTTGCGGCTCTAAGATCTTTACTGTCAAAATCCAGGTATTCATTCCCTGCCCAGAATGAGGTGAGTTTATCATACCTGTAAATCAATTCATTTCCCAGATTGTACTGGGGCTTGATGTTGTATATCCCCGTTTTGAGGTTGTAGTTTTGCAGAACAACTGCAGTGACAGTTTCTTCAGGGTTCTTCAGGATAAAATCTGGGGATTCTACTTTGAAATTGACTACCTGCTGTGAATGAATAAGCTTTACATCTCTGGGTCTTCTTATTTCTACTTCAACTTGTGCCAGAGGTTCAAAAATCATAAACTTCCTGGAGAAAACGAGTTCGCGATTTTCATTAAATACGCTTAAGAGATAGTTCCCGCTAACTCTTAGGCCCTGCGTATCTGCGTTGGGAATTCTTAGCGAGTAATGAGAATATAACTGCAGCGTGTTATAGGAATTTCTATAGTTGTCGATGCGCAGATTATCAAAACCTTCAAGATATTCGGTTTTCACCAATTGTGACGGAGTCCAGTCATAGTTAAAATGTTCTATGGTGTAATAATAATTGGCTTCATCTCCAATAATGTCATCAAATTCCAGCTGTATATTTTCACCGAGCCTTATAACTGGCGTGCCGCTTATAAATTCGTCACCACCAAAAACGATCGTTCTTATGTAGGAAGGTGGTAGCACTTCCTTGGCTAATGTCTGTGACTGTATAGCCGGAATAGTAATGAAGAGCAGGGAAAGTAAGATGAGGAAATTCTTCATGCGCTCAAATATAATTGAAAAATTCTTAAAATCTTGTAACTGTCATTATCCTTGCATTTTTAACACCGATCTACAGGAATTAATTGAGTTTTATTTGGGAAGTGTTCCTTTAAAATGTGTAAATTTGCCACGATTTTAAACGAAATTTTAACACTCCATCCTATGTCAAACGACATTAGAATTAAACGAGGGCATACACTACGCTTAAAAGGGGAGGCTGAAAAAACTTTGATCGACGCCCCGCGATCGAAAACTTTTGCAATAAAGCCGCCAGATTTTCATTCAGTTGTTCCAAAAATGGTATTAAAAGAAGGAGCTCAGGTCCAGGCGGGTGATGAGATCTTCTATTCCAAATACACGGGAGAAGTGAAATTCACTGCTCCGGTAAGTGGTACGCTAAAGGAAATTAAGCGTGGGGAAAAAAGAAGAATAATGGAGGTGATCATTGAGGCAGACTCTACCGATACTTATCGGGAGTTTGGTACAATGGATCCTCTTTCTGCAGATTCTGCAGATGTGAAGAACAGGATACTGGAAAGTGGTTGCTGGGCATTTATAAACCAAAGACCGTATGATATTGTTGCAGATCCCAAGGATTCTCCTAAAGCTATTTTTGTTTCGGGTATGAACACAGCCCCTCTTTCTGCAGATGTAGAATTTATGCTGCAGGATAGAATGGAGGCTTTCCAGGTAGGGCTTAACGCATTGAATAAGCTTACCCGTGGAAAAGTTCATCTTTCGGTAGCGAAGCAAAAATCTTCAGCATTGAAGAAAATGCAAAACGTGGAGCTACATGAAGTGACAGGGCCACATCCCGCTGCAAATGTGGGGGTTCAAATAGCACATGTTGACCCAATTAATATGGGGGAACGTGTTTGGACGGTACGTCCTGAAGATGTTGCTATAATTGGGGAGTTGTTCCTTACCGGAAAATACAATGCTGTTCGTACAGTTGCCGTTGCAGGAACTGAAGCTGAAAACAGAAAATACTTCCGAACAAAGATAGGCGCCAATGTTGCTGATCTTGTTGGGACTGTTAGCGATGATGTAAGGATCATATCCGGAGATGTTTTGACCGGACAAAAATTAACCAACGGGCAGTATATTGGTTTCTTCCCAAACCTTGTCACTCTTATTCCTGAAGGAAATAAATACAGGATGCTTGGTTGGCTTCCTTTTACTTATAATGACATTCCTTCAAAATCACGTACCAACCTGTCGTGGTTATTTCCAAAGAAAAAATACACCGTTGATACCAATCTTCATGGAGAAGTAAGAGCCCTTGTGGTTACAGGTGAAATGGAAGAGGTAGTGCCAATGGACGTTTTTCCAATGCAGTTGATCAAGGCTTGTATGGCCGGTGATATTGAGAAAATGGAAAGTTTAGGTATTTATGAAGTAGCTCCTGAAGATTTTGCACTTGTTGATTATGTCAACACTTCAAAAATTGAAGCGCAGGAAATTATACGATTAGGTTTGGATTTAATGATTACCGAAGTAGGTTAAACAGTTCACTATGGAATGGATTAGAAAAAAATTAGATAAATTAAGAGAACCTTTTAATCAGGGGAAAAAATACGAAAAGTTTGCGCCGGCTATAAATGCCTTTGATACGCTGCTTTTTACCCCAAATCATACTACCAGCAAAGGAGCTCATGTGAGAGATGCGGTAGATTTGAAAAGGGTGATGATTACAGTAGTGCTGGCTTTGATTCCGGTGCTTCTGTTTAGTATGTGGAATACAGGTTACCAGTACCTTATCCAGGTGCAGCCTGAAGTTGGTGTTTGGGAGGCTTTTAGCCTTGGGGCTTTAGAAATCCTGCCAATGATCGTGGTTTCTTATGCAGTGGGGCTTGGAATTGAGTTCGCATTTGCCATTTTTCGAGGTCATGAAGTCAATGAAGGGTATCTGGTTACAGGTTTATTGATCCCTATGATCATGCCAGTTGGACTTCCTTTGTGGATGCTGGCAATTTCTGTAGTATTTGCAGTATTAGTTGGTAAAGAAGCCTTTGGTGGAACTGGAATGAATATTCTTAACCCTGCATTAACGGCTCGAGCTTTTGCTTTCTTTGCATATCCTACTTTTATGTCGGGTAACAGTGTTTGGGTAATGAACGCATCAAACATGGATGGCGTTTCAGGAGAGACTATTTTAGGGTCTCTTGCCGCAGGACAGGAAGTAACTTATGAAGCCAGCGATATGTTCATGGGGATAATCCCGGGATCTGTTTCTGAAACTTCAGCAGCTTTGATCCTGTTAGGAGCTTTATTATTGATCATCACCAAAGTTGGAAGCTGGAGGATTATGTTAAGTGCGGTAATTGGAGCTTCTATTATGGGATTGATCTTTAACGCGCTTCCATCAATGGGAGTGGAAGGAAATGAACTTACTAATTTTGAATGGTACAAGCATTTGCTTGTTGGAGGTTTAATGTTTGGTATTGTTTATATGGCAACAGATCCCGTTTCTGGGGCACAAACAACAAAAGGTAAATGGATCTACGGATTCTTAATTGGATTCTTCTCCGTAATGATTCGGGTGTTTAACCCGGCCTATCCTGAAGGAGTAATGCTTGCTATTCTTTTGATGAACGTGTTCGCGCCAACCATTGATCATTACGTGATCCAGGGAAGTGTAAAGCGTAGAAACAAGAGAAAAGGAGATATAAATCCACAAATTAACACAGCAGTTTAATTATGGAAGAAAAATCAGTAAATAAGACGAATACCAACGCTTACACTTTTACTTTTGCAATTATAATGGTAGTGGTAGTTGGAAGTATTCTTGCATTTGCGGCAACATCGCTGCAACCTATGCAGTATGAGAATATGCGAATTGATAAAATGCAGAGCATTTTAATGACCGTAGGAGTAGATGCAGATCCTTCGGAAGCACAGGAACTTTATGCACAGTACATCACCGAAGAGATCGTACTTGATAGTGAGGGTAAAAAGAAGGAAGGAGTTGATGCCTTCAACGTAGATTTAGCTAAAGAATTAAAAACATCTGCTGCAGATCAAAATTTCCCTCTTTACATTGCAAATGTGGATGGGGAGAAGTATTACATTGTACCATTGAGAGGAAGTGGTCTTTGGAATGCCATTTTTGGATACATTTCTCTTCAGAATGATATTAACACCATCAAAGGTGCAACTTTTGACCACCTTGGAGAAACTCCCGGTCTTGGTGCAGAAATTACGCAAGAGTGGTTTAGAGAGCGATTTGCAGGTGAAAAGATCTTTGATGATACTGGAAATCTTGTTGGGGTTTCTGTAGTAAAGGGAAATTCAAGTGCTTCTAAAGATGATAACAAGGTAGATGCTATTTCAGGAGCGACTATTACGGGAGATGGGGTTTCAGACATGATTTCTGAAAGACTGCAGCATTACCTGCCTTATTTCAAAAGCGAAACAGATCTAAACGTTGCAAATAATTAATATTATGGCACAGGAAATAAAAAATAAACCTGAGCAAAATGCTGAGGTGACAAATGAAGAAAAGGAAGCAAAAAAGAAAGCGATGGTTCTCTTTCTGTCAGATTCTGAAGAAAAAGAACATTTCTTATCAAAAAGAAACCGAAAGCTTCTCAGCGATCCTTTAGATGATAATAACCCAATTACTGTGCAGGTTTTAGGGATCTGTTCGGCACTTGCAATTACAGTGCAAATGGAGCCGGCTATTGTAATGGCAATTGCGGTTACAGCTGTAATGGCTTTTAGTAATATGATCATTTCTGCATTGCGTAACTTAATTCCAAGCCGAATCAGGATTATCGTTCAGCTGGTAGTAGTAGCCTCTCTTGTGGCTTTGGTAGACCAAATCCTTAGAGCGTATGCTTATGACGTGAGCAGGCAGTTATCGGTTTTCATTGGTCTTATTATTACAAACTGTATTGTAATGGGGCGTTTGGAAGCCTTTGCTCTTGGAAACGGAATTTACAGATCTTTCCTGGATGGGGTAGGAAATGCGGCCGGTTACGGTTTAATTCTTATTATCGTTGCTTTCTTTAGGGAACTTTTAGGTTCAGGAAAATTATTTGGATATGAGGTTCTTGGGCACAACGGGGTTACTATTGAAGAATCTACAGGATTATATGCTCTGGGTTATGAGAATAATGGTTTGATGCTGTTATCACCAATGGCTTTGATTGTAGTTGGATTGCTTATTTGGGTACAAAGAGCCAGAAACAGAAAATTAATTGAAGCCTAATCAGGAACATCTAAAAAACAGACTATGGATTATATAAATTTATTTGTTCGAAGTATTTTCATCGAGAACATGATTTTCGCTTACTTCCTTGGAATGTGTTCCTACCTGGCGGTTTCGAAAACAGTAAAGACAGCGGTTGGTCTTGGGGCGGCAGTAATTTTCGTTCTTACCATTACCGTTCCTATCAACTATCTACTTGATAATTATCTTCTAAGACCTGGTGCTTTATCCTGGTTGGGAGAAGAATATGCAGCTATAGACCTCAGTTTCCTTAGTTTTATCATGTTTATTGCGGTAATTGCAGCCATGGTTCAACTTGTGGAAATGATCGTTGAGAAATTTGCACCTGCATTGTATGGAGCTCTTGGTATTTTCCTTCCTTTAATCGCAGTAAACTGTGCTATTTTAGGTGGGGCGCTTTTCATGCAGCAAAAAGATTTTCCGGGTATAGATTACGCTGTAACCTATGGCTTTGGAAGTGGAATTGGATGGTTCCTTGCAATTCTTGGAATTGCCGCCATTCGTGAGAAAATTACCTACTCAAATGTGCCTGCACCTTTAAAAGGTCTTGGGATAACTTTTATTATCACAGGATTAATGGCCCTTGGGTTTATGAGTTTTATGGGAATCAAATTATAGAAAGAAGTTATGACAGTTATTATAGCAAGTGTAATTGTATTTTTAGTATTGATCTTGATCTTGGTGAGCATTCTTTTGGGTGCTAAAGCCAAACTGGTTCCTTCGGGCCCAGTGAAGATCAACGTCAATGGAGAAAAAGATATTGAGGTTGGTTCCGGTGGAACGCTTCTTTCAACATTGGGAGAAAACAAGTTGTTTCTTCCTTCTGCCTGTGGTGGTGGTGGAACATGCGTTCAGTGTAAATGTATTGTTTCTGAAGGTGGTGGAACCATTCTTCCTACTGAAGAACCTCATTTTACCCGTAAAGAGATTGCAGACGGATGGAGACTGGGTTGCCAGGTAAAGGTAAAGCAGGACATGAAGATCCAGATTCCCGAAGAAGTTTTCGGTATCAAGAAATGGACGGCTACAGTAGTAAGTAACTATAACGTGGCTTCCTTTATCAAGGAATTCGTAGTGGAGATTCCTGAAGATATGGATTACAAAGCGGGTGGATATATCCAGATAGAGATTCCTAAATGTGAGGTGAAATATGAAGATATGGACATCACAGCGCATCCTGAAGAACACCCAGGAGAGCCTGATAAGTTCAAAATGGAGTGGGATAAATTCGGACTATGGCCACTTGTAATGAAAAATGTGGAAACTGTTGAGCGCGCCTATTCCATGGCTTCTTACCCAGCAGAAGGAAGAAGGATCATGCTAAACGTTCGTGTTGCAACTCCGCCATGGGATCGTGCAAAAGATGGTTGGGCAGATGTGAATCCTGGAATCGCTTCCTCATATATCTTTAATCAAAAAGAAGGTGATAAAGTAGTTATTTCTGGACCTTACGGAGAATTCTTTATCAACCACAGTGAAGCCGAAATGCTTTACGTGGGTGGTGGTGCCGGTATGGCTCCAATGCGCTCTCACCTGTACCACTTATTCAGAACCCTTAAAACAGGTAGAAAAGTGACTTACTGGTATGGTGGTCGTTCCAAGCGTGAATTGTTCTATACAGAGCATTTCCGTGCGCTGGAAAGAGATTTTCCTAACTTTAAGTTCTATATTGCCCTTTCTGAACCTCTTCCTGAGGATAACTGGAAAGAAAAAGACGGAATCGATGGAGAAGGAGATGGTTTCGTAGGATTTATCCACCAGGTGGTGATTGATAATTACCTGAACCATCATGATGAGCCTGAAGATATCGAGTTCTACTTCTGTGGACCTCCTTTGATGAACAAGGCAGTTGAGAAGATGACCGAAGACTTTGGTGTACCTTCAGAAAATGTGAGATTTGATGACTTCGGAGGATAATAAGATTCTTCTGAAATTTATAATAAGGAACAGCTGCCATTTGGCAGCTGTTTTTTTATGCTTCATTTTCAGAAGCTGAGATTAGCACAATTTGTTTCCGCGGAAATTTAAAAAACCTTCGAATAATCGTATTTTTGAAACCTTATGAAAAAGAACCTTTCGAAACAGGAATTGCATAACCTCGCCATGAATATTGTAGGCAAAGATCTCGAAGACCAGGGCTTTGAATTTCTTGGAGTGAACAGTAAACTGAAGAGTGATCCTCAATTTGTAGCGCTCAAGAACAAAAAACTGCATTTTGTGGTGGTTAGGGCGGTGGAATATCCTCAGGATCCTAAGCAAATTGATCTGGTCTTCATGGAATCCATAAAACAACATGCTTTGAAGTTCGAAGCCCGCACTTTTTTCGCGGGAGTTGGCCTCGCGCATGCAGATAATTATGAACTCCCGGTGAACGATACCGAAAATTATGTCGTCAATTACAACGGACTTCAGGAAATATAATTCATGAAAAAAATACTCTTTTTGACAGGTATACTTGCTGTTCTTTCAGGATGTAATAACACCGGTAATGAGCAGCAAAATGTTTCGGGAGAAGCTTTAGGGACCACTTATAGTATAAATTATTTTTCTGAAGAAGATATCGCTCTGGAAGAAGCTCTTGATTCCATTTTTCGAGTGGTGAATAAATCAATGAGCACCTATTTGCCCGAATCGGATATTTCCAGGATCAATCGTGGGGATTCATTAGTAAAGGTGGATACTTTGTTCAGGAATGTCTTTAACCTTTCTCAGCAGGTGAATACTGAAAGCGGTGGCTATTTTGATCCTACGGTAGGTGATTTGGTGAACATATATGGTTTCGGGCCCGAAAAAAACCTGAAAGTGGTTGACAGTGCAGCCGTAGATTCTCTTATGCTATTTGTTGGATTGAACAAAATTTCTATTTCTCCAGAAGGACAGGTGAAAAAGGCATTTCCGGAAGTTTATTTAGATTTTAACGCAATTGCAAAAGGTTATACTATAGATCTTATTGGTCATTACCTGAACTCAAGAAATGTGGATAATTTCCTTGTAGAACTGGGGGGGGAACTGCTGGCAAAGGGTGAAAATCTTCGGAAGAATTCGGCCTGGACCGTAGGTATAGATGATCCTAACCAGGAGGAAGGAGTAAGGACGCTTACTGCCGGCGTTCAGTTGGTGAATCGTGCCATGGCCACTTCGGGAAATTATCGCAAATTCCGAAGAGATCCTGAGACGGGAACTGTTTATGTGCATACTATCAATCCGCTCACCGGGTATCCCGAAAAGAGCAATTTGCTGAGCGTTTCTGTATTGGCTGAAAACTGTGCCCTTGCCGATGCCTATGCCACGGCATTTATGGCCCTTGGCATGGAGCGAAGCGTGGAAGTTCTTGAAACGCTAGAAAATGTGGATGTTTACCTGATTTTTGACGAGCAGGGTACAACTAAAAAGTTCGCTTCTGAAGGTTTTCGCGAAGTGCTGGTAGACCTGTAGCTACTTAAAGCAAACCGGGATAATTTCTCCCTTTGCTAACCGGTACTTTTCCACTTCTTCTGAAGAAAGTTGTGAAGTGTAGTCTACTTCTTCCACCCTGAAACCCATTTTCCGAAGCTTGTCAAAGAAGTCGCGCCCATAAATTCTTACATGATCGTATTGGCCAAAGATTCTTGCCCGCTCTTTAGGATCGGTAATGCTGTCGTCTTCAAAAGTGTGTTTTCGGCTTAGATCCTGGGGAATCTGCAGAATAGCAGTGCCACCGGGCTTCACTACCCTGTAAATTTCCCGCATGGCCTTCTCATCGTCTGGAATATGTTCGAGAACATGGTTACAAAGTATAAAATCGTACGTACTATCTTTAAAAGGTAAGTTGCAAATATCTGCCTTGACATCGGCAAGCGGAGAGTGAAGATCTGTGGTGGTGTAATCCAGGTTTTTTAATTTTCTGAAACGCTTATAAAATGCCTGTTCCGGAGCAAAATGTAAAACCTTTAAAGGTTCTTTGAAAAATGCCGTTTCCTGCTTTAAATAAAGCCATAGGAGCCTGTGTCGTTCCAGGGATAGGGTGGAAGGGCTTAAAACATTTTCACGCTGCTGTTCGTAGCCGTAAGGAAGGAATTTTGAGAAGCTTTTGCCGTCAATGGGATCGGTCACTTTGTTGCCGCGCAGGGAAAGTTCCAAAAAAGGTCTGGCAACATAACTGAATTTAATAAGTAAAGGTCTGGGAATGGAGTTGAGAACCAGTTTAAAAGCCTTCTTGATCATACCTTGATTTCGCCCCAGTTTTCGCCCGATTTGATCCTGTAAAGTTGCATTTCGGAAACGCCAAATTGTTTCGCCAGCACACGAATACGTGTCTTACGGTTAGGATCGAGTAATTTTTTCTTAAGAATGGTGGCTTGTGCGTAAGTAAGCTTAGAATAACATTTTATAGTACCTACTTTTCGCTTGATCTTGTTCTCCTTCACCTGCGGATTTCCTTGTTGGTGGGCAGTCCATTCATCCTTGGTAACCCAGGCCAGGTTGTTAACCCGGTTGTCAGTTTTTATGTAATTCTTGTGGATCACGAATTTATCACCTTCTTTTTTCTTCAGGAATAATTCTGCCACCACCCGGTGAATGTAACAGGCTTGCTTTTTGCCGGTTTTGAGATTGGCTACAAAAGTGAGAAAGCCTTGCGATTTTCCACCGCCTATCAATTCTCCTTTTGGATTTTTAACAAAACTAATTACTCTTCCGTAGTTGGAAATGGAATAACGAAAACGTTCCTGCCAGGTTTCTTTGTGGTAGGGTTTCCATATTTCCTGTCGAAATTTTTTAACCATTTAGCTGCAGTTTGGCGGCCCGAAATTCATCTTCTTCGTCGCTCTCAATTCCAAGAGCCTGATAAATATACTGAAAAGTTGAAAGCAGTTCAGGTTTTCCTTCAATTAATGCAACATCATGTTCAAAATGAGCACTGGGCTTATTGTCTGCAGTCAAAATGGTCCAGCCGTCCTTAAGCTGGTGAATGTTTTTAGTACCGGCGTTGATCATGGGTTCTATGGCAACTACCATTCCCTCAATAAACTTCTTGCCGCGGCCTCTTCTTCCATAGTTAGGCATTTCGGGATCTTCATGCATTTTCGCGCCAAGGCCATGACCTACAAGTTCTCTTACCACTCCAAAATTGTTCTTTTCGGCGTGTTGTTGTATTGCAAATCCCACATCTCCTACGCGGTTTCCGGCTTTAAATTCCCGAATCCCGACATATAGAGATTCTTTGGTGACCTGCAACAGCCTTTTTGTTTCGGGATCTATTTCTCCCACGGGAAAAGTGTATGCATGATCTCCGTAAAAGCCATTTTTGAATGCTCCGCAGTCAATAGAAATGATATCGCCCTCCTTCAGCGGAGTATCATTTGGAATTCCATGCACCACCTGTGCGTTTGGACTCATGCAAAGCGTATTTGGAAAATCGTACATTCCCAGGAAACCCGGTTCGGCCCCGTGGTCACGAATAAATTTTTCAGCTAATTTGTCCAGGTGTAGTGTAGTCACTCCCGGTTTGATTTCTGGCGCTAATATTCCAAGGGTTTTGGAAACAATTAGGGCACTTTCTCTTAGAAGTTCAATTTCTTCTCGTGACTTAGGAATGATCATATTACTTTTTTATAAATTTCAATAGTCCCTTTTTTTTCTTCTTCACTTGGGGAACTTCTGGTTTTGTTTTGGTTAACTGGTGGTATATTTCGCCCCAGGGCGGTAGACCGTTAATGTTTCTGTCATCAATAAAAATATCTGCCAGGATTTTTCTGCTAATATCTTCTCCATATTCTTCTTCAGGATAGCTCTTATTGACGGCGTAAAAAGAAATTCCTTTTTGTCTACAGAAATCTACTGCTTCCTCTAATTTTTCACCACTCCTGTAGGTCCACAAAATGATCTGGTGACCTTCCTGCTGAAGTTTTTTCAGGCTTTCAAAGGCAAACATGATCGGTTTTCCTATCTCAGGATATTTGTTTTCAACAAGCGTTCCGTCAAAGTCTACAGCTATGGTTAACAAATGAGGCATTTCACAAAATTAAAAAAGAATAAGCGAAATTAAAGGCGGGATTCTTTAAATTTAAAGAACCTTATTTGTTTCCCTTTAATCCGAATAAGGATTGGAATAGTCCTTATTAGTCACAATTTTAGCAATATCTTGCTCAAAGCTTCCTATAGAATATTCTACAAACCGGTTTACTTCTTTTCCATCCTTATAAAAGATCACAGTAGGAACCATTTCTATGCTAGCAGAATTTTCAACACCTTCAGGAATGTTTTTGCTACGGTCTACAGCCACTAGCCGCATTTTGTCCAAATCATAACCGGCTTCCTCAAGTAACTTGAACAGCTTTGGGATTTCGTGACGGCTGTCGACACACCACGTGCCCATATAAGCTTCTATTGTATAACCATTTATATTTTCTTTGATGACCTGCAATTCTTCATCTGATGGTTTATAGGCTTCGTAAGAAGAAGTAAACCAGCTGCTGTAAGGTGCTTCCTTTAAGTCTTTTTTGGTGATCACACCGGTCAACATAGTTTCCTGGTTTTCGGCGGTTTCCGAAGAAGCAATTTCTGCAACAGGTTCCTTCTTTTCTGAATTATTTTTATTCGTATTACCACAACCTATGGCCGCAGCAATCATTAATGCAATTGTAAATGTCTTCATGTTTAAAAAAGTGGATTTTGAGTCATTACCTGGGGTTTTTCGATCCCCATGAGTTTTAGAATAGTCGGGGCGATATCCCCAAGCTTACCATCTTTGACTTCTTTTACGTCTTTATCAATCAGGATAAATGGTACGGGATTGGTGGTGTGTGCTGTATTTGCACTTCCGTCTGGATTGATCATCATATCAGAATTCCCGTGATCGGCAATTACGAGAACAGAATAATCATTCGCAATTGCAGCTTCTATGACTCCTTTTGCGCATTCATCTACCGTTTCACAGGCTTTTACAGCTGCTTCAAATACGCCGGTATGGCCAACCATATCGGGATTTGCGAAATTAAGACATATAAAATCGGCCGATTTACTGTTGATCTCGGGCACGATCTTATCCCTTATTTCATAGGCGCTCATTTCGGGCTGAAGGTCATAGGTGGCAACTTTAGGAGAGGCTGCCATGATCCTTTTTTCGCCCTTAAAAGGAGCTTCTCTTCCTCCTGAAAAGAAGAAAGTAACATGCGGGTATTTTTCTGTCTCGGCGATTCTTATTTGCGATTTTCCCGTGCGTTCCAATACTTCTCCAAGAGTTGCTTCAATATTGTCTTTACTGTAAACAACATGAATATTCTTAAAATCCTTGTTGTACATGGTCATCGTGACGTAGTACAAAGGCATTTTCTTCATTCCGTAATCGGGGAAATCTTCCTGGGAAAGCGCCTGTGTGAGCTGCCGACCTCTGTCAGTTCTAAAGTTGAAGAAGATCACCACATCTTCGTCTCGTAGGGTGGCAACAGGGTTCCCGGTATCGTCGGTAAGCACGATTGGCTTTATGAATTCATCGGTTATTTCATCATCATAACTTTTCTGAATAGCTTCCAAAGCATTGGTGGTTTTTTCACCTTTTCCGCGCACGATAAGATCATAGGCCTGCTGTACTCTTTCCCAGCGTTTGTCACGATCCATCGCATAATATCTGCCAATAACAGAAGCAAGTTTGCCATTGGTCTTTTCAAGATGTTCTTCAATTTCTTTAATAAAACCCTTACCAGAAAATGGATCTACATCTCTACCGTCTGTAAAAGCGTGCAGGTATTTTTCTTCGATTCCAAATTCCTCTGCAGCACTTAAAAGGCCTTTCAAATGATTGATGTGGCTATGAACACCACCATCACTCAAAAGTCCCATAAAATGTACAGGTTTTTTATTGGTTTTGGCGTAATTAAAAGCCGCTTCCAAAACGGGTTCTTTAATTAAAGAATTATTTTCCACTGCAAGATTGATCTTCGCAAGATCCTGGTAAACAATTCGTCCTGCACCCAGGTTCATATGGCCTACTTCGCTGTTTCCCATTTGACCCTCGGGCAAGCCAACGTTCATACCATCGGTACGAAGCTGCGAAGTGGGGTATTTTTTTATTAAAGAATCAATATACGGGGTATTTGCCTGGGCAATGGCAGAAGTTTTAGGATCTTGAGAGATTCCCCAGCCGTCCAGGATCATTAAAATTACTTTCTTATCCATCAAAAAAAATATTTCCGTAAAGATAGGAAACAAATCGCTTTATGGAAGGGAAGGGCTATTTAAGGTTTTCTAAAAGTAGGGCCGGGGGTGCTAAAAATGATATTTTCTGCTCCATTCTCTTGAAGTTAGTGTGCTGGTGCAATAAAAAAGGTTTTTTGGAGTTTTAAGTAGGTGTTGGAATGTTAAATATTTAATTTGCAGCGAGTTAATTTTTTATGATACATTTATGGTATCATTGTTGGAACATTATAATGCGTAACCAAAAAAATCAATGTATGCGAAACAAAATTCTTTTACTGGCCGCTTTTATAACAGTATCTTTTGCGTTCACCGCAACTTACGAAACTTCAGCATCTTCTAAAGAAAACACAGAAATTTCCGTCTCAAAAACTTCAGATGAAACAACAGCTCCTCTCTCTGCAGAAGAGGAAAGAAAGGAATTATATAAGCTGTTTTCGAAAAACAATATCAGCATGCCTTCTCAAGAGTCTTTTATAAAAGCTTTAACAGGTTATGCTAAATTAGTGGATGAAGGAAAGATCAAAAATGAAATTTTGACCATTATTGATTTCAGTCTTTCTTCCGCTGAAAAAAGAATGTGGGTACTTGATATGACTACAAATAAAGTGCTTTATAATACGCTTGTAGCTCATGGAAAAAATACCGGCCTTAAAATGGCCAAGAAATTCTCGAATAAGAACAGCTCTTTCCAAAGTTCTCTTGGTTTTTACGTTACAGCAGAAACCTACTATGGTAAGAACGGACTTTCTCTTTTCATTGACGGAATGGAAGAAGAGTTTAACAGCAATGCCCGCAGCCGGTATGTTGTGATGCACGGTGCAGCTTACGCCAATCCCGACTTCGTAAAAAGAACCGGAAGACTTGGCCGTAGCCTTGGATGCCCTGCAATTCCCCAGGCACTTACAAAAAAGGTTATTAATTTAATTAAAGGTAATTCTGCTTTGTTTATTTACCATACAGATCAAAATTACCTGAATAATTCAACCTATCTTAACGAGACGAGCGCTTAATCCTGTAAAAGGGCAGTATAAACTTCCCGGTCAAGATCATAAACATCCTCGGTAAAAACAGTTTTCCCATTGTCCCTCCAGGCAGTCCAGTAAAAATGGTGCACCTGGATGCGACTTTTTATTTTAACCTGGGTAGTTTTCCCGGTATGAATGGTTTGATTGATTTTCTCCAGGTCCCATTCCTGGTCTTCAACGACATAAGCAGCAAGATCTATGGTATTTTCGACACGCACGCAACCTGAACTTTCTGCCCGGTAATTTTGCTGAAACAACGCTTTTGCAGGCGTATCATGTAAATAGATCAAATAATCATTGGGGTAGATGATTTTCACCCGCCCCAAAGGATTTGACGGACCCGATTCCTGTACAAAGTTATAATTCATTACGTTATCATTGTTCCAGTCAATAGCAGCAGGATCTACCTGCTCGCCGTCGTTTGAATAGATTGAAATATTGTTGTTTTCAAGATACGACAGGTCTGCAGAAGCCGACGGGATTACATCCTGCTCTTTTATCGTTGGAGGAATGGTCCACTCGGGGTTGATTACAATGTACTGTAAAGTATCACTGAAAACAGGCGTTGGTCGCGCTTTGGCACCTGCAATCACGTCGTGGTTTCTAACAGTATCGCCATCCTGTACTACTGCCAGTTCAAATGCCGGAATATTTACCAGAATATAATGTTCTCCCAAATCACGAGGATACCATCGCCAGCGCTCAAGATTTGCTAAAATTTGATTGTAGCGATCTTCGGGAGTCATATTCAGTTCGCGTATCGTGGAATTTCCAAGAATGCCATCTACCTGTAACCCCTTTTTTTTCTGAAAATTCTTTACCGCCTCCTGTAAGCTGCTATCGTAGGTGCTGTCTTGTGAGGTATATGAATTTTCCAGAACTTCCAGTTCCTTTAACCGCTGCACTAATGCAGGAATTCTAACGTTTTTTTCTCCCGACTTTATAACCGGTCCTTTTTCTATTTTGGTAATTCCAGCCTCTTCTTTGTTCTTGATGTCTCGATATTGCTCCAGTGATTTTTTAAGGTCTTTGTAGACCTGTTGATTAGGTTTCAGGTTGGCTAAAGATTCCTGGATTTCCCCATTTTTAAGTGCTGTGGCTAAAATTGGTTCGAAATCTTTATCTTGCCGGTTTACGCCCCAATGTTTATACATCCTGGCAGGATTGAGTTTCCCGTAAAACAGGTGAGATGCATATTCGAAAAAAGCATCTGAAAGAAGAATTTCAAGATTCGCTTGCACTTCTATAGAAAGATTTGCAGGATCTTGCATGAGTGCATCCAACTTTTGCCCGTGGTAGTCATTATATTCCAGCCCTTCATTCTGCGCTTTTTTTAATTCATCAAAAAAAGCAGATCTATCTTCAGAATTATTCCAGGCGGCCGCATTAGACCGATTTTTATAAAATTCTAAAACTTTTTCCCTCTGGTGAAGTTGCAATTGATCACTTTCAAGTACTGCAGCGATTCCTTCGGAAGTAACATTAAGGTCTTTGGAGGTGTCACGGCTAAAAACTCCATCAAAAAATGAATTTTCAGAAGATGTTTCACTTTCAGCGGACTTAGGATCTTCATTGCATGAACTAAGCAGTATACCACAAAATGTGAAAAGCATCAGGTTTTTTAATAAGTTGCTTTCGAAAGTCAATTTCTTTTTCATGATTATTTTATAGAGGTGCCGGTGAAGTTTCTTTGGTGGGAATTTTTAGAGAAAGTACTCATTATCACCCATTTTTAAAGACTTTGTTGCTGTGTGTTCTTGCGATGTTTCTTTGCCGGAGTTCAGGGTTTTGCGGCGCAAAAGTAATTGAAATCTTTTGTTCTTCAGAGGAAAAAATGAGGACTCAAAAGCACATTTTTGACAGCTAACATTTTCAATTATTTCCGATAAAGTTAATTATTTATTAGCTTGGGAGCCATGGGAAGGCACCCACTGGTATTGGAATAAATTGGCGAGCCGAAGAAGCTTTTATCTTCAGAAGCTGTGCCGAACTTTCTAAATCAAAGAGCGGCACATTTTCCAAAATTGATTTTTAAAATAAATCTTTCCTGAAGAGGTAGTTAATTTTCTTCTTGTACTCTTACGTCCTGGTAATCTTCGTGACGCTCAAATTGTTTTGCAGCATAGGCGCATAAAGGATCTATTTTAAGATTATTTTCCCGGGCAAATTCCACACTGTGTTTTACTAGTGCACTCGCCAGCCCTTTCCCTTCCATGTCCGGTTCGGTTTCGGTGTGATCAAGGGTGATCACGCCGTTGTCCATCTTTTTGTAGGTAAGTTCGGCTACAATATCGCCATCTTTTTCTATGTAGAACATTCCGTTGCCGTCCTGTTCCTTCTGCTGAATATTTTTATCCATTTTCTTTTCCTTTTTTAATTGCGTCCACGATTCCATACTCCAGCGATTCTGAAGCATCCATCCAGTAATCTCTGTTGAAATCCTTCAAGATCTTTTCGTAATCCTGTCCGCAGTTCTCTGCCAGGATTCTGGCGCTTTGTTCTTTGATTTTCAATATTTCGGCAGCCTGAATTTCTATATTAGATGCCTGTCCCTGCGCACCACCACTAGGTTGATGTATCATTACCTTGGCATGTGGCTGTACGAAACGTCTTCCTTTAGTACCTGCAGAAAGAAGGATAGAGGCCATTGAGGCAGCCAGTCCTGAGCAAATAGTTGAAACAGGGGAATTAAGTGACAGCATGGTGTCATAAATAGCAAATCCTGAAGTCACGTAACCACCGGGGCTGCTTATATAGAACTCAATCTCATCATTACTTTGGGCGTCAAGGAAAAGCATTCTCTCAATGACATGTTTCGCGCTCTTTTCATCTACCTGTCCCCACAGAAAAACCTTTCTGGTGTCGAGTAAAGTATTGTCTATTAAATCTTGCGTTTTGCTGCGTTTATCTTTCATTTCTTTGCTTTAAAGCTTATTTCAATTAATAGCTAAAAATATGACTATTTTTGCAGAAAAACAGGGAATGGAACTCGCATTTAACAAGATTTTAAAGGAGGAAATACCACTAATTCTGCCGTTTGCACAGGCGCTTATGGGAAATCAGTTTACAGATGAAATTCTAATAGAACGATTTTCTGAAATGTTCAACCAGAATTATGAATGCCACGGAATTTTTCTAGACGGGGAGCTGGTAGGCATTTTTGGTCTTTGGTTTATGACCAGGCATTATGCAGGACGATCTTGTGAACCCGACCATATCTACATTGATGAAAAACACAGGAACAAAGGAATTGGTAAAAAGTTGTTCGAATTCATTCATGAATATGCAGAAAGGAGAGGCTGTGAAACTGCAGAATTAAATAGTTACGTGAGCAACTACCGTTCGCATAAATTTTATCTCAATGAGGGCTTTGAAATAAAAGGATATCATTTTCTGAAAAAGCTATAAAAAAGTTTGGAAGAATAAATTTTTGTGGGTTATATTTGCAGGGCTAATGCGGGAGTAGCTCAGTTGGTAGAGCGTCAGCCTTCCAAGCTGAATGTCGCCGGTTCGAACCCGGTCTCCCGCTCAAAGAAGTCTGAAACCTCATCAAATCGATGAGGTTTTTTCATTTTGCAGGTTTTTCTAAAGCAAGATCTCACATCAAATCCTCTCCTCTGAAATCTTTGCCGTGTTCCGCAGCAAATCTATTTCTTCAAAAAGCATAAAAAAACCGGACATTTCTGCCCGGTTTTAAATATCAAGATAGATTCTTTTATCCGTTCATGGAAATAAGGAACTCCTCGTTGTTTTTTGTTTGTTTAATCCTGTCATTAATGAATTCCATTGCTTCCACAGGGTTCATATCGGCAAGATATTTTCTCATTACCCACATGCGTTGCAAAGTGTTTTCATCAAGTAAGATGTCATCGCGACGTGTACTTGAGGATGTAAGATCAATAGCAGGGAAAATGCGACGGTTGGCGATCTTCCTGTCTAATTGAAGTTCCATATTACCGGTACCCTTAAATTCCTCAAAAATCACTTCATCCATTTTAGATCCTGTTTCTGTAAGTGCTGTGGCAATAATAGAAAGAGATCCGCCGCCTTCAATATTTCGGGCAGCACCAAAGAAACGCTTTGGTTTATGTAAGGCGTTTGCATCAACACCTCCACTTAACACTTTTCCGCTGGCAGGTTGTACCGTGTTATAAGCACGCGCCAGTCTCGTAATGGAATCAAGCAGGATCACTACGTCGTGTCCGCATTCAACCATTCTTTTGGCTTTTTCAAGTACAATATTTGCAACCCTTACATGCTCGTGTGCTTCCTTGTCAAAGGTAGAAGCTACAACTTCTCCTTTTACGTTTCGCTGCATGTCTGTAACCTCTTCAGGGCGTTCATCGATCAATAGAATGATTTGATAAACTTCTGGATGATTGGCTGCAATTGCATTGGCAATGTCCTTAAGTAGCATTGTTTTTCCCGTTTTTGGCTGGGAAACAATCATTCCCCGCTGTCCTTTTCCAATTGGAGAGAACATATCCATAATTCTTGTGGAAACGGTACTTTGTCTTTCTGCTATATTAAATTTTTCCTGAGGGAATAAGGGCGTTAAATGTTCAAAAGAAACGCGATCCCTTACCACCTGTGGGGCCAGACCGTTGATCTTATTGATCTTGATAAGCGGAAAGTATTTCTCTCCTTCTTTAGGAGGGCGAACCTGTCCTAAAACGGTGTCTCCGGTTTTTAGTCCGAATAATCTTATCTGAGATTGAGAAACATAAATATCATCAGGTGAAGAAAGATACATGTAATCTGAAGATCTAAGGAAGCCATAGCCGTCCTGCATGATATCCAAAACTCCTTCACTCTCAATTATAGCATCAAACTCATAATCAGGTTCCTTGTAGCGGTTGCGGTTGTCTCTGTTACCACTGTCACGATTCCCGTTATTCTTCTGGTTGTTATTGCCAGAATTCTGATTGTCCTTCTGGCGGTTGTTATCTTTTCTGGAATCTCTTTGATTATTTCTCTTGGAATCATCCTTTTTTCCTGGAGAAGATTGATCCTTATCTTTTGAAGAGGGACGATCTTTAGATTTTGCTGAAGATTCCTGCTTTGGGTTTGAATCCTGCTTAGGACTTTTCTTCTGGTGGGAAGTGCTATTCTCCTTACCTGAAGGCTTTTGCTCCTTGGCCTCTTCCTTTTTTTCTGGTTCCTTAGTGGTGTCTGAAGTAGGAGGGGTTTTACTGTCGCTTTCTTTTTTCATGCGAGGTTTACGCTGTCTTTTTTCAGGCTTTTTGTCCTCTTTTTTATCATCATCTGTCAAAACTTCCTGCACTTTTTGAGGATTGGAAGCCTGGTAATCCAGGATTTGGTACACCAAATCCAGTTTTTTTTGACTGCGGTATTTAGGAACGTTTAAAGTTTTGGCTATTTCCTGCAGCTCAGGCAGCTTTTTAGCTTTTAATTCTGAAATTTCAAACATGAATGTTGTTGAATAAAATTTGTCTTTGGTTTACTTAACCTTCTCGAGGAAGAATCGAAAAATAATTTGGAGTCTTAAGTAACCTGTGTTGAAATGGTTACGAAATGATACTGCAATTATACAACTTTATTTTTTATTTTAAATATGGTTTCTAAAAAGAATCTTTTATTTTTGTGCCACCATTGAGCGATTTATGTTACAACGAATTCAAACTATTTACCTTTTATTGGCTGCCCTTACGAGCGGTGGATTGATATTTGTTTTTAACTTGTGGGAGAACACAGCAGGAGAACCTGTTTATGCTCAGGATGATTACAGCGTGATGTTGTTTTTCCTGATTTCTGCCTTACTTTCGCTGGTAACGATTTTTTTATTTAAGAACCGAAAGCTTCAGTTTGTGCTGGGGCGAGTCAATATCTTATTAAACTTAATTTTACTAGGATTATTTGTCTATTGGTCCCTAATGGTACCTGGAGAGAGTAATATCTCAGAGAAAGGTATTGGGATGCTGATTCCAGTTATTTCTATCGTTTTTTTAGTGCTGGCCAATAAGGCCATCAAAAAGGATGAGGATCTTGTAAAATCTGTGGACCGACTGCGATAAACCTTTCATCTTAGTAGTATTAGTGCGTAAAAACCCGGAGTGAAAACTTCGGGTTTTTTTGTGGAAAAATGTTTCGAAAATGACATTTTTGAGACATTTTATTTCTAGAATCTTTTAGTTCTATTATAGTTTCTGAAAACTGCCCACTGGACGCGGTATACTACTTCTTCCCTAGCTCTATTACTTCAAGATCCTTAATATCTTTTCCATCTATAGTAAACCGAAGCATGGTTCGCATTTGATGAAAACCCTGTTTTCCTACAGCACCCGGATTCATATGTAGAAGTCCCAGTTTTTTGTCGTTCATTACTTTGAGGATGTGAGAATGACCGCTTATAAAAATTTTGGGAGGATTGCTTCTTATTTCTTCTCGTATGGCCGGGGAATACTTTCCGGGGTAGCCGCCAATATGGGTGATCCATACATCTACTTCTTCGCACATAAATCTTTGGTGCAGTGGGAATTCCTTTCGAATTTCTGCGCCGTCTATATTACCATAAACCGCTTTTAGGGGTTTTACTTCTTTTAATCGGTCGCTAACAGCAGTAGTGCCAATATCTCCTGCATGCCATATTTCATTGGCTTGAGCTGCATAAGATAGTAAACGTTCATCCATATAACCGTGTGTGTCGCTAAGCAACAATATTTTCTTCATCAGTTAATTTTTATATGAATATACAAATCTATGACAGGAAAGCCATTTTAGGTTGGCTATTATGGCTTATCTTTGTTTTTTCAATTGTTAAAATAGCGAGATAGCTTGAGATATTTTTTGGAGCTTGCGTACCAGGGAAAGGCTTATCACGGCTGGCAACGGCAACCAAATGCCATTTCGGTGCAGGAGGTGGTTGAAAATAAGCTTTTTACCCTTTTTCAGGAGCACAAAGAAATTGTAGGGGCCGGACGAACAGATGCCGGGGTGCATGCCAAACAGCTTTTTGCACACTTTGATGCCCGGGAAGGGCTTAATGAAGATTTGGTGTTCAAGCTCAATTCCCTGCTTCCAAATGATATTGCGGTACAAGCTTTGTTGCCTGTTTTACCGGGAGCTCATGCTCGTTTTGATGCGGTTAGCAGAAGTTATGAATATCATGTGATTCAGGAAAAAGATCCTTTTGCACATGATTCTGCACATCTTGTGAAAAGAAACCTGGACGTGGATTCTATGAATGCTGCAGCCAAGATACTTCTGGAATATTCAAACTTTAAATGTTTTTCTCGTTCCAGAACAGATGTCTTTACCTATAACTGCAAAATTGAATATGCCTTATGGGTCCAGAAGAAGGATAGGCTTGTTTTTCATATTAAAGCAGACAGGTTTCTCCGTAATATGGTTCGTGCTATTGTTGGAACTATGTTGGAGATAGGGCTTGAAAAAATGGAAGTTAAAAAAATGCATGATATAATCCGTAGCGAAGACAGGGGTGAGGCAGGGGCATCTGTACCGGCAAAAGGATTGTATTTAACACAGGTAGATTACCCTAAAACAATTTTTATTTAATGGCGGCATCATCGGGAAATGCGTTTGATTTTAAATTATTCAAAAGACTGCTTGAATATACCAAAGCCTATAAATGGACATTTTATTTTGTAGGGATCGCGGCTATATTGCTATCTTTTTTCGCCGTACTGCGGCCATACCTTTTACAGGTCATCATTGACAGTGCCATTGTTCCCGAAGATAGAGGGGAACTGGTTTTTTATGTTGGCTTAATGGCTGGTGCTTTGATCCTGGAAGTCGTTTTCCAGTTTTGCTTTATCTACTTTGCCAATCTTTTGGGGCAGGATGTGATTAGGGATCTAAGGGTAGATCTTTTTGAACACATGCTTCAGTTTAAAATGAAATATTTCGACCAGTCGGCTGTAGGAAGACTGGTAACCCGGGCAGTGAGTGATATTGAAACTATTGCAAGTATTTTTAGTCAGGGGCTTTTTATGATCATTAGTGACCTGCTTAAAATGCTTACTGTTTTAGGTTTTATGTTCTACCAAAGCTGGAGGTTGACTTTGCTTGTGCTTATTATCATGCCATTCATCCTTTACGCTACGAGGGTTTTTCAGAAAAAAATGAAAGCTGCTTTTGAGGTGGTGCGTACAGAAGTTGCCAATCTAAATTCCTTTGTTCAGGAGCGTATTACCGGAATGAAGATCGTGCAGCTGTTTACCCGTGAGGAAACAGAATACAATAAATTCAAGGACATTAACGACAAACACCGCAAAGGCTGGATTAAGACAGTTTGGTATAACTCAATTTTCTTTCCTATCGCTGAAATGTCTACCTCTATTACCATTGGTCTCATAGTCTGGTACGGCGGTTTACGGGTTATGGCAGGAAGCGAGGCGATCACGCTGGGTGCCATCATCATGTTTATTGAACTTACGCAAATGCTGTTCCGGCCATTGCGACAAATTGCAGATAAATTCAATACGCTTCAAATGGGAATGGTAGCTGCAAATAGAGTTTTTGGCATTCTGGATACGAAAGCTTCTATTGCAGATGAAGGAAAAATTGAGATTGATCATTTGCGTGGAGAGATCGAATTTGATAATGTACGATTTGGATATGTGGAAGGTGAAGATGTTTTGAAAGGTGTTTCTTTTAAAGCGAACATTGGAGAAACTGTGGCAATTGTAGGAGCGACCGGAGCCGGAAAATCAACGGTGATTAATCTTTTGAACCGTTCTTACGAAATCCAGGGCGGAAGGATTCTTGTTGATGGAATTGATGTTAAAGACATTACTCTTAAATCCTTACGGTCTCAAATTGCCATCGTTCTGCAGGATGTTTTTCTTTTTGCAGATACTATTAAGAACAATATTACTTTAAATCATCCAGAAATTTCCAGGGAAGAAGTCGTGCAGGCAGCTAAAGATATTGGCGTGCATAAATTTATAGACACTCTGCCCGGTGGATACGATTATAACGTGAAAGAAAGAGGTGTGATGTTATCTTCAGGACAAAGGCAGCTAATCGCTTTTTTGAGGGCTTATGTAAGCAATCCCAGTATATTGGTGCTTGATGAAGCCACCTCCTCTGTAGATTCCCATAGTGAACATCTTATCCAGGATGCAACCGATAAAATTACAAAAGGAAGAACTTCTATTGTTATAGCCCACCGACTGGCGACCATTAAAAAGGCAGACAGGATCCTGGTAATGGATGCCGGTGAAATTGTAGAAACCGGAACGCATCATGAACTACTTCAAAAGGAGAACGGGTATTATAAAAATCTTTATGAAGTGCAATTTATGGAGGAAGAAGCGATCTAGGTTTTACACCAAATCTGCCTTCAGTTTGCTAACGAGCTCATCTCTTCCTTCATACATCACGAATTCGCCGTCTCTTATGTAGGATATTTGCCCGGTTTCTTCACTAACCACCAGCGCCAGGGCATCTGTTTTCTCGGTAATTCCTACTGCAGCTCTGTGTCTTAGCCCAAAGCGGAGCGGAATTGTACGATCATTTGAAACTGGTAATACCACCCGCGTGGCTGTAATAAAATTATCTTCTATTACAATGGCACCGTCGTGCAGGGTACTGTTCTTATAAAATACCGATTCTAAAATAGGCTGATTGATCAAAATTTTCATTTTGTCTCCGGAATTTTTCACAAAGTCCAGGCTAGTATTCCGCTGAATAACAATTAAAGCTCCCGTATTAGTCCTGCCCATATTTTCACAGGCGCTTACAATAGCTTCAATGTCATTAGGTGTTTCAAGGTCGTCTTTTATCAGTTTTAAAGTCTGAAGAAATTTTCTCCTTCTGGCAAAATTCGTCGAACCAATCATAAGAAGAAATTTCCTGATCTCCTGCTGAAAAACGACGATTAGAGCGAACATTCCCACCCCGATGAATTCCCCTAAAACGCTGCTAAGCATCTCCATTTGAAGAAATTGCGTAAGTTTTCCCACGAGGTAAATGATCGCGATCCCAATGAAGATGTTTACCGCTACCGTTCCTTTTACCAGCTTATAAAGATAGTAGAGTAGGGCTGCGATGAGAAGGATGTCTACTATGTCGAGAATGCGGAGGTCTAAAAAATCCAAAGTGGTCGCTTTTCGGTAAATGTAAAAAATATAAGTTTAGTTCCTAAGTCGCGTTGTCAATTTCACGCATTCCACGGCTTCTTTTACATCATGAACCCGCAGGATATGTGCTCCGTTCAAAAGTGATACTGTGTTGAGAACCGTTGTTCCATTAAGAGCTTCATCAACCGAGATATCAAGCGTTTTATAAATAAGAGATTTTCTGGAAATACCTGAAAGAATGGGTAATCCCAGATTTCGAAAAAGCTGCAGCTTGGCAAGCAGTTCGAAATTTTGTGAGATGTTCTTTGAAAAACCGAAACCGGGATCAATAATGAGGTCGTTTATTCCCATTTTTCGGGCTTCAGCAATTCTTTCTGAAAAATAGAAGAGAATATCCTTAACCAAATCATCGTACTGGTTGAGGTCTTTCATATTTTTCGGGGTGCCGCGCATGTGCATGAGGATATACGGCACCTGAAGTTCTGCCACGGTTTTGAACATATTCTCATCAAGATTCCCTCCGGAAATATCATTTATGATCGCTGCTCCATGCTTTACCGCCTGGCGCGCAACTTCACTTCTAAAAGTGTCAATACTTAAAAGAACTTCAGGAAATTCCTTCAGCAGCATTTTCACCACCGGGATCATTCTGCTCAATTCTTCCTCTTCGGAAATATCTGCAGCGCCCGGCCTGCTGCTATAGGCTCCTACATCAATAAAATCGGCTCCTGCTGTGAGCATTTTTTTAGTATGTAGAAGTATGTCTTTTTCAGAATTATTTTGTCCGCCGTCATAGAAGGAATCTGGCGTTAAATTTAATATCCCCATTACTTTGGGTGTCGTAAAATCTATTAAATTGCCTTTACAGTTGATCGTCATTAAAAAAGCTGGTTATTTGGATGGAAAAATTAACTTTGACAAATCGAATTATTTCAGCGAAATTTACGCAAATTACCGGTTTATATGAAGGATACTTCTAAACAATACGATGCGGTGGTACACGAAACCCGCAGCTTGTTTATTAATAAAATGAAAGATTACGGCTGTGCCTGGAGAATTCTCAGGCTGCCATCCCTAACCGACCAAATTTACATTAAGGCACAGCGTATTCGTGGTCTTCAGGAAAATGAAGTGAGAAAAGTAGATGAAGGGGAAGTGCCGGAATTTATTGGTATCATTAACTATTCGGTAATGGCGCTTATCCAACTGGAAAAAGGCGTGGCAGAACAACCCGATCTTTCTACCGAAGAAGTGAGTGCACTGTATGATCGCGTCGTGAAAGAAACGAAAGAGCTCATGGAGAACAAGAACCATGACTATGGAGAAGCCTGGCGTGATATGCGCGTAAGTTCTCTTACAGATCTAATTTTGCAGAAACTTTTACGCATTAAACAAATAGAAGATAACCAGGGCAAAACGATTGTAAGCGAAGGCATTGGAGCAAATTATCAGGATATGATCAATTATGCTGTTTTTGCGCTTATTCTGATTGGAGAAGCCGAGGAAGAAAATGTCCACATTTAAAATTTTAGAATGAAAATAGCAGTAGGTATCGCCAGATTATTAGTCGGAATTCTCTTTATTTTTTCCGGATTTGTAAAACTCAACGATCCTATTGGTTTCAGTTTTAAACTCGAAGAATATTTTAGTCCGGCGGTTCTTGATCTTGAATTTTTAGCGCCTTTTGCACTGGTTATAGCTATACTGCTGGTAGTTTTTGAACTCGTGCTGGGAATCATGCTGCTTATTGGCTATTTGCCAAAATTCACCACCTGGGCTTTGCTGCTCATGATCTTATTTTTCACCTTTCTTACGTTCTATTCTGCATACTTCAATAAAGTGACCGATTGTGGTTGCTTTGGTGACGCAATTCCGCTTACGCCATGGCAGTCATTTATCAAGGATGTAATCCTGCTGGTCTTGATCGTATTCCTGTTCGTTAAGAGGAAATTCATCAAGCCGGTTTTTGCAAAAGCATCTCATCGCTGGATTGTCTTCCTGTCTTTTATGCTCTGTTTTACCTTTGCATATTACGTGTTGATGCACCTGCCATTGATAGATTTTCGGGCATATAAAGTTGGCAATAACATCACTGAAAAAATGACCATTCCCGAAGGTGCTCCCGAAGCCGTGTATGATTATCATTGGAAGTTTAGAGAAAATGGTGAGGAGAAAATCGTCACTACACAAGGATCTTATCCGCAGGTAACGGGCGAATTTATAGATGTAGAGACAGAACTGGTTCAGGAAGGTTACGAAGCTCCAATTCATGATTTTTCTATGGAAAAGGACGGCGAGAATTTCACTTCAGAAATTTTACAGGAAGAAAAACTTATCTTGATCGTTGCCTATAGTTTGCGACGGAGTGAGGAGCCGGGGCTTCAGAAAATGAACGCTGTGGCTAAGGCTGCCGAGGCAGAAGGTTACAGGGTGATAGGTCTATCTGCTTCCGGGGAAGAATTGAAAGCGGAAGTAAAGGAAAAATATGATCTTGATTTTCCATTTTATTTTAGTGATGAAACTGCTTTAAAAACCATTATCAGGAGCAATCCTGGCATTGTGAAGTTGCACAAAGGTACGATCTTACAAAAGCTGCACTGGAACGATGCAGAACAGTTGGAGCTCTAGCATACCTTTCAAAAATGTGCATTTTGAAGAAGTTTTCCAGCTTTTTCCGTTTCCAAAAAGGGCGCTTTTCTCCATACTTATCAATATATTTGTAGAGATTCCTTCCGGAGGAAAATATTTATCAACCAAGACAGCAGTGCGGATAGTTCTTCAAAAAGGCCGTTCTGTGATTAAAATCTACCAATATGAGAAAAAACATAGTTGCAGGAAACTGGAAAATGAATAACGATCTTTCAGAAACTGAAGATCTTTTGGCACAATTGAAACAGCATTTGGAAGAAACACCCGATGCAAAAGTCATCGTGGCACCTTCTTTTACGAATCTTTACCACGTTTTTCAATCTTTGGCAGATACTCCAATTGAAGTAGCAGCTCAAAACATGCATCAAAGTGAGAATGGTGCCTTTACAGGAGAAGTTTCTGGCAAAATGCTTAGCAGCGTTGGTGTAAAACATGTGATTTTAGGGCACAGCGAACGTCGCGCGATCTTCAATGAAACCGACGCTCTTTTAGCCGAAAAAGTAGATGCAGCTTTGAAAAATGACCTGCAGGTGATCTTTTGTTGTGGGGAAGAACTGGAAGAAAGAAAAAATGACAATCATTTTGAGGTAGTCAAAAAGCAGCTTTCAGAAGGTCTTTTTCATATCTCTAAAGAGAATTGGAAAGATGTTGTGATTGCATACGAGCCGGTTTGGGCGATTGGAACAGGAGAAACCGCTTCTCCCGAGCAGGCGCAGGAAATGCATGCATTCATTAGAAAAACCATTTCTGAAAAGTTTGGAAGTGAGATTGCTGCTGAGATTTCCATCTTATACGGCGGAAGCGTTAAACCCGCGAATGCCAAAGAAATCTTTGCAAAAGAAGACGTTGACGGCGGACTCATTGGTGGCGCCAGCTTAAAAGCCGAAGATTTCCTTGCGATCGTTCACTCCTTTTAAAATATATAAATGGATTACCTCGAATTTAAATTTACCATTGAACCTGTGCAGCCTGCTTCCGAAATTCTCATCGCAGAGCTGGGTTTGGCCGGCTTTGAGAGTTTTGTTGAAAATGAGGACGGCGTGACGGCGTATATTCCGAAGGAAGAATTTGAGGAAGAAGCCTTGTCGGGAGTACACGTTCTACAGTCGGAAGAGTTCGAGATCACTTATACTTCCAAAGAAATCGCGCAGGTGAACTGGAACGAAGAATGGGAGAAAAATTTTCACCCCATTCTGGTGGATGACATTTGTAGTGTGAGAGCGCCTTTTCACCCCGAAGTAAATGTGAAATACGACATCGTCATTGAGCCAAAAATGTCATTTGGTACAGGCCATCACGCTACAACTCACATGATGATCCAGTTTTTACTGAAAAATGACCTGCAGGATAAAAAAGTGCTGGACATGGGTTGCGGTACCGGAGTTTTGGCTATTGTAGCCGAAAAAAGAGGTGCTCAAGCTGTAGACGCCATAGATATTGATAACTGGTGCTATCTCAACACACAGGAAAATGTGGAGCGCAATAAGTGTGAGAAAATTTCGGTATTCGAAGGAACGGCAGAATTATTGGGCGGGAAACAATACGATACCATTATCGCTAATATTAATAGGAACATCCTTTTGCAGGATATGACTACCTACAGCAAGTGCCTTAAAAAGGGTGGAGAACTCTATCTCAGCGGATTTTACGAAGCAGATATTCCCGTGATAAAAGAAGAATGCGAGAAGCAGGGACTTCAATACCACGAGGGGTTAGAAAAGGATGAATGGGTAGCATTGAAATTCTTGAAAAGGTAAATTTCAAGGATTTTTATTATCTTTAAGCGCTATTGAAAAACGAGAGATTATGAGCACGAAGGAAGAAGTTTTAGAAGAAGTACAGGTCCAGACGAAAGAAGATAAATTACATGAGATCATTTTATATAATGATGATTATAATACTTTTGATCATGTGATAAATACTTTAATTGCGGTTTGCGAGCATACAGCCGAGCAGGCAGAACAATGTTCGCTACTGGTACATTACAAAGGCAAATGTGCCGTCAAAACCGGAACCTACAAAGAATTGGAACCGCGGTGCAGCAAGTTGCTAGATGCCGATTTAAGTGCTGAAATTATTTAGTGAAAGAATGTTCCAAAGAATATAAATTAAAACCTGCAGTTTCCCTGCAGGTTTTTTGTTTTAAAAAAAATGAATTTAAAATGCCATTTTTGGATCTTAACTAGCCGCCATATAGAGCAATGAGAAGATCACCAGTACAATAAGAATAGAGATAAGGATTGGCTTGATCCAGCTTTTCTTGCGATACGCTGTGTCGCGACCAATGTATTTATTCCAGAAATATTCATTAAGTATGGCAGCACCAATCACATTAGCTATAAAAGTTAGGCTGGTGTCAAGATTGAGTAGCTGTAAAACAGCCGCAGTTGCAAATAAGTAGCCTATGCCAAAGAGCATCACCCATTGTGCAGCTTTTCTCTTACCTAAATTTCGAAGATTTATGACCAGCAAGGTAGCCGAAAAAATTGGTGAAAATAAGATAGCAAAGATCAGGATGAGATTTTTTGAGTACAACTCGGGCGTTTCTTCCTGCGGATTTCCCGGAAAAATATGATCAGTTTTTTCTTGTTCTTCCTCAGTATCTTTTGGGTAATGGGACATTGTTATAGCTGAATGATTTACGCATTTCTAATTTTTTTCCGAAGAAAATTCCGGAATGCAAAAGTATTAAAAAGCTTCTGAAAAACAGCAGCGTTAAAGGCGTCAAAAAGGCTGTTTTTCGAGCCATTTTCTGAAGTAGGAATTAATAAATTTTCGTCTGTAGTCATACTTTCAGGAACTAAGTGTTCTTAATAACTTTTTCAAGAGTTCTTGTGCAATGGAGAAAATGGAATCGTACTTTTTTTAGATTTGCTTTTCTAATTTCTGAAGCATATTATGAGCGCATTTGTTATAAGTAAACGACCGGGAGGAGATTATAAATTTACATTCGCGTCCAGAAAGGGAAAAACCATTTTTACCAGTATTGCATGTAAACAAAAATCTGATTGTGAAGTAATGATCAATGCGATACAGGAGGATACCACGAATTTCACCTTTTCCAAAAAACGGACGGGAGGTGGAAAATATTTTTTCAGGATCTCCAGAAACGGACTCGTGCTTGCTACCAGCAGGAAGTTCACTACAGAACTTATGCTGCAAAAGGGAATTGACCAGATCCTGAAATACGTTCCCGTGGCCGAAACTCTTGATTTTTCTGAATCTGAAGATATTTTTGCAGAGGCAGATTCACCAGCCGAAGTGCAGATGTAATAATTGAAAGAGCCAATTAAGATCAGAAGCAAAACTGGAAGTCCCCTTTAAAGGAGATCCAAAATTGACATTTTTGAGGGAAATTATCGAAATGAAATAGAAAAGGAGAAGAAATTACGATTCTTCTTTTCGCGAAAATATTTTGCTGAATTTTTTAGGTAGCCCGTCTTCAATTTTAACTTTTTCACCCGTAAAAGGATGTTCGAATTCAAGGGAAAAAGCGTGCAGGTATAAGCCTTTGCCGTTTAGAATTAAGCCTTCAGTGCCATATTTTTTATCTCCCAAAATGGGATTTCCAATACCTGAAAGGTGTTTGCGGAGTTGATGTCTTCTGCCGGTTTTGGGCTTCAGCTGCACCAGGTTAAGACGAGTGAAACGTTCTGAAGGAACAGAATTGCAAACAGAATAAATGGTTTCTGAAGGTTTCCCACCTATCTCAGAATTTATTTTTCCGAAATCATTCATTTCTCCAATGCTTACCGCATAGTAAATTTTCTGGATCTTTTTTTCTTCAAACATGCCGTTTAAAAGTCGAATGCTGCTACGGGTTTTCCCAATCATTAGGATTCCTGTGGTAGCATAATCCAGCCGGTGGACAGGCTGTGGCCTGGTGGCGTCAAAAAGGTTGCTTTGTTTCAGTTTTTGGGGTAGTGCATTTGCAATGGTTTTGAAACGATTACCATTCACCAGGATTCCGGCAGGTTTATGAATCAAAGCCAGGTGTTCATCTTCAAAAAGTACCTGCAAAGGAAAGATTAGTTTTTTCAGGGTTTTTTGCTCTTCCGGAATGTAAAGGCTAATTTTTTCGCCTCCATCTATAATTGTTGCTGAAGTTGCAATTTTTCCATTTACTTGAATATGCTGTCTCTTTAAAGCTTTTTTTAATGCAGATTTTGTGGAGCAGGCGTCAAAAATACCCACGCCGTATTCCTGCAGCCGGATGGGAGAAATTTCGTTCGGGACTTTATGTGTTTCAGTGAAAAATGTCATCTCTTGCAAGATATATAAAAGAAGTTTGCTGCAGTTTAGTGTAAGAAGGTTAAGGGGAAGCAATTTGGAAATCTGTTTTTTTTGATGACATAATTTCTAATGGGCTAATCAGCCCGTTTAATTAATATGAAGGCCTGCTTGGATATGATTTGAATACCAACTATTCTCAAAATTAAGTTTGCTGCTGAAAATTTTATGATTCTGCTTCCTTTTGTATTGCAATGCAGCCTTCTTAAATAAAAAATAGGTTCTTATGTTTTAAATTATCTTATTTTCGGGAAATCTAATCCTCCAACAATGTCTCAACATATGTTACTTCCTACCGCCGAAGGCGAAAAAATTATTTCTGAAAATCCGGAATTGCTTAACGAACTCACCTCTATACCTGTTTGTGGGATTTGGATTCAACCCTCTATAGCGAAAAAAGAAATTTGGATTAGTTTCTCATTTTGGAAATTTCTCGGTTTGGTAAATGAAAATCCGGACTTAGGTAGAGATAATTTAACAAATGAAATTTCATCTGTAATTAAGGATGCAGAAGGCAATTTGGAGAAAGAAAAGTATGAGGTAAAAAAGTCATTTTTCACAGGTAAAGGGGAAAACTTGCTTGTGAAAATTTTAGTGCAGAAGGTAGCGTTAAAATCGGGAGTTGGTATTTTGTATAAAATTCAACGTTATGAAATTCAGAGCAAGAATTATGACGATAAAAATTCATTTAAAGACATTATTAAGATTTTCAATGAGACGAATGAACTGGCACGTGTTGGAGGTTGGGAGCTGGATTTGATTAAAAAAAGAATGTCCTGGACGCGCATTACCAGAGAAATTCATGAGGTGCCAGAAGATTACGAGCCAAATCTTGATGAAGGAATTCAATTTTACAAAGAGGGTTGGAGTAGAGATAAGGTTTCCAAGTTGGTCGAGGCCGCTATTGAAAACGGTGTTGCATGGGACACCGAATTAAAATTGATCACAGCCAAAAATAGGGAAATTTGGGTGCGGGCACTTGGGAAACCGGAATTTAAAGAGGGTAAGTGTGTGCGGCTTTATGGAGCGTTTCAGGATATTAGCAAACGAAAAGAAGCTGAACTGCAGCACAAGGCCACGAGGGAGCGATTTGAAATGATCTTTCAAAATTCTTCCCTGGGAATTCTTTTGGTTCATATTCAAGGTCATTTAATTTTAGCAAATCCGGCTAGCCTTAGAATTTTTGGATATGAGGGAAATGAGTTTAGTGAAACTATGAATCTCACATTTAGAAATGTGATTCACCCATCTTTCCTTCCAGAAGCGATAAAAAACCGGGAGAGACTAATCGCTGGCGAAATAGATAGCTACCAAATGGAAGCTAAGTTCTATAAAAAAACAGGGGTGAAAATATGGTGTAGGCTTACCTCTTCCTTAATAAAAGGGGGCGCTGGGGTAGAAGATCTTATCATTAGTCAGGTAGAAGATATTACAGAGCAAATGCATTTGCAAATGAAGGCAAGTGAGAATGCAAAAAGATTTATGAGTGCCTTTGAGTATTCCCCAAATGGTATGGGGGTAGTGAGTATGCAGGGTGAATGGTTGATGGTAAATCAAAATCTGGCGAACATGTTTGGCTACACCAAAGAGGAATTTCTTCAAAAACGCTCCAGGGACCTCATTCACCCTAAAGACCTCAAAAAGGATACGCTAGAACTCAAAGAACTTCTTAACCTGGAAAGGGATACCTATAGTGTAGAAAAAAGATTTTTGAGCAAATCTGGAAAGATAATCTATGGAATGCTATATGTTTCGGTCATTGTAGATGACGAAGGAAAACCTTTGTACTTAATTGGTCAAATTAGTGACCTTACAAAACGAATAACTTCAGAAAGAGCCTTACAAAAAAGTTTGAACGAGCTTCAGGGGCTTATGGATGCTACAACCCAGGTTTCTATCATTGAGACGGATAAAAAGGGAATCGTACAGAAATTCAATAAGGGAGCGGAAAATCTTTTGGGCTTTACTTCAGAAGAGGTAATAGGAAAGATGAACGTTGTGCAGTTACATTCAAAAGAAGAAATAGCTGCACGAGCAACGTTGTTAGCAGAGGAATACGGCGAACGTCCTGAAGGTTTTAACGTTTTTACTTTTAAGCCGAAAAAAGGAGAATATGATGATGCGGAATGGACTTACAAACGAAAAGACAGCTCCACTTTCAAGGTTAAGCTAGTAGTCACAGCCATTAAGAATCATCAGGGAACCATTTCGGGATATCTTGGTGTAGCTACAGATATTTCAAAGCTGAAAGAGATGGAATATTCCCTGGTAACGGCCAAAAGAAAAGCAGAAGAGGCAAATAAGGCTAAATCAGAATTCCTGGCAAACATGAGTCATGAAATTCGCACCCCTCTCAATGGAATTGTTGGTTTTACTGACCTGCTCATGCAAACCGACCTAAATTCTTCACAGAGGAAGTACATGAAGACGGTTTATAATTCTGCAAATACATTAATGGACCTTATTAATGATGTGCTGGATTTTTCTAAAATTGAAGCGGGTAAACTGGAACTAAACGAAGAGCGAACAGATTTAATTCAGTTGTGTAGCCAAACCATTGACATGATCAAGCACCAGGCACACCAGAAAGGTCTCGAGATATTGCTGCAAATCTCTCCTGATATCCGAAGATATGTATATGTAGATGGCGTACGTTTAAGGCAAATTTTAATGAATTTGCTTGGGAATGCAGTGAAATTCACTCAGAAGGGAGAAGTGGAATTGAGCGTAATCTCCAATAACATTAGTGACGATGGAGGCGAGGTAGTGTTCAAATTTGAAATTCGGGATACAGGTGTAGGTATTGCTAAGAAAAATCTGCAAAAAATATTTAATGCCTTTGATCAGGAAGACGCTTCCACTACCAGAAAATATGGAGGAAGCGGGTTAGGATTAACTATAAGTAATCGTTTACTGAATTTGATGCATAGCAGGCTCGAAGTAAAAAGCACCTTAAATGAAGGAAGTACTTTTTATTTCAGTATTAGAATGAAAACTGAGAAGGAAGTAAATTACAGTTCACGACCTGTAAGGAATATTCGCAAAGTCCTGGTGGTAGATGATAATAAAAACAACTGCGAGATTCTTAAACAAATGCTGGCGGTGAATAAAATTGAAACCGTTTTGTGTAGGAATGGAATTGAAGCTCTTACCAGTTTAAAGGAACATGATGATTTTGACCTGGCAATTATTGATTTTAATATGCCTTATTTAACAGGAATCCAGTTAATTGAGCAAATACGCAATGATTACAAACTAACTGCCGAAAAATTGCCGGTGATATTGCTGCATAGTTCTACAGAAGATGAAATGATTCAGAAATCCTGCAAAGCACTTGACATCGCCTTTAATATTACTAAACCCATTCAAATCACCCAGCTTTACGACTTGTTGGACAACATTGAAAAACCAGAAGGTGTAAGTGTGGGACAGCCTGTGAAGGAATTCACAGAAACCTCCAGGACTTTTAATATTATGGTGGTGGAAGATAATCCCGTAAATCGTTTTCTTGCCAACACCATTATTCAAAAAGTGGCGCCAAACGTAAGCATTATTTCTGCGGAAAATGGAGAGGAAGCTGTTGAGAAATATCAGGAAAATGAGGTGGATCTTATTTTTATGGATATCCAAATGCCAATTCTTAGTGGTCTGGAAGCGACGGAGGAAATAAGGCGAATAGAAGAAGATAAAAATGTTCCAATTGTTGCACTCACCGCACGAGCTATCAAGGATGAGCGTGAAAAATACCTGGCGTGTGGAATGAATGATTATCTTACAAAACCTGTCATTCTAGAAGATGTACGAAAAATAATTTTCAAATATTTAATCGAGGAAACAGTTTAAAGTTGATTGAAAATCAATGTTTTGCTTCCTTTTTGCGTACAAATTTCATTAATTTGCACTAAATTTAAAAGACAATAATTAATCTCATTTCAAATAAATATATGTCAGTATTATCCCCCAATTCTTTGAATATTGATCTATGAGTAAAGATTTACCAATTTCTTTGCTTTATATAAGTCCGGTTGACCAAGGCACCGATTTATTTAATAAACTGCACGAAGTGAATGCTCAGGTCGTACACTATGCCAATAGTATAGAGGCAATTCAGTTTCTGCAAAACAACCGTGTTTCTGCTATATTAATTGAGCATCCTGTAGCTCCTGTAAAAACAGAGGATACGCTCTCGTTTCTTCGTGGGGAGTTAGGTTTAAAGGTTCCAGTTTACATCTATCGTTACAATGGAGCTCAAGATCAACTTCCGGAATATTCGAGTTATGATATCATTCTGCCAGATGATTTTGTCATTGAAAAAATTATGGATCATATGGAGGAATCTGAGGTTGTTGCTCAACCAAAAATTTATTCTTTGGATTATTTGAAAGAGATTTCAGGTGATAATGAAGAATTTATAATGCAATCCATACAAATCTTTATCGACTCGGTAAAGGCAAACCTTGAAATGGCAAAAGAAGCCTATGATAGGGGGGAATATGAAGAAATAGGTCAAATTGCTCATGCAATTAAACCCTCCTATGAAATGCTAAAAAACAAAGAAGCCCCGCCTATTTGCGATGAACTTACCTATAGCAGGGTGGATGAGAAAATTTCTTCTCAACTTTCAGAATTAGATAGAATTTATGAAAATATAAGCTTTCAATTAAATGAGCTTTTAGAAAAGAACTATGAGAAAAATTTTGGTGGTAGAAGATAATCCAATGATTGTGAAGTCTCTTGAATTTAAGCTGCGGCAGGAAGGCTATAATGTTCTGGTGGCAATAGATGGGCGTGCCGGACTTGAAATGATGGAAAATAATGATCTTGATTTATTACTCACAGATTTGATGTTGCCTTTTATCAACGGGATCCAGTTAATTGAACAAACCCGAAAAAAAAAACCAGAACTTCCTATTATCGTTCTTTCAACCTCTAAGCAGGAAGACATCATAATTGATGCATTTAAGCTTGGAATAGAAGATTTTATAACCAAACCTTTTAACCCAAATGAACTTTCTTTACGAGTGAAAAGATCTTTAAGAAGCGCAGATTAAAAATTTCCCCAAATTAAAATAACCTGCTTTGAATGACATTTTAGACACCCTATCCAATTGGGAGCTCATCTTACGTGTGAATCTCCTGCTCTTCGCATTGTTTACAACTGTAAGCGCCTTACTTGTAAGCAATATTCTCTTTATGCGTCTTGCAGATATTAAGGAAAATCAAAAGATACAAAAGGAACGGGAAAAACTGGGGGATTTTTTGATGCAGTACTTATTTGAGAATTCAGATGACAAGGAGATAATAAGACGTCTTAAGCCGCAGACCAATTTACAGTTAAGAACCTCAGTAGAAGTAATTCTTGAATTTATAGATAATTTTAAAGGGGAGAGCCTGGAACTTCTAAGAAGGCTTTTTTACCAATGGAATCTTCAACATTATGTAAAAGGCAAATTGAAGAGCCCTTTGTGGTATGATGTTGCACAGGCGATTTATATCGCCTCTGAATTGAAGATTGAAGAGATGAGGTTTCAAGTGGAGCAGTATACAAATTCTTCCAGAAAAGAAATTCGCCAGCAAGCTATATTTTATCTAGTGAGTATGTCGAACGATGAGCCCCTCGCTTTCCTACACATGGTAAACGAACCTTTGACCATATTCGAGCAGGTTTATATTAAAGATTGTCTGGATAATCATTATTCTGGAGAGATTCCTCAATTTAGTCAATTTCTAGGTCATTCGTTGTTAAGTGTGCAGGTTTTTGGAATTAAAATGATTGCAGAATATAATCAATTTGACGCCACAGATGATATCCTGCCGTTTTTGGAAAGCGAAGAAGAAGAACTTCGCATTGAAGCTATTTGTAGCCTTTCCAAATTGGAATATCCAGAACTAAAAGAAATAATTTTAAAAAGCATAGCTTCTGAAAATGGGAAAGTCAGAAGTCAATTTTTAAAGGAGCTTAAAAGGAAATGCACTATTAGTGAATTCCAAAAAGTACATGAGAACATCCCGGAAAACGATTATAAGAACAGGGTTCTCCATTTTAAACTGGCAAATACTTTAAAAAAGGAGATGGAACTATATGTTTAAACTTAAGAATAGTAGAAAGCGTAAATACAGCTGATTTGGAATTAAATGAGATAATGGAAATAGCTAATTGGCTATTTTTAGGTTTTGGAATTATCCTAAGCCTGGGTTATACCCTCGTGGCTTTTTTTTCTTTTCGAGAAATTCGGGATTATAAAAGGAGAATTCGTTTTCAAACTGAAATGCCACTATTACAATCAGCAGGTTTACCATCAATTTCTATTCTGGCTCCCGCGTATAATGAAGAAGCCAATGTGACCGAAAATGTCAGTTCTCTTTTAAATTTAAACTATCCCAATTTCGAAATTGTCATCATAAACGATGGAAGTAAAGATAAAACGCTAGAGAGACTTATTGAAAAATTTGAACTGGAACAGGATCATTATTATTACCATGAATTCGTTCCTACCAAGGAAGTAAAGGGGATTTATAGATCTAAAAGTAAATCATTCAGAAATATTACAGTAATTGATAAGGTCAATGGTGGAAAAGCGGATGCGCTTAATGTTGGTATTAATTGTGCAGATCATGAAATAATTTGCTGCATAGATGTGGATTGTGTTTTGCAGCAGGATGCTTTGCTAAAATTAATAAAACCTTTTCTTGATAGTGAGGAAAAAGTGATTGCTTCCGGCGGCATTATTAGGGTGGCTAATAATTGTGTAATTGAAAATGGCCGTATTATAAGTATTCATCTTCCCAATACTTTTTTGGCACGGGCACAGATTATTGAATATTTTAGAGCGTTCTTAATGGGAAGAATGGCCTGGTCGCATTTGGATGGTTTGCTTCTTATTTCCGGAGCTTTTGGCATGTTTGATAAAGAAACAGTTATTGAGGCTGGTGGTTATGATCCAAAGACCGTAGGCGAAGATATGGAGCTTTTGGTGCGAATGCGACGTATGATGCAAGAGCAGAAAAGGAAGTATAAAGTGGGATTTGTTCCAGATCCTTTGTGTTGGACCGAGGTGCCTCAAAGATGGGGCGTATTGCATAGGCAACGAAATCGCTGGGCGAGAGGAACTGTAGAGACTTTGGCCATTCACAAAAAAATGTTGTTCAATAGGAAGTATAAGGTATTGGGGATGTTAAGCATGCCTTACTGGATATTCTTTGAATGGCTGGCACCACTCATAGAATTTGCAGGGATTCTTTATGTGCTGCTAATGATCATTTTTAGCAATATAGACCCCATAGTATATTTTATTTTCTTTTTTACAGTATATTCTTTGGCCGTACTGTTTTCTATTACAGCTCTATTTTTTGAGGAGTACTCTTTTCAGCAATATAAAAAGCCCAAGTATATCATCAAATTAATAGCAACTATCCTGGTAGAACCATTGATTTTTCATCCATTTGTAATGTTTGCTGCAGTGAAGGGAAATGTTGACCTCATTCGCGGCAAAAAAAATTGGGGAGAAATGAATAGAACTGGTTTTACACGAAAAAAGTAAGGAAGAAAATAATTTTATCTTAATCCAGTAAGAATTCCTATCTCTTTTTATAAATTAGGAAGGTATACAAAATAATCAATGATAGTAGGGAATCATTCGGATTATATGATGGCCGGGATATCCTGTATCTGAATCGAGGTAATAATATGAAATGCATTCTTATTGATGATGAAGAACTGCCACGGGTTATCCTTAAACAATTAATAGGAGAGGTGCCCAAATTAGAACTGGTTGAATCTTTTCAACGCCCAGAAGATGCGTTGAGATATTTAAATCATCATGAGGATATTGCCCTAATCTTTTTAGATGTCAGCATGCCAGGGTTCAACGGTTTTGAATTTATCCAAACTCTTAAAACAGTTCCCGCTATTATTCTGGTCACAGCCCATAAAGATCATGCAGTTACAGCTTTTGAATATGATAACGTAGTTGATTATCTTCTAAAGCCAGTAACTGGTGAACGCTTAAGGAAGGCAGTGGAGAAAGCATCAAGGCATTACCGGGATAACCAGATATCCCAGAATGAGCTTGGCAGAAAACAGAATGAATATACCGAAGGTCAGGATTTATATATACAGAATGATAAAAAACTTGTAAAAATAGATATTCGCGATATACTGCTAATCGAAGCAAAGGGGAACTATATACTGATTAAAACCTCTTCAGGAAATTATATAACCTATTCCAGTTTAAAAAATATTGAGAGCAAACTACCTTCAAATATCTTTATAAGAATTCATAGATCTTTTTTAATTAACTTCTCCAAAATAGTTGATATACAGGATAATAGTGTGTTGATTAATAAGGAGGTAGTTCCCGTCAGCCGAAGGTACAAACCAAGTCTATTAAAGCGACTGAACAAATTATAATTTTCCATTTAAACGGAGAATTATACCGTCAATCATTGCATTACAGCCAGTTACATAATTTTACCGAATCCAATCGGGAAATCTTCATTTATTTGTAATGCATACGACAAAGCAGAATTATATCTGTAGATTAAGGAGTCCCCCTACCTCTTTAATGTCGTATGCTTTTTCAAAATTTATTGGCAATGGAGATAGTAAAGAAAGGTTTAATCATCAATCTTGTAGGTGCTCTTGATTCAGAAAATGTATCTGAAATAGAACTCCATATAAGCGATCAATTAAACCAAACCGATCATCTTATTATAAATGTAGATCATCTATCGTGTATAGAATCCTCTGGTTTTTACATGCTTTACCTGATAAAACAAAAAGCGGAACGTCTTGGTAAAACAGTTTCCTTCCAGGGCTCTGAAAATTCCATTTACAAAAGAAAAATTCATAAATATTCTTTTGCAGCCTTGCTAAATAGTTGAATTCCCGAACTTTTAATGACTTTCCCAGTAATAAAATTGATTTTTACTCTCTTTTCTGAAAGAATCTCTCCTGTCCCAAATCCTATTACCCTTGTTCTCAATGATGGATTTATTCAACTAGTGAAAAAATAAGTGAAAAATGACATTTTTGACTATGTTTTAATACAATTTAATCTCATCATAGATTAAGAAACCGTCATTATGAAACAGGGCTTTCAGACTTAATACTAACCAAATGAGTATAGCCATTAAGAAATAGATGGCTAATTAAAAAGCAATTAAAAGCTCGACATAATAGAGAAACGGGCATTTACACTCCGGTCAGATAGCTATTCAGGAATTGAAAAAACAGGTGTGTAACTTTTGTTACTGCTTATACGGAAATCTAAAGTTACTTTTGCTCTAAACAATAAGACAAAAACTTTGGAAATAATTGACATTTTAGGATATTTTGGTGCGCTTTTAATAGGAGTGACGCTTGGTCTTATAGGTGGAGGAGGTTCTATTTTAACCGTACCCGTGCTGGTTTACCTGCTGTCCATAAATCCGGTTACTGCCACGGCTTACTCTCTTTTTGTGGTAGGCTCGTCTTCCCTGATTGGAGCAATAAATAATATGAAGAAGAAGCTGGTAGATTTTCGTACTGCCATCGTCTTTGCCATTCCGGCGTTTATTGCCGTCTATGGCACGAGAAAATATCTTGTACCGGCTATTCCAGAACATATTTTTACCATTTCGGGCTTTGAAGTGACCAAACATATTGGGATCATGTTATTTTTTGCCCTAATTATGGTGGTGGCTTCTATTTCCATGATTAAAGGAAACGGTAAACAAGAAACGCAAGAAGATAAGGTTAAATATAACTATCCCTTAATTATTATTGAAGGTATTGTAGTAGGTATTCTCACAGGTATTGTAGGTGCAGGTGGTGGATTTTTAATTATTCCGGCGCTCGTGCTGCTAGCCAAATTACCTATGAAAAAAGCGGTGGCCACTTCCCTGCTCATCATTGCGGTGAAATCTTTGATAGGTTTTATTGGAGATGTGGAGAACCAGGAAATAGACTGGATGTTCCTATCAATCTTCACCGGGCTGTCTATTGCGGGCATCTTTTTGGGAGGCTATTTGAATAAATTCATCGATGGTGGAAAGCTTAAAAAGGGATTTGGCTGGTTTGTGCTGGTGATGGGAATCTACATTATTGGAAAAGAACTGCTCTAAACAGCATTTTGACAGCTCAAAATAGTTGAAGCAACCATTTTATATTCCACAGGGCCAATACATTTGGCTGAAAAAACTTACTTGAACTAAAATGGATTTTTGCCATTCCCATTCCGTGTTTACTCGTTTATGCTTATGATCGAAATTGGGTCATCGCGGCCAACGTTATTCTGAGGGTCAACCAGAGTATGTCTTGGTCCAGCAGCGTGATTATGAAAACTCCAGTGGTAGGGGAAAAGCAGCGTAAATTTAAGTGGGCTTCAGAATTTGTTCCGGAATTTTATTTCCTGATGAAACTGAAAAACATGAGAAGTGCCGGTATAAAAAAATTTGGCCTGGTGAATATTTTTGAGCTATCCAAAACTAAACAAGCTTGGAAAATGACTGGCAGATTCGACAAAATGAGGTAATTTTGATGTTATGATATGCTGTTGGATAACCTTTCTTTGTAACAAATGTTACTGCTTATGGGCTTAAATGAGAGTACTTTTGTATTATCAAAATAAGATAAAAAAAGGTTGAAAATCCTAAAGTTGAATTAAACGTAGTGAACAAATGAAAATAGAACAATTTAAAGACGACCCGTTAGCACATTATTCATACGCTATAGTAAGTGATGGTGAAATGGCTTTAGTGGATCCAAGTCGCAATCCTAAACAATATTATAAGTTTGCTGAAGAGCACAATGCAAAGATTATAGCGGTTTTTGAAACGCACCCTCACGCAGATTTTGTAAGCGGACATTTACAGATTCATAAGGAAACAGGCGCCACTATTTATGTGAGCGAAAAAGTGGGAGTAAATTACCCTCATGAACCCTTTGATGAAGGTCAATCTGTTAAAATTGGTGAAATAAATGTTCGGTCCTTACATACACCCGGGCACTCGCCAGATAGTTTAACTTTTGTGGCTGAAGAAAACGGTGAAACAGCTTTATTTACAGGAGATACATTATTTATAGGCAACGTGGGCCGTCCTGATCTTCGTGAGAAAGCCGGAAATATGAAAGCAAAGCGCGTGGAACTTGCAAAGGCCATGTACCGCACTATGCAAACCAAATTTAATGATCTGCCTGATGATGCTCTTGTTTATCCCGCTCACGGTGCAGGATCCCTATGTGGTAAGAATATGAGCGCTTCTCCTTCAAGCACTCTTGGAGACGAGCGCATGAGCAACTGGGCGTTTAAAGACCAAACTGAAGAAGAATTTGTAAAAGAGATATTGAAGGATCAACCATTTATTCCTTCTTATTTTGGATTCAATGTCGATATTAACCGAAATGGAGCAGGAAACGTTCAGCAGGAAAAATACGGTGTAGCATTGCACATTGGAGTTTCTGAAGTTGAAGAAGGAACAACAGTCGTAGATGTTAGAGGTGGTGATGCTTATAAAGCAGGTCACCTGCCAAACAGCATTAACATCATGTCCAGGACAGAAGGTGATAAATTTGAAACCTGGTTAGGAGCCATTATTGAACCCAATGAACCTTTCTATCTGGTAATAAATTCAGTAGAAGACGTTGATGAGCTACTGGAAAGAACGGCCAAGATTGGTTATGAAAAGCAAATGAAGGGGGTGATCACTTTAAGTGAAGAGGTGTCGAAAAAGTCTGATGCCTTTAACCTTGATAACTTTAAGAGCAATAAAGACAGTTATACGATTGTAGATATAAGAAATGAAAGTGAGCTTGCAGAAGGTAAGATATTTGAAAATGCCATTGGAATCCCATTAAATGAATTACGTGATCGTGCAAATGAGCTTCCAAAGGAAAAACCATTTGTAGTGCACTGCGCAGGCGGATACCGTTCTGCGGCTGGAAGTAGTATTCTGGAGAACAAGTTTAAAGACCAGAAAGTATTTGACCTTAGTGAAGCAATCCAGGATTTTAAATAGTTTTCAAATTAGATAGTTTTGAATTGAGGTTGTCCATTTATGGGCAGCCTCAATTTTTTATGATGATATGGGGTGTCACATTAATATGCACCTTAAGCTATATTTTCGCTCTGAATGCCTTCTCTGTTAAGTAAGCCCATTTAATTTTTTGTTGTTGCCTTGTAGATTTTTTCAGCATTTAAAGGATCTCCCGGTTTTGGAACCTCATCAAAATCTCCTTTTAATACTTTTAATGTATATTTCTCTCTGTCCAGTTCTGCCCTGGTTTTTTTCCCATAGATCTAAATATTGGTAGGGGAGGACACCATCCCTGCAAGGCGTGCTGTAAAAAAAAGGAAAGCACAATGATGGGGAGAATGATCCAATATTCGTGTACAAAAATAGTAAGTGCGATCCCAATTAATGCTAAGCTCGACATATTGGTTTCCAGCAATCGCTCAATATCCCATTCTTTCTCCAGTGCTTCGATTCTCTTCTCAATTTCTGCAGGACTTTTATGTTCATATTTCTTTATGTTCTCAATGGTTTCCCGATCAATCTTCTGGTTCTTTTCAGATGACGAAGAGCTGCGTACTCTTTCCTCATGCTGTTGATGTTGCTCTTCCATAGTTTTCTCCTTTGTGGCTTCCCTTTAAATTTAAGGAATTAGAAAAATATCATCTGCACATTTAGAATAGAATTAATATGTTGTATAAAATTTTCAGAATACACGCTGAATGAGGTCAGCATCTTCTTGCCTACAAGAAAGGTTAAGTTTTACTTAATTCCGAAGTGTCTGTTTTATAAAGAGTTAGGAATATGTAAATTGAATAGACTTTTAAAATCAAAGGAATGAGAACAATTAACCACTTTGTAGCTGTATTTATTAGTGCAGTAATGATCACTTCCTGTGGAGAGGATCGAAAATCTGATACCGAAGTACCGGGAAGGGATGAAAGTACAAAAACCAATGTGCTGGAAACAGGATCTAACCTCATCCAGACTAAAGCTCCTTTTGATCCTATGGAGGTTTATTTGGTCGGCTTCCACCCCATGAAAGAAGATCCAGGCCATCAAATGGAAGCACATCACTTTTGTACTCAGGTAAACGAAGATTTTGCACAATGTGCTTTATTCGATGGTAACACTGAAGACGCCAAACTTACGGGAATAGAATATATTATTTCTGAAAAATTATTTGAGAGTCTGCCTGAAGAAGAAAAGCAGTACTGGCACCCGCACAATTATGAGATCCTTTCAGGGCAGTTAGTCGCTCCCGGACTGCCCGATGTAGCCGAAATGGAACTGATGGACAGCAAGATGAATAGCTACGGCAAAACCTGGCATGTCTGGAGTTCAGACAAAGATGATTTGCCTTTGGGTGATCCTATGCTAGCCTGGTCTTTCAATAGAGATGGAGAAGTTCAACCCAGGCTTGTGGAGAAGAGGGATGAGGCTATGGACATTGAAACCCAAGATAAACGCGAAGAACGAAAAGAGCTAATCTCCAGGGCAAATCCACAGGAGGGAGTGGATGCTATAAAAGATAAATTTCCGGGGCCCACAAAATTAATTCCTGGCGTAAAGAATAAGAATTCAAAGGATACAATGCAGTAATAAAGGAGAAGACGCAAAATCGGGAGACTTTGCTAAGCCTTTTCTGAGCTCTGCGCCTTACCGGGCACAAATAAAAACCCCGGATTCCTTTAAAGGAAAGCCGGGGTTTGAATTAATTTTTAAAACTACTTACGAAATCTGATAAACTGAAATTATAACCTCATATGTCATTCAGAGATTTTGGAGGAAATTTTACAGGCTCTTTACCCTTAATCAAAACCTTTCCCTATCAATCTCATTCGGTAGGGTGTAGATCGGGTGCAGGGGGAAAAACCCAAAATTTGCTCTATGTTATGAAAAGTATCAGGCTTCCTGAGAGGTTAAAAAATTCACTTCTAGCCATGATCCACCGTTCATACAGTCAACTCCCTGCTGGTTGACAAACCTGGTTGCTTGTCCGCTTCGGTTTCCTGTGGCACAGCAAAAGATCACAGGAGCATCCATCTCCTTAAGTTCTTCCAGACGTTGTGGAACTTCATTTAAGGGAATGTTTACTGCTCCCGATACACTTCCTCCACTAAATTCCCCGGGAGTACGAACATCTACAATAATACCTTCGTTATTTCTGATTATTTCTTCTATATTCATTACTGATATTTTTTATTAACTGAATAATTTATGCTTTCAAATTTAGAACTAAAAACCAGGCCTTACAGTTACTTTTGTTACATAAGAGACTGAAAAGTAGCAATAAAAAGAAGAAACAGGCAATTTTAAGAAACGCATTTCAGGCTACTGAAAATCCAGCATCAGCAAAGATGCTGCGGAAGATTAAACTTCAGGAGTAATAGAAAAGACTTCGGTAAATGACATTTTTGACTATTACTGACATTTTTTAGAGAAGAGAAATTTCGTTTTTAATCTTCTGTTTCAATAGGATTGCAGCAAATTTTATTGCCCTTCAGAAAGGATAAAATCGGCAGCCATTTGCGCATGCAGATTGGTGGTAGCAAGGAGGGGAAGATCAAAATCTTTTTGCTCAAGAAGCATAGGAAGCTCTGTACAGCCCAAAATTATACCATCTGCACCCCTGGAACGAAGCAACCTCATTTGCTCCAGATAGAATTTTTTTGCCTCTTCACTAAAAACACCTTTTGTAAGTTCCTGCGAAATATATTCATGGTTTTTATCTATATATTCACTTTCCGGAATGATTGTTTCTATACCGTACTTCTCCTTTAACGGAGCAGAAATAAAATCTCCCGTCATAGTAGAACGAGTGCCTAATAGCCCGAGTTTTTTCAGGCCCTTGTTTTTGCCTGAAATCCCTATAGCATCTGCAATATGCAGTATTGGGATATTGATTTTGGGTTGAACAAAATTGTATACCATGTGCGGCGTATTCGCGCAAATAACCACAGCTTTAACACCTGCAGTCTGCAGCGTTTGTGCTATTTCCAGGTATTTATTGTTGATCTTTTCAACATTGTGCTCCCGCATCAACTCCACATTAAGACTGTAAATAAGTAACTCAGGATTTGCCTGATTTCCAATTTTCTCGCCCACCATTTCATTGATGAAACGGTAATAAACTATCGTGGAGTGCCAGGAAGTGCCTCCAATTAATCCTATCTTTTTCATGTTGTAAACTTTTTGAGTTCCTTAAAGGTAAAACAAAAGTTGGGTAATGAATGTAACTTGTATCTCAAAGAAAGGATGTTCTGCTTTTCAAATTTTATCTAAATAGGTGTAGTTATTGAAATAATCTAATCATAGTTCACATTGTAACAATTGTTACTGTAAAATGATCTTTATCTGCTTTTCTTTGCAGCCTTAAAAATGACAAATATGGAATGGATTTTAGAACCCTGGCCCTGGTATGTTGCCGGGCCACTTATAGCAGGAATTATGTTTCTGCTGCTCTTAGGAGGTAGAACTTTTGGAATGTCTTCAAACCTGCGTACTATGTGCACAATTGGAGGAGCCGGAAAAAAAGCAGAATTTTTCAATTTCGACTGGAAGAGTCAGCGGTGGAACCTTGTAGTGGTAGCCGGTGCAATTATTGGCGGCTTTATAGCAGCTAATTTGTTAAGCACAAATACTGCAGTAAATATTAATCCTGATACCGTGACAACCCTAGAGAACCTTGGAATCACCAGTGCTGGAGAGGCTTATCTCCCAGATGAACTTTTTGCCACAGATGCTTTAGCAAATCCTAAGTCTCTGGTAATTTTACTAATTGGCGGACTTTTAATAGGTTTTGGTGCTAGGTACGCCGGTGGATGTACTTCGGGACATGCCATTTCGGGATTGAGTAATTTACAATTACCATCCTTAATTGCAGTCATTGGATTTTTTATTGGTGGACTGGTTATGGTTCACCTGTTATTCCCTTTAATATTTTATTGAGTTATGAAACATTTAAAATTTTTAATCATAGGTATTATTTTCGGAATTGTAATGTTTAAAAGTGAAGCCGCATCCTGGTTTCGCATTTACGAAATGTTCCAGTTTCAGTCCTTTCATATGTATGGAATTATAGGTTCTGCCCTTACACTTGGTATCTTGGGAACCTGGCTTATTAAAAAATACAAAGTCAAATCCATAGATAGCGAACCAATCGTTTTCACCCCGAAGAACAAAAGTTTTAGCCGGTATATGTATGGCGGGATAATTTTTGGATTAGGTTGGGCACTTGCAGGTTCCTGTCCGGGGCCCATTTACACGCTTATTGGAGCGGGATATATATCCATACTTGTTGTCCTGCTGGGTGCACTCCTCGGAACTTTTCTCTACGGACTTATACGCGATAAGTTGCCGCACTAGTAGCTAGAGATTGAATTCCTGTAGGAATTCCAAAATCTTGATCAACATCCAATATCTTTAAAAAATAAAAAACCCTGTAAAATAATTATTTACAGGGTTTTTAAATATTTGAAGTGACCTCGCCAGGATTCAAACCTGGAACCTTCTGAGCCGTAATCAGATGCGCTATTCAGTTGCGCCACGAGGCCGTTTTGCGGGTGCAAATATATGTTTTATTGTAAAAAGGAAAAACAAAAACATGAAAAATATTTGATCCTGGATCATCCTTTTTAAAATTACTCTCCAAAACATCATTTTTCACTTCCCTAATTTTACTTTTCTTCCAGAATTTTTACAGGAATCTCCACTTCTGTAAAATGATACTTACCTTCCGCATTCAGGCCGTTATAAAAGTAGAACATGTATGGCTGTGCTTGGTCAATGCGCATGTAAAAGCTCTCGGTTATTTCTGAAGCAACTTTTCCGTTCTCACTACAAGTTGCTTCAGAATTCTTTCTGGCGATTCCAGTAACAAAAACGTTCCGCAGACCTTCCGCGGTGTTTCCTTTTCTTTCAATGCCGAGACCAATTGGCCTATAGCAGGAGGAGGGGAGCATGTATACTACCTCAATCGTATAATTATGATTAAATTCAAAATAAGCTGGCATATCTAAAGCTCTTGCCTTAGTAAACTCGGGTGCCGGTAGATCTAGTGGTTCTTCTTTTCCGCAGCTAATGGTGAAAATACTTAGAAGCAGGAAAATTAAAGGGGAGCTAAAAAGGTGCTTTTTCATATTTTTTTTTGAGTCCAATTCCGGGCTGCTAATCTGCAGTTTAATAATGAATGAATAACTCCATAATTTGGTGATCCACCAGGTTAGCGACGTCTTCTTTTTTGGTTCACTCCGGGGCAATAGCATTCATAACGACCACGATTTTCGCCAAAGTTCCAGCCCAGGGTGATTTGGTGAAATCCTGCATTACTCATTAAAATGCTATTGAACTGCTGACTGTAAGTGTAGGCGAAAAGAAAATTACGGTGCTCAAAACCGGCAAACGGAGTTAAATATTGCAGTTGCTGGTTTAGAATTCTTTCGTTGCTGTTGGTATATTCTGCACCTTCAAAGTTCTTTCTGTACGAAAGTCCGCCAAAAAGACTTCCCGAATCCATTTCCCGGTACACCTTTAAGTTGATATCCAGGAGTTTTTCGCCTGAAAATTCTTTCCATTGAAACAATACCGAGGGTTCATAGCTCCAGTACCTTTGAGGAGTTTCTATAACATAACCTGTTGAGAAAAGGTATTTTCTCTGATTTTTTGAGTCTGCAGGGGAGTAGAAGAATTCACGCTCAATACTCAAAATATTTTTTGCAGTAAGGTGGGTAAAGAAATTATAGTAATAATATGAAGCGCCTATATCCATATTTCCGTAAAAATCTGAAGTATAGCCGTTGCCGGCCAGCGGGTCAAAACTCGTAAACCCCCGTTGATCCAGGGAATGCTGAATGAATCCTGCGCTAACTCCAAATGAAAGTTGGTTGAGGTCGAGTTCGCTACGGGAGAACATTAAATGATAGGCAAAAGTTCCATAAAGTCCGCGCCTTGAAAAATTCCCGTTATGATCATTAAAAGCAATGCCACCCAGTCCAATCTTTTTTCCCGTCCTGGCGTGAATGCTCAGTGTCTGCAAACCCGGTGCGTTTTCCACATCAAACCACTGTTGTCTTGCAGTAAGCCTCACTTTATTCATATTCGAAGCGCCGGCCATAGAAGGATGCAGTAAATAGAGATTATCTGTAAGATAATCTGAATAGGTAGGAATGATCTCCTGGGAATATCCTCTTCCGAAGAAAAGAAGTGTCAAAAATGAGAAATAAAGAAGCTTTCCTACTTTAACTTTTTGCGTAAATAATTCTCTTATCGTCATATGCTGCCTGTAAAATGCCATAAAAGCACAATATTATTGGGACCATTTTGGAGGAATGATTTCCTTTAACGCATTAGTGTAAAATGTGATTTAAAATCGTGAGCCACGCCATCATGTTCAAAGCTTACTCTAAACCAGTAATCGTCAGAAGGCATGTTTCTGCCATTAAAAGTTCCGTCCCAGCTTTGGGTGGGAGGGAAGACCTTTAAAAGCTGCCCATAACGGTCAAATAAGGAAATTCTTGCTTCCGGATGGTTCAGGAGATCTGGGATGGTCCAGGTTTCGTTAAAACCATCCTCATTTGGAGTAAAAAATTCCGGAAATTTTAATACCACCACTTCCAGTCTGGTCATGCCGCAATTGCCCGTCAGGCCGCGTACCCTAATCTCATGAACTCCCGATGCTACATCATAAAATTCGTTGTCTAACTGGAATTCTCCGCCATCCAGGCTGTATTCATATTCTCCAAAACCTTTATCAATTTTCACATTAATAACTGCAATTTCTTCAAAAGGAGCGGTGACATCTGCTGTGATGATAGGCTGTGCCGATTCCCATACCTTTACAGTGGCCGGAGAATAGTTACACAAAGCTCCTTTTTCGGGCTGTAGCTTTGTGGTTTTTACCGTATACTCGCCAGCTTCGGAAGCTGCGTAATCTGCACCGGTGTGCACCGGCTTTCCATTAAAATACCAGGTCACCTCAAATTCATTAGGAGCAAGACCAGAGCTTAAGAGAGCTTTCGATTCCACTTCTCCGGTTTCAGGATTTCTACATAAAGTTGCTTCCGGAATGGCAAGCTCCAAAAGTGGATATACGGTAATATTTATTTCCCGTTCATTGATACATTCCTGGTTGTTTTTGGCGGTGGCATAAACGTAAACCGTGTAATTTCCAGGTTCTGAAAATGTCATTTCCGAAGCAGAAATCCTGCTCTTGCCGTCACGCTGCCTATAGTAATGCACATTGTATTCAGCATTTGATAGGGCCGGCAGTGTATAGCTTCCGCAGCTTTCTACATCTGGAAATACAGGAAGATCTGGCGTTTTTGAAACTGTTACTTCAAAGCTGTTCTCGTCCTCACAAATAAACCGCGTGCCGTTGCTGGAATAAACATAAATACGGGATGTTTCGGTGATTTTGTCACCGGCTTTTAACTTTGTGCCTTTCCCGCCGGGTTTTGTAAAATAATTCCCTCCGGAAAGCTTTGGCAGCACATACGCATCACAAACTTTTACATCTTCAAAATCGCCCACGTCAATTCCTTCCACGTAGATCGTAAAGGCATTTTCGGCCGTACAGGATTGCAAATCTTCCCAGGAATTATAAACATATAAGGTGCGGGTGCTGTCAATTATTTCACCGCCTTGCAGCTGAATTCCCTTGCCGCCAGGCTTCGTAAAATATTTTCCGTGTTTAAGCTGCGGAAGTTCATACGTCGAACAGGTGTAGATATCTGTAAAATTCTCTACTGTTGGAAAAGGCCTAATTTCTACTTCAAAACTGCTTTCAATAGAACAGGTGTTTTTAAAATTGTTGATGTAAATAGTTGCTGAAGAATCTATCACCGCACCTGCAAGTAATTTCTCTCCAGTCCTGCCGGGTTGGGTAAAATATTCCCCGTTGGTAATCTCGGGAAGTACAAAAATTTCCTCTTCGCATAACAAAACATCTTCAAGACTGCTAACTTCTGGAATAGGTAGGATCTTCACTTCAAAAGAGCTGTTTCCAGAACATTCTGAAGTAGTGGTTTTTACATAATAATGGATCTCCTGGGTTTCAGAAATGACAGTTCCGGGAGGAATTTCTTTTCCGAGGCCATTGGCTGCGGTGTAGAATCCGCCGACATCAACTTGTGGAATTTCATAACTTCCGCAGATTTCTACATCTGTAAAGGCCGGGGTGATGGTAATATCAAACTCATGTTGGTTAGTGCAGATAGTATTTTTGCTAAACACATACAAGGTAGTGGAAGCTGAAATTCTTTCTCCTGCCTGCAGTTTCTTCCCTTTCCCGTTCGGCTGCGTAAAATAATCTCCATGCGTAAGGGCCGGTAAAACATAGCTGTTGCAAGTCACTACGTGGGCCGGTTGGTCTACCGGCGGCAGTTCAAGAATAACAATATTGAAAGCCTCATCCCGGCAAAGCTGTTCATTCACCTCTGCGTAATAATATATTTGCTGATCATTGAAAAGAAGCGTTCCCGGCAATAGTTCTGTTCCATTGCCTTCGGGGCCGCCGGGTTGCGTATAAAAAGCACCTTCGGGCGGAGTGGGAACAGCAAACTGTCCACAATATTTTTCGGCAATTCCATATGATTCAATGATGGTGACCTTAAAATTTGAATCATTGGTACAGCCATTATCATCGGGCCCATTAAAAATGTAGTAAACTCCGGTTTCGGTGATCACATCTCCTGCGAATAAGGCTTTTCCACTTCCGCCGGCGCCGGTAAAATAATTTCCGTGTGTGATTTCAGGAAGAATGTATTTTACGCATTCCACGACGTCCTCCAGTTCGTCCACCGGTGGCGGATCGTTCAATACCACATCAAAAGAAACCGTCGCGAAACATTGGGGCATGTTGAGGTCGTCTACGCGTGCCCATAAAGTCTTTCTTTTTTCCCCTTTTTGGAGCCTGTATTCCCACGGCTTTTGTAGCGCATGAATTCCTTGTGCTGCATCTTCCGCTGAACTGAAATACCGGACTTCATATGCAGCAGGATCCTGGTTCCCGAGAATGGCGGTTTCGGTTTGAGTAAGATCAACTTCCGAAGTGCGGTTGGGGACGAAACAGGCTGCGACAGGTTCGGGTTTTAAAGCCTGCACGGCTTCGTTCACGAGCAGTTTGAAACTGTACTCTGCCGCACAGGTGTTGCCGCTCGCAATGTTTGTGAGTTTAAAGTAGATCTGCTCGTCGCCGGCGCTTTCATATTCGGTTAACCGAAAATCCTTAATGGGGCGATCCATCCTCATGTTGGTGAAGGACGCGTAGTAGGTAATTTGGTATTCCCACGGATTTAATCCCAAAGATTGCGTATTATTTGTTGTAAGATCATATACATTTTCACCGGCACACACGATGAGGTCTTTTGGCTGATTTAGCATAAGATCATTAAAAACGACTTCATCTGTAGCGAGGCAGCTGGTGGAATTCTGCGTTACTTTCACCCCGTAGGTTCCGGCCTCTGTAACTGTAAGAGAATTGGTGGTTTCCCCTAAAATTTCTTTTCCGTTTAAAGTCCAGGCGTGGGCATAGAGCTGCGTATCGAGTCCCGTGCTGATCACATCTGAATCTCCAAAACAAAAATCACGATCCTCTCCAAGATCTACATTTGCGCTAAAACTCCCGGCCTCCAGGAAAATGGCTGAATCGTATTTTCCGTCGTTCGAATCTCCAATGACCAGCCGAATTCTATAAGGCTTTCCCGGATTAATTTCTGCGGAAGCATTCAGCAACTTCGTGTAACCTCGCATGTTGATCGCTGAGCCCGAAGGGTCATCTACGTGATAGCTGGAAAACAATTCTGGAAAATCAGATTCACAAGAAGCGTTAAATGTATTGTCTTTAATATTTCTTACAGAAACAGGCGTATCTGTCCCCGGAACAACTGCCAGGTTTGTGGTTTGTCCGGTGGTAAGATCGGTAAGCAGGAAAGCAAAAACATCACTTGATACACATTGCCACTCGCCGTATTCGTTAGAGGCAAAAAGGAAATTAAAGCTAAAGTCGCTGGAAAGCGGAACAAAATCAAACTCCAGAAATGCCACATCTGTGATTTGCGGTGACTGGCCAGAACGGCTGTTAAGTTGCTCAAGAGCTGCATCGGTATTAGAATTTATCTGGCTGCTCAAATTTGCACCAGTATAACTTCCTTCGGAATATTTAGCTTTTCCACTTCGAATGATAACTCCTTCTGAAATAGGAAAATTCCCGCCCTCATCTTTGAATAAAGCCACAGATTCTTCTGAAGATATACTGCTATTGGAAACCTGGACGCAGGCATTGTCCAGTAGTTCGTTAACAAAATCTGATGGCTCATTCCCGGTGTCATCAATTTTCACCTGTTGGCCAAACGTGATTGTACAAACAAAAAAAAGCAAGTACTTAATCCACTTCATAAACTATAAACCTTAAAATTTTTAATAGTTCTTTCCTTCTTCTGCCAAGCCTAGAGGTTTTGGCGATGTAAAATTACAACTGAAAACGGATAAAGAGCGTATTTATTCGATGAAATACACTACAAATGCTAAATTTATGTTAATGAAAAAGAGAGTTTTAAAAACTAAAGCGAATGTTAATTTTTTATCTAATTTTTTGATGAAGTGCCAAAAATTTTGAACTGATTAACAGATTGAAAATGGTGAAAATGAAGATGAAATGAAGTTTTAACTTCTCATTATGAGGATATTACTTCCTAAAAAAGTCATTTCATGAAGATTAGAGATGTGCAATCAGAAACTTCGGGAGTTTGAGATGTTACAAAATCCCTGAACTTCAAATGTGAAGAACAATAGCTTCGGAAAAGTTTTATGAAACGATGAGTAGTATTATGATAGATGCTTTAAAAATGGCATTTTTAACGCTCTTCCTTCCGCAGTACTTCCAGAGGTGGGCGGGAGATGACACTTCTGCTGTTTCCAAGACCTATAATTAGAACCAGCAAAGTAATTCCCGGGAAAAGTACCAGAAATGGGAAGAGCGAAGGAACAAAAGCAGATTCAAAAACGAGCCAGGCGAGTAACTGGCTGCTTATTAAGGATAAAAGAATACCTGAAAGTCCGCCGAGCACGCCCAGGTAAATATATTCCAGCGCCTGAATTTTAAGAATTTGTTTGCTGCGAGCGCCTAAGGTTCTCAAAAGCACACTTTCCTTAATGCGCTGATATTTACTGGTTCTTACCGCGCCCAAAAGAACAATGATCCCAGTGAGAATGCTAAAAAATGCCATAAAGTTGATGATCCAGGAGATCTTGTTCAAAATATTTTCAATGACACTTAGAACCTGGCGCAGGTCAATAATGGAAACGTTAGGAAATTTTTGTACGAGCTCCTGTTGAAGTGCTGCAGAAGCAGTTTCATTGGGAACTTTTGTGGTTAAGACATGAAACTGAGGCGCCTGTTCTAAAACCCCTTTTGGAAAAACAAGTGAAAAATTAAGCTGCATTCTTGCCCAGTCTACAGCCCTGATGCTTTGCACAACGGTTTCAAGAAGTACGCCCTGTACATTAAAAGTAATTTGATCACCTACACCAACTTCGGCATCTTCGGCAAAATCTCTGCTCACCGAAATTGGAACCGGCTTTGCACCGGTAGCTTCCCCAACCCATTCTCCTTCCTCCAGCGCTTCCGAAGCAATAAGAGAATCGCGATAGGTCACCCTGAACTCATGATGAAGAATCCATCCGTTTATGCTGGAGGTAGAATCCTCCCTAATTTCATTTGCGGGCCTTCCTTTTAAATTTTCCACCCGCATGGTAACTATAGGTATGGCATCTACCAGCGGAAGATCGTTTTGTTGTATGGCTTGTGCAACTTCTTCCCTTTGTTCAGTCTGTACGTCAAGCAGGATCATATTCGGGCTTTCTGAGCCTGTTTCAAGAGAAGCCTGTGATAAAAGAAGATCTTTACTGAAATATAAAGTGCTGATTAAAAAAGTTCCCACACCAATGGCCAGAACCAGCGTGAGCGTTTGGTTTTGTGGCCTGAAAAGATTTAACAGACTTTGACGGGCGGTAAATCCCCATTTTGAAGGAAAATTTTTCCTGATGGTCTGCATGAATAAATGTGCAATTCCGGCCAAGATTGAAAAAGTGACAAGAATTCCTGCGACAAAAGAGAGGGAATAGCGCCAGTCTTCCAATAACCAGAAGGAGAAAAGGAAAATAAATATAAAGATTCCAAAAATGACAATAATTCCTGCTTTTCTAGATTTGCTCCGCTCTGAAGTGACCACGCGAAGCGCCTGTAAAGGAGAGACATATAATGTTCCTATTAATGGATATAATGCAAAAAGAACAGACATGAAAATTCCAAGCAGGATACCAACAAGCACGATTTGAGGTGCAAAACTAATTTTAACATCTAGGGGAAGAAGGTCTTCCAGAAAAAGGGGAAATAATTGTTGCAAAATAAGTCCCAGCCCTGTACCAATAAGTCCGCCGATGAAACCCATAATTCCCACCTGAATGAGGTATATTAGGAAAGTCTGCCGGCGGGTAGCCCCAATACATTTCAGAACTGCTACTGCGCGCAATTTATCTTTAATATAGATATTTATGGCGCTTGCGATGCCCACACAACCAAGAAGTAAAGCTATAAATGCCACCAGGTTAATAAATTTTCCGAAGTTCTCATATCGGCGGCCGAGCCTTTCACTGGTAGAGGTATGGGTGTCTAAGTCAGCATCCTCGGCATCGAGCATAGGATCCAGGCTTTCATCAAGCCTTTCCATGTCTGTGCCTGCAGGAGCAACAAAATAATAGTCGTAACCAACGCGGCTTCCTCTCTGGATTAAGCCGGTTTCACTTATAATATCGTAAGGAACAATTAAAGGTGGGGCTACAGAACTAAAAAGTGAATTACTGCCGGGGATTGAATTCAAAGCACCTGCTATGGGTAAAGTGACATTTCCAATTTTTACACTGTCGCCCGGTGCAAGATCATACTGTAGCATGATAGTTGCATCTACAAGAGCTGCATTTTTCGCCTGATAATTTTGCGCAGCCGAAGCAGGAGAAGTTTCCAGAGTACCATAAAAAGGGAATCCTCCTTCAATTCCTCTTACCCGCATAAGCTTTGTGGCCTCTTTACCGGGAAATGCTGCCATAGAGGCAAAACTTATTTCCTGGGCATCTGCACCGCCCAGGGAATCTATGATAGTATTTACACGTTCATTAACGGGCTTGTCACTGTCAATAATGAAATCGGCGCCCATCAAGGATTTGGACTGTAATGCAATATTATCTTTCAGGTTTTCACCAAATGACTGGATAGAAACGACCGCTGCAATTCCCAGTACAATGGAAGCCATGAACAGACTTAATTTTCTTGCACTGGCTTTTCCGTCACGCCAGGCCATTTTGAAAAGCCAGTTAAAACCGGCTTTTTGAGAGGGAGATTGGCGATTCTTCATGATAGCGATAACTCGTTGGAAATGATTTCACCTCCTTTAAGTTTTAAGATCCTGTCGGTTTTTTGAGCCAGTTCGATGTCATGGGTGACTATCACCAGGGTTGTGCCCGCGTCTTTATTCAAGTCAAAAAGCAGCTGTACCACTTTCTCCCCGGTTTCTGCATCGAGATTTCCGGTGGGTTCATCGGCAAATAAAATGGAAGGCCTGTTGGAAAAAGCCCTTGCCAGCGCTACACGCTGTTGCTCACCTCCTGAAAGTTGAGAAGGATAATGGTGAATTCGATTTTTAAGGCCTACTTTTTCCAAAAGTTCCTTTCCGGTTTTTGAAGCATTTTTTGAACCCCTTAATTCCAGGGGTACCGCAACATTTTCAAGTGCGGTAAGAGTGGGTAACAATTGGAAATTTTGAAAGACAAATCCCACTTTCTCATTCCGCAGTAAAGCACGTTTGTCTTCAGATAAATGACTCATTTCTGTATTGCACAATTCAATTCCACCGCCATCGGGCTGGTCGAGACCTGCGCAAAGGCCCAGTAGCGTTGTTTTTCCACTTCCTGAAGGTCCCACAATGGCAAAGGTTTCCCGTTCTTCCACACTAAAACTGATATCCCGCAGCACGGTAAGTTTTTTGGATCCGCTGGAATAGCTTTTCTCCAGGTTATGAACGTTTAATATCTTTGGCATGCCAAATGTTTTTATTTTGTACTCTTGAAGTGACAAAATAAAGAAATGATTTGGTTAATCCCACCTGTTATGAGAAACTTACTATTTTACGCTGTATTTTTTATACCTTTTTTAATGGCTTCCTGTGGAGAGTCCAATAATAATAAGGCTGAAGAACCGGAAGCGGTAGAAAATGTCGAAGCAGCTTCTGTTGAGGAAGAAGATGCCGGGATCATCCTTTTCTTTGGAAACAGCCTTACTGCGGGAATGGGACTGGAGCAGGATGAATCTTTCCCTGCCGTGATCCAGGAGAAAATCGATTCTCTTGATTTGCCTTACAAAGTTGTAAATGCGGGATTAAGCGGGGAAACAACGGCAAGTGGAAAGAACAGAATAAACTGGGTAATTAATCAAAATGTAGATGTGTTTGTCCTGGAATTGGGTGCAAATGATGGCCTTCGCGGAATTCCTGTAGAGGAGACACGGGAAAATTTACAGGCAATTATAGACATGGTTCGGGAGGAAAATCCGGGTGTGAAGATCATTCTTGCAGGAATGCAGATTCCGCCCAATATGGGGAAAGCCTATACTTCAGATTTTAAAGAAATATTTCCTGAGCTGGCCAGGGAAAATGACATCGCTCTCATTCCGTTTTTATTGGAAGATGTGGCGGGCAACCCAGAATTAAATCAACAGGACGGAATTCATCCTACTGCCAAAGGACAGGAAATTGTGGCCGATAACGTGTGGGAGGTTTTATACCCTCTACTTTCCGAATAAAAGGTCCTGAAAAATGGCATTTTTGACTACTTTTCCGGCTTTTGCGAACTCCTAGTGAACGCCCCTTTTAATTGTTTAACAAAACCCAAAAGGGGGAGTGGTTTTAAACCTGTAATTACATTTTTCAGAAATAAGATATTTTATTCTTATTTTACGACTTCTAAAAAGATGTAATAATGAAATTCACCTTCACAACAATTTGTCTGCTTTTTATTTTCGGTTTTTCCTTTGCTCAGAAAGGGCTTCCGACAGATTATTTACCGGCAGATTTCCATAAAGAAAGAAGAGAAGCTTTACGAGCAAAAATGCCCGAAAATTCGGTAGCTGTTTTCTTTGCAAATGCCGTTCGCAATCGCGCCAATGATGTAGATTATATTTATCATCAGGATCCAGATTTTTACTACCTCACGGGTTATAAGGAACCGCACGCTGTCCTGCTTATTTTTTCTGAAGAGCAAAAATCGGCAAATGGTTCCAATTTTAATGAGGTTCTATATGTTCAGGAAAAAAATGAAAGAGCAGAGCAGTGGACGGGCTACAGACTGGGAGTAGAAGGTGCTAAAGAAAAACTGGGATTTAAAAATGCCTTTAACGGTTCAGATTTTGAAACCGCTGAAATTGATTACACTTCATTTGACAAAGTTTTTTATAAAGAATTTGAAGATGATTACCGGGATAATGAGAGGAACCCTGCAGATCTTGCTAGTCTTATAGAAACTTTTAAAGTCAAAACAGGTTATTATCTGGAGGAAAATGAAGCAGAAAATCCAGGAACAAATAATGAATTGCCTGTGGAAAATTCGATTTCGGTAAAACGAGCAAATCTCGACTCCGAAGAGCTTCGAATATTTATGGCTGGTCTGCGTCAAATTAAAACTCCGGAAGAAATGGAATTGCTCACCAAAGCGGTTCGAATTTCGGCTATGGGACAACGCGAAATTATGAAAGCCATGCATCCGGGAATGTCTGAAACAGAAGTTCAGGGAATTCACGAATATGTTTACAAAAAGTACGGGAGCGAGTATGAGGGATATCCCAGCATTGTTGGAGCAGGAAGCAATGGCTGCGTGTTGCATTATATTGAAAACAACAAGACAAAACTTGAGAATGAACTGGTGCTTATGGATTTGGGAGCCGAATATCACGGGTACACTGCTGATGTTACGCGTACCATTCCCGCCAACGGTAAATTTACTTCTGAACAAAAAGCCATTTATGATATTGTTTATGAGGCGCAGGAGGCAGGAATCAAGGCTTCGGTCGTGGGCAATGAGTTTCGGGCGCCCGATGCGGCAGCGCGAAAGGTGGTTTACGACGGACTCATAAAGCTGGGGATCGCGAAAGATGAAAAAGAGGCGCGGCAGTACTTCCCGCACGGTACATCCCACTACTTAGGTTTAGATGTACATGATGCAGGTTTGGGTGGCGCTTTTAAAGAAAATATGGTGATCACGGTGGAACCGGGAATTTACATACCTGAAGGAAGTAATTGTGATCCAAAATGGCATGGTATCGCCGTCAGGATTGAAGATGATATTCTAATAACTTCGGGTGGTCCCGTAAATCTTTCTGCGGAAGCACCGCGTAAATCTTCTGAAATTGAAAAACTCATGAAAGAAAGCAGTGCTTTAGACGATTTTCATCTCCCAAAATTGAATTAGTAGTAGCTCATATTTTCTAAATCTAAAGGCTCACGGCAAGATGAGTATCAATAAAATTCCTTACCTGCGATTGCAGGTTACCTTTGGAACTGCTTTGTCAATTGCCATGGCCGCCCATATAAACTGAAAGCTGGTTAATAATACCCGCCGCGTCGAGTTTTTCTTTCAGCAAATGGCCGTTCGTTAAAGGTGCCAAAGGATCATTCTTTCCATAAAAGAGAATTGTGGGGCTGTTTTGGAAGTCACCAGGAGCGTGGGGCTTATGGCAGTGGAAATATCTGTGAAACCAGAATAGGTGGCTTCATCAACCAAAAATTCAAGCGTCATGGTGCAATCTTTGTTTTCTGTAAAATGAGAGAGATTATTGCCAGCTTATTGATAGTCATCTTTATCTGCGAATTTTTCATAACTAAAGAAAATAATTGAGATAAAAAGTCCCTGCATAATTGTTGTAGTTGCAGCACGCGAATTCCCCAATATTTTTAGGTCTTCCCTCCTAATTTTCTTATTTTTTATTAAACGGGTTTCCCTGTAGAATGGGTGGAATTCTTGAAATTGATGTGCGGCATGTTCTTGATGAAATTTTTCAGATAATTGGCCGAATTGTGGAAAACCGTAAAGGGCATATCAAATATTACAATAATTTAGCACCAGCTCCTTCCGTGGAAGGTTGTACTACTCAAGGAAGTAAAAGGAGTGAAGAAATGTGCCGGTTCTTGTGAAGCAAATTGAGTAGGGTCAATTTGTGGAGTAGGAAGTCGGCATTCTATACTAGAAAAAGCTGCTCAGAAAATGACATTTTCCAGGTAGTTTCTGAAAATCAGAAAATGGGAAGAAATGTGGATGAGACTAATTGGAAAATGCAGTCCAAACTAATCATCTTTATCTTTTTTCCATGGAAAAACCTGGTACCAGATAACAGCAGTCACAATAATCAAGGACATGAGACCAAAGACTACGTATAAAACTCCGTACAGCATCGCGTACACTTTAAGGTTGCACAATAGTTTACCTGAAAAAACAGGAAGAGATCATTCCGGTTTATTAAAAAGAGGAAATTGCTAATTCTGGTGAAATAATTCCTAAAAAAGCATTTCGCTCTCTAATTTTGAGAAGCTGGGGATTTTTAAGATCTTACCAGATAACCAAGTAATACCAGAAAAATAAAAAATGCAAAGATTAACAACTGGTTAGTTCTTACATCAACTTTGTCTATTGAATTCTCCTCGCGTTCGCTGTACTCTTTTTCCTTATTGCTCATCATAAATGGATTTTGAATTAACTTCTTCTTACGGAGCAATTTTTATTTTAAAGAAAATAAATATTTATATTTTCACCAATTTTATGCTGTTAAAATTTAAAATTAACCATTTGATTATGCGTATGTTAGGAATCTGCTATTCTTTGTAAACTAAGGCAGTTCAAGCTGGAGAGTAAAGATGATGGCCAGATTTTATTGAGTAATTAATTCGATCTCTAAAGGGGCTTGTGCTCCTGCCGGTTTTATGAATAGAACCGCATTTTTCCGCAGGAGGGTGTCAGCTTTTTCTGTAATCTGTATATCTATGGAGGTGCCCGGGGCTAGAATGAGTGGGAGACGACCTGGAGTTTCTACTTTAAAATTTTCGGGGCGGTTGGTTTGCAGGTAAGTGATGGGAATAGCTAGGTTCTTACTACTATTTTTTAAAGTGAAATATTGTGTGTCTCCGGTCTTTAAAAAATTCAATTTCTGAAGTGACGGAACAATCTCTCCAACTTGGAGAGAATCTGATTGTAAGACTGGATTTTTTTCAGCAGAATAGATTTCGAAGGATGTCAGTTCAGGTCCGCCGCCACGATTTTCACTTCCGGCGCCAATAAGGATGTTGTTTTGGATTGTTACTGCCTGTGTTCCATGTCTACCGGTACCCAGAATTGGAAGGTTTTTCCAATTTTTAGAAGATGGATCATATAATTCTATTTCCCCGTGTGCCTTTTCCTGAAGATCACTTTCACCACCAAGAATGATGAGTTTATCGTTTAAAACTGCTGTTGTAGCACCGGCTCTGGGTGTTGGGATGTTAGGCAGAATTTCCCATTTTTGGGAATTAAAATCGTAGACGTTTGTTTCACTTACTGTGCCGGCGAAGCCATTGCCTTCTACACTTCCGGAGCGTCTTCCACCTGCAACATACAGTTTTTTATTTATGACGGCGGCATGAAAATGATCGCGAGCCACCGGTGCATTCGGAAGAATTTTCCACTCACCCGTATATGGATCAAATTCGTCCAGCCAGTTCACCCAACCTGAAGTATGCCCATTTATAATGCCGTTTACAAGGTAGATTTTGTCCTCAAACACGGCAACACCGGCCGCACCACGTCTTCGGTTTTCGGGGATTTCGGGTCCTGTTATCCAAATATCATTGGAGATATCGTAAATAAAAACGTGGGATAAAGGAGTTTCAAATGGCCAGCCGCCGGTAAACGCGCCAAGCACGTAGATAAGGCCATCCAAAGAAACAGCTTGTAAATGATGAATTTCAAAAGGAGGTTGAGCTCCGTTGGTCCACTCATTCGTTTCAAGATCTAGAATATTGAGCGGTTTATTTCCGCGGCCGCCAATGAGCACAATTTTGTTTCCTACTTTCGCCATTGCATTCTCATGGCGTGCCAGCACTTCACCTTCTGTAGAATAATTTTTCCATGAACCGGTTTGGGCGAAATTAACTGCTGAACAAAAACAACACAGCGCAAAAATGTACTTTTTCATAATTAAGGATTGGTTGGATTTTTAAATGTACTGCTTTTTAGAATTAACCTGAAGAATAACATTTTTGAAGAGGCTGCATGAAAAGATTTTTGGGAATTAAATGGTGCTTCACCTATATTTGTTTCATGGCTAAAATAGACGAGTTCATAGCGGAGTTCGCATCATTTGTATGGGGACTCCCGCTTTTAGTGCTGCTTACCGGCGGCGGATTATATCTCTTAATCTTTTCAAGATTTCTTCCTTTTCGATATCTGGGTCATTCGATCAAGGTACTCCGTGGTAAATATGACGACCCGAATGACCCCGGGGAAATAAATCATTTTAGGGCGCTGGCTACTGCTTTGTCCTCTACCATTGGAATGGGAAACATTGCCGGTGTGGCTGTAGCTATTGCTATTGGTGGCCCCGGAGCTATGTTCTGGCTTTGGATGAGTGCCATTATAGGTATGGCTACAAAATTTTTCACCAATACCCTGGCCGTGATGTATCGTGGCAAAGATTCTGAAGGAAAACTCCAGGGAGGCCCTATGTATTTCATCACCGAAGGTCTTGGAAAAAAATGGTGGGCCATGGCGGCATTTTTTAGCTTCGCAGGACTTGTGGGGGCTTTGCCTGTTTTCAACGTGAATCAATTAACACAGGCTATCAATGATATTTTGCTGGCGCCTAATGGTGTGCCGGTGGGATTTACAACAAATCTGGTGATAGGCCTCCTGCTTGTTGCCATTACTGCCGTTGTAATTTTTGGAGGAATTGAAAGAATAAGTAAAACCGTAGGTAAAATGGTACCTGTTATGGTAGCGCTTTATTTCCTTTCTGTCCTAATCATACTCATTGTGAATTTTGACATGGTTCCATACTACTTCAAACTTATTTTCACAGACGCGTTTTCCGCAGAATTTTACACGGGAGAGCCATTTTTGGGTGGTATTGTAGGCGGATTGATCATCCTGGGAATAAGAAGAGGTGCGTTTTCGAATGAAGCAGGAATTGGTACGGCGCCTATGGCACACGGTGCAGCTAAGACAAAGGAACCGGTGCGAGAAGGTTTGGTTGCGATGTTAGGACCGGCCATTGATACGCTGGTAGTATGCTCTCTCACCGGAATGGCTATTTTGGTTACCGATGTTTGGCAAACTACAGATGCTAACGGAGTTACATTAACGGCCGCGGCATTTGATGCTTCCATCCCGGTATTTGGAAATTACCTGCTCCTCATTTGTATTGCTATTTTTAGCATTTCTTCTCTGTTCTCTTACTCGTATTATGGTACGAAATGTCTTTCCTTCTTAATTGGTGCAGAAAATAAACACTATTATAATTATTTTTATGTGCTGAGCATTATGATTGGAGCCACGACTTCGCTAAGTATGATGATTAATTTAATAGACGGTTTCTTTGCTCTTATGGCTATTCCAACTATGACAGCCACTTTGATCATGGCTCCAAGAGTATTAAAAGAGGCAAAGAAATATTTTGCGAAACTCGATATAAAATCACTGTAGCAGAAAGTTCGTACAGAATGCACTTTTTGGATAGCAAGAGAATAGTTCGTTCCCGGTTATATAAATTTTACTATCCGCTTTTCTTTGTGGCTTAGTTGTGCAATTTCAATGACTTTAATGACATCCCGGGCTTGTTCAGGTTTTACATATAGTTCGGTTTTTTCTGTAATGGTATCGTAGATATTTTGATAGAATTTTCTGTAATTCCCCGGCTCGCTTTGTATATGGCCTTCTTCTTCAATAGTATTTATTTTTCCCCATATTTCCGGCGGTTCTTCTCCCCACGTAGGTTCGTTTGAAGGGATCTTTCCATTTTGAAGCGCTTCTTCCTGCACATCCCGATGATACTTTACATAAGTTCCATTCCTTCCAAAGAGACTGTAAGTGGGCCCCAGTTCTTTTACAAGCATTCCTGCTTTAAGGGTAACTTTTAGATCTTCATAAAATAAAATAAGCTCGAAATTATCAACCACTTCAGAATTTTCCCGTTGTTTTCGAAGATTTGCAAATATTTCCACCGGTTTTCCAAACAATACCAGCGCCTGGTCGATGAGGTGACTGCCCAGGTCATATAGAATCCCGCTGCCGGGGATATTTTTTTCTTCTTTCCAACTGTCTTTGACATAATTCCTGAAGCGGTCAAAATGAGCTTCATACTCTACAATCTTTCCAAGCTTATCTTCTTTTATTATTTTTTGTAAGGTAAGGAAATCACTGTCCCATCTCCGGTTGTGATGAACGCTTAAAATCTTATCCTTTTGTTGGGCAAGGGTAATGAGTTCAGCGGCATCTTTAGCAGTTGGAGTAAAAGGTTTTTCCAGGACTACATGTTTATTTGCTTCTAATGCCTTTTTCGCGAATTCTTTATGAAGATGATTTGGGGTGGTCACCACTACGAGATCAACTGCGGGGTCGTTGATGATCTTTGAATAATCTTCGACGATATTGGCGTCAGGATAGTCCTTTTCTGCCTTTTTTCTATTTCGGGAGGTGAGAATTTTAGTAATTTCAAAACCTTCCACACTGGAGATAATAGGGGCGTTGTAGATATACCCTCCTTTGCCATACCCGGCCAGTCCCACTTTAATTTTCTTCATGATGAAATTTTAATTTTCACCTGAATTTACGTTTTCTTTTTTAAATTGGAAAAATGGTCAATTTTTTGATATTTAGTATATAAGGTTCAGGTTAATCATAGATGAATTTGTGTGCGAACCAAAATTCCAAAAAGGAAGCCAAATATAATTGTCAGTCATGAAACTATATATACCTTTTGTGCTTGAAAGTGGGTTAAGCAACTAAATTGATTAATTAGAATTAATAAGTCAAAAGGAATAATAAAAGTAGATTTGGAAGAGCGAGTAAAAGATTTATTAAAAAAACTCTTGGCAGTCTGGAGTTTGCTTCTGAAGAATGAAAATACATGGTTGTGGAGTTTATTCGCCATCTTTGCACTAATCTTGACGGCTTTTATTCTTCTTTACATTGAACTTTCCTGAGGTTGTTTTGTGTTGATGGAAAAGTAGGGGAGTATCTCCTTAAACGTATTACGCCTCCTCATGGTTTATTTCAATCTTTTCCGTTTTACTTACAATTCCTCGTAGAATATCATCCAGTTCATTTGCAGAGTCCTTGATGTGCCCCAGGATCTCACCTTGTTTTTCTTTTTCTAAATCTGCCATTTCCAGCAGATCCACCAAACCTTTGAGACGGGCAAGTGGGGCGCGTACAATGTGCGATTGAGCCCATGCTATTTCCTTTAAGCCTTTGTTTTGTTTTTTAATGTCCCTGATAAGCCTTCTTGAGGCGGTAACATCGAGTACCGCACCCACCATACGAATAGGTTTTCCGTTTCTATCACGAATGATATATCCTCTGTCCATCACATAGGCTGGGTTTCCATCGGCTTTCATAAACCGATATTCCTGTTTCCATTCCTTCTGGTCTTCATTTTCCAGAACGTACTTCAGGGAATTTTGGACACGGGTTCTGTCCTTTTCAGTAATTTTTGGAAGCCAGAATTTGGTCATGGTTGATTCCTCCCTGCCGTTGTATCCATAAATTTTTGCGAAAGATTTGCTTCGGTTCACCTTATCTGTAGCAATATCCCAGTCCCATATCATTTCTCGGGTTGCTTTCATAGCCAGTTTAAATCTGGTGTTCGCAGCCTTGAGAGCTTCTTTCTGCTGGGTCATTTCAGAAATATCGCTGGTTGCGCCAATGAGCCTTATGGCTTTACCTTCAGAATTCCGAATAATGTGGCCGCGGTCAATTAGGTGAGCATAAGTGCCGTCTGTGCGTTTAAATCTATACTGGGTTTGAATGGAATCTTTTTTTGGATTGGAAAGATTAGTTTTCAGGATATTCTCGAGTTCTTTTAATTCGTCTGGGTGGATATGCGTACGCCAAAAATTTCTTTTGTCGACTTCAGAAGTAGGATGACCCAATAATTTCCTGTTACTATTGTGAAAGCGAATGACTTCGTCTTTTTCAAGGTCCCAGTCATAAATGAGATCTCTTGTAGCAGCTGCCGCCAGTCTGTAACGTTCATTAATTTGTTCTATTTCACGCGCCTGTTCTATAAGCGTGGTGATATCGCGGGAGTTAATTACAATTCCCTCTACAGCAGGATCTTCAAGGAGATTGGTAGCCGCTGTTTCAATCCATCTCCAGTCTCCGTTTTTATTCCTAAACCTGAAAGGTTCCGTTTTGATTTGTTTCTGCTCTTTTAAAAGGGTAAAAGCTTTTGTTACCCTCTCTTTATCATCGGGATGTATAAAATCAAAAACATTTTCTCCAATAAATTCTGCAGGTGCTACTCCCAAAGCCGAAGTTGAAGTGCCACTGGTAAAAGTGAAATTTCCTATTTTATCTAAAATAGCAATAAGATCTGCTCCCTCCTGGACCAAAGCCTTGAACTTTTTTTCACTTCTGCGCAATTCTTCTTCCTGTTGCTTTACTTTATTTTGAGCAGATCTCTTCTCCAGGGCATTGGTGAAAAAATGCGCCAGACTTTGTAAAAAAGCAATTTCTTCTTCGTGCCATTTTCTTTCCTGGCGGCAATCATCAAATCCTATAAATCCATACAGGTTATTTTGGAAAAAAATAGGCAGAAGGAGCATAGATTTGATATCCTGTTCGATAAAAAGATCTTTTAGTTCACATTTCGGCAACTCACTAAGTGTCGACATGAAAGGCGTGTTGGTGGTAAGCGGCCCCATGATTTGTTCAACCTGCTTTACCGGCATATCCTGCATCTCGGGATTGTGCTTTTGCGGAGAAGCAAACTCACTGCACCATTCCAGGATTTGACTTATAAAGATCTCTTTGTTCTCCTTATTCTTTGTTGCGCCAAAATAGTACATCCTGTCCACATCTACTGTGGCACCTATAATACTAAAGGTCTCTTCCAGTTTAGGGTCTTCAGGTTCATTCTCAATTAGTGAGCTCATGAAAGCTGCGTTTACTTCCAGAAATTTTTTCTTTGCCACTACGATGCTTTCCGTTGAATGCCTTTCTGTAAAATTCCTGGCGAATCCATACATCCCTGTAACTATATTATGCTCCAGTATAGGAGCAAGAGAGATCTCTATAATTTTTGCTGATCCTTTTACGGAAATAAAGTTGACTTCAAATTTATTTCTCGTTCCTTTTTTGACCTTTTCGAAGATTTGCAGCACTTTTTCACGTTGGTGTTCTGCGCAAAAGCTTAGGAGGTTCATTTGGAGTAGCTGATCAATGGATACTTCGGCAAATTCTGCCAATCTCTTATTAGCGTTTAGTAAGTTTCCTTCAAGATCTAGCGAGAATAAGCCGTCTGGGTTTTCATCTATGAAATGTTGGTATTGCTTCTCTTTATGTAAAAATTTCTGCTGTAAATCTTTTCGTGAGTGGTCTTGTTTTTTCTCATGTGAGACGTCCAGAAGCACGTGCAAAATGTGCGTAGTTTCCCCTTGTTCGTTGAAAAGCGGACTATTTTTGGCTTTCCAGTACTTTTCTGTAGAAATTCCTGATTTAGCAGTTTTAAAGTCTTGCCTAAAAACCGGAATATTATCTGCCTCTCCTGATTGTAATACTTTTTTTAAAGAATTAATTAGACAAGCATTCTCATAAAATGTTATAGACTGGCTTTCAAAAAATGTGCTTTTCAGAAGCTTTTCTTTGGATAAGCCAGTTGTGTTTATGTAAGCGTTATTTACTTCTATAACTTTAAAAGATTCCGGAGTTATGGGCTGCAATAACAGGCAGGGGAATGGGATTGCTTCAAATATCAATTTAGGGTTGATTTGTTCCATAAAATTTATCCAGTTCTTTTGGAGTTAGGGTCTCTCGCCAGGAGGATCAAAGTCTAAAGATAAAATTATTTTATAATTTGATGTATTTCATCGATTCAAAATGATGTTTATCAAACATGTTGCACGTTATCAAGCCAATAGTCCTATGAGGTGTAAGGTAATTCTTACGTTGAACTGGATTTTTGAAATTATCTCGATGGTTTAAAAGAAAAAAGCTTCGGAAAAGGGCATTTCCGAAGCTTTAATGTGCTTGATTTGGACCTTTCTAATCAAGTAAGGTTTCATTAAAAAGTTTTAAAATTCTTTTATACTCATCTGTCCAGCTGGAAGGTTCTACAAATCCATGACCTTCCACCGGATAAACAGCCATTTCCCAATTATCTTTTTCAAGTTCGACCAGGCGCTGTGCAAGACGCACCACATCTTGAAAATGTACATTTACATCTACCATTCCGTGGGCAATAAGCAAGTTTCCTTCAAGGCCTTCTGCAAAGTAGATAGGGGAGGAACGACGATAAGCAATGGGGTCTTGGGATGGCTCGTTAAGAATGTTGGAGGTGTAGCCATGATTGTAATGTGCCCAGTCTGTAACTGATCTTAAAGCGGCACCAGATTCAAAAGTATCGGGTTCGTTGAACATGGCCATGAGGGTAATGAAGCCGCCGTAACTACCACCGTAGATGCCTATTTTATCAGGATCAATGTTGTGCTGTGAAATGAGGTAATTGGCACCATCTACCTGGTCAGACAAATCTTTTCCACCCATATGCCTATAAATGGCAGTACGCCAATCACGGCCATAACCTGCGCTACCCCTGTAATCTATATCCAAAACAGTATAACCAAGATCTGCCAGTAGGTTATGGAACATATATTCTCTAAAATAACTTGACCACCATTTATGCGCATTCTGCAGGTAACCTGCGCCATGAACAAAAATCACAGCGGCACCATTTTTTGTGCTTTCTTCAGGTTTGTAAAGTCTTGCCGGGACTAAAGCGCCATCTTCAGCTTTAAAAGAAATCACTTCAGGTTCTCTCCATTCATAGCTCTCAAATTCCTGAGACTGCCCTGAAGTCAATTGCATTGCATTTGAATTTTCACTGGTTTTTTTAAGATAAAGTTCCCAGGGTTTGTTGCTATAGGAATGAAGGATGGCCATATATTTTTCATCTGGAGACAAGTGTACTTCATTGTTTCCTGTCATAGAAGTAAGCTGTTGCATTTTCCCGCCTTTTAATGGCATTTTATAGAAATGTCTTTCTCCTGGATGTATTTGTGAAGTAGTTAAAAAGAAATACCTGCCGTTGTTGGACAGGAATGGATCAAAGACTTCAAAATTCCCTTTAGTAAGTTGCTTTTTGTCACCAGTTTTGGTGTTTAAAAGATACAGGTGCGAATAACCTGTATCTTCACTTTGAAAATAAATATGTTGTCCATCTGGTAACCAGCCCAATGTTCCGCCTCCAAACTTATAACCAATTCCCGGGCCCGCGATCCAGGCTTCATCACGCTGCCGGTCGAGGCTTTTTAATTCGCCATTGCTTAGATCTAGCAGTGCGATCCAGCGATCTTTGTTGTCATGAGAACGTACATTAATAACTGCTTTGCTTCCATCTTCTGAAAAGTAAGCTTCGGAAGGAATGACTTCCCGTACTTTTTCTTCCCAATCTTTTTCAGGATAATCTTTAGTGTAATCTGGTAAATCAGAAATACCGGGCAGATTTTCCATATTGGTGAAATATACGCTGTCTTTCTCAAGGTTGTAAATGGCCAGTTCCACTTTTGTTGGCTCGTTGCCCACTTTGCTCCGTGCGGGCAGATCTACTGTGTATCCTGAAGCATCTACATAATCTGGCACATTTGTACTTTCATCGTCGGTTCTCGAAATCAACCTGAATGTGACATATTTTAAATCTGGCGAAACGGTAATATCTGTTACTCTTTTATCGCCAGAGTAGAAGGAATAGGTTTTCTTTCCAGTCTTTTCACGAAAAGCCTTAGTTGCCTCTTCTTTTTCTTTCCTTTGTTGTACTACTTTTAAAAGGCCAATATTTTCTTTCTCCAGCCATTGATCTTTTTCAGAAGTTTTTTCTTTTTTTCCAGAGCGATCTTCGCCAGATCTTATGTTTGTAAGCTTCCGAAGGTTTCCATTTTTTAAATTATAGATGAAAGCATTGTTGCCGGAACTGAAGGAGATAATATCCTCATTGGCTAAAAATTTAGGATCATTTATGCTTTCTCCCATGTTAAGAAGTTCCCTTTTTTTGCCATTTTTAAGATCATAGATAATGAGGGTGTTATCTTCTGTGTAAACTTTTAAAGTACGTGCATCATTGGTAGCTGCGCGCGACGGAATGAGCTTATCTTCTTCTTCCCAATGCACCTTTACTATTTCATTTCGATTCTGAATATTTATCTTGTAAAGAGAATCTGCAGGATCTTTTTCCAGGTTGTAATTGAAGTAAATATTATCGCCGGTTGAACCCCATCTAATATTTGACGGATAGGTTCCCATCCAGGAAGGATCCTGCATGATCTTTTCCACCGAAAGCTCCGATTGTTGGGCAAATGAAAATTGAAGAAAAAATAAGAATAAAACTAGGGAAATCAGGTTTTTGTTCATTGTATTTATTTTGCTGAAAGATTCTTGAAAAAGTCAGAATTTTTATAATTCTGCCAAGATAGAAAAATACAAAGAATGCTGCTGAAATCGAATACAGAAAAAGGAGACCAGATGATAAGTGAACTAAAAAAGTCATTCTGAATTTACTTCAGAATTTTAATGTAAGAATGACGCAATACCTGTTGAAAGTTCAGGATAAGATCGATCTACCTGTTCAAATGGTCTCCTCTCTAAAAAGAATTTTTTTTACTATTTTACAGAAGTTTCGGGGTATGGCGGATGCTGCCGTGTAAATATGCTGGCACCAATTTCTGCAATTCCCAAAATGAGGTGAGGAAGATAAACTTCTTCTGAAAATCCAAAGATCCAGGGAGATGCCGCAAGGAAAATTCCCGAGATAAGATCAATCGTAAGATGTACTTTCATGGAAAGAACCTTAAGAAGACCCAATTCATAATCGGTGATCAAACTATACACCAGTGCACTAACACCCAATAAAATGGGTACCCATTGTGCGGCATCATCATTGGCAAATCCAAAAATCCAGGGTGAAATAATAAGCAGAAAGCCCATTAAATAATCTATGGTTCCGTGCAGTTTCGTACTAATGAATCTCATATGTTGTTGGTTATAAAGTTTGTAAATCGGGTTCAGATTTTTGCTGTAACTGAATTTTTTTCTTTAATGCTCTTAATTCAAAAAGGTCTTTTTCGATAATTGCGGCATGGCGAATAATTATTTCTCTTGTTGGTGCCTCATTAATCTCTGCCATGGCATTTCTGTATTCTTTCAGAATTTTCTTGTCATTCCTGATAATGGTTTTTAAATGTCTTGTAAAATCTTGTTCTGGGACAACCCATAATTTTTTCTTGGATGCCGAAAATGGCCCGTAAGAGCAGTAGGCTTCTTTCAGGTATCCAATTTCTTCACTTAATTCTATCGCAAATTGATATCTTTTTGAAGCTTTCTTTTGAAAAAATCTCTGAAGATCTTCTTTCTTGGTAGATTTTTTGATTTTCCTGAAACATTTTGCGATAAGAAAATTGCTTTCCAGGAGTTCGTTCAATCGTCCGGCACATTTTAAGCGATTACTCATGGCTTTTATATATTAAATTAATACGGTTTTAGAATATTTCTGCGGGAAATATCAATTTACGACTTATTCCAAGAATTTGAATGTTCCAAAATCCTAATTAACTACTAATTAAGAGTGTTTTTCTTACATTTATAACTGAAAATTATAACCGTTTCGGGGGAAGATCAATCTGAAGAATTATAGCTCTTTAATGGTTCTATTGCCGGACCTTCAAGAACATCTCCCTTCTGGTCGAAACGGCTGCCATGACAGGGGCAATCCCAGGTTTTTTCAGCACTATTCCAATGTACCACACAACCCAAATGTGTGCAAAACGCAGAATGCATATTTAGCTTTCCATTTTTACTTTTGCTAATTGCCATTTTATGTCCATCTTTTTCAATAATCCTTCCTTCTTCAGGTTTTAAAAGTGTCAATTCTTCTTCGTTTCCTGAAAAGGGGAGATCTTTGAGAAGTTGAACTGCAACATTGACGTTTTCTTTGATAAATTCTTTAGCCGATTTTCCCGGGCTAAAGCGGGATGCCTTATACACTTCATAATAAGGATTTGGCTTTTCTGAAATATGATCTTTTATAATCATTGCTGCCAGGGGTCCATAAGTAAGTCCATCTGTAGCAAAACCCGTGGCTATATAAATCCTGGAATTATCAGATTCCGGACCAATGTAAGGAAGCTTATCTGCAGGCTTATAATGTTGACCACCCCAACGGTGAGTAATCTCTCCCACGTCAAAATATTTTCTAAGGAACACGACAAGATTCTCTATATGCTCTACATTATCTTTTGCCTGGCCTACCTTGTGCGGCTGACCTACAGCAATGAGAAACTGATCCTCTCCACGCTTATAAGATCTCACCGAATACTTTGAACCGGCATCATAATATCCCCAAAAAGTTCCTTTTGGGTAGGAGCCAGATTTTAATTTGACTGCTACTCCGTATTCCCGGTATGGTCCCAGCACCGTATGAAATTCTATCTTTTTTCCCTTTGGGCTGTGAGTGGCATGTACTGCATATTTGGCCTTTACGGTTCCTGCAGTGGTTAGAAGAGTAACAAGTTCATCACGTTCGTGGATTTCCGTTACACGTGTATTTTCAAATATTTGACAGGAAGGCGATACAATGGCATTCGCAAGGCCCTGTACATATCTCATGGAATTGAATTGTGCCTGCTCATCTACTTTTACTCCTCGGGTCATAGGAAAAGGAATCTCTTTGTCTCCAGCCAAATCCATTCTCACACCAGCTTCTTTAGCCGTTTCAAATTCTTTGTTGATTTTTTCGGTGTTTTCTTCATTCGCGGCATACAAATACCAGGGCACCCTTTGAAAATCACAGTCAATGTTGTACCGCTTAATATTGTCTTCTATAAGTTCTATGGCACTGTGCCTGGAAGCTGCAACTTTCCTGATGATCTCATTGTTGTATTTTGACTGAAGGGAAGAAAGCGTCTGGTCTATAGTGAAATATAAATTCCCTGTACTGTGTGAAGTGGTTCCACCTCCAACTTTTCTCTCTTCGATAACAGCTACAGAATATCCTGCTTCACTTAAAAGATGTGCGGTAGAAATTCCAGTAATGCCGCCACCAATGATGGCCACATCTACCTCAAGATCTTCTTTTAGGACTGGAAAATTTGTACTGCCGGAAAAAGAATTCCAAAGAGATTGTGTAAACATGAGATTTTAGATTTTAAAAAAAATTTGTTGTATTAAATAAAAAGAGGCTGTATCAACAGCCTTACAGCTATCCAGAACTTACCTTTAGCAGACAATGATAAATTTTTTGATCTTCAAGGTGAACTAAAAGCACGATTTGGATATGTCTAAGATTGTATACAGCCTCTTAAGTATTAGGTAGCTTATTTCTTTGCCTCCTTGTTAAGACGCTGCTCTGCCATTTTAGTAAGCAAATTATCGGTTTTATATTCTTCGTCAAGCGTCTTTTTAAGCTTTGCAGCAATGTCTTCGTGGCCAAGCTCCTTTGCATAGCGTGCAGCGGTACCGTAGCCTGAAATCTCATAATGTTCAATCCGTTGGGCTTCGGCAATTAGGCCGGCATCTCGCACATCTTTTTCTGTATCTTCTTTAAGGAAAGATTCAGCTTCTTTCACCAAACCTTCCATGGCTTTACATTTTTCTCCTGTTGGCTTAATTCCAAGACTGTCACAAATTTCTTCAATTCTCTTCTTGTGCTCTTTTGTTTCCTCGAGATGCTTTTCAAAAGCTTTTTTCAGCTTCTCATCATCGGCATTTTGCACCATTTTCGGTAAAGCTTCAATAAGCTGGGATTCAGCACTGTAAAGATCTTTTAACTGGTGCTCAAACAGGTCTTTTAGATTTTTCATTTTCTTCTTTTTTTGTTTTACCTAATTTAGAGACTAAGCCTTTTAAACGTAGTTAAATGTCTAATAAATCTTTGTTGTTATTTTATTAATCCACATACAAAAATGGCAATTGGGAAGAGGTTTTATATCCCTTTTTTCACGCCCTTTTTCTTACTGCGGAAAAGTTTAACTTCGCAACTTCAAACCTTCTGAAAATGAAATTAGAAACATATATTAGAGACATTCAGGACTTTCCAAAGCCCGGAATTGTTTATAAAGATATTACCCCATTACTGCAAAATCCTGAAGCAATGCGGGAAGGGGTGAAACGTTTCCTGGAAAATCTGGGTGACGTGAAGATTGATAAAGTAGTGGGAATCGAGTCTCGCGGATTCTTTTTCGCTACGCTACTCGCAGAAAAGCTAAATGCAGGTTTTATTCCTATTCGGAAACCGGGAAAATTGCCGTTCACGACGATTAAAGAAAGCTATTCCCTCGAATATGGGACAGATACGCTAGAAATTCACAGCGATGCAATCCAAAAAGGGGAAAAAGTTCTCATTCATGATGATGTGCTTGCCACGGGAGGTACTGCGGCCGCAGCCTGTAAACTTGTGGAGGATTTGGGAGGTGAGATTGTACAGCTTAATTTCCTCATGGATCTGGACTTTCTAAAAGGAAGGGAAAAGCTTGTGCCGCACAATGTAACTTCTTTGTTTACTTTTTAAAGATGGCAAAAAAAGTTATTTTTCTAAAGAATTTTTGGTTACCCATAACCTCCAGCCAATCACGGCTTTTTGGAGTTTACTGGCTTTGGCTAGATCCAGTTGCTTTTTTGAATAACTGGGAAGAACTTTCCTGTTTATGCCCGATAAAACCTTGAAAAATGTCTTTTTCATACCTAATTTCTTTTATAGTAAATATAAAAAGAACATTTGATTCTCTGTTATTGAGATTATCTAATAGAAAAACAGCCTTTCTGCAAAATTGAAAAGGCTGTTTTAAAACAATTTTATCGTTAAAAGTTACTTTTTCAAGGTGATTTCGAGCACACCCTTTTTGGCTTTTTCTCCGTATTTTTTAATCGCTTTATCTCCTTTAAGGACGGTAATTGATTCTACATTGGTGTGATCTATACTGTCCGTATTAAAATCGTTTTCTTTCACCTCGCCATCTACGACGATTAGAAGATCAAGCGGTCCAGAAGAATCTGGGGTAATTAGCTTCACAATGTTTTTATCTGTGTGTTTATCATCCTCAAAAGTTATTTTCTCAATTCGGTAAGAAACCTTGCCATTTTTCGCGCTGCCTGCTGTTGCTGCGGCCTGGCTTTTGCTCATTTCTTCATTGGATTTAAGAGTTACCTCCAAAACGCCATTTTCTGCCTTTTTTCCATATTTTTTGGTGGCATTTTCTCCTTTCAGCACATTGAGATGCTTCATTTTTTCAGGGTCAAGTTGATCCAATTCAAAATCTTCTTCCTGGATCTCCCCTTCAATGACCACCAAAGGCCTGGCATTTTGTAAATGAAAGTTTTGATTTTTATTTTCTTGAATTGCTATGATATCTTCAGCTTCTGGAATGATGTTTTCTCTAGCTTTCCTAACTTTGGGTTTTGAGCTGTTTTTGTTCTCCTCAGGATCGTTTTGAAGCTGAATAAGCGCAGGCGCATTTCCTTCTTCAATCTGAAGGAACAATCGTGATACGGCTTTGTTCTTAGCATCAATTTGCTTAAGTTTCTGTCCAAAATCAGGAATGATTTTGCCATTTTTGACAACTACGACGCCATCCCTTGCTGCTTTTCCATAAAGTTTAATGGCTTCCTCGCCCGGTAGAATATTCATTTCTCCTTCTACCTGCAAATGTTTTCCCGAAAGTGCTTTGGTTGTATATTTTTTGTCTCCAATTATATAAAGTGGATTCGCCCCAATCTTTGAGAAATCTGAATCATGAAAATCTTCTTTTTTATCAAAGGAATTAGAGCTGGTTCTAAACCCAGTTCCTTGCTTGTTGGAATAAATTTCAAAGGGAGAAATTCCCTCGGAATTGTTGAGGCTCATGTTTCCCGAAGCTCCACTCAGTTCTTTAAAACTGGCAGAAACGCGAATAAGGAAACCTTCTTTTGAAGACTCCAGATCGTCAAAGGAAAGTTCAATATGCTGCTTCTTGAAAATTTTTTCTACCTCCTTCAGGTGAGCCCTTGTAGAGTTTTTATTAATGGTCGCAGAAATTTCAGTTTCAAAGACAACAGGCGAAGAAATGGAATCATTTGTAGTAATCTGCGCTTCCGTTTTTACATTAAAGGCGAACAGAAAAAGGAAAATAAAAGGAAGAACTAAGCTAAGCTTCCAAAAATGTGGTTTTTGAGTGGAATTTTTATTAAGCATGAGAATTCTTTTTTTTAGAGAGGATTGATAGAATTGATTTGCCAGCACCGGTTGCAAGTCGCCCATTGATGCCTTTAAAATGGCTTTTTGGTAAGCTTTTTTAGAAGGAGCTACAGCAGCAGTTTCCTGGTCTGCCAAATATTCCAGGTTCTGGATGAGGCTGTTCCTGTACCATTTGTTCAACGGATTGAACCACAATAAAATGCATAGCAAATTAACAAATAGAACATCTATGGAATGCCATTGCCTTGCATGCGTTCTTTCGTGCTTCAATATCATTGCCAGTTCTTCAGGAGAATGGAAATGAGGATTATATACGATATATTTAAAGAAGGAAAATGGCTGAATTTCCGCGGAAGAAATACAATAAATAAACCCATTTTTCTTTATTTTCTGCAGCCCGGAAGTGAGCTTGTAAAGATTGTAGAAACGATATGCCAGGCGTGCCAGTAATAGGGCAACAATGCTGAAATATATTATTTCCGCAATCTGCCACCAGTCTGTTATGACGGGAGGACTGGAAATTAATTCCGCTGTGCTGTTTAAACTTTCAAAATTTAGAATAGGTGCGGTTCTTTCTACGTAAACCTTCCGGGTAAATTTGATGCCCGGCAGGAGGAAGGAAGAGAAGATACCTCCCAGGAGAAAATAGCGGTTAAAGCTAAAGCTGGTATCATTTTTCAGGAGCAGAAGGTAGCCAATTAAAAATATGGAGGAAAGTGCAGCCGACTTTAGAATATAGATTAAAAAAGATTCCATTACTCCTTTTTTTCGATGATTTCCAATATTTCTCGCAATTCTTCGGCGCTAATTTTTTCTTCTTTAGCAAAAAAGGAAACCACACTTTTATAGGAACTGTCAAAAAAGCGTTTTGTAGCCATATTCATAAACTGCTTTCGATATTCTTCTTTGGTAACCACGGGGTAATACTGGTGGGTTTTGCCAAAAGCGTGGTGATTTACATATTTTTTTTCCTCAAGGTTTCGAACAATCGTAGAAACCGTATTATAATGGAGAGTAGAATTTGGCATTTCTGCAATAATTTCTTTTACAAATGCCTTTTCCAGCTTCCAGAGAACCCGCATGATCTCTTCTTCTTTGTTGGTCAATTTTTCCATTGGTGAGTATTTATCTGGATTTAAATATAACTGAAAAAATAGTTATAGAACTATAAGAATCGTTTATTTTTCTAAATTATAATTTAGAGGCAGCAAATGGGAAATTCGCTTTGTAGACATTTCTCCGCTAAACAAAACAGAAACAGGAGGGGTGTGATTTCCGAAGTGGTCAATCAAAAATGGAGAGGTGGCCTGAATACCCGACTGCTCTAGTTCCCCGTATAAAATGCTAAGTTTATCTGCAAGCAAAGAAATCTCCATGCCCTCTTCTGTAAGATTGAAGTTAAAATGTTTATAAGGGGGCACCTGAAACCGGTCGTGGAAGATTCGAAAGTTGTTTTCTGCGAGCGACTTTTGGGAGAGGGATCTCATAAAATGCAGGGAAGATCCGGTATAAGTTCTTTCACGATTTTTAAGATGTTTTTTCCTTGTGCGGTTCTTTAGTTCGGAAAAATAACTGAAGCCCTGATACAAAACCATATGGGTGAACCGAAGTCCGGAGCTACCTGTACTGAATTTTACTGTAAAATTTTCGAGTTCATAGCGCACATTATACCCCAGGAATCGGTTTGATATAATGAGAGGCTCGGTGGCGACAGCAGTAAGTTTTTCAGTAGAGGGGCTGTAGTAGAGACGTAGCACTTCCTCATTTTTGATCTTTACCTTTTTGGCTTCGGGAGTATTGCCCAAATATTCTCTTCGGAAGATTGCTAGTTTCTTTCTTCTGCTCCAGGGGTCGGGCTCAAGGATAACTTCTGCCAGCTCCTCCTGTTGTTGCTCAAGATACATTGGCGGGAGTAGCCCTGAAATATTTGGGGAAATGCTTATCATCTTTGTTTTGTATCCAAGAAAACTAATCACCAAAGTAGCTTCTCCCGGATATCTTTGAATACTAAAGGCACCATTCTTATTCGTACTGGTGCCAATATTTGTACCATCATAATATACCGAAACTGCTTCTAAAGCAGTGGAATCATTGCTTTGAAATATATTTCCAGTTATCATTTTTTGAGCGGTAGCAGTTAAGGCGAAGCTGAACAAGGCGAGAACGAAGAGAAGATTTTTCATAAGAAATGCGTTGGCAACTTCAAATATAACGGTTTTTATAGTTTTACAACTATTTGTGTAGTTATATTCCTAAAGAATATAATCCTTTATCTTCGCAGGAAAATTTTATCTATGAGCATTTTTTACGTTCTTCTTGGTCTTGTTTTACTGGTAGTGGGAGGAGAATTTTTGGTAAGAGCATCTGTAGCGATTTCTTTTAAGCTGAATATTTCCAAAATGGTCATTGGATTGACAGTGGTCTCTTTTGCGACCTCGGCACCAGAACTTTTAGTAAGCCTGCAAGCAGCGCTTACCGGTTTTTCAGACATCTCTTTAGGAAATGTGATAGGATCAAATATCGCTAATCTTGGACTGGTACTTGGAATTACTGCGATCATTTCGCCCATTGTAGTTGATCGTGATTTCTACAAATTCAATTGGCCGGTAATGATGCTTTTTTCAATTGTGTTATACTTTTTTCTTCTTTCAGGAAATACGCTTTCCAGAGAGGAAGGTATTGGGCTGGTAGCGACGATTCTAATCTATTTATTTTTTCTTATTCGTCGCGCTCGCAAATCCAGAGAGCCGGAATTGGAGGGGCTGGACCCAGATCTTGAAGTGGTATCAAACTTTAAAATGGTCATTTGGTTAATTATTGGAGGTGTGGCTCTATGGGGTGGATCTGAATTCCTGGTTACCGGCGCTGTTGATCTAGCTACTATGATGGGAGTTAGTGAACGGGTGATCTCTGTAACTATGATAGCAGTGGGAACAAGTGTGCCAGAACTGGCAGCATCTGTCATTGCTGCATTAAAAAAGGAAAAGGCGCTCTCGCTAGGTAATTTGATAGGTTCTAATATTTTTAATATCGCCTCAGTACTGGGGATCACGGCATTAATCCAGCCAATTACGGTTAAATCTGAAGCTATTCTAACGAATGACATTTTCTGGATGATTGGATTTGCTTTCATTTTAATTCCCCTGGCTTTTCTTCCGAAGAAGTTTGAACTTGGAAGATTCAAGGGAGCGATTTTATTTGCAGGATATGTAATTTTTATAGGGTTAGCTTTTGCGGAGTAGAAATTTAAGGGGGTTAAATTGAGAAAATATTAAAAATGCCTTAAATAACCCGGCAAATGCATAGGGGTGTGAAAAAATATGTAGTTTTGTTGCTTTACAAATTAAAGCAATACCACAACTATGTCTACACTACGATTTCAAGCTCTCAAAGAAACATTAAACCGGAAACCGGTTGAAATAAATGAGACCGAAAGACGGTCAGAATTATTTGGACGCAACGTTTTTAACGAAAGCGTTATGCGACAGTTTCTTACGAAGGAGGCGTATAAAAGCGTCATGGATGCTAATATTACTGGCAAAAAGATTGATCGTACAATAGCAGATCACATTTCGACCGGAATGAAGGAATGGGCGATTTCTAAAGGTGCGACTCACTACACTCATTGGTTTCAGCCTCTTACAGGTTCTACTGCAGAAAAGCATGATGCCTTTTTTGAGACTATTGGCGATGGTCTTGCGATAGAGAAGTTTGGTGGCGGAGCGCTTGTGCAACAGGAGCCAGATGCTTCCAGTTTTCCAAATGGAGGAATAAGAAACACTTTTGAAGCTCGTGGTTATACAGCATGGGATCCAACTTCTCCTGCATTTATTTACGGTACAACTTTATGTATTCCGAGTGTATTCGTTTCTTACACCGGAGACGCACTGGATTATAAAACCCCTCTTTTGCGGGCATTGCAGTCTGTAGATCAGGCGGCAACAGCAGTAGCAAAATATTTTGATAAGAATGTTACAAAGGTTCAGGCAACACTGGGGTGGGAACAGGAATATTTCCTTATCGATTCGGCCCTGGCTGCTTCCCGGCCTGACCTACAGTTAGCTGGAAGAACTCTTTTAGGGCACTCTCCTGCAAAAGGGCAACAGCTGGATGATCACTACTTTGGTTCCATTCCTTCGAGAGTAATGTCTTTTATGAGGGATCTGGAAAAGGAATGTATGTTATTAGGAGTACCTGTAAAAACCAGACATAACGAAGTAGCACCCAACCAGTTTGAACTTGCTCCTATTTTTGAAGAAGCTAATCTCGCTGTAGATCATAATTCTTTATTAATGGATGTTATGAAGAGGGTCGCTGAACGTCATGACTTTATGGTTGTATTTCATGAAAAACCTTTTGCAGGAATTAACGGAAGTGGGAAACACAACAACTGGTCCCTGAGTACTGATACCGGAACAAACTTATTGGGTCCAGGATCTACTCCAATGAAGAACCTACAATTTTTGACCTTTTTCATCAATACCATTAAAGCAGTAAACGATAATGAGGAGTTGTTAAGGGCGACAATTGCAAGTGCTTCAAACGACCATCGTCTTGGAGCAAATGAAGCTCCGCCCGCTATTATTTCCACTTTCATAGGATCTCAATTGACAAAAGTCCTGGACGAACTGGAAAAAGTAACAGATGGAAAACTTTCTCCCCAGGAGAAAACGGACATCAAATTAAATGTCGTAGGGAAAATTCCGGAAATTCTTCTGGACAATACAGATCGTAACCGGACTTCTTCCTTTGCATTTACGGGAAATAAATTTGAATTCAGGGCTGTAGGTTCCACTGCAAACTGTGGTCAACCAATGACAGTTTTAAATGCTATAGTTGCAAAACAATTAATAGAATTCAAAACACAGGTAGATTCTCTTATTAAGGACAAGAAAATGAAGAAAGATGATGCTATCTTCAACGTCTTGAGAGAATACATTAAAAAATCCAAAAACATACGCTTCGAGGGTGACGGTTATGGAGAAGCATGGGAAAAGGAAGCTGGAAAAAGAGGCTTAAGTAATAATAAGACAACTCCGGAAGCTTTAAAATCTTTAATTTCTGAGAAATCAATTTCGCTATTTGAAGAACTTGGAGTAATGAGCAGAGTAGAGGTTGAAGCGCGACACGAAATAGAACTTGAAGAATATGCGATGAGAATTCAGATAGAAAGTAGGATTCTTGGGGATATTGCCAGAAATCATGTAATTCCAACTGCTATACGGTATCAAAATATTCTTTTGAAGAACGTTCGTGGATTAAAAGAAATCTTTGCTGATGACTTTGAAACGCATTCTAAAGAACAAATGGCGATTATAAAGGATATTTCTTTGCATATCGAAAAAATAAACACTGGTATTACAGATATGATTCAAGCTCGTAGAGAAGCCAATAAATTAGAGGATGCAGAAGAAAAAGCATTTGCGTATTGTAATGAAGTGAAAGCATATTTTGATAATATTCGATATCATTGTGATAAATTAGAGTTATTGGTAGATGATGAACTTTGGCCACTAACCAAGTACAGAGAATTACTCTTCACGAGGTAAGAAATTTCCTTGTAATTATTTTTGTAGTCACTAACGCACATAGCTCAAGAAGAGCTTGGTGTTAGTGGCTTTTTTTATTTGAATAAAGCTCTAAAATGGAACGATTCCCATTATAAAACCCTGATGATACGTAAGAAATAGACTACATGCATGTAGGAATTATGGTACTTTTAAAAATTTAACATATGGTGGTTTTGTAAGCAATTTCCTATTTCATGGCATTATTAGTAATTTTCCTTTTTTGCCTCTTATCGAAAAATTAAAACTCGGTGATCCTCGGGTTTTCTTTTTATATACATTAGTAAAAGTTTTGTAGGTCACTGATTGATCGACTTATAAGACTGATGTCATTTATACCTCCCCCTGTTGTGATGATGGGTTCTGAATTTAGAACATGAACCTGGAAGAAGGTTTCCTGTATTAGATTACCTCGCAAATATAATCCGGAAATCTAATTTTAAACATTGTGATCATTGAATTATAAACAAACTAAAAACCAAAAATTATGAAAAGTAGTAAATTTTTAATGTTTTTAATGGGGGTGGGGATTATGTCACTTTCTTCCTGTCAAACAGAAGAAGTGGAAGAATCTTCAGAAGTGGAGTTGCAGGGATTAGAGATAACCCAAGAAGTGGTTTCCAAAGTAAAGGCTCTAAATTTTAATCCTAAGGAGATAGAAGTCGGGGAAATCATGTTGCCTAATGGAAGTAAGCAGCAGGTGTTCTTGCTGGAAGGTGATATTGCTATGAGTCCAGAAGAGTTAACTAAAATGGCTCCTTTAGATATAACTTCAAAACAGTATCGCACCTACAACCTCGTTCAGGCACCAAGAACTATAGATGTTATTGGATTCATGGGAGGATCACAGGCATTGACAGCTAAGCAGCAAGAGGCACTTGAAAATGCTATTTCCGAATATAATTCTCTTGACCTGTCTTTAAATTTTACATTAAGGTTCGGACTTGATTATCAAACCGCGGATATTGTAGTATTTCAGAATCCCAATGGTGAAGTTGGAGGAGTGGCAGGCTTTCCTGGTAATGGTGATCCATACCAATTTGTACAGATCTTCTCAGGAATGGAAGACTATAGTTTAGGTGTAAATCAACACGTAATAATTCATGAAATTGGGCATACCCTTGGATTACGACACACTGATTGGTTTACTAGACAAAGCTGTGGAAGACCGAGTTTTGGTGAATTAGCGCACCCATCAGGAGCAGTACATATTCCCGGGACTCCTCGCCGTTATGATCCTACATCAGTCATGCTTTCCTGTTTTTCTATTGCAGAAGACGGTGAATTTGGACCTTATGACATAGTAGCTTTAGAATATCTTTATTAAGCTTAATAAGCAGAAACTAACACTCTGAAATATTTATTCTGCACGTTAGTTTCTGTTTCCAATTAAACCCTAAAAATCAAGAATTCTTTTTCCTCAATATGTGGGGCAGGAATTCTTGTGGCAAAAACCTACTCTTTTTTGGCAACTCAAATCAATTAATTAATCAAGTAAATTTTTAAAAAATGAAAAAAGTAATTTTAGGAACTGCTGCCATCCTTTGTGGTACTGTAACATTTGCACAAAGCAACCAGAGTGACGTAGATCAACAGGGAAATTCCAACAGTGCACTTGTGACCCAAATGGGAATGGGGAATATTTCGGAAGTTCTACAAACGGGTGGTGATGCAGGTGAAACCGCGAACCATGAAGCGACAGTAAATCAAGATGGAGTTTACAATGAATCTTATCTTGAACAACACGGTGATGATCAGATCGTTTATGTTGATCAAACCGGGACTTTAAATTTGTCTACTGCCTACCAGGAAGGATCTTCTAACCTTGGGGATATAGATCAGAATGGTTTTCTTAATACCTCAACTTTGTTGCAGTCTGGAGATGCTGGCAGTACAGAGCCTAACAATGAGGCTGTTATTGCTCAGAAGGGTGATTTTAACACAGCGGATGTTTATCAGGTAGGAACATTAAATTCTTCAGAGGTTCTTCAGGAAGGATATAACAACTTTAGCTATGTTACCCAGGTTGGTAATGAGAACTCAGCTTCCAACACGCAGTGGGGAGATTCCAATACCTCTGAGCAGTTACAGATAGGAGATGACAATACAGCAGTTGCCCAGCAGGGAGAAGCACTAACAGGCTGGAGAAGCTCTATTTTAGGAAGTGTTCTACAACAGCAAGAAGGAAATGAGAATGATGCAAAAGCCACGCAAAGAGGTGAAGGTCATACTGCTTTACAAGCCCAGTTAGGGAACGATAATGAAGCGGTAAGTTATCAGGGTAATTATTACAATTTCTCAAGGCAGTACCAGGAGGGAAATAATAATTACGCCAGCTCACAACAGTATTTTGAAGGAAACCTATCTCTCCAGGAACAAACAGGAGATGATAACCGTGCAGTATCGAGACAAACTGGCGTAGGATACAACACTTCAATAATTACTCAGGGAGGAAATAATAATGAGACGCTGCATGTTCAAAGAGGAGAATTGAATTTCGCTCAGACCAGCCAAGTTGGTGATTTTCATCTAAGCACGGTAAGGCAAACGGGAAATAATAATTATTCAAACGTAATACAGTCAAATGTGGCAATTGTGTATCAATAGCTAAGTAATAATCCTTTAGGCAATATAAAGCCGTTCAATTTTTATGTCAAATAAAAATTGAACGGCTTTATATTTGACGGTAAGATATTTATGGCTTATTATTCCTTAATGTTCTATTTAAATTTCTTTAGGGGGGAAACCTGATTGGGAAAACAGAATTGAATCTTCTAGGGCATAAAGGGTCAGAGATTAATATTTTTAGAAAAAGTTGTAACATGGGTTAACATGAAATTCTTAAAGAATCTTCTATCGAAATTGGAGATTTAGTAAAGCATGTGATTCTTATTTCTGAGTAAAGAGAGTGCTGTTAAATCTTGTTGAGTATATAAAATAGATGAGGTAAGAGTCTTCCTCCAAATGAAATATTATAATCATGCTCATTTGGCTGTAATTAAATATACTTGGGTATGACTCAAATCTTAAAAAATTGTAAAATATTACTTATAAGTATAAAAATACTGCCAAAACTCCTTATTATGTAAGAATTGACTGACATGAATTTTAATAATTGTGTTTTAAGGAATTTTTAACAAATGTAATTTTCTGTATGTATTTTCTTGGTTGACATAAGAAAACCGGGTTTTTCCCCTTTTGCACTTTATCGAAAAGTTTGGTAATCATGTTTTTAGCAAATGTGATTTACATAGATTAGCACTGTGAATGAGAGATAATTCTTCCTCTACAAAATATAAATCTCCTTCGCGCTGAAGATTGAAGATGCCGTTACAATTGACCCCCGCACAAAATTGTAATTTATTAACCATTCTAAATATTTTATTATGAAAAAAGTAGTTTTAAGCGCAGCAGCGCTAATGTGTGGAGCAGTAACATTTGCTCAAACAAGTCCAACCGAAAATTCCAGTGATGTTGAACAAGTCGGTTACATGAATGAATCAACAGTTTCACAAACTGGTCAGAACACAAGTTATGTTGATCAAGAATTCAGGGAGAACTCTGTTTCTGTAACACAACATGGTAACAACTGGTCAAGCATTGATCAATCCGGAGATGTTAATGCTCAAAGAAGTAGTGGTTTTGGTAATGAAGCTACTGTCGATCAATACGGGGGAGAGATCGCTTATCAAATATCAGACATTGATCAAGAGGGAGATGGAAATTTTGCTGATGTTGATCAAGACGGTCAGGATAACTATTCAGATATTACACAAGGGAACAATCAGCAAGCTGAAGACAACTGGGCTACAGTTATCCAAAATGGTGGTACTATGGCCGGAGATGGAAACACTGCAGTGGTTCTTCAGAGATGGGATAACAATAGAGCTCATGTAGAGCAAATAGGAACTAACAACAGTGTCAATCTAGAACAGGCTGCAGCACCAAATCAATCATCAGGTAACTGGGCTGATCATTATCAGAATGGGGACAATAACTCTATAGTTTCTTTACAAGAAACAACTCAAGTAACTTCAATTCAATATGCGGGATATTCTAATGGCGAATACGTGAGGCAAACGGGAGATGATAACAGCTCATGGTTACACCAGAATGGAGAAGGAAATGCTTCTATTGTATTGCAATCTGATGGAGCCTTGAATCAACCTATTTCCTCGGATGGAATTTCTAACAAGGCTCACGTGACACAACTTGGGCAATTTAATGGATCTTATATTTCTCAAGGAATGGAAGGAGTTACATCAGATAACACTGCTACGGTTCATCAGTCTGGGAATGGCTTAAATTTAAGTTCTATTTCTCAATTAGGTGGTAATACTGCAACTGTTACTCAAGTAAATCCATAATCTTGCAATCAATTGAAATTTAGTTCATAAATTGTTAGGAATAATGATTATATAATGCTCAAGAGGCTGTCGCGAGAGTTTGTTTCTGACAGCTTCTTGTCATTATTGAAAATTGTAGTAAATCAAGTCAGACAAATAAGAGCAAATTTTTCGATATTATTGATTTATTAAAAAATTATTTTTCCAAAAAATTGAGTTCTATGAAAATTCAAAAATTTAAAATATTAACTTTTCTTCTTCTACTAGTATCTTTTGCAGGATATTGTCAAAAACCGGGTTATTCTTCAAATGTAGAATTGGGCTCTTTTATAAGCAAACATGATTTGTTTTCAGCAAAATATGTTCAGGAAAGAGAGGGACAGGATTTAAATAATATTTCTAATCCTCAGGTGAACAATCAAATATTCATTTCGCAAGTAGGTGAGGAGAATTATATGAGTACTAGAATATCCTCTTCTAATGCTATAGTAGATCTAAAACAGAAAGGAAATAACAATAATTTAAACATAGACCTCACGGCGAGCACAATTCGTTATAAATTAACGCAGAACGGAAGTAATAACATCTATGAAGACTTTGTATTCGATCCAACTGCTGAAGTGCAAGTCGATATTATAATGCAAGGTAATAATAATAGTTTTAAAACTTTTGGTTCTAATTCCATAGGGAATAAATTACAATTTAATATGACTGGTAATTCGAAAACAATTTTGGTTAGGAATTCTCAATGATTATTAAAAATAAATTTGAATACTAGAATATTGTATTCTCACCCAGTTAAATTCCATTTTTTAATTGACAATGGATGAAAATTATATATTCCTGTCATGTACAACTTTTTCCATTCTAAAAAATACATTAATTTGTTAGAGCAAAACTCATGGCATTTGAAATACACCAAAATCTTTGGAGTCATTTTATTATTACTTCCATTAGGTGTGATGCAAACTGCCTTGGCTCAAAATTTTAATTCTGAAGTTGAAGCTGGAATAATTGCAACAAATTCCAAAGACGGTGTACTGGATGTAATTGGTACAGCAAAAAATCGTACAGAAACCACTTATAGCCTCAGGTACGAATTATCGGTAATTACCAATAACATCAAGGGCAGTAACTCTTCTAAAAATTCCCAAACTGGTCATTTTACTCTTGAACCTTTTGAAACTAAAGAATTATCTTATACTTCTTTTTCCATTAGCTCTAATAGCCGAACGATTCTTTTGCTCCTCCTATACAATCAGGATGATGAAATAGTGGGTACAGATCGTATAGTTTATAATGCTGAAGAAGAGAGTAATGTGGGGGATCATTTGTCTTATCACAAAAAAAATGAAGGTATTCAGCTTGCCGGAATTGTAACAGATCGGACAAAGACAAAACCGGGTAAAGATTTCTACGGTTTCTTCTACCAGCAGTACAGTCTGGGCCAAAACCAGGGAAACAAGTTGATCGAAATCGACGAAGTGATAAGCTTTGGAAGAACCACCAAAATTATTGTGAGAGTGGAAGATAAGGTTGTTTATCAATTCTTTGCCCGTCCCAAACTAGATTACCTGAAGGAGCAGGCCGATGTAGCATTAAGACAGGTAAATAGATATTTTGAGTACCTTGACAACCGCAATGAATATATAACCCAATATTAACCAAACCTACTAATATGAAACTATCACTCTTTTTATTCTTGCTCTTTGGGTTGTCAACGATGCATGCTCAACAATTGACATATGCCCCAAAAAACCCAGCTTTTGGGGGAAACCCATATAATTCACAGTGGTTAATGCAATCTGCAGAAGCACAAAATGCATTTAAGGACCCAGAAGAAACATCGAGGTTTCAACAATCGGAATTGGAGAAATTTAGTGCCAGTTTAAATTCGCAGCTCTTAGGGCAAGTTTCCAGGAGTATGTTTACTAATAAATTTGGTTCTGATGGTCTCTCTCCTGGAACCTATACCTTTGGTAGCTTAGCTGTAGATATCTATGACTCAACGGAAGGGCTTGTAATTAATATCCTGGATACCAATACAGGAGAGCAGACTCAAGTTATTATACCCAATTAACCTACAATTCTTATGAAAATTTTAAAAAGTACACTTTTTGTTGTACTTGCCTCCCTTCTTACATCCTGCGGTGCTTATTTTAATCAGCCCATTGACGTACAGGAAGCTCGAATAGGCGAAAGTACAGATATTACCCAATCCCTTCGTAACCTGCCACTCCCGGCTGAACCAGTGGTGGTAGGGGTTTATAACTTTCGGGATCTTACCGGTCAATATAAGCCTTCAGAAGTTGGAAGTACCTTTAGTACGGCTGTAACACAGGGTGCAACTGCCATTCTTATCAACGCACTGGAGGATTCCCGTTGGTTTACTCCAATTGAAAGAGAGAATATTGGAAACCTGCTTAATGAACGTAATATTATTCGTTCTACCCGACAGGAATATCAGGGAAATTCCAATCAACCACAGGTTCCACCTTTACTTTATGCAGGTATACTTTTGGAAGGAGGAATTGTTTCTTATGACACCAATATTATTACGGGTGGTATGGGAGCCCGTTATTTTGGGGTTGGAGGAAGTACACAATATCGACAGGATAGGATTACCATTTACTTAAGGGCAATATCAACTTCTAGTGGGAAAATTCTGAAAAATGTCTATGTTTCAAAAACAATTCTTTCCCAGGCAGTAGATGTTAGCTTATATAAGTACGTAAGCTTTCAGCGATTGCTGGAGGTAGAAACAGGTTTTACGCGTAATGAACCGGTGCAGCTCGCTGTCAAGGAAGCCATCGAAAAAGCAGTTGAAGGTCTCATTGTAGAAGGCTTGAAAGATAAATTATGGAACACAGAAGATGAAGCTCAGGCTCAGGTACTCATTTCGGAATATGAAGAAGAAAAGGAGGAAGCCGGCCTTACCGAATTATATGATCGAAAATTAACAGAGCGCAACTCGAATGGATATTTTGGGGTGAATTTTGGAGCTACACTCCTTAGCGGTGACTACTCCAGTAGTTCTCCCGGATTTTTAGGAGAAGTGGAGTACAGCCATCAGCTAACACCTGCTTTCTCGCTTAATGTTGGCGGCAGTTTTTTTGAGTTAAGCAACGGCGGATCCTTTCAGGAGAAATTTGCCGGAGCCGATCTTAATGCGCAGTTTAAGATTCTTCCAAAAGATAAACTTTCTCCTTATATATATGGAGGGCCCGGCTATGTGTTTTCTTTAGCCTCTGATGTTCCTGAAGATTTTTCCTCTTCATTTTTTAAACTTCAATATGGGCTGGGAGTAGAATATTTTCTTTCCGAAAATATCGCATTGAAAGCTTTTGGCGAACATAACCTTAGCTTTTCTGATGAAGTAGACTACATGGTTAATGGTAAACGTGATGACTTCTACTTCAACTTTGGTGCAGGAATTAACTTCTACTTTGGCAATTAAAGACCTCAAACCTCAAAACCTCACACAATGAAAACTTTAAAATATATTCTTACGATGCTGGTACTGCCGGCTATGTTTAGTGGCTGCAGCGAAGATACTATTGATGACACCGGCCTTGGTACCATCACGGGAATGGTCGTGGAAGAAGGGACCAATGAACCTGTGGATAATGCACGCATTTCCACTAACCCCGCCACAAGTACCATTTTTACTGACGAAAATGGAGAATTTATTTTGCAGGATATACCTGCTGATGATTACTCTGTGGAGGCTCGAAAAGAGGGATTATTGACGCAGTTTGAAGGAGCATCGGTCATGGCAAATACAACCGTAAATGTCATTTTTGAGATGCAAACCGAAACATCAGGAAATAAACCACCTCAGGCACCTCAGGTTGTTTCTCCGGAAGATAAGGCACAGGATGTAAGCACTACTGTAGAATTCAGTTGGTCTGCTGTAGATCCTGAAGATGATGATCTTACTTATCAACTTGAAATCAGAAACGACGAAGACGAGGAAATTTTTATGTTTGATAAAATTACAGATACTACTTATACGGTAGAAGGGCTAGATTTTAATAACAAATATTTCTGGCAGGTGCGTGCTTCAGATGGAGTTAACAGTGAAGTACTAAGTCCGTTGTACTCTTTCAGGACAATGGATGTGCCTGAAACCAACCGAATCCTTTTCACTCGCATCGTCAACGGAAATTCAGTGATTTACGCTCGTGATATGGAAGAGAATGAATATAGACTTACTTCACCAAACCGCAGTAGCTTCAGGCCGCGAAAAAACAACGCAAGTAATAAAATAGCTTTTTTAAGAGTTGTAAATGGCGAAAATCACCTTTTTACAATGAATTTAGATGGAACAGGTCAGCGGCAGGTTACTTCTACCATTCCGGTGAAAGGATTCAGCCTTAACCAGGTCGATTATTCCTGGGCAAACGATGGTGCATCACTAGTTTATCCAAACTACAACAAGCTCTATCGAGTAAGTGCTTCAGGCGGCGGTACGACAATGATTTATCAAACACAGAACGGAAAATTCATTACTGAAGTTGATGTAAGTGATAATAATGAAATGATTGCTTTGATAACAAACAACAGCGACGGTTACAATGCAGATATCTTTACAATTAATTTTGATGGTAATGTGCTTTCAGAAGTGCTTTCAAATGTTTCAGGTGCTGTGGGAGGCCTTGATCTTTCTGTAAGAGGCGACATGTTGCTCTTTACACAAGACGTTTCAGGATTTGAAAATGATTCCTATAGAAGATTAGATTCCCGCCTGTTCCTGTACAACTTCAATACAGGGGAGACAATAGATCTTTCTCTTGAAAAACCGGACGGAACAAATGATCTTGATCCACGATTTTCTCCAAATGAGGCACAGGTCATTTATGTAAATACCTCTAATGATGGTATTTCTCAAAGGGATATTTATACCATTAACCTTGAAGATACCGATGTTGACAGCGAAAGGAGAGAGTTGTTAATTGAAAATGGTTTCATGCCAGACTGGGAATAAAATTTAACCAACTATAACCATAAAGCGTTGCCGGAATTCCTTTAGGCAACGCTTTTTTATTTCCTGTACCCTGCAGTGAATGCACTTTAGAAAAGACTTTAATGGTTTTGCAAATCTCTGTATCTTTGCGCTTCTAAAATTTTATTATGGGTCAGGAAGTAAGTAAAAGATATGCGCAGCGCGGCGTTTCAGCAGGAAAGGAAGATGTTCACAATGCCATCAAAAAAGTGGATAAAGGTCTTTTTCCAAAGGCTTTTTGTAAGATCGTACCCGACTATCTTACCGGAGATCAAGATTCTTGCATCATTATGCATGCAGACGGTGCCGGCACAAAATCTTCACTGGCTTACATGTACTGGAAAGAAACGGGAGATCTTTCTGTCTGGAAAGGGATCGCGCAGGATGCGCTTATCATGAATATTGATGATCTTCTTTGCGTAGGCGCGGTAGATAATATCATGCTTTCTTCTACTATTGGCAGGAACAAAAATCTCATTCCGGGGGAAGTGATTTCGGCCATTATAAATGGTACAGAGGAATTACTTTCAGATCTCAAAGACTTCGGAATAACTATTCATTCCACCGGTGGGGAAACGGCCGATGTCGGGGATCTTGTGCGGACCATTATTGTAGATTCCACAGTTACGGCCAGGATGAACCGTAAGAACGTGATCGATAACGCCCACATTAAACCCGGAAACGTGATCGTGGGCCTTTCTTCCTTCGGAAAAGCTACTTACGAGAAAGAATATAACGGCGGAATGGGCAGCAACGGATTAACTTCTGCAAGGCACGACGTGTTCAGCAACTATCTGGCAGTAAAATATCCTGAAAGTTTTGATTCAGAAATTCCCAATGAATTGATCTACGGCGGATCAAAAAACCTTACAGATCCTGTAGAAGGAAGTCCGTTGGATGCAGGGAAACTGGTGCTCTCTCCTACCAGAACCTACGCGCCAATTATCAAAAAAATCTTTTCAAAATATTCGAATAAGGAAATCCACGGAATGGTGCATTGCAGTGGTGGCGCTCAAACCAAAATACTGCATTTTATAGAGAATTTACACGTGATAAAGGACAATCTCTTCGAAGTTCCCCCTTTGTTTAAGCTTATTCAGCAGGAAAGTAAAACTGACTGGAAAGAAATGTACCAGGTTTTTAACATGGGGCACCGTATGGAACTTTATGTGGATGAAAGCATAGCTGAAGACATCATCGCGATTTCAAAATCATTTGATGTTGATGCTAAAATCATTGGTAAAGTAGAAGCTTCTGAAGAGAAAAAGCTCACCATTAAAAGTGAATTCGGCGAATATAGGTACTCTTAAAATGACATTTCCGGAGCAGATTATTTTCACAAGCTAAGTAGGATTGAGAAGAAAAAGAAAATCTGAATTTATTAGGATACATTTAAGCTGATGTTCCAAAAATGACATTATTTCTGCTCTTTTTGGAATCTTTCCTGCAATAGTTTGAGCTTTGGTTCAATATATCTTTGGCAAAAAGGCGCATCGGGATTTTTCCTGTAATAATCCTGAATAGCTTCCCGTGAAGGTTTAAACTCCTCAAATGGCAACACCTGTGTAATAATTCTTTCCGAAAATCCTTTCTGAAGTTCCAAAAGTGCCATTTTAGCTTCTTTTTCTTCTTCTGAAGTAAAAAAGTAAACTGCACTTCTATATTTTTCCCGAAAGGAATGGTTGGAAGTCGCATTGTGGGTGTTGATGTGAACTTCCAGTAGATGCTTTAAAAATCCCTTTTTTGGAAGGTAATGTACAATCACCGCTTCTGAAAAAGAGGAAGCGGCGCCTTTAGAAGCAATATAGCCCTGCTCCACTTTTTCTACGCCTTTAACCGCTTGAAAAACGGCTTCGGTACACCAGTGGCAGCCCCCTCCAAATCCTATTTTTGCTGTTTTTGTGGTCAAAGTGTATTCGGGCTAAGGTATTTATGATTTTCCAGTTCTTTGGGGTCTAAAATGAGATTTGAACATCCGTTTTTCAGCAGGTAAAGATCATCGGCCATTTCAATGATGTGTCGGTATAAATGATCTGTCATGACAATGGCTTTTTTCTTCTTTTCAGAAATGATGATTGCTTTTAGCTTTTCAATGTAAATGGGCGCAACGTGCGAAAATGGCTCGTCTAGCAACACCAGCCGCGACGGACTTTTAAGGCTCAGGTAAATTTCTGCCACTCGAATCTCCCCACCCGATAATTCATGGATCTTGTGATTTGCATACTTTCTGAAGCTTTCAAAATTTTCTGCAAAAAGATTCCAGTCAACCCTATATAATTTGAAAATTTTCTTCAGCTTTAAATGCTGCGGAATTAGAGAATGTTGAGGGAGGTATTTTACCAGGCCTGTACTAAAAAGTGGCTTTAAATGCGGAGAATTATCAACTCTTACCAGTTTGTTGTGTGGTTGCAGGCATCCAAAAAAGATCTTTAAAAGACTGCTTTTTCCGGTGCCGTTAGCACCTAATATTCCGGTGATCTTTCCGGCTTCAGATTTTAGATAAACGCCCCGCAGAATGTTCTTGCTGCCAAAATTCAGCTCTATGTTATCAATTTCAAAAGTCATAATAAATCGTTGAAAAGATAGATAGTGAGCACGATGGCGATATCATATATGAAGCTCAGGAAAAAGAGCTTTACAGTGGTAATTTTTAGATTGTTGTAGAAAATGAGCTTTTCACCTCTTTCAGAAATTTTGTATATCCAGTAAATGAGGAAAGTAAATATCAACTTATAGGTAAAGGCGAGACCTAAAGGTATCTGAAACCCAAGGAAAAGAAAATTCAGCAGAAGTGAAAACCAGATGAATTTTCTGTAAAATGAAAATACTAAATGCAGGAGTGACAGCATACTATAAACATACTAAAAAAAGAAGAAAATCTTACGGGAGTTTTCAAAGGGGATAATTTAAATCCAATCAAATTATCGTAAATTTGTGAACTTATAAGCAGATGTTATGATTGAGAAACTAAATATTGTAAAGCAACGCTTTGATGAGGTGAATGATTTGATCATCCAGCCCGATGTGATTGCCGATCAAAAACGATACGTAGAATTAAATAAGGAATACAAGGAACTGAAGGCGCTCATGGACGAGCGGGAAAAATATATGACCCTGGTCCAGAACATTTCTGAAGCTGAAGAGGTGATTTCCGACGGCAGTGATCCCGAAATGACCGAAATGGCTAAAATGCAGATGGAGGAAGCCAAGGAAGAGTTGCCTGAACTGGAAGAAAAGATAAGGATGATGCTTGTGCCTAAAGATCCTGAAGATGCAAAAGATGTGGTGATGGAGATTCGAGCCGGGACAGGTGGGGACGAAGCCAGTATTTTTGCGGGAGACCTTTATCGTATGTACACCAAATATATTGAAAGTAAAGGCTGGAAACATAACATCGTGGATTTTAGTGAAGGTACCAGCGGCGGATTCAAAGAAATTATTTTTGATGTAACCGGCGAGGACGTATACGGAACCATGAAATTTGAAGCAGGCGTTCATCGTGTGCAACGGGTTCCCCAAACTGAAACTCAGGGAAGGGTGCATACCTCTGCCGCCACGGTGATGGTATTGCCCGAAGCCGAGGAATTTGATGTGGAAATTGACCCTAAAGATGTACGTATAGATTATTTCTGTTCATCGGGACCGGGTGGGCAATCTGTGAATACCACATATTCCGCAGTGCGTTTAACACATATTCCAACAGGACTTGTTGCCCAGTGTCAGGATCAAAAATCCCAGCATAAGAATAAGGACAAGGCCTTTAGAGTACTACGTTCAAGGTTGTATGAGCAGGAGCTGGCGAAGAAGATGGAAGCCGATGCAGCAAAAAGAAACTCCATGGTTTCCAGTGGAGACAGGAGTGCCAAGATCAGGACGTACAATTATGCGCAGGGCCGGGTGACAGATCACAGGATTGGTCTTACACTTTACGATCTTTCCAACATCATCAACGGGGATATTCAGCGAATTCTGGATGAGCTTCGACTTGTGGAAAATACAGAGAAACTCAAGGAAAACTCAGATGTTTTCTAAAACATAATTCAAAGCTGCCGCAATTCTTCGGCAGCTTTTCTTTTTTGAATCAAAACCTTATGACCACCCAGCAGCTTGTAGAACAAATCAGAAAGAAAAAATCATTTCTCTGCATAGGTTTAGATGTTGATCTAAATAAAATTCCGAAGCATCTATTGGACAGCGAAGATCCCATTTTTGAATTCAATAAAGCCATCATTGGTGCCACGCATCATCTCGCCGTTGCCTATAAACCAAATACGGCCTTCTACGAAGCGCATGGGGTAAAAGGCTGGCAGGCACTGGGGGAAACGATCAAATATCTTAATGAGAATCATTCTGAAATTTTCACCATTGCCGATGCAAAAAGGGGAGATATTGGTAATACTTCGGGCATGTATGCGAAAGCCTTTTTTGAAGATCTGGACTTTGATTCTGTAACCGTGGCGCCTTATATGGGCCGGGATTCCGTAGAACCATTTTTGGCGCACAAGAATAAGCACACGATTTTGTTAGCTTTAACTTCTAACGAAGGCGCATTTGACTTTCAAACACAGAAAATTTCTGAAACAGAACTCTACAAAAAGGTGCTGCAGGTTTCCAAAAGCTGGAAAAATTCAGAAAATCTCATGTATGTGGTTGGCGCCACAAAAGCCGAATATATTGCTGAGATAAGAAAGATCATACCACATAATTTCTTTCTTGTGCCCGGCGTAGGTGCACAGGGAGGAAATCTGGAAGAAGTCTGCAAATTCGGTATGAATGATAATGTTGGGCTGTTGATCAATTCTTCCCGTGGAATCATTTATGCTTCAGAAGGAAAAGATTTTGCTGAAGCGGCAGCGCTTAAAGCTGAAGAGGTACAGCAGCAAATGTCAGCGCTCCTTTAATTGCTGCTGAATATTCCCTGAAATCTGAAACACCTAGATTCTAAAAATGGCAAAAACGAGGAAGATTCTTGATCAGTTAAACAGGGAAATGGAAATTTCTGGAACACCCTGCCGAATTGTTTCTTTAGTACCTAGCCAGACCGAACTTTTAGTAGATCTTGGGCTAAAAGATGACATTTTGGGCATCACGAAGTTTTGTGTGCATCCAAAAGAGCTGCGGAAGGAGAAAAAAATTGTCGGGGGAACTAAAAATGTACATTTCGACCGGATCAAAGCCCTGGAACCGGATATTATTCTCTGTAATAAAGAAGAGAACACTAAAGAAATGGTATTGGAACTTGAAAAAATTGCTCCTGTGCATGTTTCTAATATTGAAAACCTGGACGATTCCCTGGAGTTGATAAGGCAATATGGGGAAATCTTTAAAGTAGGAGCAAAAGCTTCAGAAATAGAAGAAAAGATCAGGATTCGTTTTAATGATTTTCAAAACTTTATTCAGAAGAAATCTTTTCGAAGAGTGGCGTATATGATTTGGAAGAAACCTTGGATGGCGGCCGGGAAAGGAACTTTTATCAATTATTTACTGGAGATAAACCGGTTTCAAAATGTCTTTTTAGAAGAGGAATCACGATATCCAGAGATAAAATTGTCAGAAATGGAAGAGAAAGATGTGCAGCTATTGATGCTTTCTTCAGAGCCTTTTCCTTTCAAAGAAAGCCATAAAGAAGAACTTAAAAAAGAACTTCCCGGTGTTGATGTGATCCTGGTGGATGGTGAATATTTTAGCTGGTATGGCTCCAGGCTAATAAATGCCTTTAAATACTTTAAAAGCCTTCATTTGTCTTTACAAAGCTCCTGATGCTCCATATGCCTTATTTCCTGAAGGATTTTACAGGCTTTATCATTTAAAAGGTCACTTCTTGATTTATCTACCAGAGCAATTTCGTAGGCCCGGCGCATGAGAATGGAATACTTCTCTCGTAATCTATCGAGGCTGGTACGTGGTTCAAATAATCTAAACATGTGCATTTCAATCTATTAATACAAAGATATCTTTCATAAGGTGGAAGTGGTATTAACCATCAGTTAAGATTATGGTAAAATGTGCTCGATTTATACCTTTTGTTGTTAAAATATTTACATTTAAAGTATTGATAATCAGTTTGTAATGGGTTGAGGTCAATCTTGTAATGCAAATACTCTTTTTAGAAGATCTGTAGTTCGAGCCGAAAATTGGGTTCTGATTTCTTTTTCTTCAACGGCGATCATCGTAAAAACCCCTTGCAGCGCTTCCTGAGTTACATAGTCGGCGAGATCGGGGTTTACATTAGAGGAAAGAGGGAGGCTGTTATACCTGTTAATAATATTGGTCCAAACCTGCGTGGCTCCAACTTTGTCCAGGGAATTCTGTACCACGGGATTAAAGCGAGTGTACAATTCATCACTGGTTTTTCCTGAAAGATAATTGGTTGCCGCACGATCATCACCAAGTAAAATGTTCCGGGCATCTGTAAACGTTATTTCCTGCACAGCATTTACAAAGATAGGAGTGGCTTCTTTCACAGCTTCTTCGGCTGCGCGATTTAGAACTTTCAAACCTTCATCTGCAAGAGCGTCCAGGCCCACATCGCTTAGGGTGCGATCTACCTTTTGAAGTTCGGGCGGCAGGGTGATCCTTACCAGTTCATTTCTGAAGAAGCCTCCTTCTGCGGTAAGCTCGGTGACGCGGGTGTCAATTCCTTTTTGTAGTGCCTGCTTAAGTCCGCCGGCAATTTCCTGATTTGAAATTCCGTAGCCGCCTTCCTGTGGAAGTTGACTTGCAATTTGCTGTAACTCGGCACAGGATGAAAATGAAATTATCAGTAATAGTAGTAGAAATTTTCTCATTTTTTCGCTTTTTTCAAAGATATCGAATTATAGGAGGAGGAAATCATAAACAAAAGTTAGAATGGTGTTTCAAGAAGTTTGGCTGTTTATGTCATTTTTGAAAAGAATTAGAATAATGGATACTTCATTCCGAAATTCGTAAATTGCAGGCACTAAATATTAAAATTCAGCATGGAACAACAAGCTCCTTATAAACCCAGCAATAAAGTACGAATAGTAACGGCAGCCTCCCTTTTTGACGGCCACGATGCTGCCATCAATATAATGAGGCGTATCATCCAATCTACAGGAGTCGAGGTGATACATCTTGGCCATGACCGCAGTGTGGAGGAGGTGGTAAATTGTGCGATCCAGGAAGATGCGAATTCCATCGCAATGACTTCTTACCAGGGCGGCCATACCGAGTATTTCAAATATATGTATGACCTGCTTAGGGAAAAGGGAGCGGGTCATATCAAGATCTTTGGCGGCGGCGGTGGAGTGATCCTTCCCGAAGAGATTAAGGAACTGCAGGATTACGGGATCACCAGGATATATTCTCCAGATGATGGAAGGGAACTAGGACTGCAGGGTATGATCAATGATCTTGTAAAATTATCAGATTATCCATTGGGTGACAGCCTGAACGGGGAAGTTAAAGACCTTTCTGCTAAAAAATCTGGCGCAATTGCGAGAGTGATTTCTGCTGCTGAAAATTTTCCGGAGGTTGCAAAAAGCGCTCTGGAAAGCATTCATGAAGCCAATAAATCGACTGAAATTCCTGTTCTTGGAATTACCGGTACCGGTGGTGCAGGTAAATCTTCATTGGTTGATGAACTGGTGAGACGTTTTTTAATCGATTTTCCGGAGAAGACTATTGGAATTATTTCGGTGGATCCATCGAAGCGGAAAACCGGCGGTGCCTTGCTGGGGGACAGGATTAGAATGAATTCTATTAATAATTCGAGGGTCTACATGAGATCTCTCGCAACAAGACAATCTAATCTCGCTCTTTCTAAATATGTAGCCGAAGCTATCGAGGTTTTAAAAGCTGCTCGTTTTGATTTGATCATTCTTGAAACTTCAGGAATTGGGCAGTCTGATACAGAAATCCTTGAACATTCTGATGTTTCACTTTATGTAATGACGCCGGAATTTGGTGCGGCAACGCAGCTGGAGAAAATAGACATGCTAGATTTTGCCGACCTGGTGGCGATCAATAAATTTGATAAAAGAGGTGCCCTGGATGCGCTTCGGGATGTGAAGAAACAGTATCAACGAAATCACGGGCTATGGCATTCCAATCCTGATACACTTCCTGTGTTCGGTACAATTGCTTCGCAATTCAATGATCCCGGGATGAATACGCTTTACCGGGAGATCATGGATAAAATAGACGAAAAAACCGGCTCTAAATTGAATTCCACTTTTGAGATCTCAAAGGGGATGAGTGAAAAGATCTTTGTGATCCCACCAAACCGAACACGCTACCTTTCTGAAATTTCAGAGAATAACAGGTCTTATGATGAGAAAGCAGCGTCACAGGCTGAAGTTGCTCAAAAACTTTACGGGATATATAAGACGATCGAATCTGTAACCGGAGTAAATATCGGGTTAAATAAATTCGGACTTGAAGAAGAAAGTCTGCGCGACAGCTCTACCGAAGAAAATAATGATCTCGTAGGACTGTTGAAGAAAGAATTTGATAGAGTAAAGATGGATCTGGATCCTTACAACTGGGAAATCATAACCGGATGGGATGATAAGGTCAACAAATATAAAAATCCCGTCTATAGTTTTAAGGTGCGTGATAAAGAAATAAAGATCGAAACCCATTCCGAATCTTTGTCGCATACTCAAATAGCGAAGGTGGCGTTGCCAAAATATAAAGCATGGGGTGACATTCTACAGTGGTGTCTGCAGGAAAATGTTCCCGGGGAATTTCCCTATACCGCAGGACTTTATCCATTTAAGCGACAGGGAGAAGACCCAACACGTATGTTTGCCGGCGAAGGTTCTCCTGAACGTACCAACAGGCGCTTTCACTACGTGAGCATGGGCTTACCAGCAAAACGCCTTTCCACAGCATTCGATTCGGTTACATTATATGGGAATGATCCCGATCACCGGCCAGATATTTACGGAAAGATTGGAAACGCAGGAGTTTCCATTTGTTGTCTTGATGATGCAAAAAAACTCTATTCCGGCTTTGACCTTGCAGATCCATTAACTTCGGTGAGTATGACGATCAATGGACCGGCACCAATGCTGCTTGGATTTTTCATGAACGCAGCCATCGATCAGCAGTGTGAAAAATTCATCGTTGAGAACGGACTCGAAAAAGAGGTAAAAGAAAAAATTGCTAAGATTTATTCCGGAAAGGAAGAAGATCAGCCAAAATACAGGGGAGAATTTCCTGAAGGGAACAATGGTCTTGGGCTCATGTTACTCGGAGTCACCGGTGATCAGGTATTGCCGCAGGATGTATATCAGGATATCAAGAAACGGACGTTAAACCAGGTTCGGGGAACCGTACAGGCAGATATTTTGAAGGAAGACCAGGCACAGAATACCTGTATTTTTTCCACAGAATTTGCCCTGCGGCTTATGGGAGATGTTCAGGAATATTTTATTGCTGAACAGGTGCGCAATTTTTATTCGGTTTCAATTTCAGGATATCACATTGCTGAAGCTGGTGCAAATCCAATTACTCAGCTGGCACTAACATTGGCCAATGGATTTACCTATGTAGAGTATTATTTAAGTCGCGGGATGGACATCAACAAATTTGGTCCAAACCTGTCTTTCTTTTTCTCCAACGGGATTGATCCCGAATATGCGGTTATAGGACGTGTAGCAAGGAAAATTTGGTCCAAAGCATTGAAGTACAAATACAATGCAAATCCGCGGGCTCAAATGCTGAAGTATCATATCCAGACTTCCGGGCGATCTTTACATGCCCAGGAAATCGATTTTAATGATATCAGAACTACACTGCAGGCATTATATGCAATTTATGACAATTGTAACTCGCTGCATACAAACGCATATGATGAGGCGATCACTACGCCTACAGAAGCTTCTGTAAGAAGGGCCATGGCTATTCAATTGATCATTAACAAGGAACTGGGACTGGCGAAAAACGAAAACCCAATCCAGGGATCATTTATTATTGAAGAGCTTACAGATCTTGTGGAGGAAGCAGTACTTCAGGAGTTTGACAGGATCACAGAGCGCGGCGGAGTGCTGGGAGCTATGGAAACCATGTACCAGCGTAGCAAAATTCAGGAGGAAAGTTTGTATTATGAAACCCTGAAACATAATGGTGACTTCCCAATTATTGGAGTGAATACCTTCTTAAGTTCTACCGGTTCACCAACTGTGACACCGGGTGAGGTAATTAGAGCTACGGAAGAAGAAAAGCAAAACCAGATCAAAACGCTGCAGGATTTACACAAGGCCAAGGAAGAAAAAGCCGAAGCAGCCCTGGAAGAAGTGAAAAAAGCTGCTGTTCAAAATGAAAACATTTTTGAAGTTCTTATGGAAGCCACAAAGTCCTGCTCGTTGGGTCAAATTACGAGTGCTCTCTTTGAGGTGGGAGGACAGTACAGGCGAAATATGTAGTTTCTGGATTATTTAAAGCATTAAAAAGGAGGAAAATCAGCTTAATTTTCCTCCTTTTTTTCTGAATAATTCTTTTATGCCGGTGATCCAACTTCTTCTGAAGAGGAATTTAATTTCCAGTCCGTATATTTCTCAAGGTCGTCATTAACCAGTTTGAGACAAACAGCAAGGACTGAAGCATCGTCCAACATTCCTATTACAGGAATGAAATCGGGGATAAGGTCCAACGGATTTAGCACGTAAAGGAGTGCCCCGGCCACTGCGGCAATTGTCTTCCAGGGAACTTCGGTATAATTCCCCTTTCTATAGTCGTTGATGAGAGAAAACATCATTTTTCCTTTCTCCACGTACTTCTCCACCGTTTCATTGTTTAGGATCTTATTCTCGATCTTCTCTTTTTTACTCAGGACTCTATCCAGGTCTTTTTCCTCCACATTTTCGGCTTCTTTATGTAATTCTTTACTGGCCTGTTCTTGGCTTATATTCTTCATTTTGTGTGATTTTTATATTTTTTTTTGTTCAATTTTTTACCTAAAGCTGTTGAATCTCTTCTCTATAAAAGGCTTCAAAAATGGCATTTTTAGATCATGAGTTGCAGGAGTCCTTAGTTTTCTGTGGTCTTCTTTATTTGTCCCAATCTTCTGAAAATATTTTCATAGTTATATTGATAAGCACTTTCCATTTTAGATAGTTCTTCCCATTCTAAAGGGGTGGCAATGCCGGCTTCTTCATTGGGCCGAAGGGAAAAAGGACAAACCGCTGTTTGGGCATAGGCATTACGCAGGTAATCTACAAAGATTTTTCCTTCCCGCTGTTCTTTCCTTATTTTGGTGGTGAGAAGATCTGGTCGTAGCCTAGTGACTTCCTCTGCCATAGCGCGAAGCTCCTTTTTTATTTCGTCAAAATCTTTTCCGCGGCGAATCTCATAAAAAAGATGGAAACCGCTTTGGCCGGTTGACATAAGCTGAGGTTCCTTTTTCTTCTTCCTGAGAAAATTACACAGCACTTTTGCTGCTTCTTTTACTTTGTCAAAAGAATTTTCGGGCGGGTCTAGATCAAAGACAACTTTGTCCGGCTGTCTCAACCTGTCTTTTTTACTTAGCCAGATGTGGAATGCTACTGTGTTTTGATTTACAAGATAAAGCAATGTCTTTTTATTGTTGCAAATAATCTGCGTATTCACGCCGTCTTCAGTCTCGATCTCAACACGTTTAATGTAATCGGGAAAGTAATCTGAAGCATTTTTCTGATAAAATCCCTGTTCCTCTATTCCGGAAGGAAACCTGTGTAAAGTGAGAGGTCTGTCCTTCAAAAAAGGCAACATTTGATCTGCAATCTTATCATAATAAGTAGCCATATCACCTTTGGTGATGTTCTTCTTCGGAAAAATGACCTTTTCAGGATGTGATATTTCTACACCAGACAGTTCCATATTGTTTTATTAGTTTATTTTTCCTCTTTTTCGATTTCGGCCAGGGATCTACCGCTTATCACGCTATTTTGTTGAGTGTTTACAGGATTGCGACGCGCATCGGCATAATCGTCATCCTGTTTCATTAAAAGCCAGTTGCCCTTCATCTTACCACCTTTCATTTTTACAAGGTTGTATCCTCCCTGTAATTTCTTACCATTTAAAACTACTTCCAAAGAGCCATTTTTGAAACTTTCTTCAAGAGAAATCAGGCGACCATCTTTATCTTTTTTGTCACTTTTAATTGTACCCTTATCCCAGATCATCACGGTACCGCCGCCATATTCTCCTTCGGGAATGGTGCCTTCAAAATCTGCATAGGCTATAGGATGATCTTCGGTTGGGATGGCCATTCTTTTTACGGCGGGATTGGTGCTAGGGCCTTTGGGAACCGACCAGGATTTCAATGTACCATCAATCTCCAGCCGGAAATCATAATGTAGATTGGTAGCATCATGCTTCTGAATGACAAAAATGGGCTCATCTTCTCTTTTCTTTGAGGCAGCATTTGCTTTAGGTTCCCTGGTTTTGCTGAAATCCCTTTTCTCATTATAGCTTTTCATCATGAAAATTTAGGATTGAAAAAGTACAAATTCTGCACCTGTTGAAGCGTTAAAGAACTCTCAAATTCGGGAGTTTCAGAAGTAGGTCTTTTTGCACTAAAAAACAATGAAAAAACTTTAAGACTGTTATTGTAAAATTGGAAATTTGAAATACTTTTGCCGACTGAATCTGAGATATTTCACAGCAGAATAAAAAAATGAAGAGATGGAAAATTGGGGGATATTTGCGGTAGCAGTATTTACAGGTTTTATAGCCATAAACAATCCCCTGGGGAACATGCCTGTGTTTTTAGGTCTTACCCGGCATAGGGATAAAGCCACGAAACGACAAATTTCCAAAAAAGCTACTTTTACTGCTTTTGTAATTGTCTCTGGATTTATTATTCTTGGGAAATATATTTTTGATTTCTTCGGACTTACCATTCCTGCATTTAAGATTACAGGTGGATTGCTGGTTTTCTTTGTAGGTTTTGAAATGATTCGTGCACAGCAATCAAGTATTGATAACCAAACAGAAATTAATTTTAATGAAGGGGTTTCTATTTCTCCCCTTGCTATTCCTATTCTTGCGGGGCCTGGAACTATTGTAACCGCGATGAACTTTACTACAAACGCAGGCTATCTGCAATTGTTGATCATCCTGGCAATGTTTGGTATTGTGATGTGGCTTAACTACCTCGCTTTTATCTCGAGCGATTATATGGTGCGCTTGATTGGCGAAAATAAAATTGTTGTTATTGAGAAGATAATGGGATTAATTATAGCCATTATAGGAACCAACATGCTTATCCAGGGTATTCATATCGCATTTCCTGCCGTAGGAGAATAAATTATTGATTTATAGTTTTTTATCCGATTGTTTGTTGTACATTTGCGACCAATTTAAATTTATACAATGAATAGAGGTACAGTTAAGTTTTTCAATGATTCAAAAGGATATGGATTCATTAAAGACGAAGAATCAACAAAAGAATATTTCGTACATGCGAATGGATTAGTTGATGAAATTAGACAGGACGACGAAGTTACTTTTGACCTGGAAGAAGGAAGAAAAGGAATAAATGCAGTAAATGTTAGACAAGCTTAGTCTTCGTCTGGATTTATAATTTTATAAGACTTTAAGCCTCACAGAAATGTGAGGCTTTTTTTTGCGGTTTTAGAAAGAGACATCTTGGAAATGAATTCAAAGCCTGTGATTGATAACAAAAGCCTTAACATATATTCGCTTTACACAATTACTGCGTTAAAAATTACCCAATTACAAGTTTTTTAATACCTAAACCCTCTCTTATGAGGTACATTTGTCCCTGAATGAATTGAAAAAGATGACGATATGAAAATTTTTACTTTATTATTTTTAATAATAGCACTAGTCACTGGATTTATAAGTTTTACGGGAATGAATTACGAAGGGATTGAGGTAATGCGGGTACTCTGTTTTGTGTTTACAGACCTTTTTATGATCTCCCTGTTTGCTAAAGTTTTATTTCCAAACAATTTAAGATTAAGACAGCAGAAGGTGAAGAAATAAGACCAGCTAGTTTGAAAAAGAAAAATTTAGAAATGGCTTGCAGATAAATGCAGGCCATTTTTTTGTGGATTAGAATCATAGAAAATTATTATCTTTTCGCAATGAGAACGCTTTTATTCATTTTTTTAATCGCCACATCTGTTTCTGCACAGGAGATGAGGCTCTCAAAAGGAGTGGTAATGGATTCATTACCCGTAAATGATACAATCAGAGAAACTTATTCCCTATTTCTACCCCAGTCTTTCGAGAACAATGGATCTCCTAAGCCGGTCATTTTTCTCTTTGATTCTGAAGGAAGAGGAAGAACGGCTGCTCAACTTTTTATGACTGCCGCCGAAGAACAGGACTACATACTTGCTTCCTCCAATAATATTTCACCCAATAACACCCTGGAGGAGAATGTAAACGTGGCAGCACGATTAATGCATGCGGTGACGACGAGTATTCCGGTGGATTTTAATCGCATTTCGGTAGCAGGGTTTGGAGAAGGAGCAAAGGCTGCAACTGCTCTACCCGCAGTTTATCAAAATATACACGGGGTCATTGCAATAGGAGACAATCAGCTAATCCTGGATTATCTCGATAAAAACAACAAGTTGTTTTTTGTAGGTGTTGCAGGAGATGAGGACATTGCTGCGTACGGAATGCGTGCAACTGCGGCGCAACTTGAAAGCATGGGTTTTCCGGTTGTGGTTTACATCTTTGATGGGGGGCATGAATGGCCAAATCCTGCTATTATTTCTGCAGCCATGGGCAGTCTAACTTTACAGGCCATGAAATCTGGAAAAACTGGTAGACAGCAACAGCTCATAAACTCATTATACCAGGATGACCTGGGCAGGGTGAATCAATTGATAAGTACAGGTGATTCCTTTAAGGCTTATAATCTTATGGACATTCTTATCTCTAAATATGATGGCCTTCTAAACCTTTCAGAACTTGAGAGTAAGCAAAGACAACTTTCCCGTACCCGGAATTATTCGGAACAAAGAAAAGCAGCCGGTGAAATTCAAAATAAAGAAAGCCGGCTTATAGATGACTTTATCTATTACTTAAATGAAGACGTAGGGACTGCAAATTTTGAAAATCTTGGGTGGTGGAATTTTCAAAAACTCGAGCTTGAAAAACTTGCCGGAGGAGAAAATGAATTAGAAGCAGATATGGGTAAACGTTTGCTTAATTTTCTTGATAAGATTTCAGAAATGAAAAGAGCTGAGATTGCGGCTGCTGAAAGAACTTCGCTTGAATCTCAACTTTTGGCAAACATGATACAAACCATTTTCGACCAAAATGATTTCCAGGCGTATAAGAAGATTATCTCCCTGAGTGCACAGGACGATGATTACAGTACAGCGCTATTCTATCTTGAGGAAATGCTGAAAAATGGCTATGGGGAGCTTGAACCTCTTTATGATATTGAAGGAACACTGGCTTTAAGATTAACGCCAGAATTTAATTGGCTGGTTAAAAAATACCTGGGAACCTCAAAATTTTATGATGAACAATAGAGTAGCTTACTCTTCAAAAATGGCATTTTTGCTGTTGATTCTGTTTTTTATTTCACTGAGTGATGGGATTGCTCAGGAGACGAGTGAGTTTTCTGAATTTCAGAAGGAATTAAATGCCTCTTTTCATGATCCTGATGAATCTCCGCTTAAGGAAGAAGATCTTCAAAACTTTACCTCACTTGATTTTTTTCCTGTGAATAATAAATATTTAGTGGAGGCAGAATTTGTACGAACGCCATATGAAACACCATTTGAAATGCCTACAACAACAGAAAGAAAACCCGTGTATGTGAAATATGGTGAGGTATATTTTGAATTGGAGGGAAAAGAATATAAACTAAACTTATATCAAAATCAGGAATTGATCAAAAAAGCGGAATATGAGGATTATCTTTTCATACCATTCACAGATCTTACCAACGGTAATTCCAGCTATTCAGGCGGAAGATATTTGGACATGCGCATTCCCGATTCAAAAAGGATTTTAATTGATTTTAATAAAGCCTACAATCCATACTGTGCCTATAACGGGAAGTATTCCTGTCCCATTCCTCCTTCAGAAAATCATCTTGACGTGGCCATAACGGCAGGAGTGAAGGCTTTTAAAAAATAGATGAAATTTTCCTTTTTTTGACTATCCTGAATCGAGAACTCAGTTCTGGTTAACTTCAGAATAATTTGGAAAGGAAAAGTCCGAGGAAAACTGCTAAAATTCCGAAGAAAAGGCTACCGAAAGCGTATAAAAGAAAGTGGGAATAATCGCCCGTACGAAGAAACACCTGGTTTTCGACAGCAAAGGTTGAAAACGTAGTAAAACCGCCACAAAAGCCTACTCCAAAAAGAAGGTTTGCAGTACTTGAGGCAGGCTGATACTTTAAGATCAATCCAAACGTGATTCCAAGCAGAAAGCTCCCTAAAATATTTACTGTAAAGGTGCCCAATGGAAGCGATGCATTATTTAAATATTTGGAAATCAAATACCTTAGCACACTTCCCAGTCCGCCGCCAATAAATACAAGAAGCGCATTTTTAATCATATCCTATTCCGTAGAATTCGACTGGATTGGTATGTAGATTTCGGTTACTAGCCTCGCAGGATTTTCTTCATCTGCCGGATTCGTAATATAAACTTCAAAAGGAGTACCTTCCGGATCTACCTGATATCCATTTTCCTGAATAAATGAATAAGTCGCTTCCCAGGCTTCCAGTGCATTTTTTCTGTTTCCGCGTAGCGTCGTTTTTACTACCCGCTGCGGTTCAAGATAACCGGCAAGTACGGGACTACCTGCGGGAGTGATCATTTGGCTTGGAGTGGGCACCGCTGCTGAAAAGATGGTAGTTCCATTCTGGTCATCCCTTTGATTGTAAATGACGAAGGGTTTTCCGCTAATCGAGATATTGTTGTTTTCCATATACAGGCTAACTTGTTCGATCATTTCGACGGCTTTCTGGTTGACCTCATTTATTCTAGTTGCAGTGGTGGTGTACATATAATACCCGCCGCCGTGTTGTGTCACTCCGTCAACATTGATGGAATAAAGTTCCATCTGTCTTATAATCTCCCTTTCAAGACCTTCCAGTCCTTGTTCAAGCTTTGGTCTAAAAATTTCATTTAAATCCTGATCCTGAAGGATGTATGAAAGCTTTTCTTTAAAACTCTGCTTTCCCTCAATTCCCCAGGTTACTCGGGTTCCTTCATTAGAAGGTTCAAAAATCCAGTACATGTCACTACTGGTTTCACCAATGCTTATTTCAAGATTTAATTGCTGCTGAATAGTGTTAAAGGGAATAACTTCCGTATTTGTAACCGTGCCATCTCTCATTTCGGTACTTTCCCACGACATTACTGCACCCTGGCCTTGTGGTACTTCTGAAAGTTCAATGATTATTTCGTCACCATTCTTCCAGGCAGACCAGTTCTTCCATGTTGAAAAATCATTTACTTCGTTAAATAGCAGCGGTGCAGGTGCATTTATTACCCTTGTTTCCTCAATTTTATATGAACCGTCCTTAGTGGCTACATAAATAGAACCGGCGATAATAGCAATAAGCAATAAAAAGAGGAGGTACTTGATAATTTTCATATATAGGGCTGCTTTTGAATTAAATCTTATTGCTAAGATAGTTATTTTACATTATGTTAAATTATTTCCATTTGAGAAATATTAAAAATAACAAGATACTTTTAACCATTGATAGACTCAGCAAAACCTAGTACCTTTTTAGTGTAAATTTTAATCTTAGAAAGGAAATTTAGACATTCACTGATGCTTCTACCGGTACCTGTAACATTTTTTTCCTGCGCCGAAAATTTTTTGGATAAAGCCGGAACAGAAGTGGTCATAGCATATCATTCCAATTGTATCCTACCAGGCAGGAGACTTTGGAGGTCCTGCTATATGAATCCCGTAATGAAGTTGTTCAACCAACAACTTTTGAAGATCAAATGCTGAAGTTTTTTATTCAGAAATTAAGGTTTTAAATACAATTTGATGACAAACAAAAGGGCAATGAACAGGATAAATCCTAATAAAATGTACAGCGTTCCCTTGTAATACTTGCGATGCAGCTGAAGGTCCTTTCGGTAAGTGTAAATAATTACAATAACAAAGGCAATGAAGAAAATCGCTCCAAAAATGAGCTGACCTGTAGTGAACATTTTTATAGTTTTATGCAAAGTTAGAGCATCTAAAGAATATTAGCAATGAAAAAGAAAATAGCAGCTGTAAAGGAGTTTCATTCGGCTTTTGGGCTGGGAATAAAAGACAAGCCTACCGGCAACCTTGGAAATGCCAAAAACTTGCTTCGTTTTGAACTTATGAAAGAAGAAAATGAAGAATATCTTGAAGCGGCAAACGCGGGAGATGTAGTAGAAGTGGCAGATGCGCTGGGAGATATGCTTTACATTCTTTGTGGAACGATCATAGAACACGGAATGCAGGATAAAATAGAAGAAGTGTTTGAGGAGATCCAGAAAAGCAATATGAGCAAACTTGGTGCCGATGGAAAACCAGTCTACCGCAAAGATGGAAAAGTACTAAAAGGGCCTAACTTTTTGGCACCAAATATTAAGGCCATTCTTAAAGAATAATAAACGCGCAAAACAAAGAGGAGCCAAAAATGACATTTTTGGCTCCTCTTTTATATTCATGTAGATAAAAAAATTACTCTTTCACCAGATGTCTCCAGCCAAATTTGTCTTCGGTCTTGTTGTATTGAATTTCCATTAATTTATTTTTGAAGAGCCTGGCATAAGAATCCTCCTGATCTTCTAATTCAAATTTTTCGCCTTTGTAGCCAAATCCCTTGACCGGGTTAATAGTGGCAGCCGTTCCCGAACCAAAAATCTCCTTAAGCTCTCCCTTTTTTGCGGCATCTACGATTTCCTTTACGGCCACTGGGCGCACTTCTACGTTAATGCCATTATCTTCGGCAAGTTGGATTACACTTTTTCGAGTCACCCCATCCAGAATGCGGTCGCTGATGGGAGCAGTGAGTAATTTATCACCAACTCTAAAGAAAATATTCATGGTTCCAGCCTCTTCCAGGAATTCGTGTGTATTGGCATCTGTCCAGATGATTTGCTGATATCCTTCTTCCTTTGCCAAGTTTGTAGGATAAAATTGTGCGCCATAATTCCCGGCTGCTTTTGCATAACCTACACCACCATTGGCTGCGCGGCTAAACTGCTCTGCAAAAACTACCCGTACATCTCCGCTATAATAGGCCTGTGCAGGAGAGCAAATGATGAGAAATTTATATTCTTTAGAAGGCGAAGCAGATACTCCTGCTTCTGTAGCTATTACAAAAGGGCGAATGTAAAGGGAATTTCCGAAGCCTTTTTTGATCCAATCGCGGTCAAGGTTAAGCAAAGCTTCCAGGCCTTCAAAGAACATCGAAGTTGGAAATTCCGGAATAGCCAGTCTTTTAGAAGATTTATTGAGGCGGTTAAAGTTTTCTTCAGGTCTAAATAACCAAACCTGGTCATCATCATCCTTAAAAGCCTTCATTCCTTCAAAAACTGCCTGCCCGTAATGAAACACCCGTGCTGAAGGTTCCAGCTCGAGCGGGCCGTAAGGCATGACTTTAGGTTTCTGCCATTCACCATTCTTAAAATCGCATACCATCATGTGGTCAGTAAAAACATTACCGAAAACGAGCTTATCGAAATCAACAGAATCAATCTTAGAAGTGGGGGCTTTTTGTATCTCCAGTTGGAGAGTTGAACCATTTTTCATGTTGTGTCATTAAATTTGTTCAAATTTACTGAAATTAAAGCATTTTTAAAATGAACTGCTTTGGTAAATTTGTTTTATTTTCTATATATAAATCCGAAAAATCATGAAAAAATTATCAATGTTATTGTTTATTTTCTTTGTAGCAATTTCCTGCAAGGATAAACCTCAGAGCTCAATGGAAGAGGATCTTTCCATTACTACAAATGAATTTCCTGCTTCTTACAGTGTTGTAGGTGAAGGATTTCAGAATCATGAAGTACTTTCTGCGGAAGAAATGAACGAGAAATTTCAAAATTTAGAAGTTGGCGATACCGTAGATGTTCGATTTGAAAGTAGTGTGAATTCAGTTTGTAAAAAGAAAGGCTGTTGGATGAACCTGGAGTTACCCGGTGAAAAAGAGGTGATGGTAAAATTTAAAGATTATGCCTTTTTTGTTCCAAAGGATATCGAAGAACAGGAAGTAGTTGTTAACGGTAAGGCCTATGTATCTGAAGTTTCTGTAGATGACCAGAGACATTTTGCTGAAGATGCCGGCAAATCCCCCGAAGAGGTTGCTGCTATCGTGGAACCTAAAAAAACCTGGTCTTTCCTGGCCGACGGAGTAGCCATAAAAAAGAATTAGATTGAAAAGAGAAATTATAACAACTGCCGATGGTTCCTCGACCATTTTTCTACCGGAATGGAATGAGCATTATCATTCAAAGCATGGGGCGGTACAGGAGGCATATCATGTTTTTATAAAAACAGGACTGGAGCATTTTTTAGAGGTCTCAAAAATGGCAAAAGAGGTCTCCATTCTGGAAATAGGCTATGGAACCGGTCTCAATGCGCTCATCACTTTTCTGGAAGCTAGAAAAAGAAATTTACAGGTGGATTACACCGGTGTAGAAGCATACCCGGTATCCCAGGAGGAACAGGAGAAGCTCAACTATACCTCCTTATTTCCTGAACCAGACACAAAAGAGATCCTTCAGCAGTTGTTTTTGGCTCCGTGGGGTGAAAAAGTGCCAGTATCTAACACTTTCAGCCTTCAGAAGAAAAAAATATATTTTTCAGAAATAGAAGACAGGGAGGAATATAACCTCATTTTCTTTGATGCATTCGGGCCACGTGTGCAGCCAGATCTTTGGACGGAAGAAGTCTTTAAAAGTATGTTTTTGGCATTAAAAAACGGAGGCGTACTAGTGACTTATTCAGCCAAAGGAAGTGTGCGCAGAGCGATGGAAACAGCAGGCTTTACCGTGGAAAGAATGCCCGGGCCTCCGGGTAAACGAGAAATGCTAAGAGCTTTGAAAAAATAGGTTTTACAATGCTCTTAGATCTCATGTTAAACCTATTATAAACCATCGGGTGAGCATTTAAAATGTGCTTATATTTTAAAGAAAAATGCGGATATTAATCACTGGAGCAACAGGTCTAATAGGTTCAGAAATTTCTGAATTGTGCAGGGAGAGAACTATTGGGATAAACTATCTCACAACCAGCAAGAGTAAGATTGAAAAGAATAGCGATTATCAAGGTTTTTACTGGAACCCGGCTAAGGGCGAAATTGATCCTGCCTGTCTTGAAAATGTAGGAGCAATTATCAATCTTGCCGGGGCAAATGTCTTTCGGCGATGGACAGACAAGGCAAAGAAAAAAATTCTTAACAGCAGGATCGATTCCACGAAACTTCTATACACTACTTTAAAACATCATGAACACGAGGTTGGACACATAGTTTCTGCCAGTGCTATTGGAATTTACCCTCATTCCTACGACAAGATGTACTATGAAGACGAAAAAAACAAGGAAGATAATTTCTTAGGGGAAGTAGTTCAGAAATGGGAGGCGGCAACAGATGAGTTTAGCAAATTAGGTCTTAGAGTAGCCAAAGTTAGAGTTGGCCTTGTACTTGGTAAAGATGGCGGCGCACTGCCTAAGTTGGAACAGGTAGTTAAAATGAATATTGGAGCTGTTTTAGGAAAAGGGAAACAGTGGCAATCCTGGATACATATAAATGATCTCGCAAGAATCTTTCTGCATATTGTTCAAAATGGTCTTACGGGAGTATATAATGGGGTGGCGCCAAATCCTGTGACCCATAAGGATCTTATGGAAGAGCTGGCAAAAAGCTACGACAAGAAAATATGGCTGCCAAAGGTACCAGGATTCGTACTTAAGGGAATTATGGGGGAAATGGCCTGTACTATTCTTTCCAGCCAACTCGTTGCAAGCAAAAAAATTGAGAAGACAGGATTTGAATATCGATATACCAACCTTAATAAAGCTTTGGAGGATTTGTAAGGAAATAAAAAAGCCGGTTTCAAACCGGCTTTATAATATATTGAAAGTTTTTTTTTTTACTGCTGTGCAGTTGCGCGTACGTCTATGGTTATTTCCATGTCGTCACTAATGAAGTTATCTCCAAGATTATCAAAAACAGATTTCGAACCGTAGTTTACATTCCAATCTGTTCTGTCAATAGTAAAGGTTTCACCTTCTATAGTCAGCTCATTTTCATCGATAGAAGTTGAAACAGGAAATTCAATGTTTTTGGTCTCATCTTTAACTGTAAGATTTCCCTGTAACATTTTTTGTCCATCTTTTTCAGTAATACCGGTTACCTCGAAAGTAGCAGTTGGAAATTCCTTTACATTAAAGAAATCTGTTTCCTTGCCTTCTACTGTTCCCATAAGGTGGTTTTCAAGGTTTCTTTTGTCTTCGTCTTCCATACCCTCATCTGTAACTTCAATAGAAGTCATATCAATGGTTACGGTTCCACTTTCAATTTCCTCCTGTGTAGCAGTAAAAGAACCTGAAGCGATGCTTATGTTCCCCTTGTGCTCACCTGTAGGCTTTGTTCCTCTCCACATGATTGTGGACTCTGTAGTGTCTATCACATATTGTTGTGCCACCTCGCTAGCAGTTGCTGCTTCCTGAGCTTCACCAGGTTCTACTTCGTTTTGTTTATCATTTTTACAAGCCACTGTTCCGGCAGAAATAGCAGCAATCATAAAGATGTTGAAAAATCGTTTTTTCATGGTATAGTTATTATTAGATTTAATTGGCAAAATTACATCATTGACAGTTTTGAAATCTTAATTTAATATTAATTTTTTTATGTGACATTTTGGCATCGGGAAATTATTGGCAACAATTTTGTCTGAAATTGTTCAAAATTAAACACGAAGCAGAATGAGCAAAGATAAAACCAATCCAGAGGAAGAAACTATTAAAGATCAGGTAGAAGATATCCTTGATGATGCCATAGAAGAAGCAGAGAACAACAAAGAAAAAAGTAATTCTTCGGAAGGGAAAACAGAAGAACTTTCAGAAGAAGAGCAATTAAAGGCAGATCTTGAGAAGGAAAAGGATAAGTTCCTTAGACTGTTTGCGGAGTTTGAAAATTATAAAAGACGTACCAGCAAAGAGCGGGTAGAGATGTTTAAAACGGCAAACCAGGATGTGATGACAGCTATGTTGCCGGTTCTTGATGATTTTGATCGAGCTCTTAATGAAATAAAAAAGGCAAAGGATAAAAATCTTCTGAAAGGAGTGGAACTTATTCATAACAAGTTTAGAGAAACTTTACGCAGCAAAGGGCTGGAAGTAATGAAAATAAAGGAGGGGGATGATTTTGATGCCGATCTTCATGAAGCAATCACTCAAATCCCGGCACCTTCAGATAAATTAAAAGGCAAGATTGTTGACGTAGTAGAGAAAGGGTACAAACTTGGTGACCGCATTATTCGTTATCCAAAAGTGGTGACCGGGAAATAAACCTTTTAATTATCTAGAAATACACCAGCAAAATTAAGCAAAGGAAACAATGAAACAGGATTATTACGAAGTATTAGGAATAAGTAAAAACGCTTCTACGGCTGAAATTAAAAAGGCTTATCGTAAGAAAGCCATTGAATTTCACCCCGATAAAAATCCGGGGGATTCAAAAGCTGAGGAAATGTTCAAAAAAGCGGCCGAAGCTTACGAAGTGCTCAGTAACGAGGATAAGCGCGCCCGTTATGACCGTTTTGGACACCAGGCTTTCGAAGGCGGCGGCGGTTTCGGCGGCGGCGGCGGAATGAACATGGATGATATTTTTAGCCAGTTTGGTGATATTTTTGGCGGTGCCTTTGGTGGCGGTGGCGGATTCTCCGGTTTTGGCGGCGGATTTGGCGGTGGTCAACGCCGTGCAAAGGGAAGCAACCTTCGTATTCGTGTGGCCCTATCTCTTGAGGAAATTGCAAATGGTGTTGAAAAGAAAATTAAGGTAAAGCGTAAGCTTCAGGCGCAGGGAACAACTTATAAAACCTGTCCTACCTGTAAAGGTACAGGTCAGGTGACCCGGGTAACCAATACCATTTTGGGTAGAATGCAAACTGCATCACCATGTACAACCTGTGGTGGAGCAGGGCAAAGCATTGATCACAAACCTGCAGATGCCGATGCCAACGGATTGGTAGTAAAAGAAGAGACCGTATCTATTAAAATTCCTGCCGGGGTTGAAGATGGAATGCAGTTAAAAGTTTCCGGAAAAGGGAACGATGCACCTGGTAATGGAATACCCGGTGATTTAATCGTGGCAATAGAGGAAAAGGAACATCCAAACCTTCAGAGAGAAGGAGTGAACCTTCATTATGATCTCTACATCAGTTTTTCTGAAGCGATCCTTGGTACTTCCAAAGAGATAGAAACGGTAAGCGGGAAAGTAAGGATTAAAATAGAAGAAGGAGTTCAATCTGGTAAGATTCTCCGCCTGCGAGGAAAAGGCATACCAAACCTTAATGGTTATGGCAAAGGAGATTTGCTTGTTCATGTAAACGTTTGGACTCCAAAAACCACCAGCCGTGAGCAACGTGATTTCTTCGAACGTATGGCTAATGATGATCATTTCCAGCCGAAACCGGAGAAAAGTGACAAATCATTTTTCGAAAAAGTTAAAGATATGTTCTCATAAATGTAGAACATTAACTTTTTTTTATATATATTTGAATATCACTAATTTCGATTGGTGATAATTTTTCTTTTTCATAGCAATTTTTTTCCCATCCTTAAGCAATTAAGGATGGGTTTTGTTTTTTTAGGTATCTTGAGGAAAAAATCTGGTTAAATGGTTCATTACTAAAATCTTCCTAATGCCAAATGGAAATTGCTACTTTTAAATATATTTACAACAAAGAACATTTATGGACAACCTTCTGGTAGCAGAGAATATTTCAAAAACTTTTGGAAATTTTACTGCACTCAATAATGTTTCACTTCAAATTCCACGAGGAAGTATCTTTGGTTTGTTAGGACCAAACGGTGCAGGAAAAACAACATTTATCAGAATCATCAATCAAATCACTCTTCCAAGTAAAGGAAATATTATTTTGGATGGAAAGCCTTTGCAGCCAGGAGATATTCAGCATATTGGCTATTTGCCTGAAGAGCGTGGTTTGTATAAATCCATGAGAGTAGGAGAACAGGCACTTTATCTCGCTCAATTAAAAGGACTTTCTAAAGCCGAGGCAAAAGAAAGGCTTAAATATTGGTTTGAACGTTTGAACATTGAAGACTGGTGGGACAAGAAGATACAGGAATTATCAAAAGGTATGGCGCAAAAGGTGCAGTTTGTTGTCACCGTTCTACACAGGCCTAAATTGCTCATTTTTGATGAACCTTTCAGCGGGTTTGATCCTGTAAATGCCAATCTGATCAAGGATGAGATCCTGGAACTACGCAAGCAAGGCGCAACGATTCTTTTCTCAACCCATAGAATGGAAAGCGTAGAAGAATTGTGTGATTACATGGCGCTCATTCATAAATCAAATAAATTGATTGACGGGAAAGTAACAGAAATTAAAAGAGCTTATAAATCCAATACTTTTGAAGTTGGGTTAAATACTCCAGATCATGAGGCTCTGAGAAAAGAACTTGCGGCGAAATTTATTATTAGTGAAGCCGGTTTTAAAAGTATTCATGATGATCTTAAACTAAAGATTCAAATAGAAGAAACGGCTACTCCCAATGATTTACTTTTATATCTTGCTGGCAAAGCTCAAATTAATTATTTCGTGGAAGTAATTCCTTCTGTAAATGACATCTTTATCAAAACCGTGACGGGAAATGCGTAATCTCAAATTAATTATTAGGCGTGAGTACCTGGCAAGGGTAAGAAATAATACATTTGTAGTCATGACATTCCTGAGTCCGTTGATCTTAGTGGGAATGATCATGTTGATTGCCTATCTCACCAGTCTTAATAAGGCTGAAGTAAGAACTGTAGGGATTCATGATGAATCAGGTTTATTTAAAACGGAATTTACAGATTCTGATGAGGTTAAGTTTCAGGATTTTTCTTCAATTGATCTTGAATCAGCCAAAAAGGTGATTAGAGAAGGAGATTTTTATGGGTTGTTATACATTCCACAGGATTCCATGTCGCTTGGAAGCCTTCAGTTTTTCGCTCAGGAAGCACCGGCTTTTGGCTTTTTAAGTGGGATAGAGCGCACCGTAGCCGATAAGCTCACAGGGCGGGAGCTGGAAGAAAGAGGAGTGGACGTGGAAGCAATAAGATCTGCAGAAGCCGCAGTAAACATCCAGATAAAGAACTTTTCAGGAGAACGTACCTCAAAAATGTCAAATTATGTCAAAATGTTTTTTGGTGGCGCAGCCGGGTATTTATTGATGATGTTCATTATTATTTACGGGAACATGGTCATGAGGAGTGTTATTGAAGAAAAGACGAACAGAATTATTGAGATCATTATTTCTTCTGTAAAGCCCATACATTTAATGCTGGGAAAAATCTTAGGAACCTCGCTGGCAGGAATTACCCAGTTTTCCATTTGGGTGATGTTGGGAGGATTGCTTCTTTTCGTGGCATCTTCGGTGCTGGGTGTAGATGTTAGTGCAGCTCAGGGAATGCAGGAACAGGCGGTAGATCAAATGTCAGATAATGAACTTCAGCAACTTATCTTTGATATTGCGAATTTACCATTACTGACGCTTACTATATCTTTCCTTGTATATTTTATAGGCGGATATTTCTTATATAGCTCCATTTATGCTGCTATAGGTGCTGCTGTAGACAACGAAACTGATACACAACAATTTATGTTTCCTGTCATTCTACCACTCATGCTTGGAATTTACGTGGGATTTTTTGCAGTTGTTGAAAACCCTCATGGCTCAATTTCTACAATTTTTTCTATGATCCCGCTTACTTCCCCAATCGTGATGTTAATGAGAATACCTTTTGGAGTTGCATGGTGGGAACTTGGCTTATCAATTTTAATATTAATCATAACAAATGCGGCGATTGTATGGCTTGCGGCAAGGATCTACAGAGTTGGAATCCTTATGTATGGAAAAAAACCTTCCTACAAAGAATTATACAAGTGGTTGAAATATTAGGCAAATGCAGGGCGGCGTAGATCAGGTCAAAGAAGTAATCGAAGAAGATATTTGGGGGAGTATCCTGGAGTTTCTTGATCTAACATTAATTCCTGTTGGCGATGGAGACCGAATCACCGTTGGTTTGCTTCTCATCATTATTATAGCTTTTTTGTTCACGAACGTCCTAATGCGCGGGATTCGAACCTTTTTCACAAGGAAACTGTCGGAATCTGATAAGCTGAAATTCATTAGCGTTTTCAAATTTATTCGATACCTCGTCTATGTTGTAGTGATTATTGCAGTTTTGAATTCGGCCGGAATTGACATTACCATTCTTCTTACAGCTTCGGCAGCATTATTTGTTGGTTTGGGATTTGCCCTGCAGGAACTTTTTCAAGATATCATAGGCGGACTTTTCATTATAACCGATAAGTCACTTATGGTAGGAGATGTGGTAGAAATGGAAGGCCGGGTGGGCAGAGTAATAGATATTAAACTTCGTACGACACGGCTACTAACAAGAGATGATAAAGTTATGATCATCCCAAATCATAAGTTTACGAAAGATATTATTCTTAATTTCACTCAAAATCATCGTACCACGAGAGAATTTGTTAGAGTAGGGGTAGCTTATGGGAGTGATACAGAACTTGTAAGAAAATTACTTCTTGAAAGTGTACATGAACAGCAGGGAATCACAAAAACCCCAAAGCCTTTTGTGCTTTTTGAAGACTTCGGAGATTCCGCACTCATATTTTCAATTAATTTTTTCGTGTCTGATAGTTTCGTGGATCCAAAGATAAAAAGTTTGGTGCGGTTTACGATCGACAGGAAATTCCGGGAAAGCGGAGTGACTATTCCATTTCCGCAGAGAGATGTTCACCTTTTTCCCCCACCGGCAACGTTAGATTCTGAAAAGAAGGAAGAAGAACAATAATCTTAAATTTCCTTTTTTATTATCTGCAGAATTAACTCTTATTTAATTCTTGTGAGCCGGACCAGGCAGGCTAATTTCCAAAACATTTAGTATATTACGGTGAAAGATTTGACGCTAAAAAAGCCTAAAAGGCTAAAGCAAATCATATTGGAAGTAACAAGAAATTCTTTGTTTTTTCCATCTAATTATACCCTAAAGTAGAAATAGAATATGCCAAAAATACTGTTAATCGAAGACGAGGCAGCAATTAGAAGAGTACTCGTAAAAATACTTACAGAAGAAAGTAAAACCTATGAAGTGGAAGAGGCAGCCGATGGTCTTGAAGGAGTTGAAAAAGTAAAAGATCATGATTATGATCTTTTGTTGTGTGATATTAAAATGCCAAAAATGGATGGAGTGGAAGTTCTGGAGGCGGTGAAAAAAATAAAACCAGAAATTCCCATTGTAATGATATCTGGCCACGGAGACCTGGATACTGCTGTGAACACCATGAGATTGGGCGCCTTCGATTATATTTCCAAACCACCCGATTTAAACCGCCTTTTGAACACAGTTAGAAATGCACTCGACCGTAAAGAATTAGTGGTGGAAAATACCCGCTTAAAGAAAAAGGTGAGTAAAAATTACGAAATGGTGGGAGATTCACAGCCCATTTCTCATATTAAGGAGATGATCGAAAAAGTGGCGCCAACAGATGCTCGCGTCCTCATTACCGGTCCCAATGGAACAGGGAAAGAACTGGTAGCACACTGGCTGCATCAAAAGAGCGATCGTTCGGGTGGGCCAATGGTGGAGGTGAATTGCGCGGCTATTCCTTCAGAACTAATAGAGAGCGAATTGTTTGGGCACGTGAAAGGTGCTTTTACCTCGGCTAATAAAGACAGGGCAGGTAAATTTGAAGCTGCAAATGGGGGAACAATATTCTTGGATGAAATAGGTGATATGAGTCTTTCTGCACAAGCTAAGGTGTTGCGTGCGCTACAGGAGAATAAAATCTCCCGCGTAGGAAGCGATAAAGATATTAAAGTAGATGTGCGCGTGGTTGCGGCGACCAACAAAGACCTACAGCAGGAAATTCAGGATAAAAAGTTCAGGGAAGATCTGTACCATCGGCTTGCGGTAATTCTAATTAGTGTACCTCCGCTTAATGAACGCAGGGAAGACATTCCACTATTGGTGGAATATTTTTCAGAAAAAGTATCTAAAGAGCAGGGAGTGAATCCAAAAACTTTCTCTGAAGATGCTTTGAAGCTTCTTCAGGAATACAACTGGACGGGAAACATTCGCGAACTCAGGAATGTAGTGGAACGTCTTATTATTCTTGGTGGGAAAGAGGTGAATGAAGAGGATGTGCGCTTATTCGCTAGTAAGTAAGCCACTTAAATCTAAGAATCTTTTGGAGGAGGTGTGTATCTGAGGAAATACATCGTATCCCCGCTGGGATGTTTCCATTCGTTGAAAAGCTCAAAACCGTATCTGCGATAGGCAAGGCTTATTCGTCTAATCCTGGTTTCGGCATAAATTGGCAACTGTAAATCCTGGGCGATCTCATAGAATCTATTTTTCATATGATAAGCAGTTTTGCCGTCATCACTTCCCCTTGAATCTGGAAGAATGCCCCAAAACCAGCAGTAAAGATAGTCTCCTTCACTGGGACGTTGGCTTTTAACATACTTCTGATTTTTCATGGCGCTTAAACCTTTAGTTATCCCGGTGACATTGATTGCCAGTTTCACGTCCATTATAAGATCCTTCCAGAAATTCTTGTCCTTGCTGTTGGTACGAAACAAAATAGCGATTCCTTTCCCGTCTTCAGAAGTAATTAAAGCATCCTTTTCAATGGCTTTTTCTACCATATAGGTGGCTAAATAGCGGAAACGCTGCTCCTTTTTATGGTCATCTTTCACGATCTCCATGGAAGTGGGAATTTCCTGGAGTAACGTGGAAACGTTCTCTATAATTTGTTGCTTGTCCACAATCGGTAATAATTTGGCGAAAGATAAAAAAAAATAGTTTCCTGTAAGCTATAGTTAATGCAGAGTGGCCGAAAATATGATATTGAGCCACCTTTATTTGTCATCAAAAAAATATGAAAAATCCACTTTTAGAAGAAAGGTTTTTTATTTTTGTTTTTACTGAAAATAAGGAAGATAAACAGAATAATATGAACAAAAATTTATTTGCATTATTGGTTCTAATGAGCTTTTTCAATACCAATGCACAATTCTCGCAGGAACAAGTAGATTCCTTATCCCTTAGAAATTTGTACGACATGTCTTTGCTGAATGGGAAAAGCTATAGCTGGCTGGATCATCTTTCTAATGAAATTGGTGGAAGGCTGTCGGGCTCTGTAGACGCCGAAAGAGCAGTGCAATATACGAAAGCCGAACTTGAAAAGCTGGGGTTGGATAAGGTTTGGCTGCAACCCGTAATGGTTCCAAAATGGACGCGGGGTCAGGCCGAATATGCTTATGTGCAAACAGAAGGCAATACGAATACTGTAAACATTGTAGCTTTGGGAGGTTCGGTAGCTACACCCGCAACAGGTTTACGTGCACAGGTGATAGAAGTGAAGGGGCTTGAGGATCTTAAGAATTACGGAAAGGAGCAGATAGAAGGAAAGATTGTTTTCTATAATCGCCCAATGCGGCCTGAATTGATTCATACTTTTCAGGCTTATGGAGGCTGTGTGGACCAACGTTATTCCGGAGCCGAGGAAGCTGCAAAATACGGTGCTGCCGGAGTGATTGTGCGTTCATTATCACATAAAATAGATGAGTATCCTCATACGGGTTCTATGAGTTATGGAGATTTGACTAATGAACAAAAAATACCTGCGGCAGCTATAAGTACGAAAGATGCAGATTATTTAAGCAGTATGCTGAAACTCGATAAAGACTTGCAGTTTTACTATAAAATGAGCTGTAAAAACTATCCCGATGTACAGTCGCACAATGTTATTGGAGAAATAACCGGAAGCGAATTTCCGAATGAGATTATCGTAGTTGGGGGGCATCTTGATTCGTGGGATCTAGGTGATGGGGCACACGACGATGGAGCGGGAGTGGTGCAGTCTATGGAAGTATTGCGTTTATTTAAAGAAACTGGAATACGTCCAAAACGAACACTAAGAGTCGTTCTTTTTATGAATGAAGAAAATGGACTTCGCGGCGGAAACAAATATGCAGAGGTTGCTAAAATCAATGGTGAAAACCACATTTTTGCGCTGGAAAGCGATTCGGGTGGTTTCACCCCTCGAGGATTCTCTTTTGATGCTACAGATGCCCAGTTTGAACAGGTAGAGCGCTGGAAATCGCTTTTTGAACCTTATCTTATTCATTATTTTGCGCAGGGAGGAAGTGGTGCAGACATTGGGCCTTTAAAAAATGGAACCACTGTACTTGCAGGTCTGCGACCAGATTCTCAGCGCTATTTTGATTACCACCATGCCGCGACCGATACTTTTGAGGCGGTGAACAAACGTGAACTTGAACTTGGCGCTGCTACCATGGCTTCACTGGTTTACCTGGTAGACAAGTATGGCTTTAACTCCATTGCAATGGAGCAGCCGTTAAAGGATTAGGATCCTTTCGCAAGATAGCCTGTTTAGAATCTGCACATTTAAAAAAGCTGAAGTTTGTCTGAGTTTTATAGACAAATTTCAGCTTTTGTTTTATAGCTTTTTTCCAATTACTCCTCTAATTATCTTTCTATCTTTGCGAGCTTAATTTTGAAACGTGCGACTAACAGCCTACACAAAAGAATTTGGAACAAACCTGCAGCTGGCATACCCGGTAATGCTCGGGCAGCTGGGGCATGTACTGGTAGGCCTGGCAGATAACCTCATGGTGGGCCAGCTGGGTGCTGCACCTTTAGCTGCAGTTTCTTTGGGGAATACTTTGGTTTTTATAGCATTATCTCTGGGAATAGGATTTTCTTTTGCGATTACCCCTTTGGTTGCAGAAGCCGATGGCGCCGGAAATATTGAGCAGGGAAAAAGCTATTTTCACCATGGGATCATGATGTGTACCATAAATGGCATTCTTCTGTTTCTGTTGCTATTGTTTGCCAAACCTGTGCTCTATTTTCTTAATCAACCGCCAGAGGTGGTGGAGCTTGCCATTCCGTATCTCGAGATTGTAGCCTTTTCTATGATTCCGTTGATGATATTTCAGGCATACAAGCAGTTTGCAGATGGTTTGTCTCAAACAAAATATGCGATGTATGCTACCATTCTTGCGAACGCAGTAAATGTTCTGTTTAACTATCTCCTTATCTACGGAATATGGATTTTTCCACGTCTGGAGCTGGAAGGAGCTGCCCTGGGAACCCTCATTTCTAGATTTTTCATGTTGTGGTTCGTGTGGGAGATAATGAGACGAAAGAAAAAATTTAGAAAATATTTCCAGTGGTCCAGAAAAAAAATGCTGCAGCCTGAAGTCTTTAAAAGGCTGTTTTTGCTTGGCTTTCCTACAGCCCTTCAAATGTTGTTTGAAGTTGCTATTTTTACGGCTACCGTATTTCTCGCAGGTACTTTGGGAACAAATCCGCAGGCCGCGAACCAAATTGCGCTCAACCTCGCTTCCATGACTTTTATGATCGCCGTGGGACTGGGAGTTACAGCCACAATTCGGGTAGGAAATCAAAAGGGGAGTGCTAATTATCATGCCCTTCGGCGTATTGCGTTTTCAACCTTTCTACTGGTGTTTATTATAGAAGCCGTTTTTGCAGTGGCTTTCATCCTTTTAAAAGATTGGCTGCCAACCTTCTATATTGATAACGCCGAGGTAATTATGCTGGCTTCACAATTATTAATTGTAGCAGCACTGTTTCAGCTAAGTGATGGTCTTCAGGTTGTTATCTTGGGAGCGTTAAGAGGTCTTCAGGATGTGAAGATCCCAACGGTGATATGCTTTATCTCTTACTGGATCATTGCCTTTCCGGTTTCATGGTACTTTGGTAAAGCCGAAGTTCTTGGAAGTATGGGGATTTGGCTGGGACTTTTGGCAGGCCTTACTGCTTCGGCATTAATGTTGTATCTTCGATTTCGGTATTTAAGTAAAAAACTATTGCTTCAGGCACATCCTGAACTTCATAATAAAAACTAATTTCAATGGAATTTCCAAAGTTTCTTCTGGGGGATAATACAGATTATCCAGATGCTATTTTTGTAATTCATACAGAGTTTCCCAGGTTCATCATTAATCTGGAAAACGACGAAGTAGAATGGCTCGAGGATTTCGATGCTTCCGATGAAAAAGAACTTTCATCCGAAGCTGAAGGTTTGATCCAGCAGGCGAACGAATTCTACGATAGGGAAGTTTCCCGGTACGAAGAATAACAGCTTTCAGCATGGAGCAGATTTTAGAACTTGATCACGAACTTTTTCTTTTCTTAAATAACCTGGGATCTCCGGCCTGGGATGCTTTCTGGAACTTCATTACCAATAAGTGGTCATCAATTCCACTTTATGCGGTGCTGCTATATTTGATTTACAGGAGCTTTGGTTTAAAGGGAATGGCTGTCACACTTGTATTAGTAGCGGGATTGATTAGCATTACAGACCAATTGGCAAATGTTTTTAAAGCTGGTTTTGAAAGAGCACGACCCTGTAGACAGGAAGGCGTCATGGAATATGCACGTTTTGTGGCGGTAAGGTGCGGCAAATATGGTTATTTTTCGGCGCATGCAGCCAGCTCGGCGGCGCTAACCATGTTCCTTGGTTTTGCGATGAAGACCAATTATCCAAAATTACTTTATTTTTTGATGGTTTGGGCGCTTATGGTTGCTTACAGCAGGATTTATGTGGGTGTGCATTATCCGCTGGATATTTTTACCGGATTTTTAATTGGAGGCGGCTTCGGATTTTTGTTCTATAAGCTTCACGCTTTTATTCTGGAAAAGTATTTTAATCATTCAGGTGCGTAAAATGGCATTTTCAACACATTTTTTTGCTGAAGTTTTAGGTTAAGCTAAGCAAATATTTTGCTGCGGAAAAAGGAGTGGTTTCATTATTCTCTACCGCCTTCATTTGTAACTGCAGTTCCTTTTTAATTTCAGGATTGTTATAAAAACGGTTCTTGAGATGCTCATTGATGGTCTGCTGTAACCAAAATTTATTCTGCTCCTGGCGCCGAATGTAGAAATGTTGGTTTTTCTCTACAGAAGTACGAAATTCCTCTACCATTTGCCAGATTTCTTCAATCCCTTCCTCATGAAGTGCGCTGCATAAAGAAACTTTTGGTCGCCACCCACTTGTTTTTGCAGGATAAAGGTGCAATGCCCTTCGGAATTCAGATTTTGCTTTTTCAGCCGGTTTTCTGTTTTCACCGTCGGCTTTATTAATAACGATGGCATCGGCCATTTCAATGATTCCACGTTTTATTCCCTGCAGTTCATCGCCTGCTCCGGCAAGTTTGAGTAGTAGGAAAAAGTCGGTCATGCTGTGCACCGTTGTTTCACTCTGTCCTACTCCCACCGTTTCTATGAGCAGCGTGTCAAAGCCTGCAGCCTCGCATAAAATGATGGTTTCCCGCGTCTTTTTTGCCACTCCGCCAAGAGAATCACCGGAAGGGGAGGGACGAATGAAAGCATTTTCATGATTCACCAGGGTTTCCATTCGGGTTTTGTCGCCCAGAATACTCCCGCCCGAAATTGTACTTGTAGGATCTACTGCAAGCACCGCTACCTTTTTGCCATTGTTGGCGAGGTAATTTCCAAAAGCTTCAATAAAAGTGCTTTTTCCCACTCCGGGTACACCCGTAATTCCTATTCTAATGGATTTATTAGCATATGGCAGGCATTTCTCCACTAGTTCTCCTGCTTTTTCCTGGTGGTTGGGCTGGTTACTTTCCACCAAAGTTATGGCTCTGCTTAATGCCGCCTGATCCTTCTTCAGGATCTTCTGAAAAAGCTGTTCCACAGTAGTTGCTTTTTTGCGAGATTTTTTAATTCTGCTAGCCGAGGCCGCACTCACATTAGAGCGTGAATTACCGCTTTCAGATTGTTTTAAAGGCGATTTGCTGACCAATGGGAAAAACTTTTTTAGGTGAAAATGTAATTCGTATATTGAAGTACTAAATTAATAAAATAAAAATTCATTATGAAGACATTGTATACTGCAAGCGCAACCACCGCAGGTGGCCGTTCGGGGCACGTAAAAAGTGACGACGGGGTTCTTGATCTGGAGTTGAGCATTCCCAAGGAAATGGGGGGTGCCGGAGGTAATAAAACCAATCCGGAACAACTTTTTGCAGCGGGATATTCTGCTTGCTATGGCAGTGCTTTACAAGCAGTCGCCAAAGAAAGAAAGGTAGATCTGGGAGATTTTACTGTGACAGCTGAAGTTTCTATAGGTAAGACTGAAGAAGACGATTTTCAGCTTAGCGTGGTTCTTGACACTTATATTCCCGGAGTAGATGTGGAGACAGGAGAAGAACTGGTGAATGCCGCGCATGAAGTGTGTCCTTATTCAAGGGCGACTCGTGATAATATTGATGTTACACTAAATTTAATGTTAGACGAAGACGAAGAAGAGTAGTTGGTTGAACTTTCTTCAATAAAAAAGCACCTTTTAAGGTGCTTTTTTTATACCATTTTGGCTAGACATCATTTTAAATTTATTTCCGGACCTCATGTTTTGAAATTAAAAAATTAGAGTTTGTTTTATTCTTCCTTTATTTTCCAAATTCAGATTTAAAAAAAGGCTTGTAAAATGCCATTTTGGAGACTACATTTGAGCAAAAATTTCAGCATGCATTCTTCCGGATTTTCAGATTATCTTTCTTCTTTAACTACAGACTTCACGCCTGTACTTGATATCAAGTATAAAGCCGAAGATTATGTTTCCATAGATCTTTCTAAAACCAGCGATGAATTGGTGAAGACAGATATTTCTTCTTCCGAAGATTTTTCAGAATATATGGAGGAATTTCTACAGAAAAGAGGTGCAAAAGCGGCTTTTGGAGGATATAATGAAACGAGGGATTTATACCGCCGCAGTGTCCTGTTCACGGCTTCTCCTGAAAAGGATCTTAACAGGAACATACATTTGGGAGTAGATCTTTGGGCACCGCATGGAACCGCCGTTCTTGCGGTTCTTGATGGAAAGGTACATAGTTTTCAGGATAATAAGGCTTTTGGAGATTATGGACCTACCATTATTCTTGAACATGCCGTTGAAAACCAGACATTTTATAGTCTTTACGGACACCTAAGCCGAAGATCATTAGATGAATTAGTCGTAGGACAGATTTTCAAAAAAGGAGAAAAAATAGCTGAACTTGGGGAACCCCTTGAAAATGGAGATTACGCACCGCATTTACATTTTCAGCTTATTAAGGATCTTCAGGGGAGAAGCGGGGATTATCCAGGAGTGGCCTGTCGCAGGGAGATAGAGTCTTACCTTAAAAATTGTCCTAACCCCAATCTTCTGTTAAAATTTTCTAGCTAGAAATAGATTCGGGCATCATGGTTTGAGAGGCCTCGATTATTGGGATAGAGATTACTGTCATATCCCAGGCTAAAATCATTTCAATAAGCTCGTTGGTCTCCTGGAAATATATGCTGAATTGTTCAATGGAAGATCCAGGTTCTTCAACCGGTACTTCAATGGTGAGAACATCATGCTCGGGCAGGCGCGAAGGGACTTTATCAAGAGTAATTCCCCATGGATACATTTCAGAATTAAAGATTACTTTCCACGAATCTTCACCTGGAATCGTCCACAGCGTATATTTTCCGGCAGGTAAGAACGAGCCGTCTACCATAATATTTTCATTGGTTTGAAAAGTAGTTGCTTCATTTGCGCCCGTTCGCCACACCTCCCCGTAAGGTACGAGGCCGCCGAAAATCTCCCGGTTCTTCTTATATGGGCGGTTGTAGAAAACTTCCATTTGCAAGTCGTCCTGCTGATAGGCCACGGTATCTTCGGGACTGTAAGATTTAGTCTGAAGTCTCTGCAGGTAATAACCGGCAAGAACCACAAGGCAAAGCACACCGGTACCAAAAATAATGCGTTTCAGATTTTTCTTCATACCTCTTAAATAACAAAAGTTGTGCCGTCAAAAAAAAGCACCATTTTGGATTAAATGGTGCTTTTCTTGAATATCGAAATAAGGGCTCTATATCGCTTTCAGTTTTCTTACTTTTGGCTCTTTATTAGGCTCTAGTCCTTTAATAGAAGTGCGAAATTTCTCAGCTTCCCCGAGGCTTTTTAGTATCACCAGGCGTTGCTTCTTTAAAATTTGAAGTACCTCTTTAGGGAAACGGGTATCGCTAAGAATTTCTTCATATAATTTCAGATTCTCTTCATCTTTTGAGGTACATTTTTTAAGTAACTTCAACGGGCGCGTTTTTGTAAGTGCTTTCTTCTCCTGCCTCCAATCTCTGTCGAGGTTTCCTTTTTGAACCCACTGCTTTTTAGGCTCAATTCCCGCCTGTACCAGTTGTTCTGAGATTTCATGGCTAAATCTATTACGGTTCACGGTTTCATGATTGAAAAACCGCTTAAGATTAACCTCTTGTACATCTTCACTGGCATTGTAGTACAAACGTTCAGCTTCAAAACTGTCTTCCAGAAGCCAGTTCAATTTTTTAAACTTTGAGTAACGATCTTCCATAACTTTTAAATTAATTCTAATAACAAGATAAAAACCAGTATTTTAATGTGTTTAGAAGTTCTTGTTAATATTTGATTTTTTAATATTATTTTGCCACTTCTTTAAGAAGAAAGTCAATTTATTAAGAAATAGGTGATGTGGGAATCTTCTTTCTCCGCGAGTTTGAAGGACACTTCTGAGAAAAAATTGAAAAATGAGAATGTTTTGCAACATCTATTATTTTCTCTCGTCTTTATAGTAGACATCAACCAAAACAATGAAATGTGTTACAGCATAAGTTAATCGAAGAATGTAAAGAGAACAGCCGAAGGGCCCAGTTTAAGCTTTACAACCAATACTGCGAAGGGATGTTTTGCGTAGCCCGCAGATTTTTACATGATCCTTTTGAAGCTGAAGATGCTATGCAGGAGGCTTTTGTGAAAGCATTTAAAAAACTGCATCAGTTCAATGGCGAAGTTACTTTTGGAGCCTGGCTTAAAAGAATTGTGATTAACAAATGCATTGATAAGTTAAAATCAAAGAAACTGGAATTGCTCGCGCTTAATGAACAAGTCATGGCCACAGTAGAGGATGAAGAAGACTGGACGGTTGAAAACGACGTTGGGATCAAAGAAGTAAAAGCTGCCATTGAGGACCTACCGGAGAAATATAAATATCCGTTGATGTTGTTTTTGGTAGAAGGTTATGATCACGAAGAAATTTCAGAAATATTAAATATCAGTCAGGTGGCGTCAAGAACGCTGGTGCACAGAGGAAAGAAAAAATTACAGCAAGAACTTAAAAAATTGAGAAATGTCACAGGATCTTAGAGAAATGTTCAGGAATGAAGAGGAGCTAACTTCAGACAGGCTCCAAAAAGGGCATCAAAAAAGATTTGAAGCCAAATTAGACAAAGCTTTGCCGAAGGAAAATCCCGGCAGGAAATATCTATTCCTTAAGATAGCGGCAGTACTAGTGGTGGCCGTTGGAGTTGGATTCATTTTCTTTTCGCCTCAGGCTTTGAACCCAGGTATTGAAAACCAGGTAGTAGAAAATCCGGTTGAAGGAAGTATAGAAGAAAATTCGGAAGAGCCGGTTTCAGAAAAATTTCTGGTGAGTGATGTTTCTCCGGAATATAAGAAGATCGAGAACTATTATTTGGCAAATCTCAATTTTGAATTGTCTAAGCTTGAAGTTACTGATGAAAATAAAGCCTTGCTTGATTCTTTTATGAAGCAGCTGGCCGAACTGGAAAAGGAATATCAACGATTGAATAATGAATTTAGTGAAATAGGTGCCAATGAGCAAACCATTGAAGCTTTGATTGGAAACCTACAGCTTAGGCTGGAATTAATGTACAAATTAAAGAACAAGATAAACGAAATTAAAAAATCTAAAAACGAACAATATGAAAACTATGAAGCTTAAAATTTTAATGTTGTTCTTGCTTAGTGGTACAGTCGTGGCGATTGCACAAACAGAAAAGCTTGAAAAAACATACAAGACCAATGCGGATGTGACATTAGAAGTAGATGCGAGTCATACGAATGTTGTGATAGAAAACTGGGATAGAAATGAGGTGCAAATAGAAGCTTTCCTGGAATCTGGACAGTCCGACAAGGAAACGACAAAAGCTTTGCTCGCAAACTGGAAGGTCCAGACTTCCGGAAACGCAGGGAAAGTCAGCATCACCTCTGGAGGGGGTGGAGGATTAAGTATGCCCCCAATAGATATAGCTGCATTAAACGGTTCTATGGCGAAGTTGCCAGAGATCATTGATCCTGTAATGGAAATGGTTGGACCTTTACTGGAAAGCATTTCTAACAATCCTCTTCCACCGGAATTTTACGAGAACATGAGCGAACTTCATTTTGATTATGAAGCTTATCAAAAAGGAGGAGAGAAGTACATGGAGGAATGGGAAAAGAAGATCGAAAAGAAATTCGGGAAAGAATTCGAAGTTTCTATGGAGAAATGGGCTTCTAATTTTGAAAAGGATACAGTGCTTTGGAAGAAGAACATTGAAGTGGAGATGGAAAAATGGGGAGAAGACTTTGGTAAAAGTATGGAAGCCTGGGGCGAGAGCTTTGGAAAAGAGATGGAAAAATGGGCAGAGCAGGTAGAAATGGAAGTAGAAGCCAAATATGATGATGGAGGAAACAGGGTGATTGTTTTGAATGATAAAATGTCCAAGGCTAAGAAAACCATTCGTGTGAAGGTGCCTGCCAATGCCAGATTAAACCTGGAAGTGCGACATGGAGAGGTGAAATTGAGTGGTAAAAACTCCAACGTCAAAGCTAATCTTTCTCACAGCCGGTTTTCTGCAAATACAATTACGGGAAAGCAAACCAATATTTCGGCAGCTTATACGCCGGTAACAGTAAAAACCTGGGAGTTTGGGGAGTTGAAAACATCCTATGTTCAAAGTTGCGACCTCGGAACTGTGAGAAGTTTAAAGATCACTTCAAATTCCAGCGATGTAAAGATTGGGGAGATCCTGGAAATAGGGATTATTTCCGGCACTTTTGGGGAGCTAAGGATAGATAAGGTTTCACCGAACTTCAATACCTTGGATATTACTCTGGAAAACAGTGATCTTATCCTTGATTTACCCGAAGTAGCCCTGAATTTCAGCTACACCGGTTCTCAAAGTGAAATTGATTATCCTGCTTCTATTAAAGCAAGGCCTGTAAAAAATTATGACACACAAACTATTAATGGATATCAAAAATCAAGAGATGGAAAAGGGAGTGTTTCAATAAAAGCCAGGTACAGCGATGTTCACATCAAATAATCTTCTGTTAAAATGCCCTTTTTGAATGGGCAGGTAAAAAATATCCGAAGTACTAATGCTTCGGATTTTTTTTTTATGCTGAATTTTAAAAACAGGTTCTGAAATTCCATCTTTTACATTTTAGGACATCTTTTCAAAATATTACCCTCGAAAAAGGCAAGAAAAGCAGTTAGGCTTTCAAGAGCAAAATTTCAAAATTATGATTTTTAATTAGTGCTTATTCGGGTTCATGAGGTTCCCGGCCTGTTTCCATCTCGATTTCGATCTCCACATTCACCTCTTTTTTCATAACCTTTCCCTTTGATCTCATCATGCCTGAGGAATTCGGGTGCAGGAATTTCCAGCTGTGCCCTGTACTTTCCTTTTTTTGGAATTTCGAAAAAGCATCAAGCTTTGCTTTTGCTGCTAAAGACCTGTTAAAATGAGCAGCCAAAAAAGTATTTTAGAGGCTTATTTCTCAAACATGTTTTCAAGATGTTAAAATTGTTTCAACAAGACATGTTTCAATTCTCTAAAAAATATTACTGAAGATATTTTCAAGACCATCCACAATTTTATCTATAAGGAGCAGTGCCTTTAACCTGGTGAGGATTCGGTTTCTTGCGCCGGAGAATAAGAGCAGCAATGGCTGCGGTAATAAGTCCTGTGACTGCCGCCCAAACCATGCTCTGCAAGATGTAGTTCTGAAGGTCGAAATAAGCTTCAGCTTCTTCCCGGTTCATTTCTCCTGCTTCTATAGAATATTCAATGACATTGCTAAAATAATGAGGGGATAAAATCTGACTAATCAACAGTTGCACAAAAGGTGAAAGGAGAACTACTCCAAACGTTAAAAATGCTCCAGATTTAAAGCCTTTGGGCCAGTCCATAAAACCGTCATAGTAATTTTTTCGTTTGTCAAAAAGTGCTAAGAGGTAAATACCAATAGCTACAATTCCGAAAAAGCTGGTGTAGAAGGAATGTTCTGCTATATTTTTATCGTGCAGGCCAAAATATTTTTCGCCCAGCATCCAAAGGATCATAGCGACAGAAAATATTATAGCCCATTTGATCTCAATACGGTACTTGTTCATTTTTTTAAAGTTGGTTCTTTAAAATTACTAAAAATTAAACTCTCCGGGGGAATTGAAATAAAAAGCCTGAAAAACAAATCTGTTTTTCAGGCTTTAAAACAATTACTTCAAGTTATTTATGACTACTCGTCAACCAATACCCAGTCTCCTTTGTCAAGAAGCGAAATGGCCTGTTTGTACTTCATACTTTTGTTTTCACCACTCATCACATTCTTAACCGTCACCTTGTCATTTCTTCCAATCTTTGGACGTTCACGAGTGATGGTTTCTGTAACCTGCGGGCGTGGCTGCTGGTTTTGAGAAGCAGCTCTGCTTTGTGCAGCACGTTCATCAAGGTTTGGAATTTCTTCCTTAGAAGTTTCCATAGCCTCTTTTTTTCTCTGCTCCCGGGCTTCATGAATCTGGCTCGTGTTTCGTGCAGGAAGTTCTCCTTTAAACAAGAATGAGATTACGTCTTTATTTACCTGGTCTAGCATTACCTTAAATAGTTCAAATGCTTCAAACTTATAGATCAATAATGGATCTTTTTGTTCATGAACTGCCAGCTGAACGCTTTGTTTTAGTTCATCCATCTTGCGTAGATGTGTTTTCCAGGCATCGTCAATGATTGCAAGCGTAATGTTCTTTTCAAAATCCTTTACGAGTTGTTTTCCTTCAGACTCATAGGCCTTTTCAAGATTGGTCACAACCTGCAGCGTTTTTGCGCCATCGGTAAACGGAACTGAAATTCGTTCAAAATTGTTATTCTGGTCTTCATAGACCTGCTTGATCACAGGGTACGCATCTGCTGCGTTCCTGTTCATTTTCTCATCATAATGCTTATAAGCAGCTCTATAGACCTCTCCGGCAATCTTCTGAGTATCCATCTTCTCAAATTCTTCCTGGGTAATAGGGGAACTCATGGAGAAATAGCGGATAAGCTCAAACTCGAAGTTTTTAAAGTCCATTGCCATTTTGTTCGTATCTGCAATATTTTCGGCAGTGTCAAACAGCATGTTCGCGATGTCTACTCTTAATCGGTCCCCAAAAAGAGCGTGATAACGTCGTTTATAAACTACTTCACGCTGGGCGTTCATGACATCATCATATTCCAGAAGGCGTTTACGAACTCCAAAGTTATTTTCTTCCACTTTTTTCTGAGCGCGTTCTATAGATTTTGAGATCATGGAATGCTGAATCACTTCTCCTTCTTCAAGACCCATACGATCCATAAGTTTTGCGATCTTTTCAGAACCAAATAAACGCATCAGGTTATCTTCCAGAGAGACGTAGAATTGAGAACTTCCGGGATCTCCCTGTCGTCCACTACGTCCTCTTAACTGCCTGTCAACCCTACGGGAATCATGGCGTTCTGTACCCACAATGGCAAGACCACCGGCTTTCTTCACCTCGGGGCTCAACTTAATATCTGTACCACGACCGGCCATATTGGTAGCAATGGTAACAATTCCGGCCTTACCGGCTTCCGCAACAATGTCGGCTTCTTTTTTATGAAGTTTCGCGTTCAAAACGTTATGCGGAACGTTTCTCAACTTCAGCATTCGGCTCAACAATTCCGAAATTTCAACAGAAGTGGTACCAATCAACACCGGTCTTCCTGCTCTCGAAAGCTTCGTAACGTCTTCAATAACCGCATTATATTTTTCGCGCTTGGTCTTGTAGACCATGTCTTCTTTATCCTGACGCGCGATTGGGCGGTTGGTAGGAATTTCTACCACATCAAGTTTGTAGATTTCCCAGAATTCCCCGGCTTCGGTCACGGCTGTACCTGTCATACCCGAAAGTTTGCGGTACATCCTGAAATAATTCTGAAGAGTAACGGTAGCAAAAGTCTGGGTTGCATCCTCGATCTTCACATTTTCCTTCGCTTCAATCGCCTGGTGCAATCCGTCGCTGTAACGACGACCTTCCATGATACGGCCGGTTTGCTCATCAACGATCTTCACCTTATTTTCCATTACCACATACTCAGTGTCTTTTTCAAAAAGCGTGTAGGCTTTTAATAACTGGCGCAGGGTATGTATTCTTTCACTTTTCACGCTGTATTCACGGAAAAGTTCTTCTTTCTTCTCTGCTTCCTCTTCTTTGGAAAGACCTTCTTTTTCGATCTTCGCGATTTCCATTCCAATTTCGGGCATCACGAAGAAATCGGGGTCATCTTTTCCGGAGAGATATTCAACTCCTCTGTCGGTAAGATCGATCTGGTTGTTTTTTTCTTCAATAACGAAATACAGGTCGGCATCAACCTTTGGCATTTCACGGTTGTTGTCCTGCATGTAGAAATTCTCAGTCTTCTGAAGCAACAACTTAATTCCTTCTTCACTCAAAAACTTGATAAGCGCCTTGTTTTTTGGAAGTCCGCGGTGCACCTGCAGCAGTTTAAAACCACCTTCTTTGGTGTCACCGGCAGCAATAAGTTTTTTCGCTTCAGCTAAAACTCCCGTAAGATGTTTTCTCTGAACTTCAACAATATTTGAAACTGCAGGTTTTAATTGATCAAATTCATGAACATTGCCTTTTGGAATAGGTCCCGAAATGATTAACGGAGTACGCGCATCATCAATCAATACAGAATCCACCTCATCTACAATTGCATAGTTATGTGGTTTTTGAACAAGATCATTCGGGGAATGGGACATGTTGTCGCGCAAGTAGTCAAACCCGAATTCATTATTGGTACCATAAGTAATATCTGCATTGTAAGCTTTTCGTCTTGCGGCAGAATTTGGCCTGTGGTAGTCAATACAATCTACCGTCATTCCGTGAAATTGGAAAATTGGCGCCATCCATGCGCTGTCCCTTTTTGCGAGATAGTCGTTGACTGTTACCAGGTGCACTCCATTTCCTGTAAGGGCATTAAGATACATTGGGAGGGTAGCTACTAAAGTTTTACCTTCCCCGGTTTGCATCTCTGCAATTTTTCCCTGGTGCATTGCGACCCCGCCAATAAGCTGAACATCGTAATGAATCATATCCCAAATGATAGGTTTTCCTGCGGCATCCCAGGAATTGTTCCAAATGGCATAATCGCCGTCAAGGTTCACGTAATCCTTCTCTGCGGAAAGTTCCCTGTCAAAAGAAGAAGCAGTAACTTTAAGTTGTGTGTTGTTAACGAAACGCCTGGCAGTTTCTTTAATGGTGGCAAAAGCCTCTGGAAGTATTTCGGCAAGAACGCCTTCAGAAATTTCGTAAGCCCTGTCTTTAAGAGCATCAATTTCGGCGTAAATTTCTTCTTTTCGGGTAATATCTTCAGATTCATCTGCTTCTGAAGTAAGAAGAGCAATCTGGTCATTTACCTCTTTAAGGGCATCTTGTATTTTAGCTTTGAAAATAATTGTTTTGGCGCGAAGTTCGTCGAGAGACAAAGCTTCAAAATCCTTTTCCAAAGACTTTATTTTTTCAACAATGGGTTGAATTTCCTTAATGTCTTTTTTGGATTTGTCACCAACAAAAACTTTTAAAACTGAATCTAAAAAACTCATAGTTTTTATTGTTTTAGTAGTTCAAATGTACGCAAAAAAAAAGCCTCACTTCTGAGACTTTTTTCTTCTATTTCTGTTTGTTTATCTTAATATTCATCCTCGTTCCAAAGATAATCTTCGTCTGTAGGATAATCTGGCCATATTTCCTCAATTGAATCATAGGAATCTCCTTCATCTTCGATTGCCTGAAGGTTCTCCACAACCTCAAGCGGAGCTCCCGTCCTGATGGCGTAATCAATTAACTCATCTTTTGTGGCGGGCCAAGGTGCATCGCTTAAGTAAGATGCTAATTCTAATGTCCAATACATCGGTTAATCGGTTTTGATTTTTTGCAAAAATAAATTTTTTGTTGAGATAGTCAAGAAAAAAATCTATTATTTATCAATATTTTAAAGAACGTTTTCTGAAACCTTAAATTATGGGAAGTTTAATGTTTTAGAAGAATGCCGGCTGGTGGAAGTTTTCAGGACCCTTTCTTCGGAATCCATTGAATTTCCCTGGCGTCTAAATCTTTAGACAACTTTCGTGCCAGCACAAAAAGATAGTCACTCAAGCGGTTCAAATACTGCAAAACCTTCTCATCAAAGGGTTCAAGTTCATGAAGAGCAGCAGCAAGACGCTCGGCGCGACGGCATACACAGCGGCTTATGTGACAGAATGACACAGCCTGGTGGCCGCCTGGAAGTACAAAATGTGTCATAGGAGGAAGCTCGTCATTCATTCTATCAATCTCCTGCTCCAAAAGATGTATATCTTCCACACTTATCTTTGGAATATCAAGGCGTTCCTTTCCGTTTTTTAAAAGGGCTTTTTCAGGGTCTGTTGCGAGAATAGCGCCAAGCGTAAATAAGCGATCCTGGATCTTGAGTAGAATTTGATGACTTTTTTCATCAATTTTCTGGTCCCGTAAAAGGCCAATGTGTGAATTAAGTTCATCCACAGTGCCGTAACTGTCAATCCTTATGTGGTGCTTTGGCACTCTTGTGCCGCCAAACAGTGCGGTAGTGCCTTTATCTCCTGTTCTTGTATATATTTTCAAGTGCTGCTGGTTTTACAATTTCTGAAATTACTCAAAAATGGCATTTTATGCCTTAATTTAGGAAAAAGCTAAAGTAAGGAAAAATTACAGGGTGCAAACTTCAGTTATTTCCGGGGATTGGTGCAGGTTTAAAAAAGTGCTTTAGAAACCTCATTTTTGAGAAGTATAGGTTATTAACTTTTTCAGAAAATCAAATTACTCTTTTACTCCTTTTTCCGCCAGATTTTGGAGTCTTATGCTGAAGATTTTCTCTCTTCCGAAGTTCCTTTTTTCTTCTTCTGCGGCTTCTAATCCAGAATGCAAACGAAAAACATAGGCAGATGAAGCCCAGGTATAGAAGAAATTCATTGGTAAGAAAATCAGTCATTTCACAAAAGAGTTTCTATAAAAATAATAAAACTCCTCAGAAAATCCTATTTCTGAATATAATTAAGTTATTATAATTCAGTTGATTAACTTTTGTGATCCTTGTCCTGTTTTCGATGTTCATAACGCTTTCTGAAACTCCTGTTCTTGCGCTCCCGGTTCTTTTTCGTACGGGCACGGTTCCAAAGGAAAAATCCCAGGAAAAGGATGATTAATCCCAGGTATAAAAGAAAATCATTGTCAAGAAAATCCAATTGAATGAGAATTTACTAGCTGTCTAATGCAGTCATTTTTTTTCTTTCGTCGCTTTCCACGATCCCATCGCGAAGCCTGATGATCCTGTGCGCGTGTTCGGCAATATCTTCTTCGTGCGTAACCAGGATCACCGTATTTCCTGCGGCATGAATGTCGTCAAAAAGATTCATGATCTCTACAGAGGTTTTGGAATCCAGATTTCCGGTAGGTTCATCTGCAAGGATAATGGAAGGATGATTTACCAATGCTCGTCCTACAGCCACCCTTTGGCGCTGTCCTCCAGAAAGCTGATTTGGTTTGTGATCCATTCGGTCGGCAAGACCTACATCTGTAAGTACCTTTTCGGCCCGGGCTTTTCGCTCGCTTTTCGTGGCGCCGGCATACACCATTGGTAAGGCAACGTTGTCTAAAGCTGTGGTTCTAGGCAGCAGGTTAAAGGTTTGAAAAACAAAGCCTATTTCCTTATTTCGGACTTCAGCCAGTTCATCGTCACTCATTTTACTCACGTCTTTTCCGTTGAGAATATATTCACCGGATGTTGGCGTGTCCAGGCAACCCATCAGGTTCATAAGCGTAGACTTCCCTGAACCAGAAGGTCCCATAAAAGCTACATATTCGCCTTTGTCAATATCAATATCAATGCCTTTTAAAACCTTTACGATTTCCTGCCCCAGGTGAAAATCACGGGTGATGTTGCGGATTTTTATAACGCTGCTCATAAATATTATTCAGGTTTACGATCAATATGTAAGACGCAATTTAAAAGGATTTGTTACAACTTCTGAAAAAGAGAATGAATTTAGAATTTTACACACTGCTCAACATTATAATAATCACACCATCACTCCCTCACATCGCCAATTCATTACACTCTAATCACAAAATGCTCTTTTCGCTGCTCTTTCCGGAAGAAAACGAATCCCTGGAAAAAGGTATCTATGGTTACGCTTACTTTTGGGTGTTCTATGATGGCAGACCAGGCTTCTTCCATTCCGCGGGACCAGTGGATATCATCGAAAATCACAACAGAATCATTATGTAGCACTGGCAATAGCTTTTCAAAATATGCGAGTGTGGCCTCTTTTTGGTGATTGCCATCTATAAAAACCATGTCAAAAAGGGGATTTTTATCAGCATTTTTGGTGATTTCCTCTAAAACGGGTTCAAATTTCCCGACTTTCAGGTTTATATTGTCTAGTTCAAATTGTTTAAAACCTTTCTCTGCCACTTTAGCAGTTTCAGGACAGCCCTCAATGGTGGTGAGCTTTACGTCATTTCCTGCCACCATAGAAACACTGCCAATTCCCACAGAAGTGCCCAATTCCAGCGCATTTTTGATATTTAAATAGCGCACCAGCCGGTTCATGAGGCGTCCGCGCTTTGGAGTAATGCCCGAATTCCACGCAATTGCTGCTATTTTTCGCTCATCTGAAGAAAAAACTTTGCTTCCAGCGCCAAAATCGGTGATATTGATGCTGTTTCGGTTTTGTAACATTTTTTTGCGGTAGTTCTCAATGACTTCGTAAGCTGCATGAGGCTTTTTATCGTAGAAGCATCTGGTAACAAGACCAAAAACAAAGGGAGAATGCACTCCATGCTGATTTTTGGATCTGTAAAGAAATCTTATGAAACTGAAAAATCGATACACAATTTAAAGTTTGAATTGCAGAAAAACAGGATTCTGAATATAGTCATTTCAGAATTACTCCCGAGAATGCCATTTTTGGAGTTTCAGCTAAATTTATTCTGCCTTTGCGCCAAGTTCGAACCACCTTTCAGTCTTTTCATCGATCTCATCAATGACCGATTGCAATTCTAATGACGTTTTATCAATCTCTTCGCCGCTGAGTTCCTGCAGGAATTTCTGCTGAATTTCCTCTTTTTTCTTCTCCAGGTTATGGATCTCTTTTTCCAGCCTGTTGTACTCTTTCTGCTCGTTATAATTTAATCCGGGAGAAGTTTTCGCTTCTTTTTTCAGGTCTTTCTTTTCTGTAGGAGTATCGGCTTTTTGCACAATTTCCGGAACTGTACTGGCTTCATATTCTCTATAGTCAGTATAGTTTCCGGGGAAGTCTTCTACTTCAGCATTTCCTCGGAACACAAAAAGGTGATCTACGATCTTATCCATAAAATACCTGTCGTGAGAAACCACCAGTAAATTTCCGGGGAAATCCAGGAGAAAGTTTTCAAGTACATTCAGGGTAACTATATCGAGGTCATTCGTAGGCTCATCGAGGATGAGAAAATTAGGATTCTGAATTAAGACAGTGCACAGGTAAAGTCGCTTTCGCTCCCCACCGCTCAGTTTTTCAACAAAATCGTATTGTTTCTTGCGGTCGAAAAGAAATCTTTCCAGCAGCTGTTGGGCAGAAATTTGCCGCCCTTTTTTCAGCGGAATGTAATCTCCAAACTCCCTAATGACATCAATCACCTTCTGGCCCTGCTTTATTTCAATTCCGCGCTGGGTGTAGTATCCAAATTTTACCGTTTCCCCGATCACAATTTTTCCGGAATCTGGCGGAATGCTACCGGTGAGAATGTTCAGAAAAGTGGATTTTCCGGTACCATTTTTTCCAATGATCCCAAGCCTGTCGCTCGGCTGGAAATTGTAATCAAATTTTTTCAGCAGTTGCTTGTCTTCAAAACTCTTGGAGATGTTGTGCATTTCTACAATTTTGTTCCCCATGCGCTCCATATTGATCTCCAGCTGTACCTGGTGATCGTTTCGGCGTTTGCTGGCGCGATCTTTTATCTCGTGAAAATCCTCAATCCTCGATTTGGATTTTGTGGTTCTTGCCTTGGGCTGCCGGCGCATCCAGTCCAGCTCTTTTTTAAAAAGCTGCTTTGCCTTATCGGTATTGGTTTGCTCCAGGGAAATCCGCTCCTCCTTTTTGTCGAGGTAATAGGAATAATTTCCTTTGTAAGTGTAGAGGTTACCATCTTCCAGCTCCACAATTTCATTACATACGCGTTCCAGGAAATACCGGTCATGCGTGACCATGAAAATGGTGAAATTCTCCTTTCTGAAGAATTCTTCCAGCCATTCAATCATATCGAGATCAAGGTGGTTGGTGGGCTCATCCATTATGATAAGGTTGGGCTTGTTAAGGATCATGGAGGCGAGGGCAAGCCGCTTTTTTTGTCCGCCACTAAGTTCGGCTACCTTTTTATCAAGATCTTCCAGTTTCAGTTTAAAAAGGATTTGCTTATAAGTGGTCTCAAAATCCCAGGCCTGGTGAACCTCCATCTGCTCAAATGCTTTCTGGTAAGCTTCGGCATCTTCAGGATTTAAAAGTGCCTTTTCATAACGTTCAATTACTTTCAGGATCTCATTGTCTGAAGCAAAAATAGTTTGTTCTACCGTTAATTTGGGATCCAGATTTGGTTCCTGCGGAAGAAAAGCAGTGGTAATATCTTTTCGGTACACCACGTTTCCCTCGTCCGGCGAATCGGCTCCGGAAAGGATATTCAGAAGGGAAGTTTTTCCTGTTCCGTTTTTGGCAACAAAGCCCACTTTTTGACCTTCATTAATTCCGAAGGAGATATTTGAGAACAATTCCCGCTCGCCATATGCTTTGGCTATATTTTCAACTGATAAGTAATTCACGCAATAGATCTTTTTGCAAAAGTAGCTTTTTTGATAATCAAATAAGAAGGAATGTTTTTTTTGAGTGAAGAAGTGAAGAAGTGAAGAAGTGATGGTGCGATGAAGTGACCTGTAATGGAGCAAAGGATCAATTACCTACTTTTCCCGACTCCTTTAGGGCTGAGGGAAATTGGGAAGAGAGAACTGAGACATACTTTTGATGTATCGGATCGTTAGAAGATATGTAGAAGTCAATAAGAAAATCCAATTTCTTTTCCCCGGCCCTAAAGGGAGGAAATTGTATTTTCCTTTGTAAGTTTAAGTAATATGAAGAAAAAGAATCCATATTATGATGAAAGCATGTGGAAAGGTGCTCCTTCTGATCATTTTGGTAGAGCAAAAAGACTGAGGGGGAATATGACGGAAGCTGAAATTCTCCTATGGGAAAAACTAATTGTAGGAGAGTTTCGGCAATTTAAGTTCAGGAGACAGCATCCTATACAACAATTTATTGTGGATTTTTATTCCCACAGATTGCAGCTTATTATAGAAGTGGACGGAGGTTATCATGAATTCGCGGAACGACAACAAAAGGATGAAGAACGGAGTGAACTGCTAAAATTCCAGGGATTAGAAATAATAAGGTTTGGCAATGATGAAATTTTGAGCAACTTGAGAGATGTACTTCAAATATTAAAGAAGAAGATACATAAAATAGATTCTACTGCTTTTCCCGACTCCCTTTAGGGTTGGGGGAAATCGGGAAAAGATGTGCCGGGAAGAGGATAACATACCCTTAACAGGAGACAATAATTCTCTAAATGTTTTGTTATTAAGCCACATGGCCTATATTTGTCTCATTCATAGTGTGGTCCCCTGGAAATGAACATAAAACCTCTTTTTGTAATACTTGTTTTGATTTGCGTTTCATCCTGTGTGCCTACAAAGCGCCTGAAGTACCTTCAGGAGAGCGAAACTGCCGTAGACAGTCTTATTAGTGTAGAACGTATTCAGAAGCCATACCGTATTCAAACCAATGACCTGCTGAGTATCAGAGTGAAAGCGCTGGACCAGGAACTGGTGGGAATGTTCAATCCAATTGGGGAAGAAAATCCAAATGCCACAGGGGAAGAAAGGATGTATTACGACGGCTTTTTGGTAGATGCTCATGGAAATATTCGGGTGCCTACTTTAGGAGAGGTCAACGTGCTTGGATATACAGTGGAAGAGGTGCGCGAAAAAATTGAAGATGCGCTGCTGGAGAATTATTTTACTGAAGAAGCTAATATTTTTGTTACTGTAAAACTTGCCGGAATCCGCTATACTACCATTGGAGAAATAGGTTCGGGAAGCCAGGTGATCTATAAAGAACAAGTGACGATCATGGAAGCCATTGCCAATGCAGGCGATATAACTGATTATGGCGATCGTACAGATGTGATCATTCTAAGGCAATATCCCGGCGGACAAAAACGCCACCACATTGACCTTACCAGCATAGATGCGGTGGATTCTCCCTATTATTACATTCAGCCGAATGATCTAATTATTGTAAATCCATTGCCGCAAAAAGCACTTGGACTGGGAACAACTGGGCTGGAAACCTTCAGGACAATTACAACGGTGCTGGCGTTTGTGTCTTCAGCAATTCTTTTAATTACCCGATAGCAGATGGAACATGAAAGCGATCACATATCAGATGTAGGTTCTACTTTTGATTTTAAAGGGTTTGTTCTAAAGGTCTTTAGTTACTGGCAACTCATCATACTTTCCGTAGGGATTAGTTTGGCGGTTGCGTATTACAACAATGTACGAAAGTTGCCGGTGTACCGGTTGGGAAATATGATCTCTATAAAAGACGATCAAAACCCCTTTTTTACGAGTAATACTAGCCTTACTTTTAACTGGGGAGGAACATCAGATAAGGTAAACACGGCAATTACCATTTTGCAGTCCCGAAGCCACAATGAAGAGGTGGTTGAGCGGTTGCAGTATTATATTGGCTACCAGGAAGACGGGGAATACCAGCGCGTGAATGCCTACGGAAAAACTCCTTTTAAAGTAGTGGCAGATACCTCTGCCTACCAGGCACTGGGGAAAACCTTTATCATCACCTTTACAGATCCTACCACCTTCAGGCTTTCTACAAATTTTAGTGGTGGAAGTGTGGGTGTTATGAATTACGATACCAAGGAAAGAGGAAGTGTGGTTGTGGAAGAAGGGGATTTTAGCAGGGAATTCCAGCTGAATGAACCCTTCAATTTGCCATTTTTCAGTGGTGTGCTGGAGCCAACGAGTCATGAACCGGTCATTGGGAAACCATTTTATGTGCAGTTCAAGAACTTTGATGGGGTTGTGGGCAGGTTTAAGAATATTTCGGTAAATACGCAATCGAGGGGAGCTTCGGTCATAAATCTTGCGCTCACAGGAGATAATAAAGCGGAAATTGTGGATTATCTCAATGGTTCGGTGAGAGTTCTTAGCGAAAATATGCTGGAGCGAAAGAACCTTTTTGCCACCAAAACCATTCGTTTTATTGACAGCAGCCTGGCGGTGAAATCAATGGAGCTGCAGAGTGTAGAAGATGAGCTGAATAACTTCAGAAATAAAAATGCCATTATTGACATTTCCGCGGAAAGCAGCCAGCTTAACAGCAAACTCGTAACTCTGGACGTTAGGCGCGAGGAAATCTCCAGGCAGCTTGCTTATTATGAAACCCTGCAGGACTATCTGCAAACCAGAACAGATTATTCCAACGTCCCCGCGCCTTCTGTAGCGGGAATTAATGAAGGAAGCATTGTTAGCGGAGTGGGAAGAATCATTTCTCTTGCTGAAGAACGTAAAAAATACCAGTATTCCCTTCAGGAAAATTCCCCAGTTTTCGCTGATATCGACCGGCAGATCAATGCGGTAAAATCCATACTGCTCGAAAATATGACTTCTTCGAAAGATTTACTTCGGAAGGAGTTGCAGGATATAAGACGGGACATTAGTATAGCCGAAAATGAGATTAGTAAACTTCCGCAGGAGGAGCAGGATCTGCTGAAGATTCAGAGAAAATATTCTTTGAGCGAGAAGACTTATAACATGTTCCTTGAAAAGCGAAGCGAAGCCGGACTCATAAAAGCGGCGAATGTAAGCGACGTGATGGTGATCGACACGGCAAAGGATACCGGTGGCGGGCAGATTGGGCCTAATACCCAGCTAAATTATGTAATGGCTTTGATGGTGGGCGGCGTGATTCCGCTGACATTCGTATTCCTATTGGTATTTCTAAATACCAATGTTCACAACGCTCAGGAAGTGACACGACTATCACCAATTCCGATTCTCGGAATGATAGGGAAGAGCCGGCTCGATACAAATCTGGCGGTTTTCAATAAGCCAAAATCAGCTATTGCTGAAGGTTTCCGGGGGTTAAGATCGAGTCTGCAGTTTATGTACAAGAAGCAGGGCGTCACGGGATCAAAAACTTTATTGATCACATCCTCTGTTTCGGGAGAAGGAAAAACCTTCTGCGCCATGAACCTGGCAACGGTTTTTGCCCTGAGTGAAAAGAAAACAGTGCTGATTGGTGCCGATTTACGAAAGCCAAAGATCTTTGATGATTTCAAGATCAACAATGATGTTGGAATGACCAACTATCTTATTGGGCAGGAACCTTTGGAGAATATTATTCAGACGAGCATGGTTCCGCATTTAGATGTAATTACCGCAGGCCCTATCCCGCCAAACCCTTCCGAATTGCTGATGAATGAACAGATGGAGGCCCTCATGGAGGAACTTAAGGAAAAGTACGATTATATTGTTATGGATACTCCGCCGGTAGGGGTGGTGGCAGATGCGCTCAACCTTGTAAAGTATGCAGATGCGACGCTGTACTTGATACGACAGGATTATACTAAACGCGGAATGCTGGACGTGATCAATGAAAAATATGCCAAGGGAGAGATCAAGAACATCAGTTTTGTTTTAAACCACTTCGTACATCATGCCAAGTACGGTTATGGCTACGGTTATGGTTACGGTTATGGTTACGGCTATTCCTATGGCCGCTACGGCACGGGCTATCATGAAAAAACCCCCACCAAAGGGCTTAAGAAATGGTGGAGGGAGATGAAGCGGAATTTTGAGTAAAGATATACGGTTGTTAGTTGTGCGTTGTGAGTCGTGAGTTTCTTGATTGGTGATATTTTATGTTGGCTTAATCTTTAGTTTTATATTCCCTACATTCTGAATTCCATTTCTTACTTTCATTAAGAAATTTTAATTCGCAACCAATGAAGAGTTATAAAGATCTTGATGTGTATAATTTAGCTTTTAAATATGCCATAGATGTACATAGGGTTTCATTAAAACTACCCAAATTCGAATTATACGAGCAGGGAAGTCAGCTGAGAAGATCTTCGAAAAGCATCAAGGACAATATAGTGGAAGGCTATGGAAGAAGAATATATAAACAGGATTTTTTAAAATTTCTCACATATGCACATGCTTCGCTATTAGAATGTCTGTCCCAGTTAGAAATGCTGGATACTTTATATGGCTTTCCAGAATTAAAAGAATTAAGGAGTAATTATGAATTTTTAGGAGGAAAGCTGTTTTCTTTCAGGCAGTACGTAGAAACGAAATGGAAATCTTGATGGTCACAACTCACAACTCACAACCCACAGTTCAGAACCCATATCCCAAATATCCACACTAAAACACCTGAAAAAAGCGGCTTACCACTCCCTCCCAATCAACTCCGGCAATTGCTTTTCAATTTCAGTTCCTAAAATACCCTTTTTGACACTCAGGTATTCTTGAATTTCTGCAGCAGAAAGATTATACGTTTCCTTTAATCCTTCAATGATGATCTTGAGGTAATGTTCATTGGGTGAATTTATTTCATCAGCAAGAAAATCCATATTTGTAAACGTGAAAATGGGATAACCTTCGTTAGTTCCCAAAAACATCAATTTACTGTACCAGGTTTCCTTTAAAAGGTCCAGTACACCGACTGTAATTGCCTGCTCAAAATTAATAGGCAGATCTCCTTCATGTTTTACTTCCTGTTTTACGAGTTCGATGAATTGTTCTACGCTGATGAGGTGCATTCGGCCGAGAGTGGTGAAACGCTTGTCAATTTTAGGTTTTATAAATGCAGCTCCGCCGCCGCTCCAGGTCCTGGATACCTTCGCGAAATAAAATTCTGCATTTATTCCTATCGGCTTACTGGCAATAGGAGCAGAGGTATCGGTACAACCTACATACGTGCGGTGGGCACCTCTTGGAGTTCCTCCGCTGATATAGCAGGAGAACCTTTCGTCAATTAAGTTTGAGCCGTAGCTGGCGCACCAGAGTTTGGTGAAGTTTTGTTTCATTTAGATTGTTTGTAGTTTTTTGTTTATTGTTCAGGGTTTTCTAATGATATGGAATAACGCAATTTTTAAGTATAATCCAATTGGAGAGCTTTTTATTAACTGAAACAGCAATGTGACCTGTCATTGCGAATTCCGCAGGGGTGTGGCAATCTGTTGTTGGCTAGTCCCCTAACATGATCGTAACTTGCCACAGCAGATTGCGTCATTCGTCCAGAGGGCTCCCTCACAATAATGTTATCACAAGGATGTTTTGCAATGACACTTCACGATAAAAAAATACAAACAAATAACATTTCACTTGCAACACGGGACCGACAACCCACAACCGAAAACCGAAAACTTAGAACTGAGAGAAGCGATAACAACAAACCATAAACACCAGACAACAAATAGAAAAAATCCCTTACCTTCGCACTTTTAAATCCCAAATTATAAACTGTTGAGCGTGAGCGAAACAAACGAAGACTGGCTCTACGAGATTACCCCTAAACGAAAGCTGATCGACCTAAATTTTAAGGAGATCTGGCGCTACCGGGATTTGCTGGTACTGTTTGTGAAGCGGGATATAGTCACTGTTTATAAACAGACTATTTTGGGACCGTTATGGTATTTCATTCAGCCGCTTTTTACCTCGGTTATTTTCACTTTGGTTTTCAATAATATTGCAAATATCCCTACCGGAACTGTTCCCCCTTTCCTGTTTAACCTCGCAGGCATCACGGCCTGGAATTATTTTAGTCAGTGTCTTACCGGGACTTCCAATACCTTTAGGGGAAATGCAGGTTTGTTCGGAAAAGTATATTTCCCCCGCGTGATCATGCCGCTGAGTACCACCATTTCCAATTTATTGAAACTGGGAATTCAATTGTTGATCTTTATTGGGTTCTATGGTTATTTTACCCTGTTTCGTGGTTTTGAAATCTCCCCCAATGCTAATATCGTACTTTTTCCAGTTTATTTATTGATGATGGCTTTAATGGGACTTGGGCTGGGGATGATCATATCTGCCTTTACAACAAAGTACCGGGATTTGACGGTGTTGGTAGGTTTCGCAACCTCTCTGCTGATATACATCTCGGCAGTTCCATATCCGTTAAGTGAGGCTGTAATGCAGCTGGGGGATTATGGATGGGTAGTGGAGTACAACCCGCTGACTTATATCATCGAAGGATTTAGATATATGCTCCTGGATACTGGGGTTTTCTCCTGGACTAGTTTCGGGGTTACGTTTTTAATTTCAATAGTTTTGTTTCTGGTAGGATTGGTTATTTTTAACAGGACAGAGAAGACGTTTATTGATACGGTGTAATTTAGTTGTGGTAATTATGGATCAGATTATTAGATTTTTAAAAAAAAGATATTCTTGGATTTTAAAAACAAAAACGTCTTTAAATTATGAAATGTATGGTAATAAAAACTATGAGAAATATGTTGTCATAAGTAGATCAAGGACCGGTTCCACATGGTTAATGACTCTTTTAAGATATCATCCTAATATAATCTGTGAAGGTGAGCTTTTTAAACAGTTGAAAGGAAAAAGCTGCGTTCGAATCTGGAATGATTTTTTTTATAAAAAGCCAAAGAAAATTGAGCAGGTTGGATTCAAATTATTCTATAATCATCCTTATGATCAAGATCAGGCTGTTTGGGATCTTATTGAAGCAGATAAAGATATAAGGATCATACATTTGGTACGAAGAAACTATTTGCGATCATATTTATCTGAAAAAATTGGAGAAAAAACAAAAAAGTGGACTGAGAGTATTCATAAACCCGACAGATTGTCGATCGACGATAAAAAAGTTTCTTTAGATTATAAAGAATGTCAAAAAGTATTTGAGAGGACGCAGAAATATGAAATAAATACAAGGGAAAGATTTCGAGATCATAATTTTATTGAAGTAGCCTATGAAGATTTGCAGGAGAACAAAGAAGAAGTTCTTTCTAGAATTTTCGGGTTTTTAGAAGTTTCATTCATAGTAGAAGAGGTTCCTAACAAAAAGCAGAATCCGGAGAAGGTTTCTAACTTGTTAATAAACTATAAGGAATTAAAGGCGCAGTTATCTAAAACCCAATGGAGCAATTTTTTTATAGAAAAGTAGATTCAGCTATAGAGTATTTTTCTAAGTTCTAATAAAATTGATATTATCCAATGAGCGTTATATTAAAAGCTGAAAATATATCCAAACAATACCGCCTTGGCACTGTAGGTACAGGTACTTTAAGCCATGATCTTAACCGGTGGTGGCACCAGGTGAGGGGGAAGGAAGATCCTTATTTAAAGGTAGGTGCGTCAAATGACAGTTCCGCCAAAGCTACAGAAGATTATGTCTGGGCTTTGCGGGACATCAATTTTGAAGTAAAACAAGGGGAGGTTTTAGGTATAATTGGCAAAAATGGTGCGGGAAAATCTACTTTGTTAAAAATTTTATCCCGTGTGACTGGGCCAACCACCGGAAGTATAAAAACTAAAGGGCGCATTGCTTCCCTTTTAGAAGTAGGAACAGGTTTTCATGGCGAACTTACCGGCAGGGAAAACATTTTTATGAATGGCGCGGTGTTGGGAATGACTAAAGCAGAAATCAAAAGTAAATTAGATGAAATCATTGCTTTTTCTGGTTGTGAAAGGTACATTGACACCCCAGTTAAACGCTATAGCAGCGGGATGACTGTTCGGCTAGGTTTTGCCGTAGCCGCACATCTGGAGCCTGAAATATTAGTGGTAGATGAGGTATTGGCAGTGGGCGATGCCGAGTTCCAGAAAAAAGCCATAGGGAAGATGCAGGATCTTTCTGCTGGCGAAGGGAGAACAGTTTTGTTTGTAAGTCATAATATGGCGAGTGTTAGTAGCTTATGTTCATGTGGAATAGTACTTGAGGATGGCCAAACTGTATTCAGGGGTGGTGTTAGGGATTCTATTGGCTTTTATCTTAATAATAAAAATCACTATTTGAAGGAAATAAATTTCTATGATTTAGATAAGCAAAAAGGTATTTGTAAGGTAGAATTTCTTGGTAAAGATAATGTACCGGCAAATGTTGTCGTAGTAGGACAGGAAGTAAGGATTAAAATGGGGTATAAAAATCCCGGAGGAAGTAATACAGTTCTTTCTATTGCTTTTTATGATTATCATGAGAATTTTCTTTTTGCCTGTAGAAGTGATGTTGTAAATAAAAAATACTCTCCTAATTGTGGAGAAGGTTTATTAGTTATACATAAATGGCCCCTGAGTACTGGCATCTATACTTATAATACCGGCATGCTAGAAGCGAATATAATGATCGAAAATTTAAAGGATGTTGGAAGGCTTACAGTAGAAAATGGTGATTTTTATGGTTCCGGAAAATTGCCGGCTCCTAGTAAAAGAGGATTTTATACAAATTTTGAATGGCTATAAAAAGTTTTGAATCTTTTTTATATCGTTTAAAGAAAAAAATCACTTTTTTCTTTAAACCCTCATATAGAAGAAAAAGAAGAGAGAAAATTATATTTGTTTTAAGCACTGGAAGATGTGGATCTACAAGTATTACAAAAATGTTCAATCAAAACCCTCGGTTTATAGCATTTCATGAAGTGATTCCAGAGTTGATTGGATTAAGCACAAAACTGGCTGAAAATCCTGATTCCAAAGATGAAATTTTCTCTGAATTAAAAAGAATATTTCGAAAAAAAAAATGGGACGGAAAGAAAGGGCAGGTAGTTGTACATTCCGATCACAGGATGTGGAATTTGGTTGAATTCCTATCTGATTATTTTCCAAACTCTTCTTTTATACATCTAATGCGCAATCCGCATGATTGCGTTCAATCATTTTTGCCTAGAGGCTGGTATACTGAAAATGATATTAAAGGAGAAAAGAATATTTTCGGGAAATATAGATTACAGGGAGATAAAATTGGGGCAATGTCTTCTAAAATGTGGGAAAGTTACTCCCGTTTAGAAAAGTGTACGTGGTACTGGAATTATGTAAACACGTATATTGAAAATGAATTAAAAGATATAGAAGAAGAACGTGTTCAGGTAATTAAGCTAGAGAATTTGCAAAAAGAAATGAATGAAAAAATAGGAATTAAGCACGATATTGAATCTGAATTTAATTTTTGTAATATAATAACTAATCAAGGTAGTGGTATTGAAGGTTTGTTTGAATCTGAAAAAGTATCAATGGCTCTTCGAAAATTTGAAGCTGAATTTTATTCCAAATATTATAGTAATGATTAGGAAATTAAAAAAGGAAATAAAACGATTTGTTGATGCAAGAGTAAATTTGATTAAAGATCAACAACGAAAAAATCAGCAAACTCATTTTAATTACAGTCAACTTTCACAGCTTTTTAGTGAGGATAGTTTTATTCCATTTTCAGCATGGGCCATTTCTCCAAACACGATTTTACATGTTCTAAATGACATTAGTATTAATCAAAGGAAAGGAATCGTTGAATTTGGTGCCGGAGCGTCGACTTTTTATATTGCAAAATTACTTAAGGTGCTGGAAATTGATGCCGTTTTTTTTTCGGTGGAATCGGATGAAAAATGGGCGAAAGAAATACGGAGGCATTTGGAGCTGTATCAACTTGAAAATTATGTAAAAATTGTTTATGCACCTTTGGAAGAAGTGACGGCTGATCTTTCCTACAAGGAGCAAAAGATATGGTATTGTAAAAACATTTTGCAAGAGGAATTTCAATCTTTGACTTATATTGATCTTGTTCTTGTTGATGGCCCTTTTGGTGGAAGCACGCCTTATGCTAGATATTCAGCTATTCCATTTCTACAAAAAAAGTTGCCTGAAGATTGTTCCATCTATCTAGATGATGTCAACCGTCCTCACGAAGAGGAAATAGCAAAAGAATGGAAGCTTATGCTCAAAAGTGATTCTCGTTATATCGATCGATATGTTGTTCTATCCAAAGCACAAAAGTTTGATGTTACCCCCTTCCATTTAGAAAGTTTACCTTTATAACAATTTCAAAGTATATTCTTTTGGATTTAGTTTCTATAATAATTCCCACCTATAATCGTGCTCATTTAATTGGTGAGACTTTGGATTCTGTTTTGGCGCAGACTTATGCTAACTGGGAATGTATAGTGGTAGATGATGGTTCTACGGACACCACTAAGGAGCTTTTAGAGAGGTACTGCAAAAGAGACAAAAGATTTAGATACTATCTTCGCCCAACAAATAGACCTAAAGGAGCAAATGCTTGTCGGAATTATGGGCTCGAAATGAGTAAAGGAGCTTATGTGAATTGGTTTGATAGTGATGATTTAATGACCACTGATCACATCGGTACAAAAGTAATGGCCATAGAAAATTCCCATAAAGATTTTGTGGTTGCGCAAATGGCTAATTTCAATAATGGTACAGTCAATCAGGTTAAATACAAAATTAGAGAACATGGAATTTCTGCAGAAAATTTTATTTTAAGAACAATTCTGTGGTATACCTGTGATATAATTATTCGCAGATCAATAGCTGAAAAAATTTCTTTCAATGAAACAATAATGTTCTGGCAAGATTATAATTATTTCTGCAAGATGCTGCTTTTGACTAATAATGGAATATTTCTGGAAAAGGTTTTGACATACCGGAGAATCCATTCTGATTCCATGACAGCTTCGCAAGAATTAAGAACAAAACGATTAATTCATTTATCATATCTTACGTTTATCGAGATTGATGGATATATATCAGAAACAGTTAGAAAGGAATTGGTTAGAAATCTGATGAATCTTTCTTTTTCCCTTTCGAAAAATCGAGAAAAGAATAAATTTAAAAAGGAAATTCAAAAAATTGTCGTAGAAAATTTTGGAAATACCTCTCATTTATGGTTTTTGGCGGCTCTAAATGCCGCTTATCTTTTTCAGAAAGGAGAGTTCTTTCTTGAATGGTCCAAAAGGAAAGAACATTAGTGGTTATGTAAGTAATTGTTTATCTATTTCATTTAAAATTTCCTCATCCCAATTAAGATCAAATTTTCTGGCAAATAGGTGTGACCTAGAAGCTTCCTGTAATTCCCCGAAATCTTCTAGCTTAAAAGTGACTGGTAATGGACCAGAAGGTCTTTCCCAGTTGACATAAGTAACAGATCTTTCTATTTGAAAATCTTCGTTATTCTTCAAGTACATTAGGATACTATGGAAAAAGATTTCATCAGGTACCAAAGTGTATTTGTGATATTCTAAAAAATCAGTATGTGTATCATGAAAATTTAAGATTTTGTTAACCACCGCAGTAGGTAAAGCCCACCATTGCCCCCCTCCGAAAGGTTCAAGTATTGATGGGAATTTCCTGTTTTTAAAAATTCTGAAAAATTCAGTCCATCTACCAGATTTTCTTAGAAAATTGAGTTTCCCAAGTGTTGCAACAGTATAAAATTCCCTGTGATATATGGAAGGCAGAATCAAAAAGTGTTTACGCTCTGAAGATTTATTTATTTTATACTTATTCAAGCGTAATAATCCACCATTTTCCCATTTGGGATGTGGTATTTTAAATGTACTTATAAAACATTTTCCATAATTTTTTTTAAAAAAAATATTAATGTTCTGGTTGCTCACAATGGGATAATCCTGTGCGCTCAAAAGAATGCAGTATCCATTTTTTTTATCTTTGGATACCTGCTTCATGAGCTCTATGGTAGCTGTGACCATACTAACATCTCCCCAAATTACATTTTCTCTTTGATGAACAAATTTTACATTTTGATAAGTGCTAAGTAATTCTTCAAAAGGTAGTTGATCAGATTTCCTATCGATATGGATATAAAAATATACCTCTGACCCATGCAGTCGTACAATTAGTCGCCATAACTGTTCGGGACTGTTGTGGGCTAGAACTAAATAATTTAGATGCATAGGCTACGATAAATTTTAGAATCAATGTTGTCTCCTTATAATAAATGATGCTTTTAGCTAAACTATGTTTATAATTGTATCAGAATTATAACCTTGAAACTCTTGCTAAATTTAACATACTAAACACAAAAAGCTATAGAACAGTGGCAATAATTTAAAAAAATGGATTTTAAAAATAAAAATATCTTGTTGATTCTACATGCTGGTGTTCTTGGTGGGGCGGAGAGACAAGGATTAGGGCTGGGGAGAATATTAGTGGAGAAATATTCTTGTAATGTTTATCTGTTGTTGACTCATTCAGAGAAAATGTCTGATGAGTTTAAAGAATTTGCAGAAAAATGTCATATCCAAGATATTTTCCACTTCGGTGAACCCTATATTGTTTTAAGACAAGAGTTTAGTTTCAAAAATCTCAAGCGTTTGGTGTGGTCCTCAAAATATTTATTAAGAATGAGAAAGGGCTTACTTCCATATAAAATAGATTTAATTTTTCCCTTTCTAAATTTTCCTAGTAAGATAGCTTTTTATTTATATAAATTACTTCCCACGGCTAAATTTACTTTTTGGCATCAATTGGGTCTGGATGTGTTTAAAGACGATGTTTTTGAGAAATTGGCGGCAAAATATACCCCCGGTGTTATAGCGAATGCTCCAAACGGTATTGAGCTTTTTCGCGAAGCGCATAAGTTAGAGGACAAAAGAGCCTTTGTTCTGCCTCAATTTCTTACAATGAAATATAAATATTTTTCTAGGGAAGAAACACGGCAAAAATATCATATCACTCAGGATTCCGTTGTGATAGGAATGGTATCCCATTATCGCCCAGATAAGAAACACGAATTATTGTTGCAGGCATTTCTTGAATTAACCGAAAATTTTCCAAACATTAATTTAATTTTTCTTGGGTACAAGGATGCGAATCCGGTTACTCTTGAAAAATATGAGAGAATTTTGAAAAGAATTAATAGCCAAAAATTACAAAGTAAGGTTCTTGTTTTATCTGGAAAGCCGGTGGAGGAAATTCTTTCTATAATGGACATAGGTGTGTTAGTTTCAGAAATTGAAGGTACACCGAATGTAGTAATGGAATATATGTTGTACGAATTGCCGATTATTGCATCTAGACATCCCGGTTGTGTCGCTTTACTTGATAATTCGCCTTTTTTAATAGAGAATAATATTATTGAACTGAAAAAAGGTTTAGCAACCTTAATTGCATCTAAGAATTTGAGGAAAAAGGAAGGAATGAAAAATAAGGAAATAATTAACCGCTATACACCAGAAAATTACATGAATGAATTCAATAAAATAATGAATGCTTTGATTGATGGATAATTCTCCAAATATTTCTATAATTCTTCCTGTATTTAATGGAGAAAAATTTTTAGAAGAAGCCATTGTAAGTTGCTTGAGTCAGACCTATGGAAATTTTGAATTTCTTATTATTGACGATTGTTCTACCGACTCATCAATAAAGATTGCCGAAAAATATGAAAGGTTAGACGACCGTATCAGAATTATAAAAAATTCTTTGAATTTGAAGTTACCAGCAAGCTTGAATATAGGGCATAAATTGGCAAAAGGTAATTTTTTATTGTGGACTTCTGATGATAATCGGCTTAAGCCCTTTTTCTTAGAAAAAATTTTAAATGCAATAGTAGAAAAGAAAGTAGATATTGCTTACTGCAATTATGATATAATTTATGAAAGTGGTACATTGAAAAGAGAGCATAAAACTGGACCAATTTCTCACCTTATTTTCGGGAATACTGTAGGTTCAGCCTTCATTTATAATAAAAATGTATTTCAGAAATTAAAGGGTTATGATGAGAATTTACATACAATTGAAGATTACGATTTCTGGATACGCGCTGCTGTAAATTTTAAATTTTTTCATTTGGATGAAAACTTATATGAATACAGAATACATGAGCAAAGTTTAACATCCAACACTCTACAAAATGAGCATGGTTTGATCAATTTAAATGTGAAAGGAAATGAGGTTTTTAAAAAACTTCAATTACTTCTCCATTGGCAGCCGGAAACTACTTTCTTTTTAACCAATTCACCAAGGAATGAAATCTTTAAATTTTTTAAAGCGAACAATCGAACAATTCTTGCTGATGTGAAAAAGTTTAAATTAAGGATTTCAGAAAATATGGATGCAGAAAGTACAGATAAATTATACTTTTTATTACGGCAAAATTTAAAATCAACAACAGCAAAACTGGATTTGCAATTATTACTATGGATTTTATTAAATCATCCTAAAATATTTTTTCAGAAAAACTTTAGTAGAAAAGAAACTCTGAAGTTAATTTTTCGCTTTATTTAAATTAAATGAGACAAAACCCAAAGATCGCAATACTTCTTGCTACATTTAATCGTGCTCATCTAATAGAAGAAACCTTAGACTCTATAATAGCTCAAACCTATGTTAACTGGGAATGTATTATTGTAGATGATTATTCCATAGACAACACAGCCGAAATTGTTGAAGAATATATTCAAAAAGACTCTCGATTTTCTTATTATTTAAAGACTAAAAACTATAAAAAAGGACTTTCAGGAACCAGAAATTATGGTCTTGATATTGCCCAAGCACGGAGAGCAGAATATATCCAATTTTTTGACGACGACGATATAATGCACACAAGAAAACTAGAGTTGCAAATTTCTCCTTTTTTGATAAATGATCAACTAGATTTTACTGTTTGTCAGTACTTAGGATTTACGGAATTGAGAGATATTAATTTTGAATTTCCTACTGATATTCCTATTGAATCAAAAAAATTGGCAGTGGATTTTCTTTTTTCGAGAATACGTATCAATTCAGCGGGTCCTTTGTTCAAATTTAAATTGTTCTTGAATCACAGGTTTGATGAAGAACTGCATTACGCGGAAGAGAGAGAGCTATTCTTGAGGATTTTTTTTAAAGAAAAGCCTAATTATCAGGCTATTAAAAAGAGTTTATTCTTTTATCGTAATCATCCAATATCTATTACGGCACGGAAAGATAAGGAAGCGGAAAAAATAGGCACAAATATAGTAGTTCTTCGTAAACTGTGGGATTTTTTATCTCAGAATGAATTATTGAATAAGAACGTTATTTCATTTTTTCTACGAAATTTTTTGTTTCAATATCGTGACAAGGAATATATAAATAAGATTAGCTTATATATTTCGGGAACAAGAGAATTAAACTTTTTTCAAAAAATTAAACTAAAGACAATTATTAAATTCCATGCATATTATACCAAAGTCATATATAAACTGTTGTTGTTTTAAAAGGATTAAAAATAATTTGTTATGAGAATTGGTGTAAATCCGGAAAAATCAAAATCTGAAAAAAACTTTAAGTATTATCATCGTATTATTATTCCTGTTTATATTCCAAATGACGAAGAACCATATTATATAAAGAGTTTAGATGTTTTTGATGCTTGTCTTAATTCTTTATTCAGAACTATTAATTTTAGAACAACAGCTGTAACTATTATAAACAATGCTTCATTTCCAAAGGCAGGAAAGATCATAGAGAAATATCGGCAAAAGAATCAAATAGATAAAGTTATAAATTACGACAAAAATCGGGGTAAGGTCTATGCAGTGGTAAGCGAGGCCAAAGCTTCTTATGAACCTTTTATTACTATAGCTGATGCGGATGTGTTGTTTTTTAGTGGATGGGAAACAGCAGTTTTTGAAATCTTCAATGAATTTCCCAGCGCTGGTGTTGTTTCACCCGTACCCTTACAAAATTTAGCCTTCAATAAAAACTATTCAGTTTTTTTTGATAATTTTTTGCTTAATAGAATTAAACACGATAAAATAGTTTTAGATAAAGACTGTGAATTATTTCTAAGCGGAATGGGCAATACAGCTCTTTTAAAAAGAAACAACCGAAAATTTTCCTGGAAAGAAAAGCAGTATTTCTTGAAGAAAAAAATGTCAGCTGTAATTGGAGCCGGACATTTTGTGGCTACATACCGGAAGGAAATTTTTAATAAAGACCAGCCGTTTCCTGTTTGGAAATTTGAAAACGGCTTCGAAGATACTTATTTAGATGAGCCTGCTGACAAACTGGGTTGGTACCGTTTATCAACTCCTTCCACTTTTGCTTACCATATGGGAAATGAGATAGACGATTTTGCAGCGAATATTTGCTTCGAAAACAATCGAAAATTAAAAGTAAAACTAGTGTCGAATATAAAAACACCTTCAAAATCTAAAATGCCCTACTGGTTGAAAAGTTATTTTTTTAGAGCACTAAAAAGAATTAAAAAGTTGTAACTAATGTATCTCACAAGGATAAAAAAAAGTCTAAAAAAAATTCTGGTAACGAAGGGGAATGAACATTTCGGTAATTGTAATTATGGGAAATTCGTAGTTATAACACGTTCCAGAACAGGTTCAAACATGTTGATAAAGCTTATTTCATCGCATCGAAGTATCCAAGCTTATGGGGAATTATTTAATCAGACAAAAGATAAAAATTGTGAAAAAATATGGACCCATACTTTCTCAAAGAGATTGAATTATGTGAAATTCGTGGGTTTTAAAATATTTTATGACCATCCTTTAGGCAGTGATGATAAAACAGTATGGGACTTTATCAAATCGGATAGAAGTATTAAAATCATACACCTTAAAAGAGAAAATGTTATCAGATCACAGTTATCTCTATTAATCGCCCATAAAACTCAAACCTGGGGAGTTACACCTACAATGAAAGACACGCCTATTGATCAGAAAAAAATTGCTGTGAATATTGAAGAATTTCTTAAAGATATAAGAAAAACGAAATTATGGGAAAAAGATACAGCTTTAATATTTTCTGAACATCCTTATATGGAGGTTATGTATAAAGACATTATTACAGACAAAGATAAAACCATGGAAAAAATTTTTAAATTTCTAGAGGTTCCCGATCAAAAAACAACTAGCGATTTAAGAAAACAAAACCCGGAAGAAATTAGAGATTTGGTATACAACTACAATGAGCTAGAAAGTGCGCTTCGTAATACAGAGTTCTATCATCTACTCAAGGAATAAGAGCCTTAGTATTTTTGAACACTAAAAAATAGATTTGAAAAAACTCCTCCTCTGTTTTGGCACCCGCCCTGAAGCCATAAAAATGGCGCCGGTAATCCATGAACTTAAGAAGCAGGAAATTGCTTTTAAAGTTTGTGTAACTGCGCAGCATCGTGAAATGCTGGACCAGGTTTTGGATTTCTTTGAAATAACTCCCGATTATGATCTGGATTTAATGAGAGCCGGTCAAACCCTCAATGGTTTAAGTGCATCTATTTTTACCGGAATAGATAAGGTATTTGATGATTGGCTTCGACAGGCTCAACCTGACAGTAATACTCAGTTTGGCGTGGTGCTGGTGCATGGAGACACTACTACAGCATCTATGATTGCCCAGGCAACATTTCACAGGCAGATAAAAGTTGGACATGTGGAGGCGGGGTTACGCACCTATAACAAAACCTCCCCATTTCCAGAAGAGATCAACCGTCAGCTGATAAGTAGAATTGCAGATGTTCATTTTACTCCCACAGAGAAAGCAAGTTCTAACCTTTTAAAAGAAGGAATTCCGGTAGAGCGAATAGCATTGACGGGGAACACGGTGGTGGATTCATTGCACTGGGCTGCAGAGAAACTGGCAGGAAAAAAGCTCAGTCAGGAAATTTTTGGATTAAAGGCTTTATTAAATAATGACAATAAGCTGGTTCTTGTTACCGGACACCGCCGAGAGAATTTTGGGGAAGGTCTGGAAGAGATAGGAGAAGCCCTGCTCAAATTATCAAATCGAACAGACTTGGAGATTCTTTACCCGGTGCATCTTAATCCCAATGTTAAGGATCCGGTGCAAAAGAGGTTGGGGAATAAACCTAACATTCATTTAGTTTCACCAGTCGCTTATCCCACAATGCTATGGTTAATGCAAAGAGCTGTAGTGATTATTTCGGATTCTGGTGGGGTTCAGGAAGAAGCACCGGCTTTTGGAACACCAGTCTTGGTGACCCGCGAATATTCTGAACGAATGGAAGGAGTGGAAGCCGGATTTTCTGTGCTTGTAGGGACGAACAGACAAAAAATTGTGGAGGAAGCAACTCGTTTGCTAAACAATCCTCCTGACCTAAGTAATAGGCAAAATCCTTATGGAGATGGAAAAGCGGCGGAGAGGATTGTACAATTTTTGAAAGGTTTATGAAAAGTATGAGGATTGCTTCAGTCGCCAAAAAGGCTCCTTCGCAAAGACCACGGCCTAAATCCAGGTGAAAGGGAATACTTCAGTCGCGAAAATGCTCCTTCGCTATGATCGAACGCGAATTCAGGTGAAAGGGATCGCTTCAGTCGCGAAAAAGCTCCTTCGCAAAAACTCACAACCCACAACTGAGAACTGAGGTAATTCACTTTAAATCTTTATTTTCGCTTTAAACTCAGTAAAAGTGCCCCGAAAAAAGAAAATCCTTGTAGTTGCTGAATCCATTAATGTGGAGGACAGTAGCGGTTCTAAAGCCAACGTGGCGCTGATCCTGAATTTAAAAGAAGCCGGATTTGAGGTGTTGGTTTATCATTATACGCGAAAAGAAATTCAACTGCCGGGAATACAATGTATTGCCATAAAAGAAAAAAGATCGAATGCAGTTTTCCTCTTGAGCAGGCTTCAGCGAAAACTTCAGCATGGATTGAAGATAAACTTGGCGAAACATCTGGAACCGAAATTTGGCTTTTCGTTTACTTTTTTTAATGATGTAAGAAGTATGGCGGCAGCTTTAAGAAAGGAGAAAGATTTTAGGCCGGATATCGTTTTGACTCTAAGTAAAGGCGCTAGTTTCAGACCTCACTATGCTTTACTGAATACTCCAAATCTTCACGAAAAATGGATGGCTTATATTCATGATCCATACCCTTTTCACTATTATCCTAAACCATATATTTGGTCGGAACCCGGTTATGAACAGAAGATCAAATTTTTTGATCAGGTTTCACGGCAGTGTCGTTGGACCGCTTTTCCGAGTCAGCTGCTAAAGGAATGGATGGAAGGGTTTTATCCTGCTTTTATAGAGAAAGGTGTAGTGATTCCACATCAGATGAGGGAAGAAAATGAGCCGGTGGAGGTATCGGCGTATTTTGATACTGAAAAATTTAATTTATTACACGCAGGAAACCTTATGAAACAAAGGAATCCATTTCCTTTAATACAGGCTTTTCAAAATTTTCTGAGAAAACATCCGGATGCTGCTTCTGAGATCTGTTTACTACTAGTGGGTAGTGCGTCTTATCATATTTCAACTTTAAAAAAGAAAGAACAGAAAATAGAACAACTCGTGGTGAGTGATGGTTATATTCCATATGACCTTGTTCTTAAAATGCAGAAAAAAGCCTCTGCAAATATTATATTAGAGTCGGCTGGTGAAGTGAGTCCTTTTCTGCCGGGAAAATTTCCGCATTGTGTTGCTGCTAATAAACCAATCTTCCATCTGGGGCCGGAGAAAAGCGAAGTGAGAAGATTACTGGGATCCAACTATAAGTATTATGCTGAAGCTGATGATGTGGAAATGATATCTGCAAAACTGGAAAAGCTATATGAAAAATGGAAGGCTGATCCTGAATCTCTAAAGTTAAACAGGGAAGATCTGATTTCGTATCTTTCCATAGATTATTTAAAGAAGGAAATAGATAACCTTATTTAAATAGATGGAGGCTTCAGTATTAATTGTTTCTAAAAACAGGTCAGCAGAACTTCACAAAACACTTGAAGTACTTCAGGAATATCTTAATTTTAAATGTCATGAAATCTTAGTTTTTCTCGACGGGTGTACAGACGATTCAGAAAAGCTCATAGACCTTCATCCTGAGGTGAAGTGGGAGATTTCAGAAGAAAATTTAGGAGCATCAAAAGCCAGGAGCATTCTTTATCAAAAAGCACAGGGAAAGGTTTTCTTTGGTTTTGATGATGATGCCCACCCTTTACAGCATGATTTTATAAAAATATCCAATAAGATTTTTACTGAAAATAGCTGTGTAGGTATTATCGCATTTAAAGAAGTTAAAGGAATATTCGAATCTGATGACGACATTCCTGAGGAGGTGCAAATAAAGAAGGATTATCTTGTAAAGGATTTCCTGGGCTGCGGATTTGCCATAAAAAAGGAGGTATATGAAAAAACCCGTGGATTCCCCGAATGGATTGATATATATGGGGAAGAAGTATGTCTAGCGATGGAGACCTTGGAATTGGGATATGATATTTTATATACACATCAAGTCGTGGTAAATCATCGCACGCAGAAACAAAAGAAAAATACGGGGGGAGCAAACTATTTCCGGTTCGGGAAACAACTAAAAAATACAGCTTTTTTTTATTTAGTATATTATCCTTTTCCGTTATTGCTAAAAAAAATCTTTAGGTTATATTTTTTGAACTTTAAGAAGTATGGGACGAAGGATAAGAGGTTTCTTAAAGAATATACAAGAGCGGCTTATTCAAATATCTATCATTTAAGAAACGTCCTAAAACACAGAAGACCGGTTTCAAAAAAAACGATTGATACATTTAATAGTCTTTCTAATCCTACTTATTAATTACAACTAATCTGAAAAAAGCGATTAACATAACTATAATCCCGGCCCGCGGCGGCTCCAAAAGACTTCCGGGAAAAAATATGTTGCCATTAGGTGGTAAACCCTTAATTGTTCATAGTATTAATTATGCCAAGGCCAATACGCACATTTCAGATCGTATAATTGTTTCAACAGATGATCCCTTTATAAAAGATGTTGCTAAAAGCCAGGGAGTGGAAGTGATAGAACGGCCTGCCCATTTAAGTGATGATAATGCCACCACTGTTTCGGCTTTAAAGGACGTGCTGGAAAACATACAGGAGGAGGTGGAAAATGTGCTTTTGCTACAGCCAACTAATCCCTTACGGCCACAGCGTCTAATGTCAGAAGCTTTTAAGGAATTTGAAGATAGAAATTGCGACAGTCTGATGACTGTTACCCGGAGCTTTCAAAAGTTTGGTAAAATAGAAAACAACCGGTTTTTACCGTTCAATTATCAACCGGGACAGCGCAGTCAGGACCTTTACCCGCTCTATTATGAAAACGGGTTGTTATATATTACAAAAGCATCTTTAATATTAAATGAAAAAATATTAGGGAAAAATAATTTTCCTTTTATTGTGGATCATCCTTTTGCTGAAGTTGATATCGACTTTAAAAAAGATCTTGAATACGCCGAATTCCTGTTGGAAAGAAGAAAAAAGAAATCAGAATAAAATGAAGCCATTCATAGAAATAGCAGGAAGAAAGATTGGAATGGATTATCCTCCTTTGGTGATTGCTGAAATAGGGATCAACCATGAAGGTTCTTTAGAGGTCGCAAAGGAGATGGTTGATGCGGCCAAACGTGCAGGGGCTGAAATGGTAAAGCATCAAACACACATAGTGGAAGATGAAATGTCAGCAGCGGCGAAAAAGGTTATTCCCGGAAATGCAGATGTCTCAATCTATGAAATTATGGAGCGTTGTGCTTTAGATGAAGCAGATGAGTTGAATTTGAAGCAGTATGTAGAAGAAAACGAAATGATTTTTATCTCCACTCCGTTTTCAAGGGCAGCTGCCAATAGATTGCAAAAGTTTGATGTTCCCGCTTTTAAAATTGGAAGCGGGGAATGTAATAATTATCCCCTGTTGGAACACATAGCATCTTTTGGAAAACCGGTAATTTTAAGCACCGGAATGAACAGTATCTCCAGCGTGCAAAAAGCAGCTGCAATTTTTGATGCAGCAAATGTACCTGTAGCGTTATTACATACCACAAATTTATATCCAACTCCGGTTCAACTGGTCAGATTAGGTGCGATGACACAACTTCATGAAGCTTTTCCGGACAAAGTTTTTGGACTCTCAGACCATACGCTGAACAACAATTCCTGTCTTGCAGCAGTAGCATTGGGCGCTTCTATCCTCGAAAGGCATTTTACCGATCATATGCAGCGAACAGGTCCCGATATTACCTGTAGCATGGATGAACAGGCCTGCCGGGAATTGATAAAAAATTCGGCAGAAATTGCACTTATGCGTGGAGGTGAAAAAAAACCGGCTGCGGAAGAAAAAGTGACTATAGATTTTGCCTTTGCTACTGTCTGTACCATAGCATCAGTGAAAAAAGGAGAAGTTTTTACAGAAGAAAACATTTGGGTGAAACGGCCGGGCAACGGTGAGATCCTTGCAGAAAATTTCAAAGAACTTCTTGGTAAAAAAGCTGCGGCAGATATAGGTGATGATGTTCAATTAAGCTGGAAAGACATTGCTGCTTTCTAGTTCTTTCTCTCCGGAAATGTCTTTAATAAGGAAACCCATTACACAAACAATGAAACAAATTGCTTTCTTAACTGGTACCAGGGCAGATTTTGGTAAAATAAAATCCTTATTTCAAATTCTGCAGGACCATCAGAATTTTGAAGCACATATTTTTGTTACAGGAATGCATCTCATAGAGAAATATGGTTATACGCTTTATGAAATCGAAAAATGCCGGTTTAAAAATATCCATGAATTCAGTAATGAAACCTCTGAAGCCACAATGGATCTCACGTTGGCTAAAACCATAGAAGGTTTTTCTGCTTATGTGAAAGACCTGCAACCAGATCTTATTGTCATTCAAGGGGATAGGGTGGAGGCACTGGCCGGGGCCATTGTTGGGTCTTTAAATAATATTCTGGTAGCACATATTGAAGGAGGGGAAGTTTCGGGTACTGTTGATGAACTGATCCGTCATTCTATTAGTAAGTTAAGTCACGTGCATTTTGTTTCGAATGAAACCGCGGAAAACCGACTGGTGCAAATGGGAGAACTCAAAGAATCCATTTATAATATTGGTTCTCCCGATGTGGATATCATGTTTTCAGAAAATCTTTCCACCCTGGAAGAAGTGAAGAGGTATTATGAGATTCCTTTTGAGGAATATGCGGTAGCCATGTTCCACCCTGTCACCACAGAATATGATAAAATGCCGAAGTATGCAAAGAATTTTGGAGATGCATTGTTGGCAGATAATAATAATTATGTAGTGGTTTATCCCAACAATGATCTGGGGAGTGAATTAATTTTGAAGGAGTACGAACGGCTAAAGGATAATGACAGATTTATAATTTTTCCCTCGATACGATTTGAATACTTCTTGGTGCTTTTAAAAAATGCTCAATTCATAATCGGCAATTCCAGTGCAGGTATTCGTGAGGCTCCCTATTATGGAATACCAACTATAAACATAGGCACCCGTCAGGAAAACAGGGCGATGCACACGCATATAATTAATACCTCGTATATGCAGAAAGATATCCTGAACGCCTTAAAAGCACCTCATCCAATTACCGAAAAGTACATTCCGGCTTTTGGTACCGGTAAGAGTGATGAAAAATTCCTGGAGTCCCTAAACTCATCAGAGTTTTGGAGTATTAATCATCAAAAGCAGTTTCGGGATATATGATATTCTCCCGTATCTTCTATAATTCACTGTTAGCAGAATAACTGTTGATTTCTTTTATTTTTGCAGTTAATCTATGTTTCTTTATATATGCGGAACAATCAAAGAACGAATAGAACTCTGGGGCTGGTTATCACAGACGGAGTCGGTTACAGAAACTTCTGTTTAAGCGATTTTATTAAAGAAGCATCTCTCAGGTTTGAAAAAATCGTCATTTACTCCGGATTACCTGCATCAGTTTTTAATTTACAAAACTTCCAAAATATAAAGGTTGTGGAACTTCCAGTTTTTTTGGAGCCTTTTATAACCTGGTTCTGGCGAAAGTTTAAAGAAGTGGCACATTTGCAGTTACACAAAAAGTTCTTCGGAATCAACGATAGTTTAGGGGCAAATAAAAGCACAAGTAGTTCAAATAGAGGAAAGGCTACGAGACTGATTTATAGAATAACGCGAAATTTTAATTCTGAAAAGTTTATCAGGTTTCTTGAGAAGAAACAATTGAATTCCCTCGAAAATCATCAGGTTTCCAGGAAATGTATAGAATTTTTAGAGGCCGATCCACCAGATTTTTTATTCTTTACACATCAACGTCCTCCTTACGTAGTCCCAATGGTGTTTGCCGCAAATAAGCTAAATATCAAAACAGGTTCTTTTATTTTTAGCTGGGATAATCTATCCTCTAAGGGCAGAATGGCAGCGCCCTTTGATTTCTTCCTGGTGTGGAGTGAATTGATGAAACGCGAATTACTATATTTCTATCCCAAAACTTCCAGTAATAAAGTGAGGGTAGTTGGTACTCCACAATTTGAACCTTATGTAATGTCGGAGTATGAAACGGAGAAATCTGTATTTTTTAAAAAGCATGAATTGTCATCAGACAAGAAGACTATCTGTTACAGTTGTGGGGATATTTCAACCAGCAGGAATGATGAGCTTTATGTAGAAATTATAGCTACTGCTATTGCAGAGGGAAAAATTTCTGAACCTGTAAACCTTTTAGTACGGACGTCCCCTGCGGAAGAACCTGAAAGGTTTAGCTTTTTAAAGGATAAGTTTCCTTTTATTCGATGGAACTATCCCGACTGGTTTATTTCTAGAAAAGATCATCCTGAACCCTGGTCACAAAGAGTACCTTCAGAAAGTGATTTGGTAGATTTAAAAGGCGTTTTGAATTACTCTGATTTGAGCATTAATATGTGTTCGACGATGAGCCTGGATTTTATGTTATTTGATAAACCTGTCATTAATCCTGTTTTCGGTAATGAACAAAATGGTTTATACAATGATCAGCGATTTTTAAATTATGCCCATTATGAAAAAGTAGTGCAAAGTGGCGCTGTAGCAATAGTTAAAAATGAAGAGGAACTGCTTCGGGAAATTAACTTCAGTCTGAAAAATCCCGACGCCCGACTTAAAGAACAAAAGGAACTACTAAAGCTACAAATAGGAGAACCGCTCAAAGAAACCAGTCAAAGAATTGCTGAAACTTTAAAACAATTTTCAGGGGCTTGAGCAACCGAAAACACATAGCGGTAGTTTGCAACTACGAATTAAAGCTTGACAGGATTGGGGGTATGGATCGATTCTTTAAAGCTTACAATGAGGAGTTGGTTCAAAAAGGGCATAAGCTGACCTGGTTTTTTTCCGGGGGAGAGAGATTTGATTTTTATTCAGGTTTTGATCTTCATCTGGCGGGACAGCAGGAATCTGTGGAGGTTTTTACATTAAATTTCCTGAAGGAAAATGAAGGTTTTGATATTGTAGTCACTCATTTTCTGGCGCTTTGTACTTCGTTTTTTAAAGAAATAAAAAAGAAGAATCAGCCTTACATTCTTGCGGTAGACCATAATCCGCGTCCGCTGCATGGTTTTCCGTTGAAAAAGCGGATAAAGAATAAGCTGAAAGGCAGGTTCTATTCCAAAAATATCGACTGTTTTGTGGGAGTATCCCAATATACCGCCGATTGTATCCTTCAGGATTACGGCAGTAATCTCAGAAATAAGACGAAGGTTGTTTATAATGGAATTGACACTTCAGTGTATCTTAAACGAGCAGAGGAGAACCGGGGGAAATTTATTGTGGCTTCACATTTAAGAGAGTCCAAAGGCATTCAGGATTTGATAGAAGCTGTAAAATCTTTACCGGAAGCAACCCGGAACCTTTTAGAAATAGACATTTTTGGGGAAGGGCCTATGGAAAAGGATTTAAAAGAAATGGTGTCGGCATATAACCTGCAAGAGCAGTTCAAATTTAGAGGAAGCAGCCCAAAACTGCCGGAGCTTTTCAGGAACTATTTTTATATGCTGCAACCCACGTATATGGAATGTTTTAGCTTATCTATCCTGGAAAGCCTGGCAGCGAATGTGCCGGTGATCACCACTCCGGTAGGGGGGAATCCAGAGATAATTTCCCATGGAAAAAACGGATTTATTTTTGAGACAGGAAATATCGAAGAATTAAGAAAGCTACTGCAAAAGGTGATAACCGGGAAAATAATTGTTTCTCAGGATGTCAGTCGGTTAATTGAGAGGGAGTACAGCCTGGATCAAATGGTGGTAAATCATATAAAGCTGCTTCCATGCACATAGGTTTTTTAACTCCGGAATATCCACATCCCAGGGTGCTTTCTTCCGCCGGGATCGGTACCAGTATTCGTAATTCGGCTGCTGCGATGGTTGGGGAAGGAGTAGCTGTTTCCGTCTTTGTTTATGGGCAGAAAGAAGATGCTGTGTTTTCTGAAAATGGTATTAAATTCCATTTGATCCGGCAACAAAAATTCCGTCTTGGCGGTTGGTTTTTATACCGAAAATTTCTTCAAAATTACCTGAACAAATTTATAACAACAGATAAAATAGAAGCCATTGAAGCACCTGACTGGACGGGAATTACTGCTTTTATGAAGCTGCGTTGCCCCTTGGTGATTAGGATGCATGGCAGTGATGTCTATTTTTGTAAACTGGAGGGGCGGTCACAGAAAAGGAAGAATTTTTGGTTTGAAAAAGAGGCTTTACAAAGTGCAGACCGGCTTTTGTCGGTTAGTAAATTCACGGCAAATCAGACTGCTGACATTTTTAAACTGCAGAAAAACGTCGCTGTCATACCAAATTCTGTGGATACGGATTATTTTAATCCGTCCCCGAAAGTCACGGAACCTGATACCCTGCTTTACTTCGGAAGCTTGATCAGGAAAAAAGGCGTACTGGAGCTGGCAGAGATATTCAACAAGGTGGTCGAGCAAAAACCTGAAGTTAAATTGTTGCTCCTGGGGAAAGATGTAAAGGATATTCTTGAAAACAAATCTACATTAGAGCTTTTCCAACAAAAATTATCTCCCGGAGCAAAGAAACAGGTACAGTATATTCCCGGAGTGGCTTATGAAAAAATCAGGGAATACATAGATTCCGCAGCTGTTATCGTTCTGCCAAGTTTTGCCGAAGCCCTTCCCATGTCCTGGCTGGAAGCCATGGCTATGGAGAAAGCCATGGTAACTTCAAATATAGGCTGGGCAAAAGAAGTTATGGTTGATGGCGAAACAGGTTTTACTGAAGATCCTACCAATCATGCCGCCTATGCTGAAAAAATACTAAGATTTCTAAATAATCCTGACCTGGCACAACAAATGGGAAAAGCTGCACGTGAGCAGGTGGTAAGGAAGTTTTCTACAGAAGTAGTAGTGGAGCAGAATATTAAACTTTATGAAGAGGTACTGGGGAAATGATCTCAATCCAGAGACGTCATTGCGAGGGCGAAGCCCGACGCAATCTCATGAGGTGAGCTGTACACATGGTTGCGATTTCCCCACAACAGATTGCAGCGCTTCGTTTTACTCCGCTCGCAATACCGGTATGCTACGGTCATTTAAATTCAAAAACCGACCCCATCCGACAAATCCTTCCACTCAGGATTCATCTCATTAATTAGTTTCTCTTTCCTCGCCCTATTACCTGCTTTTAATTTCTTTTCATAAGCAATGGCTTCCCTGATGTCAGTGAACTCCTGGTAATAAACTAAATGCTCGCAATTGTACTTTGAGGAGAAACCTTTGTAGAACTTCGTTTTATGCTGATAAATCCTGCGTAATAGATTTGAAGTGACACCCGTGTATAGGACGGTCTTGTTTTTATTGGTCATTATGTATACATGACTAAGCTTCATAATTAAATTTATGTTTTTTTATCGTCATTGCGAAGGGAGCCCCAAAGGGCGACTGAAGCAATCTCATGAAGCAGGTCAGAATTGTGTCCATAGCTCAATTTCATGCGATTGCCACGCTCCGTTTCACTCGCTCGCAATGACAGCTCCCTCTCCAAAGGAGAGGGCGGGGGAGAGGAAAAAATACTACATTTGCCCAAACTCATTCCTCCTTTGAAAATACTTGTCCATCAAAATGCCAAAATCCCTTTAAAAGTTATTTCTTCTAATCCTGAAGAAGTACATCCTACAAGTAAAACCTCCACAGAGGCGTTTTGGGAATTAGCAGAAAAATTTCCTGATGAGATCATCGGCTGGTGTGAAGAGGGTTTACTGGGGAATTTGGAAATGGACCATTGGGAAGGGATCTTTTATCATAATTTAATAATGGCTTCCTATGCTGTTAAAACAACCTTTCTTCCCGCCGGTATAGGTTATGTAGACGAACTGCCTTTCATTAATGTTAAAAGAAACGTCTCTTACGGAACCTGGTTAATGAGCAGTGATGTTGGTGGAATAAAAGGGGGAATTCTATTGAAATTCAGGCAGTTATTCAGGGATGAGAAGGATTTTAATTTCCTGCTGAATTCCATTGCTAAGATCGGGCAACAGAATGGCCTGCTTTGTTATAGTGAGCCGGGATTGGTGCGTTCTTCTGAAAATGCTACTCTGGAAAGCAGAGCAAGTCAGTATGATTTATTCAGGTTTGTTTATCAGCATTATACTACTGCCTGGACATCTGTTTTACTTTTGTGCTTGGTTGTTTATGAAAGGTCATTCCCTCTCTTAGCTTACTTAAAGAGCTTTTTTCATCCCAAGATTTTCCGAAGATCGATTAATTTATCGGGTTTAATGAATCCTTCCCGGAAGAGTATTTCTACTTCAGAAACTATTGATGTGATCATTCCCACCATGGGAAGAGCTCAATATTTATACGATGTTTTAAAAGATTTTTCAGCTCAGACACATCTCCCGAAGAAAATCATCTTAATAGAGCAGAATGCCGATCCTGAAGCCGTTTCTGAACTGGATTTTATAAAGGATGAAAAATGGCCCTTTGAATTAGCACATCATTTTATCCATCGTACCGGTGCCTGTAATGCCAGAAATATTGCTTTGGAAAAGGTTACTTCAGAATATGTATTCTTTGCAGATGATGATATACGGTTCAGTAGAAATCTTTTGAAAGATATCATTTCTGAAATTAATAAATACCATCTATGTGCGGTAAATATGAACTGCAAACAACCAGGCGAAGAGACAGTCTTTGGTAAAATTAAACAATGGGGGAGTTTTGGTTCGGGTACCAGTTTTGTAAGATCTTTATATGCGAAAAAATGCCAGTTTTCAGAAGTATTTGAACATGGCCATGGGGAGGATGCAGATTTTGGAATGCAATTAAGAAAGGTGGGATGTGATATAATTTATCATCCGAACCTGGAAATCCAGCATTTAAAAGCTCCCCTGGGAGGTTTCCGGCAAAAACCTGAGCTAGAATGGGAAAAGGAATGCCCGTTACCAAAACCTTCACCCACTGTTATGGCGTATGCACTTAGAAATTATACTCCACAGCAAATCAGGGGATATAAGGCGTCGTTATTTCTGAAGTTCTATCCACGGCAGAAAATCAAGAATCCCTTTTCTTATATTTCTTCCATGAATAAAAGATGGGAAAAAAGTAAAATCTGGGCGGAAAGGCTAATAAAACAGGGAAACGATTTTTAGAACTTCCACACAGCGTAACTACATCTTCTGACGGCGAAAACGTTTAGTTTTTGGGAACAAACCTATATCTTTACCCCGATGAAATCTAGCTTAATTATTTGCACCTATCAACGTCCCGAACCGCTTAAAAAGTTACTGGATTCCGTAGAGCTCCAAACAATTCTGCCAGATCAAATTTTGATTATAGACGGTTCAGAGGATGACCGGACAAGAACCCTGGTTTATGAAAATTCTTTCACTAATCTGGAATATTATACGGTGGAGGAAAATGACCGCGGACTAACTCGGCAACGAAACTTTGGAGTGAGAAAACTACAGCCTGATGCAGAAGTAGCTTTTTTCCTGGATGATGATACAATATTACATCCTGATTATTTCAAAGAAATTTTGACTACCTACGAAGAATATCCTGAGGCACTGGGTGTTTCCGGTCATATCATAAATGAACAGGAATGGCAACAGGTTCCGGAAGGTTATCAACCCACAGAATCAGAATTTGTTTATGATAATTGGAAAAGGATCGAAGGCTCCAGATTCAGTTTGAGGAGAAAATTCGGACTTTCTCCAAATGTGCCTCCGGGTTTTATGCCGGACTTCTCTCACGGCTATTCTACCGGTTTTTTACCGCCCAGTGGTAAGACGTACGAAGTGGAAATGCTCATGGGCGGTATCGCAAGCTACAAAACAGAAGTGTTTGAAAAATTACAGTTTTCATCCTATTTTGAAGGTTATGGACTTTATGAGGATGCCGATTTTGCCCTTAGAGCTTCAAAAATGGGAAAATTGTATGTGAACACAGCAGCGAAAGTTGAGCATCATCATGCTGCGGAAGGAAGACCGAATAAATTTAAGTATGGTAAAATGGTCGTTAGAAATGGCTGGTATGTATGGCGGGTGAAAAATCCCCATCCAACCTGGTTGGCCAGGACCAAATGGAATGCCACTTCTTTTTTGCTCACTGTAATAAGACTTTCCAATGTCGTAAATACAAGAAAAAGAAAAGAAGCTTTAACTGAAGCCTCAGGACGGATTGCAGGATGGATAAGTCTAATTTTCAATAAACCGAAATTTAATGAATAAAATTTGGTCAAATGAGATTCTCGTAAGGACCAAAAGAATTTTAGAATTGTATTAGTTTGAAAACCATCTTCCTTTCCTTTACCATTGCAAAAACTTCTGTTTCCGATTACTTCATCGAACTGGCTAATAAATTATCAGAAGAATTTAAGGTGGTTATCATTACTGATAGTGTAAAGGATCATCAGCCTTCAATATCACCGGGAATAGAGATCTTCAAATGGCCGTCAAGACGACCAACAGTTTGGAAAGATTTTAAATTTCTAATTGAGAAGGTGAAAGAATACCGGCCGGAAATGATGATCTCCATGTTTGGGTCCATCAATATTTTTTTACTGGTAGGTTATTTCATGGGGGTAAAACACCGGCTTCCCTGGAGCCGAACGATTTCTACCCAGTTCAATACGAAAAAATCCCTGCTGCTCCGGAAAAAGATTCTCTATAGGTTAGCTACGAAAGTCATCGCAAATTCCAACGCTACTAAAAAAGATATGATTGATAATTTTGGCGTAAGAGCAGAAAAGATTGAAGTTTTTTATAACGCTGTGAAGGAGTACGCTATAGAAAATCCCGGATTACAGAGGGACAAAATTCTTTATGTTGGTAATATGTGGTCTTCTAAAGGAGTTGATACGCTTTTGGAAGCCATGCCTGCAGTATTGGAGGTGTATCCTGAAATAAAACTTTCTCTTATTGGAGGTTCCCTCAAAGGGAGCAGGATAAAGCAACTTCAAAAGAAGTCTGCCGAACTAAAAATAGCTGCAAATGTCACATTTTTAGGTAGTCAGTCCAAGGAGAGGGTACTGAATGAATTTGCGGGTGCATATCTTGCCGTGGTCCCTTCCATAGTAGAGGCTTTTGGATTTGTGGTTATTGAAAGTTTTTCGGTGAAAACCCCCGTGATTGGTGCTAACACCTCCGGAATTGCGGAGATCATTAGAAATGGTAAAGACGGATTCCTGTTTCAGCCTGGAAATCCTGTTGATCTTTCATCAAAAATTCTGAAGTTATTGCAAAATGAAGAGCTTCGGGAAGAATTCAGTCAAAATTGTTATGAACGATTTAGAGATGAATTTGAAGTAGGCTGCGCCACCACTATTGTGCGTGAAAAATTAAAAAATATTTTAGCCTCAAAGGATTAATGCATTGGTAAATAAATGAGTAAAAAATTATTATTTGTTGGTTTGCTAATTTTGGGAATAGCTTTGTTGTTGATCTTTCATACACGGTATCCTTTCGTTACTCCTGCTGTGGGTCCATGGTCTGTTGGATATCAGAAATCATCAAATCCTCTCGAAATACAAAAAGTAAATCCCGAAAATATAATTACTTATGAATTCATTGATAGTTTATTACCTGAACCTATAGACTATATAGCAGATCCTTTTTTTATAAAAGAAAAAGATACATTTTATATTTTCGTAGAAATTAAAGGAAGGGGAAATGCCAACATAGCTTTACTGACTTCCCCCAACGGGAAAAAATATAATTACCAGGGAATCGTGTTAGATGAACCTTTTCATCTTTCCTATCCGCAGGTTTTTAAACATAAAGGAGCGCTTTATATGCTTCCGGAAACGAAAGGTTCCAACAATGTCTTACTTTACAAAGCAGCAAATTTTCCCTATTCCTGGAGCATAAGTGATACTCTGGTAAAAGATATTTCCTTAAAAGATCCTTCCCTCTTGCTGAGTGAGGATTTGAACCTCATAGTGGCTGTAGATGATGCGACAAAACAATACATGTTTACGGCAGATTCACTTACCGGAAATTGGAAGGAATTGGAAAAATACAGGCAGAACTGGGGAAATGAAACAAGGCCGGGAGGACGCTTTTTTAATATTAATAAGACATGGTATCTTCCTCTGCAAAACATGTCGGCAGATTATGGAACCGGAATTTCTATTTACGCGTTGAAAACCAATGGGCAGGAATTGGATCTTGCTCTGGAAAAAAAATTATTTTTAGGTCCACAACCTGAAATAAAATGGTTTAACAGGGGAATGCATCATTTGGATATTCAGCAAGTTGATGGGGAATATTATATGGTCTATGATGGAGATCAACATCTCGACAATAAAAAGGAATGGCAGTTCAAAAGAACTTTAAAGTTAAACTGGATTGACTTTTATAATTTTCTCATGCGCTAAAACAGGAAATGAGGTTTACTATCATCACATATTTGGAACATAAACAGGAGGAAGATATTTTCTACTCCTATGCTCCCTATATCCGGGAAATGAATCTCTGGCTAAAGCATGTAGATGAGGTGGAGGTGGTGGCTCCTTTATTAAATTCACCTGTTAAATCTACTGAACTGGCTTATGCTTCAAAAAGGCTGTTTTTTACCAAAATTCCAGCTATTAATTTGCTTTCTGCAAGATATGCTTTCCTGGCCTTTTTAAAGTTGCCAAAAATAATTCTGAAGGTATTCAAGGCAATGAAACGCAGCGATCATATTCATCTGCGTTGTCCCGGAAATATTGGGTTAATCGCCTGTTTTGTGCAGATCTTCTTTCCAAAGAAACCAAAAACAGCAAAATATGCCGGAAACTGGGATCCGGAAGCAAAGCAGCCCTGGAGCTACAACCTTCAAAAATGGCTTCTTAAAAATACATTTTTGACCCGAAACATGCAGGTATTAGTATACGGTGACTGGCCGCATCAGTCCAGGAATATCAAACCTTTCTTTACGGCTTCTTTTTCCGAAAAGGAGAAACAGGAAGTGCTGGAAAAGAATTTTGAAGCTCCTTTTACTTTTTTGTTCGTCGGAAATTTGGTAAAGGGGAAGCATCCATTGCAGGCAATACAACTGGTTCAACAGATCAACAAAGAATTAGATTTGAGCTTTGAACCTCGAAATATAATATTAGAAATATACGGTGACGGACCTGAAATGAAAATGCTCAAAGCTTATTGTAAAGCTGAAAACATTGAGCAGCTCATAGTTTTTAAAGGAAGCAGGCCGCTGGAAGAAGTGAAAAAAGCATACCAAAAAGCACATTTTTTAATATTACCTTCCCAATCTGAAGGATGGCCTAAAGCAGTGGCAGAAGCCATGTTCTTTGGTTGTATTCCTGTCTCCACACCGGTGAGTTGTGTGCCCTGGATGCTTGACTACGGAAACAGAGGCATCTTACTTTCAGATCAAGCAAATGGCCAACAGCGAATGGTTAACGGCTCGAAAGAGTGGCCAGTGGCTCTTACCAGGATAGTAGAAATAATGAAGGATGCTGCAGAAATGAAAAGAATGTCTGAAGCAGCTAAGCAGTGGAGCCAGCAGTATACATTGGAAAGGTTTGAAGAAGCTATTAAAGAGGTGCTGAGAAAGGTATAGATTTCCATTTAGTCTCACGTCATGCTGAACTTGTTTCAGCATCTTATGAACTTGGTTTTTAACGTGCAGCCCTAAAATAAATTCAGGTGATGCTATAAAACAAAAACAAAAAATGCGTGTTCTTCAACTAATCGATAGCTTACTCCCCGGCGGTGCAGAACGTATGGCGGTTTCTTATGCCAATGCCCTTAACGGCAGAATAGATGCTTCCTTTTTATGTTGTACACGAATGGAGGGAATGCTCCAAAAAAAGCTCGATCCGGAAGTAGGTTATCTTTTTCTAGAGAAGAAGTCTACGCTGGATTCAAAGTCATTTTTCAGATTGAGGAAATTCATTGAAGAAAACCGAATAGATTTGATTCAGGCGCACAGCAGTTCATTTTTCCTGGCTGTATTGGTGAAATTATCACTGCCAAAAGTGAAACTGATATGGCACGACCATTACGGAAGGGATTTGGACACCAGGAAGCCCGGGATTCTAAAGCAAGCTTCCAGGTATTTCGACGGCATCATATCAGTAAACGCTCATTTAAAAGAATGGGCGGTAGATAATTTGTATTCTGAAGAAGTAAAATATGTAAAGAATTTTCTTCCGGAGCCAGCTTCAGAAAAAGCCGATACAGAGAATCTGAAAGGACAGGCCGGTTTTAATATCATTTGCCTGGCAAACCTCCGGCCTCAGAAAGATCATCTCAATTTACTTATGGCTTTCAGTTTACTTTCTGAAAGAGAGATTAACCTGCATCTCATCGGAAAGGATGAAAAAGATGATTATTCAAGGAGTATCAAAAAATTTTTGCAGGAGAATGATTTGGAGAAAAGGGTGTTCCTTTACGGCTCCCGGGAAAATGTGGAGGATTTACTTAAAAAGGCCGATCTTGCCGTACTTTCTTCTGCTTCTGAAGGATTACCCGTCGCTTTGTTGGAATATGGCCTTGCCGGTTTACCTGTAATATGCACTCGTGTAGGAGAATGCGAAGCAGTGATAGGTGAAAATGGTATTCTTGTATCACCTCATGATCCAAAGGAATTGGCAGACGCTATATCATATTATATAGATTTCGAACAAAAAAAACGTGCTGATGCCAGTAACTTTCAGCGTGAAGTAAGAAAAGCCTACTCCGAAGACACCGTAATTCCTGATGTACTGGAATTCATGAAATACATTGTTGAAAAACAGAAAAAGAATTAGGAATAAAGGGGAAACCATTTTTAACTCCAAACTCAGGTGGCGATTTTAAACTTTTAGCTATTATTGCATCTGGAAATGAGAGGTTAAGGGTTTGGCCCGATACTACATTTCTACCTCAAATTATAAGTGTCTACTACACATTAAGAATCTAACCCACATACAGTACTTGCAGTTACTGCTGTTACATTTTGTAATGGCTTTAATTGTTTACATGTATCGCCCTGCTTCACAATTTCTTTTGCTTGGTGTAATTGTGTTTTTCCTTTTTTACGTGATCATTAGGAATAACAGGAACAATGAAGCTTTAATGGCCGCGGCCTATATTGCCGGAGCAGAAGTTTTCTTCAGAATGACTGGTGGAATGGTTTTTTATGAAACCGGAAAATATTCAGTCATCCTTTTCCTGGTTATAGGAATGTTTTATAAAGGTTCTTCTATAAAATCTGTTCCCTTCTGGATATATTTACTAATTCTCATCCCCGGAATAGTGGTAGCCTCTCAAACCCTGAGTTATGAGGTAGTGTTCCGAAAGGCTGTGGCCTTTAATCTAAGTGGTCCGGTATGTTTAGGAGTTTCCGCGCTTTACTGCTATTATAAAAAAGTTTCCGCCGTGCAGTTCAATTACATTTTGATGCTGCTACTGTTACCGCTGGTTAGCAACATGATTTACCTGTTTCTTTACACTCCAGATCTCGGAGAAGCACTCATGAGCGGGACCAATTCAAATTATGCTACTTCGGGCGGCTATGGCCCTAACCAGATTTCTACAGTAATGGGAATGGGTGCTCTACTGCTTAGTACTCGCTTATTCGTCATCAAAAACAGGCTCATAAATATTATAGACCTTGTTCTTTTTGGATTAATGAGCTACAGGGCGGTAATTACCTTTTCAAGAGGAGGTGTTTTGACTGCTTTGATTTGTATTGTTTGCTTTTTGGCAATTCTTTATTATAAACAAACCGGCAGAGAAAAATCAAGAACACTGCGAAAGCTAGGACTTATGTTTGCTGCAGCAGTGGGAACGTGGTTGTTTATTTCTATTGCTACCCAGGGACTTATTAATTATAGATATTCAAATCGAAATGCGGCAGGAGAACTGGAGGAGGATATTACAACGGGAAGGGCGGAGTTAATCGTGACTGAGTTACAGGGGTTTTATCATAATCCTGTAATAGGAGTAGGCGTTGGTAAGGCGAAGGAATACAGGGAGGAAGAAACCGGGATCGAAACAGCCTCCCACAACGAGATCAGTCGGTTATTGTCAGAACATGGATTATTAGGTCTATTAGCCATTCTAATTCTTATATTTGTTCCTTTGCTGTTTTGGCTTAAATTTAAAAACAATTATTATTTTCTGGCTTTTGTGGCTTTCTGGTTTTTAACTGTAAACCATTCTGCCATGCGTATAGCCTTACCCGGACTAGTATATGGGCTGGCACTTTTATATATAGTTGATGAAAAAAAGAATCTTATACATAGGTAACAATCTTACAAATTCTACTTTTACTGCTACCTATATTTCTTTTTTTAGCGAGGTATTGAAAAAAGAAGGGCACGAGGTAAAAACCGCCTCGGGAAAAGACAATAAACTCTTGCGCCTGGCCGATATGCTAAATCTGATTTGGCAAAACAGGAAATCTACAGATGTTGTATTGATCGATACCTATGGAGCACAGAATTTTTATTACGCCTATAGTGCCGCAAAATTGTGCCGGCAACTGCAATTGCCTTATATTCCAATTCTGCATGGCGGGAATTTGCCCGGGCGGCTGGAAACTTCCAAAAGAAAAAGTCGCGATCTTTTCGGAAATGCAAAAGTTAACATAGCACCATCTCATTTTTTGTTCAATATTTTTAAAGCTGAAGGTTTTGAAAACCTGAAAATAATCCCGAATTCTATCAATCTTAAAACTTTTCCCTTCCGGAAAAGAGAAAAGTTTGAACCTAAACTTCTCTGGGTTCGTAGATTTCAGGAAAGATATAACCCTATGCTGTCTTTAAAAGTATTTCAGAAACTAAGGGAAAAATATCCTGAAGCTGAATTATGTATGGTGGGTCCGGAGAAAGATGGCTCCCTGGAAGCCTGCCGGGAATATGCTGAGAAATATGATCTGCCCGTGAAATTCACCGGTAAATTGAGAAAGAAAGATTGGGCCACAATAGCAGCCGATTATGACTTTTTCCTGAATTCCACAAATATTGATAACACTCCTATCAGTGTCATAGAAGCTATGGCTTTGGGCCTTCCGGTAATTTCTACAGATGTTGACGGGATGCCTTATCTTATTGAGAATGGCAAAAATGGAGTTTTGGTTCCTGCAGAAGACATAGATGCTATGCTCAAGGGTCTAACAGATCTTTTGGAGAATCAGGATAAAGCCCGACAGATTTCCCTTGCTGCCTATGAAAAAGTCAAGGAGTTTGATTGGGATAAAATAAGGCATCAATGGAACGAACTTCTGTCGGAAGTTTGAAAAATGCCGGAATCTTAGCCTTTTAAAATTGACAACTGTTCTTTACATAGGAAATCAACTTTTAGCCCGCGGTGGTTCCCCAACTTCCATAGACATTTTGGCGCCCTTACTGCAAAGGGAAGGCCTAATAGTAAAGACAGTGTCTTCCAGAAAAAATAAATTACTTCGATTGATGGAAATGCTGCACCTGGTGAGAAGAAATGCAGGTACTGCAGATTATGTCTTAATTGATGTCTACAGCACCACCAATTTCTGGTACGCCTATGCAGTTGCATTATTATGCCAGCAACAACAGCTTAAATATATTCCTATTCTGCATGGCGGGAATTTACCGGCACGCTTAAAAAAATCCACTAAGGCTTGTAATCGTATTTTTCGTAAAGCTTATCTAATTGTTTCTCCTTCCCTTTATCTTAAAGAAATTTTTGAAAAAGAAGGTTATACAAATATAAAGTACATCCCTAACAGCATCACCTTGGAACAGTATGAGTTTAAGAGGCGAAAAACAATACGGCCACGGCTTTTATGGGTTAGGGCTTTTGCTCAAATTTATAATCCAATGCTGGCCCTAAACGTTCTTGATTTAGTACTGAAAAAATATCCCGAAGCTGAACTTTGCATGGTTGGACCGGATAAAGACGGGACATCAGAAACCTGCCGACATTATGCGGAAAGGAAAAATTTACCGGTGAAATTTACAGGAAAATTGTCTAAAAATGAATGGATATCACTGGCAGCCGACTATGACATTTTCCTGAATACCACCGATGTTGATAATACTCCGGTGAGCGTAATCGAAGCTATGGCACTCGGTCTTCCGGTAGTTTCAACAAATGTCGGAGGAATTCCATATTTGATCGACCAAAATAAAGAGGGGCTGCTGGTTCCTCCTAACAATTCCGAAGAAATGGCTGCTGCTGTTTTCGAGTTAATTGAGAAGCCTGAAAAAGCAGAAGAAATGTCACGGGCGGCAAGAAAAAAGGTGGAAGCTTTTGACTGGGAGCTGGTAAAAAAGAAATGGAAAGACATCTTAATTTAAAGATTACCAGGTAGTGTTTCTAATTGTTGCTCTTTCTAGTTTTTTAAGAAGCAACTTATTTATAGTCAGGTTTTAGCATCTTTCTTGACAAGAAAAATTCTTTAAAAAATTATGTGGAATACCTTCATTCGAAAGTTCTCTTCTCTATATTTGCACGCGTAAAAGTTTTTCATGCCCCGAAAACAGAACATTCATTTTGAAATCTCTGAGAGAAAGGTCCTGCTCCGCATCTTTGATGTGGTTTGGGTACTATTCACTCTTTATCTCGTGGGTATTTTTTCCCAATTTGAGTATTTTAGTATCAATTCAAATTTTTGGAGCTGGGGCTTTGTGCTGGCCTTATATCTTACGGTTTTCTCAAGTGTATTTGAACTTTACGATCTTCAGAAGGCAAGTAAGTTTGATACGGTGCTCAAAAATGTCATTTTGACGACCTCTGTAACTGTACTCTTTTTCCTGCTTACTCCCTTTTTTACGCCGGTGTTGCCGGAGAATCGAATGCAAATTATTTATTTCTATTTTGCAATTGTCTTTGCCCTGCTGCTCTGGCGTTTCTCTTATATCGCCCTGGTTTCTTCGCCACGTTTTTATAAGAGGGTATTGTTAATCAATAATTCGTATGATGTAGATGTCATTGCCCAGCAATTAAGGAAATCTGATCCACATTATCATATCGTGGGGTACATGAATTTTGGCGGTTCCTCAGGTGAAGTAGGTGCTTTCTCTGGATTGAGGCGTTTTTCCAACCATAATCTGCAAGCTGTCATAAAGGAAAATGCGATTACCGAAATCCTGATTTCCGGGGATCACACGCCATCAAGTATCAATGAAGAACTGTTGGAACTGCTCAAAAAAGGCTTTCCGGTAAAAGATTATTACGAGGTGTATGAGGAGAAAACCAATCGTATTCCCGTGCAGCATATCGAAAAGGATTTTTACAAATTCTTTTACTTCAGCCGCATAAATGACAATAAATTCTACCTTTTTCTTCATCGCTGTTTTGACGTGATCGTTTCCCTCTTTGGAATGATGATAGGAGCTTTTTTAATTCCTTTTATTCTCGTCGGAAATTTCTTCGGAAATAAAGGAACGTTGTTTTACAGGCAGGAAAGGATAGGGAAGAACGGCAACATCTTTAATATTCTGAAGTTTAGAACCATGAGGTATGATGCCGAACTGAACGGGGCGCAGTGGGCAGAAAAAAATGATATACGTGTCACTAGATTTGGAAAATTCTTGAGAAGGACCCGGCTGGATGAATTTCCGCAGTTCTATAACATTTTTAAAGGTGAAATGAGCCTTATTGGTCCGCGACCGGAACGTCCTGTTTTTGTGGAAGAATTAACCGGAATAATCCCATTTTACGATACCCGTCACAGCATCAAACCGGGACTTACAGGTTGGGCGCAGGTAATGGCCGAATATGGTAACAGCCATGGGGATAGTCTTGAAAAATTGCAGTACGACCTTTATTATATTAAACACCGAAATATCTTTCTTGACATAAATATACTGGTAAAAACCCTGAGCACCATTATTTTCTTTAGGGGACAGTAATTTTAGGGAGCAGTTTTCAGTGAGCAGTCCTTCAGTCTTTAGCGCAACTATATTTTTCTTGTTCGTTTCCATTTTACCATGGCAAACAGAAAGATAAATAGGGCAAGAAACTGACTGATGCGGGCAATGTAATCGCCATGTTTTGTGTAAAAGGTGAGTCTGTCATTAACACTTATTTGACCTCTCAACGCGCCCTGTTCTTCGTATCCAAGGGACGCTGTAATCTCTCCCTTTTCATTAATAAAAGCAGAAATACCCGTATTCGCACTTCTTGCAATGGCTCTCCTGTTTTCCACAGCGCGTAGTTTCGCGTAGCTTAAATGCTGTTTGTGACCTTGTGTATCACCCCACCAGGCGTCGTTGGTGATGATTGCCAGGAAACCTGCACCATTTTGAACATAACCGGTCACAAAATCCCCGTAAACAGATTCATAACAAATGATGGGTGCAACAAGTTCTCCATTGTTCAGCTTGAAAACACCTCGGTCTGGCTGCGTAGTCTTCATGGCCACAGTTCCGCCGAGGTCTATCATGACGTTTCCTAAGACTGGCTTTAAAACTTCCTGATAGGGGAAATTTTCAACGCCTACCACCAGTTTTGATTTATGGTAAAAATGTACCGAATCCTGGGCGGTGACCATAAAGGCAGAATTATAATCGTCATACCAGTCATTGGGGCCAATCTGGTTACTTTGGCCGGTAACAAGAGCAGGATCGCCAAAACGATCATACATGGAAATACCACTCAGAAATGCCATTTTTGGATGATTATTCACAAATTGCCTTGTAAAAAAATTAGCTTCGGAACGTTCAAATTTCTTCAGAATAGTTCCGTCTGCAAAGACAGTTTCCGGAGCGACTACGATTTGAGTATTTTCGGAAATATTTTCTTCTGCCAGTTCGGTAAGAAGCTCTCCAATGCGGGTGTCATTGGTATTGTATTTTTCGGTATAAGGATTCACATTTGGCTGTAGCACGAGGGCTTCAATGGTTTCTTCGCTTTCCGAATAATTATAAAGAACTACGTAGGAAATAATGATGGGAAGGACGATCAATAATCCACTTTTTAAGAATCCTCTGTAAAGAATATTTCTTTCGCGATGCTTCTTGTAAAGCATGAGCATCTTGAAAAGCGAAATGTTCACCAGCCATACCCAGAGTGTACCACCAAAAGTACCGGTAAATTCATACCATTGTACCCAATTAATAGCTTCGGAAAATCCATTTCCAAGGTTTAGCCAGGGCCATGAAAATTCCCAGTTGAGGTGTAGGTACTCAAAAACGATCCATAATGAAACCAGGAAAGTTGAAGCGGCACCAAAATAAGTCCTTTTTGCTACGAGGTGATAAATGAGAAACACGAGGCTCATCAAGAGGGAATTTGCCAGGATGGCGAAAATCCCACCAAAAGCTGTGGAATAATAGAGCCAGTAAGTAGTTACCAGGTTCCAGATGAAAAAACTCAGGTAAGACAATCCAAAGATCTTCCATTTTCTATTGTGGACCTGGTCCAGCCGAATGTGAGCTTCAGCATAAAGCAACGGAACAAAAGCAAAAAACAACAGGAGCGGGAAGCCATAAGTAGGCCAGCCTAGTGCCAGCAAAATTCCTGAAAGAAGTGCGTAAAAGATATATTTCATAATGCAGTCTTGCTTCAAATTTAGGAAACTCTGTCGTTTTGCTACAGGTAAATTCTGAAATGTTATATTTCTCTCTCGATTTTTCAAATAATGGCATTGAAATGCCTCTTGAAAACCCTGTAGCAATCCTGAAACAGAAAAGATTTTTACTATTTTTACCAAAAACCCAACCAAATGAGCATGAAAAGGCATATCCCAAATTTTATTACTCTTCTTAACCTTTTCGCAGGAAGTATTGCAGTAATTTTTGCCGTACAGGGAAATCTTGTAATGGCAGCTCTTTTTGTAGGTTTGGGTATTTTCTTCGACTTTTTTGACGGATTAGCCGCCAGAGCGCTGAACGTGAAGAGTGAATTGGGGCTTCAACTTGATTCCCTGGCAGATATGGTGACCAGTGGGGTAGTGCCGGGAATTGTAATGTTTCAGCTGCTTATAAAAGCTTTACCGGGAGATTCGGCTGCGCCTAAAGACTGGTCTGTTGGTGAAGATTTACTGGTATGGGATTTTCATTATGCTGCACTTTTCGGGTTGTTGATTACGCTTGGTTCAGGATACAGGCTAGCGAAATTTAACATAGACGAGCGCCAAAGCGATTCCTTTATCGGCCTACCCACTCCGGCAAACGCGCTGTTGATCTTAAGTCTGCCATTAATTCTTATTTTTCAGCCGCAGCCAGATGTAATAGCAGTAATCCTGAACGAATGGTTTCTTATAGGGCTAACCATTTTTAGTTGCATCATGTTAAATGCCGAAGTGCCACTTTTCGCATTAAAATTCTCTACCTGGAGTTTTAAAGAAAATAAACTGCGTTACCTTTTTCTGCTGTTTTGCCTGATTGTACTCTATTTTTTCCAGTTTATAGCAATTCCTGTCATTATAATTAGTTACATTTTGCTCTCTATAATAACCACCTCTGGAAATTCTGAAAAGGAGATGGAAATACGGCAGTAAGCAACTACTGATGAAGCTCTTAGAAAAGCTTTTCAGAATCACATTTTTGACGAACTGAAATTAAGAATTGAACAGCTTTTTCTTCCGAAGTTCAAAATTTTGTCCCAGATACACTTTTCGAACCATTTCGTCTTCGGCAAGTTCTTCAGGTTTTCCGGCTTTAAGAATACGTCCTTCAAACATAAGATAGGTCCTGTCTGTAATAGCGAGCGTTTCCTGGACGTTATGATCTGTGATGAGAATACCTATGTTTTTGTCCTTTAACTGCGCCACAATGCGTTGAATATCCTCCACCGCCACGGGATCAACCCCGGCAAAAGGTTCGTCAAGCAAAATGAAATTAGGATCGGTGGCGAGGGCACGGGCGATTTCGGTTCTTCTACGTTCCCCACCGCTCAAAAGATCTCCGCGATTCTTTCTAATATGGCCAAGGCTGAACTCCTCAATGAGAGATTCCATTTTCATTTGGCGTTCTTTTTTAGAGAGATCGGTGAGTTCAAGAACGCTCATGATGTTGTCTTCAATGCTGAGTTTTCTAAAAACCGAAGCTTCCTGCGCCAGGTAGCCAATACCATATTGAGCCCGCTTGTACATGGGAAATTTTGTAATATTCTCACGATCTAAAAATATCCTTCCTCCGTTTGGTTTTATGAGACCTACGATCATATAAAAAGAAGTGGTCTTTCCTGCACCGTTGGGCCCCAGCAGCCCAACAATCTCTCCCTGGTTTACCTCAAGCGAAATTCCTTTCACTACTTCTCTTCCTTTATATGACTTAACCAGACTGTCGGCTCTTAATTTCATGTGAGATATTTCATTTTAGATCTTAATCTTGAGAATGAAAACAAAGAATAGAAATTTCTTGATCTTATTTTAAACTAAACCTAGATTTTCTCTTCTTCAAATTCTGTTCCTATTCTTCGGCTCGAGAAGATTTTTCCAGCTCCTCCCAGTATTCATAAGCTCTTCTTAAATGTGGAATTACGATGGTACCACCAATAAGTGTTCCTATGCTAAGGGTTTCCATAACTTCAGCCTTACTCACTCCTTCCTTGTAGCTTGATTCCAGGTGATATCTTACGCAATCGTCACATCGCAAAACTGTAGAGGCTACAAGCCCTAAAAGCTCTTTTGTCTTCACATCCAGAGCACCGGGAGCAAATGCATTTGTGTCTAGATTAAATATTCTTTTTATGATCTTATTATTGTCGCCTAAGATCTTGTCGTTCATCTTTTGGCGGTACTCATTAAATTCTTCTACCTGGTTTTTCATCGTTTTTGTTGTTTCAATTTTCTTGCTTCATTCCGTGTGACGATTTTCGAAATAATAATGCTTATTTCATAAAGTACCAGTACGGGAATGGCTACTATTATCTGACTTAAAATATCTGGTGGCGTAATAATTGCTGCAATAATTAATACGATCACCAAAGCGTATTTTCTGTACTTCTTCAGGAAATCGGGAGTTACCAGCCCTATTTTTGTTAAGAAGTAAATAATGATTGGAAGTTCAAAAATAAGTCCCGAAGCTACTACCGAAGATCGCACCAGGCTTATATAACTTCCTATGTCAAATTCATTTAAAACCTGCTCACTTACCTGATACCTTCCGAGGAAATTAATGGAGAGTGGCGTGATCATATAATAACCAAATAAGACTCCCAGAAAGAACAAAATGGAAGAAATAAAGATGAATCCGCGGGCAGTATTACGCTCATTGGTGTACATGGCTGGGGAAATGAACTTCCAGAATTCGTAGATCACGTAAGGAAAGGAGATGATGAAACCTGCTGTGATTGAAGTCCAGATATGAGCTGAAAATTGCCCTCCCATCGTTCTACTCTGTATGCTGAAAGGCATTTCGCCGTCAAAACAGAATCCTCCTTCCAGACCTACAAATGAGGAGAGCCGGCAAAGCACATTGTAAGTTAAAAAGTCTGCTCTACTGGGGCCAAACAGGAGAACATCAAAAATGAAACCTTTGGCAAGAAAGGCGATGAAGCCGGCAATGACCACTGCAAGGCAGGCTCTTATTAAATGCCACCTTAAATCTTCCAGGTGATCCAAAAATGACATTTCCTGGGGGTTTTTCAGTTGCTTTGCCATTTATAAAATTCCTTCTCTAATTAAATTGTGTAAATGAACGACTCCCGAGTAAACGCCGTCTTCCGTAGCCAGTAATTGTGATATCTTATTCTCCTCCAGCACGTCAAGGGCATCAACAGCCATGGCATCATGAGAAATAGTTTTAGGTGAAACGCTCATTATATCTCTGGCCGTTAGGTTTGAAATATTAGTACTCTTAAACAACATTCTTCGAATATCACCATCTGTTATAATACCAATGATTTTGTCATTTTCAAGAACTGCTGTCACACCAAGCATTTTCTCAGAAATCTCGATAATAACCTGTGGAACCGGAGTGTTGGGATTCACCATTGGCTTCTGGTTTTGTACAGTTATATCGCTCACTCTTAGGTACAGTTTCTTGCCCAAAGCGCCGCCGGGATGATATTTTGCAAAATCCCTGCTGGAGAAACCTCTCAGGTCTAGCAGGCAAACAGCCAATGCGTCACCAAGAACAAGTTGCGCTGTGGTACTTGTTGTAGGAGCAAGATTATTGGGACAGGCTTCTTTTTCTACATAAGAATTGATCACGTAGTCTGCCTGTTGTGCCAGAAAAGATTCCTGGCTCCCGGTAATAGCGATAAGAATATTGTTGAAATTCTTAATAAGCGGAACAAGCACTTTTATTTCGGGAGTATTACCGCTTTTTGAAATGCAAATGACGATATCGTCTTCCTGGATGGTCCCTAAATCGCCGTGAATAGCATCAGCGGCATGCATGAAGACAGCAGGTGTGCCAGTTGAATTCAGTGTAGCTACTATTTTAGTAGCAATTGCTGCACTTTTGCCTATTCCTGTGATAATAACCCTACCTTTGGAATTGAAGATTGCTTCTACAGCCTGGGCAAAATTTTGGTCTAATAATTGCTCTAAATTTGTAATCGCTTTCGCTTCAGTTAAAATGGTTTCTCCGGCAACGGAAAGGATTTTTTCTTGAGGTGTCAAATTTGTAGAATTATGAATTGCATGTACTAAAGATTAATGTATCTTTAATTATGCAAATGTATGTAAAATTGTAACACAATTGAATGACTTCGCAGGAAATCAATTTACACGAACAGCTTAAAAAATACTTTGGTTTTAGCCAGTTTAAAGGGCTTCAGGAAGAAGTAATTACCAGTATAGTAAACGATCATAATACCTTTGTGGTTATGCCTACAGGAGGTGGGAAATCGCTCTGCTATCAACTCCCGGCCTTGATCAAGGAAGGGACTGCAATTGTCGTTTCTCCTCTCATTGCCTTGATGAAAAATCAGGTGGATGCGATTCGCGGAATTTCTTCGGAAAATGGCATTGCGCACGTTTTGAATTCTTCTTTGAACAAAACGGAAGTAAAACAGGTAAAAGAGGATATCACCAACGGAATTACCAAACTTCTATATGTAGCCCCCGAATCACTTACCAAAGAAGAGAATGTTGAATTTCTAAGGTCCGTAAAAATATCTTTTTTGGCTATAGATGAGGCACATTGTATTAGTGAATGGGGCCATGACTTTAGACCCGAATATCGAAATCTGCGTCACATTGTAAAGAGGATCGGTGATGATATCCCAATTATAGGACTTACAGCTACTGCGACCCCAAAAGTGCAGGAAGATATTCTTAAAAATCTCGGCATTACCGATGCCAATACTTTTAAGGCCTCTTTTAACCGCCCCAATCTTTATTATGAAATTCGTCCAAAGACGAAGAATGTTGATGCTGATATAATCAGGTTTGTGAAACAGAATCCGGGTAAAACGGGAATTATATATTGCCTTAGCAGGAAAAGAGTGGAAGAGCTTGCGCAAACTCTCCAGGTAAATGGGATTTCTGCGGTTCCATATCACGCCGGGCTCGATGCAAAAACACGTTCGAAACATCAGGATATGTTTTTAATGGAAGATGTGGACGTGGTAGTTGCCACGATTGCCTTCGGGATGGGAATTGATAAACCCGATGTTCGGTTTGTAATTCACCATGATATTCCAAAGAGTATTGAGAGCTATTATCAGGAAACCGGTAGAGCCGGCCGCGATGGTGGTGAAGGTCACTGTCTTGCCTACTACTCTTATAAAGATATTGAGAAACTGGAGAAGTTCATGAGCGGCAAACCCGTTGCCGAACAGGAAATAGGCCATGCCCTGCTACAGGAAGTGGTGGCTTTTGCTGAAACATCGGTCTCCCGAAGAAAGTTCATCCTGCATTATTTTGGGGAAGAATTTGATGAAAAAACCGGTGAAGGCGCTAGTATGGATGATAATGTTCGTAATCCGAAGAAAAAGCGTGAAGCGAAAGAGGAAGTAGAATTACTTTTAAGAACGGTAAAAGAAACAAATCAGCTCTACAAATCTAAGGAGGTAGTTAATACGCTGGTTGGAAAATCTAATGCACTTATAAAATCCCACAGGACAGATGAGCATGAATTGTTCGGAAAGGGTAGTAACAGAGATTCAAAGTATTGGATGGCTCTGTTGCGGCAGGTGCTCGTGGCAGGTCTTTTGAAAAAAGATATAGAAACATATGGTGTTGTGAAAGTCACTGAACAGGGACAGGCTTTCCTCCGATCTCCGGAATCTTTTATGATGACCGAAGATCACATTTATGAATCTGGAGCTGCAGATGGTATTGTAACTGCATCAAAAAATGGCGGGGCAGGAATAGATGAAACTCTTGTGAAAATGTTGAAGGAGCTTCGGAAAAAAGAAGCGAAGAAACTAGGAGTTCCTCCATTTGTAGTTTTTCAAGATCCATCTATTGACGACATGGCGCTTAAATATCCAGTAACCCTTGAAGAGCTAGGAAATATACATGGGGTAGGAGAGGGCAAAGCCAAAAAATACGGAAAAGAATTTGTAGCCCTAATCAACCGATATGTAGAGGACAACGATATCACTCGTCCCGATGACCTGGTGGTGAAAACGACCGGTGCAAATAGCGGACTAAAACTTTACATCATCCAAAACGTAGATAGAAAACTTCCGCTAGACGATATTGCAGCAGCCAAAGGAATGGAAATGAATGATTTCATAAAGGAAATGGAAGCTATTGTATACAGCGGAACAAAGCTTAACATTACTTACTGGGTGGACGAAATACTGGACGAAGATCAGCAGGAAGAGATCCATGACTATTTTATAGATGCCGAAAATGACAAAATTGAAGCTGCTTTAGAAGAATTTGATGGTGACTACGATGAAGAAGAACTAAGGCTTTACCGAATCAAATTCATTAGTGAAGTCGCGAATTAATTTTATTACAAATGGTGTACAGTAGTATATCTGAAAATGACAATTTAGAGCCGGATTTTATCCGGCTCTTTTGTTCTAGGACAAGCGATAGTTGACGTTAAACCTGCTAAAACCTACAGCCTAAAACCTATCGCCTACAGCCTCCAGAATGACATTTTACAATACTTAACCTAATCTTACAATAATTAAATATCAGCTTTCTTATCTTTGTATTTTAACTTAAAAAATAATCATGAGCGACGGATTATACGCAAAATTTAACACCTCAAAAGGGGAAATAAAGGTAAAACTGGAATTCGAAAAAGCACCGGGCACAGTCGGGAACTTCGTAGGTCTTGCCGAAGGGAACCTGGAAAATGAAGCAATTCCGCAGGGGAAACCTTATTACGACGGACTTAAATTTCACAGGGTAATTCCAGATTTTATGATCCAGGGAGGAGACCCTAAAGGGACCGGAGTAGGCGGGCCAGGATACCAATTTGAGGATGAAATTCATCCCGATCTTAAACACGACCGCCCGGGAATTCTTTCTATGGCAAATGCCGGTCCTGGAACCAACGGAAGCCAGTTCTTCATTACTCATGCCGAAACTCCATGGCTTGATGGCAAGCATACTGTTTTTGGACAGGTAGTGGAAGGTCAGGAAATCGTGGATGCAATCAAGCAGGGTGACCGTATTGAAAGCCTTGAAATCATTAGGGAAGGTGAGGCAGCTAAAAATTTTAATGCCGTAGAATCTTTCCGTCAGTTCAACGGTGCGAAAGAAGAGCGTGAGGCTGCAGCCAAAAAACAACAGGAGGAATTAATGGGCGAACTGGCGCAGGGTTTTGAAAAAACCAGCAGCGGACTTCGTTATAAATTCATTTCAGAAGGGGATGGTGAAAAAGCTGAAAAAGGTCAGACTGTTTCTGTACATTATAAAGGAATGCTCGCAGACGGTACCGTTTTTGACTCCTCCTACAAAAGAAAGGAACCTATAGAATTTCCTCTTGGTAAAGGTCATGTGATCCAGGGCTGGGATGAAGGTATCCAGTTATTGAAAGTGGGTGATAAAGCACGTTTTGTGATCCCGTCGCATTTGGGCTACGGAAGCAGAGGCGCTGGCGGAGTGATCCCACCAGATGCTACTTTGGTCTTTGATGTAGAATTAATGGGTGTGAAGTAGAACCCTTTGTATTGATTAAAAAGAAAAACCTCACAGTATCCAACTGTGAGGTTTTTCTTTTTTCAGAAGTCTCTGAAATGACACTTTTCCTCTTTATTCTCTAAATCCTTTCGGAAAAATCTTACTGGCTTCATTGCCTCCGGAAGAAGTTCCTTTTTCCGAATTTGCGTTGGATTCTTTTCCTTCATTGCCTTCAGGCTGCGGAGTCATTCTAAGGTAAGGTTTAACTTCCTGGAATCCCTTTGAAAAAAGATCTTTTGCCTCCTCGTTAGTTACCGCCGGACTTATTACTACGTCTTCGCCATGTTTCCAATTAGCCGGGGTGGCCACTTTCCTGTAAGCTGTAAGCTGCAGGGAATCAATAACTCTTAAGAGTTCATCAAAATTTCTACCGGTACTTGCGGGATAGGTGATCATTAATTTGATCGTCTTATCTGGTGCGATCACGTACACAGATCGTACGGTGAGCGTATTATCTGCATTTGGATGGATCATATCATACAGGTTCGCGATCTTTTTATCCTCATCGGCAATAATGGGAAAATTCACGGTGGTGTTCTGAGTTTCGTTGATGTCCTCAATCCATCCCTTGTGGGATTCCACTCCGTCAACACTTAAGGCCATCACTTTCGTATTACGTTTCTCAAATTCATCTTTATATTTCGCAACAGCTCCAAGTTCTGTAGTGCAAACCGGTGTATAATCTGCCGGGTGCGAAAATAAAATTCCCCAGCCATCTCCTAAATAGTTGTAAAAATTAATTTTCCCTTCAGATGTCATTGCATCGAAATCGGGTGCTTTGTCTCCTAGTCTCAAACTCATAGTCCTGATTTTTAGTATTAAAGACTCTAAAGTTACTAAATAGAAATCTTACTTAAGATGTAAAGCAATCATAAAATATGATGATGGAATAGGATTTCTTTTCCTGAATTTCATTTTATTCAACATTAGAAGACTAGAATGAATTAGCGGTACTTCCATTTAATTCCACAGCCTACACTGGGTTTTTGTGGTTCGGGAATCTTTCGGTTGTTCAAAATGGCATCCAGCGCTTCTCTTAATTCCCTGCCATTAACAGGAATGCCATTTCCGGGGCGGGAATTGTCCAGCTGCCCGTGATACACCAATTTTAGATCTGCATCAAAAAGAAAAAAATCCGGGGTGCAGGCCGCTTTATAATTAATTGCAGTGATTTGTGTGCGGTCGTAAAGGTAAGGGAACGTGAAATTATGTTTCCGGGCAAATTGCCACATGAGGTCTGGGTGGTCCTGCGGATATTCATTTACATCATTGCTGCTTATGGCTACAAACCCGAAACCCAGCACCCTGTAATCGTTAGCAATCCTTACTATTTCATCGGCAACGTGTTTTACAAAAGGACAATGATTGCAAATAAACATAACCACAGTGCCTTTTTCACCTTTTACATCCTGAAGTGAATACAGGTTTGCGGTCACCGCATCGGGCAATTGGAAATCTGGAGCTTTTGTGCCCAGCGGCACATCATTGGAACGTGTTTCGGCCATTAGTTATTTTTCTTTACAAACCTGAAAATACGAAATTACCCTAGAATCTATAAAATTATTACCTTGTTAAAGCTAAAACAAGAAACCTGTGAACATTGAACCATTGGTTTTCTTGGGAGTTATTACATTTTATGCTGACTCCTCTTAGGAAGGTTTCCCTGGTAATTTTTTACGATTGCATGGGTGGGGCATTTTTGTGTGCATAAATTAGAAGGCAAGAAACCATCATTTTTGAAAAATATCCAGTGTTATTAATTGGGCCCGCATGGGTCATCAAATAATTTATTCAAATAATGGAGATCAATTGGAATGACTTTGAAAAAGTAGAAATGCGGGTGGGAACGGTTTTGGAAGTCAACGATTTTCCGGAAGCCAGAAATCCGGCTTATCAACTTAAAATAAATTTTGGTCCCGAAATTGGCCTTCGAAAAACTTCTGCTCAAATCACAAAAAGGTATTCAAAAGAAGATCTTTTGGGCCGACAAGTGGTTGCGGTAGTGAATTTTCCGAAGAAGCAAATTGCCAATTTTATGAGTGAATGTCTAATTTTAGGTGCTGTTGGGCCTAAAAATGACATCGTACTTCTAAATCCTGATTTTAAAGTAGAGAACGGCTTAAGGGTTGGATAAAATTTTTCTAAAATGCAGTGCAAAAACATCATTTTTGGTGCACTTATATTTACGATCGTTTCCTGTAACTTCGAATCTGAAATGAAAGAAAACATACAGGTACAGGGACATCGCGGCGACCGGGGAAATTTTCCTGAAAACTCCATTCCTGCATTTCTAAGTGCTGTTGAGAAAGGGGTGGACGTGCTGGAGCTGGACGTGGTGATCTCAAAAGATAAAAAAGTTGTGGTCTCTCATGAGCCCTTTATGGCTTCGGAATATATGTTGATGCCCAACGGCAACAGGATATCCAAAAATGAAGAAAAGTCATTCAATTTTTATCACATGTCCTATGATAGCATCAGGAAATTTGATGCGGGTAGTGGGGAAAATAAGCGCTTTGTAAATCAAAAAAAGATAAAAACGTATAAACCCTTGCTTTCAGAAGTTTTTGAAAGGGTTGAAAATTATATTGTAGCGCAGGAACTTGACCCGGTTTCCTACAACATCGAAATTAAATCAGGTTTTGGGAATTATGAGATTTTTCAACCTTTACCCGAAGAGTTTGTAGAGCTGTTGATGAAGGTGGTGCAAAATCATGATATGGAAGACAAAATTGTGGTCCAAAGTTTTGATCCTACACCTTTAACTATTCTTCGGAAAAAATATCCAGCAATTCCTCTTGCATTTTTGGTGGAAAAAGGAACACCGGAAGAAAACCTTCAAAAATTGAACTTTCAACCCGAAATCTACAGTCCGTATTTCAGGCTATTGACGGACAGGGAAAGTGTGTGTGAAATTCAGAAAAAGGGAATGCAGGTGATTCCGTGGACGGTGAACAGCAAAAAAGAGATCAATAGAATGATAGGTTTTGAAGTAGACGGCATCATTAGCGATTATCCTGAAAGAGTGATTTCTCTTTTGAAGCAAAGTAAGCGGATACAGGAATTGTAAAATTCTATGGTTAGACCTTTTCCGAAGCTTAGGTGTCAAAAATGAGGTTTCCTAAGCACATTTTTGGAAGTTAAGCCCACTAAATATTCCGAATAAAAAAGAGGATTTGATGCGTTACCAAATCCTCTTGAAAAATGCCCTTTTACAAAGGTATCTTCTTACTTACATTTCATCTCCAAAGAAGATGGCGTTCATCAATAGCTTATTAGTACCATACCAGAAAGCTCTGAAGTTGGTGTTATCTGTAAAAAGTATTACGTTTCCTCGTCCAAAACCGTCATGAACGAAAGGCACTGTCCCCGCGATTGAATCGAGGTTTGGTTTGCTAATGTATCCGCTTAAAAGAGGATTTTCGGTGTACTTTATCGGGTTGTTATAGCTTTGTTCATTTGGTTCAATGAACAGGGTTGTGTTACGAAAAAGTGCAATTTCATCATCTTTATATCCAAAACTTATTGGGTGTGAACGATCTAATTTAGCTTGAAAAATTGCACCACCAATTCCCTGTGCACCTCTAAAATCTCTTTGGAGTTCAAAAGGTACATCCTTTGCCACCAAATCATTTTCCCGGAATTCGAGATCAAGAAATTCATTCCTGTCAAACCAATTGGCAGCATTTCTATAGCCAATAAGTGTTCCTCCGGCTCTTGTCCATTGCTTCAGGTTTTCAACATCTCTATCTTCCAATGCACTTCCCCAGCTGTTTGGCAGGATGATATCTGTATACCTGCTTAAATCGGTACGGGAAAGATTTTTCACATCCAGCTTGGTGATGATCATATCGTATCGCTGATCGAAAAGATGCCATATCTCTCCGGCATCATAAGAGGTAATTCCTTCACCAACTAGAAGGGCAACTTTTTGAGGTTCAATGGCTCTAAAATTATTGCTCCCTAGGCTCATTCCGCGGGTAAGGCCTGTAGTTACGCCATTAACGGAAATATTTACCTCTTCAGAAATTTCTTTCATAAAGTCAAACATTTCCTGTTCGTTTAGCTTTTGATTCTGCAGTGGGATCATGACTGTACCATAATCAAACTGTTTTCCTTCGGCTTCAAAAGGCTGCATGGAAACCTTGGCTCTTAATCCTTTTTCAAGGATCTTGTTGAGGGCTTTTGGTGCTTCGTAAGAATTCCAGTCCAGAAGATATGCGTAACTACTCTTTTTGGGAGTGTTTACGGCAGGTAATTCCAGATTTTCTATTGCAGGGCCTGCATTTTTAAGGGATGCTTTTTCTGTGAAATCAACATTGAACGCGAGCGGAAAGCTCCAGGCAGAAATGTCATAAAAAAGACTGTCTGCAAACTCGGTGCGGCGTTCAAACATTCCCTTGATCAATCGTTGCTGGCGCTGATTCTTTGGGACGATATAACTGCTTCCCGGTTCAAAGCTTTCTCCGTTTTCCTGAAAAGCTTCCTTTACTTCGTGGACCTCAATTTTGTGACGTTTTAAAATTTCTGCAAGGTGATAAGCTGAAGCGGCATCTTTTGAGTTACCGAAGGCGTAGGCGCCACGCTCTGCATCATTGCGGGCATTTTGATAGAAATTACGCTGATAATTCAGCAGTTTTTCCCTCATGTTCTGAGCTGCTTCCAGGGTGGAAAGTGCTGCAGTAAATTGATTCCTGATGGTGAATGGAAAGGTAAGTACCCCGTTGTCTGTTTCCTGTGCGTGGCCTCTGGAACTTCCCTGCTCAAATAGAATTCCTATACTTCCATTAATATCTGGAAAGGTAGAACCTTTACCATAGTAAAAATCGTCATAATTTTCTTCGGTATAATAAAAAGAACCAATTTCGTCAAAAGCAGCAGCATGGTATGTACCAATTTCTTTTGTGAGCTCCTGGTTAAGTTGGGGAGTTAAAGGATGGGTTCTTTCGGGAATTCCAGGTTGAAAGAAAAATGAGGAGTTAGAACCCATTTCGTGATGGTCTGTAAGGATGTTGGGGTACCAATTATGAAAAGTTTCAAGCCTTACTTTAGATTCTGCCAGCTGTACAGGAAGCCAGTCCCGGTTCATATCAAACCAGTAATGGTTGGTCCTGCCGCCCGGCCATACTTCATCGTATTCCCTGTCCTGAGGATCGGTATTGATGTGTTTGCTTCTGTTCGTGTTTGCCCAATAAGCAAAACGTTGTAAACCGTCTGGGTTAAAGGCAGGATCAAAGAGAATGATAGTATTGTTGAGCAATTCTTCTATTTCTTGCCCTTCAGCAGCTGCAAGATAATACGCAGCAAGGATCGCAGCATTAGAACCGCTAGGTTCATTTCCATGAATTGAAAAACCCTGATTCACAACAATTGGCATTTCCTGAATATCAAGAGAATCTGCTCCTTCAAAAGTAAGAGCAACATGCCTTTTTCGAATTTCTTCCAGGTTTTGATGATTCTCTTCCGAAGTGATAGTAAGAAGGATCAAAGGCCTTTTTTCGTAAGTGGAACCGCGATTTTCTATGCTTATTCTTGGAGAAGCCTCTGCCAGGGCTCTCATATAATTCACAAGCTTGTCGTGAGAAGCATGCCATTCGCCGGGAATAAATCCTAAAACATCCTGTGGTTTGGGGATTTCCTGGTTGTAAGTGATATCCTGGGGCAGGTAATAGGAAAGATCGAGATCGTCAAATTCCTGTTGTGCACAAAGGTTTGTGGTAAGGAGCAAACCAAGGGCAATAAAAAGGTTGCGCATAGTTGATTGTTTTTAAATTATAATAAAAAAAACCGTCCAGATTTCTCAGGACGGTTTTACGTTAAAGCTAAAGATTTTAGATATCTTCAAAACTAATATCGGTGAAGGTTGAAGCTGCACCTGTGGAGACAGGCTCTGCACCAGCTTCTTCATATTCTTTCTTAAAATTCTTTTGATGGCGTTCACTTATTACTTCCTCTCCTTTTTCTTCAAGGATATAATCTGTCATTTCCTGTAGGATTTCGGTAAAGCCTGCAAAATCTTCTTTATATAAGTAGATCTTGTGCTTTTTGTAGTGAAAAGATCCGTCGTCATTGGTAAACTTTTTACTTTCGGTGATGGTAAGGTAGTAATCTTTTGCTTTTGTAGCCCTTACATCGAAGAAATAAGTTCGTCTCCCGGCTCTCAACACTTTTGAGAAAATCTCTTCTTTTTCAATCGTTCCATTGTCGCTCATAATCAAATAATCTTTTACGGTTTGTAAATCATTGGACCAAAAATCTAAAAAAAATTAACATTCCGCAACAAATTTTTACATTTCTTTTTCATCTCTTTGTTTCAGCCATAGTTCTTTATAGTAGCCGTCATGGTTAACCAAATCCTGATGTGTGCCAGACTGTACAATGGCTCCATCTTCTAAAATGATGATTTTATCGGCATTTTTAGCTGAAGAAATTCGATGACTTACAATGATCGTCGTTTTATCCTGGGAGATTTTGTGAAGATTGTTTAAGATTTCTTCTTCCGTTTCGGTGTCTACGGCTGAAAGACAATCGTCAAATAATAAGATCTTTGGATCATGAATAATGGCTCTAGCGATAGAAACCCGCTGTTTTTGTCCACCGGAAAGGGTGATTCCCCTTTCCCCAAGAATTGTATCATAACCTTTACTGAACCCTACAATATTCTTATGTACAGCGGCATTTTTGGCTGCCTCCACAACTTCTTCATCGGTTGCGTCCTTTTTTCCGAATTTGATGTTGCTTTTTATGGAGTCACTAAACAAGAATGCATCCTGCGGTACGTAACCAATGCTGTTTCGAAGTTCCTTAAGATTCATACTTTCAATGGGTTTTCCATCTATTGTGATTTCACCTTGTGTTACATCATACAATCGCCCAATTAATTCCAGAATCGTTGATTTACCAGAACCCGTTTTACCAATAATTGCAAGAGTTTCCCCGCTTTCCACGGCAAATGATACTGCTTTTAAAGCGGTAATATTAGTGTCTTCATAAGTAAAAGTGACATCTTTAAAGGCAATTGCTCCCTGCACGTTTTCAGGAGTTGAAGTTGGGTTTTGTATTTGAGGTTTTTCTTTTAAAAATTCGTTGATACGTCTTTGTGAAGCTTCCGCCTGTTGTACGATAGAAGTAACCCATCCTACTGTTGCAACAGGCCAGGTAAGCATGTTTACGTAAAGTAGGAATTCAACGATTATCCCCAGGTTCGCAATCTGCCCGTCAATATATCGCTGTCCTCCAATATAGATCACCAGTACGTTGCTCGCCCCAATTAACAGAACCATAAGAGGAAAAAAGAACGCCTGTACTTTAACAAGATCAATGTTCTTTTCTTTATTTTCATTTGAAAGTGTCACAAAGGAGGAGTTTGTTTGCGGTTCGAGTCCGTAGGATTTAATTACAGAGATTCCGCTGAAACTCTCCTGGGTGAAGGTGTTAAGTTTTGAAAGGTATTGTTGTACGATCGTACTCCTGTGATTAATTGCAACACTCAGTTTATAAATGGCAAAAGAAAGAATTGGAAGAGGAGCGATGGCATAAAGAGTAAGAACGGGCGCCTGGGTAAACATATAAGGGATCACTACAATAAATAAAATACCTGTCTGTACACTGTACATAATAGCCGGTCCTAGATACATCCTAACTTTAGATACATCTTCACTAATACGGTTCATGAGATCTCCCGTTCTGTTTTTCTTATAGAAATTTAGGGAGAGGTCCTGGTACTTTTGAAAAACTTCATTTTTGAGATCAAATTCAATATGTCGGGAAACGACAATAAACGTTTGTCTCATTAGAAATGTAAAGAAAGCCGCCACCAGAGTTGCCCCTAAAATGAGCAGGATATTCTGGATAAGTTCAGAACGAACTGCTGCTTTCGAAACAGTTTCGCCATTTACATAAGCCTCAATGGCATTGGTGCTTTCTCTTATAAGCCGCGGCGTTACAAGGGCAAAAACCCGTGCTACAATGGTAATGAACAGGCCTAAAATGAGATGCCACTTATATTTTAAAAAATATTTATTTACATGCTTAAGTTCTTTCATAGTAGATATAACGGGATCTTAAATTCGAATTTGTCAAATAAAGAAGGTAATGTGTGATTGAGTTTGAAATATTCTTTACTTTTGCCCTCCGATTTTAGGTAATTAAAAATTCTAATTTAATTAGTATGACAGTTGATGTTGTTAAGGCAGATGACCTTAAAAAATCCGCGCCGGTCTTTGGACAGTTGTCATTTGACGACCATGAACAGGTCGTTTTTTGCAATGACAAAGATACAGGATTAAAGGCAATTATTGGAATCCATAATACAGTTTTAGGTCCTGCCCTGGGTGGTACCAGAATGTGGAATTATGAGAATGAATGGGATGCTTTGAATGATGTTTTACGATTATCCCGGGGAATGACCTTTAAAAGTGCCATTACTGGCCTTAATTTAGGAGGAGGTAAAGCCGTGATTTTAGGTGATGCCAAAACTCAAAAAACTCCGGCATTAATGCGCAGGTTTGGAGAGTTTGTTCATTCTCTTAGCGGGAAATATATTACTGCGGAAGACGTAGGAATGGAAACTTCAGATATGGACCTTGTTCGTGAGGTAACGCCGTTTGTAACGGGAATTTCTGAAGATAGGGGAGGTGCAGGAAATCCTTCTCCTATTACCGCATATGGGGTTTTCATGGGAATGAAAGCTGCTGCATATTACAAGTTTGGAAACGACCATTTAGAAGGGAAAAAAATCCTTGTTCAGGGAATTGGGCATGTTGGAGAAGCTTTGGTGGAACACCTAACGCACGAAGGAGCCGAGATATATATTAGTGATATTAACGAGGAGCGATTGAATTTTGTGAGTTCACGCTATGGCGCAAAAATATTCGAAGGTGCAGATGTGTACAATGCAGATGTAGATATTTATGCACCCTGTGCTTTGGGAGCAACCGTGAATGATGAAGCCCTGGAGAGGCTTAAAGCAAAAGTAATTGCCGGGGCAGCCAACAATCAGCTGGCAGATGAGCTGAAACATGGCACCGAATTAAGAAATAAAGGAATTGTTTATGCACCCGATTTCTTAATTAATGCTGGGGGGATTATAAATGTTTATGCAGAACTGGAAGGTTACGACAAGAAAGAAATTTGCAGAAAAACAGAGAACATTTATAATACCACGTTAGAGATCTTCAAAAAGGCAGATTCCGCAGATATTTCTACACATGCCGCTGCTTTACAAATTGCAAAACAGCGAATTGAAGACAGAAAAAAACTCCAATAAAGTCAGGGGAGTTTTTAATTTAATAGTATTTTTGCAGGGCGAAAGAAATCATCTTTCGCCCTACTAATTTTTAAAAGTTCTTTTACACCTATGTTGACCAGAAGACATATTAGAGTTAAAGTAATGCAGTCGCTTTACGCGTATTCCCAGAGCAAAAATGACAATATGATTTCAGAAGAGAAATTTCTTCTGAAGAGTATGAACGAAATGTACGACCTCTACCTATTGCTTTTGGATTTGATGGTGGAGATAAAGAACCAGTCTGAAGGATATCTTGAAAAGTCCCAGCAAAAACACCTTCCAACCCAGGAAGATATTGATCCCAATAGAAAATTTGTTGAAAACCAGGTCCTTCAAAAGCTTGAAAACCACAGCAGTCTTCAAAATGCGCTGGAGGCCCGAAAGCTCAATAATTGGAAAAATGATGATGAATATGTGAGCATCCTCTTTAATGAAATAAAAGAGAGTGATGTTTATGAGGAGTATATGTCTACCCGAACGTCAGACTTTAAAGCGGATAAAAATTTTGTGCTCCACATTTTCAAAGAGATCATAGCTCCCAATGAAAAATTGTATGATTATCTGGAAGACAAGAAAATCACCTGGCTGGATGATCTTCCGCTTGTGAATACCGCTATTGTAAAAATGCTTCAGAAGTTAAAGGAAGGTGGTAATGAGCAGGCGCTCACAAAACTTTTCAAAAATGACGAGGACAAGGAATTTGCAATTCAGCTTTTTAGAAAAACTTTGCTAAATGATGAGATGCTTTCCGCAGAAATGGAAGGGAAGACACCAAACTGGGATAAAGACAGGATTGCAGATCTTGATACGATTCTCATTAAAATGGCCATTTGCGAGTTTATGAAATTTCCATCTATTCCGGTAAAGGTTACTATCAATGAATATCTGGAAATAGCGAAGGAATACAGCACCCCGAAAAGCAGCGTTTTCATCAACGGGATTCTCGATAAATTATCGAAAGAGTACAAGGAAAACGGGAAGCTTAATAAAATGGGACGCGGACTCATGTAATCAATAAAATTTCTTAATTTTACCTTCTATAACTATAAATTAAAAATCATGAAAAAAGGAATGCTTTTATTAGCGGTTTTTGCTGCGATGGCTTTTACTTCCTGTAAAGAAGATGCAGCCAACAAGGTCAAGGCAGAAAATGTAGAGGAAGCTGCAGAGCGTGATGCGCAGGCAGTAGTTTATCCTGAAATAAGCTTTGAGGAAAATGAACACGATTTTGGTACCATTGAACAAGGTACACCAGTAGAACATACTTTTACCTTTACTAATACGGGGAACGCACCGCTCGTAATTACAAACGCGAAAAGTACTTGTGGTTGTACCGTTCCTACATGGACAAAAGAACCTATTGCACCGGGAGAAACCGGCGAAATGCTTGTGAAATTTAACGGAAGTGGTCAAAACCAGGTTAGTAAAACAGTTACTCTTACTGCTAATACAGAAAGCGGTACAGAAAAAATTAAAATTAAAGCTTTTGTAACTCCAAAAGGAGAGCAGTCTTAAGAGACAAAAAGCAAGAAATTACCATATGGATCAAATAGCACAGTTTGCACCAATTATTTTAATGTTTGTAGTGGTGTATTTTTTTATGATACGCCCCCAAATGAAGCGTGCAAAGCAGGAAAAACAATTCGCGTCTGAACTTAAAAAAGGCGACAGGATTGTAACCAAAAGCGGAATGCACGGTAAAATAATTGACTTTAGTGAAAAACAAAATGCGGTTATCATTGAAACCGGAGCAGGAAAAATAACTTTTGACAGGTCTTCTGTTTCTATGGAAATGAGTCAGAAATTAAATGCGCCGGTAAAGGAGAAGAAATAATTTCCTGAAGTTTCAAAAAAGGTAAAAAAGGCTGTTCTTTTAAGAGCAGCCTTTTTACTTTTTATACTTGTCATGAAGCCCACTGCCCTCAAGGATCATTGGAATTATTTTATCAAGCCGGTTTTTTTTGGTTGCTTCCCTTTTAGCTTCTGAAATATATAAAGCGTATTCTTTCTGCTTTCCTGGTGATAATTGTTCAAAAGCTTTTCTAACGTCTTCCTGGTCATCGAAAACTGCTTTTAACTCGGCAGGAATTTCTGCCTTTTTAGCCTTAGGAACAGATTTAATTTCTTTTCCATTCTTTTCATTTTGAATAGCTTCCAGAATGTAAGGTCTTATTTTCTTTACATCAACTTCTTGGTTGTTTTCGAACCTAATTTGGCGCATGAACTGTGTTTTACCTTCCTGTGCATTTTGAAGCAGCTCTGTGTTTTCTGCTAGTAAAGCACCTTTGAAAAACCACAGGGCAAAGTGGTTTTTAAAGGCAGCAAGGTTCATCACATTTTTATTATTGTGCATATATACCGGTGCTCCCCATTTGATCGTCTCCTCCAGGCCTTCTGAAAGTAAAAGGTCGCGTAAGATCTCAAGCTGTTTTTGCCATTTTTGATGCTTGATTATATATGCCTCAACTGATGATACTGCCATAATCCTGAAGATATAAATGATCCCGGTTGTAATAACCGGGATCAAAAAATGTTATTTCTTGTCATATTTTTCAGCAGTAAGTTCGGTAATCTTTACAATTACTTCTACTGCCTTTTGCATACTTTCAACAGGCACATACTCATATTTTCCATGGAAGTTGTGTCCGCCGGCGAAAATATTAGGACAGGGAAGCCCCATGAAACTTAGCTGTGCACCGTCGGTTCCGCCACGAATGGGTTTCAGGATTGGTTCTATAGCTACGGCTTCCATGGCCATTCTTGCAATCTCTACAATATGTTTTACAGGTTCTACTTTCTCGCGCATGTTGAAGTATTGATCTTCAATTTTAATCTCAATCACTTCTTTTTCATGCTGGGAATTGATCTCCGCCACTAGGTCCTGCATCATTTCCTTGCGGGCTTCAAAATGGTTCCTGTCATGATCTCTAATGATGTACTGTAATTTCGTTTCTTCCACATCACCTTCAATATTTGAAAGATGAAAGAAACCCTGCCGATCTTCGGTATGTTCCGGGGTTTCCAGGCGTGGCAGAGAATTGATAAAATCCTGTGCAATGTACATGCTGTTCACCATCTTGTCTTTTGCATATCCAGGATGTACGCTTTTACCTTTGACAGTTACCACTGCGCCGGCCGCATTAAAATTCTCGAATTCGAGTTCGCCAATCTGGCTACCGTCCATCGTGTAAGCCCATTCTGCACCAAATTTTTTCACATCAAATTTATGTGCTCCCCTGCCAATTTCTTCATCTGGTGTAAAACCGACTTTTATTGGCCCGTGCTTAATTTCGGGGTGGGCGATGAGATATTTCATGGCGGTCATAATCTCAGTAATTCCTGCTTTATCATCGGCTCCTAATAGAGTATTTCCGTCGGTAGTTATAAGTGTTTGTCCCTTGTAAAGCAAAAGGTCTTCAAAATAAGAAGGTGACAAAATAATGTCTTTTTCTTTGTTCAGAATGATATCTTCACCGTCATAATTTTCAATGATCTGCGGATTCACATTGGTTCCTGAAAAATCTGGCGTGGTATCGAAATGAGCAATAAATCCTATGGCGGGTACTTCATGCGAAACATTGGAAGGTAAAGTTGCCATGATGTAGGCATGCTCATCAATGCTCACATCCTCCAGCCCCATTTCCTGTAGTTCCTCTGCAAGTTTGTTGGCTAAATCCCATTGTTTCTCTGTGCTGGGAGTAGATTTGCTGTTGGGGTCGCTTTGTGTATCTATGGTCACGTAGCTTATAAAGCGGTCAATTATTTCTTGTTTATTGGTCATTTCATAGTTTTTTCCAAAATTACTTATATCATTGTCGGCTTCAAAACCTTTTAGGTTTTCAGCGGTTATTTTTTTGATTTCAGTTAATTTTGCGCAAACACTTCATTATGTACAAATCTTTCCTGCGTCCGCTTCTTTTCAAAATGGATCCTGAAGAAGTTCATCATTTTAGTTTTAATTCTCTGCGCCGGCTTCAAAAAATTCCGGGGATGAAGAATTTTTTCCGAAGTAGATTTCTTCTTGAGGACCCAAGGCTCCAAAAAGAGGTTTTTGGACTACAATTTAAAAATCCTGTAGGATTGGCCGCCGGTTTTGACAAGGATGCAAAGTTGTACAATGAACTTTCAAATTTGGGATTCGGCTTTATTGAAATCGGAACGCTCACGCCAAAGCCACAGCCGGGAAATGAAAAGAAGCGCCTTTTTAGATTAAAAGAAGATGAGGCCATTGTAAACCGAATGGGTTTTAATAATGGCGGTGTAGAAGCTGCAGTAGAACGGCTGAAGAAGAATAAGAATGTCTTAATTGGCGGAAATATAGGCAAGAATAAAACTACTCCAAATGAGAAGGCGGTAGACGATTATTTGATTTGTTTCGATGCGATTTTTGATTATGTAGATTATTTTGTCGTCAATGTAAGTTCGCCAAACACCCCGAATTTGAGGGAGCTTCAGGATAAAGAACCGCTTACCAATTTACTGAAGACTCTTCAGGAAGAAGATAACAAGAAAGCCTCACCTAAACCAATTCTTCTGAAAATTGCACCCGATTTGACCGATGCACAGCTTCTGGATATCATAGATATTGTAAAGGAAACGCAAATTGCCGGAGTGATTGCCACAAATACTACCATTTCCAGAGAAGGACTTACTTCTGAAAATAAAAAGGAAACCGGCGGACTCAGCGGGAAACCTTTAAAAAGCCGTTCTACGGAAGTCATTCGGTTTTTATCTCAAAAAAGCGGAAATGCCTTTCCAATAATTGGGGTGGGAGGAATTCATTCCGCCGATGATGCGCTGGAAAAGTTGGAAGCAGGAGCAAGTTTGGTGCAGCTCTACACCGGTTTTATTTATGAAGGTCCGGCGCTTATAAAAAAAATAAATAAAGCTATTTTGGGGCAGGATATTAACAAATAAGAAGTTGACAGAACAGCTTTTACCATTTTTAACGGCTTCCATTCTTCTAACGCTTTCCCCGGGCCCCAATATAATTTTTGTACTGGTGCAGGGAATGGCGAATGGCAAAAAACACGGCATCGTCACTTCAGCGGGGCTCGTTACGGGCATCCTCATTCATACCTCTCTCGTGGCTTTTGGAATTTCGGCGATCATTCGTGCTTCGGAAATGACATTTATAATCATTAAAATTCTCGGAGCTTTGTATTTGTTTTATCTCGCTTTCATTGTCTGGAAAAGTGAGGCAGATATAACTTACACCACCCAAAATGTGCATCAAAAATCCCTTTTTTCGCTGTTCAGGCAGGGATTTCTTATGAACGTACTCAACCCGAAAGTCACCATTTTCTTTTTAGCCTTTTTCCCCGGCTTTTTGTGGGAACCGGAGGGAAATACAGTGCTTCAATTTTATTTTCTGGGAGGGCTTTTTATGCTTCAGGCCTTTATGATCTTTTCAGGTGTAGCTGTTTTGGCCGGCAAAATATCTAAATACCTTCAGAAGCATCCGTCTTCAGGCGTTGTTTTAAAATGGGTGCAGATCGTTGTTTTCATGGGAATAGGAATATTGATACTCCTTTAATTCTGAAGAAGAAATCCTGATTATAAACCTTTTAAAGTTTTTCGTTTCTTTACTCGCAAATCCCTGTTTTTCGGGTTTCAAAATACCTTAATAAAACCCTATATTTGAAGCTATGGGGAAAGTGAAAATAATCGAATGTCCGCGGGATGCCATGCAGGGCATCAGGGATTTTATTCCAACCGAGAAAAAAGTGCAGTACATTCAGTCTTTATTGCGCTGCGGATTTGACACCATTGACTTCGGAAGTTTTGTTTCCCCAAAGGCCATTCCTCAAATGGCAGATACGGCCGCGGTTTTAGCGAAGCTGGATCTTTCAAAAACTCAAAGTAAATTGCTGGCTATTGTCGCCAATACGAGAGGCGCACAGGACGCCGCCAAACATCCTGAAATTCGATACCTGGGGTACCCTTTTTCAATATCTGAAAACTTCCAGATGCGGAATACTCATAAAACCATTGCCGAATCTGTAGAAACTTTGAATGAGATCCTGGGGATCGCAAATGAGTCGGGCAAAGAAGTGGTGGCTTACTTGTCTATGGGCTTTGGGAATCCCTATGGTGACCCGTGGGATGTGGAAATTGTAGGGGAGTGGACAGAGAAACTGTCGGGAATGGGAGTAAAGATTTTGTCGCTTTCAGACACCATTGGCAGTTCCACACCAGATATTATTACTTATCTTTTTTCTAATCTAATTCCGAAGTATCCAAAAATAGAGTTTGGGGCACACCTTCATACGACCCCTATGAAGTGGCATGAAAAAGTGGATGCGGCATATGGAGCGGGTTGCAGGAGATTTGATGGTGCCATCCAGGGGTTTGGTGGCTGCCCAATGGCGAAAGATGAACTTACCGGCAATATGCCTACAGAAAAAATGTTGTCATATTTCACCTCCAAAAAGGCAGATACTAATGTGAAAATGATGAGCTTCGAATCTTCTCATAATGAGGCAACAAAAATATTTTCAGCATATCATTAAAAAAGGTGTTTTTTGAACCAATTTCTTTACGGGTTCATCGTCCCGCAATGGGCTGCCACAGCGTAGAAATATTTTCATTCGCAGTTATTTATCAGAATAATTCCCGCTTCTCTCGAAAAGAACGTATATTTGCATGCAATTAAATCTTAATTGCTATGACTGCACACGAATCCAAGATTGTGGGGGAAGGACTAACCTACGACGACGTACTTTTAGTTCCGGCTTTTTCTGAAGTTTTACCCCGAGAGGTCAATATCCAGACCAAATTCACCCGTAACATTACCATCAATGTTCCCATTGTCTCTGCTGCGATGGATACGGTTACCGAGAGTAGAATGGCTATTGCCATGGCTCGCGAAGGAGGTATTGGAGTGCTTCACAAGAACATGAGCATAGAAGAACAGGCCCTTAAGGTGCGAAAAGTGAAGCGTGCCGAGAGTGGTATGATCATAGATCCCATTACTCTTCCTGTAACAGCCAAAGTACGTGATGCAAAAGCACAGATGCAGGAACATAGCATTGGCGGGATTCCCATTGTGGATGACGAAGGAAAATTGCTGGGAATCGTCACTAACCGCGATCTTAGGTTCGAGAAGAACAATGAGCGGCCAATTTCTGAAGTAATGACTTCTGAAAATTTAGTGACAGTGGCAGAAGGAACTTCTCTTGAGGATGCTGAAGGAATTCTGCAGGAAAACAAGATTGAGAAACTTCCGGTAGTAAATGCTGAAGATAAATTAGTGGGGCTTATTACTTTTAGAGATATTACCAAACTTACTCAAAAACCCATAGCAAATAAAGATACTTACGGACGACTTCGTGTAGCTGCCGCTCTTGGGGTTACCGGAGATGTCGTGGAGAGAGCGGAAGCACTTGTAAAAGCCGGGGTGGATGCCGTGGTAATTGATACTGCACACGGTCATACCCGTGGGGTGGTGAATGCATTAAAAGAAGTGAAAAATAAATTTCCAGATCTCCAGGTGATTGTAGGAAACATTGCCACTGCCGAAGCAGCTAAATATTTGGTAGATGCAGGAGCCGATGCCGTAAAAGTGGGAATTGGTCCCGGTTCTATCTGTACCACAAGAGTTGTGGCAGGAGTTGGTTTTCCGCAGTTTAGTGCTGTTCTGGAAGTTTCAGCGGCTATTAAAGGCAGCGGAGTTCCTGTAATTGCAGATGGGGGGATTAGATATACAGGAGATATTCCAAAAGCGATTGCAGCAGGTGCAGATTGCGTGATGCTGGGATCTTTGCTGGCTGGAACAAAAGAATCGCCGGGTGAAACCATTATTTATGAAGGTAGAAAATTTAAATCCTACCGCGGCATGGGATCTGTGGAGGCCATGAAAAAGGGATCTAAAGACCGCTATTTTCAGGATGTGGAAGATGATATCAAAAAACTCGTTCCCGAAGGAATTGTAGGAAGAGTGCCTTATAAAGGGGATCTTTTTGAAAGCATTCACCAATTTGTAGGTGGCCTGCGTGCCGGAATGGGATACTGTGGAGCTAAAGACATTGAGACCCTTAAAGAAACCGGGAAATTTGTAAAAATTACTTCTTCCGGAATTCACGAAAGCCATCCACACGATGTGACGATTACGAAGGAATCTCCAAATTATAGCCGATAAGATTAGAATTTATAAAACATAAAATAGCCGGCAATTTGCCGGCTATTTTCATATAACATAGTAATAAAGGGTTCCAAAAATGGCATTTACTGCGTCACTTCTATCCCTAATTTTTTAAGTACTTTTTCGGTAATATCAAAACCTTCTGCCGAAAATGCCAGGGCATTGCCTCCCACGTGAAGGATTTGACTAAAACTTTCTTCCTGTACAACTTCCAGCATGGCTACATTAATTTTTTGGTATAATGGCTCTGTGAGCTCATTCCTTTTCATTTGAATCATAAGGGCTGCTTTTTGACGAAAGCCTTTAATCTCATTTTCCAAACCTATAATTTCATTTTCCTTTGCCTGTTTCTCTTCTTGCGCAAGGCTGGTGTTATTCGCCTGGTAATCCTTTACCAGTATTTCATACTTTGCAATAGAATCCTGAAGGTTTTTCTGAAGTTCGTCATTGTATGATTTAAGACCTTCGTTTACCTGGTTCATCTCGGGCATTTTAGAAATGATGTATTCGACGTCAATGGTTCCAACTTTAGATTGTGCGAAAGAGGAAAAACTTAGAAGTGCAAAACTGATTAGTAGAACAAATTTTTTCATGAATATGTGTTAATTTTTGACAAATATAATTTTATCTATCAATTATGCGGCCAAAATGCCAAAAATCAGCAAAAGATCTATTCTTCATATATTTTTCCGCGATGCGGCTTTAATTCATCCCGAACTTTTGGCATTGTAGATCTGGATACTACCATATATGCGATGTGGTGCATTTCGCTTAGCTCCTCTGCACCCACTTTAGGAGAAAATATCTTTTCTTGTTGTATATATTCCTTTAAATGGATTGCGTGATGTTCTGCAGTACGTTTTCCTTCAGGACCTTTAAAATCCCAAATTAATTTCAGTAACTCTTCTTTTGTGTCCATAAATTTTTCTTCGAAGATAATTTGTTTTTACCTAATCATTCAAAAATGGTATTAAATGGCACGTTTTTTTCAATGACGGGATAATTAAATGAAGCTGTTTTCGTTAAGGTTAACAGTTGGTAAACATAGCAGAATTCTTATTTTTGCCGAAATAGTAAATACTCAAAATTAAATTTGAAATCTGGAGCAGGCATATTTGTTGGAATCCTTTTAGTACTTTTCATAACCGGCTGTAGCTACTTGGAAAAAACTGAAGAGAAGGATGTCGTAGCCAAAGTGAACAATTCTTACCTGTACAAGGAGGATATTTCAGCTTTAGTTTCAGAAAATACTTCGGAAGAGGATAGTGCGCTCATCGTGTCTAATTATATTAATCGTTGGGCGACTCAGCATTTGCTGCTTGACAGGGCAAAGGTCAACCTCACTGTGGAGCAGCAGAATGAATTTGATAAACTGGTGAGCAATTACAGAAATGAATTATATGCCAAGGCTTATACGGATGCTATCATTTCAAGGCAGCTTGATACCACGGTAACTTTTGAAGAAGCCGCAAGATATTATGAGCAGAATGGAGAGAATTTTAAGCTTAATGAAGATTTGGTAAAGCTGCGCTATGTGAGTCTTACTCCTAATCATAATAATCTTGAAAGCATTAAAACCCATTTTAGAAGGTTCAACGAGGAAGATAAACAGGCATTGCTTGATATAGCCATACAATTCAATTCTTATTCCCTGAATGATTCTGTGTGGGTGCAAACGAAACAGGTTTATGATAAGATAAGGCCTTTGTCGCCAGAGAACAGCTCCGTATTGCTAAAAAAACAGGATTTCATGCAGCTTGAAGATTCATTAGGAGTATATTTGGTATCTGTGAAAGATGTAAAATTGCGTAACGAACAAGCACCATTGGAATATACGTTACCCAATATAAAGCAAATTTTGCTCAACAAACGAAAGCTGGAATTAATAAAGAAATTAGAAAAAGATATAACTCAGGATGCAATTAAAAATGATCAATTTGAAATATACAATTAAGCAATTAGGATTTCTCTTTTTAATGGGAACTTTTTGTAATTCGGCCTTTGCACAGGTGGTGGTGACAGATAGTACTGCTATTCAGGAAAGCCCTGCTGTAGCAGCATTAGATAATGATGCCCAGCAGGCAGAGCGATTCAAAGTGGACGGTGTTGCGGCTGTAGTGGGGGATTATGTGGTGCTGGAAAGTGATGTAGACAAGATGTTCCTGGACCTTCAAAGCCAGGGAGCCTCTTTAAAAGATGTGACAGAATGTAACCTCGCCGGCCAAATCATGGAGAACAAGCTTTATGCGCATCATGCTATCCAGGACAGTCTTGTGGTATCTGATGCTGAAGTAAGTGCGCAGGTAGATCAACAACTTGCTTATATGACGCAACAGGTAGGTTCACTTGAAAAGGTTCTGGAATTCTACAAAAAGGATAATGAAGCTGAATTTAGAACAGAACTTTTTGAGATCAATAAAGAAAATATGCTTGCTTCCAAAATGCAGCGTCAAATAGTAGATGCGGTGGAAGTGACTCCCGAAGAAGTGCGTACTTTTTTTAAGAACATTGCTGAAGATGAACGACCTAGATTTGGAACCGAAGTAGAACTTGCTCAAATCGTTGTTAAACCTGAAATTCCTCAAAGCGAAAAACAAAAGATTATCGACCGCCTAAAGGAGATGAGAGCAGATGTTGTTGAGAACGGTGCAAGCTTTAATACCAAAGCCGTGCTTTATTCTCAGGATACTCATTCAAAAGCTTCGGGAGGGAAAATCTCATTGTCCCGCCAGGATCCTTATGTGAAAGAATTTAAGGACGCTGCTTTTTCACTTCAGGAAGGTGAGGTTAGTCAGCCTTTCGAGACCGTGTTTGGATTCCATATTTTAACGGTAGATAAGATCCGGGGGCAGCAGGTAGATGTAAGGCATATTCTTTTAATTCCCGATGTTACTGAAGAAACGAAAACTGCAGCTCGTGAAGAAATAGATAATGTAAGGGAAAAAATAGTAGCAGGTGAATTAGATTTTGCTGCAGCTGCAAGAGAGGTTTCAGATGAAACTGAAACTAGGGAGAGCGGCGGACAACTAATTAACCCTACTACTGGTGATACACGTTTTGAATTGACTAAAATCGACCCTGTGCTATACAGCCAGGTTTCCGACCTTGAAGAAGGAGAAGTTTCTCTTGTTTTGACAGATCAGGATGAAACCGGAAGGCCTATCTACAAAATCATAACCGTAACAGATCGTTTTGAAGAGCACATTGCAGATTATGCACAGGATTATAACAAGATCAAAGAGCTTGCGCTTAGGGATAAGCAGTTAAAGGCGATTGAAAAATGGCAAAAAGAGAAAATTGAAACCACCTATATTAAGGTGAATGGAGAATATAGGGACTGTGAGTTTAGTGGTAACTGGCTAAAAAAATAATTCTACATGTCAGATGTTGCAGCGGTAGAAAACCTGGTAAAGAAAAGTTCTGCACTTAAGCAGGAAATTGCCCGCGTTATTGTTGGGCAGGAAAAGGTAATTGATGAAATACTTCTTTCCATCTTTTCTGGAGGGCATTCGCTGCTGGTAGGTGTGCCTGGGTTGGCAAAAACTTTGATGGTAAACACCATTGCACGGGCACTGGGTCTGGATTTTAAAAGAATTCAATTCACGCCAGATTTGATGCCGAGCGACATATTGGGTTCTGAAATTTTAGACGAAAACAGGCATTTCAAATTTTTGAAGGGACCTATTTTTAGCAATATTATTCTTGCAGATGAAATTAACCGGACTCCGCCAAAGACACAGGCTGCACTTCTTGAAGCTATGCAGGAGCGTGCAGTCACGGTAGCCGGCCATCATTATAAATTGAACGCTCCTTATTTTGTACTTGCCACACAAAACCCAATAGAGCAGGAGGGAACATATCCCTTGCCCGAGGCTCAGCTTGATCGGTTTATGTTTTCTATTAAATTGGACTATCCCTCCTTTGAGGAAGAAGTGGAAGTGGTGAAAAGTACCACTTCAGACAGGAAAGTAACGATTAATCCTCTTTTTACTGCACAGGAAATAGTAGATTTTCAGCAGTTGATTCGGCGTATTCCCGTTGCCGATAATGTTATTGAGTATGCGGTGAACCTAATTGGAAAAACCCGTCCTGCCGGTGATCTTGCACCGCAATTAGTTAAAGAATACGTTGAATGGGGTGCAGGTCCTCGAGCTTCTCAAAATGTAGTGCTGGCAGCAAAAGCAAATGCAGCAATTAATGGAAAATTTTCACCCGATATTGAAGACGTACAAAAAGTAGCCTTCGGGATTTTACGTCACAGGATAATCAAAAACTACAAAGCCGAAGCTGAAGGTATTTCTGAAGAACAAATTATTCAAAAACTGTTTTGAGGAATAATCTATTTTAAGATGTCCTATCGAAATCTGAAAGTTCTTCAAACAGTACAGTCAAAAATGACATTCTGAAGGAGTTTTTTTCAATGATTTTGAAGGGAATCTTTGCGCGTTCCAGAAGCTATAATATTTGTTTTCTTATTTAGTTTTGGTCTAAATTTCCTGAAATAGAAGCTTTTTCCGAATTTTAAAGAGCCTTAGCCAACTTGGGATTATCAAATTCTTAATTTCATGTCTTCAGAATGAATACTGCCTAATTTTTAGCGATAAAATTTAATAAATATTGAATTATTGTTATCTAAAATTGAGTTTCAAAGCAAATTTTTAAATACGGTGGAATTTCGTAATTTTGCAATACTTTTTTAGAACATTAAAACTTCACAAAATGGCATACGATATTGATATGATTAAAAAGGTGTATAGCCAGATAGCTGAACGTGTGGATAAAGCGCGGGAAGTGACTGGAAAGCCTTTGACCCTTTCTGAAAAAATTCTTTATTCTCATTTATGGGATGGCAATCCTTCTCAGGGATTCACCAGAGGAAAAGACTACGTGGAATTTTCTCCAGACAGGATTGCCTGCCAGGATGCTACAGCGCAAATGGCGTTGCTTCAGTTCATGCAGGCAGGAAAAAAACAAGCGGCCGTGCCAACGACTGTTCACTGTGATCACTTGATTCAGGCTAAACTGGGAGCGCAATTTGATTTACCGAGTGCGAAAAAATCCAGTGATGAAGTTTTTGACTTTCTGGAATCTGTATCTAATAAATATGGAATTGGGTTCTGGAAACCTGGAGCAGGAATTATTCACCAGGTAGTATTAGAGAATTACGCATTTCCTGGCGGAATGATGATTGGTACAGATTCTCACACTGTGAATGCAGGAGGATTAGGAATGGTTGCCATTGGAGTTGGTGGTGCCGATGCGGTTGATGTAATGGCAGGTATGCCCTGGGAACTAAAATTCCCAAAGTTGATAGGAGTAAAGTTATCCGGAAAACTTTCCGGGTGGACTGCGCCTAAAGATGTTATTCTTAAAGTTGCGGGAATCCTTACCGTAAAAGGTGGAACCGGTGCCATTATTGAATACTTTGGAGAAGGAGCACGATCTATGAGTGCGACCGGAAAAGGAACCATTTGTAATATGGGAGCTGAGGTAGGAGCTACAACTTCTACTTTTGGGTATGATGAATCTATGGAGTGTTACCTTAAGGCAACCAACCGTGCAGATGTGGCTGAGGCTGCAAATGAAGTTCGGGAATACCTTACGGGTGATGACGAGGTTTATGCAAATCCTGAGCAGTATTTTGACGAGGTGATTGAGATCAACCTTTCTGAATTGAAACCACATCTTAACGGTCCATTCACACCAGATCTTGCTACTCCTATTACCGAAATGGGTAAAAAAGCAAAAGAAAACGACTGGCCAATAAATGTTGACTGGGGCTTGATTGGTTCCTGTACAAACTCTTCTTATGAAGATCTAACCCGCGCGGCATCTATAGCCAAACAGGCGGTTGCCAAAAAAGTAAAAGCGAAATCTGACTTCGGAATTAATCCGGGATCTGAAACTATACGATATACTGCAGAAAGAGACGGATTACTTCAGATTTTTGAAGATCTTGATGCCACTATATTTACAAATGCCTGTGGACCATGTATTGGCCAGTGGGACCGAAGTGACCGAAAAGGAGAAGAAAAAAACACGATTGTTCACTCCTTTAACCGAAACTTCTCCAAGCGTGCCGATGGAAATCCAAATACACATGCCTTTGTAGGATCTCCAGAAATGGTTGCTGCAATTGCCATTTCAGGAAGATTGGATTTTGATCCTACGACAGATACGTTGATGAATGAAGATGGAGAAGAAGTAAGACTGGACGAGCCAACCGGATTGGAATTGCCACCAAAAGGATTTGATGTGGAAGATCCTGGATATTTGGCACCAACAGAAGATGGTTCTTCAGTAAAAGTGAAAGTAAATCCTCAATCTGAAAGACTTCAGTTACTGGAGCCTTTCGAGCCCTGGGATGGTAAAAATCTCACGGGAGCAAAACTCTTGATCAAGGCATTTGGAAAATGTACTACAGACCATATTTCTATGGCGGGGCCTTGGCTACGTTTTAGAGGGCACTTGGATAACATTTCAAACAACTGTCTTATTGGGGCGGTAAATGCCTTTAATATGAAAACTAATTTCGTAAAAAGTCAAATTACTGGAGAATATGATGCAGTACCGGCTACACAACGAAAATACAAAGCAGCCGGGATTCCAACTGTGGTAGTAGGGGATCATAATTATGGGGAAGGTTCTTCAAGAGAACATGCCGCTATGGAGCCTCGTCACCTGGGTGTGAAAGTAGTGCTGGTAAAATCTTTTGCGAGAATTCACGAAACAAACCTTAAGAAACAGGGGATGTTAGGAATTACTTTTGAGAATGAGAATGATTATGACCTTATCCAGGAAGATGATACTTTCAATTTCGTAGATCTTGAAAGTTTTGCTCCAGATAAGCCTTTGACTATCGAGATCGTACATGCTGATGGTTCTAAAGATGTAATTAATGCGATTCACACTTACAATCAGCCACAAATTGAATGGTTTAAAGAAGGATCTGCCTTAAATCTTATTAAGAAGCAGAACGCAGCTTAAGAGTTAACAGTTACTAATTTTATAAAAGCTCCTTTTTAGGAGCTTTTTTTATATACAATATTGAAAGATAATTTCAAACCTGCCTGTATTGTAGCGTAATGGATAATTCATGGGCGCAAGTTTTAATGTAAATTTAACAGATGATTAACTAAGGCTTTCCGATGATATTATTATTAGTTATATTGAGTTTGGTTGTTGTTTTTTAGGACGACTTTTGTTACCGGTTAAGTATATAAGCCCGAAATGCAGCAGCAACCATGGAGTATAAAATAGAAATAGCTAAAAGGTTAAAAGAACTACGGAAAAGAAAAAAGTTTTCGCAGGCATACGTAGCTCAAAATTCATTCATATCACAGGCAGCTTATTCTTTAATTGAAAATTCACAAAATGGAATCATTGCGGAGCATATCATTCGATTAAGTCAGTTATATAAGGTCACTACAGATTACATTTTAAGAGGGGATAGTATGCTTCTAAAGATATCTTCGGCGAATGGTTTTATTCCGCTGGTGAACAAGGAGGCTCACGCCGGATTCGTGGAGAATATTGATGACCTTGATTTTCTTGACAACCTGGATTGGTTTAAAATTCCCGGAGTAAATCCTGCTCATGAACAGAAGCTTTTTGAAGTGGATGGAGAAAGTATGATGTCCACACTTTTACCTGGTGATATCCTCATCTGCCAACAATATAATCAATTTGATAAACTTTTAGATGGCACCTTAGCATTATTGGTAACTTCGAAGGAAATTGTGGTGAAACGTTTGCGTGTGGAGAATAATTCTGATGATTTTTTAATTCTCGTGAGTGATAATCCTAATGAAGAAGAAGGAGCTGTAAAACTTAAAAAATCTCAAATAAAACAAGCTTTTGTGGTTAAAGGAAAAATCACAAGTATATTACTGCCATATCAAAATTTTACTTCCCAGAAAAAGATCGATACCATGGAAGAAGCAATTGAATTTTTAAAAAAGGAATTATATAAAGTCACAAAAAAACTCAACGCCCTGGGCAATTGAGTTTTTAAGCAACTATAAAGTTAGATGAGGAGACTCCGGTTTTTCAACCGAAGTTTGTTACAAGTAATTTTTGCCCCCCAGTAAAAATTACTTTACATCTCTCTCATCTATTTTGGTAATGACTCAAGATTTCTTTTCTGTTGTAGAAGTATATCTACTGTAGTAGAAGAGATATTCTGATTGTATAAGGTTTCGTAATATAATTTTATATTTTCATGTTCTTTTTCATAGCAAACGGCCCAATCTGTATTGGTAAAGGTATTTCTTGCCAGGTATTCCAGTTTTAGGAACATGGGTAAATACTCAATCACTGTGCTGGCTATCCTGGATTCCTTAATGGCATTCTTTATATTGAAAAGATGACCTCTTAGTTCCAGTTTGATTTTTTCTCTAAGGCGAATTAGGCGATCTACATTTGCTGCCAATTCCTTTTCTTCTGTGGGAATATCATAATATAAGACATAGTACATCTGTAACAAGTGATCGTTGGAAAGATCAAGTCGAAGGAGTTGGGAGTATAATTGAAAACGCATATTTACTGATTTGGTGCCTAATTCTCTTGTCAAATCTATATAAAAATCCTTCTTCTTGTACCTTCAAAAAATTGATTAACAGAACTTTAATAATAGTAGAAATTACCTTGTAGGAACCGGTAAAAAATTAAGTGATGTAAAGTCATAAAAAAACGATAATCAATAAATCGATTAACCGTTGTTCGTGAAAATGTAGGAAAAGTTAATGTTTCTATTAACAGAAAATTAAGAATAAAATAGAAAATATAACTGGAAGTGAAAAAGTGCCCAGAGCGGGACTTGAACCCGCACGCCCTAATGGACACATGGCCCTCAACCATGCCTGTCTACCAATTCCAGCACCTGGGCCTGTAATTATGAGGAGATCATTTTCCGGAAGATCCGGGGAAAAATGATGTTCTAGTAAAAAGATTAGAACTTTTTTAGTGATCTGGCTGGGGCTCGAACCCAGGACCCTCTCCTTAAAAGGGAGATGCTCTACCAACTGAGCTACCAGATCTTTTTTTCTGCCATTGGGCATCAACCCGTGGCTTTGTTATTCTATAAAATGAAGAACTTTTTTAGTGATCTGGCTGGGGCTCGAACCCAGGACCCTCTCCTTAAAAGGGAGATGCTCTACCAACTGAGCTACCAGATCTTTTTTTCTGCCATTGGGCATCAACCCGTGGCTTTGTTATTCTATAAAATGAAGAACTTTTTTAGTGATCTGGCTGGGGCTCGAACCCAGGACCCTCTCCTTAAAAGGGAGATGCTCTACCAACTGAGCTACCAGATCTTGTTTGTTGCACTTTTGCTAATGCGGGTGCAAATATACTATCATTAATTTATTTTTCAAGAAGAAAATGCCATAAATTTGCGCAAGAATTTTACGAGCCGTTAAAACCGGTTCAAAATCATGTATTTAGAGTATGAAAATTATTTTATTAGGTTATATGGGATCGGGAAAATCGAGTGTTGGGAGATCTCTTGCTGCAAAACTAGATATAAAATTCCTTGATCTTGACGAAGAAATCGTTTCCGCGGAAAATAAGAGCATTTCTGCCATTTTTGAGGACTCTGGAGAGATTTACTTCCGGAAAGCTGAAAACGCTGTTTTAAAGCGGTTATTGAGCTCCAAAGAATCTTTCGTGCTTTCTCTTGGTGGTGGTACACCCTGCTATGCTAATAATCTTGAAATGATTCTTCAGGATGAGCATGTGAAGTCCTTATATTTAAAAACTTCCCTGGAAACCCTTCGTGAGCGTCTTTGGGAGGAGCGTGATACAAGGCCTCTTATTTCTCATCTGGAGTCCAGCGAGGCGCTGGAAGATTTTATTCGGAAACACCTTTTCGAAAGAACGTACTACTACAACCAAAGCGAATTTACCGTAACTACAGATGGTAAAAATGTGCAGGAAATTTCATCGGAAGTATTTTCCCTTCTAAACTAGTTCCACACGATCTTCACCTTTTTTAAACTCAACTTTCACAGTTTCATTGAGAGAAGTGGAAAGGGAGATTCCTTTAAAATCGGCTTTTACCGGGAACTTTTTATGGCTTCTGTCCACCAGCACAGCAGTTCTAAACTGCTTTAGCTGTACATTTAGAAAATGCCGTACTCCATAAATCAAAGTAGTGCCGGAGTTTAAAACGTCATCTACCAGGACAATAGATTCATTTTCGTACACTTCGGGAGCAAGAGAAGTTTTAATTTCCTGTAAAGGATCCTTTTTGTTGATCTTTACTTCACATAGCTTTACTTCAATAGGGGAAATTTCTTCTAAGGCCGTTTTTAGCTTATTTGCGAGTTCAAATCCGTTTTTAGCAATTCCTGCAAGAATAATGTAATTTTCATCTACATTAGATTCATAAATTTGATAAGCAATGCGCTTTATTTTATAATTGATCTGCGTGTGATCCAGTATTAATACAGATGATTTGTTCATGAAGTTCCTTTTTTCAAATGTAAGCTCTTTAATAGTATAGTAGATTAGTATTGTAGGTTATTCCTCTGGCTTGGCTTCCTTATTTGAATCCTCCTGCGGCGATTCGAACCAGTCATCAATATCCCGACGATCTTTTTTTGTAGGCCTTCCAGTTCCCTTTTTACGATAATAATCCCGGGAATACTTCAGCAACTCCAGCTTTTCAAATTCTTCTTTTGGAGTGACATCTGTAATATAAAGATTTACCAGCTTGGCTCCAACTCTACTGGGCGGAAGATCGAGAACTTCTATTTCGTAATTGATCTGGTTTTTCCGAATGGTCAGTCTGTCTGTAGGATAAACCTCCCTGGAAGGCTTGACTCCGGCACCGTTTACTTTTACTTTTCCCTGCTTACATGCTTCGGTGGCAATGCTTCTTGTTTTGAAATATCGCACACACCATAAAAATTTATCAACTCTCATATTTTCCCGCTAAAACTACAATGATTTCATAAAGCAAAAATACAAGATTATTGTATCTTGCGGCCCTAAAATACATATTGATGAGGTTGAATAAAATTTTGTTGGCAGGTTTTTTTATGACTGCCTTTTTGGTTGCCTGTGATAATGATGATGATTCTGGGACAGATCCGATTCCTGAAAGGGATCGAGGGGAACAGGAAGTAGAAGACAGGGAAGCTTTGGAGGAGTATCTTAGTACGCATTTCTACAATTATGAAGATTTTGAAAATCCTTCCGAAGATTTTGATAATGTAATTCGCATAGATACTATAAACGAAGCCAATGCCGATAAAACACCGCTGTCTGAATCTAATCTTTTGGAAGAAATAACAGTGAGCAGGGATGACGTAGATTATACAATTTATGTTTTGAAAGTTCGTGAAGGAGAAGGGGAAAAGCCCACTTTTGCTGATTCTACTTTTGTTACTTACCGTGGCCAGTTACTGGATCGTACCTTGTTCGATAATGCAGTAACTCCCGTATGGTTTGATCTGACTCGAGTGGTACCCGGATTTTCTCAGGGAGTAAGTGAATTTAGAGGAGCTTCAAGCTATGAAGTTAATCCAGATAATTCTGTTACCTGGAGTAATGATTACGGGATAGGAGCTGTATTTATGCCATCGGGACTTGGTTATTTTTCCACTCGTCAGGGTGTAATATCGCCATATAGCCCTTTAGTGTTTACGTTTAAGCTGTATCTGGTGAATGAAGCCGATCATGACAACGACGGTATTCCTTCCTACATGGAGGATGTGAATAATGATGAGAATATCGCAAATGATGATACAGACGAAGATCTTTATCCAAACTATATTGATGAAGATGATGATGGTGACTTTATTCCTACAAGAGAAGAAATCATTATAAATGAAGAGACCGGGGAAATTACTTTTCCTGATAGTGACAATGATGGTACGCCAGATTATTTAGACGGTGATGTTTAATGATCATTTCTAAAATAGAATAAGAAAAGCCCCTTTTTGGGGCTTTTTTCATTTTCTGAAGAGAGGATTTTAAAGGTTGAGCGAAAGACTCACAATGAACTGGTTAGGACGTGAATCCAACCGGACGTATTCTTCGCCGCCAATCATCCTGGCCACTTCTGCCTGGTTTTCGCTCAGGGCCTGCTCGTAACGAACATCTACTCCCAGGCTTCCCAATTGCACGCCAACACCAAACTGCGCACCTACTGTAAATTCATTTTCCATATCTTCTAGGCTAAGCCCTGCAAAATCGTTGTCTAGATAATACTGGAAACTTGGACCTGCAAAGACATTTAATGGGCCAAGAATTTGCACACCTACCATTACCGGAAGGTTTAACGTAGTTACATCAAAATCCTCTGATTCATTTTTGTACTCGTAAGAACTTTTCGCTGTGGTATAGACAAGTTCAGGTTTTAAAAAAACAGGACCAAGATTTGCGCGGTAGAAAATCCCGAAGTGATAACCTGTTTTTCTATCGGCTTTTTCTTCAAGAATGTTCTCTCCCGTCTCTGTAAGATCAGAATATTCAATTTTTCCATTATCAGAATAATTTAGTCCGCCTTTTACTCCAAAGCCACTTTGGGCAAAGGCAGAGGTGCCGGCGATTAGCATAAAAATAAACAGTCCTTTTTTCATAATTACAATTTTAAGTGAGTTCTTTTAAAACGGTTTTCTATAGCTTTTATTTCTGAAAATAGAAAGCCCTTCAAAAATGCCATTTTTGAAGGGCTTTATTTCAAAATATTTTCGAATTGCGGAAGAAACTATTTTCGTTTTGTCGCTTTTTCTGAAGCGCGTACGATTGCGGCGGCATTTAAACCGTATTTCTCCATAAGTTGCTCAGGAACACCGCTTTCTCCAAAGGTATCCTGTGTTGCAACGAACTCCTGGGGAGTAGGAAGGTGCTGCGCAAGGGTGCGTGCCACACTTTCTCCCAGTCCGCCAAGGTAATTGTGCTCTTCAGCAGTTACAACGCAGCCGGTTTTCTTTACAGAGTCTAAAATAGCTTTTTCGTCCAGTGGTTTGATGGTGTGAATATTAATCACTTCAGCTGAAATTCCTTTTTCTTCAAGTTCTTCGGCTGCCTGTAAAGCTTCCCAAACCAGGTGTCCTGTAGCAATAATGGTTACATCATTACCTTCAGTAAGCTGAACAGCTTTGCCAATTTCGAACTTTTGATCTTCAGGAGTGAAATTCGCAACTTTTGGTCTTCCGAAGCGCAGGTAAACCGGGCCTTTATGCTCGGCTACGGCAATAGTTGCCGCTTTCGTCTGGTTGTAATCACAGGTGTTGATCACCGTCATTCCAGGCAACATTTTCATCAAGCCAATATCTTCAAGGATCTGGTGAGTTGCCCCGTCTTCCCCAAGAGTAAGCCCCGCGTGAGAAGCACATATCTTCACATTCTTGCCTGAATAAGCCACAGACTGGCGAATCTGGTCATAAACCCTCCCGGTGGAAAAGTTCGCGAAAGTTCCTGTAAAAGGAATTTTTCCTCCAATAGTCATACCGGCGGCAATCCCAATCATATTTGCTTCGGCAATACCAACCTGGAAAAATCTCTCGGGATGGTTCTTTTTGAAGTCTCCCAATTTTAGAGAACCTGTAAGATCGGCACAAAGCGCGACGACATTTTCATTGGTTTTACCCAATTCGTCCATACCGGCACCAAATCCCGAGCGGGTGTCTTTATTTCCTGTATTTGTATATTTTTTCATTTCTAAGCTTTTGTTGTTCCGCGGCGGCGGAAATCTCATATTTATTGGTACTGAATGATTCTGAAATTCTTCAGAAAAGATCTAGTAATCTCCTAAAGTTTCAGGGTTTTGGGCGAGTGCTTTTTCCAGCTGCTCATCATTTGGAGCAACGCCGTGCCATGCATGCGTGCCCATCATGAAATCAACACCGTGGCCCATAACGGTGGTAAGTAAGATGCAAACGGGTTTTCCTTTTCCGGTTCTGCTTTTAGCTTCCTTTAGTCCATCAATAACGGCCGAAATATTGTTTCCTTCTTTTACTTCAAGAACGTCCCAGCCAAAAGCTTCAAATTTTGCCTTTAGGCTTCCCATTGGCAGAACATCGTCTGTACACCCGTCAATTTGCTGACTGTTTAAATCTACAGTCGCAATGATGTTATCTACTTTGTTCCCGGCAGCATACATGATCGCTTCCCAGTTTTGTCCTTCCTGCAGTTCTCCATCGCCGTGCAGGGTATATACCAGGTGCTTGTCACCATTCAATTTTTTGGCATTGGCAGCACCAATCCCTACAGAGAGTCCCTGTCCCAATGAACCCGATGCAATTCTTACTCCGGGTAAACCTTCATGAGTGGTTGGATGTCCTTGTAATCGTGAATCAATTAATCTAAAGGTGTTAAGCTCCTTTACCGGAAAATAGCCACTTCTCGCAAGTACGCTGTAAAATACGGGAGAAATATGTCCGTTTGATAAGAAGAACAGGTCTTCATCTTTTCCATCCATATCAAAGCCTTCTTTTCTGTCCATGATCTCCTGGTAGAGAACAGTAAAAAATTCGGTGCAGCCTAGAGATCCACCGGGATGTCCAGAATTTACTTTGTGTACCTGCCGTACAATGTCTCTTCGTACCTGTGTGGCAAAATTTTCTAGTTGTTGTGTGTTTGACATTTTCAGTTTATTAAATGTTGCGCAAAAATAAGATTTTAAAAAGGCCTTTTAAAATCTATATTTTGCCAGTTATTAACCATTTACCAAACAAAGCTAACAATTTAAGGTTTATATACTTCTGAAAATGCCGTTTTGTTAAGTATCTTTGCGGCCTTGAAAGAAACCTATGAAATTTGATTTATTAGCAACGGACGCCCAGAGTAGCGCCCGGGCAGGAACTATTACCACAGATCACGGAAAAATTGAAACTCCTATCTTCATGCCGGTTGGAACAGTGGCATCTGTAAAAGGAGTTCACCAAAAGGAACTTAAGGAAGAAGTTAATCCCGATATTATTTTAGGAAATACCTATCACCTGTACCTGCGACCGGGAACAGACATTCTGAAAAAAGCCGGCGGGTTGCATAAGTTTATGAACTGGGACCGCAATATTCTTACGGATAGCGGAGGTTACCAGGTTTATTCCTTATCACATAGAAGAAAAATAAAAGAGGAAGGGGTAAAATTCAAATCACATATTGACGGTTCTTACCATATTTTTACTCCCGAAAATGTGATGGAAATTCAGCGCGTTATAGGTGCAGATATTATCATGGCTTTTGATGAATGTACTCCTTATCCATGTGATTACAATTACGCAAAGAATTCTATGCATCGTACACATCGCTGGTTAGACCGTTGTATTTCACATCTGGAGAAGACTCCGTTGACTTATGGGCATCAGCAAACACTTTTCCCCATTGTTCAGGGAAGTACTTTCAAGGATCTTAGGAAACAATCTGCAGAATATATTGCGAATTCAGGTGCAGCGGGAAACGCCATCGGCGGACTTTCTGTAGGAGAGCCTGCGGAAGAAATGTACGCTATGACCGAGGTAGTTACGAATATACTTCCGAAGGAAAAGCCACGTTATCTTATGGGGGTAGGGACGCCCATCAATATTCTTGAAAATATCGCACTGGGAGTAGATATGTTTGATTGTGTAATGCCCACCAGAAACGCAAGAAACGGAATGCTTTTTACTGCACATGGAACCATAAACATCAAGAATAAGAAATGGGAAGAAGATTTTTCACCTATAGATGAAATGGGACATACCTTCGTAGACAGTTACTATACAAAAGCATATGTGCGGCATTTATTTACGGTGAATGAGATGCTTGGCAAGCAAATTGCTACCATTCATAACCTTGGCTTCTACCTGTGGTTGGTTCGTGAGGCCAGAAAACATATCTTAGCCGGAGATTTTGCCAGCTGGAAAAATATGATGGTTAATCAAATGAACAAACGCCTGTAACTTGAAGATTCTCGACTGGTACATACTTAAAAGATACCTGGGTACATTCGCTTTGATGTTGTTGTTGTTCATTCCTATAGGAATAACAGTAAACCTGGCCGAAAAGATCGACAAGATCCTGGCGAACGAAGTTCCGTTGATCGAAGTGGTGAAATACTACATAGATTTTACAGTGTATTTTGCAAATTTGCTGTTTCCGCTGTTCTTGTTTTTATCAGTGATCTGGTTTACTTCCAAACTTGCGCAAAACACCGAGATTATTGCATTTTTGAGTAGCGGGGTTTCCTTCTGGAGATTTTTAAGGCCTTATCTTATAGGTGCAACTATTGTATGCGTTGGGGCGCTCATACTTGGAATGTTTTTAGCACCCACTGCCAGTAAAGGTTTTAATGAATTTAAATATACATACCTTAAAAAGGGAAGCGAAGTTCAGGAAACCAGCGATGTGTACCGGCAAATCAATGACGACGAATTTATTTACGCCTCGCATTTTCGGCCCAGTACAAATTCTGCCAGAAACTTCACTCTGGAACATTTTGAAGGAAATGAACTTAAGTTCAAGATTAGTGCATCTACACTTCAGTACAGTGAGGAGGATTCCATTTACACTTTGGTAAATTATAATAAACGCATTATAGGGGAGCGTGGAGATAATCTCATTTCCGAAACTCGTAAAGACACCGTTCTGCCGTTTGATTTTGATGAACTCACGCCGGTGTCTTACATGGCTGAAACTCTTAATTATAATGAACTGGCAGATTTTATTGATCAGGAAAAAAGAAGGGGATCAGGAAATATTAATCGGTACAAAGTAGTGGCCTACAAGAGATGGAGTTTACCTGTTTCGGCATACATTCTTACTGTAATCGCAGTGGCTGTTTCGTCCATGAAAAGACGTGGTGGAATGGGGGTGAACCTTGCTTTAGGTATTACGCTGGCCTTTGTTTTCATCTTTATGGATAAGGTGTTTGGAACAATTGCTGAACAAAGTACTTTTTCCCCACTTCTTGCAGTTTGGTTCCCTAATATGCTTTTTGGGGTGCTGGCTGTTTACCTTCTATATAATGCAAAACGATAAGCTGAAGAGCTACCTGCATTTTCACCTCATTGTCTTTATTTGGGGTTTTACTGCTGTACTCGGCGCTCTTATTAGCATTGAAGCTGTACCGCTGGTATGGTACAGGATGTTAACGGCGAGTGTTTTGATCTTTTTCTGGATTCTTTGGAAAAAGAAAAAATTTCGGCTTTCCCGAAAGACTTTAAGAATTCTGGTAATTGCCGGTGTAGTGATCGCCCTGCACTGGCTCACTTTTTTTGGAGCCATAAAAGCTTCAAATGTGTCCATTACTCTGGGCATGCTTTCCACAGGAGCTTTTTTTACATCTATCATGGAGCCCATCTTTTATAAAAGAAAGGTGATATGGTATGAAATTCTATTCGGAATTGTGGTAATGTTGGGGCTTTATATCATTTTTCAGGTGGAAACCGAATATCTCTCCGGAATTATCCTGGCTTTAATTTCTGCATTTCTTTCCGCAGTTTTTGCTCTTATAAATGGAAAACTAGCCCAAAAGGAAGATGCGACAGTCATTTCCTTTTATGAACTTTTTACCGGCGCCCTTGCTATAACGCTGTACTTACTGATCATTACCTTTACCGGAGACTCAAAAAGTGGATTTTCGGCAGCATTTTTTGAAATATCTCCTGCAGATATCTGGTATCTTTTTATTTTAGCTTCGGTATGTACAGCCTATGCATTTATTGCTGCCGTAGCGGTAATGAAGCATTTGAGTCCTTACACCGTGATGTTGACCACCAACCTGGAACCTGTTTATGGCATTCTGCTGGCCTTTTTGATTTTTGGAAGTGAAGAGAAAATGGACCCGGGATTTTATTATGGTGCTTTAATAATCCTAAGTACCGTGATCCTGAACGGAATACTTAAAACCCGAAGAAAAATAAAACGCAATAAGAAAGCTTCCCTCTAAAGTTTCTTATATTTGTGAGCTAATTTTAAACAAACCCATAGCCTGTTATGGAATATTTAGACTTTGAATTACCTATTAAAGAACTGGAAGAACAGTATCAAAAAGCTTGTGCAATAGGCGAAGAGAGCGATGTGGATGTTACGGCCACCTGCAGGCAAATTGAGAAAAGATTAAACGCTACAAAAAAGGAAATATACAAGAACCTTACTGCCTGGCAACGGGTGCAGTTGTCGCGTCATCCTAACCGCCCCTACACATTAGATTATATAAAAGCCATTTGCGGCGATACATTTTTGGAACTTCACGGTGATAGAAATGTAAAAGATGACAAGGCGATGATTGGCGGACTTGGAAAAATTGGTGACCAAAGTTATATGTTCGTTGGTCAGCAAAAAGGTTACAATACAAAGACCAGGCAGTATCGCAATTTTGGAATGGCAAATCCCGAAGGATATAGAAAAGCCTTGCGGTTAATGAAATCTGCTGAAAAATTCAATATACCTGTTGTTACTTTCATAGACACACCTGGAGCTTATCCCGGGCTGGAAGCCGAAGAACGTGGCCAGGGTGAAGCTATTGCGAGGAATATTCTTGAAATGACCCGCTTAAAAGTGCCTATTATAGTTGTTATTATTGGAGAAGGTGCCAGCGGTGGAGCTTTAGGAATTGGAGTAGGAGATAAGGTGCTTATGCTTGAAAATACGTGGTATTCGGTTATTTCTCCGGAATCCTGTTCTTCAATTTTGTGGAGAAGCTGGGAATTTAAGGAAAAAGCTGCAGATGCTCTTAAACTTACCGCCAAGGATATGAAAAAGCAGCGGCTTATAGATGAGATCGTAAAAGAACCTCTTGGGGGGGCTCATAGCGACCGGGAGCAAACTTTTGAAACGGTAAAAGATGCCATTTCGTCTTCGTATGATGAGTATAGAAACTTATCACCAGAAGAATTAGTGAAAAAGAGAATGGAAAAATATTCTTCAATGGGAGTTTTCAAAGGTTAATCCCTTTAAACTTACCTCAAGCCAAAATCCGGAGTTGCTGCTTCGGATTTTTTTAGCCTTTATAAACACATATATTAACTTATTAACAGTTAAAATGTTCATAACCTGTGAATTAAGTCGGGTAGTGTGCAACCGACTCTTCTGAGCATTTTTCTGTACATTCGCTTCATGGAAAACGTCAAATCCCCACAACGAAAAAATTACGGTCAAGGAAATGTAATAAACCTTGAAAAAGGAAAAATACCCCCACAAGCTGTTGATTTAGAAGAGGTTGTGTTGGGGGCAATGATGATTGATAAAAAGGGTGTTGATGAAATTATTGATATTCTTCATCCCGATGTTTTTTATAAAAGTGCTCACCAGTACATTTTTGAAGCCATTCATAAGCTCTTCGAAAACTCTGAACCAGTTGACTTATTAACCGTTTCAACACAATTACGTAAGGATCAGAAACTGGAGCAGGTAGGTGGTGATTTTTATCTTGTTCAGCTCACGCAAAAAGTGTCTTCTTCAGCACATATTGAGTTTCATGCACGCATCATTCTTCAGAAGTATATTCAACGAAGTCTTATAAAGATTTCCAACGAAATTATTGAAGAGTCTTACGATGAAACCACCGATGTTTTTGACCTTTTAGACACTGCTGAGTCAAAATTATATGAGGTAACGCAGGGAAACATCAAACGTTCTTCAGAAACCGCACAGGACCTGGTAATGCAGGCGAAGAAAAGAATTCAGGAGATTTCGAATAAAGAAGGGCTAAGTGGAATACCCTCGGGCTTTGATAAACTCGATAAACTTACTTCCGGTTGGCAGCCGAGTGACCTTGTTATTGTTGCAGCTCGTCCTGGTATGGGTAAAACCGCATTAACCTTGTCTATGGCGAGAAATATTGCGGTAGGCCAGAATATTCCCGTAGCTTTTTTCTCCCTGGAGATGTCCTCGGTGCAGTTGATTACCCGTTTAATTTCTTCTGAAACCGGACTATCTTCAGAAAAACTGAGAACAGGAAATCTTGAGAAACATGAGTGGGAACAGTTAAATGTTAAGGTAAAAGGGCTTGAAAAAGCACCTTTGTTTATTGATGATACGCCTTCACTTTCTATCTTTGACTTACGTGCGAAGGCAAGGCGTCTTGCTTCCCAACATGGTATTAAACTTATTGTAATTGATTATCTTCAGCTAATGACGGCCGGCGGTAGCCAGAAAGGAGGAAACCGGGAGCAGGAAATTTCTACTATTTCGAGAAACCTTAAGGCACTGGCAAAAGAACTTGGTGTTCCGGTAATTGCACTTTCGCAGCTGTCCCGTGCGGTAGAAACCCGTGGAGGCAGTAAAAGACCCTTGTTAAGTGACCTTCGGGAATCTGGAGCGATTGAGCAGGATGCCGATATTGTTTCATTTATTTATCGTCCCGAGTATTACAAAATTGATGAGTGGGATGATGAAGAAAGAACTCCCACCGAAGGACAGGCAGAATTTATCGTTGCAAAACACCGTAACGGTGGTTTAGAGAATATTAGGCTGAAATTTATTGGGCATCTTGGTAAATTCGATAACTTAGATGACTTTGATTCGCCTTTCGAGTTCCATTCAAAAATGAATGATGATGATTCTGGTGACGGATTTAAACCCGGCAATTTCCCAAGTGCCGACGAAGCTTTTGGAAGTTCGATGAATGATAACCTCAATGATGACGCAGACGACGACGTGCCTTTCTAAAAAACTGAAACAAAAATGCCATTTTGGAGGTGCTATGCATCTTCATGAAGACCATATTTTACATAAGAACAACAAGGAGAAAAGATCCAGACGCCAGTTTAGGTGGGGATTTTTTCTCCTTTTCTTTTTACTGTTCTCTTTAAAATCCTTTTCCGCTCAAATCTTGATCCCCATGGATGCAGAGACACAGCAGGACCATTTAAAAGCCTACGGAATTACCTACTGGATGCTTGAAAAAGGAATTAAATCTCAGTGGTTACTTAACTATCGGGGCGGCTCTTTTCTTTTTCCCGATTCCGAAGAACTGAGAAGGGAATGCCAGGTGAGAGGAGTTTCTTTTGAAGTTTTGAGCGACCAGAAGACCCAGGAGATCCGCGAGGAAGTTCAAAGTCCGTCGCGTAATATGGAAGCGGTGGTTCTGGAAAAAGCGCCAAAAATAGCCGTTTATTCACCTCAGGGGAACAAACCCTGGGATGATGCGGTAACGATGGTACTTACCTACGCCGAAATTCCCTATGAAACTATTTACGATGAGGAAGTTCTAAATGATGCTTTGTTGTTGTACGATTGGCTGCATTTGCATCACGAAGATTTTACCGGCCAATACGGTAAATTCTATCGCAGTTATCGAACTGCACCCTGGTATATTGAAGATAAAAAAGCTGCGGAGTCTCTGGCGGCAGAAATGGGATATTCGAAGGTTTCTGAAGAAAAACTTGCTGTAGCTTTGAAAATTAGGGATTATGTGGCAGGCGGCGGATTCATGTTCGCCATGTGCAGTGCCACCGATAGTTTTGATATAGCACTTTCCGCCGAGGATGTGGACATCGCAGAACCTATGTTTGACGGCGATCCCAGTGAACCCGATTACCAAAGCAAGATTGATTACAGCAACACATTTGCCTTTACAGATTTTACGCTGGAACGGGACCCAATGGTCTATGAGTTTTCCTCTATAGACATGACTGCAAAACGTCGCGTTCCGGCGGAATCAGATTATTTCACTCTCATGGAATTTTCTGCAAAATGGGATCCTATTCCAGCGATGCTCACTCAAAATCATACAACTCTTGTCAAAGGTTTTATGGGTCAAACTACAGCTTATGATCCTTCAGAAATTAAACCTACCGTACTTGTCATGGGGGAGAACAAGCTGAATGGCGAAGCAAGATATATCCACGGAATTAAAGGCAACGGATTTTTCACCTTTTATGGAGGGCATGATCCTGAAGATTATCAGCATAGAATAGGAGATCCCAAGACAGAATTGGAACTGCATCCTACTTCTCCCGGTTATCGGCTTATTTTGAATAACGTTTTATTTCCCGCAGCTAAGAAGAAAAAGCAGAAAACCTGAAAAATTTTTACATTCTAAATTCCCAAATTCTAAAATTTTCACCTCTCTCTTCTATGAATATCGACAGTCATCAGCATTTCTGGAACTACGATCCTGCAAAATATTCCTGGATCAATGATTCCATGCACAAAATTAAAAAAGATTTTTTGCCCTCAGATCTTGCACCTGTACTTCAGAAAAATGGTATTGGCGGTACTGTTGCGGTAGAAGCTTTTCATTCGGAAAAGGAAACGGAATTTCTTTTAGATCTTGCTTCCGAATTTCCTTTTATAAAAGCTGTGGTTGGATGGGTAGATTTATATTCAGAAAATGTGGGGTCGCGCCTGAAAATGTTTTCGAAAAATCCCGTTTTTAAAGGGGTAAGGCACACCGTATATGATGAAAAAGGTGAATTTTTGACCGAAAATTTATTTCAGAAGGGAATTGCAGCTCTTGGAAAATTTGGATTAACGTACGATTTACTCATTTTTGAACATCAACTACCAGGTGCCATAGAATTAATGAAAAAGTTTCCGAAGCAAAGGTTTGTTTTAGACCATATGGCAAAACCTAGGATTTCTCCTGATGGTCCTTCCGAAGAATGGACAAGCAACATCAGGACACTTGCTGAAAATAAAAATGTTTTTTGTAAAGTATCCGGACTTGTGACTGAAACTCCCGGATTTCACAGGGAAATAAGAGATTTTATACCCTTTTTGGATGTTGTTGTTGATGCATTTGGAGAAGATCGGTTAATGTTCGGGTCAGATTGGCCTGTGTGCCTCTCTGCAGCCGATTATGAAGATACCATGGCTATTGTAAGAGACTATTTTGCAGCTTATGGCGAGGAAAGTATGCGCAAGCTATTGGGAGGAAATGCGGCACGCTGCTACCGGATTCCAGTTTAAGGTGTCGCAAAAAAATGCTTCAGAAATACGCTTTTTGACGCTCCTGGTACTCCGTAATTTTATATTTTATGTAAAAAAGTAGATTTTTATGGATAAGATTTTTCAGAAAGAAATAAAATTAGCCTCTAAGACACGCGGATTTCATTTAGTGACAGAGGAGATTGTTCGGCAATTCCCGGAAATTTCAGAAATTAAAGTAGGAATGTTTCAGGTTTTTATAAAACATACTTCCGCAGGTTTGACCATTAATGAAAATGCAGATCCCACGGTGCGCGAGGATTTCGAAAGCCAAATGAATGAAATGGTTCCGGAGAATCAGCCTTATTATAAACACACTTTGGAAGGGCCCGATGATATGCCGGCGCATATTAAAGCTTCTTTAATGGGAAGTTCTGTACAAATTCCTATTACTAAGGGTCGTCTTAATCTAGGGACGTGGCAGGGAATTTACCTTTGCGAACATCGTAACCTCGGCGGAAATAGGAAACTGGTTTTGACAGCTTTCGGAAGTTAACTCGTAACAATTGAACAAAAAAAATCCGGTTCCCAAAGAAACCGGATTTAATAAGTGAGATAACTGTTGGTATTTATTTTACTTTTTCAACGATAGCTTTAAACGCTTCCGGGTGGTTCATCGCTAAATCGGCTAAAACCTTACGGTTTAGTTCAATTCCGCTAACTTTTACTTTACCCATAAACTGCGAATAAGACATCCCGTGCATACGTGCACCTGCGTTGATACGCATGATCCATAGGGAACGGAAGTTTCTTTTCTTGGTTTTACGGTCTCTGTAAGCATATAACATTGCTTTTTCAACCGCGTTTTTAGCTACTGTCCAAACGTTTTTCCGACGTCCAAAGTAACCTTTTGCTTGCTTAAGAACCTTTTTTCTTCTGGCTCTTTTAGCAACTGAATTTACTGATCTTGGCATATTTTGAAATTTTTTTGTAGCAGGCGGCCGGTAACCGGCACTTTTAAATTAGAAAAGATTTTAGATAATGATCTCAAATCTCTTTTCTAACTGGCCCAACTCCAGGGTTTTTAAATTTGTTAAACCATCAAAGGTTCAATTACTTTAAACGTAATTGAAGTTTGATATTAGTCTCATCGGCTTCATGCACCAAAGTACTGTGCGTCAGAGCAAGCTTTTGTTTCTTCGTCTTCTTTGTTAAGATGTGACTTTTAAACGCATGCTTTCTTTTTATTTTACCGGTACCGGTAAGCTTGAAACGCTTTTTGGCACTGGATTTTGTTTTCATTTTAGGCATTGTGTCCTTGTTTAATAATTATCTCACTTATTATTGTAGATCTAAAAATGCTTTGAAAAAGCACATTTTTAGATGTTATTTTGATTTCTTAGGAGAGATGAACATGGTCATTCGCTTTCCTTCTAGCTTAGGCATTTGTTCAACTTTACCCAATTCTTCTAAATCTTGCGCCAATCGTAACAAGAGAATCTCTCCCTGTTCCTTGAACACAATAGATCTACCTTTGAAAAACACATATGCCTTTAATTTAGCACCTTCTTTCAGGAATTTTTCCCCGTGCTTTTTCTTAAATTCATAATCGTGATCATCGGTATTTGGACCAAATCGAATTTCCTTTACAACTACCTTCGTTGCCTTTGCTTTTAAGGCTTTGTCTCTCTTCTTTTGTTCATAGAGAAATTTCTTGTAGTCCATCACTTTTGCTACAGGAGGATTGGCATTTGGTGAAATCTCCACCAGGTCCAGTTCCTGTTCTTCGGCAATGGCTAAAGCTTTTTTGGTTGGGTAAACACCCATTTCGACATTATCACCTACCAGGCGAACTTCTTCCGCACGAATTTTCCCGTTAATTCTATGCGGGTCTTCCTTGATTTCTCTAAGAGGTCTCCTTGATCTTTTTCTTCGTATTGCTATGGCTATATAATTTTAGTTAGACTTCAAATGTTCTTAATGTCTTATTGATTTCATCATCTATAAGACTGGCAAATTCTTCAATAGGCATGGTGCCTATATCGCCTTGCCCATGTTTACGTACAGAAACCGTACCGTCTTTTTCCTCCTGTTCACCAACGATGATCATATAAGGAAATTTGTTGACTTCGGCTTCCCTAATCTTCTTGCCAACTGTTTCATTTCTATTATCGCTTACGGCGCGAATTTCGTGATTTTCCAGCAAAGTTAAAACTTTTTGGCCGTATTTCTCATATTTCTCACTGAGGGAGAGAATAATAACCTGTTCGGGCATTAACCAAAGTGGGAAATTACCCCCGGTATTTTCAAGTAGCACAGCCACAAATCTTTCCATGCTGCCAAAAGGTGCACGGTGAATCATGACAGGCCGGTGTGTCTCATTGTCACTTCCTTTATAAGTAAGGTCAAATCTTTCTGGTAAATTGTAATCCACCTGAATGGTTCCGAGCTGCCAGCTTCTGCCTAAAGCATCCTTTACCATGAAGTCAAGTTTGGGTCCGTAGAAGGCTGCTTCCCCTTTTTCAATGACGTAATTCAGGTTCTTTTCATTTGCGGCTGTTATAATCGCGTTTTCAGCTTTTTCCCAAACGTGGTCACTTCCTATGTATTTAGATTTATTTTCAGGATCTCTTAAAGATACCTGAGCAGTAAAATCTTTAAATCCGAGAGAATCGAATACATATAAAGTAAGGTCAATTACTTTTTTGAATTCATCTCCAAGTTGATCTGGAGTACAGAAAATATGAGCATCATCTTGCGTAAAACCACGAACCCTTGTTAAACCGTGAAGTTCACCACTTTGTTCGTAGCGGTAAACAGTTCCAAATTCAGCAAAGCGCTTCGGAAGATCTTTATAGCTCCAGGGAGAAGCATTGTATATTTCGCAGTGGTGTGGACAGTTCATTGGTTTCAGGAGAAACTCCTCTCCTTCATTGGGAGTATGAATTGGCTGAAAACTATCTTCTCCATACTTCGCATAGTGTCCGGAGGTTACATATAATTCCTTATGACCAATATGCGGGGTGACGACCATTTCATATCCGGCTTTTTTCTGTGCAGCCTTCAGGAAATTCTCAAGGCGTTCGCGAAGGGCGGCACCTTTAGGTAACCATAGAGGGAGTCCCTGTCCCACTTTCTGTGAGAAAGTGAAAAGCTGAAGCTCTTTGCCTAATTTTCTATGGTCTCTTTTCTTTGCCTCTTCCAGAAGCTCCAGGTATTCTTTAAGATCTTTCTGCTTCGGAAAAGAGACTCCGTAGACCCTCGTCAATTGAGGCTTTGTTTCATCTCCTCGCCAGTAAGCTCCGGCAACGCTCATTAGCTTAACTGCTTTAATGACTCCTGTATTAGGAATATGGCCTCCGCGGCATAAATCTGTAAAGGTGTCATGATCACAAAAAGTAATAGTGCCGTCTTCCAGATTTTCTATAAGTTCTACCTTAAATTCGTTTCCTTCTCTTTGGTAATAGCCCAAGGCTTCTTCCTTTGGGACAGACCGCATGTTGAAATCATGTTTTCCGCGGGAGATCTCGAGCATCTTATTTTCGATCTTCTTGAAATCATTTTCAGATATTTTATGCTCACCAAAATCTACATCATAGTAAAACCCATTTTCTATGGCTGGTCCTATGGTAAGTTTTGCTCCTGGATACAATTCCTGGATGGCCTGTGCCATAACATGGGAAGAGGAGTGCCAAAATGCCTTTTTTCCCTCTTTATCGTTCCAGGTATATAATGTAAGATTACCATCTGTATATAAGGAAGTGGTGGATTCTACAATAGTATCATTAAATTTTGCGGAAAGAACATTTCTTGCCAGTCCTTCACTAATGCTTTTCGCTACCTCTATAGGAGTAACTCCTTTTTCAAATTCTTTAATACTGCCGTCGGGCAAAGTAATCTTAATCATGTTAAATATATTAGGTTGCAAAGATAAGAGGATAATAGGTGCTGTACAATACTATTATATATATGTATTTTGATTTTGGCGTTGCTTTTTCCTGCTTTGGCGGGAAAAATGCCGGGCTTTACGCTTGTAGTCCCGAAAAAGATCGGGAGCTACCGCTTCAATCCCTAACGCAGGAGTTCTATGGGCTAGAGTGTTTGTAATATTTGAAGCTTTCGAATGGGTGAAAATATTAGCATTCCAAAAAAAATTTGAAATCTCCTCTTTTTGAATATTCATGTTTCCAGGAGTTTAGCGGTTGAGGAGATTACTTTCCTAAGAAAAACCAAAAATTTATGCTTTTGGTTCTTGCAGAATTAAAAAACGGGTGTATATTTGCACCCGCTTTGAGAAACAACAAAGGCATAAGCTAAACGTTGTGAGCTCAGCAGGGGCGGAGGTTTAAAGCGAAAAAGTTCTCTGAAAAATACTTGAAATTTGTTTTGGAAGTTAAGAGAAAAGGGTTGTAAGTTTGCAACCGCTTAGCAAAGCAGGAAAGAGGAGGTTTTGGTTCTCTTTTTAAATACTGCTTTACGCAGCAGCGTTCTTTTAAAGTTTCAAAAAAAAGATGAAAATTTCTTTTGGATTGTAAAGAATAAAGGTTGTAAATTTGCAAGCTCGTTCTTTACGGGAAGCTTGAAAAAATAAGCTTCTAAAAAAAATAAATTTTTTCTTGCAGGTTTTAAAATAGGTTGTATATTTGCAGCCGCTTAGAACAAGAGCAAGGTTCTTTAAAAAGTATTGAAAAGAAATCCCGGGTAGGGTAGTATTATAGAGAGGTTCGACTCCTTTTATTTCAGCAACGAAACCATGATTGAGTGGGAGTTCATTGACATATTGAATTGACAGCGCGTATTATGTTAGCAATAACATGATGCAAATAATAAGAATTAAGACTAGAAGATACGTTTTGAGCTTCGGTTTTAGAGATAAAACC
>NZ_JBMPGS010000003.1:0-394055 GCF_049680855.1 Salinimicrobium maris | reverse complement strand
CCGAGGCGGTGTTTAACAGTGAAACAGCCTCAGGCTGGCAGGAGGTATCATTTGCTTCTCCTGTGCCTGTTACGGCCAATACTACATATGTGATTTCATACCACAGTAATAACGGCTTTTATTCCGCAAGTAATTTCTCATTTAGTAATAGCTTTGAAAATTCTCCGCTTACCGGCCTGCGATCAGGACTTGACGGAAACAACGGATTATATAAATACTCGGGAGCACCTGCTTTTCCAGAACAGTCCTATCAAAGCAGCAATTATTGGGTGGATGTAGTGTTCAACACTGTATCATATTCAGGAAATCAGAAACCTCAGATATCTCTTATCTCTCCTTCTGAAAATGCCAGTTTTACCATACCTTCCACCATTAACTTACAAGCTGTTACAAATGATCCGGATGGATCATTGTCAAAAGTTGAGTTTTTCGCGGGAACAGAGAAGCTAGGGGAAGCCCTTAGCAGCCCATTCCATTTAGGCTGGACGGTTACAAAGGGTGGAGCTTATACGTTAACTGCAAGGGCTACAGACAACGAAGGCGCCACAACTACCTCGTCTGTAGTAAATATCTTGGTTTCTGATCCCCAGAACCAGCCTCCAACGATCCAAATTACTGCACCTGGTGACGGGACCGCAATTTCGGCTGGGGAAAATTTAACCATTGCTGCAGAGGCCTATGATGTTAATGGAAATGTCACTAAGGTGGAATTTTTCAGGGAAAATCAGAAGTTGGGTGAAGATCTTACCATTCCCTATACCTACAATTGGAATAATATTCCTGCTGGTACACATTCCATAACTGCCAGGGCCACAGATGACGAAGGAGCCACGACTACATCTCCTATTGTTCTACTCCAGGCGGAGGATTTGGGCTCAGAATGTCCCTGCACCGTATTTGGACCCAGTGATGCCCCTGGCAGTCCGCTGTATAACGATGGCTTGGGCCTCCAGGTGGGAATGAAATTTAGAGCAATAGAAGATGGGGTAATACTGGGGGCGCGTTTTTATAAACAAAGCGGAACAACAGGTACGCACACTGCCCAATTATATACTAGGTCTGGTAATCTTCTGGCGGAGTCTATGTTTCAAAATGAAACTGCTTCGGGATGGCAGGAGGTTTACTTTACGCTACCGGTTTCTATTACCGCCAATACCACTTATGTCATATCGTACCACAGCAGTAATGGCTATTATTCCTCAGACAATCCTTATTTTAATAATCCTGTAATCAATGGTTCTCTGGTAGGGCTGCAAAGTGGGTCTGATGGACCTAATGGAGTATATCGTTACTCCAGTACTCCAACATTTCCAGATCTCAATTTTCAAACCAGCAATTATTGGGTAGATGTTATTTTTGACATACCTGAGGCCATTAAAAATTCTATGGGTCTTACCTTCTCTAATCAAGCCAAACCAGATTTTCAGAAAAGTCTCAATCCTGTAGAGAATCAGTTGAAAATATTTCCTAATCCATTTGAGGACTTTGCTACCCTTTCTTTTGTTCCTAAGGATGAAGGAGAATATATGGTTAGGCTCTATGATTCAAAAGGAACTTTCTTAAGGATAATTGAGCAGGGAAAATCTTTTCCAGGTGTTGAAAAACAAGTAGCGATCAATGGAGAAGGACTCCCTGAAGGTATTTATCTGGTACAGCTTCAAAACTCCAATATACTACAGATGTTTAGGTTGGTTCTAAATAGAAAAATGCAATTCTGAAAGGGCCGGTGAGGTGCCGGCTAATAAATATAAGTAAACATTATTTAATTAATTAAAAATATTTCTTGTGAATGGAATTTTCACGTCTCCCTACACAACAAACTTGTTCAATTTTAAAAGCTTAATTATGAAACGCACTTCATCATTAATTGCACTTTCTACCCTTTTTCACCTGCTGGTAGTAGACGTGACCTTTTTTCTAAACTCGACCAAAGAACCTGGGGTTCTAGTGGCTCTGGCTCTTTACAACCTTATCTGGTTATGGATGTTATTTACTGTTGTCAACCATACTTATAGTACAAAAAAATAAATCAGGTTCTATGAAAATTTCCATTATTACCATAGTTTACAATCGTAAGCACTGTATAGCCGATTGCATCCAGTCTGTTTTAGATCAAACCTACCATGACATTGAACATATTATTATTGATGGTGGTTCAACAGACGGAACCCAGGAAGTGATTGAAAAATTCAGGGATAAAATAGCCTTTTATATTTCTGAAAAGGATGAGGGGGTTTTTGATGCCTATAACAAAGGAATTAAAAATGCTACCGGAGATGTGATCGGGGTACTGAACTCAGATGACTTTTTTTTTGAACCGGAGACGATTCAGAAAATAGCAGAGGCCTTTTCCTTTTCTGGTGCAGATCTGGTATATGCCAAAGGACTTTTTGTAGATCAGGAAGATCTTTCCAAAGTAAGAAGAACATATCCATCCAAGCCTTTTCGAAAGCGGTACCTCTCTTATGGATGGATTCCACTACACACGACCATTTTTGTTCGAAAGGAAGTTTTTAGCAAGAACGGCTTTTATAATCATGGTTATAGAATAGCGAGCGATTATGAAATATCACTTCGCTGGTTCAAAAATGATGATATAAAGAAGTTTTTCTTAAATGAATGGGTGGTCAAAATGAGACTGGGTGGACTTAGCACTTCCGCCAAGTTGCAGCTAAGAAAATCGAGAGAAGATCTCAGAATAATAAAACTTTACCGGTTAGGGGGGCTATTTACCCTCGCGTGTAAGATAGGTAGAAAAATCCCACAATACTTGATTCCGCAGTCAAAGCAATTGATCAGGTTTGAGTGGTTGAAACGGCCTGTTTCTATTAAACATCTTTAGAGAAACAATGATCTATGAAAGGAGATTATTTCATAATACCATTTTCTGTACTGGCTCATGTGGTCACTATAAATGTTACGCTGTACCTGCTCACTCCAGAAACTTACCTCAACCTAGTGGCCGTGATAGGGTATAACGCAGCCTGGTTATTAGCGGCATTGGGGCTTAATTTTTATACCATAGAAAGAAAGGAGCGGTTCATTACCAAATTTCATAAGTTTCTCAAGCATTACTTTATCTTCATTTTAGCTTATTTTGCAGTATTTGCCTTTACAAAAACTCCTTTCTCTACAGGCTATCAGCTCTTTGTATTATCATTCCTCCTCTTTCTGCTTATCTTTTATCGGTGGTTTTTTTTCATAACGAGGAGGTTGTACAGAATTGAGGGAGGTAATTTCGTTAATGTAGTCATAGTTGGCAAGGATAAGAACAGCAAAGCTATCCAGAAGATTTTTGAGGAACCTGACTATGGCTACCGGTACAAAGGGTATTTTAATAACAATAGAGTTGAGGGAGATAAAGATTGTCTGGGAGAAGTTAAGGACTCTTTTGCTTACATTCGGGACAATAGAGTAGAGGAGATCTATTGTATCGCTTCACAGCTCACCAAGAGTGAACTTCACCAGCTCATTGCTTTTGCAGATAACAATCTGTCCCGGCTAAAAATTGTTCCAGATAACAAAGAGATCTTCACTAGGGCTATGCATGTGGACCTCTATGGATCAATTCCGGTTATTAACTTAAGGAACTCTCCACTGGAAAGAAATTATGCTAAATACGGTAAAAGGGTTTTTGATATAATTTTCTCCTCTTTTGTTATCTTGTTTATTCTATCGTGGTCCGTTCCGCTCCTGTTCATCCTCACCCGTTACGAATCTAAAGGAGGACTGTTTTTTCGCCAACTTCGGCATGGATATAATAAAAAATCATTTTACTGCTATAAATTCCGTTCCATGGCCGTAAATCCTGAAGCAAACAGTAAAATGTGTACGAGGAATGATTCAAGGATTACCAAAATTGGAAGAATCCTACGGAAAACGAGTATTGATGAACTGCCACAGTTTTTTAATGTCTTAAGAGGAGAAATGAGTGTGGTTGGGCCGAGACCTCATATGGAGGCGCATACTTTGGAGTATGCTGAAACAGTCGATAAATATCTCGTAAGGCATTTTGCTAAACCGGGAATAACCGGCCTGGCCCAGATTAAAGGGTACCGTGGTGAAATTACCAACAAGTCTGATATAATTAATCGTACCAGGCTGGACATTTTTTACTTAGAAAAGTGGGGTCCTCTCCTCGATATAAAGATTATCTACTATACCATTTATAATGTTCTGTCGGGGGAAAAAAAAGCCTTTTAACCAACAGTCCGATCCTTTCTAATATTAACAACCTAAATCGCTTTTTATGATCTGTTCAATTCTTAACAGAAAGTTTTTGTTCTTTATTTTACTGGTAGTAACTCTGTCTTCCTGTGTGTCCCGAAAAAATATGGTGTATTTCAGAAATGTGGACCAATTGAGAGAAAGTGTGGAGCGCAATCGAAATGATAACCTTCAAATCCAGGCAGATGATGAGCTAACCATAAGGGTTTCGGCTCCTGAACAGGATGCAGCCATTCCATTTAACCTCACGAAATCCATTGCCTCTCAAATGGGAATGGGGGGGGCGGTCGAATTGGAAACCTACCTGGTATCAGACAATGGGACAATTGAATTCCCTGTTATTGGGACGTTAGAAGTAAGCGGACTCACTACTATAGAACTGGCAGAAAAAATTAGAGGACTTATTTTAGAATATGTGAAGGATCCGCTGGTGAACGTCCGTATTCTTAACTTTCAGGTGAGTGTTCTTGGAGAGGTAAACAGGCCGGGAACCTTTTCTATTGATGATGATCATATCAACTTATCCAAAGCCATTGCGATGGCTGGAGATTTAACAATTTTCGGAAAGCGGGAAAACATCTTGATCATGGGAGAAGAGGAGGGGGTGAAAACTTACGCCTATCTTGATCTTACTGATGCCAATGTGGTAAATTCCCCTTATTACAATCTTCGGCAAAACGACGTGATTTACGTGGAGCCAAGGGCTTCCCGTAGACAGTCGGCAGGTTCTACAGGCATAGCAGCTACCTATCTCTCTTTGGCGTCGGTTCTTGCTTCATTAGTTATTCTTTTTACAAAATAAAGTCATGGCCTACAATAACAACAACAACGTTACGAAAAGTGGATTTGAAAAAATAAACTTTAAACAGGAACTTGAAAAATACTTTAGATACTGGCCATGGTTCATTCTTTCCCTGGGTCTGTTTTTATCTCTCGGTTTTTTTTACTTAAGATATACTACGCCCATCTACAGTGCGAAAGCAAGTATTATTATAAAGGATGAATCCTCGGGTAGTGGTGTAGGTACAGCCATCTACAATGAACTTGGAATTGGAGGGATGGGAGCGAACAACTTTGATACCGAATTAGGCATTTTGAAATCAAGAAGCTTAATGGAGGAGGTGGTAAAGTCTCTGAATCTTCAAATACAGTACTTTAAGGAAGGAAAGTTGCGAACTGTAGAAATCTATGATGAAATTCCTTTCAACCTACAGGTGATGCGTTTAAACGAAACTGCCCTAAAAAAGCTGGGCGGTGCGAGCTACGAGATTTTAAAAACAAGTTCCGGATTTCAGGTAAGGAATCTTGAAGAACTTACCGGCAAAAAGGTTCAATCTGGTGCCGTTGTGAACCTTGGCTTTACAGATATCGTACTTTCAGAAAATTCCGTTCCTGAATATGAGAATCTATCCAAAAAAACGATTGTAACCTTTTCTACCATAGAAAATATGGCCACCCGGTATCGCGGCAGTATTCAGGTGGTGCAGGAGGCGAAATCATCTGGTCTGATAAACCTGGAACTAAAGGATCCAGTAAAGCAAAAGGCCAGTGATATACTGGACCAGTTGATCTTTGAATACAACAGAGATGCGATTGAAGATCGAAACCTAATTGCCAGGAATACTGCAAATTTTGTCAATGAGCGTCTGGCCATTATTAACGGGGAACTGGACTCCGTGGAAACTGGAAAGGAAACCTTTAAAGAAAACCACCTTTTAACAGATATTGAGGCGCAATCCCAGATCTTTATTCAAAATGCCAATGACTATAATAAGCAACGTCAGGAGGTGGGCACACAGCTCGAACTGGCAGAAGCAATGCTGGATTATATTGCGTCCAATTCAAAGTCAGATCTATTACCGGCCAACCTGGGCATTGCTGAAAGCGGAGTGAATCAACAGATAAGTGAATACAACAATCTTGTCCTTGAAAGAAACCGAATATTCAGGGGCTCAAGCGAAAAAAACCCGGTCGTGATCAGGTTAAATAATAATATTGATCAGATAAAAAATAATGTGGTGCAGAGTCTTAAAACTATGCATTCTAATCTCGAGATCAGCCAGGAAGATCTGAGGAGACAGGCATTAAGCATTGGACACCAGATTTATGCTGTACCGTCTAAGGAGCGGGAATACAGAGGGATAGAGCGGCAACAGAATATTAAGGAAACGCTATACCTGTTTTTATTACAGAAAAGAGAGGAAAACTCCCTTTCGTTGGCTGTAACAGAACCAAAGGCTAAAATTGTGGACCGGGCTTATTATCAGGATTTTCCGGTGGCACCAAGTTCAAGAAATATCTATTTAGGAACTTTTATTTTAGGTTTTTTCCTGCCCCTTTCTGCTATATATATTAAAGACATGTTCAATGATAAAGTAACTAAAAAAGGAGATATTGAAGGTGAAATCAGGGAAATACCTCTTGCGGGTATGATTCCAAAAATTAAATCAAAAGGAGATGAAATCATTAGAAATAATGATCGTTCAGTCTTAGCGGAATCCTTTAGAATCCTAATTACCAATTTACAGTATCTATTGATCAATACAAAGAATAAGGCCGGAGGTGTGGTTCTCTTCATTACTTCAACTAAAAAAGGAGAGGGAAAGACTTTTACCGCAGTGAATTTAGCTATTACCCTTGCTAATACTGGAAAAAAAGTACTTCTGTTAGGGGCAGATCTCAGAAACCCAAGACTTCAAGCATATAAGGCAAATAACGACAGTCTTTTAGGAGTTAGTGACTATTTGTTAAACGATGACCTTAAGCTTCAATATCTTATAGGTCCTTCCAACCTTCATCAAAAACTGGATGTTCTCAGTTCAGGATCCATTCCGCCCAATCCATATGAGTTGCTGAAGCAGGATAAAGTGGCCCATATGTTTAATGAAGTCGAAGCTATGTATGACTACATTATTGTAGATACTGCTCCGGCTATGCTTGTGGCCGATACTTTTTTAATTGCAAAATTCGCCGATGCAGTTTTATTCCTGTTAAGATCGGGATATACAGAGAAAGAATTACTTGAATTTCCTTTAAGCTCAAAAGAAGAAGGAAAATTGACCAATGTAAGTTTTGTGCTGAATGATATGAAACCAGAAAATTTAGGCTACGGAAGAAAATATGGATATGGATATGGTGAATATAAAAAAAGCAGCTGGGAGAAAAGGAAGAGTCGAAAGCTGTTTCCAGTTTAGAATAGAATAATAAAGACCAAAAAATCCCGCTACAAAAGTTGTAATGGGATTTTTAAATATATGTGCTTAACAATCTAATCCTTAAACCTTCTGTATTTCGCCATCAAGAACATATAAAGTGCATATGCAACTAGTCCCGCAGCGACTAACCCCATTAGCCAGGCACCGTATGAAGAATCCTGAATAAAGGAAAACGCTTCCGAAGTTGATTTTATTTCCGACGGATCGGAACTTATAGCTGCCTGTAGAGCGAAATATCCAATAATTAGTAAAAGAACTCCTCTCGCGCTTAATCCAAATTTAGCTGTTTTGGAAATACTTTCCCTTCGTTTTTCCTCACTCAATGAAGATAGATCAAATTTCTTGGTGTAGTCATTCTTATAAGCTTTATAAAATTGAAAAAAACCAACAATTGCTACTGCGGCACCGCCAATTCCAATAAGAATCAACCCGGTTTCACTCGCAAGAAAAGAGGAGCTTTTTGCGGAAGATCCCGATGAACCCCCAGAACCCCTGGATCCAAACACCCGCAAAATAGAAAGGACTGCAAGTCCTAGATAAAGAAGGCCGCTAATAAAAAATGCTGCCCGCTTCACTTTAGCTTTTGCGTCAGAACCTATGTCTTCGGGGTCTGACACAGATTGAATAAACCTCCACGCGGCATAACATGCTAGACCGAGACCCATGAGGATCAAAAGAGCATTACCAAACGTTTGCTTATCCAAAAACTGCAGAACCTGGAGTTTACCTGCTTTTTGCCCGCCCAGGTTAAATGCTGCCATAAAAGTCAAGATTCCTGTAATTCCATAAACTGTTCCTTTGGCAACAAATCCAGTTCTTGCCATATTTTTTGTTTTACTGTCCACTTTCTTCTATTTTTTGGTTGTTTTACTTAAAAGTAGAAGAAATGAAGCAAAAACCCCAAGCAATTATTAAACCTTTAAGTTTTGATTGGGTAGATCAAAATTTTATTTTAAAATAGTATAAAAACAATTTATTTTAGTTTATCAGCTAAAGCCCTGTTCTCCTTCATCACGGCATAAGCGTGTGCTGTGTTCCCTTTGGAATCTGTAATTTCCTTATCGGCACCGTTTTTTAGCAGTAAATCCACAAATTCTTGTTGATCAAACATAGCAGCAAAGATTAGAGCAGTAGCACCCGTCGAGTTTTGAGCATTCACATCGGCATCGTTATTTAAGAGCAATTCTGCAATGGCCGTATAACCTTTAAAGCTAATTCCCATCAAAGCTGTGTTACCTGCAGCATCCCGGGCATTGACCTCAGCACCATTTTTGATCAAAATATGGGTGACATCATAATGGTTATTATAACTGGCAAGCACTAAAGCAGGGAAACCCTTAGCGTTCTTTTGATGAACCAGTGAAGGTTCTGCTGCAAGAGAACTTTGTATATCTTCTGTTCTACCGAGTCGTATGTTTTCGAAAAAGTCCATTGATTTAATTTTTTTGTTAGTTAATGAAAAGCCAGTTTCCCGATTTTTTTGATTCTTCTAAATCGAAATTTATAGAGTTTAAAGTTACAGTATTTGTAAAGGTTGGTTTTTTACTTTCAAAAGAATTTTTCTAATTAAAAATAGAAAATGTCGATGAGGATGAAATTTTAACTTTTCTGATGATCCCTTTAAAACCATTTGCAATTAATGTAGTTTTTTCTGAAGAAGCTTTTTATTTTTATCCTTTAGAAGACTGGAGAGCAGAAAATATTGGTCAAATGAGAAAGAAAAGTTACGGATTTACTTCCGAAGGGGAAGAAATATTTCAATACACGCTAAAAAGCGTAGCTGGAGCAGAAATTGAAATTATAACTTTTGGTGCACGCATTACCTCCTGCAAAGTGCCCGATAAAAACAAGCGATTTAAAAAAGTGGTTTTGGGCTTTGATTCTTTGAGTGATTACCTGAAGGAAAACCCATATTTTGGAGCCATTGTGGGAAGATTTGGCAACAGGATTGCCAATGGTACCTTTTCTTTGGACGGAAAAGAGTACAGCCTGGCACAAAACAACGGTGGAAATCATCTGCATGGAGGAAATAAAGGCTTTGATAATGTCATTTGGGAAGTTGACGAAGCAAACAGCAGTTCGAATGAGCTGAAACTTAGCTATTTTAGTTACGATATGGAAGAGGGATACCCTGGTAACCTTGAAGTCGATGTAACCTACAGTCTCAAAAATGATAATTCTTTGGAAGTTTCTTATGAAGCCGTTACCGATAAAAAAACTATTGTAAACCTTACCCAGCACTCTTATTTCAATCTCTCCGGAAATTTTTCCGAAGATATTCTGGGTCACGAAGTGAAAATCAATGCAGATAAATTTCTTCCGGTAGACCAGACTCAAATTCCAACAGGAGAAATTCGGGAAGTGGAAAATACCCCTTTTGATTTTAGAAAAGCTAAACTAATAGGAGAAAATATTGAGGACGAAAATGAACAATTAAAAAGGAGCTTTGGTTTTGACCATTGCTGGATACTCAAAAAAGCGGAAAACACTGCTCATTTTGCAGCTTCTTCCTATCACAAGGAAAGTGGCCGATTGTTAGAAGTTTTTACTACAGAACCCGGAGTGCAATTTTACTCCGGAAACTTTTTAGACGGGACCTTGCCTCAAAAAGGTGGAAAAGGGACGTATACCAGGAGAAGCGGATTTTGTTTTGAGACACAACATTTCCCAGATTCCCCAAACCAGCGGCATTTTCCTTCTGTAGAGCTCAACCCGGGAGAAAAATTTTCCTCGAAAACTATCTTTAAATTTTCTGTAAAGTAAAAAACAAATCTTAAAATGTGGATTGGAAAAATAAATTTAAAGGAAAGGTCAGTTCATTTTCCTTTCTAGCTATAGAATGAAATTACAGGTTTATAACCCGGGAATAGTCCCGCTGCTGCTATCTTTGCGTTTCACGGAACCTTGTGGAGGATATGGAGTTTTATTTTTGATCCTGTCGATTTGTTCGGGGTCGAACTGCGGAAGTTGCAGTTCACCTTTTTCTCGCCATTGCTTGACTTTTTCTTCTGCTTTTTGAGATTTTTCTTTTGAAAGTCCGCTGTCCCGTCCAAAATAAATAGTTTGTGAAGGAAATGCAAAGCCGGTACCGCTCTCTTCCACCACGTCCATCATTTGCAGAAGCAGGTCTTCTTTGACTTCGAGAAATTCATCATAAGTGGAGACTAGGATATACGCGAAAACTTCAAGGTTTATGGAGTCGGCTCCCAAACCTCCAAAACGTACCCTGGCAGGATCTGGTGAAACCATTGGATGCGCATATAACACAGCTCTTAATTCTACCAGTAAATATCTTATTTGCTCAGGAGTTGTTTCGTATCTAAGACCAAAAACAGGATGAAACCAAAATTTATCCCGATGAGCATAATTTTCAATGCTTTCTGAAGAAAACTGTCCATTAGGAATGGTAACAATGGTCCTGTCCAGGGTTCTAATCCGCGTAGAACGCATTCCTATTCTTTCTACTGTTCCCAGCGTATTGCCCACCCTGCAAAAATCTCCTACTCTTACCGGTTGATCTGTAACGACGGTTACGCTTCCTACAAAATTCTCTATGGTTTTTTGAGCACCCAATGCGAGAGCAATACCACCAATTCCCAGTGCGGCAAGTCCCGTGGTGACATCTACTCCTATAGCGCCCAAAATGGCAATTATTCCAAATATTACAATTGCAATCTTGGCAGCTCTTTGCAGAAAAAGTACAATTGAAACACCCGAAAGGTGGCCCCGCAAGCTCATTCGTTCTTTACTAAAGGAACTAATAAAATCTGTAAGGCGCCAAAGAAGGATCAAAAATGCCAATAAGCCTAAAATAATAACGACCCCACTAAAACGTTGACGCAAAATAATGGAGATCCCTATTTCCTGGGAAATGGTAACAAATAAAAGTACTGCAAAATAAAGCCGAAAAGGTAAACCCAGAGCATTTATAATTCCGGCAGTAGGTTCAGTAGTAGCTTTTTTCCAAAACTGCCGAATCAAAAATCTTAATATGAAAATGAGGGTCCAGGCTAAAAAATAGGAGAAAACAGCTAAAAATATTGCTGCAATCCATTGCCCTACAGCCACTCCTCCCCATATTATTTCACTTAGGATAGGAGGTAGAACTCTTTCCACCAGCAAAGTGTCTTCCACATTAATGGAAGCTATAATTTCTACGGTTCCTGAAGAAATAAGCCACACCGGGCCGCCTTCCGGACCTTCAGTTCGCTGTAAAAAAAGGTCGATTTCTTCACCATTAGAGGTAACCGAACCTATACGGTCAAATTCAGGTGGCAGGTCATCATCGTCTCGTCCTGTTATTTCATTACTAATCCAGGAATAAGGCATAATGTCTCCACTCCGGTCCAGCAATCTTTGTAGAGTAAGTGCCAGTTCTTCGCCTTCTTCATTAGAGATATTGTCATCCAGGGCAAGAAACCTGCTGGCTTTAGAATAATCCCTGTCTGCTACTGCGCCTATAAACCCACTAAAGGTGCCACGGGGAGTTCTTCGGTCTAAAGGATCCTCAGGCCATTGCGGTTCTGGTTCTTCTGTAGTTTCAGGTTGTGTAGTGGGGAGAATTTGAGCATGGACGCTGATAGAAGATGTCAGGAAAATGATGCAGATAATTATTATCCAATGATACTTTAAAATTGTGTGGTTTATAAATCCTCCCATGACACTAAGATAAAATTTTTTTGATTTCACTTCGGGTTTATAAGACGCGTTTGCTCAAAACCATACGTTAAATAAACCTGTTTTCGTCAGTAATTTGATCACCTTATAAAACCTGAAAGTGTAATGCTAATGTAAAAGCTTCCAAAAAAGGCATTTTGAAATCTCTTTCGTATTTGCGTCTTCAGAAGAGATTAGAATTCCGAAGTTCTTGGGCTGGAAGATACAGTCTCTCCTTTTCGGATTAATAAACTTATGTCTTCCAAAATAAGATAGAGGCAGGGAACGATAACAAGAATAATTGAGGTTGCGAAGACAATTCCAAACCCCAGGGAAATAGCCATTGGAATGAGGTATTGCGCCTGTCCCGAAGTTTCCAGGATGATTGGTGTAAGGCCACCAAAAGTGGTGAGGGTAGTGAGCATGATTGGCCTAAAACGTCTAAGGCCGGCCTCATGAATGGCTTCATAAACCGAAAGTTCCTCACGTTTTTTATTTGCATAATCAATCATGATCAATGAATCATTGACCACAACTCCAGAAAGAGCAATTACACCCATTAAACTCACCAGAGAAAGATCGTAGCCAAGCAAAATATGCCCAATAACCGCTCCTACGATACCAAAAGGAATAGCAGAGAGAACAATGATGGGTTGAGTGTAACTGCTAAAAGCCATTGCTAGCAGTGCATATATGAGAAGCATTGCAATCGAAAATCCGCTCCACAGGGAATTTGTAGATTCCCTCATGTCAGCCTGGCTACCTTCAAAGGTCCAGGTGATACCAGGAAAATCGGCTTTTATTTGTGGCAGTACATCCTGCTGCACAGAAGCAAGAACTCTTGTGACTGCGTTTGAGGGTTCCACATCCATCCCTACATTCACCACCCGCCGGCCATCGCGGCGGTTAATACTGGTAAAAGCTTCCCTTTGTTCCACTTCTACCACATCCATAAGCGGGACTTCTATTCCCTCCGGAGTACGAATTAAGAAGTTTTCGAGGTTCTGGATGTCGCGACGTTCTTCAAGAGGAAGTTTAACACGTATCTCAATTTCATTTGTACCTCGCAATTGTCTCATCGCCAATGCTCCAAAAAAGGCATCCCGCACCTGTCTTCCCACCTCATTTGACGTTAGTCCAAGATTTCGGCCCTCGGGCAACAGTTTAAAATCATACTGCATTTTACCCCTGTTGTAGTTGTCATTTATATCCCGGGTATTTTCATAGGTTTCCATTCGTTCCATAAAGGCTTTGCTGGCTCTTTCAAGGGTATTGATATTAGAATGACTCAGGTCTACACTAATATCCTGTTGGTAGCCACCAGGACCTCTTTCTGCTTCAAAGGTAATTTGATCAACTCCTTCAATGTCACCTATATTATCCCGCCAGAGTGCGATAAGCTCCCGTGCCGTCATATCCCGTTGATCTGGAGGGAGCATTACGATTTCCACATCTATAAAATTCTGTCCGCGCACATTTGTTTTAATTCCCTCAGCGACTTCGTACAGGTTATTTTCTTCAAACATTCGTTGCGTGGATCGTGTAATCTCTTTAGCTACCTTTGCGGCCTGTACGGGTGTGGTTCCCACAGGTAGTCTCACTCCTGCCTCTATTTCATCTGCAGCCACTTCGGGCATCATAATCATTCCCATATGATCACTATAGCCATAGCCACCTACCATAAGAAGAAGTGCGATGGCAGCGCTTAAAGTGATGTAACGGTACTTGAGGCATAGGTCAAGCATTGGCCGATAATACGTGTCGATCATTCTATTAAACCAATCCGCAAAGCCTTCCTGCCAGCTTTCGAGCTTAGCAACCCAGCCTTTTTTCTTTTTTTCAGAAAGATGCGCTAAATGCGCCGGTAGAATAAATAGTGCTTCTAATAGTGATACGGCCAGTATGAGAATCACTACGGCAGGAAGTGGCCACCAGAACTTACCTGTTTCTCCTGGCATAAAAAGTAAGGGAACAAAAGCAATTATCGTGGTTAAAATACTAAAAACGACGGGTTTTGATACGTCTTTGGTTCCCGCTATGGCTGCATCAAGGAATCCTAATCCTTTTTGTCGATGTTCAAACACATTTTCTCCCACTACAATTGCGTCATCTACTACGATCCCAAGCACCACCAGAAATCCGAACATTGAGATCATATTGATACTTACGCCAATAAGTGGCAGAAGGATGACTCCGCCAATAAAGGAAATAGTCATTCCCATCATCACCCAAAACGCCAGCCGGTATTCAAGGAAGAGTGTTAGGATTATTAAAACAATACCAATAGCCATTAAACCATTTTCGGTAAGTAAGGAGAGCCGTTCCCTGTAATCTTCGGCCTGGTTGCTGTCAATTCGGTAATTCACCCCGGGTGGCAGTTGGAAATCTTCAATGATCCCTTTTACGGTCTCCTCAATTTCTAAAGGTGATTGATCACCTACTCTAAAGATCTCAAGACCAATGGAAGTCATTTGGTTAAATTGTCCATAAAAGCCTACTTCCTCAAAACCATCGGTAATCTTGGCGATGTCCCCGAGATTCACCTTGGCACCGGAGGCTGAAGTAATAATAGTAATGTCAGCAAATTCCTCTGCCCATTGTTTTCTTTCCTGCATTCTCAGTAAAATCTCTCCAGCATTTGTTTCAACTGCTCCGGCTGGAACATCTTCGCTGGATACGGCTATGATATCTGCCACCTCACCGAGGGTGAGACCGTACTTCCTCAGGTTGTCTCGCGGAATTTCAATATGTGTCATATAATCTGGTACATAACCAAATTCCACTACAGTAACATTGGGATTGCTAAGAAGTTCATTGCGAAGTCTTTCGGCTACGTTTCGCATGGTCCAGAAATCTACTTCTCCATAGAGCGAGACTTCCATGACATCCCGCTGTCGTACCTGTAAATTTACTTCGGGCTCTTCGATGTCATCGGGAAAGGTGCGAATGCGGCCAACTGCCTGGTCTATATCCTGAAAAACCTGCATCCTGTTGGTGCCGGAGACCAGTTCGATAAGAATATTTCCCGACCCCTCGCTGGCGGTGGATGTTATTTCCTTTATTCCCTGTATTCCTCTTACCGCTTCTTCCACGGGCAACAGAATTCCCTGTTCTACCTCTGCCGGGGCTGCACCTGGATAAACCACATTGACCTCTACATAATCGAGCTGAAATTCAGGAAATACTTCTTTCTGAATACTGAACATGGTATAGATGCCGCCTGCAATCAGGATGATCATAAGGAGATTTGCAGCAATAGAATTGCGTGCCATATATCCAATGGCTCCCTCTCTGCGCGGCTTTTTTTCTTTCGGCTCTTCCATAGCAGTTATTCATGATTTTCCTGCTCCCGGTTTGCAGGTGCTGTTTCCTCTTTACTCTGGCTTGCAGAACCTGTCCTCAGAGCAATACCATTGGTGACGGTACTTAAATTCGTGGTTATCACCTGGTCTCCATCTTCAAGTCCGGTGTTTATATAAGCATAATTTGTATCCGTAAGTAGTATTTCTACATCGCGAATGGAAAGTTTTCCTTCTTCCATCACCCAAACGGTATTATTACTGCGAACATAGTCCCGGTTCAATCGTACCACCTCTTTCACTTCCCGCGCCGGTATATGTCCTTCCACAAAAGTTCCTATCATAAGCTCAGGTTTATCCTCATCTTCCTGTGCCAGAGGATCGGGTAGGCGCACCACTATACGTGCCAGCCGCGTCTGTTCATCCAGTGCACCAACGCGGCTGTCGAGATAGCCTTGGCGAAAGGTGTTTTGCGGCCAGGCGGAGTTATTTCTTATCTTGACTTCTGTACCCTGTTCTTCCCCATTTTTCGGAAAAGTGAGCCATTGAAGTTTGGAAACCGGCAAGGTAAGAATGGCCCAGTAGCTGTTCGTCCCTACGAGGCGCCCTAGATCGTCACCGGGAGAAACCTGTGATCCTACGGTAACATTTTGCAAAAGTACATGGGCGTCAAAAGGAGCTCGTACAGTAGTGCGGGCGAGGTTTATTTCAGCCTGTCTTACGGCCGCTTCTGCGGCACGCACCATACCTTTGGCTGCTTCCAGTTGCGGTTGGCGAAGTACAAGTGATTTATTTTGTTCTGAAAGAGTATCACCTCCTACCAATGCTAAATCCTGTTCTGCAACCGTTTGTCTTCCCATTTCCATGTCTAGATCGGTTTGTGCCTGGAGAAGCTCACTTCTTCTAAGCTCTAAAGTATTCCGATAATCAGAGGGATCAATCTGAAGCAGTACATCCCCTTTTTGAACAAAACCTCCCGGCACAAATCCGGAAGCACGGCGTACCACCTGGCCACCTACCTGTGCACTCAACATAACATCTTCTACAGGCTGCACTGTTCCGTTTGCTACAATAGTGGGCCGGTAGTTCCCACTTTTAACCTGTTCTACATTTACGAGCATGGCAGTTTGTCGTGTTGCAGATTCAGATTGAGCTGTAGGTTCTGTCATAAAAATGAGGGCAGTAATTGTTCCGGCTATTACGAGGATACCGATACAAATCCAAACAATTTTTTTGGTACTCATTTATTTTTTCATTTATGGGGTTGCAGATCGTTCTGTCTCAAAACCGCCGGCCAGTGCACGGTACAGTCCAATCCTTATTTCCAGTTGTACTTGTTTGGCTTCAATTAGTTCTCTTTGTAATTGCTGTTCCTGGTCCAGGGAAAGCAGCACGTCCAGATATTCAGAAATGCCATTTAAAAATTCATTTTTTAATTGTCTGTTAGTCTTCTCAAAAAGCTCTAGTCTTCGTTCCAGTAATTCTATTCTTTCCTGTTGTTTTTCGGCTCTTATCATGGCATCTTCTACTTCCTGAAAGGAAATTAGAACAGTCTGTCCATAATTATAAAGCAGTTGATTTTTAAAAGCCTCTGCCTGATCTATCTGCGCCCGAATCCGCGCGCCGTAGAGCAGTGGTGCGATGATGTTTCCTGCCAGGGAATATGCCCAGTCCTGGAACAAGGAATTGTAATTATTTGATCTCATCTGTCCCGAAAGTTCCAGGGAAATAACCGGATACTTGCTGCGAACTGCCTCTGCCATATCCCGGTCTGCAGCCAAAACCAGTTGATATGCCTGCTGTACATCTGGGCGTCGCCGAATAAGTTCCAGTGGTAATCCTGTTTGCGGTAAGGGTGGAAGCTTGGGAAAATAGATTTCAGGAAAATCAACCATATTTTGTGGTGGTCTTCCCAGTAGAACAGCCAGCTGGTTTTCCAGTAATGCTACCTGAGTTTCGAAGAAGATTCGTTCATTGCGTGTGCTTTCCAATAGTTGTTCCTGCCTAAGGATATCCACGGCACGAATTTGCCCGCTGGTAAATCTGGCTCTTATGAGCCTCATAATATCTTCATTAGTATTTATCTGTTCATCGACGAGCTGAAGTTGCTTCTTAGCTGTTACCAGCTGGTACCAGGTTACACTTATTTCTGCGGAAAGAGACATGGCGGCGGCCTGGTAATCAAAAAATGTCGCCTGCGCCCTGAACTCTTCAGCTTCCACACCTGCGCGAATACGTCCCCAGAGATCCAGCTCATAGGATGCGGATAGACCCAATTGCAGGTTTTCACCTCCTGCAAAATCTGGTTGTGGCCTGCTTCTCGCAGTTTGGGCAGAAGCACCTATCTGCGGCCAAAGAAATGAGGATTGAATTCTTACCGCTGCCAATGCTGCCTGAAATTGCTCCCAGTTTGCCGCCAAATTCAAATTGGTGTCGAGTCCTCTTTCAACTAAGCTGTCCAGTGTAGGATCCTCAAAAGCGGTCCACCATTCTTCGGGTAGAATTGCACTGCCGGTATAATTGAAGGGTTCCGGTTCCTCAATAGGAGCATTAACATGATCCATTTTTGGTGCACAACCTTTTAGAAGAAACAATGAAATGGACAAAAAGGACAGCAAATAAATGCGTCTAAAAAAAGATCTGCCGGCTACTGCCAAATTATTTGATGATGGATAAATGGTCTTATAATATTAAAAACAGGTGATGAATCCTTACTGCGATTACATGCTTGTGTTAACCTGTTAAAGTTTCAACAGTCTCATTCTTAGCACTTCTTTAAAGTTACTTTTTTTTTGGAAACCTGCAACCAGGATATTATTCTTATAATGCAACCTGTTTCAAATGGAGCTTTCTCATTATGGCTTATACAATGAGTAAGAAGATTCAAGCATTGCCAGAAAGTATATCCGAAAATGCTATTTTTGACGTCTTTTTTTTATTTCAGAAAGATTGCTACATTTGTATCCCTAACACTGTTAGGGAAAATTTATAAATGGGAATAGTAGAACGCAAAGAACGAAAGAAAGCAGAGATGCGTAAGGCAATCCTGGAGGCTTCGTGGGAGCTGGTGCTCCGGCAGGGCTGGCAGGCGCTTTCCATTCGTAAAATTGCGGATGCTATTGAGTACAGCGTACCGGTAATTTACGATCACTTCGCAAACAAAGAAGCAATTTTGCTTGAGCTAACGAGAAGAGGTTTTCAAAACCTGAACGACCGACTCCTGGAAGCACGTGCGAAAAGTGAGACTCCCGAAGGACAAATTGAAGCTATGGCTGCAGCATACTGGAAATTTGCCTTTGAGAATGAAGCTTATTATCAGGTGATGTATGGTCTTGGTATACCCTCCTGTGAAACAGTCAATAGGATAGCGGAGCTAGGAGTGTTTACAGACCTTATTCTTGAACCTATTAAAAAGCTGATCAACGCCGGCTCAAAACCCCAAACAGATCCTTTTTTGAAGCTGCATACTTTTTGGTCTATGCTTCACGGGCTGGTTTCCATCAACATGATGGGCACCGGGGAGAAGAAAGAAGAAATGAACCAGAGAGTGCTTCAGGATTTTATCTGTAGTTTTTTGTTGGGCTTTAAAGGCTAAAAAAATTTGTCTTTATCGCTAACAGTGTTAGAATTAATAACAATGTAAATAACTGAAATTAAAAATTTAAATTTATGGCTACAACAAAGTGGGTACTGGACCCAACACACAGTGAACTAGGATTCAAGATCAGACACCTTATGATCTCAAACGTAACTGGAAAATTTAAAACTTTTGATGCGCAGGCAGAAACTGAAGGGGATGATTTTTCAAACGCAAATCTCTCTGCAGAAGTTGAAGTGGCGTCTATTGATACCAACAACATTGACCGGGATGCACACCTTAAAAATGCCGATTTCTTTGAAGTGGAATCTTATCCTAAAATGCATTTTCAGTCAACCGAAGTAGAAAAGGTGGATGATGATGAATTCATTATTCATGGAAATCTAACCATCAAAGAAACTACAAAACCGGTAAAACTGAAATCAGAATTTAACGGAATCGTGCAGGATCCTTACGGAAACACGAAAGCCGGATTTTCTTTAGGCGGAAAGATCAACCGCAAAGACTGGGGCATCAATTATAATGCAGCGCTGGAAACAGGCGGTGTAATGTTGGGAGAGGAATTAAAGATCCAGGGAGAGGTACAGCTGGTAAAGCAGTAGTATTTTAGAAAAATTTGGTTAGTAGAGGCTGTCTGCGAAGTATGTTTACGTCAACCTGAACTTGTTTCAGGTTCTTATAAATTCTGAACATCGGATTACAAGATTCTGAAATAATTTCAGAATGACGCTTTCATTCACTTTGTAGGCAGCCTCTTTTTTATACCTTTCATCCAAAATCCATTCTGCTTATTATCAAATTTTTTAAAAGTAGTTTTTCCTTTCCCCGATTAAGATTACCTTTGCAAGGTGAAATTTCTTGCCGTTATATTATCAATCTACTTCCTGGCCTTAAATTTAATGCCTTGTGAAGACAATTCTGTGTCACAACAGGAAACGGCAGAATTTGAACAAATACAGCAGGGGGAGCAGCATGCTCCAGCAGAGGCAGATAGTTGCACGCCCTTTTGCCAGTGCCACTGCTGTCATGTACACGTAGTGAATATAAATTTGGAAAATTTCACTGCTATTGAACCTGCAATTTCTACTTTAATTATTCAAAAAGGGGAAATATCTGGTGAAGAAATTCCCGATTTCCACTTTCAGCCACCGCGCGTTTAATTCAGAAATGAGGATAGCTATGTCCTCTCGTCAGTGACTTTTAAGTCATTCATTTTTTTTCTGAATTAATTACAAATTTATGTTAGACAAAATCATTGATTTTTCGATCAATAATAAATTTATTATTGGTCTGCTCACTGTGGTCCTAATTGGAGCCGGAATCTGGAGTATGACCAAAGTTCCGGTTGATGCACAACCGGATATTACCAATAACCAGGTGCAGGTGATCACCCAGGCGCCTAATCTTGCGACTGAAGATATTGAACAATTTGTGACCTATCCCGTAGAGGTCGCGATGAGTAATCTTCCCGGCGTGCTGGAAATTCGTTCCGTATCCCGTTTCGGACTTTCAGTAGTGACCATCGTTTTTGAAGACGATATGGGAACATATCTTCCGCGGCAATTGGTTTCTGAAAAATTACAGGCCGTGGAGGAGGAAATTCCCGAAGGATTTGGGGACACTTTTATGGGCCCTATTTCCACCGGACTGGGGGAAATTTACCAGTACACTTTAGAGGTGGAAGATGAGTACAAAGAGGAGTATAGCCTTACCGAACTTAGAACCATTCAGGATTGGATTGTGCGCCGGCAAATGGCCATGGTTCCAGGTGTTGTTGAAGTGAACGGCGTTGGCGGAAGGATTAAACAGTACGAAGTTGCCGTCGATCCCGATGAACTCCGCGCAATCGGTCTCAGTATTTCGGATGTTTTTAACGCGCTGGAGAGGAATAATCAGAATACAGGAGGTGCTTATATAGAAAAAGACCATCAGGCGAATTTTATTCGAGGGGAAGGTCTTGCAAGGAGTGTAGAAGATATTGAAGACATTGTTATAACCACTACTAATGGTATTCCTGTCACCATAGAAGACGTTGCAACTGTACAAACCGGAAGCGCAGTAAGCTACGGAGCTTTAACCAAGGATGGAGAAGGCGAAGCCGTGGGAGGAATGGTTATGATGCTTAAAGGTGCTAACTCCAATGAAGTCATAGAAAATGTAAAAGGTAGAATTTCGGAAATACAGAAATCTCTTCCCGAAGGCGTCTCTATAGTACCTTTTTTAGACAGGAGCAAATTAATTGCTGAAACCACCGGCACCATTACAGAGAATCTAATGATTGGGGGGCTAATCGTAATTTTTGTCCTGGTCTTACTGCTTGGGAATTGGCGCGGCGGCCTAATTGTTGCCTCCACCATCCCGTTGTCACTGCTTTTCGCCTTTATTTTAATGAACGTCTTCGACGTATGGGCCAACTTAATGAGCCTTGGAGCGATTGACTTTGGGATTATTGTAGATGGAGCGGTAATTATAGTTGAAAGTACCGTATATACTATACATCAACGCATGAAGAAAAGACGTGAGTTGGGAGCTGTTGAAAAAGATGAAATCGCTTCCTCTTCTGCCAAAAAGATGATGAATTCTGCATTTTTTGGGCAGCTTATCATTTTGATCGTGTTTCTACCAATTCTGGCCCTGGAAGGGGTCGAAGGAAAGATGTTCAAGCCAATGGCCCTCACCTTTATCTTCGCAATGCTGGGCGCAATGATCCTGTGTCTTACCTATGTACCAATGATCTCGGCTTTATTTCTGAAGGCTCCCAAAAAGGAGAGCAAGACCTGGGGCGACAAAATAGTACTCTGGCTTCAGGATAAATATGAACCCCTGCTGAACAGATCTCTCAAAAAGGGTAAATATGTGATCGGTTTTGGAGTGGCCCTTTTTGCACTTGCTGTATTCGCTTTCGCCCGAATGGGAGGGGAATTCGTACCGCAGCTCGATGAAGGAGAAATTGCCTTCCATATTATCATGAAGCCCGGGAGTTCCCTTACTGAAGGTACAGAAACAGCGACAAAGATTGAGCGCCTCTTGTTAAGCGAATACCCGGAGATTCTCCAGGTCGTGAGCCGCTTTGGAGTTTCAGATGTGCCTACAGATCCAATGCCAATGGATCTTGCCGATAGTTTTGTGATCCTGAAACCTCGTTCTGAATGGACTTCTGCCGATTCAAAAGAAGAATTGATCGAGAAGATGAAGGAGACCTTAAGCATTATTCCGGGAGTGGGTTATGAATTTACGCAGCCGGTAGAGATGAGGTTCAATGAATTGCTTACCGGTGTACGAGAGGATGTCGCCATTAAGTTATATGGAGAGGATCTTGATCTTCTTGCCAGTAAGGCAGAGGAGCTGGGAAGCATCATTGCTGATGTTCCCGGCGTAGCAGATATGAAAGTGGAGGCCACGGCAGGATTGCCTCAAATCACTGTAAATTACAACCGGAACAAGATCGCCCAGTATGGCCTAAGCGTTAGCGAACTCAATTCATTGATCCAGTCGGCATTTGCAGGAGGTAAGGCCGGAGTGATCTTTGAAGGAGAGCGAAGATTTGATCTGGTAGTGCGGCTTGAGGAGGAACATCGTACAAATATTGATAACCTTAGAAACCTATACGTGACGCTGCCTTCAGGGGCGCAAATTCCGCTGCGAGAAGTCGCTGAGGTGAGTTATGAACCTGGCCCGATGCAGATTAGCCGGGACAATACCAACAGAAGAGTGAACGTGGGAGTGAACATCAGGAACCGCGATGTGAAGTCGGTAGTGGAAGATATTCAGAACAAACTGGACGCAGAATTTGATCTTCCTGCAGGATACTATATCAGGTACGGTGGAGCCTTTGAAAATCTCGAAAGAGCCAGCAGCCGATTAAAAATTGTAGTCCCCATTGCTTTGCTGCTCATCTTTATCTTAATCTTTTTTGCACTAAAATCATTTAAGCAAACCACAATGATCTACGTCGCCATTCCGTTGGCGACTATTGGTGGAGTTTATGCGCTCTGGTTGAGAGATATGCCATTCAGCATTTCGGCAGGCGTTGGTTTTATTGTACTTTTTGGAGTGGCAGTATTAAACGGGCTGGTTTTGATAAGTGGGTTTAATGAGTTAAAAGAAGAAGGAGTGACGAATTTACAGGAAAGGATCAGCCGCGGAACACGAAGAAGAATACGACCTATCCTCCTCACAGCCCTTACAGATGTACTCGGATTTCTTCCCATGGCCATTTCTACATCGGCGGGAGCCGAGGTACAGCGGCCACTGGCAACAGTAGTTATTGGAGGCTTGCTCACGTCTACTTTCTTAACCTTATTTGTACTGCCAATCCTTTATAAATGGACAGAAGAACGTGCAGGTGGTAGCTTCGGAAGAAAAACCATAACAGCTACAGCTTTTCTTGCACTGCTTATAGGCTTACCGGCAACGACTTTCGCTCAGGAAACCGAACCTATGAATACGCTCCATCGAGAAGAGGCCGTTGCCATGGCAAAGGAGTATTTTCCATTGCTGAAAAATAAGCAACTGCAGGTCGAGCAGCAGGAAGCTTTGAAAAAGACAGCCTGGGATTTTGGTACTTCAGGGATCTATACTTCCGGCGAGGAAATTAACGATGAAAGGGGAATCTATACCACCTTTGGAGTGCAACAGGATGGGATTGATCTTTTCGGGATCATTCCAGGGCGGCGATTGCAGAAGAAAAGAATCCGGTTGGCGGAAGAAGCTTTTGATCTTTCAGAACTGGAACTGGTGCAGGAGGTAAATTCTGCCTGGACCGAAGCTTTTATCGCGAAGAGAGAATTTCAGCTTTTTTCGGAATTAGATTCGATTTACAAAGGATTTGAACGCGCTGTTTCCCTGCGCTATGAAGTGGAAGCGATTTCCCGATTACAGATGTTGACAGCTCAAAGCGAAGTGAGCCAGATTGAACTTCAGAAGCAGCAGGCGCAAAGCCAATATATAGTAGCCCTTCAGAAATTGAACCTGTGGTTGGGGCAGCAGGAATTTTATACTGTTCCTTCGGAAGCAACTTCAGAAATCCTTTTGCCTGAACTACTACTACCGGAAGAACTTCAGGAACACCCTGCTTTAAACCTTATTGAACAGCAGACAGAAGTAGCCGTAGCAGAATATAAAGTTGCAAAAGCAGAATTTCTTCCGAAGTTGAACTTGAAATATGGAATGCAGGAAGTGAATGGAAGCACCGGTTTTTACAGCTACCAGGCGGGATTAAGTATTCCCATACTTTCAGGAGAAACCTATGGCCGCGCAAAAGCTGCCAGGATAGATGTTGAAATAGCAGAACGCACAGCAGAGTTCCAAAAAAGGGAGTTACAGAGCGAATTTTTAAGAGCTGTAGAAAACTACAAAAAGTGGAAAACTTCCTGGGAATACTACGAAGCAAAGGCCTTGCCTTTAACTGCAGAACAAAGAACGGGAGCGCTTCTTGCCTTTAACGAAGGTGCAATAGAATATGTCGCATTCATTCAAATCCTGGATGACGTGGTGCAAACAGAACTGAAGGCGCTTGAGGCGCTTCATCAAACCCTCGAAGCTGCGAACCGGCTTCAATTTTTCCTTAACAATAAATAAAACAAGATGAAAATAAGATCAAAAATTATAATATATGGCCTGGCGCTTTTCACTTTTGCCGGTTTTGTTTCCTGTAAAGATGCAGAAAATGAGGACGCACATACAGATGAACATGGAACTCATGAGGAAGAAGGGCACGAGGAAGAAGAAGGACACGGAGAGGAGGCAATGCTCACACAGCAGCAGTATGAAGCCCTGGATATGAAAATTGATAGTCTGCAGCAACGCAACATGTCGGGCTTTGTAGAAGCAAACGGGCAACTGGAAGTGCCGCCGCAAAATGAGGCTACAATTACTACAGTGATTGGTGCAAATGTTGTGGATATTAGGGTAATTGAAGGAGATCAGGTTCAAAAAGGGCAGGTTTTAGCATACATTTCCCATCCTGACATTGTAAGGATGCAGACAGAATTCTTGAATGCTTCCAATCAACTCAATTTTCAGGAAAAGGAATTCAACCGCCAGGAGAAATTGTATAATGCAGGAGTTGGTTCCGGAGAAACTTTTCAAAGAGCCGAAGCTGAGCTCCAGAATGCAAAAGGAAACTTACAGGGCCTACGTTCTCAACTACAACTTTTGAACGTGAATCCCGAAAATGTCCTTAATGGCAATGTCACAGAGCGAATCCCGGTGAGAAGTCCCATTGCAGGAGCTGTTGAGGATGTAAATGTTAAGACAGGACAGTTTGTACAGGCCCAGGATGTTATGTTTGAGATCGTAAATACAGAGCATGTTCACGCAGATCTAATGGTGTTTGAAAAAGATGTTTCTAAAGTAAAGGTAGGTCAGAACGTAAATTTTAGTGTAGAATCTTTGCCGGGAACCGAGCTTAAAGCTAAAATTATTTCTGTAAGCCAGACTTTTGAACGGGATCCAAAAGCAGTACATGTGCATGCTGAAATTGATGAGAAACCAGAAAATCTTATTCCCGGGATGTATGTTAGAGGAAAAATTTTAGTTGATGAAACAAAGATGAAGGCTTTGCCACAAGACGCTGTTGGCAGAGACGGAGATAAATTTTATGTTTTTAGAGCAGAAAGAGAAGGGGAAGGCTGGAGTTTTAAACCAGTAGAGGTAAGTACCGGTGCCAGTGACGGGGAATGGATCGCCATTAATTTCCTGGGTGAAGCTCAACCTGCAGATCTTTTTGCTTACAATAACGCCTATTATCTTATGGCTCAAATGAAAAAAGGGGAAGGCGGACACGCACATTAATCATTATTAAAATCTACTTTTATGGAAACGGAAACACATACCATGACCAGTCAAAGATCAAAAAAGTTATTGCATTACGCTTTGATTTTAAGCGCGATCACTGTGGGTTACAATATCATAGAAGGAGTTGTTTCGGTGTTTTTTGGTGCCAGTGATGAAACTTTGGCATTGTTTGGTTTTGGCCTTGACAGCTTTGCCGAAGTGCTTTCGGGAATTGGTATAGCGCATATGATCTTTCGTATGAAGGGAAACGCCGTCAATGAACGAGATAAATTTGAAATTACTGCTTTAAAGATCACAGGAACTGCTTTATATATCTTAACCGCCGGACTTATAATGGGCGCCGGAATTGCCATTTTTAATAAATCCAATCCCCATACAACTGTCGCCGGAATTGTCATAGCAGCGATCTCCATCTTGACGATGTACTTTCTTTACCAACAAAAGCTGAAGGTAGGAAATGAAATGGGAAGTAAACCAATCATTTTAGATGCGAAATGTACCAAGACCTGCTTTTATCTTTCTTTTATTCTCCTTGCTTCCAGTTTGATCTATGAATTATGGGAAATCCCGTACATCGACGCCATTGGTAGTCTTGGAATTGCCTGGTACGCCTGGAAAGAAGGCAAAGAAGCTTTTGAAAATGCCAGGTCGAAGAGCCTTTCCTGTGCAAGCGATTGTTGTTAAAATTGGCCAGGTGTTCTTCCAAATAAAAAGACGTATAAAGATTACCTACGGAATATTCAAAAATGGGATCTTTTGCCTTCTTTCTATACGTGAAACTGTTTTTACTGGTCATCACTCCCTGCCTCTGTAACCTGCACCTGAGTGGTTGGGGTAGGGGTGCTTTCTGGTTGAAGCTGTACCAGTACATTTTTATCACTGGCTTGTACCATTTTAAACATTTCTTTGACTTGTGGAGAGAAATTTTCCCAAATTTCAAACACGCCTTTCTTACTCTTTACGACCATTTTTACAATGCCATGGTCAATTTTGGTGCTAACATCCTTTACTCCCTTCATTTCTTTCAGCTCATTGAATACAAGAGAAAGTTTTTCATCACCAAATTGAAGTCCGGCGAAAGCAATAACCGTTTCTTTCTTATTCTTCCCGCTTCCAAAAATGCCTCCAAAGGTGTTTTTTAGAGTATTTACAGTATTCTGTGTAGTTTTAATGGTTGTATCTAAGGCCATTGCCTGTTCATTCATTTCAGTCGCTTCGGCATTGGCTTTTTTCACATCTTCTGCCTGGGCAAAAGTGTGAAAACCTATAAATAATACCCCTGCCAAAAAAATGTTTTTTAAAATTTTCATAATCTCATGTTTTATGGGTTTAACAAATTTACGAGAGGAGCTGGCAATTTTTAAAAAGGGGGAGTCAAGCTTAAAAATATGAAGCTTTATTCTTCTTTGCCAATGCTTTTTATTTACTGCGTTCTTCCATTATTTAATGTAAAGAATCAATTATTTGTTGAAAAATTCTTAATTTCATGATCTCCCTAAAATTTCTCTTTCCCCTGTAGGAGAATAAGTTACCCTCACTGGTAATTGCTTCAGAAGAAGCTATCTCTGAATATCTGTTTGTACAACTAGAGCGGACAGTGATAGAAAAATTCGTTGAAACACTTTTTTCATGATTAGAGCAATCATCATAGATGACGAAGAACCATCCATTGACCGATTAAAGAGTTTTATGGAAAGCAGTGCACTACCCATTGAGCTATATGGAAGCTTTGCCTTGATCAATGACGCCATAAAGAAATTAGACGAACTTCAAGTAGATGTTGTATTTCTAGATATAGAAGTAGGGGAGGAAAATAGTTTTGATTTTCTGAAGAAGATGAAAAACAGGAATTTCGAAGTCATTTTTACAACGGCTTTTCTAAAGTACGCTATTCAGGCTTTAAAGATTAGTGCGGTAGATTACCTGTTGAAGCCGGTGAAGCGAGAGGATTTTGATGAGGCCATCTTTAGACTGCAGGAAAGATTGTCTCTAAAAGGAAATGCAGAAAAGATTGAAATGCTGCTACATAACTTGGCCAGTCAAAATCTTCACAAAAAAATAAGCCTTCCTACTGCTGAAGGCTATACCTTTCTTGATATCCAGGACATTGTTCGCTGTGAAGCCGATGTCAATTACACTCACATCTTTTTAATTACAGGGCAAAGGATCACCGTGTCAAAAAGTCTCAAATATTTTGATGGACTTCTTAGCAATTTCAACTTTTCGAGGATCCACAATTCTCACCTTATCAATTTATCTTATGTCAAAAAATATACAAAGGGTAAAGGAGGTTACGTTACTATGACAGATAATTCTAAAATCATGGTTTCCACTCGTAGAAAGGAAAAGTTCCTGAACCTATTAAAGTAAACCATTCAAAAAAGGTATTTTTGAGAGTCAAAATAAACTACAATTAAATGAGCGTAAAAACCTCTTTTTCCAACTACAGAAGACAAGGACCTTTTCTATAGATAAGACATTGCCCCTCTTCCCGGTTCTTCACTAAAAATCTTATCTTGCAAGCGTAAACCGTGGCCCACAGCAGCAGAAAAAGAACAGCTTATCAAACTTCAAAATTTCAAACAACTCTTTCCCTTCGGAAAAAAATATCCTTACCATGTAGGAATCACATTAAGTGGAGGCAGTGCACGTGGCTACGCCCATGTGGGTGTTTTGCAGGCCTTGCATGAATATGGTATTGAGCCGCAGATAATTTCAGGAACCAGTATGGGTGCCGTGGTGGGCGTTTTGTACGCAGCAGGTCATTCTCCTGAAGAAATCAAAGAAATACTCGTAAAAGAAACTTTTAAAAAAATGACCGGCTTTTCCTGGCGCCGCACAGGGCTTTATAAACTTGAAAAAATGAAGCTGGCCCTTCAAAAGTATATTCCGGAAGATGATTTTTCGGGCCTGGAAAAGCCATTTTTTCTTGGTCTTTCCAATCTTAATGATGCTTGTGGCGAGATTCGCAGCAGCGGGAATTTGTTTGATTATGTAGTTGCAAGCTGCTCGGTTCCCGGTTTTTTTGCTCCCATCGTCCTGGATGAAATAAGTTGGGTTGACGGCGGACTCCTTTGCAATTTACCTGCTTCGGCTATAAGGGATAAATGCAAGTTTCTTATTGGTTCTCACGTGAATTTCCCCGGAAAAAAGTCTGATTTTACAGGTCCTAAAGGTATCATGGAACGTTCTATAAACCTGGGGATCACACAAAACACCAAGCCTGAAATGGAATTGTGCGATTTTGTTATTGATCCTCCGGGAATGCAGCAATATTCTTTATTTGATTTCCGCAGGATTGAAGAAATCATTAATGTAGGATATGAACATACTGTGCACATGATTAAAGCAGGTGAGCTGCCGGTACATAAACTTTCAGGCAAAAAGTAGTACGAAAAATGCCATTTTTCAATGGTGATTATTTCAATAGTTAATTAATAATCCATCAAGAAACTTCTGTCTGCTAAGAGGCTGAGATGGATTTGAAAAAATAGAATTTTCTCTTTTCCCATATAAACTATAAATTTTTTTCTTTCCATCTATTGATTTTTCCAATGGTATCAGGAAAGTCATAAGTGTTAATTATTGTATTTTTATGTAAATTATTCATCAAAAATTTTTTACAATGGAAAATAATAACCCTCACGAAAAGCCCGGAAATCATAAGGTCTGGGAAGTAAACGAATCCAGCAGATGTCCTTTTATGGGTGGCGCACTCGATAAAACTGCCGGCAGCGGTACTTCTAACCGTGACTGGTGGCCAAACATGCTCAATTTGAGTATTCTGCGGCAACATTCTAATCTCTCCGATCCCATGGATGAAGGATTTGATTATGCTGAAGAATTTAAAAGTCTTGATCTTGCCGCTGTAAAGAAAGATCTTCATGAACTTATGACTGATTCCCAGGATTGGTGGCCGGCAGATTACGGTCATTATGGAGGATTGTTCATTCGTATGGCCTGGCACAGTGCAGGAACTTATCGTATTGGCGATGGTCGTGGTGGGGCCAGTACAGCCGGACAAAGATTTGCCCCGTTGAACAGCTGGCCAGATAACGCGAACCTGGATAAGGCACGCCTTCTCCTTTGGCCTATCAAACAAAAATATGGACGAAAGATATCCTGGGCAGATCTTTTGATCCTTACAGGAAATGTGGCTCTGGAATCTATGGGACTAAAGCCGTTTGGATTTGCAGGTGGCCGTGAAGATATTTGGGAGCCTGAGGAAGATATCTATTGGGGTTCTGAAGGTGAATGGTTGGGAAATAAAGAACGCTACGCAGAAGGTGATAGCCTTGAGCAACCGCTGGGAGCTTCTCACATGGGGCTCATCTACGTAAATCCGGAAGGCCCTAATGGTAACCCAGATCCCATTGGATCTGCACGTGACATACGGGAAACCTTTGGCCGTATGGCGATGAATGATTATGAAACGGTAGCACTTATCGCGGGAGGACATACCTTTGGAAAAACCCACGGTGCTGCAGATCCTATAGAGAATGTAGGAGCAGAACCTGCAGGCGCATCTATTGAAGAAATGGGATTGGGCTGGAAAAACAAGTTTGGTACGGGTAATGCCGGCAGCACCATTACAAGTGGTATTGAAGGAGCATGGACCAATACACCAACAAAATGGAGTAATGGCTTTTTTGATAACTTATTCGGTTACGAATGGGAATGCCATAAGGGTCCCGGTGGCGCCTATCAATGGAGACCGAAAAATGGTGCAGGAGAGGAGACTATCCCAGATGCACATGATCCCGAGAAGAAACACGCTCCTTTTATGCTGACTTCTGATATTGCTTTGAGAGAAGATCCCGAATACGGAAAAATCTCCAAGCATTTTCATGAAAATCCTGAAGAATTCGCAGAGGCCTTTTCCAGAGCATGGTATAAATTAACACATAGAGATATGGGCCCTGTTTCCCGTTATCTTGGGCCTGAAGTACCTTCAGAAGAACTTATTTGGCAGGATCCAATTCCTAAAGTAGATCATGAATTGATTGATCGTGATGATATCGCCGTTCTGGAGAAAATGATCTTCAATGAAGATCTTTCCGTTTCACAGCTGGTCAAAACTGCTTGGGGATCTGCCGTGACCTTCCGTAATTCAGATAAGCGTGGTGGAGCTAATGGTGCCCGCATTCGGCTGGAGCCACAAAGGCATTGGGAAGTAAACAATCCATCACAATTGCAGGAGGTTTTGATGAAATTGGAAAAGGTTCAGAAAGAGTTTAATGATGCTCAAAAAGGGAATAAAAGAGTATCACTTGCAGATCTTATTGTGCTTGGAGGATCTTTAGCCGTTAAAAAAGCAGCCAAAGATGCAGGTTTTGATATAGGTGTACCATTCGCGCCAGGACGTATGGATGCGACGGAAGAGCAAACCGATGCCGAAATGTTTGATCCGTTAGAGCCCATCGGTGACGGATTCAGAAATTACGTGAAAAAAGGGAACAGCCTGGCGGCTTCGGCTGAAGAGTTGCTGGTAGACAGAGCACAATTGCTAAGCCTTACACCTCCAGAAATGACGGTTTTAATCGGGGGTATGCGTGCATTGGCAGCCAATTATGACGGTTCTAAACATGGAGTATTTACAGATCGTCCAGGGCAGCTAACCAACGATTTCTTTGTGAATCTGCTGGATATGAATACCACGTGGAAAGCAACTTCTGAAGCTCAGGATGAGTTTGAGGGTCGTGATCGCGCTACAAATGAAGTGAAGTGGACTGCAACGAGGGTAGATCTTATTTTTGGTTCGAATTCCGAATTACGTGCACTTGCTGAGGTATATGCCTGCAGCGATTCTAAAGAGAAGTTTGTGAAGGATTTTGTAAAAGCCTGGGATAAGGTGATGAATCTGGACCGGTTTGATCTTAAAAATTAAAATTTAAATATCTTAATCTAAAAGAGGTTGTCTCAATGACAGCCTCTTTTTTCATTTAAAATATTTAAGCCTGCCATTTTTACTTCTGAAAATTTTAAGAACAGGAGGGAAAAATGCCATTTCTGAAGATCTTTTTTAGTTGTAATTTTTTAGCAGGTTTTAGTTCTTTAGGAATTGGCGGAATCTTTTTTCATTGGAGTTTCCTGCATAACCAAAAGTAAATTCACCTGTTCTGCTACAGCAAAAGATGTTAGTTGAGGTGAATATCACCCGTCACTCTATCCATGCTTCGCCAATTTTTGGTTCCCGGAGATATAGGATGCATTTCCTGTCCCACAAATATATTTTTCTTCTGTATCTAAGGATGGGCGTGGGCATAAATTACACATATCAGTGTTTTATAAATTAAACCCTCAGGAGCCCCCTAAATCCTCTTACAGCGTAGTAGGAATCAGCACCGTTGTGATAAATGAACATCTGCCCGTAGCGGAAATCTCCAAAAATGGCCCCTCCCAGTTCTCTTATTTCGGTGGGCGTTTTAATCCAGCTGGAAGTTTTCGTGTCAAAATTACCGAGCTGTTGCAATTGCCGGTACTGTTGCTCGCTAAGCAGCTCAATTCCCATGGCAGCAGCCGTGTCTAATACATTATTCTCGGGTTTATATTTTTTCCTGGATTCCAGCGCCTCTCGGTCATAACAGGTGCTTCTGCGACCTTTAGGACTTTCGGGAGAACAGTCGTAAAAAATATATTCTTCAGTCTTCTTATCAAAGTCAACTACATCGGGTTCCCCATGGGTTCTTTCCATCTCGTTAAGAGAAAATAGTTTTTCATCATTTGTTTCCAACTTTGCCTGAATTTTATCCCATTCCAGATTTTTGTGACGGTTCATATGTTTTTCAAAACGATCTTTAAGGGTATTTAGCAGTAGTTGGCGTTGATCTTTAGAGAGGGTTCTATTTTTACTTATAAACGAATTTTTTGAGGATCCTATACATATAGTTTGTTCAAATAATTATGCATCAATCCTTGTGATGTTGTATTTATTGCGGTACTGCACAGGAGAGATACCAGTGACTTTTCGAAAGGTGCTCCGGAAAGCTTTTTCATCTGAATAGCCTACATCATACATTACCTCGCTCACATTTTGACGGGAAGTTTCAAACTTCCGTTTTGCGGCCTCTATCTTTACCCGTTGCAGGTATTCAATAATGGTATTGTTTGTAGCCTTTTTAAAGCGCCGTTCCAGGCTCCTGCGGCTAATGGCAAATTTTTCGGCTATCTGCGCTACTACAATGGAGTTTTCAAAATGCTGCTCAAGAAACTCCTGCACTTGTTTTATTAAAAGATCCTCGTGATCTTTTTGTCCGCGGAACATGATAAACTGTGATTGGCTGTATTTGTCAATATCGTTCATAAAGGTTTTGGCGCTTATTATTGCCATTTCCCTACCGGCATATTTTTCCACGAGATACAACAGGAGATTGAGATAGGAATAGGCGCCGCCGCTGGTGTAAATTCCATCATCCTCGGTCATTATCTGGTCGTCCACCAGGTTGACTTTTGGAAACATTCTGCGAAACTCTGAAGCATGGATCCAGTGAGTAGAGCACTGCTTCCCGTTCAAAAGACCTGTGGAAGCAAGGTAAAAGGCGGCGACGCAAAGACTGGCGATTTCGGCGCCTTGCTTATACTGCTTTTGAAGCCAGGGTGTAAATTCCTGATTTTGCTGAAAAGTCCTCTTGAAATCATCATGTATGGCAGGAATTATAATAAGATGGGTGTGTGAAATCTCATCAATATGTTTTTCTGGATTGACAGAAAAGAGTCCGTTGGTTTGGAGGGTAGGCTTTTCCAGCCCTACCAGCTCCACCTTAAAAATGGGAGGCTTTCCCTGTTCCTTTAAAAAGCCATTCACCTGATTGAATAATTGATGTGTCCCCACAATATTTACCAGGCTGCTATGCCCTTTCGGTATTAATATAGAAACGTGCTTTTCCATAAGCCGGGAATTAAGAGAAACTAAAAATACAGAATTTTAATAAATTAGGGGTTTTGACCTTAGAAATATCTCTATGCGTATTGGTCTTCAAAAAAGGATTTTGGCGTAATTGCCCCCATGGCTTGTCGTATTCAACCCTCACCAAAATCTGCCAGTTGTACTAAATTTACAATATGTCTATGACAAAGGTTTCAAAGGTTCATAAAATGGATTTAATGAATGATGGGAAAAACGGAATTTTGTGAAAAGTTCAATGTGGCTTAGCCCGGAATGGCCTGGATTTTATCCTGGAAAATGTTACCGGCGCTGTTCAATGGTAAAATAAAAGCAAAGAAACCTTCAGGTAAATTAAAATCCTTTGTCTTTTGCGAAATCTATGAATCTCAAAGCACAACAACCAAAAAGATCAAGGAAATAGCTTTGTATGTAATGTCCTTGAAGTAAACATGCATTTTAATATTCAGGTTATGAAAAATAATATTCAGAAGATCATTCCCCACCTGTGGTTTGATAGCCAGGCAGAGGAAGCAGTTCAATTCTACACATCTATATTTAAAAATTCTGCGATGGGTGCCCGTACACACTATTCCGAAGCCGGTAAAGAATTTCATCAAAGAGAACCCGGTTCACTAATGACCCTTGGCTTTCAACTTGAAGATTTTAAATTAATTGCTTTGAATGGCGGACCTCATTTTCAGTTTAATCCTTCTGTTTCTCTTTTGGTACGCTGTGAAACTGAAGAAGAAACCGAACGGCTGTGGAAATTACTATCCAAAAATGCCAAAATAATGATGCCTTTAAACTCTTATGACTGGAGCCCAAAATATGGGTGGCTGCAGGATCGCTACGGATTGAGCTGGCAAATTATGTTTGAAAAATCATCAAGCTCCCATAAGATTGTGCCGCTGCTGTTCTTTACAGGAGAAAGGCATGGAAAGGCGGAAGAGGCTATGAACTTTTATACTTCCATCTTCAAAAATTCCCGTACAGAAGGAATTACATATTATGGAGAAGAAAACCAGTATGCGCAGGGAATGGTCATGCATGCACATTTTGAGCTAGACGGGCAAAAAATGATGGTAATGGATAGTGGAGTGGAAAATGACTTTCCCTTTAACGAAGCAGTTTCGTTTATAGTGGAGTGTAAGGATCAAGCGGAGATCGATTATTACTGGAATAAACTAACTGCAGGAGGAGATCCTGCTGCACAGCAATGCGGTTGGCTAAAAGATAAATTTGGAGTCTCGTGGCAGGTGGTGCCTCATGGAATGGAGGAAATGTTGAATGCTACCGATAAGAGAAAGTCCCTGAAGGCGATGGAAGCTATGATGCAGATGAAGAAAATCAATTTGGCAAAACTGGAGAAAGCTTTCCAGGCAGAGCCACTAAAATCCTAGAGAATGAAAAAATTGAAATTTATTTTCTGGCTTACAACAGGATTTTTATTCCTGTTTCAGGGAGTGATGCCGGCTTTAACCGGCCATACAGAAATGGCTAAAGAAGGGATAAGGCATTTAGGTTATCCTGAATACTTTGGAATGGCCTTAACCATTTTTAAGGTATTAGGTGCGCTAATACTCATTTTACCGCAAATTCCAAAGCGCCTGAAGGAATGGGGCTATGCCGGTTTCACCTTTGACTTTATTTTTGCATTTATCAGTTTATGGGCCGTAGATGGTTTTGGATTAAATATTCTGCCACCCATAATATTAATGGCAATTCTGGCGATTTCCTATTTCAGTTTTCACAAGTTAAGCAACTGGGAACCCACGGGAACTTTTGAGCGCAAAGCCCGACCTGTTTAAATCTTTCAGTCTCTGGATACAGGTAGTTTTATAAGTTAGGTATGAACAATAATCACGTTTCCTCTTTTGTGCCCTGTTTCTATATATTGATGTGCTTCTGAAAGTAATTCTAAGGGAAACTGCCGGTCAATAACGGTTTTGAGCTTTCCCGATTTATAAATGTCAAGAACAGCATTTAATAGGAAGCGCAGCTTATCATCACTCTTTGTTCCAGTGGCCTGAAAAATGGCTTTTTTCTTATGATATTTTGAGGTTTTCAGCATTTGGATAAGGAGAGATAATTTTAGCACCGGGGAAAGATAAACACCATTATCAGAAAGAACTTTACGGCATTTCCCGAAAGAGCTTTTTCCTACGCTATCATAGATAATATCATATTTTAATTTAGATTTTGTGAAATCTTCCTGATTATAATCTATAACTTTATCTGCACCCAAAGATTTCACCAATTCAGCGTTTTTGCCACTACATACTGCGGTGACATAACTTCCAAAATATTTGGCTAATTGTATTGCAGAAGTGCCTAAAGCTCCAGAAGCACCATTTATCAAAATTTTATCGCCAGCCCGTATTTTTGCTACTTCTTTGAGAAAGTTAAAAGAGGTTAAATGACCATCACCGAAGCTTGCAGCTTCTGTGTATTCCATTGCTTTGGGCATAGAAAGAATTACCCCATTTTGAGGAACCGTTAGAAATTCGGCATTGGCACTAAAACCCAGAGTGGTTTCTCCAAAAACGCGCTCTCCAACTGTAAATCTGGAGACTTTAGAACCCACCTCTTCGACTGTACCGGCAAACCCCGTTCCTGGTACGGGATGTTTGGGCCTCTTTAACCCCAGAAATAACCTGGCGAAGTAAGGCTTTCCCTGCCGCATCAAAGTGTCTGCAGTTGTAGCCGAAGAAACCTTTATTTTAACCAGTACTTCATCAGCACCGGGTTTGGGAATTTCTATCTCTTTAAGCTCAAGCACACTTGGTGCACCGTATCCTTTTGTAATCATTGCTTTCATTCCTTAATCTTTTATTTATTATTCTGATATTATAACACATGGATGAAATAGATAGGAATGGGGAAAAAATACACAAAAAAATTTATGGTCTACGACAACACCTAATACTATGCTTAAGTTGGTGTGCACCTATATTTCAAAACTGAAGGAGCAGATATGTCTTTCACGCTAATTATAATATAAATAGAATCAGAAAGATATTATGATCTGCAAAGGTCATACAGGAAAAAATCGATTCAGGAACCTAAAATACTTTTTGTTAGAGAAAAAACAAGACTCTAATAAATCAAAACAATTTATAATGAATTCAAGGGCAATGGTTTGCGAAAGTGTTTCTATTGATACTTTGAAGTGGAGGGAGTAAGTTAAATTAAATGCAGGCTTAGAACAATATTGATTAACTGTGGATTTGTTCTTGCACCAAACTCTTCCCTTAGATCTTTAAGTTTCTTTTCTATCGAGCTTTTGCTGAATGGAGCCATTCCTTTTGTTCTAAAATGATTGCTTATCTCTTCCTGTGTACAGCCTTGGGCCAAATGTTTTAAAAGTGATAAATCATATACAGATAATTCTGTGATATTTTTATTTTGAAGTGTTTGCTGAATATCCGGAGACAGATAAGTTTTTCCCTCGTAAACAGTTTCTACAGCTTGTTTCAGGTAATTCATACCGTTACGTCCTTTACAAACGTAGGCATCTACATAAGCCATTATTTTCTTAACACGTGCAGGTTGATCCTCTATGGAGTGAATGATAACTTTAACGGTTGGCATTTCTCTTTTTATAATAAATGCAAGTTCTTCTCCAGAGGCAATCTTTTCAGTCCTGTGATCCTGTCGGAATGAGAGATCGCAAATAAGCAGATCATATGGGGTGTTTTCCAAAGCGGCCTTCTTACTTTTCACATAAGCTTCATCACAATACTGCGAATAAACCACTTCCTTGACACCCATTTTTAAAAGGAATCCCGGTAATGCAGTATTTACAGCATCTACATCTTCTGCGATAAGAACTTTTTTGAACATTCTAGAAAGGAATTAATAGTTGTATGGAAATACCGGTGCTTTTTTCAATGGGGAAATTAAAAGAACCTCCAATAGAAACAATACGGTTTTCCACATTTTTGAGTCCGTTGCCATTTTTTAATTCAGTTGAAGAGAATCCTCTGCCATTGTCGTTGTAGTTAACTTGCAGTATAGAAGATTGCTCCTGGAAATTTAAGCTAACCATAGAGGCATTACTGTGTTTCTTCATGTTTACCATCAATTCCTGCAGGATACGGTGGAGGACTATTTTAGATTCCGAACTTATTTCTAACCAGGAAATGCTGTCATATCCAACCAGGTACAGCTTTACATCCTTTGGGACGCTTTGAGATAACATGTTATGTAGATCATCTTTAAAATTCACACCTGTCAGTTTTTCTTCAATGTTTTCTGTTTCTTTACTCTTCTCGTAAAGATAAGTGGCATGATCCTTTCCCTGTTCCCTGATTTCTTTTTCCGGATTATTTTGACAAGAGATAAGAAGAATCACCAGTCCAAGTACTTGAAAAAGGTTCTTTATCATGGCGCAAAAATAGGAAACCCTGTCAATTTCAGTGAATTTCAAAAAAGTAAAATTATCTGCCGTTGCTTATTAGGCATTTTTGAAATTTCCGGTTTTGCTGAAAAGGGTCTACCATCAAAAAATGCCATTTTTGAAGATGGTTATTGTAGAAAAGAATATCCCAGATAAGTTTCTTTTTTTGAAGCAAATGCATTTCGTTTATGGCAAGAATTCAAATCTAAATGGGTGGAGAAGATTTTCAGAAATATAATTTTCATGTGAAATGTGAAATTCTGGTGGAAAGATTGAATACTGTTTTTAAAATATACCTAAAAAAGGGGATTTCTTTAGGTTGTTTTGGTTTATACATTTCCAAAGTTATTCAGAAGCCATAGAAAAGCTTTCTGAACATAATTAAATTCAATTTTTAAACCTGACTTATGAAATGTAATTTCTTCAATTCCAACAGAACAAGAAAAAATTTTAATTTTCTGTCACTCCTGTTTTTGGCTTCGCTATTATTTAGCTGTTCGCCGGAGGATGACGACACGCCAGTTGACCCGGGGGGAGAGGAGACTGTACAAACTGGAGTCTTCATAGATTCGGAAGTGGCAGGATTAAATTATACCACTCCTACTCAATCGGGAACTACGAATTCTAAAGGAGAATTTAAATATTTGGATGGGGAGTTGGTAACCTTTTCTGTAGGTGATATTGCATTGGGGAGTGCCGAAGCATCTTCAGTGATGAGTCCTGTCAAGATTGCTTCCACATCAAATGCTTCTGTAGCTTCTTTGGAAGTTTTAAATATTGCTGCATTTTTACAAAGTCTTGATGCAGACAATGACCCCTCTAATGGAATCACCATTGAAGCTGGGGTAGCCGATGCAATATCGGTGGCACAAATTGATTTCACTCAGTCCATTACAAAGATTCTGGGCGATATTGTGGCTGAGGTCAATGAAGCAACCGGTTCAAATCTCGTACCTGTTTACCCCAACGATGCAGGAGAGCATCTTTCCGAATCTTTAGGAGAACCGTATGAATCTCAGGATTTCGCATTTGAATATTTTATTCCCACCCTGGAGACCTACAATAGTATTCCAAGAACAGCAATATACTGGGTGCATGAAACTGATGAGTCAGGAAAACTTTTAAAGTCATACAAGTATGAAAGACGCCCCAACAGGTTAATTCATGAGATTACTTACCACACCTATAATGAATTTGGCCAGCCTACAAGTTTTGATCGTGTCTATTCAGAAAACGGAGTCATAATTCAATCTGTTCGGGTTCAGGTAGCCTATGCTGAAGATCACCAGATCGAGGCGTTTTCCTATCATGCTCCTGCCGACGGACCTGCCTCATCTACAGAAGAATTTGTGGCCTTTGATGAAGAAAACAGGGTGACAGAAATGCATTACTATGACCATAATGGAAATTTTATTTTGAGAGAAGTATATGTCTTAAATGAAGCAGGAAACAAAATTTCCGAAACTCGCTACAGTACTAAAACGGGTACGAATGAGGAGGACGTTTTGGTTCATATGCAATATGAATACAATGAGGCAGGGGAGATTAAAAAGCAATATGGAACGGACGCACGAGGATATCAGGAATTTGACTTTTTCTACCGGGCAGATCATACCCTCGAGAAATCTGTTCGAATTCTGGTAAAAAACGATGGAAACCAAAGGGAAGATATTTATTTTTATGATGAAAATGAAGAGGTTACCCGACTTGAAATAACTGAAGGCGATTACGTTAGCGAGTATATTTCCTTTTTCGAAAATGGAGATCCTCATGTGGTAGAAACTTATTATAAAGAATTTTTATATGAAATAATCACCTTTTCTGAAGATGGATCTTCCATTTGGAAAACCATTTCAGAAGATGACAATTCTTATAAACTGGAATACAAAGATGCAGACGGGAATATCTATAAAACCGAATTTTATGATGCCAATGGCAATCTCTTAAGCACTACGTAAACTCAGGTAGCTTGAAAAATGGGCCGCCTAAGGTGTCAAAAATGGCATTTCTAGGCGGCTTTTTAAATCAATTTATTCTTCTTGAGCTAAAATTGGGATTGGAAAGATTTCGAAGGCTTTTTTATAAGTATGAGAAGCAAAAAATAATTGGTAAGAGGCTTCAAAAAGTCATTTTTGGTGAAGAAAGCTATTCTTTTCTGTTGAAAATGTGAAAATGCACACAAATTTTGCTTTTTACCTGCTGTTCATTTGTTTAACCCCAACAATTTTATTTTCACTATCAAAAATGATCTTCAAATACTCTTTTTCAAATTCCGAACTGTCGGTTTTATAACCCAGGGTGAAAGTTGCCCAGCCGCTTCCGTCAGGTCCGGGATAATTATTTATGGACATGATGCCAGTCTCGTGGGTGCTGTCCAGGTTGTTCATTAATGTCTTTACCTGTTTGTCTGTCAACATTCTTCGGACTGAATCTGAGAAGAAGAATTTTGCATCCTCCATGTTTCCTTCCTTTAATACCTGCAAAAATTCGTATGATAGGTTATATAAAATGTCGAATCTATTCTCCTCTTGCTTTTTGGAAGGATTCCACATGTGAAGCCGCATTTTTTGAGACGGCTCTATCTTTAATAATCCCGTTCGTTTCAATAGTTCTGTAGATAAAATGATTTTGGTACTGTCATTTGGATGCCACTCAATTTTCTTTTTATAAGCCGCTTTGGCACCTGATTGAATGTGCCGGGAGAGCTTTTCTTCCACATCGGGTTCTCCATATAATGCTGTCATTGATTTTTCCAGATCCTTAAACTTTTCTATAATAACCTTTTGAAAGCTCTTGCGCTTTCTTTCATTAAAAGTCGCTTTTTTAGAATGTCTCATTTCATCCCATTCATAAATAACATCGGTCAACGTAGAGTCACTGGCTCTATAAGAATAAGTTGAAAGTATTTCAAGGCCGCTTTTGTCTTCTCGAAGAAACTGGATTGGAGGTGCATGTCCTGTAATACTAACGAATTTAAAAGGTTCAGGGATTCTTACGCTTTCCATTTCTTCTTCTGCCTGAATATATTCTGCTAAAGAGGTATGATGAATATCTAATAATTCCTGCCCAAAGATAGAAGATCCAAGAAGTAACAATAAAAGGTGCATTTTTCGTCTCATGAAATTTTTTTGAAAAAGAAATGTATGTAAATATAATTTATACAATTTGGTTGTGCCTACCTTTTTGTTGTTTCTTCCTGATCTTCTGAAATTTCAGGATTTGTAGATTACCTAAAAGATATGCTTTCTGTGCAGGAAATGGCCGTTATAGAGATGAATAAGGGGCAAGGTTCTGGGATATGAATTCAGCATTTATTTTCGTGATTTTTTTCATGATATGACTGGGGTTTAAATCCTAAAACCTGTTAAAGCACTTTCTGGGATTACTCAATTTATTAATCTTTGTAATTGGTTTTGTTTGATTTTCAGAAGAAGTAGCAGGACAATTGTCTTTGGTTAAGCCTGAATCTCTCACATAATACAGAAAACATCCTCATGTTTGGAATAAGTGATATCCCCAAGTTTTTTCTTGCCTTTTTTCTGGTAATGCCGTTGATCTCTATTCTTCATGAAGGGGGGCACGTATTCTTTGCCTGGCTAATGGGTGGCAAAAATATAAAGGTAAGTATTGGTACAGGAAAACCAATTTTCAGCTGGGGAATGCTCGAGGTGCGTAAATATTATTTTTGGTATGGACTCTGTACTTTTGAAAACCTTAAAGTAAAAAGAAAATGGGCAAATATACTTATTTTTGGAGGTGGTAGCCTTTTTAACTTGATAAGCGTACTTGCTGTAATGATGCTGGTGGAACAACAATTAATAGAAACAAATATTTTCACCTATCAATTCACTTATTTTTCCCTCTATTACATTTTTTTTGCACTTCTCCCCATGCCATATCCAGATGGTAATTACAGCGATGGAAAAATTATGCTCGATTTATTAAGGGGTAAACATTCCATTATCACCGAAAAAACCTTCCGCGTGCAATGGAATGCTGAAAAAGAAGAATGGCATGTTCTTAATCACGAAAGTGAATTTATCCAGGGCTTCCGGGATGAGGAGGAAGCTTTTGATAAAGCGAAAGAAATTGCTCAGTACTCAAGGCCCAGTAGAATTATAAATATTAAGGACGGAAAGGAAAGGGAAGTGCATAATTACCCCAGAATTCCACTTTAGTTCTATTTTGTTACCCACAAAGGCACCCCAAAGTTTGCATTAAAGATTTCTTCTGTAACGCTTCCAACCGCAAAAGGGGAGAAGGTATTACCACCTTTATCTGATATCACTAGCAGGTCTGCATCTGATTTTTTGATGTTGGCAATCAATTTTTGTGCAGCACCAGACTCTCTTCCTAAGAATGTCAAAGGTTCAATAGGTCCTGTGTAGTTCACTTTTTTAATATACTTTTCTATTTTCTCTTTCACATGTTTTTCTACTCTGGGAGCCATCGACTCAGGTGAAACATATGGAGAGAATTGCACCGGTACACTGTAAACATGAGCTAATTTCAATGATGTACCGTCTTGTTCCTGCAAGACCCTGGTAACATTAAAAACCTTTCGAGATTCGGGAGAAAAATCTGTTCCTGCCCAGATTTCTTCAATTCTTGGCTTCGCGGCTCGTGGCACTGCTAAAAGATCACACCTCAAAAGGCGTAGTAGCTTGCTGCTTACTAAACCTGTACCTTTTTCATGTTTTTTATTTCCAACTATGGCTAGTTGAATGAGGTATTTATCAACTACATATTTGATCAGGGATTCACTGTATGGATCTTCAGAAATTAAAACTTCCCATTCTACATTAGCTTTAAAATGCTCCTGAACCTTTTCATTAAGCTCATCACCTATGGCTTCATCAAGATTAACGTCCTTAAGTTGTTCTTCAAAAAGTTCTGAAATTTCATATTTTTTGATGTTATGGACAAAATATACTTTTTCGGCTTTTAATCTATCTGCAATGAAAGAAGCATATTTAATGAGTACTTCATCAAGATCTGAAAGGTCTAGTGCAACAAGTATGTTTTTATATGTTTTCATAGGTGTAAATTATTGATTAGGATTGGATTTTCCGGTGCCACGTTTTTTGATGATGTCTGCCACCCTTTCCTCGTAACTTTCCCATTCCTTTTGGGCTTTACGTTCTTCAAATTGCTGATGTTCGTCCCGCAGGGCAGTATAAAGGGAGTAACACATGAACAGAAGAATAAAGGCAAAGGGAAGTCCTGTTGCTATAGAGGCCGTCTGCAAAGCCTGTAGACCTCCGCCAATGAGCAAAACCGCCGCCACCGTACCTTCGGCAACAGCCCAGAATATTCTTTGTCCTACAGGTGCATCGATTTTCCCTCCAGAAGTAAGACTATCCACCACCAGCGAACCGGAATCTGAGGAGGTAACGAAAAATCCTGCGATAAGAATCACCCCTATAACATTAAGTACCACGGCAAAAGGATAATCTTCAAGAAAAACGAACAAGGCCGTCGCTACATTATCATCTACTGCATTAAATACAGCCTGATCTCCTAATAAAGCCTGTTGAATTGAAGTACTTCCGAAGGCAGTAATCCAGAAAAAAGTGATAAGAGAAGGGACGATAAGCACCCCGAGGATAAATTCTTTAATGCTGCGTCCTTTTGAAATACGGGCAATGAACATTCCCACAAATGGAGACCAGGCGATCCACCAGCCCCAGTAAAAAACTGTCCACGCATTTTGCCAGTTATCCCCAGTATAACTTTCTGTCCAGGTCGAAATTTGCAAAAAGCTATAAAAGTAATTCCCTGTGTTTTGAACAAAGGACTGAAATATAAATATAGTAGGTCCCAGAAGAACTACCAGTAGCAATAATAATACTGCTATTCGCATATTCCATTCACTTAAAAACTTTACCCCTTTATCTACACCCAGTACTACTGAAGCTGTGGCAATTAGAGTAATTCCCGCTATTAAAGAGACTTGTGTGACAATTCCACTGCTTAGGCCAAAAACATGGGCCAGACCTGCGGCTATTTGCTGTACTCCCAGCCCCAGCGATGTTGCTAATCCAAAAAGGGTTGCCAGAACTGCAAAAATATCAATAATGTCTCCTCTCTTCCCGTAGATCTTATCGCCGAGGAGTGGATAGAATACCGAACGAATGGTCAATGGGAGTCCGTGGGAGTAAGTGAAATAAGCAAGGGAAAGACCGACAAGAGCATAAACTCCCCAGGCGTGAAATCCCCAATGCAAAAAGGTGAAATTCATGGCCTCCTGCGCTGCAAGAGGAGTTCCTCCCTCTGTTAAAGGTGGATTCATAAAATGCGTTACCGGTTCTGCTATACTCCAAAACAATAATCCAATTCCCATTCCCGCACTAAAAAGCATCGCAAACCACGAGAGGGTTTTAAATTCCGGGCGAGCGTCTTTTCCGCCTATCCTAATATTGCCATACTTGCTAAACGCGAGATAAAGAACGAATATGAGAAAGACATTTACACACAGCACGAAGAACCAGCCCACTGTGTTAGAAATGAAATCCTGAATTTCATTGAAGTAATTTTCAGCCTGTTCCTCGAAAATAAGAGTGAGAGCAATACTAATTATTATGAAAATGGAAGAAGTAAAGAACACCGGTCCATTCACATCCAATCCCATGATGGATTTTCTTTCGTCGCTTCTAACAATTTTTTTGGCCATAAAATGTGTTTTTAATTCTAAGTAGTTCTTTGTGATTTTTAAAAATAATACCCAATATTAATATTGAACCTTGCCTCCCAATTCGCACCTGGAGTTCCACGGCTAAAATCATCCACATAATTTCCGCCCAACCAGGAATGGTTAAAACCGGCAGCATAATCAATATAAGTGTATATATTCCCTGCAGTTACAAGTATGCCGGTCACATTCATCGCAGAATCTTCAAAATCTTCTACTTCTTTCTGCATATATCCAAAATCATTGTAAAACTGCAGCGCTGAAACCGGACCCCACTTTACAGGTACAGCTCTTGAAAGAGTAAGAGTATACATATTGAAGTCTGCTGCAACTTCATAGGGTGCTCCATAAGCTGCCATTAAAATTACCTCCCGGGAAGCGCCGGTTGTATTAATGGGATTGTGGGCGATGTTCATAAATTCCGCTTTAAGATTCCATTTTTGATAAGTAGCTTCGTAGTGCAGAGCTAATCCATGGTGGTCCCCCTTTTCTTTAGTATCGAGGTTGTAAAGGCTTCCGTATTGACCGGAAATTCCTAATCTTTGCTGGAAGTTTTCCCCGAATTTGAAAATAAACTTTCCATTAAATTGATTAATCTCTTTATTTCTGCCTGCCACGTCATAAGAATATCTGGCAGGAGAAATTTCTGAAATATTCCCAAAACTCAATTCTTCTGCATTTTTGAAAAAGCCCAGGTGGTATTCTGTTTTTTCTCCCAGGTGAATATATTTGATCCCCATATCGTGATCATCCTCCAGCCCTACATAATAGGAGAGATTAAAAAACCAGTTATTGGAATTATACTGCTGAATTCCAAATGGCACCTGCGTAAGCCCCAGTTGTATTTCATCAATTTCGCTAAAGCGATATCCAAACCAGCCCTGTTTTAGCATTCCTCCACCAAAAGCCTCAGAATAGAAACGGTATTCAGCGTTCAGGTAAATCCCTTGATAAGCTGCATTGGCATTGATCCTAAACATATCATATCCAAAGTCTCCACCTCTTGTTTTCTGCTCCGGCTTCCAGGAGGAAAGGTTATAGTTAAAGCGAAGGGCACCACCAACCGAAACTTGTGGGGCTTCCTGAGCATTGACCTCATCTATAAATACTGCTCCTGTAATAAGAAGGAATAAGATAAGCAGATGTTTAATTTCTAAATCCATACCTAATCAATTGGTATTTTAAAATTAGGATTTAAGAATGGGAAGTCATTTTATATTGTGATAAAATAATGTTAAGTGGTTTTGCCCATCTTGTCAAGTATTCAAAACTTAACCTTTAATTCGCTTTGGCTCTTAAAAATTCAAGGTTGAAAATTTGGACATGAAAACCGTGATTTAGCAAGAAACACGGTAAAAATTATGGAAAATTTAAGAAAATAGCCTAATGAGCATTTGAAATGTTAAAGGAGTTATAAGATTGGTTGGTCTCTTCATAAAATGGAAATTTGATGTTCTATCTTTAATCTTTGGATTCAAGATTTTAAGTTAATAGTTAGGATTATTTATTCCGTTCTGTATAGAAAATAATGGAAAAGGATATGAAACAAGTAGCGGGGAAAAGGGAAAGTAGACATGTTAACTTTAAGCAAATGTTTGAAGATTCTCCTGTTGCATTTTACACTTGTGAAGCCGATGGTATCATAACCTACTATAATAAAGCGGCAGCGGAACTTTGGGGCAGGAAGCCCATTGTAGGTAAGGAACTTTGGTGTGGCTCCTGGAAAATGTATTATCCCGATGGTACTCCCATGCCCGTGGAAGAAAGTCCCGTGGCTAAGACTTTGAAAACTGGAATTGCTCAGAAAAATATCTCTATTCGAATTGAGAAATCCGGCGGTGGTTTTAGAACCCTTCTGGTTTTTCCGCAACCACAGTTTAATGAGAGGCATGAATTAACCGGTAGCTGCAACACTCTTGTAGATATAACCGAGCAACAGCAGGATTATGTGAAGCAGGCTACACTTTCAGCTATCGTGGAATCTTCAGATGATGCCATTATAAGTAAAAATTTAAATGGAATTATTACCAGCTGGAATCATGGAGCCGAACGCATCTTCGGCTATTCCGAATGTGAAGCACTTGGTCAACATATCACTCTCTTAATTCCAAAAAACCGTTTGGGTGAAGAAAAGGATATTATTTCCAACATTAGAAATGGGAAAAGGGTAGATCATATAGATACTATTCGTATTGACAAAAGTGGCCGGGAAATTCCTATTTCTGTAAGCGTATCACCTATCAAAGATGCTCATGGGAAGATCGTGGGAGCATCAAAGGTAGCAAGAGATATTACAGACAGGTTAAATGTAGAAGAAAAGCAGGCGATGCTTTCGGCTATAGTTGAATCGTCGGATGATGCCATCGTTAGTAAAAATTTAGAAGGTATCATCATGAGTTGGAACCGAGGAGCGGAACAGATATTTGGCTATTCTGAAGAAGAAGCTATAGGAAGATCTATTACGATGCTTATTCCCGAGGAAAGACTGATGGAAGAAGATGTAATTCTCGGCCGAATAAGGAGTGGAAGTAAAATTGATCATTTTGAAACGATCCGACGTCATAAATCTGGTAAAGAAATACCTGTTTCCATCACTGTTTCTCCAATAAAAGATAGGCGGGGTAATATCATTGGTGCCTCAAAAGTAGCCAGGGATATTTCAGCACAGGTGGAATCACAGATTGCTATGGAAAGTTATATTAAAAACCTGGAGACTTTAAATACCATAGGGAAAAGTATTTCTGAGCATCTGGATGTTAAAGGAATTCTACAACGGGTGACAGATGCCACTACTACATTAACCGGTGCAGCTTATGGTGCTTTTTATTATAACAATGTAGATGATAATGGAGACAGCTTTGAGCTATTCACACTTGCCGGGTTGCCGCCTGAGACTATTGCGAATATGAAAAAGCTCGGTCAAACTGAAGTAATTAGACGCACACTGGTAGATAAGCAGGTAATTCGCCTAAGTGATATTACAAAAACTTCGAGTCCTGATGAGAATAATATCTACGATGGAACGCCAAAAGAATCTTCCGGTATGAGGAGTTATCTGGCCGTACCAGTAGTTTCAAAGTCTGGAGCGGTCATTGGAGGACTAGTATATGAACATCCTGATCAAGGAATGTTCACTGAAGAACACGAATTAATGGTTGTGAACATTGCTGCGCAAGCCGCAGTTTCTCTTGATAATTCCAGGCTTTTTGAGCAGGTAAAGTCCCTAAGTGATAAAAAAGATGAATTTATAGCACTGGCGAGCCATGAGCTAAAAACACCTCTTACGACAATCAAAGGTTATTTGCAGGTGCTGGCGAAAACAGAAAAGGAAAAGATGTCGGCACTTTTTCTAAAAAAATCACTTTATCAAGTCGATAAATTAAATACTCTTGTAGAAGATTTGCTCAATATGTCCAGAATAGAAGCCGGAAGATTGGACTTTTCTCTGGAGGTGTTTGATCTTAAAGAAATGCTACAGGAGATTATTGAAACTTTCAGGTACTCCACAAAAACCCACAAAATCGTAGAAACTTTAGGAGGCACCACTGCTTATATTGAAGGAGATAAGCAGCGTATTGAACAGGCGATCTTGAATTTCTTAACCAATGCGATAAAGTATTCCCCCAAAGCAGATGCAATTTATGTCAATTTAGAAGTAGTAGGTAATAACGTGACTGTGCGTGTAAGAGACAAGGGGATAGGTCTTACAGAGGAGCAAAAGAACCAGCTGTTCACTCGGTTTTATCGTGCAGAAAATACTCAGGGGATAAGTGGGTTAGGATTGGGATTATATCTTACCAAGCAAATCATTGATCGTCATAACGGGGTTATTGAAGTGAGCAGTGAATATGGCAAGGGATCTGAATTCTATTTCACCCTACCTATGAGCGCAGAAAAGCATAAAGAAATAAAAGGCAATCTAGAAGTATCAGGGTAGGGGGTGTGACAATTCAAAAATAATTATATGAAAGAAATTTTTATAGTTGAAGATGATGAGGGAATTCGGGAATTGATAGAGTTCCTGCTGGTGAGTCATAATTATTCAGTAAAAACTTTCCCCTCTGCCAGGTCTTTTCAGAAAATAGTTCCTCAAGAAATTCCCGACCTGTTTTTGCTAGACATAATGCTGCCCGACGGCAACGGACTGGATCTTTGCAAAGACCTGAAGAAAAAAGAAGTCACCAAAAAAATTCCGGTGCTACTAATGTCTGCCCATGCAAATATTAATAAATTAGAAGGAGCCGATGATTTTATAGCCAAACCCTTTGATATTGAAGAATTACTGCAGCGTATAAGGAAACAATTAGATTAATTATTACGCAAAGAAAATCCTTTTGAATTTTGAAAGATTGAGCTTCAATTTTTTATAATGAGAAAGCTCCTTGAAATCCTGATTACAAAATAAATTAAAAGTAAGGGTAAAAGGAATAGGAAGGGCAATAGTAGTGACAAAATAAGATTTCATAGCTACCGCATTGGTCTCGCTTCAATTTTTAACTTTGGATTAGAAGCAAAATGGTTGCGATGGATTATAATTCAATTTGTTGCCCATTTAGAGAGGACTGGTTCAATTTTTCAATATAGCAGAATTCACCTCCGTTAGTGTTATCTTACCTTATAAAGCGTAGTTACTAACACTCCTTTAAAACCAAAAGATGGAACAGATAGTAATTGTTTTTCTTCTTTGACTTTGAAGTTAAATGGTGAAGCGTTAAGAATTACTCCACTTTGCTTTTTTAGTCGGGTACCCTGTCCGGAAATAATATCCTTATTGGGTTCAAAATCTTCTGTCGGCAAATGTTCGGTTAAAATTACATACCTAAAATCATACAATTTTTCCACTACTCTTTGAATTTCCACGTTGGATAGATGTTGCAAAACCTGCCTTATCAATGCGCAATCACCAGAAGGCAATTTATCCTTTGAAATGTCTAAAGCATAGAATTCCAAATTGGCGGCTCTAAATTTTTTTCGATTATGCGCTATAAGATTTGGAACTATATCTAGTGCGATGTATTTATTAGCGTACTTTACCAGTTCTTTGCCAATGTTGAAATCTCCACAACCCAAATCGCAAACTACCGGGGGAGTTTTAAAATTTCTTAAAAAATCGGATATTACAGCTATATATGGATTTACTGTTTCAGGATGATGTGAGCCAAGGCCAGAGTAAAATTGAGATTTTTTACCACCCCACAGGTTATTTTCATATATCTGCACCATAGCATCTTTAGTCGGCCACGGCTTCTTTAATTGTCTGTTTTTTGTCATCTTTTATGAGGAGGGTGTAAGATAAAGCCCCTATGAAACAAAAACAAATCATCAAGAACAAAAATATATCTGCTCATTACTACTGTTTAAAATCCATTTTATCCACTTTGCAATATTTCGGTGCTCAAAATAATTATAAAAATATAAACCCGGAAGATCAAAAAGTAAATCTAGCCGAAAAGTGGGTGCCAGAAATGCCATTTTTTAAGGGTATTATTGAAAAAAATTAATTCGTGACTTTGTCTCCAAGGAAAGCAGAAATGCTTTTACTCAAGAAGAGAAATCCCAACTTTGAGGACCATTCCTTTAGGGAAATTGAATGGTATTCTACCGGAAAAGGAAAAAAATCTTACTTTCAGGAGTAAATTTGTTTTCCCTGTGAAAAAAGCGAAGAAGAAGTACATCAAATATTTTCCTATTCTGGGTTGTATTTCCACCGGCCTCATTTATATGGCCATAGGTGTAATTGCTATTCTTTCCCTGTTAAGACTTAAAGAGGGCGGCGCTTCCAAAAACAGCCTACTAGCCTATGTACAGGAACTGCCGGGGGGTGAAATTATCATCTGGGCCATACTGTTGGGAATGCTCTGTTATATTGCCTGGCGAATCTATGAATCATTTAGCGATCCCTACCAATATGGAAATAGCTGGAAAGGAATTACCCGTCGTACCGGGATAGGTCTCAGCTCTTTTGCCGATGCACTTATCGCATACTCTGCGCTGGTAGTTTTATTGGGGACAGCAAATTATTCTGAACAGTCCTGAGCAGAAGAGGGAAATGACGGCTAACATTTTAAATTACGGTTGGGGCAAATGGCTAATTGTGGGGGTAGGTGCTTTCATAGCTTTGATTGCTGCAGTGCAATTATTTTACGGAATTACCCGTGGGTATCGGGAGCGTTTAGATATTGTAGAATTTGGCAGGAAAAAAAAGTCCGTCATCTTTTTTCTTGGATTCACCGGCTATGTTGCCCGTGGGGTGATTTTAGGTATTATTGGCTTCTTTTTTATCAAATCGGGTATACTTAAAGATCCTAGTTATGTCGTTAATACAGATAAAGCCTTTAATTTTATAGGCGATCACATTGGAAAGATTCCCTTTGCCATAGTTGCCTTCGGAATTATTTGCTACGGACTTTTTATGTTCGTCCTCGGTATCACCTATGATTTAGATAATGATCCTTCAGATCCGAATTTCCATCCGCAGAAAGGTTAAAGTTAATCACAATATGATTCTGCTTTGTCGTGGAAAAAGCTGTTCCTCGAAAAGGGCAAATAAACTTTATAAAAAATGAAAAACCCCGTAAATCCTAGGATTCCGGGGTTTTTGATTGAGTTTGATACTCAAAAAGTGGAGTCGGAGGGGTTCGAACCCTCGTCCAAACAAGCAACTCAATTGCTTTCTACACGTTTAGTTTTCACTTGGTTGTCGATGCAAAGCCGGCCGAAAACCACCAACTTTACACGTATCCTCGCTTAAAGTTCAGAATCTTATCAAGGCCCTAAGATCCCTATATTTACTTTACCGGTGCCTCTGGTGTGGACGCCGTAAATCAAGGCTTCCACGAGACATCTTGGCTCCCTGCCTTGCAGGGACTAAGTATAACCTACTATAATTCGGTTATGCAGCCAAGGCGTAGTTATTCTCGCCGTTTAAAAAAGTGTGAAAAATGAGATTTACGAGCTGTTTCCCAGCGCTCGACGTGCTTACAACTCAGTTAGACTCGCTGTCAAAACCAAGTCGACCCCATTATGTAAAGAACTTATATATTTAATTATTTCCGCGAAGATTGTATTGCATTTTTCATGCCAGGTTTGTAGGCGTTCCCACTTCAGTCAAAACTTCAAATTCAATCAATCCCCACCGCAAAAATACTTCAAAAAAGTAGCAGCCGTTCAGGGCTGCCAAAACAAAGATACAGTTTTAAATTCATATCTTTGAAAGACAACAAATAAAAAGTAAACGCTGTTCCCATATGATCAAATTTGGAATTATTAAAGAGAGAAAAAGTCCGCCGGACAAAAGAGTGGTGTTCTCCCCGGAAAAGCTGAAGGAAGCTGCAAAAAGATTTCCGGAGGCCCAATTCAAAGTAGAAAGTTCAGACATCAGGATCTTTTCTGATAAAGCCTATGAAGAAGCCGGTTTTGAAGTTTCCGAAGATATGTCAGATTGTGATGTACTATTAGGAGTAAAAGAAGTGCCGGTTCCTTTTTTAATTCCAAATAAAAAATATTTCTTCTTTTCACACACCATAAAAAAGCAGCCTTACAATCGGGATCTTTTAAGGGAAATTCTTGAAAAGAACATAGAACTATATGATCATGAGGTTATTGTAAATGAACGAGGAGGCAGGTTGATTGGTTTTGGAAGATATGCAGGCCTTGTAGGGACTTACAATGGGTTAAGGGGGATTGGCTTGAAAGAAGGGACTTTTTCGCTGCCAAAAGCCAGTGAACTGCCAGATCTTGATTTTATGCTTAGGGAACTTGACAAAATAGAAGTTCCGCCAATTAAGATAGTCCTTACCGGAAGCGGAAAAGTCGCTGGTGGTGCAAAAGAGATCCTGGATCACCTCAAGATCAAAAAGCTGCCCGTAAATGCCTTTTTGGAGGGTTCGTATGATGAGCCCGTATATTGCCACATAGATGTGCTGGATTACAACAAGCGTAAAGATGGAAAACCGGGAACGGTGCAGGATTTTTTCGATAATCCGCAGGATTATGAATCAAATTTTGCCAGGTTTGCCAAAATAGCAGATCTTTTCGTGGCAGGCCATTTTTACGGCCAGGGAGCACCTAATTTCTACACTTCTGAAGAATTAAAATCACCCGATTTCAGAATAAAATATGTAGCTGATATTTCCTGTGATATCAATGGTCCTGTGGCAACCACTATTCGGCCTTCTACTATTGCAGAACCTTTTTATGGAATCGATCCTCAAAAAGGTATAGAAGTAGATTTTAGGGAAAAAAATGCCATACTTGTCATGGCTGTAGACAATCTGCCATGTGAATTACCTAAAGATGCCAGTGAAGGTTTTGGAGAAATGTTCCTGGAAAATGTTCTGTCTGCCTTTTTTAATGATGACAAAGATGCTGTTCTTGAAAGGGCCAGGATGACCAAAAATGGCAAATTGACGCCTCGTTTTAATTATCTGCAGGAATATGTAACCAAAAGTAAGCTTCATGAAAACAGTTAATTTCTACCTTTTAATACTCTTTTTCACTATGACAAGTGTTACAATGATGGCGCAAATGAGTGTCATGTCCTATAATATCAAGTATGCAAATGAGAAGGATGGAGAAAATTCCTGGTCTCAACGAAAAGAACATTTGACGAACCAAATAAAGTTTTATGAACCTGATATCTTTGGTGTTCAGGAGGCTGTACTTAAACAGTTGGAGCATTTTCAGCAAAATTTAGAAGGTTATGATTATGTGGGAGTAGGACGTGATGATGGCAAGAAAAAGGGAGAATTTAGTGCTGTTTTTTATAAGAAAGATCAGTTTGAGCTTCTGGAAGAAGACACTTTCTGGCTTTCTGAAACTCCCCGGAAACCTTCTAAAGGCTGGGATGCCGCTTACCCAAGAGTTTGTACCCTGGCCTTGTTTGAAAAAAAGGATTCCGGAGAGAAGTTTTATGTTTTTAACACGCATTTCGATCACGTGGGGGAGGAAGCGAGGGAGCAGAGTGCTCAATTAATTATCAAGGAAATAGAGAGGATCAATGACGAGGATCTTCCTGTGGTTTTAATGGGAGATTTGAACCTGGAACCGGAGGCAAAACCAATTCAGTACCTTTCAGGTCAAATGAATGATAGTAAAAAAACTGCTGAAAAATTAGTTTTTGGGCCTGAAGGCACCTTTAATGGGTATAATTTCAAGGAGCCGGTAAACCGCCGGATAGATTATATTTTTACGACCGATGACTTTCAGGTGCAAAAATATGCTGTGTTGAGCGACTCAAAAAATTTAAAATATCCTTCAGATCATTTACCTGTCCTGGTAACGCTTCATTTGAAAAATTAAAGCAGTTATTTCCGAAGAAAAGTAACAGGAAGATAATTTAGAAATTTATGGCTGCTGAAAAGTCCGCATTCCAGGTGATGTCTTATAACATCAAGTTTGCGACCGAAGAGGATGGCGAGAATTCCTGGTCCAGGCGAAAAAGTCATTTAAAAGATTTAATTGCCTCTTACACTCCCGATGTCCTTGGGGTGCAGGAGGCACGGTTAGAGCAACTGCAATTCCTGAAAAATAAGCTAAAGATCTACGAATATTTTGGGACAGGCAGAGATGGCGGTAAAAAAGGACTTTATAACGCTATTTTTTATAAAGCAGCGATATTCTCAATTTCGGAAGAATCTACTTTCTGGTTATCAGAAACTCCGGGAGAACCTTCAATGGGTTGGGATGCGGCTTATCCACGCGTCTGTACTTATGCGCTGTTTACTAATAAGCAAACCGGGAAAAAGTGCTGGATATTTAATACCCACTTTGATCACCAGGGAGAGGAGGCGGTGGAAAAGAGTGCTGCGCTTATTTTACAACGCATTAAAGCGGTTAATGATGAATATTATCCGGTAATTTTAATGGGAGATTTTAATCTTGAGCCTGAAGATCGACCCATTCAGTTTCTGGCAAAGAATTTAAACGATAGCAGGAAAATAGCAGCAAAAGTTGCTGCAGGTCCCGAAGAAACTTTCAATGCTTACGAATTTCAAGAACCGCCCATAGGGAGATTTGATTACATTTTTGTAAATGATAGTGTGGAGGTATTGAGATATGCTGTCCTTACCGATTCAAGAGAAGAGAAATATCCCTCAGATCATTTTCCGGTGCTTGTAGAAATTAGGTTGTAAAATACCTTTTTTAAGACTTTATAAGTCGGCTACAGCACCCTTTCAATATATTCAATTTTTTTTCTGTTTTTGCTGCTTAAAAAGTTTTTAGACCTTGAAAAATTCTAAAAAATGATCTTGATTCAAGGCTAACAAAAGGACGAGGAGAAATGTTAAATCTCAATTAATTTTTTCAACATGCATTAGTTAATAAGAATCGTATTCCAAAGGTTTAAAAAGTGAAATATTGAAATAACTTTACACTTCTTTCTTATTAAAAAATATTAGCTGCCATGGTTGAAGAACTATTTAGTACCCAGACGTATACCTATGATGAAGTGTTGAAGGAATCCCTCAAATACTTTAAGAATGATGAACTTGCTGCCACTACCTGGATCAATAAATATGCGGTCAAGGACAAAGATGGAAACTACCTTGAATTGACGCCGAACGATATGCACCGCAGGATGGCAAAAGAATTTGCTCGTGTGGAAGCAAAATATGCCGACAGGTCTTCGGGAGTAGAAAATTTATCGGAGTACGGGCAGGTGCGTGAATCACTTACAGAAGAGCGTATCTATGAATTGTTCAAAGACTTCAAGTATAGCATTCCGCAGGGAAGTGTCATGGCCGCTTTGGGGAATGAGCAAATGATCGCCTCTTTATCGAACTGTGTGGTTGTGCCACCGGTTTACGATTCTTACGGCGGAATTCTTTATACAGATCAACAACTTGTACAACTCTTCAAAAGACGTTGTGGAGTGGGAGTGGATCTTAGCGGACTTCGACCAAAAGACGCGCTGGTTTCTAATGCTGCAGGAACCACTACCGGGGCGGTTTCTTTTATGGAGCGTTTTTCCAACACCACGCGTGAAGTTGCTCAAAACGGAAGAAGAGGTGCATTAATGCTAACTATTGACATAGCGCATCCAGATGTAGAAGATTTTATCACCATTAAGCAGGATCTTAAAAAAGTGACCGGTGCAAACATTTCTGTACGTCTTTCAGATGAATTTATGCAAGCGGTCGTTGAAGACAATGATTTTACATTACGTTGGCCAATTGAAAGCCCAGAGCCAAAATACACCAAAACCGTTCGCGCAAAAGAGCTTTGGGAAAGCATCATAAAATGTGCGCATAATACAGCCGAGCCCGGATTGATCTTCTGGGACAAGCAGCATACGTATTCCACTTCCTCGTATTATCCAGGGTTTAAGAACAGTTCGACGAATCCTTGCTCAGAAATTGCGATGCAGGGAGGAGATTCCTGTCGCTTGATTGCAGTGAATCTGTACAGTTTCGTGGATGAACCATTCACCGAAAATGCCACTTTTAACCATGAAAAATTCTACAAAGTGATCTACGAAACCCAGCGTTTGATGGATGACCTTGTAGATCTTGAACTGGAAGCTGTTGATCGCATCCTCGGAAAAATTTCCAACGATAAGGAACCGGATTTTATCAAAAAGAATGAAATTGATACCTGGAAGCTTCTTGCTGAAAATGGTAAGAACGGAAGGCGTACCGGCTTAGGTTTTACTGCCCTTGCCGATGCTGTTGCTGCACTTGGGATCAAATTAGATACCGATGAAGCTCTTACGGAAATCGACAAGATCATGCAGACCAAACTTAAAGGTGAGTTTGACAGTAGTATTGATATGGCCATCACCCGCGAACCGTTCAAAGTTTTTGATCCCGCAATTGAGGAACAATCAGATTTTGTGCAAATGCTGAAAAATGAATTTCCGGAGATCTATGGAAGAATGATGCAGCACGGGCGAAGAAATATTTCCATTAGTACTGTGGCACCAACCGGAAGCTTGAGCATGCTTGCGCAAACTTCTTCAGGAATTGAGCCGGTTTTCATGCTATCCTATAAAAGAAGAAGAAAAGTAAACCCTTCAGAAAAGAATGCGAAAGTGGCATTTGTGGATGATACGGGAGATGCTTTTGAAGAATTCACCGTGTACCATCCAAAGGTGAAGACCTGGATGCAAGCTACCGGTAAAGAAGATATCAGCCAAAGCGCCTATGCCGGCGCGACCGCTTCAGAAATTAACTGGCAAAAACGAGTTGAAATGCAGGCCCTGGTGCAAAAATACACCACGCACTCTATTAGCTCGACCATTAACCTTGCAAGCGATGTGACTACAGATAAGGTCAGCGATATCTATATTGAATCCTGGAGACAGGGACTAAAAGGAATCACCGTTTATCGCGACGGATCGAGAAGCGGAATTCTTGTTTCCTCTGAAGATAAAAAGGAGAAGAAGGAAGGAAGTCCGGCAACACAGGAATCTGTTTTTTCTGAAACTTTTGCTCCAAAACGACCTAAGAAATTGGAAGCTAAGATCGTTCGCTTCAACAACGAAAAAGAGAAATGGCTGGCAGTAGTTGGATTGCTTCATAACCGTCCATACGAGATCTTCACCGGGAAAATGGAAGATGTGTTTAATCTTCCAAACTGGGTAGCCGATGGCTGGGTGCTTAAAAATCGTGATGAAGACGGCAGGTCAAGATATGATTTCCAGTTCTGTGATAAACATGGATATAAAGTTACCATTGAAGGGCTATCAAGATCTTTCAATGAAGAATACTGGAACTATGCGAAACTGATCTCCGGAGTACTTCGCCACGGAATGCCGATTCCTTACGTGGTTGACCTGATCAACAACCTGAACCTGCTCGATGAAAATATCAACACCTGGAAAGCGGGAGTAGTTCGTGCTTTAAAACAGTTCGTTCCAAATGGAACACCTGCAGCCGACAAGAAATGTGAAGAATGTGGTGATCCTGAAGGAATACACTTTTCTGAAGGTTGCCTGGAGTGTAAAAGCTGTGGGTATTCTAAATGTGGATAAAAAAGAGCTAGTTCGTGACTCAAAAAAAACCGCCGGTCTCACCGGCGGGTTTTTTGTTTTTGAGGAATCGAAAAAAACTTTATTTATTCGACGTTTATTTTTCCTCCTTATGCAGCCACGAAACCTTTTGTTCCGGATTATTTTCTTTAGACAGTATCTCTCTGTACAGGTTAGGTCTCCTGGCCTTGGTATATCTGTTCCCTCCGGCTTGTTTCAAATGCTGAGGGAAAAGCATGGTTGAGGTGATATCATTACCCAGTGTCCTGCATTCTGCAATGACATCTCCAAAAGGATCAACGATCATGGAACAGCCATTTTTTAGTTGGTCATCATCCATGCCTATGGGATTGGAGAAGACAGCATAAACAGCATTGTCATAAGCTCTCGCAGGCAGCCATTTCATTAACCATTGCCTTCCTTTCATCCCGTCAAATTCCAGCCTTAATGAAGTGGGATCTTCCTCCTTATTTTTCCAAAGTTGAGGATCAACAAATCCCGCGCCGGGACGGGTAGAGGGAGTACACATGGTGACATGGGGCATAAAAATGATATCTGCACCCAATAGTTTTGTGGCCCGTACATTTTCAATAACGTTATTGTCATAGCATATCAGGATTCCGCATTTCCATCCGTAGAGATCAAAGATGCAATATTCGTTTCCCGGGAGGATGTGAGGATTGATGAACGGATGTAATTTTCTGAATTTAGCTACAATACCAGTATTGTCAACGCATACGTGGGCTTTAAAAAGATTGTCATCCTCATCTTTTTCAAAAAGTCCGGCGAGGATTGCAATTTCATATCGGCCTGCAATTTCAATCAACTTTTGAATACTGGCACTTTCAGGAATATATTCAGCGACTTCCAGTAACTGTTCTCTGGAAAGGTGGCGGGCGAAGGAATATCCGGTTATGGAACATTCATGGAAGGCGATCACCTGGCATCCTTCCGCGGCGGCTTTCGCTGTCAATTTTTCTATAACAGAGAGGTTGTATTCTTTGTCGTTACTTCTATTCTCGAACTGGGCAGTGGCTATTTTTAATTTTTCCATGTAATAGATGAACTGTTTTCACCATCAAGATAGAAATTTTTCAAGATAACCAATGAAACTTTCAAACGGGCCGTGGTGAAGATAGTCAAAAGTAGTCAGCAGTAATCGTTCGGAAATAAAAAGCCTTCACCCATGCTGCCATGGATGAAGGCTTAATTCTCGTAATTTTAGCCTAGTGCTTTAGAATTGATTTATTGTTTTTCTAATGGCTGTCAAATTACTTAGTAAATTCTCTAAATATTTTATATCCAACATGTTGGCGGCATCACTTTTAGCAATGGAAAGGTCAAAATGAGTTTCAATGAAAATTCCGTCTGCTCCTGCTGCAATTCCGGCGCGTGCGATGGTACCTATCATGTCTGGTCTTCCTCCCGTAACTCCGCTGCTTTGGTTAGGTTGCTGCAAAGAATGTGTTACATCTAAAACTGTGGGGGCAAACTGTTTCATGGTAGGAATTCCTCTAAAGTCTACTATCATATCCTGGTAGCCGAACATCGTTCCGCGGTCCGTAACCATCACCTGTTCGTTATTGCACTCCTCGACTTTATTTACGGCGTGCTTCATACTCTCTGGACTCATGAACTGTCCTTTTTTCAGGTTCACGACTTTTCCGGTTTCGGCGGCAGCGACCACAAGATCTGTCTGGCGTACCAGGAAAGCTGGAATCTGCAGTACATCTACATATTCTGCAGCCATAGAAGCATCGCTTACTTCATGAATATCTGTTACTGTTGGGATATTGAAGGTTTCTGAAACCTTCCGAAGTATTTTTAGTGCTTTTTCATCTCCAATGCCGGTGAAACTGTCCATGCGGCTTCTGTTGGCTTTTTTGAAAGAGCCTTTAAAGATGTAAGGAATTTCCAGTTTATTCGTAATCTCTACAACGGTTTCAGCAATGCGCAGTGCCATATCTTCGCCTTCAATAGCGCAGGGGCCTGCTAGTAGGAAAAAGTTGTTGGAATCTAAATGTTTTAACTGTGGTATTTTCTTCAGGTTCATAAAAGCAATATTTGGAGCAAAGATACCTATTTTCTATTTCGGAAATTCCTTTGCCACAAATTGTATCCAAAAATGCCATTTTTAATAGCCCTCATCGGGATCTAATTCGTTTTCCTCGTCCTCGTCCTCTACCGGCGGACTGATAGCATAACCCAGTGCTCTTATAATTTTCATATTGTCATAATAGAAATGAACTTCGCTTACAAGGTTGTTTTCTAATTTCATGGACACGTGAAAGGGAAAGCTAATGTTTTCACCATTCTTATAGGTAAGCGTATTGTTTCCCCAATACAAAACCCAATTTCCCGCTTTAGGTCCTTCACTAAAAGAAACCGGAAGCCAGATGCCATTTTTCGATAGGGTAGGAGCGGCATCATCGCGGCCACGGCTCCAATAAGTGATGGTCTCGTCAACATCAAGGCTGTCTGTATTCCCCAGGCCGTAGATCTTTGCATCTGGAGATAACATAGATCTAAGCTCGTCCCAGTCTCCGGCTTCATAAGCCATTACCGTTGCTTCTGCAATTTCTAGATCATCTTCAGCGGCGGGATAATTAATATTCGCGCTGTTGTTGGTTTGTGCATAGGACGTAAAGTGGAGGAACAGTAATATCATCCCTGTTAATGCAAAAACCGCTGTGTTTTTAAATGCCCTGGTTTTCATGCTTTATGATATTAAGGATTAACTGTAAAATGTTGTGAATGAAATATTTAAATATACAAAAAACATGACCTTCTTTAGCCTTATCGCTTGATTTTATTTAAAAGGTTCTAAAAATGTCATTTTTGAAGCTCTTTTACAGCCTTTGCTGGAACTGTAGAAGCATAAAAAGATTATAAGTATTCAATGAATTGAAAATCAATAAGATAAATTTAATTTTTGTTTCAAAAGATTTCAGTAAGGGGTTGTTTTTTTCGAAAAAAATAAACGTACCTTTGCAGCCTTAAAAATCAGGCGTTTATATGACATCTATTAAAAACATTGCGATTATCGCACACGTTGACCACGGAAAAACCACATTGGTAGATAAGATAATGTACCATTGTCAGCTTTTCAGGGAAAACGAAAATACCGGAGACTTGATCCTTGACAACAATGACCTGGAAAGGGAAAGAGGGATCACCATTACATCTAAGAACGTTTCCGTAGTTTACAAAGACACAAAAATTAATATCATTGATACTCCCGGTCACGCCGACTTTGGTGGTGAAGTAGAGCGGGTATTGAATATGGCAGATGGGGTTCTTCTTTTGGTAGATGCTTTTGAAGGTCCCATGCCGCAAACGCGATTTGTACTGCAAAAGGCGATTGACCTTGGGTTGAAGCCTTGCGTGGTGGTAAATAAAGTAGATAAGGAGAACTGTACTCCTGAAGAAGTTCACGAAAAGGTATTTGACCTTATGTTTGAACTTGGTGCCGAAGAGTGGCAGCTTGATTTTCCTACCGTCTATGGTTCTGCAAAGAACAACTGGATGAGCGACGACTGGAGAAACCAGACAGAGAATATTGAGCCGCTACTGGATATGGTTATCGAGCACATTCCATCGCCTAAGATTGAGCAGGGAAGTCCGCAGATGTTAATCACTTCTTTAGACTTTTCTTCTTTTACAGGAAGGATCGCTATTGGACGTCTTCAAAGAGGAACGCTTAAAGAAAATATGCAGGTGTCACTTGTAAAAAGAGACGGTACTGTTAAGAAAACAAGGATTAAGGAACTTCATACCTTTGAAGGTCTTGGTCGTAGAAAGATCGAAGAAGTTCAGGCAGGAGATATATGTGCGATCGTAGGTCTTGAAGGATTTGAAATTGGTGATACTGTTGCCGATATCGAGAATCCTGAAGGACTTAAGACCATCGCGATTGACGAACCTACCATGAGCATGTTGTTCACGATTAACGATTCACCTTTCTTCGGAAAAGACGGAAAGTTCGTTACTTCCCGTCACATTAAGGATCGTTTAATGAAGGAGCTTGAAAAGAACCTGGCGCTTCGAGTAAATGAAACTGACAGTGCCGATAAATTCCTGGTTTTTGGACGGGGTGTACTTCACCTTTCGGTTTTGATCGAAACGATGAGAAGAGAAGGTTACGAACTTCAAATCGGGCAGCCACAGGTAATCATCAAGGAAATTGATGGTGTGAAATGTGAGCCGGTAGAAGAATTGACCATTGACCTTCCTGAAGATGTTTCAGGAAAGGCGGTTGAGATGGTGACCATGCGAAAAGGTGAAATGTTGAGCATGGAAGGAAAAGGAGATAGAATGGTGATACAGTTCATGATCCCTTCCCGCGGAATTATTGGTCTTCGTAACCAGTTATTGACGGCAACAGCTGGTGAAGCTATTATGGCCCACAGGTTTAAAGAGTACCAGCCGCTTAAAGGAGGAATTCCAGAGCGCCAAAACGGTTCTTTAGTTTCTATGGAAAAAGGAAAAGCAATTCCTTATTCTATTGATAAACTTCAGGACAGAGGGAAGTTCTTTGTAGATCCGGGAGAAGATATTTATGAAGGTCAGGTAATTGGTGAGAATTCACGCCAGGATGATATGGTGGTGAACATTACCAAAACCAAGAAACTTTCTAACGTACGTTCTTCGGGGGCAGATGACAAAGCTAAAATTGTTCCTGCAATTAAATTCTCTCTTGAAGAGGCGTTGGAATATATTCAGAAAGACGAATACGTGGAGGTTACACCAAACCATCTTCGCCTTCGTAAGATCTATCTTACCGAAAACGACCGAAAGAGAAATAAAATAATGTAATTTCTTATAATATCATTAATAAGCTGCCTCGAAGATTATTTTGAGGCAGCTTTTTTGTGTGGGAAAGTCATATGTTTTAAAATTATCTTCTTCATTTTCACCTGTTGCTGGTCATTGGCCTATACTTGCCTGTAGAATGTAGCGATAAAATTTTAAGAGCATAATGGAAAATAGAGATCCATGTCAACACCCAAAAAATGTATAGGAAATGGACATTTCCATTATTTAATTTTTCACAAAACAATTATTACCTAAGAATTTTGCTATGAATAAATCTGTGTTCAAAGGTGCCATTCTGGTTGCTATTGGCGCCAGTAGCTACGGAATGCTGACCACTTTTGTTAAAATGGCTTATGCTGAAGGTTATACTTCTTACGAGGTAACTTTTTCTCAAATGCTACTGGGGCTGCTGGGTCTTTTGTTTATCAACATTTTCTTCGGAAAAAAGAAAACAAAAAAAGACGTTAAGCCGGGTTCAATGAGTAAATTGAAACTCATTGCTGCCGGTACAACGCTGGGACTCACCAGCACATTTTACTATCTCGCGGTGAAGTATATCCCAGTTTCCATTGGGATTGTATTATTAATGCAAAGTGTATGGATGGGCGTGGTTTTGGAAGCTGTGCTGCAACAAAAGAGGCCGGGTTTAAAAAAGATCCTGGCAGTCTTAGCTATCTTTGCCGGTACTATTATGGCTACCAATGTGCTGAATGATGCCTTCGTTCTGGACTGGAGAGGAATTGGTTGGGGAATGCTGGCAGCCATGTCATATACAGGTACTATTTACTGCTCGAACACAGTTTCCCTTGATATGCCTTCGCTGCGGCGGAGTTTTTGGATGATGCTGGGCGGTTTTTTAGTAGTAAGTGCAATTTCCCTGCCTCATCTTATCAATGAATTTCGATTTGATATTCTTATCAAATGGGGATTGATTCTTGCTCTTTTTGGGACAATTTTGCCGCCGCTGTTGTACACTGCCGGGATGCCTAAAATTGAAGTGGGCCTTGGAGCTATAATCTCTTCAATTGAGTTGCCTGCCGCTGTCCTCATGGCGTACTTCCTGCTGAATGAACAGGTGGATATCATGCAATGGCTGGGAATTGCTCTAATTCTTTTGGCGGTAGTTCAAATGAATCTAAAGAAAAGAAAACGAACTGCGAAGGTGTGATCCGTAAACTCTGATACTTCTTCTTGCAAAGCGTCCTGAATTTTTTGGAAGAAGTATGATAATTGAAATATAAAATAAAGAGAGCCTCAAAAATGTCATATTTGAGGCTCTATCTATTCGTATGCCACTCTAAAATTTATAGAAAGGCGCTGATAAACGAAATACTGAAAGCTTCGTTCTGCACAGCATGGCTTAATTACGGATTTTTAAACGGTTTTCTGCACCACCTCAAATACTTTTTGGCCATCGCATTTCAAAGTTTTTGAAGGGTATTTTAAAAGTAAGGCGTAGTCATGGGTGGCCATTAGAATGGTTTTGCCGTTGTTGCTAATGTTTTGAAGTACTTCCATCACCTCTACAGACGTTTGGGGATCCAGGTTTCCGGTAGGTTCATCTGCTAAAATAAGCTCGGGGTCGTTCAAAAGGGCACGTGCAATGGCAATTCGCTGTTGTTCTCCTCCCGAAAGCTGGAACGGGTTTTTAAATCCTTTGGTAGACATTCCCACTTTTTTAAGCACTTCCTCGATCTTCTGGTCCATCGCGGCTTTATCTTTCCAGCCGGTGGCTTTTAATACAAAAAGCAGGTTTTCGTTGACATTTCGATCATTCAGTAATTTAAAATCCTGAAACACCACGCCCAGTTTCCGGCGAAGAAAAGGAATGTCTTTTTCCTTCAATTTCCGAAGATCATAATCCACAATGGAGCCTTCACCTTCGGTTAAAGGAAGGTCGCCATAAAGGGTTTTCATAAAACTACTTTTCCCTGTTCCGGTTTTCCCAATAAGATAAACGAATTCCCCTTTTTTGATCTCTATATCAACTTCAGAAAGAATAAGGGTCTCCCGTTGATAAATGGAAGCGTCTTTTAAGCGTAGTACCGTCTCGGCCATGAAGTATCTTTTTGTGAGGTAAAAGTAAGAAAGTGAACGAAAATATATCCGTTTGTGTTGTCTTTCTTTAGGAAAAATTATCCTCAAAAATGTCATTTTTGGAATTTTATCTCACGTATAATTTATTCAGTAGGAGAGACGTTATAAGAGAGAGTTTCTTTTATCTTTGAATCATCAACAAATCCAACCACGAATGAAACATAGCAAAACCTTCTTATTTGTTGCTTTTATCTTCTTTTCGATTTCGGTTTTTCCACAACAATCTGCCATTCATACCAATGAGCTGGTAGATTACAACAGGGCACTTGAGCTTTACAATAACCGCCAGTACCTGGCGGCTCAAAAGCTGTTTGAAGATGTTCTGGAGGAAGTGAATGATGAAAAGATCAAAGCGAACGCTGCTTATTATATTGCAAATGCGGCCATTAGGCTTAACCAGCGTGGTGCCGATGCACTTATGGAAGACTTTGTAGAGCAATACCCTACCAGTACAAAGAGAAATTCTGCCTTTTCTGATGTGGCAAATTTCTATTTTGATAAAGGCAGTTACTCTCTTGCCCGCAAGTGGTATGATATGGTAGATCAAAGCAGTTTGAGTCGAAAGGAACTCCGCCGGTTCTACTTCAATAATGGTTACGCCTATTTTAAAGGAAATGATTACGACCAGGCACGCAATTATCTAAATCGGGTAAAGGATTCTGAAGAATACGGTTCGCAGGCAACTTATTATTTAGGATTTATGGCCTATGAGGGCGATAATTATTTTGAAGCAAAAGAGCTTTTTGAAGAGGTGAAAGAAGATTCGCGTTACCAGGAAGACATGTCTTACTTCCAGAGTGACATGAATTTTAAGAGCGGAAATTTCCAGGAAGCCATTAATTCTGCTTTGGAGCAACTGCCGCGTGCCAACCGACTAGAAAAATCTGAATTGAATAAGATCATTGGCGAAAGTTATTTTAACCTTGGTCAGTACGAAGAAGCCATTCCTTATTTAAAGGAATACAACGGCCAGCGCGGCAAATGGAACAACACCGATTATTACCAGCTGGGTTATGCTTATTTCCAACAGGGAAATTATGAAGGCGCTATTTCTGAATTCAACAAGATCATAGACGGGAAAGATGAAGTTGCCCAAAATGCATATTACCACCTGGCGCAGTCTTACCTTAAAATGGATCAAAAGCAACAGGCGCTGAATGCATTTAAAAATGCCAGTGAAATGGAGTTTAACCAGGATATCAAGGCAGATGCAGCTTTAAATTATGCAAAATTGAGCTACGAGATAGGGAATAGTTATGCCAGCGTGCCGCAGGTACTTATGGATTATATGGAGGATTATCCCAACTCGCCTGCAAATGATGAGATAAGAGAATTATTGATCGACTCTTTTATTACTACCCGAAATTTTGAGGAGGCCATGCGCCTGCTCCAGGGGAACAGAGATTTTCAGAACAATGTAGTGTATCAAAAAGTGGCTTTTTACCGCGGGCTTGAGCTTTTCGAAGAAGGAGATTATCGGGCCGCAAATGATATGTTCGAGAAATCTTTAAGTCAGCGACGAGATCCAAAATTCACAGCGCTGGCTACTTTCTGGAAAGCCGAAAGTGATTTCAATTTGAACCGCCACCAGGAGGCGCTTATTGGTTACCGCGAATTCGCCGGAATGAGCGGGGCACAGGGCGTTTCAGAAAAACAAAATCTTGATTATAACATTGGTTACGCATATTTCAAACAGCGCGATTATGATCGTGCCATTGAATATTTCAAAAGATATGCTGAAAATGCTTCAAATGATAAAAATCGTAGAAACGATGCTTTTGTAAGGTTGGGAGACAGCTATTTTGTAAACAGTAGTTACTGGCCGGCAATGGAGGCATATAACCAGGCGGTATCAATGGGAGGTGCAGACAGTGATTATGCAGCTTTTCAAAAAGCCATTAGTTACGGATTCGTAGATCGTACAGAAACGAAAATTGAAGCACTGCAGCAGTTCATGAATAATTTCCCGAGATCGCCTTATCGCGATGACGCTTTGTATGAGTTGGGGAACACATATGTGGCCATGAATCGTACAGCGGAAGGATTGCAAGCCTATGACAAGCTTATTAGTCAGGTTCCCGGCAGCTCTTATGTGCCTAAAGCTTTGTTGAAACAGGGGCTTATTTACTACAATACGGACAGGGGAAACCAGGCGCTTGAAAAAATGAAGCGTGTGGTAAGCGAATATCCCAATTCTCCTGAAGCAGTTCAAGGGGTAGAGACCGCTAGACTCATCTATATAGATCTTGAACGTACCGATGAGTACGCAGCCTGGGTGAAAAACATCGATTTTGTAGAGGTGACCGATGCAGACCTTGATAATACCACTTATGAAGCTGCCGAAAACCAATACCTGCAAAATAACAACGACCAGGCGATCCGCGGATTTGAAAAATATCTTTCTTCTTTCCCTAATGGAATACACGCACTAAAGGGCAATTTCTATTTGGCGCAGCTTTATTTCAGGGAAGGAAATAAGCAGGAGGCAATTCCTCATTACAAATTTGTTGTCAACAAAGAAAGAAGCGAGTATACAGAAAAGGCTTTGGCAAAACTTTCGCAGATTTATCTTGAAGACAGAAAATATTCCGAAGCGCTTCCTGTGCTGGAGAAGCTGGCATCCCAGGCTGAAAATCAGCAGAACAGAATTTTTGCTCTTTCCAACCTCATGAAAGCTAACCTGGAATTGAATAATCTTGCGCAGGCTGAAAAATATGCGCAACAGGTGCTTCAAAATCCTCAAACAGAGGCAGCAGTTAAAAATGATGCACAGGTGATCATTGCCCGTGTGGCAATAAAATCGGGTAACGAGGCCAAAGCCCGAAATGCCTATGCCGAGATAAGAAAAACAGCCACTGGAGAACTGGCGGCAGAAGCTTTGTATTACGATGCTTATTTTAAGAATAAAGATGCCAATTACGAGGCTTCTAATGAGGCGATCCAAAAACTCACAAAGGAATATTCAGGATATAAACAATATGGTGTAAAAGGGCTGTTGCTTATGGCAAAGAATTTTTACCAGCTGGGAGATGCTTACCAGGCCACTTACATCCTTGAAAATGTCATCCAGAACTTTAAATCTTATCCAGATGTGGTAGCCGAAGCCAGGCAGGAACTAGCCAGGATCAAAGCCGAGGAGGCAAAAACCAATGCTTCTGTACAACAAAATAACTAATCAATTTTCTGTAAAAATTAAGTCTAACCCTATGCGAAATATGTCAATAAGGAACAGCGTATTTTTAGTGCTTTTTATGATCACGGGAGCTGTTTTTTCTCAGGATCTGGGCAGCGAAACGGTGGTGGTGGTCAAGCCTTATACCCCCAGTGTAAACGATGCCTTCAAAATAAGAGAAACTCCGGTAATCAATGATTCTCTAAGTCTCGAGAAAAAACCGGTGCAATACAGCATATTTTCGGTGCCTGTGGCATCCACTTTTTCACCAGCAAAAGGTCGCGCGACATCCGTAGAGCGGGAGCGCCTGCCCGAGGTGTATGAAAATTATGCAACTCTGGCCTTTGGAAGCTACACAAATGCGCTGGCCGAGTTCTACAGCAATCTTGAAGTAAACCGTACAGATAACTTCGGAATTTTTCTCACTCATAATTCTTCCCAGGGAGGAATTGAAGAAGTAAATTTTGATGATAAATATTATGAAACCCAGGTAGACCTCAATTATTCCTCCAGGCAAAGAAATATGAGCTGGAATACAGATTTTGGACTGGAACACCGGCTGTTTAACTGGTATGGAATTCCTGTAGGTTATCAAGCTCAAACTTTGGGAGAGGATTTCACCCAGAATTACTTTAGCGCCTATCTTGGTGGTGAAATGAACTTTGAAGACTCCTTCTTTGACGGGATGAAGGCTAAATACAGGTACTTTGGAGATTCTTTCAGCTCTGCTGAACATCATTTGACTGCACGTCCGGAATTGGAACTTCCTATCGCGGGAGAAATCTTTAAGACAAACATCATTTTTGACTATGTTACGGGCAGTTTTGAAAAAGGTTTTTCTTCAGAAGAAGAGATCAATTATGGTTTCATGAATATTGGGCTGAGTTCGGGCTTAGTGGTTCTAAGAGACGATCTAACTTTAAATTTAGGCGCTGCGCTTTATTACAGTCACGATACGAACGGCGATAACAGTGGAGTATATTTGTACCCAAGAATCAATGCTAGTTATCGTTTGGCCGGGGAATATTTTGTCGCTTACGCAGGACTTGAAGGGGAATTAAAACAGAATTCTTACTACAGCCTTTCGCAAGAGAACTGGTTTGTTTCACCTACCTTGGAAATCCAGCCCACAGATCAGCAATTTGATCTATATGTGGGAGGAAAAGGGAAGCTATCCAATTCGGTTGGCTACGATGTAAGGGCGCGATATATAGCAGAAAATTACAAGCCGTTGTTTATAAAAAACCCTGTAGTGATAGGTGCCGATGAAATGGAAGATTACGCCTATGGAAATTCTTTTGGAGTGGTTTACGACCGCGTGAATACGATTTCAGGATTCGGGGAACTTAACTTAGACCTTAGCCGTAAGTTCAACCTAAGGATTAATGGTGAGTATTACATTTATGATACAGATGAGCAGGAGGAAGCCTGGAACCTCCCGGACTTTAAAGTTTCCTTACTGGGGGATTACCAGATTACCGAAAAATGGTATGCAGGGGCTAATTTCTTTATAGTTGGTGAGCGCAAAGATTTTTTCTCATTGTATTCTGAAGCACTTATTCAGCAGACGTCAGAAGAGGTAACTCTTGATGGTTTTGTAGATCTAAATGCCAACCTTGGCTATCGCTTTAATGAACAACTTTCTGCCTTTGTAAGGGGGAACAACCTTCTGGGGAATAATTATGAACGTTATATGGATTTTCCTGTGTTAGGTTTACAGGTGATGGGCGGGATTACCTACAAGTTCAATTATTAGATCAGGTCAGGATATAAATTAAAAAGCTGCTTGAAAATGACATTTTCAAGCAGCTTTTTAATTATGGGGATTACATTTCTTTACCTCAAGTTTTTCATTTCTTAATGTAGACTTAACAATAAAACAATGTTGTATGTCTTAATAATAAAATAAAAGTATTTATTATTGCTGCCCTTAAAATGAGGTTGAAGAACCTGATTTTCAATAATTATTAAATTGTTTTACATCTAGAATTAATGGCAAAACCTAAGAAGTTTACACGAATTAAAAGGAACAGGCCTTATTTGAACGTCCTGGATTTCATGGTCCAGGAAAAAACTTTCCTCGCAATTGTTATTGTGGGTCTTGTTTTGGCGGGAGTTTTAACGGGTTACGGACAGGCCGGGATGTGGCTCGGCTTCTTCTTTGCAGCCTACGCTACTGTGGCCAATGACAGTATCCAATCCTTGGGAACTTTTATTGAAAGTAATAAAACGAAGAAATGGTGGACCATGTGGTTGTTTATTGGCTCCATTTTTCTTGCGGTAGTCACCTTTAGCTGGTTTTATTTTGACGGGGATGTGACGTATCAGCGACTGCTCAATCCCGATGGTACAACCAAATATCCTCATCCTGAGAATTTTAGTTTCTTCCAGATTATAGCGCCGCTCGTGCTCTTGATCCTCACCAGGATGAGAATGCCGGTTTCCACTACTTTTTTGATCCTGAGTGTTTTTAGTGCAGATACCTCCGGAATCACTTCTGTAGTATTTAAGAGTTGGACGGGTTACATCATGGCCTTTATTCTTTCATTCCTGGTGTGGTACTTCTCCTATAATCTTATAAAGAAATACTTTAAAAGCCGAAAGTTTAATAAGAGCTGGAACATTGTCCAATGGATAGTGAGTGGTACCTTGTGGGGTGTATGGGTGATGCAGGATGGAGCCAACATTGCCGTATTCCTTCCGAGGCAGCTGGACGTTTTTCAATTCATCATTTTTGCTGTAACTATTTTCGTTGGTCTGGGACTATTGTTTTACTTGAGAGGTGACAAGATCCAGGAAGTAGTAAGCGAAAAGGCCAGAATATCTGATGTACGGGCAGCCACTTTAATTGATGCTACTTATGTAATCCTTCTTATTTATAAACTCTTCATAAGCACAGTTCCCATGAGTACCACCTGGGTATTCCTTGGGGTGATAGGTGGACGGGAGATTGCCGTGAGCCTTGCAAGAACCAAGAAAGGAAAGAAACACCGTAAGAAAGCCGGGAAAATGATCTTTAGGGATTTTGCTTATGCCATGATTGGTCTGTTTGTTTCCATTGCACTTGCTGCCGGAGCCAACAGAGACATACGTGCGGCTATTGGTGACGCAGTGATGGGCTGGTTCTAAAATTTTATAAAATGATATATCAAAAATGCGCCTGTAGTTAGGGCGCATTTTCTATTTTTGAATATCTTAAAATAATAATGATGAAAAATTTCTTTTTTGCACTCCTGGCTGTTCTTATGCTTTCTTCCTGTGAAGAGCGTGAGGAGATCGACCTCCTGGTTTTAAATGCAAATGTTTATACAGTTGACAGTACTTTTTCTCAAGCCGAAGCTTTTGCGGTACATAAAGGCCGATTTGTGGCGGTGGGATCTATAGATGAACTGAAGGAGAAATATGATGCTGCCCGTACTTTGGATGCCGAAGGAAAAACAATTGTTCCTGGTTTGATCGATGCGCATGCACATTTTTACCGTTATGGATTGCAACTGCAAACAGTAGATCTTACCGGTACCAAAAGTTTTGAAGAAGTAGTGAAGCGTATTGTGGAATTCCAAAAGGAAAAGAATGCAGATTTTATCACAGGCCGGGGCTGGGATCAGAATGATTGGGAAGTGAAAGAATTTCCTGTAAAGGATACCTTAGACGTTCTTTTTCCTGATACTCCAGTGGCCATGACGAGAATAGACGGGCATGCCCTTTTGGTAAATCAGGCTGCGCTAGATGCTGCAAATATCACTGCTGAAACTCCTGTGGAAGGTGGCGATATAGAAGTCAAAAATGGCAAATTGACCGGTATTTTAATTGACAACCCTATGGAGCTTATCAGTAAGATAATTCCTGAACCTACTTTGGAAGAACAGGTCACTGCTCTTTTAGATGCTCAAAAAGAGGCTTTTAGTTATGGTCTTACTACTATAAACGATGCCGGTATTGATAGGGCAACTATTGAATTGATCGACAGTCTTCATCGAGATGGAAATCTTGATATTAGGCTGTACGCCATGATAAGTAATAACAAGGAAAATCTGGATTATTATCTTGAAAAAGGGCCCTATAAGACCGACAAGTTGAACGTTCGTTCGGTTAAGTTTTATGGAGATGGTGCGCTTGGGTCACGAGGCGCGGCATTAAAAGAACCATACTCCGACAGGCATGGACATTATGGGGCTTTATTATCTTCTGTAGAAGATTTCAAGGAGACAGCAGCAAGAATAGCAGCTTCAGAATTTCAAATGAATACTCACGCGATTGGGGATTCTGCAAATGTAGTTGTTCTGAAAACTTACGATTCCCTCATAGGTGATGCTGATGATCGCCGTTGGAAAGTGGAGCATTCTCAGATCATCGATGAGCAGGATTTCAAATATTTTAGTAAGAATATTATTCCGTCTGTACAGCCAACTCATGCAACCAGTGATATGTACTGGGCCGGAGATAGGTTGGGCGAAGAAAGAGAAAAAGGCGCTTATGCTTATAAGAAATTACTTGATCAAGCCGGAATTATCGCGCTGGGAACAGATTTCCCGGTAGAACAGGTGAGTCCGTTCTTGACTTTTCATGCAGCAGTGGCCAGGAAAGATACAGAGAATTTTCCTGAAGGAGGTTATATGAAAGAACAGGCGTTATCTCGTGAAGAAACCCTTCGTGGAATGACCATTTGGGCTGCATACAGTAATTTCGAAGATGCTGAAAAAGGAAGTATAGAAGCCGGTAAATTTGCCGATTTTATTATTCTCGACCACAATATAATGGAAGTTCCTGAAGAACAGATTCCGGAAATTAAAGTTCTTGAAACCTATTTAGGCGGAAAAAAGGTTTATTAGAAATGATTGATTGTTAATGTCCGGCCAAAAACCGGGTTTTTCCCTCTGTTTATCCTGGAAAAGACCATTCAAAAGGATTGTACATGAAATAGATTTTAAATTGTATGTTTGGACTATTAATATTTATGTCAATTGTTTACTTCTTCGCTCTTTAGATTTAAAGTTCTGGTTCTATTCTGGACTTGTGGGATACTAATTCCAAATTCAGGGTATGGACAGAGTAACAATGCTGAGGCCGCACTGTACAATATAGGTATTGGATCTGTCTTCAGTGGTATTTGTGCATTATTCAATAAAGAACCTGAAGAAAGGTTTGGCAGGGTATTATTAAAAGGAATAGCGCAAGGAGCTTTAGGAGGTTATATAGTGTACGAAAGTAAAATTCTGGTTGGTGAAATTGCAAAACAAGAAAGACAGGAAATTAATTGGGCGGCAAAACTGGTGAATTCTGCAGGAATTTCGATTATTGAAAATGCAAGTTCCAATCGCAATTTTTGGGAACAATGGAATCTGTGTATTGGCTTTAATAGGATCGAATTTCATACCAATAAAGACTTCAAAATTAAGTACAGAATTATGCCCACTGCATTTCTCTTGACAGCTTATTCTGCAATAGGAAATAAGTTTGAAATCAAAAAAAGCCTCCAAACAGGAGAATTTATCTTCTCCGGTTACCAAATACCTTATCGAAATGATGGATTTAGTGCAGGCTCAGCTGTTGGCCCGGCAATAATATTAAACCCTCACTCCCTTAACGACTATCGTTTGTTTTCTCATGAATTAATACATGTCTATCAATATCAGGACTATAACTTTATTAATGCGTATTTCAAAAAACCATTGAATGAATTGGGTAAAAAATCTGCTTTTCTAAATAAATTGAATAATATTTTTTATTACGATGTGCAGGCTCCATTCGGAAGAGGATTATATTTACTGGAGAATCTTTCAGGAGATAATTACTATGACAACTTCATTGAGCATGAAGCATACTATTACAGTAATTGATGTAATTTACCTTCCGCCGTTTGCCTGAAGATCTTTTCTGCAGCTGGCATCAAATCCTGTAACCGCTTGCTTTTGCATCATTTTCACGGCACCAGATCCAAATTCAATGGCGGCGACCATGAGGCAGCCTTCCACATTACAATGAGATTTACTCTCCCCGTCCTCATGTTGAGATTGTGCAGGAGAACCATTATCTACAAGGCCGAAAAGATGCCCGAATTCATGTTTTATGGTAGTGGCTTCAATTTCATCTTTAGAAATCCCAGTGGTTTCAGCCAGGTGTGAGGTGGTTTGGGAAAAGATCACCATAGAAGTATTCTTATAAGCCGTTCCTAAAATTAGTTTATTGTTTTTCTGATTCTCACTTTTTCCATCCACAAAAAGTATTAGAACCGAAATTTCGTCACCGGCATTAAAACTGCTTCGATAGTCCGTTTCTATTTTTTTAACTTCCGAAATGGTGAAGATATCTTTATCTATGGGGTCTATCATTCTTGGAGAAATCGAAATTCCATTAGGTTTAAATGTATGTTCTTTCAGAAATTTCTTTACCTCCTGAAGCGTTGCAGCTGCGGGTTCTGCATTCGGGGTATAAAGCACTTCCACTTGCATAGAAGTAAATTTCTCCTCACTTAATAAGTCATTGGCCGACATCCCAAGAGAGAGGTTATTACCTGTATTTTTTGAATCGTCATCATTGGTATCTTGGGAACAGCCTGTAAGGACCAGGAGTATCAGCAATATCCAAAAAGGCTTTATTTGTAGACTAATTTTCATTTACCGCAGAATTCAGACTAAGTTTTGCCAGGTAATCATAGTGTGCTCCTTCTTCAATAAGGTCACATGCGAAACCGTTTTTAGAAGCTGCTAAAGATAATGAATTAAAATCCAGGTACAACCAATCAAAAGTTTCTGAGGACTCGCCGCCATAGCTTAATTTATATTGAAGTTCACCATAGTATCCATTTGCGGCATCAACCCAGATTCCGCCATCTTCATCGGGATCAAAAAGATAACTTAAGTCTGAGGAATCTATCAAAACCTGTCCGTTTGGGTTTAGAAGCTCTTTCAATTTGGAAAAGAAGTCGTCCAGCCGGTTGAGGCGCCCCACAATTCCGGTGCCGTTCATAAGAAGAATGATGGTGTCATACTTTTCATCATTAAGCTCATGAAATGCCATTTTTCGAACATCTTTCAGTCCCCTCAACCTGCAGACTTCTACAGCACCTTCAGAAGTGTCTATCGCAGTAACCTTTAGTTTTTTCTCTTCCTGCAGGTACAGCGAATGACTCCCGGCACCGCAACCAACATCCAGGATCTTTCCGCGGCACAAATGGAGCGCCTTTTTTTCCAGCGCAGGCATTTCTTTATAATTTCGGAATAAATAAGGGACCGGGATGACATCATCATCAAAATCTGGAGAATGTACAATGATCTCTTCTTCATGACCCTTTAGAAAATAGGCTCTCATGGCATTCCCGAAGACATCTGCATTGTTTTTATCGTTGTTCACGCGTTTGTTCTTTTTATCTTTGCGGCATGCAGGAAGAAATAAATGGGCTCCCGCAAAGGGCCAAAGATAGGCATAAGGAAAATAAAAAGTTTTTTTCAAAGCTTAAAAAGAAGCCGCCCCGGCATTTAGACCGGGAAATGCAGGAATTGCATGAGGAAGAGTTTGAACGCACCAACTGCCTTAAATGTGCCAATTGTTGTAAAACTACAGGCCCTTTATTTACGAATAAAGATATTGAAAGAATATCCAAATATTTCAGGCTGAAGCCACAGCAGTTCATTGATCAATACCTAAGGATCGATGAAGAAAATGACTATGTGCTGCAGGAGGTGCCCTGTACTTTTTTAGGTGCAGATAATTATTGCAGTATTTACGATGTGCGACCAAAAGCCTGTGCAGAATTCCCGCACACTAATCGAAAAAATTTCCACAAGATATCAAATCTCACCTTAAAAAATGTAGCTATCTGCCCGGCAGCATTTAATATTGTGGAAGAAATGAAGAAGAGGATCTCTTTGCGGTAATTGTAAATGTTCCACGTTGCGCGTTCCCTGTTCTTCTATGAAAATAGAATAACCTTTAGTTCATTCCATTGTAATAAAGATTAACTTGTAACCCGCAATCTGCTACCAGGAATTCGCAACATTTATTCGTACATCAAATAGTTCTCTCTGACCGCTGCGTATTCTTCCAGCCCTTCTTGCCAGGTGGCTCTTATTTCTTCGGAAGACATTCCCGCTTCTATTTGCTTCTGAAGTTTTGCTGTTCCTGCAAGTTTCGTGAAGAAGGCATTGAAAAATGTGTTTTTATCAGCAGTATTTTCATAAGCTTCAATGAGCCATTCCAAGTTGATTTGCGAAAGTCTCGGCGCATCTGTAAGATTTTTTCCGAAGCAGGTTTTTCCAAGGTGTTTTGGATTTTTAGCGCCTTCATTTGACTGCGGAACATAGGAATAACTAAATTGATCTTTGTCAAGAAAGGGAGAGCCAAAAACCTGAAACTGGTGATGTGTACCACGACCGGCATTTACATTGGTTCCTTCAAAGAAACACAGGCTCGGGTAAAGGTTAATAGCTGTTAAATTTGGAAGGTTTGGCGAGGGTTTTATTGGAAGATCATAGGGGAGGTTGTGGTTGTAATTTTCCATTTCCACCACCGTAAGATCTACCTGAATTCCATTTTCCAGAAAGTGCTCTCCATTTATCATTTTTGCGTATTCCCCAATGGTAAGTCCGTGTACTACGGGGATCTCGTGCATGCCCACAAAACTTTTGTTCTCCGGTTCAAGGATTGGGCCATCAATATAATGTCCGTTTGGATTGGGACGGTCCAGAACGATAACTTGAATATCGTTTTCGGCACTGGCTTCCATGACATAATGCAGCGTGGAAATATAGGTGTAGAACCTGGTTCCCACATCCTGTATGTCAAATATGAGAACATCTATATCCTTAAGTTGGTCTGGAGATGGTTTTTTATTGCTTCCGTAGAGCGAAATAATGGGAAGTCCCGTTTTAAGATCTTTTCCGTCTTTAATTACTTCCCCTGCATCTGCAGTTCCACGAAAACCATGTTCGGGAGCAAAAACTTTTACTACATTAACACCCAAAGATACCAGGGAATCTACTAAATGAATTTTTTTAGTATTGGATGTATCGTCTGTGTACGTAGTAGTGATAATACTGGTTTGGTTTCCTACGATTCCCACTCTTTTATTTTCCAGCATGGGAAGGTAAATATCTGTACGTGCTGCACCAAGAATAATGTCTTCCTGTATCTCAATTTCAGGGGCATGACTTTCTTGGTTTAAAGATTGTGGTTTTTCCTGGCGGGAATTGTTTCCGCAGGAAACAATCGCTATAAGTACGAATAATAATGTACTTTTGAATAATTTAAAAATCATAAGCTACTCTTGAATTTAGAATTTTTTATTGCCCGACGTCTTATAGGTGCAAAACAGCACAAAAGTAGCATTTCGGCTCCAATAATTAAAATTGCCATTATAGCCATTGCCATAGGTGTTATCATGATGTTAATAGCATTTGCTACAGGTATTGGTTTGCAGGAAAAGATACGGGAAAAAATGTCTGCTTTTACGGGGCATATTAGTATCACCAATTACGATAATAATAATTCTGAAGTTTCTTTAGTGCCAGTTTCCAAAAATCAGGATTTTTATCCAGATTTTTCTATGGTAGAAGGAGTGCGGCATGTGCAGGCAACCGCTTATAAAGCAGGGGTGATTCGAACTGCTACAGATTTTGAAGGAGTAGTGGTAAAAGGCGTGGGTGAGGATTATGACTGGAGCTATTTTGATGAATTTCTTGTTGCGGGTGAGCTGCCAAATTTTTCAGAAGATTTAAATGCCCAGGTTCTAATTTCTGAATATTTAGCCAACAGGCTTGGCTTTAAAATAGGAGATAAGGTAATCACCTATTTTCTACGGCAGGAAAACTATGAAAGAACGCGTCTGGTGGCTTTTGAGGTGGCAGGGATTTATAGCTCAGGTTTTCAGGAATTTGATGAATTGTACATGCTGGCAGATCTTCGCCAAATTCAAAGGCTCAATAATTGGAAAAGTGATGAAGTGGGCGGTTTTGAGGTGTTTATTGATGATTTTGGCCAACTGGAGGAAAAGGGGCAGGAAATTTATGAAAACACCAGTTCCTTCCTCGATACACAAACGATAAAACAGAAATACTTCAACATTTTTGAATGGTTGTCCCTGTTCGATTTTAATATCGCATTAATCATTGGGATCATGATCCTGGTGGCAGGAATTAACATGATTACAGCTCTGCTCGTTTTGATCCTTGAGCGTACCCAAATGATTGGGATTCTTAAGGCCTTAGGCAGTGTGGACTGGAGCGTTCGTAAAATTTTTCTATACAACGCAGGTTATCTTATCATGCTTGGATTGTTTTGGGGAAATCTTATTGGTCTCGGACTTTTATTCGCTCAAAAATACCTGAAATTAATTCCTTTAAATCCGGAAACCTATTATGTTACCGAGGCTCCGGTTTTTATTGGCTGGGAGTACATTCTTGCCGTGAATCTTGGAACGCTCATTCTCTGTATGATCATGTTGATCGTTCCTTCTTATATTATTACCAAGATTTCTCCTGTTAAAGCTATGAAATTTGAATAAAATGCAGCTTTAAAGCTATTGTAAAGAGCTATGGGCTTAAAAGGCCGGGCGGATTTTTTTCTTACCTTTGCAGCCTTAAAATTTTGATATGGAATACGCTGAAAATATATTAGGTACAATAGGAAATACGCCGCTGGTTAAGATCAATAAATTAGCAGAGGAGATTGATGCGCTGGTGCTGGCAAAGTACGAAACATTCAACCCCGGGAATTCGGTTAAAGATCGTATGGCGCTTAAGATGATAGAAGATGCCGAAGAACGTGGCTTAATAAAACCGGGAGGAACCATTATCGAAGGAACTTCAGGGAACACAGGAATGGGGCTTGCCCTGGCTGCCATTGTTAAAGGTTACAAAATGGTTTGTGTACTGTCTGACAAACAATCGAAGGAGAAAATGGATATTTTAAGGGCTGTTGGAAGTGAAGTAGTGGTTTGCCCTACAGACGTTGCGCCCGATGATCCAAAAAGTTACTATTCTACCTCCAAAAGACTTTCAGAAGAAACACCGAATTCCTGGTATGTGAATCAATACGACAATTTAGCCAATACAAAAGCACATTATGAGACTACGGGGCCTGAAATCTGGAAACAAACAGACGGAAAGGTGACTCATTTTGTAGTAGGAGTTGGAACCGGAGGCACAATTTCTGGGGTTGGGAAGTATCTTAAGGAGCAAAACCCCGATATTAAAGTTTGGGGTATTGATACCTATGGTTCTGTTTTTAAAAAATACCATGAAACTGGCATTTTTGACGAGAAAGAAATTTATCCATACGTTACAGAAGGAATTGGAGAAGATATACTTCCAAAAAATGTGAATTTTGATGTTATTGACGGTTTTACAAAAGTGACAGATAAAGATGCGGCTATTTACACGCAGCGACTGGCCAAGGAAGAAGGAATGTTTCTTGGGAACAGCGCAGGTGCAGCCATGAAAGGTCTTTTGCAATTGAAAGATAAATTTAAAAAAGACGATGTCGTAGTTGTTTTATTTCACGACCATGGTAGTCGATACGTTGGGAAAATGTTTAACGATGAATGGATGCGAAAAATGGGATATATTGAATAAATTTTTGTAACATAATATAATAAGAACCGGCGAAAGCCGGTTTTTTTGTTCCAGCTTGGTTGTATTTTCAGAATGCTCTCCTGAAATGAATTTAAAATTTATTCGTTGAAAATTTTTTTTTCCTGGACAAGGTAAAAAAGCAGTGCACCTGAAAAATACATGAGCACATCAAGAAAATCTGCTGTATATCGGGAGTGAAATTCAGGTAAAATGGTTTCAAAGTATAAGGAGTAAAACGTGGTAAGCGAGAAAACTGTAATAATAGACAACCTGATGTTTGGATCTTTCTTTAAAAACTGCATTACCACTAAACAGATTGTTAGTACCATTGGCATACAGATGAAATCTTTGCCATAGAACAACATCCATTGGGGAAGATCAATTCCCAGAACGCTGCGGAACTCTATAAGCAGGAAAACCGTGGTGAAGATCACGAAAAGGACCTGTAAGATTTTCATAAAAGCAAGATTGAAGCAATAAATGCCAGCGCCGCACCAACTATCATAACCCCCAGCCACACTGAAAATCCAATCTTCTTAAGCTTTTTTAAAAAAGGAGAATCTTGTTTCTCCTCCTCATTTTTGTTCGGTTTAGGTTGTAATTTATCATTCCCATCTTCCTGCGGCTGTTCATTAGAAGTTTTTCTGTTTTCGGAATTTGGTTCCCTGTTAGTTTTCATTTGTACTTCATTTAATCACTTGATTTTCCCAAAAGTTAAATAATTTGACCGATAATTTTTCCTGAAAGCTTTAATTTAACCGGGAATTAGGAAATACCTTCAGAAGAAAAATTGAAATGGGGAATACAGGAGAAGGGCTCTTTCCTTCCAAATTCTGGTAGAATTAGTTACATTAGATTTAAAGTTTCAAAAATGATGAAAATTACTTCCTTTCTACTGCTATTTTTAATTGTGATAGGCTGCAATAGCTCTTCGGAAAAAACTGTTCCCGATGAAATGACACCCGATGTACCCGATTTGACGTACCTGGCGCTCGGTGATTCCTATACAATAGGAGAAAGCGTAGAGGAAATGGGGCGATGGCCGGTGCAGCTTGTTGATAGTCTAAGAAAGCAGGGGTTTGAAATGGAGGATGCCAAGATCATTGCGCGTACAGGCTGGACGACAGGAAACCTTTTGCAGGCGATGGATGATCAACTATCGGGAAATGAGCAATATGATCTTGTTTCTGTGCTAATAGGTGTGAATAATCAGTACCAGGGCAGATCTATTGACGATTTCGAAGAAGATCTTAATACGATTTTTACACGCGCGATTGCGCTTTCAAAAGAGGGGAGTGAGGATGTTTTCGTAGTAAGCATTCCTGATTATGGGGTTACTCCTTTTGGAGCTTCAAATAGTGAAGAAATAAGCCGGCAGATAGTTGAATTCAATGATGTTTTAAAGCGGGTGGCCGCAGCGTATGATCTCGATTTTTATAATATTACTCCCATTTCAAAACGGGCAAAAGATGAACCAGATCTTATAGCTGATGACGGACTTCACCCCAGCGAAGAGATGTACCGCCTATGGGTGCAGGAATTTTTTGAAGAGATAGCCCAAAAATTAGAAGAATAATCTCGTAAAATTCACTTTAATTTTAACTTTTTAATCTTCTGTCGTTCAGAAATGTAAGTGGTTTTGTACTACTTTTATTTCATGCAAGAAGATTTTCTCCATTATGTATGGCAGTTCAAGAAATTCAATCTCAGCAGTGCTGAGACGGTTTCTGGTTTACCCTTAAATATTCTTCACTTTGGAACACCTAATGCACTTTCCGGCCCCGATTTTTTTAACGCGCGACTGGAAATCGGCGAACAGCAGTGGGCGGGAAATGTGGAAATTCACATCAATTCTTCGGACTGGTACGTGCATGGCCATGAAGTCGATCCTGCTTATGACAACGTCATCTTACATGTAGTTTGGAACCATGATATAGAGGTTTTTAGGAAAGATAATACCGTGGTACCCGTACTGGAGCTTAAAAATATTGTTCACAATTGCTCTTTTTCAAAGTATGAGAGTCTTATGAACGGGAAATCGACAAAATGGATTAACTGTGAAAGAGATTTTTCTGCTTTTTCAGATTTTGAGATGGATCATTGGCTCGAACGGTTGTATGTGGAGCGACTGCAGGAAAGATCGGATATTATCCATAAAATGCTACAGGTTTCTAGTAATAACTGGGAGGAAGTGCTTTTTAGGATGATTGCAAAGAGTTTTGGGCTCAATGTCAACGCAGGTTCGTTTCTCGATATGGCTAATTCACTCCCGTTTTCTGTACTTAGAAAGCTAAGAGATCAAAAGAAGCTGGAAGCATTGTTTCTGGGGCAGGTTGGTTTGCTGGAGCAGGAATCAGAGGATGTTTATTACCAGGAATTAAAGCAGGAATACGCTTTTTTGAAACATAAATATCATTTGGACAGGAGCGGCGTAGCTCCGGTTAAATTCTTCAGGCTGCGGCCAGATAATTTTCCCACCATAAGACTGGCGCAGCTGGCAGCTCTGTACACGCGAAGGGAACATCTTTTTTCAGAAGTAATTAATACCAGAAGCCTGCATGAAATGTATGATCTCTTCCATGTGCAGCTAAGTGAATTTTGGGAAACACACTATACTTTTCAGAAAGTTCATAAGAGAAGGAAAAAGCAGCTAACCAGGAATTTTATTGATCTATTGGTAATTAACACCTTGATTCCTTTAAAATTTTGTTTTGCTCAAAAGCAGGGGCAGGAAAATCTTGAGGAGGTTTTTGAGTTAATTTCAAATATTGAAAAGGAGGCAAATCAAACCATTCATCACTTTGAGATGCTAAGGCCCATGGTGGCAAGTAATGCGTTGAAGTCACAGGCGTTGCTTCATTTAAAAAGGGAGTTTTGCGATAAAAACAAATGTCTTAAATGTGGTTTGGGAATCAAATTACTACAGGGAAAAGTATAAAATTCATATCTTTGAACATGCTTAATACAATTCATAAAATAAGACACTTTTTTGAGCGTCACGGTTTTTATGTTTCTTCACGTTTTGCAGATAAGCTAGGTATGCGGGCTAAAAATGTGCGGTTATTTTTTATATATCTCTCTTTTGCGACTTTTGGAATCGGATTTGTGTTTTACCTTATTCTGGCATTCTTGCTGAAATTTAAAGATATGGTGTATGCAAAGAGAACATCTGTCTTTGATCTTTAAAATGGGCAGCAGGAACCGTCAAAATTCTTCTTAACTCGCTTGTGGCTTAACGTTTTGTTTACAATTTAACTTCATAAAATTTGAAAACGTTAATATTTTTAGCATCTTGCTTCGCCGAATATAATCCTTACTAAAACAATTAATCCAAACTTATGAGAAAGTACTTGCTTTCATTTTTATTTACTATTTCATTTTTCACAATATATGCGCAGGAGTTGCAGGTGAATGCAGACGTAGTAAACCCTTCCAATATAATTAATAATGGATATGTTGAATTAAATGTTGAAGGAGGAACGCCTCCTTATATGTACAAGTGGTCTAACCAGAACACTCCTTTAGATTCTCCAAGATCTGAAGGCCTCGTGGAAGGTGTAGAATATTCGGTTACAGTGACAGATGCCGCCGGGAATGAATTTAGAGAAGTTTATACTGTACCAGCAGAAGCTATTACAGAACATTTCAATGGAACGTTTGCACCTATCGTTGAAAGTATGGGATCTGTACTGTTCTGGGATCCTTTTTCTGCCGTGGGAATTTATGATCCAGTAGTTTATGCCGATCTTAAAAGAGTGCCTGCACCGGGATGGTCTGCTACTGAAGAAGCAAAATATACCCTTCAGGAATGGATGCTTCCGGAAGGGAGCAGTGTTAATGAAGGAGATCTTATAGCTGTTATTTCTAAAGATGGCGAGGAAATCAATGCCTATGCAAATGCAAATGGTACCCTTGAATATCTTGTGGAAGAAGGTGGCGTGATCTACAACTCTGAAAATAAGGAGCATGTGATCGAGCAAGGAGCGCAATACCTGGCGGCAATTGCTTATGAACAGCCGGTCCCGCTGGTGCATCCTAATGGTGATCCACAGACCAAAGATATTCCTTTTATTGTTGTGTGGCTTGTGCTTGGTGCATTGTTCTTTACGCTACGATTAGGTTTTATAAATATCCGAGGATTTAAACATTCTCTTGAACTTGCCCGTGGAAAATATGATGATCCCAACGCTCCAGGGCAGGTTACTCACTTCCAGGCTTTGGCAACAGCAGTTTCAGGAACTGTAGGACTTGGAAATATTGCCGGGGTGGCAGTAGCGGTTTCTCTTGGAGGTGCCGGTGCTACTTTGTGGATGATCATTGCCGGACTGTTAGGTATGTCTTCAAAATTTGTGGAATGTACTTTAGGAGTAAAGTATAGATTCATTAATAGTGAAGGCCGTGTTTTTGGAGGTCCAATGAACTACCTGCGATATGGTCTTGAAAAAAGAGGTAAAGGAGGTTTAGGAAAAGTCCTTGCGGTTCTTTTTGCAATCCTGGCTATTGGTGCTTCTTTTGGTGGTGGGAACATGTTTCAGGCCAACCAGTCGTTCGTAATTCTTGCCGGTGAATTTCCTGCACTTGTAGGAAATGGTTTTTGGTTTGGATTGGTTGTGGCTGTTCTTGTTGGAGTTGTGATCATTGGAGGAATTAGCAGTATTGCTAAAGTGACTGGTAAAATAGTCCCAATTATGGCTGCAGTTTATATTGTTGGTGCTTTGGTTGTAATTGGTGTGAACATTGAAAATATTGGTCCTGCTTTTGCTGCCATCTGGGATGGAGCTTTTAGTCCAAGTGCATTGAAAGGTGGAGTTATAGGGGTACTAATTGTAGGTTTCCAGAGAGCTGCTTTCTCAAATGAGGCCGGGGTTGGTTCTGCAGCAATTGCGCACAGTGCGGCTAAAACTAACAATCCGCCATCTGAAGGTTTTGTTGCGTTATTGGAGCCATTTATTGACACCGTAGTGGTTTGTACATTGACAGCCTTAGTGCTTATATTTACAGGAATGCATGAGGTGCAGGGAGTTGGAGGAGTGGAACTTACTTCAAGTGCCTTTGAGAGTGTGATTTCCTGGTTCCCTTATGTTCTTGCAACAGCAGTATTTCTATTTGCTTTTTCTACGATGATCTCTTGGTCTTACTACGGAATGAGAGCCTGGACTTACCTTTTTGGAAAAAGTAAAAAAATTGAAGTAGCTTATAAGATCTTGTTCCTTGTTTTTGTTGTGGTTGGTGCTTCCGTGAGCCTTGGAGCGGTTCTGGATTTCTCAGATATGATGATCCTGGCCATGTCTTTCCCTAATATCATTGGATTATATATAATGTCTGGCGAAGTCAAGTCAGATCTTAAGGAATATATTAGAAAATTAAAAGCGGGCGAATTATTTCACAAATCAGGTAAAAATGATGTGAAGAAAGCTTCTTAGATCCCGGAAAAAATGACCGGTTTTAAATCCCATTTCGTTTTCAGTAGAAGTCAGCGGAATGGGATTTTTCTTTTGGTACTCATCATAATTTTTCTTCAAATAGGCTATTTCTTTGTAGAATTTTCTGGTAATTCAACTATTTCTGTAGAAGAGCAGGAAAGAATAGCTGCCTTTCAGAAAAAAATTGATTCTATTAAAAACAGTACAACCATAAAGGAAACTGTACAGCCTCCTTTTAACCCGAATTATATTACCGATTTTAATGGATACACCCTTGGATTAACCCTGGAAGAGATCGACCGGTTGCACGCTTATCGTTCGCAGGATAAATGGATAAATTCTGCTGAAGAATTCCAGCAGGTAACGCAGGTTTCAGATTCTTTGCTTCAGGAAATCTCGCCACTATTTCGTTTTCCGGAATGGGTGCATAGCAGGCCTGCTGCCAGAGATTATGAAATTCAGAAGCCTGAGGTTTATGAGAAACAAGATCTTAATATTGCCACCTCAGAAGAGCTTCGGGAAGTAAAGGGAATAGGCGAAGTTCTTTCTTCCCGAATTATTAAATATCGCAGCAGCCTTAAAGGCTTTAATCACGAAATTCAGCTTAAAGATGTCTATGGACTCTCTCCAGAAGTGCTGGAAAGATTGTTGAAAAAGTATCATGTACCGCAACCTTCGCGTCAAAAAGAGGATTTAAACAGTATTTCTTTAATGGGCTTATCTGAGCTGCCCTATATGAATTACGAGCTTGCCCGAAAGATAATTTCCTATAGGGAAAAGAATCAGAGAATACATACTTTTGAGGAATTGCTGGAGATAAAGGGATTTGAGGAAGAGAAATTAGATAGAATTAAATTATATTTGAGCATTAAATAATTATTAGGAATAATTGGATCGTTTGTTGTTATTTTTCGATTCTATTATTCGCAGAAAAAGTGAAAAAAGATATACAATATATGAGCAATAGGTATTTTACAGAGGAGCATGAACTTTTTAGAAAGAGTTTTCAGGAATTCCTGCAGAAAGAAGTTGTGCCACATATCGAAAAATGGGAAAAAACAGGGACAATTGAGAGGTTCATCTGGAAGAAGTTTGGAAAAATGGGGTATTTTGGATTGAATTATCCCGAGCAATACGGTGGCATGGGACTGGATATATTTTATACAGTCATTTTTCTTGAAGAACTTCAGAAGATAAACTCCGGCGGATTCGCTGCAGCCATGTGGGCGCATTCTTATTTAGCAATGACACATTTAAATGCTGAAGGAGATGAAAGGATCAAAGAGGAATATTTGGCGCCAAGTATTGAAGGAGATAAAATAGGATGCTTGTGTATTACAGAGCCTTTTGGAGGAAGCGATGTTGCGGGAATGAAAACTACAGCAGTAAAAAAGGGCGATAAATATGTCATTAATGGGTCTAAAACCTTTATTACCAATGGTGTCTATTCCGATTATTTAGTGGTTGCGGCCAAAACTAATCCAGAGAAGCATAATAAAGGAATGAGTATTTTTGTCATGGATAGGGATACTCCCGGAATATCGGCAACGAAACTGAATAAACTGGGCTGGAGAGCTTCAGATACTGCAGAGATTGCCTTTGATAATGTTGAGATCCCGACGGATAATTTAATGGGAGAAGAAGGGAAAGGGTTTCCTTATATCATGCAGCATTTCGCGTTCGAGCGGTTGATTATGGGAATTAATGGCCATGCTCGTTCTGAATATGCGCTTGATTATACGATGAACTACATGTCTGAAAGAGTTGCTTTTGGAAAAACCATTGATAAATTCCAGGCGTTAAGACATTCAGTAGCAGATATGGCGAGTGAAGTGGAAATGTGCAAGGAATTCAATTATTCGGTAGCCGATAGATTAGGAAAAGGGGAGTACGTGGTGAAAGAAGCCAGTATGTCAAAATTACTTTCCACAAAGATCGCCGATAACGTCATTTATCAATGTCTACAATTCCTGGGCGGTTACGGCTATATGGAGGATTATCCATTAGCAAGGATGTCCAGAGATAGCAGACTGGGGCCTATTGGAGGCGGAACTTCAGAAATTTTGCGAGAGGTGATCGCAAAAATGGTGATTGATAAAAAAGAGTATAAGCCGGCGGCCCAGTAGTTCCGGAAAAATAAAATAATTGAAATAAAGAGAAATAAGTTGTGAGATTGAAGAATTGATCTATCTTTGCAGCTCGAAAATAATTTTTAAAGAAAGGAGGTGACACTATGTTAATTATACCAGTTAAAGACGGAGAGAATATTGATAGAGCGCTGAAGCGTTTCAAGCGTAAATTTGATCGCACAGGAACAATGCGTCAGTTGAGAGATCGTCAAGCATTTACAAAACCGTCAGTAGAACGTAGAGCTCAAGTCCAAAAAGCGCAGTACATTCAGCACTTAAGAGATCAGGAAGAGATCTAAAATCTATTCCTAAGCATACGTTCTTAGGTATACAATATATTAACTGTTGGTAAGCTAAAGTTTAATAACTTTGTTTATCAACAGTTTTTTTATGCCCTTATCTCACTTTTTGGAATACCTAAAATATGAAAAGAAATGTTCTGCTCATACTTTTAAAGCTTACCAGGCAGATCTTTCAGCATTTTCAGCATTTATTCTTTCTGAATACGAGCAGGAAGAAATTGCAACGGTGCATTATCCACAAATTCGCACCTGGATCATTCGACTAGTTGAAAAAGGGATTTCTAATAGGAGTATTAACCGCAAGATATCTTCCCTTAAAGCTTACTACAACTTTCTTCAGAAGACAAAGCAGCTGGAGATCTCACCTTTGGCAAAACACACCTCCTTAAAAACCTCAAAGGAGGTGCAGGTTCCTTTTTCTGAAAAGGAAGTAGAGCAGGTACTCGAAAATTTTGAATCCAATACTTTTGAAGGGCTTCGGGATCGTCTTATTATTGAATTATTCTATTCTACCGGCATTCGGCGTCGTGAACTAATTGAAATAAAACTTCAAAACCTGGATTTACCTGCAAATTTGCTTAAAGTGAAGGGAAAGAGGAATAAAGAACGCTATGTTCCGCTTCTTGAATCCGTGAAGGAGACATTAAAGAAATACCTGCAGGATAGAAAGGCAGTCGAAAATGCCATTTCTGAAGACTATTTATTTTTGACCCTGAAAGGCGTTAAAATGAACGAAACTTTTGTGTATAGGCTAATTAATAATTATTTTAGAGGGGTCTCGAGTAAGGTAAAGAAGAGTCCGCACATCCTTCGGCACTCTTTTGCCACTCACTTGTTGAACCAGGGAGCAGACCTTAATGCGGTTAAAGAACTTTTAGGGCATTCCAGTCTTGCTGCTACGCAAATTTATACGCATAGCAGCATGGCAGAACTTAGCAAGGTTTATAAAAACGCACATCCCCGGAGCAAGAAGAAATGATGCTGAAATTATTGTTCAATTAAACTTCAATTATTATGAAAGTGAATTTTCAATCCGTCAACTTTAGCGCAGATCAAAAGCTCGTTAATTTTATTCAGGAAAAACTCAACAAGCTTGAAAGCCATTATGACAATGTGATCCATGCCAATGTCTATTTAAAAGTTGATAATACGAGTGGTAAAGAGAATAAGATTTCAGAAATTTTACTTAGTATTCCAGGGGAAGGGGTGATATGTAAAAAAAGGGCTAAACGTTTTGAAGTAGGTGTGGATGAATGTGTTAGTTCTTTGGAGCGACAGCTTCAAAAAAGGAAGAAAAAATTTAATGCTGAAGTTGCCTGATTTTTTTATTTAAAAAGTTTTGCAAACTAAAATTAATTTATACATTTGCAGTCCGTTTGAAAAGGCGGACTTTTTTGTAAGAAAAAGTGAGGTTTAGGCCGATGTAGCTCAGCTGGCTAGAGCAGCTGATTTGTAATCAGCAGGTCGTGGGTTCGAGTCCCTCCATCGGCTCTGAAATATTGAAATGAAAAGTTTTTTTTTGTTGTGGCATATTGATTTCTAGAGCTTTAAAAAATAATTTCAAAAATGTGAAAAAATGCTTTGGATGGCGCTGTAATTTTCAGTTAATTTGCAGCCGTTAAAATCATCATAAAGCAAGTTGTCATTAAGACAGCGGTTCTATGAAATATTGAAACAAAACCAAGGGGAGATACTCAAGCGGCCAACGAGGACAGACTGTAAATCTGTTGTTTTTTAACTTCGCAGGTTCGAATCCTGCTCTCCCCACCAAAGAAATTCCAAAATACAAATTCCAAATACCAGGTTGGGGTTTGGTGCTTGAAAATGGAATTTTGATTTGCGGGAGTAGCTCAGTTGGTAGAGCGTCAGCCTTCCAAGCTGAATGTCGCCGGTTCGAACCCGGTCTCCCGCTCTAAGTCTTTCCAAAATAATAGTGTGAAATAAATTTTATTCTGTTAAGTGTTTGAAAGGCTATTGAGTGCCAGCTTTGGTTGGAGGAAATTGGGTGTAGGGCTTGACTTTGAATTTGAGTCTCATCTTGCTTAATCAAATATCGTTAAAATATAACGAATATTCTAATTAAATATCATGTCCATTGATGTGGTATTGGATTTTAGAAGTGCAGTGGAATTGTTCTCTGCGAACCTCTCCGGAAAGCCTGGCTTTTTAGGAGAAAACTTTTTTGCCGACGTAGCTCAGGGGTAGAGCGTTTCCTTGGTAAGGAAGAGGTCACGAGTTCAATTCTCGTCGTTGGCTCTAGTTTTGTATAAAATTGAACACTAATATATAACTAAGATTAAATAAGTATTAATTATGGCAAAGGAAACTTATGATCGTTCCAAACCGCACCTTAACATAGGTACAATTGGACACGTAGATCACGGAAAAACAACTTTAACAGCAGCGATTACTAAGGTGATGGCTGATGCCGGTTATTCAGCAGCGAGTGCTTTTGATCAAATTGACAATGCTCCTGAGGAGAAGGAAAGAGGTATTACTATTAACTCTTCGCACGTAGAGTATGCGACGGCTAACCGTCACTACGCACACGTTGACTGTCCAGGTCACGCCGATTACGTGAAGAACATGGTTACTGGTGCTGCTCAAATGGACGGTGCTATCCTTGTGGTTGCAGCGACCGATGGTCCAATGCCGCAAACTCGTGAGCACATCCTATTAGGGCGTCAGGTTGGTATTCCAAGAATCGTTGTGTTCTTGAACAAAGTTGACCTTGTTGATGATGAGGAATTGTTGGAACTTGTTGAAATGGAAGTAAGAGATCTTCTTTCTTTCTATGAATATGATGGTGACAATGGTCCTGTTATTTCTGGTTCTGCACTTGGAGCTTTAGAAGGTGATGATAAATGGACTCAGTCTGTTCTTGATTTGATGGAAGCTGTTGATAACTGGATCGAATTACCAGAGCGTGATGTTGATAAGCCTTTCTTGATGCCAATTGAGGACGTATTCTCTATTACTGGTCGTGGTACTGTTGCTACTGGTCGTATTGAAACTGGTGTTGCTAATACTGGAGATCCTGTAGAGATCATTGGTATGGGTGCTGGTAAATTGACTTCTACTATTACAGGGGTTGAGATGTTCCGTAAGATATTAGATAGAGGAGAAGCTGGTGATAACGTTGGTATCCTTCTTAGAGGTATTGAGAAAACTCAAATCTCAAGAGGTATGGTAATTACTAAGCCAGGTTCTGTAACTCCACACGCTAAATTCAAAGCTGAGGTATATATCCTTAAGAAAGAAGAAGGTGGACGTCACACTCCATTCCATAATAACTACCGTCCACAGTTCTACGTACGTACAACTGATGTAACAGGTACTATCAACCTTCCTGAAGGAGTTGAGATGGTAATGCCAGGTGATAACCTTACTATTACTGTAGATCTTATCCAGCCTATCGCAATGAATGTAGGTCTTCGTTTTGCTATTCGTGAAGGTGGTAGAACAGTTGGAGCTGGTCAGGTAACTGAAATTCTTGACTAAGAATAAAAGTAGTTTTTAAGTTAAGGTGTTCTGTAAGGAGCACCTTGACTTATATTTACGGGTTTAGCTCAGTTGGTAGAGCACTGGTCTCCAAAACCAGGTGTCGGGAGTTCGAGTCTCTCAACCCGTGCTTTAATCGGGAAATGCTTTAAAAATGGCATTTTTCAAACAATATTAAAATGGCAGGATTAGCAAATTACGTATCAGAGTCCTATAATGAATTAAAAAATCATGTTACCTGGCCAACCTGGCCAGAGGCTCAGAGATTGACAGTGATAGTAGCTGTTTTCTCTATTATATTCTCACTTGTTATATGGGGTGTGGATACTGTCTTTAGTTCTGTGATAGAGCAATATTTTGAATGGATTAAATCATAAAGAGTATTGCAATGGCAGAGGTGAAAGATAAAAAATGGTATGTGGTTCGTGCCGTTAGCGGGCAAGAAAATAAGGTTAAGGAATATATTGAGCGCGAAATTGCTCATGAAGGTCTGGAAGACTTTATAGATCAGGTTCTGGTTCCTACAGAGAAGGTCATTCAAATTAGAAATGGCAAAAAGGTGAATAAGGAGCGTGTTTATTTCCCTGGATATGTTATGATTCTTGCGAACATTGGAGGTGAGGTGACTCATATTATAAAGTCTATAAATGGTGTCATAGGATTCTTAGGAGAGACAAAAGGAGGAGATCCTGTGCCTCTTCGAAGATCTGAAGTGAACCGTATGTTAGGAAAAGTGGATGAATTATCGGTGAAAGCAGATAATGTTGCGATTCCTTTTACCATTGGTGAAACAATAAAAGTGATTGATGGACCTTTTAATGGTTTTAATGGAACTGTTGAAAAAATAAATGAAGAAAAGCGTAAGCTGGAAGTAATGGTAAAGATCTTCGGAAGAAAGACTCCATTGGAGCTCAGCTATATGCAGGTTGAAAAAGTATAATAACTGTTACACACATATTTTCGATAGTTTTAAGTAAGCTTCCACTAACAAAACTATCAACTTAAAATTAGAAAAATGGCAAAAGAAGTAAGTAAGGTTGTTAAGTTACAAGTTCGCGGAGGTGCTGCTAACCCTTCACCACCAGTTGGACCAGCTTTGGGTGCCGCCGGGGTGAATATCATGGAATTCTGTAAGCAGTTTAATGGGAGAACCCAGGATAAGCAAGGTAAGGTTTTGCCTGTTGCTATCACTGTTTATAAAGATAAATCTTTTGATTTCATAATCAAAACTCCACCGGCTGCAGTGCAAATATTGGAAGCTGCAAAAGCTAAAAAAGGATCAGGTGAGCCTAACCGGAAAAAAGTTGCTACTGTTTCTTGGGATCAGGTAAGAGCCATTGCTGAAGATAAGATGCAGGATCTTAATGCATTTACTGTAGAGTCTGCAATGAAAATGGTTGCTGGTACAGCGAGATCTATGGGAATTACTGTAAAAGGACAAGCACCTTTTTAATCCAAAAAGAAATTAGAAATGGCAAAATTGACTAAAAAGCAAAAGGAAGCAGAATCTAAAATTGAAAAGGGTAAGACTTATTCGGTGGCAGACGCTTCAGCTTTAATAAAAGATATTACAAATGTAAACTTTGATGCGTCTGTAGATCTGGCGGTTCGTTTGAACGTAGATCCTCGTAAGGCAAATCAAATGGTACGTGGTGTAGTTACTTTACCACACGGTACAGGTAAAGATGTAAAAGTTTTGGCACTTGTTACTCCAGATAAGGAAGAAGAGGCTAAGAATGCTGGTGCAGATTATGTTGGGCTGGATGAATACCTTGATAAAATTAAAGGAGGATGGACAGATGTTGATGTGATCATCACGATGCCTAGTGTTATGGGTAAGCTTGGACCTTTAGGACGTGTTCTTGGACCAAGAGGTTTAATGCCTAACCCAAAGACCGGTACAGTAACTATGGATGTTGCAAAAGCAGTTTCAGATGTTAAAGCTGGTAAAATTGATTTCAAAGTAGACAAAACTGGTATTGTTCATGCAGGGATAGGGAAAGCATCATTTGATGCAGACAAGATCGCTGGTAATGCGAGAGAATTGTTGACTACTCTGGTTAAACTGAAGCCTCAGGCTGCTAAAGGTGTATATATTAAAAGTATCTACATGTCGAGCACAATGAGTCCCGGTGTAGAAATAGATACTAAAAGGTTCACTGAGCAATAATAATATTAGATTATGACAAGAGAAGAAAAATCAAGAGTAATTGAAGATTTAACTGCCCAGTTAGCTGAAACGAATACTATTTATTTAGCAGATATTTCAGGATTAAATGCCGGAAATACTTCAAACTTACGTCGGGCTTGTTACAAGGCAAACGTAAAGCTTGCGGTAGTTAAAAATACTTTATTGGCAAAAGCCATGGAAAGTTCAGAAAAGGATTTTGGAGAACTTCCTTCTGTTTTGAAAGGAAACACTTCCATTATGTTATCTGAAACCGGGAATGCGCCGGCCAAAGTAATAAAAGAATTCAGAAAAAAGTCTGATAAACCCCTTCTTAAAGGTGCTTTTGTAGAAGAAGCAGTATATGTGGGAGATGATTACCTGGATACCCTGGTGAACATTAAGTCTAAAGAAGAAGTAATTGGGGATATTATTGGATTGTTACAATCACCTGCGAAGAATGTTGTTTCTGCGCTTAAATCTGGTGGCGGTAAAATTGCGGGAATTCTTAAAACTCTTTCTGAAAAGGAGGGATAATCCAAGTACGCACTTTTTAACAAATATAAATTACATTACATTTTAAAAACGATAGAAAATGGCAGATTTAAAAGATTTCGCAGAACAATTGGTTAACTTAACAGTAAAAGAAGTTAATGAGTTAGCTGATATTTTGAAAGAAGAATATGGTATTGAGCCTGCTGCTGCAGCTGTAGCTGTAGCTGGTGGTGCTGCCGGAGGTGGTGAAGATGCTGCTGAAGAGCAAACTGAATTTGACGTAATTCTTAAAGCTCCGGGTGGATCTAAGCTAGCCGTAGTAAAACTAGTAAAAGAACTTACCGGTTTAGGTCTTAAAGACGCTAAAGAATTGGTAGATGGTGCTCCTAAACCAGTAAAAGAAGGAGTTGCAAAAGACGAAGCTGAAGCATTAAAAGCACAGTTAGAAGAAGCAGGAGCTGAGGTTGAGCTTAAGTAAGCGGAACCTACACACTTATATAGGTTTAGACCCGGAGATTAGGTTCTCTGAGGTCTAAACCCTTTTGCGTATATAAACATTTCCTGTTTATTTCGCATCCATTTTTTTATAATAACATAATTCCGTCCATTGATGTTAGCAACGCAAACTGAAAGATTGAATTTCTCTTCTGTAAAGAACAGACCTGATTACCCTGACTTTCTGGATATCCAGATCAAGTCATTTCAGGATTTCTTTCAATTAGAAACGAAATCAGAAGAAAGAGGAAATGAAGGGTTATACAATACCTTCATGGAAAACTTTCCAATTACGGATACCCGTAATCAATTCGTACTAGAATTCTTAGACTATTTTGTGGACCCACCAAGGTATTCCATTCAGGAATGTATTGAGCGTGGTTTAACTTATAGCGTACCGCTTAAAGCACGGTTAAAGCTTTATTGTACAGACCCGGAGCATGAAGATTTTGAAACCATCGTGCAGGACGTATATTTAGGAACCATTCCATACATGACCCCAAGCGGGACATTTTGTATCAATGGTGCAGAACGAGTAGTAGTTTCTCAATTACACCGTTCCCCGGGGGTATTTTTTGGACAGTCTTTCCATGCCAACGGAACTAAGCTTTATTCAGCCCGTGTAATTCCTTTCAAGGGATCATGGATTGAATTTGCAACCGATATCAATAGCGTTATGTACGCTTATATCGACAGAAAGAAAAAGTTACCTGTTACGACTCTTTTCCGTGCCATTGGATTTGAGCGTGATAAAGATATTTTGGAGATCTTCGACCTGGCGGAAGAAGTAAAAGTTTCCAAAACAGGATTGAAGAAAATCCTTGGCCGTAGATTGGCTGCACGTGTATTGAATACCTGGTATGAAGATTTCGTTGATGAGGATACAGGAGAGGTAGTTTCAATTGAACGTAATGAGATCGTTTTGGATCGTGATACTGTTCTTGAAAAGGAACATATTGAAGAAATTGTAGAAACCGGATCTAAGACCATTCTGCTTCACAAGGAGGATAATCAGACTGGAGATTATGCGATTATCCACAACACATTACAAAAAGATCCAACCAACTCCGAAAAAGAGGCGGTTGAGCACATATATCGTCAACTTCGTAATGCAGAACCGCCAGATGAAGAAACTGCACGCGGAATTATTGACAAATTGTTTTTTTCAGATCAGCGTTACAATTTAGGTGAAGTTGGACGTTACAGAATGAACAAAAAATTAGGTCTTGATATCGCTATGGATAAGCAGGTGCTTACCCGGGAGGATATCATTACCATCGTAAAATATCTTATTGAGCTTATCAACTCTAAGGCAGAGATCGATGATATCGACCACTTGTCTAACCGTCGTGTTAGAACAGTAGGAGAGCAGCTTTCTCAGCAGTTTGGTGTTGGTTTGGCTCGTATGGCGCGTACGATTCGTGAGCGTATGAACGTTCGTGATAATGAAGTGTTTACCCCAATTGATTTGATCAACGCGAAGACGTTATCTTCTGTGATCAATTCTTTCTTCGGAACAAACCAGTTGTCTCAGTTCATGGACCAAACGAATCCACTTGCTGAAATTACTCACAAGCGTCGTCTTTCGGCTCTTGGACCTGGCGGACTTTCAAGAGAGAGAGCAGGGTTTGAGGTGCGTGACGTTCACTATACACACTACGGAAGGTTGTGTCCTATTGAAACTCCTGAAGGACCAAATATTGGTTTGATCTCTTCGCTTTCTGTTTATGCAAAAGTAAACGGAATGGGATTCATTGAGACTCCTTATCGTGAGGTTCTTAACGGGAAAGTGAATATTGACGAAGAGCCAAGGTATCTAAGTGCCGAAGAGGAAGAAGAAAAGATGATTGCTCAGGCCAACATTGCAATGGGTGAAGACGGAACCATTCAATCTGACCGGGTTATCGCTAGGGAAGAAGGGGATTTTCCTGTTGTTGAGCCATCGCAGGTTCACTATATGGATGTGGCACCAAACCAAATCGCTTCAATATCGGCCTCATTAATTCCATTTTTGGAACATGATGATGCCAACCGTGCGTTGATGGGATCAAACATGATGCGCCAGGCTGTACCTTTGTTGAGAGTAGACTCTCCAATTGTTGGTACCGGACTGGAAAGACAGGTTGCTACAGATTCCAGAGTATTGATCAATGCTGAAGGAGAAGGAACTGTAGAATATGTAGACGCTCAAAAGATTACTATCAAGTATGACAGAACTGAAGAAGAGCGAATGGTAAGCTTCGATTCAGATTCTAAAACTTATGAGCTTGTAAAATTCAGAAAAACCAACCAGGGTACTTCCATTAACTTAAAGCCTATCGTAAGAGTAGGTGACAGAGTTTCTAAAGGACAGGTACTTTGTCAGGGATATGCTACCGAGGCAGGTGAACTTGCTTTAGGTAGAAACATGAAGGTTGCCTTCATGCCTTGGAAAGGGTATAACTTTGAGGATGCGATCGTGATTTCTGAAAAAGTGGTTAGAGATGATATTTTCACTTCTATTCATATTGACGAATATTCACTGGAAGTAAGGGATACTAAATTGGGTAATGAAGAATTGACCAATGATATTCCAAACGTATCCGAAGAGGCGACTAAAGATCTTGATGAGAATGGAATGATTCGCGTTGGGGCAGAAGTGAAGCCTGGTGATATTTTGATTGGAAAAATTACTCCAAAAGGAGAAAGTGATCCAACTCCTGAAGAAAAACTTCTTAGAGCAATCTTTGGTGATAAGGCGGGTGATGTAAAAGATGCTTCTTTAAAAGCTTCTCCTTCATTGAGCGGAGTGGTAATTAACAAAAAGTTATTTGCCCGTGCAATTAAAGATAAGCGTAAAAGAGCTCAGGATAAAGAAGATGTAGCAGCTCTTGAGAAGAAATATGAAGCAAAATTCGCTGTTCTTAAATCTGAATTGGTTGAAAAGTTATTTGCCATTATTGGAGGAAAAACAGCTCAGGGTGTTCAGAATGATCTAGGAGAAGAAGTTCTTCCAAAAGGTAAGAAGTATACTCAAAAGATGTTACATGCTGTAGATGATTATGCGCATTTAACTCAGGGTACATGGACTACCGATGATCATTTAAATGCTTTGGTTGCAGATCTTCTTCATAATTATAAAATTAAGGAGAATGATCTTCAGGGTAACTTAAGAAGAGAGAAATTTACTATTTCTGTAGGAGATGAATTGCCATCCGGAATTATAAAACTTGCTAAGATCTATATCGCCAAGAAGCGTAAGCTAAAAGTGGGAGATAAAATGGCAGGACGTCACGGGAACAAAGGTATTGTGGCACGTATTGTGCGACAGGAAGATATGCCGTTCCTTGAAGATGGTACTCCTGTTGATATCGTGTTGAACCCTCTTGGGGTACCTTCACGTATGAACATTGGTCAGATTTATGAAACCGTTCTTGGATGGGCCGGTCAAAAATTAGGGAAGAAATACGCGACTCCAATTTTTGATGGTGCTACTATTGACCAGATCAATGAATTGACAGATAGTGCTGGTATCCCTAGATTCGGACATACTCATTTATATGATGGTGGAACTGGAGATAGATTTGACCAGGCGGCAACTGTTGGTGTGATCTACATGCTTAAACTAGGGCATATGATTGACGATAAGATGCACGCACGTTCTATTGGGCCGTACTCATTGATCACACAGCAGCCACTTGGTGGTAAAGCGCAATTTGGTGGTCAACGTTTTGGTGAGATGGAGGTTTGGGCACTTGAAGCATACGGTGCTTCTGCTACCCTGCGTGAAATCTTAACTGTGAAGTCTGATGATGTTATAGGAAGGGCTAAAACTTACGAATCTATCGTAAAAGGAGAGCCTATGCCAGAGCCGGGACTACCTGAATCTTTCAACGTACTTATGCACGAACTGAAAGGTCTGGGATTAGATATTAGATTAGAAGAATAAAAATTCTGCGGTGCGTTGTTCACGCGACGCACTGCAAAATTTACAATAATTAGATAGCACCATTATTATGGCTAGAAACAATGATAAGAATACAGTACAGAGGTTTAACAAGATCTCTATTGGTTTAGCTTCACCTGAGTCTATTTTGGCTGAGTCTCGTGGGGAAGTTTTAAAGCCGGAAACTATCAATTATCGTACACATAAACCTGAGCGTGACGGACTTTTCTGTGAGCGTATTTTTGGTCCTGTAAAGGATTATGAATGTGCTTGTGGTAAATATAAAAGAATCCGTTATAAGGGGATCGTTTGCGATAGGTGTGGTGTAGAGGTAACCGAAAAGAAAGTACGTAGAGACCGCGTGGGGCATATCAACCTGGTAGTTCCTGTTGCGCACATCTGGTATTTCCGTTCGTTACCAAACAAGATTGGATACCTGCTTGGTCTTCCTTCCAAAAAGTTGGATATGATCATATACTACGAAAGATATGTAGTAATTCAGCCGGGTATTGCCAAGAATGAAGAGGGAGAACCTTTAAAGAAAATGGATTTCCTTACTGAAGAAGAATACCTGAATATCCTGGATACTCTTCCGCAGGAAAACCTTTATTTGGATGACAACGATCCAAATAAATTTATCGCAAAAATGGGGGCAGAATGTCTTATTGAAATTCTGCAACGTATAGATCTTGATTCACTTTCTTATGAATTAAGACACAAAGCAAATAACGAAACTTCAAAACAACGTAAGACTGAAGCTCTTAAGAGACTTCAGGTTGTAGAGGCGCTTCGTGATGCAAACAAGAACCGCGAGAACCGTCCGGAATGGATGATTATGAAAGTAATCCCAATCATTCCGCCGGAATTACGTCCTTTGGTGCCACTTGATGGTGGACGTTTCGCAACTTCAGATTTGAACGATCTTTACCGTCGTGTAATTATTCGTAACAACCGTTTGAAGAGATTAATGGAGATCAAAGCTCCTGAAGTAATTCTTCGTAACGAAAAACGTATGCTGCAGGAATCTGTGGATTCGTTGTTCGACAACACAAGAAAATCTTCAGCAGTAAAAACAGATTCAAACAGGCCGCTTAAATCACTTTCAGATTCATTGAAAGGTAAGCAGGGACGTTTCCGTCAAAACTTACTTGGTAAGCGTGTGGATTATTCTGCTCGTTCGGTAATTGTTGTTGGTCCGGAATTAAAATTGTTTGAATGTGGTCTTCCAAAGAACATGGCAGCCGAGCTTTACAAGCCTTTCGTGATCAGAAAGTTGATCGAAAGAGGTATTGTGAAAACTGTAAAATCTGCTAAAAAGATTATAGATAAAAAAGAGCCTGTAGTATGGGATATTCTTGAAAATGTTTTAAAAGGACACCCTGTATTGCTTAACCGTGCTCCTACGCTTCACCGATTGGGTATACAGGCATTCCAGCCTAAACTTATTGAAGGGAAAGCGATACAGTTGCATCCATTGGTTTGTACTGCATTCAACGCCGATTTCGATGGTGACCAGATGGCAGTTCACTTACCTCTTGGACCTGAAGCAATTTTGGAAGCACAGCTTCTAATGTTGGCTTCTCACAACATTTTGAACCCTGCAAACGGATCTCCGGTTACAGTACCATCTCAGGATATGGTTTTGGGTCTTTATTATATGACCAAACCTAGAAAATCTACTCCAGAAGTTCCTGTGAAAGGTGAAGGATTGACTTTTTATTCTGCGGAAGAAGTGAACATCGCTTACAACCAGAAGAAAGTAGATCTTAATGCTATTATCAAGATACGCGCAAAAGATTTTAACGAAGCAGGTGAGCTTGTATATCAAATCATTGAAACTACTGTAGGTAGAGTATTGTTCAACCAGACAGTTCCTGAAAAAGCAGGTTACATTAATGAGGTACTAACCAAAAAGTCACTTCGTGATATTATTGGTAATATCCTGAAAGTAACCAGCGTACCTGAAACTGCAGAATTCCTTGATCAGATCAAAGGACTTGGATATGGATTCGCATTTAGAGGTGGACTGTCTTTCAGCTTAGGTGATATTATTATTCCTGAAGAGAAGCAGTCTATGATTGCTGAAGCCAACGAGCAGGTGGAAGGTATTATAGGAAACTATAATATGGGTCTTATTACCAACAACGAGCGTTACAACCAGGTAATTGATATCTGGACGTCTACCAATGCCGGTCTAACCGAATTGGCAATGAAGCGTATTCGTGAGGATAACCAAGGGTTCAACTCTGTGTATATGATGCTTGACTCCGGTGCGAGGGGATCTAAAGAACAGATCCGTCAGTTAACCGGTATGCGAGGATTGATGGCGAAGCCTAAAAAATCCAACTCTGGTGGAGGGGAAATTATTGAGAACCCGATTCTTTCCAACTTTAAGGAAGGTCTTTCGATTCTTGAATACTTTATCTCTACTCACGGTGCACGTAAAGGTCTTGCCGATACGGCTCTTAAAACTGCCGATGCAGGTTATTTGACCCGTCGTCTCGTAGATGTTTCACAGGATGTAATTGTAAATGAAGAAGATTGTGGAACTTTAAGAGGAGTAGATGTTGCTCCATTGAAAAAGAATGAAGAGATCGTGGAATCTCTTGGAGAGAGAATTCTTGGTAGAACGGCGTTACACGATGTGTACGATCCTATCACCAATGAATTACTTGTTTCTTCGGGAGAGGAGATCGATGAAGATTGTGTTAAGAAAATTACCAACGCCCCAATTGAAAGCGTGGAAGTACGTTCAGCACTTGCATGTGAAGCCAAAAAGGGTATTTGTGTGAAATGTTATGGCCGTAACCTTGCAACCGGTAAAACGGTTCAGAAAGGTGAAGCGGTTGGAGTTGTAGCTGCCCAGTCTATTGGAGAACCGGGTACACAGCTTACCTTGCGTACCTTCCACGTGGGTGGTATTGCAGGAAACATTTCTGAAGAAAATAAATTGATCGCCAAGTTCAACGGGGTTGCAGAGATTGAAGATCTTAAAACCGTTCAGGGAGAAGCTCCCGACGGTGGTGAGGCAGAAATCGTGATCTCCAGGACTTCAGAATTAAAACTGAAAGATCCTAAATCTGGAATCGTGCTGAGTACAAGCAACATTCCATATGGTTCACAACTATTCATCAAGAATGGAGATACTATTTCCAAAGATGACGTTGTTTGCCAATGGGATCCATATAACGGGGTGATCATTTCAGAATTTGCCGGTAAGATCCGTTACGAGAATATCGAACAGGGTGTTACTTACCAGGTAGAAATTGATGAGCAGACAGGATTCCAGGAAAAAGTGATTTCTGAATCTAGAAACAAAAAGCTTATCCCAACTTTACAGATCTTAGGTAAGAAGGATGAAGTGATTCGTTCTTATAACCTTCCGGTTGGAGCTCACCTTATGGTAGACAACGACGAGAAGATCAAGGTAGGGAAGATCCTTGTGAAGATTCCGCGTAAATCATCTAAGTCTGGTGACATTACCGGTGGTCTTCCACGTGTAACCGAGCTATTCGAAGCGCGTAACCCGTCTAACCCTGCTGTAGTAAGTGAAATTGATGGTGTTGTTTCCTTCGGAAAAATCAAGCGTGGTAACCGTGAGATCATCGTTGAATCTAAACTGGGAGAAGTTAAGAAGTATCTTGTGAAACTTTCTAACCAGATCCTGGTTCAGGAGAACGATTATGTTCGTGCAGGTATGCCGCTTTCTGATGGTTCTGTAACTCCTGAAGATATTTTGAGTATCAAAGGACCAAGTGCTGTACAACAGTATCTTGTGAATGAAGTGCAGGAAGTTTACCGACTACAAGGGGTGAAGATCAATGATAAGCACTTTGAAGTAGTGGTGAGACAAATGATGCGTAAAGTAAGAGTGGTAGATCCGGGAGATACTATTTTCCTCGAGAACCAGCTGGTTCATAAATCAGATTTCATCGAAGAAAATGATGCAATTTTTGGAATGAAAGTGGTAGATGACGCCGGTGACTCCGAAAATTTAAAACCTGGACAAATTGTTTCTCCTAGAGAACTAAGAGATGAAAACTCTCTGTTAAGAAGGGAAGACAAGAATCTTGTAACTGCAAGAGACGTGACTGCCGCAACTGCGACACCGGTTCTTCAGGGTATTACAAGAGCGTCACTTCAAACCAAGTCATTTATCTCGGCAGCTTCCTTCCAGGAAACTACAAAAGTACTGAACGAAGCAGCGGTAAGTGGTAAAGTTGATACACTTGAAGGACTTAAAGAAAATGTTATTGTAGGACATAGAATTCCTGCCGGTACCGGTATGAGAGAATATGATGACATCATTGTAGGTTCTAAAGAAGAATTTGACGAAATGCTTGAGAAAAAGCAGGAAGTAAATTATAACTAAGAATAAATCTCAGGGCTGCAATTGTGGCCCTGATTTTTATTAAGGCCTTTAAATCCCGATAATCATCGGGATTTTTCTATTTTTATGAATGAATAAAATATTATACTATTATGAGTGAAGAGAAAAAATCCAAAAAAGGACAGATAAATATAGAACTGGATGAAAAAGTGGCCGAAGGCACCTATTCCAATCTGGCGATCATTAACCATTCAGTTTCCGAATTCGTAGTTGACTTTGTAAGCATCATGCCAGGCACTCCCAAGAGCAAAGTGAAGTCCAGGATCATTCTTACCCCGCAGCACGCCAAAAGGTTGCTAAAAGCCCTTGGGGACAACGTTAAACGTTTTGAAAAAGCACATGGCGAGATAAAAGATTACGAACAGGCTCCATTGCCGTTAAATTTTGGACCTACAGGACAGGCCTAATCTTTCAAAAATGACATTTCACGACTATTTTTTGAAATGTATTTGAAAAGTGACCAGCAACAAACCCGGAAATCTATTTTCGGGTTTTTTCATCTGATTCTGTATGAAAATAAGAAAATACGAAGCTAAAGACCGGCAGGCATTAATAAATATCCTGAGACTAAATACGCCTGAATTCTTTGTTCCTTCCGAAGAACAGGATTTCTTGCAATATTTAGAGCGTGATTCGCAGAATTATTTTATTATTGAAGAAGCTAAGACGATAATTGGTTCAGGCGGATTCAATTACGGCTTTGAAAATGGGAAAACAGCGAGAATTTCCTGGGGAATGATTCATCCCGAATGGCATGGCAAAGGCGTGGGTACAAAACTTACACGTTATAGAATTGGAGAAATAAAAAAGAATTGGGAGATAAGCAAGATCCAGGTAAGAACAACGCAGGTGGTGTACAGGTTCTATGAAAAGCAGGGTTTCCTACTTGAAAAGATTGAAAAAGATTACTGGGCACCGGGATTTGATCTTTATCAAATGAAAATCGATATAGAAAGATCCGAAAGTGCAGAAAATAGATTTTTATAACCATATTTTAAACTAAAACGAAACCAACAAGCCTTATGAAAATTTTTATCAGATTATTTTTTGCTATGTTTCTGCTTTTACAAAGTTGCGCAACCGATCAGGAATGCGAGGATTTGTCATGTACTACCCCGCCAGTTTCTTTCATTTTTGAATTAGTTGACAGTGCTACAGGTGAAAATCTATTTACCAATGGAACCTATACACCCTCACAGATAGAAATCAATAATTTAAATGATGATGACAATATAGCCTATACTTTTATTGATGAAAATGAGGTGAATTTAATTCAAATTGCTTCCATAGGATGGGAATCAGGAGTGACAAATATTGCACTTGAACTGGATTCTGAAAGAATGGTTACATTATACGTTGATGCAGAAAGGGTAACCGACGATTGCTGTAATTTTACGAGATATAATGAGGTAAGAATCGAGACAGAATTTGGACTTGATGAGCAGGATGGGGTTTATAGAATTCTCGTAGATTAAGATGGTACTTTTTATTCGGTGAAATATATATTTTTAGGTTTAGCGTTAATTTTTTGCGGTGGTGCTGTAAATGGCCAATCCATCAAAAACCACTCTTTACAGGATACTGTTCAGTCTGGTGAAATTACGGGATCAAATGAAAAGGATGAGGCTCAAATCATCTTGCATTACAATAACGGCAGAAGATTTGATCAGGCTGAAAAGTACAAGGATGCCATTGCAGAGTATTCAAAAAGCATTGATCACGACACCTTGTTTGTTCAGGGATATTTTGCCAGGGGAACGGCAAAAATAAACGATTCTCAATACGGGTCCGCAATTCAAGATTTTGACAAAGTACTTGAGCTAAAACCTAAGTACGGCAAAGCCTATGTCTACAGGTCCTTTGCCAGGATGAAGAAATATCGAAATTCGAAATCACCTTCAAACACAACTGCGGTTACATTTAAAACAGAATTATACAGAACACCACCCATCGCGTCATACCATGGAAGAAAGCTGACAAAAGCCGAGAAGAAAAAAGTCTGTAAGGATTACGAAAAAGGGCTTTTATTAAGCAAAGAAAAATCTTCTTTGGAGGAAATTCTTCAAGCTCTCTGTTTAGAAGAATGATCAGCAGAAGAAAAACTTCGAAATACTTCTTATTCTGAACAAAAAAGCAAGAAAAGAAGGAGTTTTAAGAAATTGGACAATATTCCTGTATTTATTAGGTTAAATAGAAAGAGTATTTAAAAAATCTATAATTTCAACGCCGCATTAACTTTTTCTAAAATGGCAGATCGCATAAAAACCTACAGCGAATTCTACAAGTTCTACCTCACCGAGCATCAGAATAAAATCAGCCGAATATTACATTTTACAGGAACATTTCTCGTTTTTGTGCTGTTGTTCCTGGCAATTTTTTACGGCTGGGGATGGGAATGGATCTTTTTTCCGCTTGTAGGTTACGGCTTCGCCTGGATAGGTCATGCTTTCTTTGAGAAGAACAAACCTGCCACCTTCCAATATCCACTTTGGAGCCTCATTTCAGATTTTAAATTATTTTTCGAACTCCTCTTCGGAAGGAAAAGTTTTGACTCCCGAAAGGATTAGAAAATGATCAAAAAAGCTTTTCTTCTTTTCTTCCTTGTAGGTAGTATACCATCATTTGCTCAGGAAACCGCGCTTCTAAAGGGAAAAATTCATTCAGATTCTGACCTTTCTGATATTTACATCAATATCATAAATATTACCCGCGAAACCGGAACCGTAAATGCTCCTTCGGGGGAATTTGAAATCGAGGCGGCGGTGAATGACAGTCTGCTGTTTTCTTCGGTGCAGTACGAATCTGTAAAAGTAACAGTTTCAGAAGAAGTCTTTAAAAACGGCTTTTTGAATATCTGGTTGAAGGAGAATGTCAACGAACTGGCTGAAGTAAAGATCAGTAATATTGATCTTTCAGGAAATTTAAAGGAAGATATTTCCAATATTCCTACATTTACGCAGGCAGATATGGGTTTTGGTATGTCTGATAAACCTTTGCCAACTTCCATTGAGCGAAAACTGTTCACAGCTGGCGGGGTACAAAAACGAGGTCAGGTGACGGTAAGCCTTGATGGGATTTTAAATACCCTTAACGGAAAGATCAAGATGCTGCAAAAAGCAAAAGAGAACCAGGATCTGGACAATCTTGTAATTGACGGGATGAATGCTTTACCTGAAAAATTCTTTGTGATAGACCTCAAGATTCCGCAGACAGAAATCAAGAATTTTGTCTATTTCTGTACAGAAACTTCCGGTTTTAAGAACCTGCTTCGGAAGGAAAAACTCCTCGAGCTTATTGAATTTTACCAAAGAAAAGCTCCTGTTTTTCTTGAGGAAAGAATGGGAAAATAAATCCCAAAAATGTCATTTTTGGGACTTATTCCATAAATTATTATAATTATTCCTGTTTAAAATTCTGAAGTAAAATGGAATTTAATAGATGGATATTTCTGTTGCGTCATTTGAAGCGAAAAAGCAGAATCTGCCAAAAATACCAACTGTCCCTGTTTGTCTTTTGCTAAAAATTTGGATTTTACTCTTTTAAAATCTAAAAATTCTTCGTTTTTCGGGTCATTTGGTTCCACCCAGCAGGCTTTATGAACGTTCAGGTTTTCGTAGGTACATTTTGCGCCATATTCGTGCTCCAGCCTGTACTGAATTACCTCAAACTGCAGGGCGCCTACAGTTCCAATCACCTTTCGGCCATTCAATTCCAGAGTAAAAAGCTGCGCGACTCCTTCATCCATTAATTGATCGATCCCTTTTTCCAGTTGTTTGGACTTCATGGGATCGGCGTTGTTAATGTACCGGAAATGTTCCGGTGAAAAACTTGGAATTCCGCGGTATTGCAAATTTTCTCCTTCGGTAAGCGTATCGCCAATTTTAAAGTTACCGGTATCGTGAAGCCCCACGATATCTCCGGGATAAGATACATCTACAATTTCCTTTTTTTCAGCAAAAAAGGCATTTGGGCTGGAGAATTTTAATTTTTTATTGTGACGTACGTGCAGGTAAGGCGTGTTTCTTTCAAATTTTCCGGAAACAATTTTTATAAAAGCCAGCCTGTCCCGGTGTTTAGGATCCATATTTGCGTGGATCTTGAAAACAAAACCGGTAAAATCTTTTTCATCGGGTTGTACCTTTCTCGTGTCACTGTCTTTAGCCCGTGGAGTGGGTGCAATCTTAATGAAGCAATCCAGCAACTCACGTACTCCAAAATTATTAAGCGCAGATCCGAAGAATACCGGTTGCAGATTTCCGTCGAGGTACGCCTGTTTATCAAATTCAGGATAAACTCCCTGCGCCAGCTCCAATTCGTCCCGCAAGGTATCGGCAGCTTTGTTGCCAATCAGCTCATCGAGTTCTTCTGAAGACAGATCTGAAATTTCCACCGTTTCCTCAATATCTTTTCTCGGGTCTCCGGTAAAAAGGTTCACGTTCTGTTCCCAGATGTTGTAGATCCCTTTAAAATCATAACCCATTCCAATTGGGAAGCTTAAAGGAGTAACCGTAAGATTTAATTTTTGTTCTATTTCGTCCAGCAATTCAAAAGCATCTTTTCCCTCACGGTCAAGCTTATTGATAAAAACGATCATGGGAATATTCCGCATGCGGCAGACTTCCACGAGCTTTTCGGTTTGCTCTTCAACCCCTTTTGCAACGTCAATTACCACAATAACGCTGTCAACTGCAGTTAAGGTTCTAAAAGTATCTTCAGCAAAATCCTTGTGACCGGGAGTATCGAGAATGTTGATCTTAATATCCTTGTATTCAAAACCAAGCACCGAAGTTGCAACAGAAATCCCTCTTTGGCGTTCAATCTCCATAAAGTCACTGGTCGCGCCTTTTTTGATCTTGTTAGATTTTACGGCGCCGGCTTCCTGGATCGCCCCTCCAAAGAGCAACAGCTTTTCGGTAAGGGTGGTTTTACCGGCATCAGGGTGAGAGATGATTCCGAAGGTTCGTCTTCGCTTGATTTCTTCTGAAAATTTCATAGTACAATTTAAGGCTGCAAAGATAATTAAATGTAATTGATTTAAGGGTTTCCGTTTAACCGAGATTAGATGGTTTTCATGAATGCCCGTGTGTATAATTCGGCCATGTTTTCGTACTTTTGAGCTTCAAAATTTGAAATGGAAGAAGAAAAAGTTATACTGGTCAACGAGAAAGATGAGCAAATAGGATTAATGCCCAAGATGGAAGCTCATGAAAAGGCGCTGCTGCACAGGGCTTTTTCGGTTTTTGTGTTTAATGAGAATAACGAGCTTATGATCCAGCAAAGGGCGTTGGGGAAATATCATTCCCCCGGCCTCTGGACCAACACCTGCTGCAGCCATCAGCGGGAAGGAGAGAGCAATATTGCTGCCGGAAAAAGAAGGCTGCAGGAAGAAATGGGCTTTTCAACAGATCTTAAGGACACCATTTCCTTTATTTATAAAGCTCCTTTTGATAATGGCCTTACCGAACATGAGTTTGATCACATTCTCGTAGGTAATTTTACCGGGGAACCAAATCTTAATCCCGATGAAGTAGCAGCCTGGAAATGGGTTTCTTTAGAAGACCTGCAGAAGGATATGGCTGAGAATCCTGAGATTTATACCGAATGGTTTAAAATCATTTTTGATAAGTACTATAAACACATTAGCTAATGAAGGTCACCGTAAACAGAAAAGCTCATTTTAATGCCGCGCATCGGCTCTTCCAAAAGGACTGGAGTGATGAAAAGAATATGGAAGTGTTTGGAAAATGCAGTAATCCAAATTATCATGGGCATAATTATGAACTTATAGTTGCTGTTACCGGTGAAATTGATGAGGAAACAGGTTTTGTAATGGATCTAAAGAAGTTAAAAGATCTTATTTACGAAGAGGTGGAAGTTCCTTTTGATCATAAAAACCTGAATGTGGAGGTGCCTGAATTTAGAAATCTTAATCCCACGGCAGAGAATATTTCCATCGTGATTTGGAGAAAGCTAAGGGAAAAGCTGGCAGCACGCCTTGAGCTTGAGGTAACATTATATGAAACGCCACGAAATTTTGTCACTTTTAAAGGCTGAAAAAATTTTTTCCTGAAAGTGTTGTTGAGTCGGGAAAAAACGTAAATTCGCAGCTGATAAAATCTTGCATTGAAAATGGCAAACAGAAGAACACTTAAAAGGGATATCAATTACGTAATGGGTGATATTATTGAAGCAGCTTACCTGCATCAGGTTGCAAACCCAGACGAAGATCCCACAAAATCTGAAGCGATTGTTGATGAAGCAATTTCAGATTTTGATGAGTTGATCGCAAAAATGAATCAAAAAGATGTTGAAAATAAGCAACAACATTTTAAATCAATACAAAAGGAACTGGAAGCTAAAGCCACTGTTTTAGTAGAGAAAGTGAATTCTTTGTAAATAATACTGGCCGATGTAGCTCAGCTGGCTAGAGCAGCTGATTTGTAATCAGCAGGTCGTGGGTTCGAGTCCCTCCATCGGCTCTAAATTAAAAGCTTCCCTTTGGAAGCTTTTTTGTTGACCTGAAACGAGGGACAAGAAGCCAGCAAAAACCCCATTCAAAATACCCTTTTTGGAACCCTGTACATATTCCTCCGCCTCGAGGAAGAATTAGGGTTTGTCTTGTGGATTAGGCCTGTATGTGCTAATGCACGGCCTCCAGCTGTAAAATTTGTGAAGTATCCTTTTGAACGGCAAGAAATTCCTCTTTGTGATTTTCGACATCCTTATTCCAGAAAGGTATCATGTCAGAAAGTTTTTCTTCCCAGTCTTTGCTTTTTAATTTTTCCGGAAACACGATTTCCAGTACGTCCAGCATAATTTTTACTGCTACTGATGCTCCCGGTGAGGCACCAAGAAGTGCTGTTATAGAGCCATCTTTATTATGAATCACATCTGTTCCAAATTCCAGGACACCGCCCTGTTCTTTGTCCCTTTTAATGATTTGTACCCGTTGCCCTGCTACCTGTAGTTCCCAGTCTTCAGGTTTGGCATCTTTAATAAATGCCCGTAGCTCTTCAACCCTGTCTGAGTGGCTCATACTTACCTGCTCAATGAGGTACTTTGTAAGATCAAGATTGTGCCAAAAGACACCCCACATTGAAGGGATGTTCTTTAAATTAATAGATTTTGGAAGATCTGTGCGGGAGCCTTCTTTTAAAAATTTCGTGCTAAAGCCCGCAAAAGGGCCAAACATAAGCTCTTTTTTGCCATTGATGTAGCGAGTATCAAGGTGCGGCACAGACATTGGCGGAGTGCCAACGCCAGCTTTGCTGTAGACCTTTCCGTCGTGCTGCTTTATAATTTCCTCATTCTTGCAGAATAACCACTGTCCGCTAATAGGAAATCCGCCGTAACCGTCTTTTTCGTTGATTTCCACCTTTTGAAGCAGGGGTAGTGCGCCGCCACCGGCACCTATGAATACATGCTCTGCATCATAATACTTTTTATCTCCTGTGTTGCGATCCCTCACTTCCATAAGCCATTCAGCCTGCCTTCCGGGATCAACATCAAGTACTTCGTGCTGAGTTAAAACAGGAACATCAAATTCATTTTTTAATATCTCCAGGTATTGCTTTGTGAGGCTGCCAAAATTGACGCTGGTTCCCAGTTCCATTCGGGTGGCTGCCATTCTTTCACCGCCATCACGATTTTCCATGATGAGTGGAAACCACTTTTTCAGAATTTCATGATCTTCGGAAAATTCCATGTTTTCGAACATAAAATGAGAAGTCATGGCTTCATATCTCTTCTTCAGAAAAATTGAATTTCTTTCTCCCGGAACCCATGCGTGATGCGGATTTGTATGGATAAACGACTGCGGATCCTTGATCATTCCGTTTTTTACCAGGTACGACCAGAATTGTTTTGAAATTTCAAATTCTTCAAAGATCCTTTTTGCCTTGGAGATATCAATACTGCCGTCTTCTTTTTCGGGAGTGTAATTGAGCTCGCAAAAAGCCGAATGTCCCGTTCCTGCATTATTTGGTGCAGCCGAGCTTTCCTGCGCCACTTCATCCAGTCTTTCAAAAATGATGATTTTAAGATTGGGGTCAAGTAGTTTCAGCATTAAAGAAAGCGTGGCACTCATGATGCCACCACCTACGCAAATAAAATCGTATTCCTTATCAATTTTTACTTTTTTGGACATATGCTGGTTTTTTCCCAAATTAGAAAAATCCTCTCCCATATGCTCCTAAGAAAATATTAAACCTTTAGACGGCTGGCATTTGAAAAAAATTATCCCGCGCAAAGGCGGGATATGAAAGTCGCCAAAAATGGCATTTTTTAAAGGTTTTCTTCGGAAGACTCGCTGGAAACTTCATTTAATTTCTCCATCTTCCTTCTTTCCTTCAGGAACTCTGAAAGGCTTTGCCCGTATTTAGAATCTTTAATTTCGGGAGAGAGCGATTTGTAAATGGTGTCCAGGTATTTGATGTTTGCATCGTAAACTTCAGAAATAGCGAGGTATGGAGCTACTTCCATGTCTTTGTTGTTGATGGCAAAATTTACAGTGTATAAATATCTTCTCTTGATGAGGCCTTCATATTCCTCATTTGCGGCCTGCATGGCTTCTTCGTTTTCTTCCTGTTGTGCCTGGAGGTTGGCCTGGATAAGCTCCAGATTCCTGTCGTTGAACCTTTTCATCATTTTGCGGTAATCTGCCAGCTTCTCCTGGTTTTTTGAACCCTCTATAACAGCATCGGCTTCAAAATTCTTTAAGGAAGTATTAATGGTCATCTCATCCGGTTCAGCGAAAAAGGTGATGCGGTCATTATATTCTGATCCATCTACTTTATCGAGGTAAAGGTAATACACCTGCGGACTTTCAATATATGTTTCAAAGTTAAAAACAGGATCTCCTTCCACCTTAACAGAGTCTATTGAAACCAGGGTGGTATCTTCAATTTTTTGAAGGTACAAAGTCCCTTTTTTAAGACCTTCTACTTTTCCATTGATGCTAAGATTTGTCTCTTCGCTTGAACATGCGGCAAGACATAAAATACTAATTAAAAATAAGCTGAATTTTTTCATTTTTTTGAGATAGGTAATCGGGGGCAAATATGACAAAAAAATCTCTTTTTTCACTATGCAGCCGAAGCCATTTGCATTAAAATAGTACATAAGATAGCGCCATAAGTTCCCACGACGTATCCAAATACTGCAAGGAGAACTCCCACGGTGGCGAGAGAAGGGTGAAAAGCTGCTGCTACCACTGGAGCCGAAGCAGCCCCTCCCACGTTGGCCTGGCTTCCCACTGCCAGGAAAAAATAAGGAGCTTTAATAAGCTTGGCAACTCCTATTAGAAGTCCGGCGTGAATGGCCATCCAAACCAAACCTATGGCAATCAAGCCCGGGTTTTCAAAAACCATCTCAAGATCCATTTTCATACCAATGGTGGCGACAAGAATGTATATGAAAATGCTTCCCAGTTTACTGGCACCGGCGCCTTCGTATTCTTTTGCTTTTGTAAAAGAAAGTGCGATCCCAATGGCTGTCGCTATGGTGATCATCCAGAAAAAGGTTGAAGAAAAGGATGACATTGCAGACTTGCTGTCATTGATTGCATCAAAATTAGCAGAAAGGAATGCAGATATAACTTCGGAACCCCAATGTGCGATTCCCACGGCACCAAAAGCAATAGCCAGCATGATCATATAATCTGCAAGGGAGGGATTCCTGGTAACACTTTCAGCATAGGCTGAAACTTTTTCTTTTAATTTTGTAATTGCACTGGTGTCAGATCTTAACCAGTTATCAATTCGATCACTTTTTCCTATTCCCATTAAAACAATGGCCATCCACAGGTTGGCTACTACGATATCTACGAGTACCATACCACCATACCTTTCAGGATTATATTCGTAGATTTCAAGCATGGCTGCCTGGTTGGCACCACCGCCAATCCAGCTTCCGGCAAGGGTAGACAAGCCACGCCATATAGCATTAGGACCAACGCCACCTACTGTTTCAGGAGAAATGGCCGAAATGAGAAGAATGGCTAACGGGCCGCCTATTACGATTCCAATTGTTCCTGTAAAGAACATAATAAGTGCTTTTGGCCCAAGATTGAAAATGGCTTTAAGATCGATACTCAAAGTCATAAGCACCAAAGATGCCGGTAAAAGATAACGACTGGCAACAAAATAAAGTTGAGAAGTAGAATCTGAAATTATGCCAAGGGAATTAAGAATGGCAGGAAGGAGGTAGCACATTAATAGTGCAGGTACGACCTTGTAAAATTTACTCCAGAATCCTGTTTTTTTGGATGATGTGAGAAATACGAAACCCAGTGACAACATTAATAGTCCGAAGACGATTGCATCATTGGTGAATACAGGGGTGCTTTCCATGTTTAATAGCTTAAGAGCGGCAAAATACAATTTTTCTTAAACTCTTATAAGAGGACGGAAAGGTTTAAGAAAGGTCGAATAACTTTTGAAGGCTTTTTGCTACCCCGTCTTCTTTTCCGTGCTGCGTAATCTCTTTGGCAATTTCAAGAATTTCAGGTTTTGCATTTTCAACAGCAATTCCCATTCCCACTGCTTTTAGCATTTCGTAATCATTAAAGTTATCCCCAAAAGCAATAACGTCTTCCAGGTTAAGGTGAAAATGATCATTTAGAAGAATATTTATACCGGTAAGTTTGGAAACTTCTTTGCTGGCAATTTCAAGATATGTAGGTTTGGAGCGGTATAAATGTAATTTTTCGCCGAAATTTTCAGAAAGATAGCGCGAGATTTTGTCTACCTGGTGTTCTTCGCCCATGCACATGATTTTATGAGCGCCCTTTGTTTCCTTTTGCCATTTATCAATTACCTCTACGGCAGGTCGAACTGTGGGAGCAACTTTGGTGTTATTTTTCTCCCGTTCTGCCCAATGATCCATTTTTGGGACATACCATTCATCATTGTGATATAAGCTCACATGACATTCCCCATTTTCATTGAATTTATGAAGCATTTCTACGGTAGACAGAGGAATTTCAGTAGAGTGCACCGTTTGGCCGTTTACTATGACGAGGCCGCCATTGTAACAAATGAGAGGCTGGTGCGCAATTTTAAGCTCATCCTGAAGGTGCCGCATGGCCTTGGGCATCCTGGAGGAGATCAATATAACCGGGACTTCTTTATCTAGTTGGTGAAAGACTTCTTTTGTAAGGGAGGACAGCTCTCTTTCTTTATTGAGTAAAGTACCGTCTATATCAGAAAATATGATTTTGTAACTCATTTTATAGCTGCTGAAGATTTTGAAGCAGAAAAGGACAAAAAAAACAAAATTAAATTATATTTCATGGGCGGTATGATCGTTTTTCCTGTAGCGGCTTATTACTTTTTTGGCTTCATCGGTTTTTTGAGTTCCTATGAGGAATTTTTCTCCACTTTTTAGAACCACCTGGATGCCTTTGTTTCCCGCGACATTGTAGGCTTTGTTGTTACCGCCAATACCCCGAAATCCCCATCCTCCATATTCTGTTAAAGGATCGTAGGTTCTCACATAGATATCTACAATTTCATTCCAGTTGTAATATTTCCTGGTAAAACCGAAAGGCCGGAACCGGGTAAAGACACCTTTTTCATCAATACGTGTTTCCAGTCGTAAAGATAATAATGCAAATACAAGTGGCACAGTAATGATTAAGCTTACGATAGAAACAATGACTGCCGTAGCTTCTTCAGCATTTATTGTAGCATAGTACGCAGTCCCCACTCCAACAACTATTATTGCCAGAATAAACATAAATAGCCACCATCTTTTCACAAATTGTTTTTCAAGGAAGATATCCATAAAGGCAGAATTTGGTTTTATATCAAAAAGAATGGCCTCCAGTAAGATAAAAGCCATTCCTTTTTTAGTTTCTTTTAAAGTTACAAATTTCTTTTTGCTTTAAAAATTGTTCCTCAAAAAGAACGATGGAATAACTTTTGACCGCTCATGTAACGGAGAAAGAAATATAATTGATTCGTTTTATATCTTTGCCGCTCAAAATCTTGAAAAAAATGAAAAATCTGTTTTTAGTTGTTGCCATTCTTATTTCATCATTTTCTTTTGCTTCGGAAGAAGACTGGGGAAGAACCGGCCATCGTGCCACCGGTGAAATTGCTCAACAATACCTTTCAAAAAAGGCCAAAAAGAAGATCAATGAGATTCTTGACGGTGAAAGTCTTGCTTTGGTATCCACCTTTGCCGATGATATTAAGAGCGATCCCCGCTACAGGGAATTCAATCCCTGGCACTATGTGAACCTTGAAAAAGGAGAAACTGAATATTCTAAAGAAAAAGCGAATCCCGCAGGTGACCTGGTACAGGCAATTAAGAAATCAATATCAGTGCTTGAGGATGAAAAATCTTCTAAGGAAGACAAGGCTTTCTATCTAAAGATGCTCGTGCATTTTATTGGAGACCTGCACCAGCCTTTTCATGCTGGCAGGGGAGAAGATAAAGGAGGAAACGACATCCAGGTTCGCTGGTTTGGTGACGGTTCTAACATTCACCGCGTTTGGGACAGTGAAATGATCAATGATTTCCAAATGAGCTATACCGAACTTGCAGAAAATGCAGAGGATCTTTCCAAAAGTGAAGTGAAAGAAATTGCATCAGGTACTATATTGGACTGGATGTATGAATCTAAGGAATTAAGCAAAAAAACCTATGCCTCTGTAGAGATTGGAGAAAAATTGGGGTATGAGTATATGTATGAGTGGTTTCCGGTAGTTCGGGAACAATTGCAGAAAGGTGGAATTAGACTCGCGACAGTTTTAAACGAAGCATTAAAATAATTAGAGTTTTCGAAATGTCAAATTTATTCTCGGCTCCAGTGGCCGGGAAGTTTTAGGGACCTGGTGCAACCAATGGTGTTGCGTAGGTCCTTTCATTAGTAAAAGGCTTCCTGAGGGAAGCCTTATTTTGTAGCGTTCGTTTTTGTCCTTACGGTGTTTGAGGTGAAAGAAGCGTTCCGCGCCCAGGCTCACAGAAGCTATGGCGGGATTTCGACCGAGTTCTTTTTCATCATCTGCATGCCAGCCCATACTGTCCTTCCCCGTGCGGTAAAGATTTGCGAGGCAGGTAGTAAATTCTTCTTCTGTCTCTATTTCAAGTTTTTGTTTTAAGGCCAAAAGATCCTTCGGAAAATCCTGTGGGTACATCGTAATATTTGAATAAGTATATGCTTTTCCATTATTTGAAAATAAGGCAGTAAGTCGTGGCTGTAAATGTGTTTTTCCAAAGATTTTAATGGAATCCTGCTGCCATGGAATATTATTTAGGAGGAAGTTGAAATATGTTTCTGCCACTTCAGCAGCGAGAAAATGAGGATAAAAATATATTTCTGCATCCTTCAGCGGAAGAAGAGCTCTTTTTTCTGATATTATAATTTCCTTCATAGTCGAATGTAAATGTCCGAATCTAAAAAATCCATAAATCTTAAATATTTGGTAAAATTAACTTCTAAAAAATTAAAAATATTTCGGGACTTGCTTTAGATTCGCGAATTGATATACATTAATGTTGTGGATAAATTAAGAAATCATTAACTTTCCCTTCGCCTGTACCCCTGGGCTTGAACTTAATAGTACAAGATTGAGTAAAAAAATTCCTATTCTGCTATGGAGCATCTATTGCTCTTGCCTTGGCTTTTCCCAATCTCAGGAAGCCGGTTACAAAGATAGTATTGTCCATCTTTTTGATCTCTCCACAGAAGCCTTGTATGATTATAAATACCACGAGTCTATTCAATATAGCCTCGATATGATTGATCTGGCAGCACATAATGATGACTACTATCATCTATATCATGGTTACAACAATTTGGGCATTAACTATGATGATTTATATGATACCCTAAGAGCAAAAGATAGTTATGAGAATGCACTTCGCTACGCCAAGCTGAGCGGGAATGATACCCTTCTTTGGTGGGCGTACAATAATTTGGGGAATATGTTTACTGCCAATGATGCTACCATAGAAAGAGGCTTTGAATTCTATGATAAAGCGATACAGATTTCTTCCAATTTAGAAAATCCTCAAAGTAGCGCTACTCCTCTTCTCAACAAAGGCTGGACGCATTTATACCTGGAGGAATATGAAGAGGCTTACCCTTATCTTCTGAAAGTGAAGCATTTTTCAGAAGATATGGATGATAAATATCTTGAGGCACAACTCGCTTCCCTCTTTGGAATGTATTACTCAGGGAAGGGAAAATATGAGGAAGCCAAAAAGCATTTTAAAGAATCCATTGAAATAGCCGAAAAAGATTCCCTGCTCATTGAAGCTGCCACTGCTTATGATGGTTATGCCACTGCGCTCTTCAAAAATGGCGAATTTGAAGAGGCTTATAATGCCTTAAATAAGTATATACTCCTGGATGCCGAGTTGTATGAGAAGGAGAAGCTGGAACAAATGGAAACGGCACAGGCTCGTTTTCAAACAAAGCAGTACCGGGAAAATCTTGAAATTGCTAGGAGGGAACAACACTACAAAGATGCAGTAATTGAAAAGTCCCAGCAAATAACTACCCTAATGGTGATTTCTCTTGTGGTGCTTTTACTGTTCATTTTTCTTCTAATTGGGATTAGCCGAAGCAGGAAACAGCTCATCAGGAAATTAAAAGAGAATAACCAGGAACTTTTACGCTCAAAGGAGGAAGCGGAAAGATTGTCTATGCTAAAAAGTCGTTTTTTCTCTACCGTAAGCCACGAATTAAGAACCCCCCTTTATGGAGTTGTAGGTCTTACTTCTTTGTTGCTGGAAGACAATAAAAACAAAAAGCAGGAAGAAGATTTAAAATCACTTAAATTTTCGGCAGATTATCTCTTGGCACTTATTAACGATGTACTGCAAATGAATAAAATGGAATCCAAACTTGTTCAGTTGGAAAATACTCCATTTAATATAAAAGTTCTTTTGAAAGGGATCATCAAATCATTTGAATTTTCGCGTCATCAAAATAATAATTCTATAGACCTGGAAATTGATGAAAATATTCCAAAGAAGTTAATTGGCGATTCTGTTCGGCTTTCTCAAATTATCATGAACCTGATAGGGAATGCTGTGAAGTTTACTGAAAGAGGGAAGGTTTGGATCAAAGTTAGCTGTAAAACCTGCAGTGACGACAAATGTCTTATTTATTTTGAAGTGGGAGACACAGGAATGGGAATTCCTGAAAGTAAGCAACAGGAGATCTTTGAAGAATTTTCCCAGCTAAAGGCAAACAACTATAATTATCAGGGAACCGGGCTTGGGTTGCCTATTGTGAAGAACCTGCTGCATCTTTTTGGTTCAGAAGTTCAACTGAAAAGTAAGGAAGGTGAGGGTTCGGTCTTTAGCTTTGAGATATGGTTTGAAAAAGGGGAAATAGAGGAAGATTTTTCAGAAGCTGCAGGGGCAAATGTTTCTGAAGAAAATGCTCTAAAGAAAGCTCTTATTGTAGATGATAACAGGATCAACCAGGTGGTGACAAGGAGAATTCTTGAAAAAAGAGATTTCATATGCGATGTTGCCAGCGATGGGTATGAAGCTATTGAAAAGCTGAAAAATGAAGCATTTGGTCTTGTTCTAATGGATGTCAATATGCCCGGAATGAGTGGAATGGAAACTACGCAAAAGATTAGGGAATTTAACCAGGAAGTGCCTGTTATTGCTCTAACAGCGGTCGAAATTCAGGAAATGCGGGAAGAAATCATTTCTTCGGGAATGAATGATATTATTGTTAAACCATATGATATTCCTACTTTCTTTAATACGATCTTCAGGAACATTCTTGCCCCTTCAAGCTAAAAATTCTAATGAATAATTAGCTTTTCCTGAAAATTACTTGCCGGAGTTCCAAAAATGAGGTTTAAGAAGAACTTTCTTAGATAAAAAAACCGCTTCACAATAATGTAGTGAAGCGGTTTTCTAATTAAACAATGGAAACTTATTATTATTTTACCATTTCAAAGCTTCGCTTAATAAAGGCGGTTAACTCTTCTCCTTTCAGAAGATTTTGAGAAAGCCTTGCAAGATCCAGGGACTGCTTAATTAAACGTTCCTGTTTCTTTTCGGTTTTGGTATTTAGAATTTCTGAAATCAGCGCATGATTGGTATTTACTACCAGATTATACATTTCGGGCATGTTACCCATTCCAAACATTCCGCCGCCTCCGGTTTGCTGCATTTCTTTCATTCTGCGCATAAATTCCGGCTGAGTGATGATCAATGGCGCGGCATCGCTGTCCATAGCTTCAAGTTGTACGGTATATTTTTCCTTCGGAACAACTTTTTCAAAATCAGCTTTCAGTTTCTCTTTTTCTTCATCGCTAAGTTTTGAAATTTCCTCGTCTTCTTTCTTGATGAGGTTGTTCACATGATCTGAATCTACCCGAACAAAAGAAAGTTTCTCTTTGGAAGTCTCCAGTTTCTGAAGCAGGTGAGAGACAATTGGTGAATCCAAAAGAAGCACTTTATAACCTTTATCTTTCGCTGCCTGTATGTAACTGTGCTGCTCATCTTCATTAGAAGCGTAAAGCATTACCAGGTTGCCATCTTTATCTGTCTGGTTTTCCTTGATCTTTTCTTCAAGCTCTTCATACGTGTAATATTCTTTATCTACAGTTGGATAAAGGGCAAACTTTTGGGCTTTGTCAAAGAATTTGTCTTCAGAAAGCATTCCGTATTCAATAACGATCTTGATGTCATTCCATTTCTTTTCAAAATCCTCGCGATTATTGTTGAACAATGTGCTTAGCTTATCTGCAACTTTACGCGTGATGTAGCTGGATATCTTTTTTACCGCACCATCGGCCTGAAGGTATGATCTTGAAACGTTCAGCGGAATATCGGGAGAATCAATGACTCCGCGTAGCATGGTAAGGAATTCAGGAACGATTCCTTCTACATTATCGGTCACGAAAACCTGGTTTTGATAAAGCTGGATCTTATCCTTCTGGATGTTCATATCCTGCGTCATCTTTGGGAAGTAAAGAATTCCCGTAAGATTGAAAGGATAATCTACGTTGAGATGTATATGGAATAATGGTTCCTCAAACTGCATAGGGTAAAGTTCCCTGTAGAAGTCTTTGTAATCCTGTTCCTCAAGATCTGTTGGCTGCTTTGTCCATGCAGGATTTGGGTTGTTTATGATGTTATCAACCGTCTTTTTCTCTGGTTCGGCATCTTCAGGCGCATCTTCTGGAAGTGGTAATTCTTCTTCTCTTGTTCCGAATTTGATTGGAACGGGCATGAACTTGTTGTACTTGGTCAAAAGTTCTCTAATACGGCCTTCCTCCAAGAATTCTTTGTCATCTTCATTGATGTGAAGAATCACTTCTGTACCTCTCTCCTGCTTATCGGCTTCTTCCAGGGTAAACTCGGTAGTACCTTCACAAATCCAGTGTGCTGCCGGTTCATCTTTGAAAGATTTTGTGATGATCTCTACTTTGTTGGCCACCATAAAGGCAGAATAAAACCCAAGTCCAAAATGCCCAATGATCCCGCTGTCCTTAGCTGAATCTTTGTACTTTTCAAGGAATTCCTCGGCACCCGAAAATGCCACCTGGTTGATATATTTTTCAACCTCTTCTTTGGTCATCCCAATTCCCTGGTCGCTAATGTGAAGTTTCTTTCCTTCTTTATCGATTTTTACTTCAATAACAGGATTTCCATATTCTACAGAAGCTTCGCCAATACTGGTGAGGTGCTTTAATTTTAAAGTTGCGTCGGTCGCGTTAGAAATAAGTTCACGAAGAAAAATTTCGTGATCACTGTAAAGAAACTTTTTTATAAGAGGAAAAATATTCTCTACAGATACATTAATGTTTCCGGTTGCCATATGATGTATGTGTTTAAATTAATTTTTTATTCTGTACACTCCACAGGTCAAAAAAAATACCAAGTCTGCCCCGCTGACAAACTGACATAATTTTGTAAGGGAATAAAAAATTTTACGTCTAATCGTGAAATGTCAAAAATGATATTTTAATCAACTATTTCTAGTAAATAAATAAAATATGGCCACAGTAAAGCAAAAAGCAGGAGAAAGTGCAAATTTAGATAAGGAGAAACTTATTAGCCTGTACATGGAATATGTGCTGGAGCATGATGCTGCGCCAAACACGATCTATAAATTTTGTAAGGACAATAAAATAAGCGAGGAGGAATTTTATAATTTCTTCGGAAGCTTTGAAGGATTGAAAAAAGGCATTTGGTCTCGGTTTTTTGATCACAGCTTAGAAGTAATTCAAAAAAGCCCCGATTATAATTCCTTCCATACCCGCGAAAAGCTACTTACCTTCTATTTTACCTTTTTTGAAGTGCTTACAGCGAACAGGAGTTATGTTCTTTTTACACTCCAAGAAGAAAACCAGCCTTTACGAAACCTGGAGCAATTAAAAGTACTTCGGAAGAAGATGAAATCTTATGCTTCCCAATTGATTCGTGAAGATAATGAGGAGAAGTCGGCAAAATTTTTAAAGAATTCGGAAATGATATTTTCCGAAGCTGCCTGGGTACAGCTCTTGTTTTTGATCAAATTTTGGAGAGATGATAATTCGCCACGTTTTGAAAGGACAGATGTTGCTATAGAAAAATCGGTAAACACGGCCTTTGATCTTCTTGATAATTCCCCATTAGAACGGGTTCTCGATCTCGGGAAATTTCTTTGGAAAGAGAAAATGGCGTAAGCCACCGTTCAATTCCCGCAGCAGGACGCCCCCTACATCGTTCGCTGCGGGATATTAATTTAAAAACTTCTCATGAAAACAATAGATAAAATCCCCACAGGTAAGATTGGGCGTACCGGTAAAATGGTGCAAACGGGTTTTAAAGTAGGTGGGAATTACCTCAAATATTACAGTAAAAAAGCATTGAATTCTGAACTTACCCGGGAAGAACTGGACCAGGATAATGCGGAAGATATCTACAACGGACTCAAAAGCCTAAAAGGAAGTGCCCTTAAGGTGGCTCAAATGTTAAGTATGGAGAAAAGCCTGCTTCCCGGTGCCTACGTTGAAAAATTTAGCCTGGCACAGTTTAGTGTACCGCCACTTTCGGGGCCGCTGGTACGAAAAACTTTTAAAAAATACCATGGCAAGTTTCCTGAGGAGCTGTACGATACTTTTTCAGCAGAATCTGTAAATGCGGCGAGTATAGGACAGGTGCACAGGGCGACGAAAGACGGGAAAGACCTGGCTATAAAAATCCAGTATCCGGGAGTTGCAGAGAGCATTAGCTCAGATCTTGCGATGGTTAAGCCCATAGCCCTTAAAATGTTCAACCTTCAGGGGAAAGATTCTGAAAAATTTTTTAAGGAAGTTGAAGGGAAGTTGCTGGAAGAGACAGATTATAGACTCGAAGTACAGCAAAGCAAAGAAATTTCCGAAGCCTGCGCGCAACTTCCAAATCTTAGATTTCCCAAATATTACGAGGAGCTGTCTAGTGAAAAGATCATTACGATGGATTGGATGCAAGGCAAACACCTCAGCGAGTTTGCAAAGCAGAATCAGGATCAGGAGAAAGCTAATAAAATAGGACAAACTTTATGGGATTTTTATATGTACCAGATGCATGTGCTAAAAGCGGTGCATGCAGATCCGCACCCTGGAAATTTCCTGGTCAATGAAGAAAATGAATTAATCGCTCTTGATTTTGGTTGCATAAAAAGGCTGCCTCAAGATTTCTACATTCCTTATTTTGAGCTTACTAAAAAGGAAAATTTTGAAGATGAGGATTTCTTCCGAAGCAAACTTTATGAACTGGAAATTTTAAAGAAGAAGGACTCTGAAGGTGAGGTTGCTTATTTTTCAGAATTATATTATCAAATGCTGAGTTTATTTTCGGCACCCCTCAATTCAAAGTATTTTGATTTTGGTGATGATGCATTTCTAGCTTCCATTTCAGAACTGAGCGAAAAATACAGCAGGGATCGCGATCTTAGAAAAATGAATGTGAACCGCGGGAGCGAGCATTTTATCTATATAAGTCGAAGCTTTATGGGGCTTTACACACTACTCAATTCCCTGAATTCAAAAGTAGAGATTAACAATTATAAGGATTTTAAAAGCTTTTCAGAATAGGTTGTGTTATTAAAATCCCAATTTGCGATCGCGTGCTGTTAATAACATTAAAATGCTTTAAATGAGGTATTTGAAGTTTTATATTTGATGGTGTTTATGGATCTAATAAAGAATAAAATGCTGTAAATCCATAAAAGATTGTATAACCAAAAAAAAATAAAACTATGAAAACTTTAAAAAGGAGTCTTGCAATGCTATTTTTGATGATCACATCTTTGGCGTTTTCCCAGGCTTATGATGATTTTGATACAAATATGGATGGTGCAATGGACAAGAATGAATTCAATGATACCTTCTCCAATAATTATGACAACTGGGATCGAAACCAGGATGGTGTAGTTGATGACCGGGAATTCTATGACAACAATTATGACAGGCTGGATACCAATAGAGACGATTCTTTGGATGCCGATGAGTGGGGACGCGGATATAATGATATTTATTCTCCTTATTTGAGCAGCAGCGGTTATGATGATTTTGATACCGACGCTAATAATGAAGTTTCCAGGGATGAGTATTATTCAGGAATGAGAGATACAGATCTTTATAATGAATTTGATGCTGATGGAGATTCTTATATCAATTCCGATGAAATGAACGAAGGTGTATTTAATAGTATGGACGAAAATCGGGATGACAGGATAGATGAAGACGAATACAATAAATTTGGTTCTTATTATCTTGATGCAGAATATTAAGAAATAATATCATTTTTTGAAACCCTGCCGTTCATTTGTATCAGGATGAGTTTAATCCAAAGTACTACATAATAATAACTAGCAGAGATTCGATTAATGGTTCAAGCATAAGAAAGCCCGCAATTTGCGGGCTTTCTTAATAATATGTTTTTCCTAGTTCTTCAGCTCGGTGCCCGATTTTTCCACCGTGCCTTCCGTTTCTTTGTTCTTAACATACTGTTCAAGCCATTGGTCTTGTTCCCATAGTACATGTAAAACAGATTCTTTTGCGCTGTAACCGTGACTTTCCTTAGGTAGCATAACCAGGCGGGCAGTAGCTCCCAAACCTTTAAGCGCGTTGAAGTAGCGTTCGCTTTGCATAGGGTAGGTTCCGGAGTTGTTATCTGCTTCCCCGTGGATCAATAGCAAAGGTGATTTCATTTTATCGGCATGCATGAAAGGAGACATGTTGTAGTAAACTTCAGGTGCTTCCCAATAGCTTCGCTCTTCACTTTGAAAACCAAAGGGGGTGAGAGTACGATTGTAAGCACCACTGCGTGCAATTCCTGCGGCAAAATCATCTGAGTGAGATAAGAGGTTTGCTACCATAAAAGCGCCGTAACTGTGTCCGCCAACAGCAACACGATCGCGGTCCACATAACCTAATTCATCAACAGCATCTATGGCTGCTTTCCCATTGGCTACCAATTGTTTTCTAAAGGAATCATTAGGTTCTTCTTCACCTTCTCCAACGATAGGAAATGAAGCGTCATCCAGCACTACATAACCTCTGGTTACCCAGTATACTGGAGAGCCATAATAAGGATAGGTAAAGTCATTTGCGTTGGAAGTATTCTGTGAAGCAGAACTCTTGTCCTTGTATTCCCTTGGATATGCCCAAACGATCATAGGTAGCTTTTCAGGATTTTCTTTATCATATCCTTCCGGAAGATAGAGGGTGGCATTTAATTCCAAACCGTCTTCACGCTCGTATGTGATTATTTCTTTAGAAACACCTTCCAGGCTTTTAAATGGATTTTCAAAAGAGGTAATTTGATTAAGATCTTCGTCGTTGTCAATATCTCTTATGTAATAATTAGGATATTCTGCCGAAGATTCGATGCGCACCAGGAGTTCCCCTTCTTCCATATCCAAAGCTTCTACAAGAGTTTCTTTTTTATTATTGTACTTAGACTGGTAAAGTCGTTCGGTATCGCCGCTTTCCAAATCTATTTTATCAGCAAAAGGATACTGTCCTTCTTCCGTAAATCCTGCACCAAGCAGGTAAGCGGTATCGCCGTCTAACTGTAGTACATTTTCTCCATATTTGTTTTTAGTGGTAACGAAGTTTCCGGGATCGCTATACCTGTCCTGGTAATTTCGGTCAAAGATGACTTTAGGCTCTTCATCCGGATTTGAGGGGTTGAAGACATAGGTTCTTGTGTTACGGTTGTTCCACCAGTAATCTCGGGCAATGGCAGTATTTTCGTCTCCCCATGTAATCCCGGAATATCGATCTTTTGTTTTAAGGATAGATCTTCCTTCCCCCTTAAATGGTGCGTCAAGTAAAAAAATCTCATCTCGGTATTCTGCTTCATTTTCAGGGTCGCCACCGTCCAGTGCTACTGCATAGACCAGTGTGGCAGGAGCATCGTCCCTCCAGTTCATGCTGCGTTTTCCTTCACGCTCTGCCATAAATCCCTTTGGAAGATCTTCAGTAAGCGGAACATCGTTCACCATGGCTACGCGCTCACCGCCGGCAGTATAAATAACGCTTTCTGAAGGAAACCTGTAATAAGGAACCAGGTAAGAAAAAGGCTTTTTGATGCTTTCTACCATCACGTATTTTCCATCTGGCGAAAAGGAGATATCACTGTACATTTTAGCTTCCATCCATTTTTGGGTGGTACCGTCAAGATTGACCTTTACAATCTCAGATCTTGCGAGTTGCTCAAAATTATACTCATCATTTGGGTCTTTTAATAGATCCTGGTAAGTTCTGTTCTGGGCTTCTTTACCATCACTTACAGATACTGTGGGGCCTGAAGGGATTGCAGTTTCTTCATCTATGAGCTCCTTGCGGTCAGCCGGCAGCATATTGACCAGTAAAGCCGAATTATCTTTGAACCAGTTGGTAGGATTTCCCATATTGGCATTTAAAGTAGCATCTGTAAGTTTTCGCGCCTGTGCAGTTTTAAAATCTACCACCCATAGTTCCACGCCTTTTTCTGTAGTGTGAGTAAAAGCCATCTTAGATTCATCTGGAGACCAGTTGAAATTAGTTAAGCGTGGTGTGGCAGGCAGACCTTTTATCTGCGTGGCTTCTTTATCTCCAATCATCTTCATTTGGAGATTGTTGTAATAGGTCGCGCGGCTGCTAATGTTGGTTACGGGGTTAATACGAAGTCCGCCAAGACGCATTTCTTCTTCGCTTAATTCAGCGATAGATTTAAACTGGTCGCGGTACAGAAAGACCATCATTTCTCCCTTATCATCAATCAATGTGGAAGGAGCCAGGGGAACATCAACTAATTCCAATATTTCCCCGGGTGGTTTCTGGTACGTAAGGTTTTCCTGTGCATAACTATTGGTTATCATAGAAACCAAGAGTAAGATCCAAAAAGTGTTTTTCATATGTGAATTTTAGTGATTAATGAATTCCAGAATTAAAAAAATTAAAGAGTGTTAATCTTTCTTATATTGCGCATCAATTTTTTATTAATTTATTAAATTGAGAAAGTAGAATAAAGAGCTTAAATATAATAAAATGTACCAAACAAAAATAGCCGGGCTTGGAAGTTATGTTCCCGAAAATATAGTTACGAATAATGATCTGTCTAAAGTCATGGATACGAATGATGCCTGGATACAGGAGCGAACAGGTATTAAGGAAAGAAGACATATCAAAAAAGGGGACGGCAATTCTACGGCTGTCATGGGAACAAAAGCGGCAAAAATTGCGCTGGAAAGATCTGGTATTTCTAAAGATGATATTGAATTAATTGTTTTTGCAACTCTTAGCCCAGATTACTATTTTCCCGGTGGTGGGGTGCAGGTGCAGGAAATGCTGGACATTCATACCTGTCCCGCACTTGATGTTAGAAATCAGTGTAGTGGCTTTATCTATGCACTCTCTGTAGCCGATCAATTCATCAAAACCGGAATGTACAAAAACGTGCTGGTGATTGGAAGTGAAAATCATAGTGGCGGACTCGATTTTACGACCCGTGGCCGCGGAGTGTCAGTAATATTTGGAGACGGTGCTGGTGCTGCCGTCCTTACACGCAGCGATCATAACGGGCAGGGTATTCTTTCCACACATCTTCATTCTGAAGGGAAACATGCGCTGGAACTATCATTAAAAGGACCAAGTACCATGCACTGGGTGCCCGAAATCATTGAAGAAAACCCACAGGGAGATGACATTCCGTATTATCCTTATATGAACGGGCAGTTCGTGTTCAAAAATGCAGTGGTTCGATTTTCTGAAGTCATTATGGAAGGACTGCAGGCAAACGGGCTGGAAGTAAAAGATATTGATATGTTGATTCCGCACCAGGCAAACCTCAGGATTTCGCAGTTTATTCAGCAGAAGTTCAAACTTGAGGATGACCAGGTGTACAACAATATCCAGAAATATGGAAATACCACGGCTGCATCTATTCCTATTGCCTTGACCGAAGCCTGGGAAGAAGGAAAAATTAAGGAAGGCAACACGGTGGTGCTTGCAGCATTTGGTAGCGGATTTACCTGGGCAAGTGCGGTACTAAAATGGTAGTCAAAAATGCCATTTTGCAGGGATCATTACAAACAGATTTTCTGACGGCTAAAAAATAATATTACATTAACCTGATCTTGTTTTTAAATTTCCGGGATCTATAGGTTTATATAAAAAAGGTTTCAAAATGTCATTTTTGAAACCTTTTTTACTTTCAGATATAAAATGAAAACCCGCAACGGTTCTCGTCGCGGTTTTTCTGGCTAAACAAACAAAGTGTTAAAACATTCCGCCACCACCGGCAGTATTGTCATCACGTTGTTTTCTTTGAAGGGCTTTGTTCTTTCCTCCCCCAAAGCGGTAGGTGAAAGCTATATTTACTTGCTGCGAATCGGGGTTGAAGTAGGCTGTTTGCCTTACAGGACGATCTGTAGTGATATGCTGCTCGTTTGTATTGAAGACATCGTTAAAGTTTAGGCTTAAAGATGCTTTGTCCTTCAGGAATGAATATCTCACCCCTGTGTTCATGAAATAGAATTCTTCAATGTCAAACTGCAATGTTTTTTGCGGACTTACATACATTCCGAAGAGCTGAAATCTCAGGTTTTTGGTCAGCTTGAATGTGTGGTTCGTCTGGATGCGATAGGTTTCGTTATCTTCTTCAACATAGGTAGTGCCTATATAACCCTCCAGCACCTGACTGTATAAATTAAAATTTGCATTAAAATCCCAGAAGCTCGCAGGTTTTACATTCGCAGAAATTTCTACTCCCGAAGAAGTACTTGTTCCCGCATTGTCAAAACTGAGAATAATTCTTTCTGAATTTAAAGGGTCCTGTTCCATGACCTGCGTAATATTGTCATTGATCATTCTGTGGAAGATTCCTGCAGTAATAGAATTTTTTCCGAGTTTACGGGTGTAGTTTAGTTCAACGGAATTTGTAAACTGCGGCTCCAGTTCAGGATTTCCAATAACAGATAGCCTGGGAGTGGAAATTTGGCGTACAGGATTCACCTGATTAAAGGAAGGACGATCCACGCGGCGGCTGTAACTCAGCTGAAAGCTGTTGTTTTCTCCGGGAGTGTACGAAAGAAAAGCAGAAGGATAGAGCGTGAGGTAATCATCTTCATAATTTTCACTTCCTTCCTGAAGGGCTTCTACATTAAATTTTTCGAGCCTGGCGCCTAGTTGGTAAGCCCATTTGTCAAAATTTTGTCCAAAGGTGGTGTAAAAGGAATGGATGTCACGGTCATAGTCATACAACACATCTTCCAGTGCTGCATTGGTGGATAAATAACTGTTTTCACTTCGTAAAATACGGCTTTCAGCACCCAGTTCAAGTTTTGAACCTTTAGAAAGCGGGAGTACGTAATCCAGGTTTGCAATGGTCTGGCTTCGGGTTTTATCCACGTCATCTGCATAAGGTTGAGCGTTTGTTGCACCTGTATAGGTGAAGTTGGTAATTTCATCATTGCTGTAACGATTGTGATCTACTTCCAGCTCAAGAGTATGATCATCTTCTTCTGAAAAGCTGTGGCGGTACACAACATTATAGGTAGAAGACAGATTTTCTTCTTCTGTATCTGCAAACTGAGTGAAATCAAGCGATTCCTGTTTCGGATAGCGGATGCTCAGACTTCCATCTGCATGCTCATAAAACAAATTCTGTCGGGTGAAAAAGGAGAGGGTATTGCGGTCATTGATATAATAATCCAACCCGATTTTTGCAAGGTAACTTTCATTTCCTCCCAGCATATCAATATACTCACCAGAATTGAGTTCATGGTTGAAAATTTCGCCTTTAAAAACATTTCGGCGCCGGTTGGCTCCCAGGCTTGCGTACAGGTTCATTTTGCCCTCTCGATAGTTAAGGTTGAGGTTCGAGTTTCCACTTAGCTCGCGGCCAAAAGTGAGTCCGCCACTAAAATCTCCGTTGAAACCAAGATTGGTATTTTTATGTAATATGATATTAATGATACCGCTCATTCCTTCAGGATTATATTTGGCCGAAGGATTGGTAATAAGTTCTATTTGTTTGATGGAAGTAGAAGGGATCTGCTTTAATAGCGTTGCAGCATCCATGTTAGTAGGCTGGCCGTCAAGAAGTACCCTTACATTTGAATTTCCGCGTAATGCAATATTTCCATCCTGGTCTACACTCACAGAAGGAACATTGTTCATAATGTCACTGGCAGTAGCACCCATCGTGGTGAGATCTTTTCCAACATTAATGACTTTTCGGTCAATACGCTGTTCGATCGTAGATCGTTCTGCAACCACTTCCACACTATCCAGCTGGGCCACTTCAGCCTCCAGGAAAACTGTTCCAATGTTTATTTTGTTGTTACTGTTAGAGATTTCCACTTCTTTCGAGAACCGCTTATAACCCATAAACTGCACTTCAAAGAGGTAAGTTCCGTCTCTAAGTTTATCAAGAGTAAAAGTCCCATCTATCGTGCTCACGGTTCCTGATACCAGATCTCCTTCCGGAGTTTTTATGGAAATCGTGGCATAAGGGATTGGCTCCTGAAATTCTTTGTCCATTACAGTTCCCGTAATGGAACCCAAATCTGATGGTTTTACTGCATTTGACGCCAGGAGAGGCCCTGCGGCAAATAAAAAGATTAAAATTAACTGTTTCATTTTTTGATTGATTTGATGCTCGCTTTTTATTGCATAATACCTTGTAATACATAACTCAAATGCAAAAGCTTTCCATATTAAAAAGGTCTTATGCTATAAAGACGGAACAGAATCGCCATTGTTACAGGGAAACCTCAAAAAATTCTATAAAAAAGGCCCACATTTTTCATGTGGGCCGGCATTATGACCTTTTAGACACTAACCATCAATGAACGTAAAAAGCCACAATGCGGGAAATATTTCTTATTTTAATGACCATCAATTTTTAGTTTTGTTACACTTATAGAAAAAAGAAAAATGAAGAAGAAAAAAACTTTGGTACTTGGAGCCTCAGAGAATCCCTCCAGATATTCAAACATTGCAATAAACCGGCTGGTTTCTCATAAGCAACCTGTGGTGGCAGTAGGACTTCGCGAAGGAAATGTGGCCGGGGTACCAATACATAAAGGTCCTCAACAGTTCGAGGATGTAGATACGGTAACCTTATACCTGGGGCCGCCCCGGCAGGAGCAATATTATGATTACATCATCTCACTTTCTCCCGAAAGGGTTATTTTCAATCCCGGCACCGAAAACCCAGAATTTTACCGGCTTTTACAACGTGAGAATATTGAAGTAGAGGTGGCGTGTACCCTCGTTCTACTTTCTACGAATCAATATTAATCCCAGGAAAGTAAAAGCTCCGTTAAGAATAAGGAGTTCATAATTAAACACATAACCTCCTAAAAATTCCGGAGGTAAATTTCCAATGGTAAAGGTGATGATGACCGAAAGAATGGCAACCAGCCACACCCAGCGATCCTTGATTTGCATCTTTGTGAAAATTCCGAAGGCGAATAGTCCTAACAATGGTCCGTAAGTGTAAGTTGCAGCTGTGAGCAGCAGGTCAATTACGTTGCTGTCGAGCAGGTATTTAAAAGCAATAATTACAGCGATCAAAAGCACGCTTACGCCCACGTGAACCCGCTGGCGCAGGTTCTTCTGGTTTGCCAATTCCCTTTTTTCGATATTGAGGAAATCAACACAAAAGCTGGTGGTGAGGGAGGTGAGGGCACTGTCTGCACTGGAATAGGCGGCGGCAATAAGCCCCAGGATAAAAATTACCGGCAGTGCCATTCCCATACTTCCGCTAAGGGCAATTTCCGGGAAGAGTAGATCGGTCTTTGCACTTCCATCCATAATGGGAACTGCAATATTGTTTTCTCCGGCGTAAATAAAAAGTAAAGCTCCAAGGAAGAGGAATAGCAGGTTGACAGGGATGAAAACAAAGCTATAAGAGAGCATGTTCTTTTGCGCGTCCTTCAGGTTCTTACAGGTGAGGTTTTTCTGCATCATGTCCTGGTCAAGGCCTGTCATACAAATGGTGATGAACATCCCTCCAAAAAAGGCTTTCCAGAAGTAATTTCTGTCAAGGACACTGTCGAAAAAGAAAGTTTTTGTGTAAGGCTCCAGTCTGGGAGCAGTAAAGAGATCTGCAAATTCCCAGTTTAGTTCTTCGGAAACAAAATAAATTGCCACAGCTACAGAGCCTAGCATGAAAAGGGTTTGAAGCGTATCTGTCCAGACAATGGTTTTAATTCCGGCTCGAGCCGTGTAGAGCCAAATTAATAATATGGAAAGAGTAACGGTTACAAAGAACGGTACATTCCAGGCGTCAAATACGAAGTACTGAAGCACAGTTGCCACCAGGAAAAGCCGGAAAGAAGCTCCCAAAACCCGGGAAATAAAGAAAAAGAAAGCTCCCGTACGATAACTTACATTTCCAAAGCGCTGCTGCAGGTATTGATAGATGGAGGTCACGTTAAGCCTGTAATAGATGGGGAGCAGAATGAAGGTGATCACAAGATAACCTGCAAGATATCCCAGAACCACCTGCATATAACTGAACTGCGAATCTCTTACCCAGCCCGGTACGGAAATAAATGTAACTCCGGAAAGAGAGGCTCCCACCATTCCAAAAGCTACGATGTACCATGGCGATTCTTTATTGGCCTTGAAAAAAGTTTCGTTACTGGCATTCTTACCGGTGAAGTAGGAAATGAGAAGTAGTACACCAAAATAAGCGGCTATAAGGAGCAGGATCGTTAAAGGTTCCATTCAGGATTGAATTGAAGTCGGAGCAATTGGTTGCTTCGGATTAGTGTCTGCTAAACTATAAAATTTGTTGAAACTTCTCTCTTGAATAATTGTACTTTTGCAGCATGGATTTTTCGTCAAAATTATTGGAACAGGCGGTGAATGAAATGTCTCAGCTCCCCGGAATTGGAAAGCGAACAGCTTTACGCCTGGTGTTGCATCTTTTGAAGCAGCCAGAGTCGCAGACGGTGGCTTTGTCCCAATCTTTGGTAGATCTCAAGACCGAAGTGAAATTCTGTAAAAATTGCCATAACATAAGCGATACCGAATTATGTGAGATCTGTGCCAATCCTAACCGGCAAAGTGAAATTGTATGCGTGGTGGAGGACATTCGCGATGTGATGGCCATTGAAAATACGAGCCAGTACAGAGGTTTGTATCACGTGTTAGGCGGAAAAATCAGTCCGATGGATGGAATTGGACCTTCGCAGCTTACTATAAGGGCGCTGGTGGAAAAAGCGAAAGCCGGCGAAATTCAAGAAATTATCTTTGCACTGAGTAGTACTTTGGAAGGAGATACCACAAATTTCTATATTTTTAAGCAGCTTGAAGGAACGGGTATAAAAACCAGCACAATTGCCCGCGGAATTGCAGTAGGTGATGAGCTTGAGTATGCAGATGAGGTGACCCTGGGGAGAAGTATCACCAACAGGATTCCTTTTGAGAATTCACTAAAAAACTGATCTTTAATTTTGCAGAAGTTCTAAAAATGTGCTTTTCGACAGGAATTTTGGAGAGGCGCGGTTCCAAAAAAATTGCTAATACTTTTAGATTGAAGCGGTGAAATTGTAATTTTACGAAGCTTCGGAAAAACAACTGGAGCAAAATAGAAAAGCACCGCTGAAAGTGCGCAATGAACATTTTTTACTCAAAGAGCCGAATTTTTAGTAAATTCGCAGTCAAGACATAATATAAGACCTTCTAGATAAGAATATGGCAAAATTTGAACTTAAATTACCCAAAATGGGGGAAAGTGTTGCGGAAGCAACCATTACAAACTGGTTAAAGGAAGTTGGAGAAACCATTGAAGCGGACGAGCCGGTACTGGAGATCGCTACAGATAAGGTAGACAGTGAAGTGCCCAGTGAAGTGGATGGTGTTTTGGTGGAAAAGCTTTTTGAGGCAGATGATGTAGTACAGGTAGGCCAAACTATTGCTATTATTGAAACTGAAGGTGATGAAGCGCCCCGTGAAACTGCTTTAGACGAAGAAATTCCTTCAGAAGAAGTGCAGGAAGCGGTAGAGGAAGCAGAGAAAAGAGTGACTGAAGCAAAAGAAATTTCCAGCCAGGATTTTTCAGATAGCAGCAGGTTCTATTCTCCGCTGGTAAAGAATATTGCGAAAGAAGAAGGAGTTTCTTTTGATGAACTTGAAAAAATAGAAGGAAGCGGCAAGGATGGAAGAGTGACCAAAAATGACATTTTAGACTACCTTGAGAACAGGACTTCTCAGCCACAGGCCGATAAGCAGCAGGCTGCACCGCAAAAATCAGTTCAGCCGTCTCAGCCTCAGGCTGCGTCAAAAGCGCCGAAAACTATTAGTGTTGGCGGGGAAGATGAGATCATTGAGATGAGCAGGATGGGGAAAATGATCGCCCATCACATGGTAGAAAGCGTTCAAACTTCACCGCACGTACAGTCTTTTATTGAAGTAGATGTTACCAACATCTGGAACTGGAGAAAGAAACACAAAGATGCTTTTGCGAAGCGGGAGGGTGAAAAATTAACTTTTACACCTATCTTTATGGAAGCTGTTGCCAAGGCCATTAAAGATTTCCCACTCATCAATATTTCATTTGATGGTGAAAAGATCATTAAAAGAAAAAATATAAACCTTGGAATGGCGGCCGCTTTACCCGATGGCAACCTTATTGTCCCGGTGATCAAAAACGCCGATCAATTAAACCTTGTGGGGATGGCAAAAGCAGTGAACGATCTCGCTTCAAGAGCGCGTGCCAACAAGCTGAAGCCCGATGATATACAGGGCGGAACCTATACGGTAACCAATGTGGGTACTTTTGGAAGTATCATGGGAACCCCAATTATCAATCAGCCGCAGGTAGCGATTCTTGCCCTTGGTGCTATTAGAAAAGTGCCGGCAGTGATCGAAACACCTGATGGTGATTTCATTGGGATCCGCTATAAAATGATACTTTCTCATAGTTACGATCACCGCGTGGTGAACGGCGCTTTAGGAGGACAATTTGTGCAAAGAGTGGCGCAATACCTTGAAAGTTTTGACAAAGACAGGGACCTGTAAATAACAGCGGCGTTTAAGTAAAACGTTTCAAGCCATAGATCTTCAAAAAGGGGATTTATGGCTTTGATTTTTTACTGTAGGACCGAAGCAAAATACCAAATAAAGACCCAAAATTGTGGAGCACCTGAAGCTCATAAATTATGCTATCTTTACAAAAAATGATTAAGAATTCATGGAGTTAAACCTCAAGAAACCTATCTGTTTTTTTGATCTCGAAACCACCGGGACCAATGTGGCAAAGGACAGGATCGTGGAAATTTCTATTTTAAAAGTTTTTCCAAACGGTAACAGGGAAAGTAAGACCTGGCTGGTAAATCCCGAAATGAATATTCCCAAAGAAGTGATAGCCATTCACGGGATATCCAATGAAAAAGTGGCCAATGAACCTACTTTTAAGCAATTGTCATCGGTAATTTATGACATGATCAAAGGTTGTGATCTTGCGGGTTATAATTCCAACCGTTTTGATATTCCATTACTGGCAGAAGAAATGCTGAGGGCCGATGTTGATTTTGATATGAAGAATATGCTGGCAGTAGATGTGCAGACCATCTTTCATAAAATGGAACAGAGAACGCTTTCTGCAGCCTATAAATTCTACTGCGGAAAAGAACTCGAAGGGGCTCATGGCGCCGAAGCTGATACGATGGCCACCTATGAGGTTTTAAAATCTCAATTGGACCGCTACTCTGAGGATCTTCAGAATGATACCAAATTCTTAGCTGAATTCAGTGCGCGAAAAAATTGTGCAGATTTTGCAGGTTTTATCTCTTTTGATAAAAGTGGTCGCGAGATCTTCTCCTTCGGAAAGCATAAAGGTAAATGTGTGGAGGAGATCCTGGAGCAGGAGCCCGGCTATTTTGGCTGGATTCAGAATTCAGATTTTCCGCTGTACACCAAAAAGGTGCTTACGGCAATCAAACTTAGAAAGCTAAATACAAAACTCAAATAACAACTCTTCGGGACTATGAAGATCATTTGTATAGGCAGAAATTACACCGAGCATATAGCCGAACTGGAGAATGAAAAACCTGAAGATCCGGTAATATTTCTAAAGCCAGATACTTCAGTTTTACTTAAGAAACAGCCGTTTTTTATTCCGCCATTTTCCGAAGATGTGCATTATGAAGTAGAATTGCTGGTGCGAATCAATCGGGTTGGAAAGCACATTCAGCCAAAGTTCGCGCACAAATATTATGAAGAGATTGGGCTGGGGATAGATTTTACGGCGCGTGACCTTCAGAAGAAATTAAAGGAAAAAGGATTGCCCTGGGAAAAAGCAAAATCTTTTGACGGGGCGGCAGTCATTGGCGAAAAATGGCTTAAGAAAGACATTTTTCAGGATGTTAATAATATTCCTTTTTCACTGGAAAGGAACGGTGAGAAAGTGCAGGAAGGGAATACTTCACACATGTTGTGGAAGATTGATGAATTGATCGCTTATATTTCAACTTTTTTCACATTGAAAATTGGCGATATCATTTTTACGGGAACGCCCGCGGGGGTTGGTGCTGTCGCAATTGACGATCAACTTACCGGATTTATAGAAGACAAAGAAATTTTTTCAATACACGTAAAGTAGATGAGCACTTACAACTTAGAAAGCGTAGAAGAAATGGCTGGCGGTGACCAGGACTTTCTTAAAGTCGTGGTACAAACATTTATAGAAGAAATCCCGCCAGACCTGGAGGCTATGAATGAGGCTGTGGCGGCAGACAATGCCGGGATGGCTTACCAGTATGCGCATAAAATGAAACCCAACCTTCAAATGTTTGGACTGGAGTTAATGCCGCAGATCAAGGTCATTGAAGAATGGTCAAAATCTGGAACAGCTAAGGCAGAAGTGGAGGAAGCAGCAGGAATTATTTCTAATAAAGTACGTGCTGCAGAGAGTGAATTAAAGAAAGATTTTGAGCTGTAATGAATGCAGAGATCATAACCATTGGGGATGAGATCCTCATAGGGCAGATTGTGGACAGCAACTCTGCTTTTATGGCGAAAGAATTGAGTGAGATTGGGATTTCGGTGTATCAAATCACTTCGATCCAGGATGACCGGGAACACATTCTTACCGCTTTAAAAGAAGCCTCGCAAAGAGCAGATATTGTGCTCATTACCGGCGGACTTGGACCCACCAAAGACGATGTTACGAAATACACATTTTGTGAATATTTCGAGGACGAACTCGTACTTGACCAGGAAGTTCTAGATCATATTGAGGATCTTTTTTCCAGGTTGAAGAATACACCAATGTCTGACCTTAACAGGGAACAGGCGATGGTGCCATCCAAAGCTCATGTACTTTTCAACGAGTTTGGTACAGCCCCAGGCCTGTGGATGGAGAAAGAGGGGAAAGTGTATGTCGCCATGCCGGGCGTGCCGCATGAAATGAAATCTCTCATGGAGAAAAAAGTGGTGCCAAAGCTGCAGGAGAAGTTCAAGCGTCCTTACATCTACCATAAAACCATTCTTACCAAAGGAATGGGCGAAAGTGCCATTGCCAATAAACTGGCAGACTGGGAAGAGGAACTGCCGGCTTTTTTAAAATTTGCTTACCTGCCAGACCTTGGAACGGTAAGGTTGCGGCTCTCGGCGAAAGGGGAGAATGAAGAAAAATTAAAGTCTGCCGTAGAGCAGGAATTCGAAAAGCTTTATGATATCCTTGGAGATATTATTGCAGATGAACAGGAAGAAGACGAAAAGATTGCTGTACAGATAAGTAAATTACTCACCTCGGAAAAGAAATTCCTTTCTGCAGCCGAAAGTTGTACCGGTGGTGCGCTTGCTGCAGAATTTACCACGCATCCCGGGGCTTCTTCCTGCTTTAAAGGTGGAATTGTTTCCTATGCCACCCAAACAAAAAAGGAAGTATTGAAGATTCCCGAAGAAATAATTGAAAAATATAGTGTGGTAAGTGCTGAGGTAGCCGAAGCTATGGCAAAAAATGCACGGGAGATGTTTAAGACAGATTACGCTCTTTCTACTACCGGAAATGCAGGCCCAACAAAGGGGGACAGTGATGCTGAAGTGGGAACGGTTTATGTTGGCCTCGCCACTCCGGAAAAAGTCTTTTCTAAAAAGTTCCTTTTTGGAAACCAGAGAGACCAGGTAGTCAAAGATGCTGTTTACAAGGCTTTTGAGATGATCCTGCGGGAGATTACTTCAAACAATGAACAGTAAACAATAAACAATTAGCAATAAACAATAAACAGGAAATTAAGACCGCTTCGCTGAAAGAAACAAGAAACAAGACAAGCTTATGGCTTACAGCGTAAAGCCTACAGCCAACAGCCTAAAGCGAAACAAAAAAGTGCTCTTTTTCAGGCGAAGGGATTCTTTTTCTCTACTCATTTTAGGAAACCTGCTCTTTTTCAGAAGAAAGAAAGAACAATATTAATTTCCACATTTCAAAAAAAGGCAAGTTTAAAGAAGTGGGGCTTTAGAAAAAGCTTTAAAACACAAGGGCAGCCGCTGCAAACAAAAAAATGTGCTGCAGGAAAAAATATTTTATCCAGACTGTTGGCAATTAGGTAAAAAAATCGTTAATTTGCAGCCTGTTTTGAAATAACGAGTTAAAGTATAGAGCAATGTCAAGAGTTTGTGAACTTACAGGTAAAAAAGCGATGGTAGGAAACAATGTTTCCCACGCGATGAACAAAACAAAGCGTAAATTTGACGCCAACTTGGTGAAGAAACGTTTTTATATTCCTGAAGAAGATAGATGGATAACTTTAAAAGTTTCTACTTCTGCAATCAAGAACATCAATAAAAAAGGAATCTCTGCTGTTATCAAAGAAGCAAGAGAAAAAGGATTTTTGAATAAGTAATTATCCTCACAATAAAGACGCGGTAAAATGGCAAAGAAAGGAAATAGAGTTCAGGTAATTTTAGAATGTACAGAGCACAAGACCTCTGGAAAACCTGGTACATCAAGATATATTACAACTAAGAATAAAAAGAACACGCCAGATAGAATGGAGTTGAAGAAATTCAACCCTATCCTAAAGAAAATGACGGTTCATAAAGAAATAAAATAATAAGTCATGGCAAAGAAATCAGTAGCATCATTACAGACAGGATCAAAGAGATTAACCAAAGCTATCAAAATGGTGAAATCTCCTAAGAGCGGCGCCTATACTTTTGAGGAAAAAATCATGGCTCCAGAACAGGTAAATGACTTTTTGAATAAGAAATAAGTTATTTCAATAGCATATATATGAGCCGTCTCGATGACAAATCGGGACGGCTTTTTCTTTTTGTGTATATTTACACGCGTAAGAGCTGCATAAGTGCTCTTCAGGATGTGATCAATTCAATAGCATTAGAAAATGAGTTTATTCAAAAGAATTTTTTCCAAAGAGAAGAAGGAGACTTTGGACAAAGGATTAGAGAAATCTAAAAAGAATTTCTTTTCAGAACTGGGAAAAGCGGTTGCCGGAAAGTCTAAAGTAGATGATGAGGTTCTTGATGACCTGGAAAACGTTTTGGTGGCGAGTGATGTGGGAGTTACAACCACCGTTAAGATTATAAATCGCATTGAAGACCGGGTGGCAAAAGACCGCTATTTGGGTACAGATGAGCTGAACAAAATCCTTCGGGAGGAAATCGCTGCTCTTTTGGCTGAAACTAACACGGGGGAAGCGACAGATTTTTATGTTCCTACAGATAAAAAGCCTTACGTGATTATGGTGGTAGGCGTAAATGGCGTGGGAAAAACCACGACCATTGGGAAGCTTGCTTACCAGTTCAAAAAAGAAGGAAAAAAAGTAGTGCTTGGCGCTGCCGATACCTTCAGGGCTGCGGCTATAGACCAGCTGCAGGTTTGGGCAGACAGGGTAGACGTGCCTATCGTAAAGCAACAAATGGGGAGCGATCCTGCTTCCGTGGCTTTTGACAGCGTACAGAGTGCGGTAAAACAGGATGCCGATGTAGTGATCATTGATACCGCCGGCCGTTTGCACAATAAGGTAAACCTCATGAATGAGCTTTCCAAGGTGAAGCGGGTGATGCAGAAAGTCATTGATGATGCGCCTCACGAGGTTTTACTGGTGTTGGATGGTTCTACAGGCCAAAATGCTTTTGAACAGGCGAAACAGTTTACAGCGGCTACCGAGGTGACTTCCCTGGCGGTTACCAAACTTGACGGTACTGCAAAAGGTGGTGTTGTCATAGGAATTAGCGACCAGTTCAAAGTACCGGTGAAGTATATAGGAGTCGGTGAAGGCATTGAAGACCTCCAGGTTTTCAACAAATATGAATTCGTAGATTCCTTTTTCAAATAAAAACAACTTATTCTTTATCTTTTTATGAAGAGAATTTTCCTTCTTTCCGTTATCTCTGTACTTGGATTTTCCTGTAACAATTCTGAAGAAAAAGCCGTCGAACCGGCTGTAATCTGGGAACCTTATGATGAAACTGCCGAGCTTGAGGAGCAGGCTTTGAATGAAAATGAGCGGCTTCAGTTTAAGCTGATCAATTCAAAATTTCTTGATAAGAACACCATCTGGAATGCTTTTGAAGCCGATTTAGCTGAATTTTCTGAAGAAAAATACAATCAGTTGAAGCCTTTGATCCTGGAAAAGAACATTCCGCAGCTTCAGCAAAGTATTAAGGAAGGAAATTTAACTTATACAGATCTTACGTTGTTTTACATTTATCGAATCAGGAAATTCGAGAGCGATAACGATCTTTCGCTAAATGCCGTGATCGCTTTGAATCCAGACGTGGTAAACCAGGCAAGAAAGCTGGATGAAAACGGCATTTCTGAAGAGAATTCTCATTCCATCTATGGAATGCCTGTACTCTTAAAAGACAACATTGATTTTTCGGGAATGAATACAACAGCAGGCGCCATTGCTTTTGCTGAAAATCAGCCGCAGGCAGATGCTTTTATAGTTGATAAACTTCAGGAGAACAATGCCCTTATCCTTGGGAAGGTGAACCTGAGCGAGTGGGCGTATTATTTCTGTGACGGCTGCCCTTTAGGCTACAGCGCGGTAGGCGGACAGACTTTAAATCCCTACGGCAGGAAAGAATTTGAAACCGGCGGTTCCAGCTCCGGAAGTGGCGTAGCCGTGGCTGCCAATTATGCCGTGGCTGCCGTAGGAACCGAAACTGCAGGATCCATCCTTTCCCCGGCCAGTTTGAATTCGGTAGTGGGATTAAAACCCACTGTCGGACTTTTAAGCCGCAGCGGAATTGTCCCTATTTCCAGCACGCTCGATACGCCCGGGCCAATGACAAAGTCGGTGATCGATAATGCTATTTTCCTGAATGCCATGACAGGAAGGGACAGCCGCGATGCTGTTTCTGTGGAAGCAAATAAAGATTATATAAAAGGTCTCGAAAATGCCACTTTGGAAGGCAAAAGAGTAGGAGTAATGAAGAGTTTGCTGCAAGATTCGCTTTACACTGCAGCGGTGGAAAAAATGAAATTGGCCGGCGCGACCGTGATAGAATTTGAGCCACCACAGGTTCCTTTGAATGGTTTTATAACTCTACTCGATGCCGATATGAAACGCGATCTGCCAAACTACATCACCGCCAGTGGAGATAAAGACCTGGAATTTAAAAATGTGAAGGATATTGTGGATTTCAACCTGCAGGACAGCATTGTTCGGGCGCCTTACGGACAGGCCCTTTTCGACGGAATTGTACAGGATACCACTTCTAATGAGGAGCTGGACGAACTGCGAAGCCGACTTAAAGAAAACGGAAGAAGGTTTTTTGATACGCCTATGAACGAGCACGATCTTGACGTGGTCCTTTCCATCAACAACTATCATGCTGCCTATGCGGCCGTGGCAAAATATCCCGCGCTTACGGTGCCTATGGGTTACCAGGCAAGCGGAGAGCCCAAAAGTGCCACTTTTATCGCCAAACCTTTTGAGGAAGATAAGCTACTGCAGCTGGGTGCTGCCTTTGAAAAGGAAACAAAGCAGCGAAGCGCTCCCGTAAACTACAATTAGGTCTATGTCTGAAAGAAATTTGATCATTCTTACCAAGATCGTGCTGTTCTACAGCATTTTCTTTATAGGACTTAAGATCTTTGTCATTTTTGGCGACGGCTGGCTCGTTCCGAATCTTTTACTGGCTCTACCTTTTCTAATTCTGGCCATTCTCGGTGGAATAAGCGTCAAAAAAGGCTCTTTCTCATGGTTTTTTGTAGCTGTAGGCGCAGCCATAATCATCCTGATGCGTATCTACGAAACCCGCTTGCTGTACTGGCTGCAGGAGCAGGTGGGGAGTTAATTTTCTTTATTCTTCTATTCCCTTTTTAAAAAATCTCTTTTCAAAAAAGCTTCGAAAATGCCATTTTGAAGCATTATCTTATACTGTCTTTATTTTCAGTATTTTGTTGATAAAGCTGTGAGTTTCTTTACGCCTTTCCAGAAACTTCTTTAACAAAATTTTAGTAGGTTTACTGAAGCAGCGAAAGCTGTTGTTATCCTGTTGAAATAATGATGAACAATGGTTTTTGTAGTAAAGTAATGGTTGGTTATAACTAAAATAGTAATGAGAAAAAGTAAGATTAAATTTTTTAAAATAAATGGATTATTTGGTGATCGAGATATTGCAATTCCATTTGATAGTGATGTCAAAATATTGATAGGTGAGAACGGACTGGGTAAAACTACGGTCTTGAACATTTTATACTATACCCTAACTAATAAATTATATAAGTTAAATGATTTCGATTTTAAATCAATAGAAATCAAATTTGGGAATAAAAAAACATTACAATTACCTAAGGAAAAGCTTTCAGATATTGAAGAAGACTTTAGTGCTCCAACAGCTATTGTCGATGAATTAAGCCGAACCTTAACTTCTAAACAAATAAGCAATATTTCTAACTTATTCGAAGTAGGTGCTTCTATTGGAGAAATAATTGATCAAGTAAGATTTAGCGGCTTTGGTTATAGAAATGCTATTGGTCGAAAATATCCATCAAGATATTTATATAATTCTTTGAAAATGATTTGTGGATATGGAGAAAGTGATGAACAAATAAAGACAGCTAAGGAATATATTAACGATATAATTTCTGATACTGAAATTTTATATTTTCCTACATTTAGACGTATTGAAGAAGATTTAATTAATCTTGGTTTTAACGAAGACAAATTTGAAATAAGTGATAACGATTCAAGGTTAATTCAATTTGGAATGCGAGATGTAAAGCATAAACTGAATGAAATTAAGAAAGAAATTAATCAACTTTCGAGTAAAGGTTTATCTCAAATTTCAAGTGAAATTCTCAGTCAACTAGTAAAAGGAGTTCCTTCTTTGAAACCCAGTGCTATAGCGAAAATTTCAGTAAAAGATATAGAAATTATTTTAGCTAGGGTTGGGGAAGCAATATCAAAAGCTGATAAAGATAAAATCTTAGAGATTGTATCAGAGAAAGAATTTAAGGAAACTGACGACAAATACCTAGTTTATTTCTTACATAAATTGGTTCAAATATATGAACAACAGAGGTCAATAGATTCTTCAATAGAGAATTTCGTTTCAGTCTGCAACAAATATTTACATAAATCTAATAAGGAAATCCAGTATGAAGCTAGCGAAGTAGAATTCTACTTAGCTTCTACCCTTACAGAAAAAAGAGTTTTATTAAGTAGATTACTTAGTAAATTATCTTCTGGTGAAAAGCAAATAATTTCCCTTTTTTCTAGAATCTATCTGTCTGGAGATACAAATTTCATTGTATTATTTGATGAACCCGAATTGTCTTTATCTATCTTTTGGCAAAAAATGTTACTACCCCATATAGTGGAATCTGATAAATGCAAATTTTTATTGGCCGTTACTCACTCACCTTTCATTTTTGAAAATCACTTAGAAAAAAATGCTATCGGCTTGAACCAATACATTAAAAACTATTAAAAAATGACTGTTGAAGATTTAATTAAAGCAAAAGAGGAAGCCTCTTCTGTTTCATATCAGTCGTTTGTATTGCTTACGAGTACTTCCCCTGATGCTTTATTTTGTTTTTTTGAAGGTAAAGACGCTCCGTATTATCATTTTAGGATTAAGACATTTTGTACAAAACAAACTGAATATATAAGTTGTGGAGGCAAAAAGCAAGTTTTAAAAACAAAGGAAATTATTGATAGTCATCAAGAATATAGGAATTATGCGAAATCTTTTTTTATAGATCTAGATTTTGATGAAAGTCAGAAAGATTTGGACAATTTTCTGTACGAAACTCCCTGCTACTCTATTGAAAATTTTTACTGCTCACCAGATAGCTTCGCTGATATTTTAAAAAGTGAGTTTCTACTTATTAAAGAAGATGAAGGCTATAAAACTGCTTTAGCTCTTTACAAAAAAAGATTAAATGAATTTTCAGACAGTATTCTACTTTTTAATTCTTGGTATTCTTTACAAAAAGAAAAGCAAAGAAAATTAGGAATAAATAATAATGTGAATTTAAGTGACAAACCGCCAAAAGATTTTATCAATATTGAATTAGGTCAAATTAGGGCGAACTATGATCTAAATAAGATCAGACAAAAATTTGACGAAAGCATTCCAGTTATAGATGAGGATGTTGAAAAGCGGATGACTGAATTAAAAAAGGATTGTTTACATCAGAGATTAAGAGGTAAATATTATTTCCATTTTTTGATTCATTTTTTAAGATCAATAATTGATGATGCCAATAATAAAGACAAGCAGAATTATTTAAAGAAGAAAGTGAAATTTAATATTGATCAGATTTCAGCATTATCAACATTATCGTCATATGCAGAAACTCCAAATTGTCTTAGAGAATATTTAATGAGTTTAAATTAATTTGAATAATGCCAAATAATTTAATGTAGTATGGCCGTTACGATAGAAAATTAGCATTTCTTTAAATGAACCGGCTGTTGGTTCCAGTGGGTCTGTCAGGTGTAGGATTCCAGAAAGAAATTCAGATAATTTTAAATTTAATTCCAATTCAAAAATGCCTTCCGTAAATTCGGGAGGCTTTTTTGCAGCAATTATGAAGAACAAGAAGACCTATCCTGCCGAAGTATATTTTAATGATCAATGGCTTAAACCCGAAGAAGCTTTAGTGTCAGTTTTTGACCGTTCTTTTATGTTTGGGGACGGGATCTATGAGGTTACACCGTTTTACAACGGGAAAGCTTTCCGGCTGCAGGATCATGTGGCGCGGGTGAAATACTGCCTGCAGGAAATGAACATAGATTTTGATGCGTCTATCCTGGAAAACCTGATGCTCGAAGCAGTGGAGCGATCCTCTTTTTCCAAAGAAGATGCCGCAGTTTATCTGCAGATCTCCCGCGGTACGGCGCCGCGTTCCCATTTTATCCCCGATGAGATAAAACCCACACTTTTGCTGTACGCCTTCAGGGTGAACCTTTCCAATTTTGAGGACAGGTACTGGAAAGTGGTGGCTTCAGAAGATCTCCGCTGGCACCGCTGCGATATAAAATCCACTGCGCTGTTGGCAAACACGATGGCCAATGATGTTGCAATTTCCGCGGGATATGATGAAAACCTGCTATTCAGAAATGGGGTTTTTACCGAAGGTTCCCACACCACGATTTTCTTCGTCAAAAATAAAACCGTCTACACCCATCCCGAAGGTCGGCAGATCCTCTCGGGCATCACCCGAAAAGTGGTCCTGGAACTCTGCCACGACCTGGACATTCCGGTGAAAGAAGAAGCCTTTCCTGTTTCCGGCTTACCAGAAGCTGATGAGATCTTCCTCACCGGCACCACCACGCAAATCGCACCGGTGTCTTCAGTAACTATTGAAGGAAAGGAATTGTTCACGGCTCAAAAAGGGGAAATTACGGAGTTGTTGCAGCAGGAATTTATCAAGAGAACGAGAAGTCAATGATCAATTAGCAATGAACAGTTATCAATATACAATAAGCATTAAACAATAAACTTTAAACAGTGAATAGTGAACGGTGATCAGTCAACAGAGAACAGAAAACCGTAAACGATAAGCCTTACTTTTTAATCAGCTTACGATCTTTCAATATTTCCAGCACTTTTTCCTTTGGTAAAGCTTCAATCCTCCTACCTTCAAACCCAGTCATCGTCTCTGCCATAAAAAGGGAATTGATGATGGCTTCTTCGGTGGCTTCGATGGCGGCCATAAAGATTGGTGACATGAAGTCATTGGGAACAACTTTTTGTTCCAGTAGATCGGTTTCCATCTGGTAGGGGATACGCACGCCTTCCGCAGTTGAGAAAGCGATGACGTAATCTCCGCTGCCGTTGGAGGCGATGCCACCGGTTTTAGCGAGGCCCATAAATGCCCTTTTTGCGAGGCGTTCCAGGTTGCGGCTGTCTAACGGAGCATCTGTTGCGACCACGATCATGCAGGAGCCGTCCACATTGTTCAGGAGTTTATTGCTGAAACTGAAATGCTTCAGTTCCTTTCCCAGGTTCGCTCCGTTGATCTGCAGTATGCCGCCAAAATTCGTCTGTACCAGTACGCCCACCGTATAACCACCCAAATCTTTAGGAAGAAGTCGGGAAGAAGTGCCAATTCCGCCTTTAAAGCCGAAGGCAATTGTACCGGTGCCGGCGCCAACATTGCCTTCCTGAATATTATTTTCCGAAGCATTTTCTATCGCTGTAATCACATCCTGCTCCGTCACATGCCTTCCGCGGATATCATTGAGATAGCCGTCATTGGTTTCGCCCACCACGGTATTCACCGACCGTACATCCTCATTTTTCTCCTGTTGCAATACATAACTTATGACGCCGTTCATGGCGGTAGGAACGCTCAGCGTGTTCGTAAGGATGATGGGAGTCTCAATATTTCCGAGTTCCACTATCTGGGTGGTCCCGGCTAACTTTCCGAAGCCATTGCCCACATATACGGCTGCGGGGACTTTCTGCTGAAAAATATTTCCGTTGTGGGGAAGAATGGCGGTCACCCCGGTTCTTACAGAATCTCCTTTGACCAGAGTGGTGTGACCAACTTTCACTTCGGAAACATCTGTAATGGCATTTAAAGCCCCCGGCTGCATCACTCCAATCTCAATCCCCAGCTCCCGTGCCCGTTCCTGGCCAAAGCTAAAGCAGCTGATAAAGAAGAAACTAAACAAACAAAAGAACGCGCTTATTTTCATTTTAAAAATTTTTAATCTTCGGGAAGATAAACTTTCTAATTGAAACAAGCTGAAGTTGTTAAGGTAGTTGTCATTTTAGATTGTATCTTTGCACCCGCTTTCAGCAGAGCGACTTCAGGTAAAGAAACCTAACAGGTTTTCAAAACCTGTTAAGTTTGAATGACATTAAGAGCAGGAATATGAGAACGAAGACATTAAAGAAGAATAAAATTAACGTGGTAACCCTTGGTTGCAGCAAGAATGTCTATGACAGTGAGGTGTTGATGGGGCAGCTCAAGGCCAATGGCAAGGAGGTGGTGCACGAGCAGGAAGGGAATATCGTAGTGATCAATACCTGCGGCTTTATTGACAACGCCAAAGAACAGTCTGTAAACACCATTTTGGAGTATGTACAACGAAAAGAGCAGGGGGAAGTGGACAAGGTTTTTGTTACGGGATGTCTTAGCGAGCGCTACAAACCCGATCTTCAAAGTGAAATTCCTGATGTTGATCAATACTTCGGAACTACCGAATTACCCGGATTACTGGAGGCGCTGGATGCAAATTACAAGCACGAACTTGTTGGGGAACGGTTAACGACCACTCCAAAGAATTATGCTTACTTAAAAATTGCTGAAGGCTGTGACCGCCCGTGTTCTTTTTGTGCGATCCCGTTGATGCGTGGAAAACACAGGTCTACGCCGATCGAAGACTTGGTGAAGGAAGCGAAAAACCTTGCTGCCAACGGAGTGAAAGAACTTATTTTGATCGCCCAGGATCTTACCTACTACGGACTTGACCTCTATAAAAAGCGAAATTTAGCCGAACTTTTGGAGAACCTGGTAAAGGTAGAAGGAATCGAGTGGATTCGTTTGCATTATGCATTCCCAACAGGTTTTCCGCTGGATGTGCTTGATGTGATGAAGCGTGAACCTAAGATCTGTAATTATCTGGATATTCCTTTGCAGCATATTTCTGATGATCTTCTGAAATCCATGCGCCGCGGAACCACCCACGAAAAAACCACGAATCTTCTGAAAGAATTCAGAAGCAGGGTGCCGGAAATGGCGATAAGGACCACCCTTATCGTAGGTTATCCCGGTGAAACTGAAGCTCATTACCAGGAGCTTAAAGAATGGGTGAAGGAAATGCGTTTTGAGCGCCTTGGCTGTTTCACCTATTCTCACGAAGAAAACACGCACGCTTACAATCTTGAAGACGATGTGCCACAGGAAGTAAAGCAAGAGCGGGCAAATGAGATCATGGAAATTCAGTCGCAGATCTCCTGGGAACTGAATCAGCAGAAGATAGGGCAGGTTTTTAAAGTGATCATAGATCGCAAGGAAGGAAATTATTTCGTGGGAAGAACAGAATTTGATTCGCCCGATGTTGATAATGAAGTGCTGATCGATGCTACTTCCGTTTACCTGAAAACTGCAGAATATTACGATGTAAAGATCACAGATGCCGCCGACTTTGACCTGTACGGGGAACCGGTAAATGCAAATGTGGAAAAGCCTAAGCGTAAGGAATTAAAAGTCAGGACGGTTTAGATATACGTCATGCTGTCCCGATAGCTATCAGGATATTTCAGCATCTCTATCATGGAACAATAAGACCCTGAAACGAGTTCAGGGTGACGGTGGGAAAAGAAAGCTTGCACTTAAATTAATTTCAGGATACGGAGAGAAATAGCTATAATTGTCTGGTAAACTTTTTTCAATGGTGAAGGTTGTCCGGAAACAGCATTTCTTTAAGCAGTATAAAAACCTAATCCTTGGTGCGCTATGGATTATTGTAGGGCTTTCTTACTTCCTGGTAGCCAAAAATGATGTTTTTTCCATCTTTTCTGTTTTTTATCCGTTGCTGGGGGTAGTATACCTGGTGCTCTACGTCTTTCAGAAGGAGAGAAACCAGGAGTTCATCGCATGGGATGAAGAACAGGTGGTTGTAAGTCAGTGGCAGTATAAATCTGAAAGTTATTCCTTCGAAGACATCAGCAAAATAACGGTTACTAAGGAACACTTTATCATAAATTCAACTGCTGAAGGCAAAGGAAAATCAATGGAGCTTAAGGGCTACAGTGAAAAGGATATGAAACTTCTCAGATCCCGGTTTTCTCCGGAATTAGCTTTATAATCTTATTACGTGATGCTGGTTCCAACAACTATCTGAACCGACATCTTTTTACAGGAGAAAGAGACCCTGAAACAAGTTCAGGGTGACCTTCAGAGGAGAAAAGAAGATCGGCAGATAAAGCTGAATGCCTACAGCCACCAGCCAACAGCCTCAAAAATCACGCAACCGTAATCTCCTTCTCCAAATAAACCTCCTGCACACTTCGCAAAATATCTACACCTTCAGAAAATGGTCTTTGAAAAGCTTTTCTTCCCATGATGAGTCCGCTGCCGCCGGCGCGTTTGTTGATAACAGCTGTCTTCACCGCTTCCTTCACATCAGATTCTCCCTTAGAGCCACCACCGGAATTGATCAACCCGATTTTTCCCATATAACAATTGGCAACCTGTAGTCGGCAAAGATCAATAGGATGATCTGTAGCAAGACTTTCATACATTTCCTCGTCCTGTTTTCCGAAGCCAATTTCCCTGTAACCATAATTGGTGGTTGGAAGTTTTTGCTTGATGATATCGGCTTTGATGGTAACTCCAATATGGTTTGCCTGTCCGGTAAGGTCGGCGGCGGCGTGATAATCTTCCTGATCGGTTTTAAACTGGCTGTTTCTTGTATAACACCACAAAATGGTGGCCATTCCCAATTGATGAGCTTCTTCAAAAGCTGCCGCGATTTCCTGGATTTGCCGCGTACTTTCTTCGGAACCAAAATAAATGGTCGCTCCAATGGCCGTAGCTCCCATGTCCCAGGCTTCGCGAACGCTTCCAAATGGAATCTGGTCATATTTATTTGGGTAAGCCAGTAATTCATTGTGGTTGATCTTAACGATAAATGGAATTTTATGAGCATATTTTCTCGCGTGCAACGCCAGTCCGCCAAAGGTGGAAGCGACCCCGTTACAGCCTGCTTCTATGGCCAGTTTGATGATGTTTTCAGGATCAAAATAATCCTGGTTCTTATAAAAGGAGAAAGCTGCGCTGTGTTCAATTCCCTGGTCTACGGGAAGAATGTTGATATAACCCGTGCCGCCGAGTTCGCCATGATTGTAAAGTTGCGCGAGGCTTTTCAAAACCTGCGGACTGCGGTCACTGTCGGCAAAACTGTCTACTGTTTGCGGTCCGGGAATCATAAGCCTGTCTTTGCTTATCTTCTCACTTTTGTAATCCAGCAGGGAAGCATCGGCTCCCAATACGTCAGAAATCTTATCAATGGTGCTCATAAATTATATAATTTAAAGTGATTGGTTTGCTCGCTTATTGAAAATAGCTTCTATTTAAAGCAAGTAGCTATTTTGACTCTCCAGGCTTTAAGATAATTGTTTTAAAGTGAAGGAGTTAAATGCCGAATTGTAAAAAAATATTAAATCTTAATTGTATTGATAAAAGATCCCTTCGTCAAAAGGTGTCCATAAGCAGGCGCGCAAATCTGCATATTTAAGTCCGTCGTTGATCCAGGTGTTGCAGGTGTAGAAGAAATGCAGCGAGCCTTTCGCGTGAAAGAAAGCATCGTGTTGATTGTAGTGCAGGCCTTTTACCGGCTTGGGCATTTCCGCAGCATCTTTCTGAAAAGCAGTATAGACATAATCCACCAGTTTCTCATACTGCTCTTTTGTAATATCGAGTCTCACGGTTGGTTTGTTTTGCCTTATTGCCGGCTCCATAGTAACGTGCAGGGCAGAAGGACTATTGAGGAAAACCGACTGAAAGGCGACAGGAAATCGCAAATCTGACCATTCTTTTGTTTCCTTATAAAACTCGAGATCGCCCCAGCCAAAAGAAATATACCTGAAAACTGCCATTTTTGAAGGGATAGTTTCGGCAGGGATAACATCTTTCCAATTCATAACTTCGTTCTCAATGGGAAAGATGAAATCTGTATGAACTCCGTTCGTCCTGAGGTAGATCGTGATAGTGCCGTCATTGGGCTGCTTGGTATTTACCGGGATGACAGAACCAATAAGAGCCGCGACCAGGTAAAGCATCGTGACAAACAGGAGAGAGAACAGACCTTTGGCCAGAAATCGAACGACTTTTATGCCAACATCTGCTGCTCCCATCTGTCTTAATTTTACTGTTTCATTTTAAGCTGAAATAAAAAACCGAATGCACTCCTTTAATGCCTTTTTAAAGACATCAATTTCTTCCAGGGTGTTGTAGGGAGCAAAACCAATGCGAATCCATCCTCCGGTTTCCATCACATCAAACACTTCGGCCATGGTAGATGCGTAAAAATGTCCATCGCCAATGCACAGATTAAATTTTTCTGCGAAAAACCTGGTTGCCTCGCGGGAATGAATATGATCAATTTTAAAGGCAAAAGTGGGAGTTTTTGGAACATTTTCGGGAGCACGATAAACGGTAACTTCCGGAAATTCTGCAAGAAAGCTTTCCATTTCTGCTATTAAAGATCGCTCATGGGCTTCAATGCTTTTCATTCCCGAAGCCAGGCGTTGTTTACGATTTTCACCTTCTCCCAAGTTTTCGATAAAGGATATTGCGCCACATAATCCTGCGATCCCTTCATGATTCTGGGTTCCGGTTTCCAGTTTGTACGGAATTTCATTTGGTGCCGGTTCCAGTTTCTGGACAGGAAGTTTTTTGAAAAGTTTGGACTTTATGACTCCAATTCCGAGGTGAGGACCGAAGAATTTATAAGCAGAACAAAAAAGTATATCACAATCCAGCTTTTTAAAATCCACCTTAAAATGCGGTACCGCATGAACGGCATCTAAAATGCTAAACGCATTTACCTTTTTTGCGTGATCAAGAATGCGTTCAACGTCTGAAATTGTTCCCGTGAGATTCGAAGACATTCCTATCGCTACCAATTTTGTTCGGGAAGTAATATTGGAATCAATTTCCGAAAGATCTAAAGTATATGTTTTCCTGTCCACCGGAATGAATTTTACCGTTGCGCCGGTTTCTTTGGCAAGGCTTATCCATGGGTCTACATTGGCGCGGTGATCAAGCTCGGTCACGACGATTTCATCTCCTTCTGTGATAAAGGTTTTCAGGGCATTAGAAATCTGGAATGCAAGGCTGGTCATATTCTGTCCAAAAACGACCTCTTCGGGTTCGCAATTCAGAAGATCGGCTACTGCAGATTTTCCTTCGGCAAGTAACTGGTCGGTTTTTTGACTGGTGGGAAAAGTGCCGTGAAGATTTCCCATTCCCGTGGTGATGTACTCCAGCATTCGGTCAATGCAGGCCTGCACCATTTGCGTTCCGCCCGGGCCGTCAAAATAAATAGGAAAAACCTGGTTTTTATCTTTTATCTGAAGCGCGGGAAACTGTGCTCTTACTTTTTCTATATCAAATGAACTCATGTTTAATTATTTTTCTTTTTTCTCTTTTTATAGTCAAGGTAGACATAGATGGCGTAAAGTACAAATCCTACTCCTCCAACCCAATAGAGCCCTTCTTCCATGCGGTCAAAATCTTTAGAGAAATAACCTACGGCCAAAGATAATGGGATCATACCTGCATAGGTAGCCGTCATGAATTTTTTATAGTTCATGTTGAAAATGCCTGCGATAAAGCTAATGCTGTCATTTGAAAAGAAAGGGGAGATCCTGAAAAGTACAACCGTTCCAAAAAAGATATTTGGTGATCCAGAACTTCATTTTATCAGATTTCTTTTTGCTCATAAAACTTCTGAAAATGGTATTTTCAAGCTTGTCTCCAATGTAGTATCCCAGGGATGAAGCGATGCCAATTCCCACAAGGTTGATCAAAACGCCCCACCAGAAGCCATAAGCCAGTACTGCCACAATAATAGGTAGCCAGGAAGGGAAAATAAGCAGGAACATTTGCAGAATGATAAATACGATAATTGCCACAGGTCCCCAGAAGCCGAAGTCTTTAAAATATTCTTTCGTTTTCTCATGATTTTCGCTCATGAGAATTGACCACGTCTGGTCTACGAAAGCCTGGAAAGGTTCATAGTAGAAGTACGTGCCCACCAACCCTAAAATGATCGCGCCACTGAGAATGAAGGAGAGATATTTCTGAAGAAATTTTTTTATAAATAACAATTTTAGAAAGTCCTGAAGAATTGCCTTTTTAGAATATCCACAAATTATGGCTTTTTTCAATTTCAAACTGTTGTGGCTTTCATAAAATTCCCTTCAGTAAGAATACATATACGTTATAGATCTCATCACCTCATTAAATTTAAAACGCTCCCAAAAGGAGCGTTTTAAAAAAATTATTATCTGTGATTTAAAGTGAAGACCTTAAATCTTTAAAGCTGTAGAGATAATCATTTATTAAGTAGTACAGGTTCTCCCAGTCCAACTTCTTTCAGCCTTTCCAATTGGGTTTCGGCATCACCTACAATCACATAGTACATGTTGTTTGGGTTGAGGTATTTTTGTGCAAGCTCCCTAATTTGTTCCAGGCTTATATTTTTGACAATCTCTTCCTGTTGTTTCACGTAGTCGTTGCTCCAGTCATAGTTACTAATGTTTCTTAGCATTTGCAATTTTGAGGAAAGAGTTTCGAATTCTCGTGCCTGGCTTTTTATCATGAAGCCTTTTGTCACCTCCAGGTCTTCACTGGTGAAACTGTCTGGATATTTCTCTATGATTTCCTTGATAAGGCTAACAGCTTCTAAAGTAACATTTGTACGCACCCCTGTAGAAATGCTGAATGGCCCAGGCAAAGTACTACCACTAAAAGAGGAGCGAATACCATAGGTGTAGCCTTTTCCTTCCCGCAATTCCTGTGTCAATTGTGAGGCAAAACCACCGCCACCAAGCCTGTAGTTCATAATGTTTGCAGGATAAAAATCAGGATGCGTTTCAGCCAGCGCAGGATATCCAAACCTGAATACCGATTGCTTTGCACCCGGTACATCATAAAAATAGATCACCGGTTCTTCGGGTACTTTTGGAGTTGGCAGTTCAGGAAAATCAACTTCTTTTACTTCCCAGTTCTGCACCAGGTCAAGGACTGCCATAGCGGCATCATCCCGTTCCACATCTCCAACAATAAGGTAATTTGCAATATTTGGAGCAAAATTCCGGTTGTAGTAATCTTTTAAATCCTGCAGCTGAATAGTTGCCAAAGAAGCTTCTGTTCCTAAATTGTTGTGCGAAAGAATATGATCTTCTCCATAAATTGCTTTTTTAAATTCATTGGCTGCAATGGCATTTGGCGAACCTTGTTGCTGCTGAATGTCGCTTATAACCTGTTGCTTGCTCAGTGCAAATTCTTCTTCGCTCCATCTTGGTTCCAGGAGGATTTCCTTGACCAAAGCCATGGTCTCTTCATAATTCCTGGCGAGACTGCTGCCTCTTAGCACGATGCTTTCATCTCCTGCATACACATTAATACTGGCACCTAAAAGCTCAATGGCTTCTTCCAGTTCTTGGGGAGTTTTGTTAGCGGTACCTTTGGTCATCATTTCGGCAAGCAGGTTGGAAACCCCAACTTTTTCGGGATTCTCCAGCAAAAGTCCGCCTTTTATCTCCAGTTGAAATTGCACCACAGGCACTTCAGAATTTGTAATTCCGAAGATCTCGAGGCCGCTGTTGGAAAGGCTGTCTTTCCATATCTCAGGGACAGAAATCTGCGGGGCGGGTCCGTATGCCGGCTCTATGCTTCGGTCAAAGGAGGAATGCGTTCTTTCATAGCTCACTGCCGCATCCAGATCAAATTCCTCTTCGGCGCCCATGACAATTTCTTCTTCTTCGATTGCAGCTTCTTTAGAGTTTGCAAGGCTTAATTCCTGTTGGCCCTTTGGGACGAAACTTGTCGCCACATAATTCTTTCCTTTAATGTACTTATTGTAAACCCGCATTACATCTTCCGGAGTGATTGCCAGGATCTTTTCAACTTCTGTGTTAATAAAGTTCGGGTCTTTCGCAAAAATTTGATACTGCGCCAGCTGAAATCCTTTTCCAAGGACGCTGGAAAGACCGTTGTAAAAGTTTGTTTCCTGCCTTGCCTTTATACGCTGCAGGTCTTTTTCTGAAATTCCTTCCTGTTCGAATTTCCTGAAGGTTTCTCCAATGGCGGTATGAACAGAATCAAGATCTTTACCGTCATAGGCTCTTACCTGAACCATCACCTGTCCCGCCAGTTCTGAAGTATAATTGTACATTCTTACATTAGAAGTCAGTTTTTGGTCTGCTACCAGATTCTGGTAGAAAGGTGCATTTTTCCCGTCAGAAAGAAAAGAGGCCAATACCTCCAGGGCATAAGAATCTGGGTGATAAGAATAAACTCCGGGCCAGGCAATGGTTAATTCCGGCAGCTGGGCAAAATTATCTTCATAAAACAATTTTTTAGTGCTCTTGAGCTTAACCGGTTGTTTTTCAAGAGGCGCTATTTTCTGCCCTCTTTGAATCTCTCCAAAATACTTTTCAACCCATTCTTTAGCCTGCGCAGTATCAAAATCTCCGGCAATCGTGAGAATGACATTGTTAGGAACGTACCACTGATTATAAAAATCCTTTACATCCTGTAAAGTGGCATTTTGGAGATCTTCAAGTGAGCCGATGACCTGCCAGTTATAGGGGTGATCTTCAGGATACAGATTTTGATCAATCACAGCCATGGTGTGGCCATAAGGCCTGTTGTCAACCCCCTGGCGTTTTTCATTTTTGACCACCTGCTTTTCCTTGGCTAAAACCGGTTCTGTAACTGTATTTATAAAGAACCCGAGCTTATCGGCTTCTGCCCAGATCATCTTTTCCAAAGCGTCATTTGGAACGGTTTGAAAGTAGTTAGTGCGGTCGCGGCTGGTAGAACCGTTGGCTCCCGAGCCCCCGATGCGAGCACTGAGCTTATCAAGTCCGCCTTTGCCAAGGTTTTCAGATTCCAGAAAGAGCAGGTGCTCAAACAAATGTGCAAAACCTGTGCGACCTTCTTTTTCTCTCGCCGAACCTACGTGGCTGGTTAGTGCCACCGCCACGACAGGATCTGACCTGTCTACGTGGAAAATTACTTTTAGGCCGTTATCCAGCGTAAAAGTCTCATAATCTACTTTAAATCCTTCAGCTGAAGAATTTTGCTGCTGGGCGAAAATTGATCCCGGAAAGATAAGCAGCATCAGGATCCAAAAATGGTGTTTTTTAATCATTTTTTTCAGAGTAATTATTCACGAATATTATACGACGATGAGGTAAGAAACATAAGCTATGNCGAAAATTGATCCCGGAAAGATAAGCAGCATCAGGATCCAAAAATGGTGTTTTTTAATCATTTTTTTCAGAGTAATTATTCACGAATATTATACGACGATGAGGTAAGAAACATAAGCTATGTAAAGCAGGAGCATGAAAATACCTTCCCAACGTTCCAGTTTTCTTCCTTTCCCCGTGAAAATAAATATAAATAGCAGTAAACTAGCACCAATATTGACAAAAATATCAAGAAATGAGCCTTCATTAAGTAGTAGAGGTGAAATTGTTGTGGAAGTTCCTAAAATGAGGAAAATGTTGAAAATATTTGAACCTACGACGTTTCCAATTGCAATATCCACATTTTTTTTGCGTACGGCAATGATAGAAGTAGCAAGTTCGGGCAGGGAAGTTCCAATGGAAACCACGGTTAAGCCAATCACCCTTTCAGAAAACCCAATTACTTCAGCGATGCTCACGGCACTGTCCACAATCAGTCTTCCGCCGAGAATGAGTCCTGCAAGTCCTAAAATGATGAATAATATGGCTTTTCCGGTGGTGTAATCTTTTGTTTCCATCTCTTCCTGCTCCCCGCCGGCTTTTGCGACGGTGAGGTTATAAACAAGAAAAATGGCAAAGAATAAAAGTAGGACGATCCCTTCGGAACGCGTGATCATATTGGAAGTGGCTTCATTGAGGAAAAGATCGGCACCAATGATGAGTATGCAAACAGCAGCCAGTAAACTCAGCGGAATTTCCAGCCAGGTGGTATTGTTCTTTACTGTTAATGGGTAAATAATAGCCGAAATACCCAGTATCCCCAGGATGTTAAAAATGTTACTTCCCAGCACGTTTCCCAACACCATTTCTGTACTGTCGCTTATGGCAGCAAAAACGTTCACCACAAGCTCGGGTGCAGAAGTTCCGAAGGCGACGATGGTAAGACCTATCACAATATTGGGAATTCCGAGTTTTACCGCAACACTCGAAGCAGCGTCCACAAGACTGTTTGCACCTAAAATAAGAGCCACAAAACCGGCCAATAATAAAAGGATGTCTATGATCATTAATGTATAAATAAGGGAGTAAATATACTATTCCCTTCCAGCATTTTTATAAAATTATAGCGGGTATCTAAAAATAGTATTTTGGCATTACATTCTGTAATTATCATTGTTTACAAAAAAGATGGAATTAACGAAAAACAGCTTTCCATTTTCCCAGAAAGCGCGGAACAATGGGTTATCAACCATATAAATGATACTGCCACGCCCCATAGGTTCTTCTCCAAAAACCATGGAGTTGGTTATCTTTTTTTGCGCAGTGCTCCCGGCAAACCCAGAAACTACTTCCGGTTCTCCTTCAATGTAGGCAACATTGTATCCATTATCTAAAAATGCATAGCTGTTGGCACTCAGTTTTAATGAGAAATATTCATTGGGGTAACCAAAAGCCATGGGGTGTGTATGATCTACTTTTGTTTTTATAATACTTCCGGTGATAAGATCTTTTATATTTTCTCTTTCCCTTTCGGCATATGGAAGAAGGTTTTTCTCCTGAAGGCTGTCCTTGGCAGATTCTTTTTTATTTACTTCAAGGTCCAGGCCTTCTTTTCCAGCAAACAAGCCTACCGCATTATCGAGGGCAATTATTTTTCCGCCGCTTCTTACCCAGCTTGTAAGTTTCTTGAATTCATCTTCGGGAAAAATGTCACTATACCTTCCTGAAGGCAAAATGAGTACATCAAAATTGTTGAGGTCAATCCGGTTTAAATATTCTGTATCAATAGAAGTGAGTGGATAGTTTAGTTCCTGTTCAAAAAAGTACCAGATCTCTCCATAATTGAGGGAAGAAGTTCCTTCTCCGCGCAAAACGGCAATTCTTGGTTTGTTAATGATCTTTACACTGGAAGAACCAAAATCGGGCCCCGATGTGGAAAAACCGGTATTAGCAACTGTAAGTCGCCTGTTATGTTGATTCGCGAGTGCTACAAGTCTGGAATCAAAATTTTCCAGGGTACGATTATCACTTTTGGTGATGATAAGGCTGCCGGCATCAAATTTTTCATTTGCATTTTCAACAGCGATTTCTGTAAATCGCACTTTAAAATCCTCTTTTAGAAGGGCAGCAAGAAATTTCGCGTCCTGCATACTGTTCCATTTTGAAATGTAACCTGCTCCCGCAGGATTTGCAGTGTTTTTAACTACAGCCGTTTCCTGAACCGCCTTTCCCGAAATTTTCCTGGTGCTTGCCACCGCGTCAAGTCCGTAAGCGTAGGGAAGGCTCCAGGCTGTAATATCATACGTAAGAGAATCCACCAGTTTTGCAGCAGGTTCCATGAGTACTTTTACCATTTTACCTTTCGGCTGATCTGTATTAATAATTACCGTGTTTTCCGAAGCATTTTGCCTGATTTGCTTTTTGGATGCATAATCAAAACCCCGAAGGCTTGTGCCGGCTCCAGCTTCGTTGTAAGTAATCTCATGCCGGTTTAGCAATTCTTTGAGTGCATCCAATTTGTCGGGATTTCCGCTAAGGGCGTAACTTTTTACTCCCAAGCCGGAGTTATCGTAAAAATTCTGAAATTCAGCATTTAATTTTCCTGCATTTTCCGAAGCCACTTCTACTGTGGAAAGTCCGGCGGCAGTATGGTGTGCAACCCTGTCAACCAATGTAAGCACGTAACCTTCTTCGGTTTCAATGCCCAGACCTGCGCGGCCGTGCCCCGCCTGCTCATAGGTCATTCCAATCGCACCCATGTAGGTGGGGTAGGTGTCGCCATAACTGGGGTACAGAAGGTCAAAACGCTCCCCCGTGAAATACAACCAGCCTTCTTCATCAAAGTAGCGGGCATTGTTGCGGCCAATTTCTGTTTGGAATTCTCGTTGAAATGGGGTAATGATCTCATGAAAAGGCTCGGCGGCTGGCGCAAAATAGTAAGGATCGTTGATTCCCTGTTCGTGAAAATCTACATGAATGTGAGGTAACCACTGGTTATAAATTTCCAGGCGCTGCCTTGTTTCAGTTTGTGTGGCCCAGGCCCAGTCGCGGTTGAGGTCGAAAAGGTAATGATTTGGTCTTCCACCCGGCCAAGGTTCCATGTGTTCTACGGCATCGGGATTTTCATTGTAAGGATTCGCTTTCACCTGATTGTACCAGTTCACGTAGCGGTCGCGCCCATCTGGATTAACGCTTGGATCCATAATAATTACGGTATTTTCAAGCCATTCCTTTTTAGAAGTAAGCAGTTCGTAAGCAGTTTTCATGGCAGCTTCGGTGCTGGAAGCTTCGTTACCATGTACATTGTTGCTTAGCCACACAATTGCTTTTTCAGAATTCTGAGGAGAAATATTACTGTTTCCTTCTGCCTTTTGCAGATGATCATTTCTTATTTGCTCGAGATTTTGCAGGTTTTCTTCCGAAGAAATTACTGCGTAAGTTAAAGGTCTTCCTTCATAGGTTTTTCCGTAGGTATGATATTGTACCAGGGGAGAATTTTCTGCAAGTTGAGTGAAATAATCTATCACCTTGTGATGAGGTGTGAACTGTGTGCCGATTTCGTAACCCAAAAAATCTTCAGGAGAGGGCAGGTTTTGAGAAATTATAAACTGAAAATTGAGAAATAAAATGGAAAGGAAGAACAGTGATTTTTTCATCTAACTTTTTGTTTGTTCCGGGTTAAACGAGTAAAGATAGTACACCGCGGGGAATTAATTAAAATTAGCCAGAGAAAAATATATAACTTCGGTATCTTTACGTTTTCAAAAATTACCTATGCCTACAGACTGTATTTCGTTTTCTGAAACCAATTATTTTATACCGCTTGTTTGCGATTATTTAAAGGAAAAAGAGGAGTTAAAGCCTTTTTATAACCGGTTTCCCAATCTCGAAAATTTTAAAGTTCAGCTGGAGGAAAAAGCAGCTTCTTACAATTCTGAAAAAGGGGAAAAAAGAACCACTTTAGTTAAGGTGCTCCAGGAGCAGTATGAAAATTTAGAGATTTCTGAAGCTACTGCGCAAAATATCCAGTCTCTGGGAGATGACAAAACCTTTACGATCACAACAGGTCACCAACTAAATCTTTTTACGGGGCCACTTTATTTTCTGTACAAGATCATTTCAACAGTCAACCTGGCCGAGCAGCTTAAAAAAGAGTATCCAGAATACCATTTTGTGCCGGTTTACTGGATGGCGACCGAGGATCACGACTTTGAAGAGATCAATTTTTTCTATCTCCACGGAAAAAAGTTCCAGTGGAATCCTTCAAAAAGCAGTAAAACAGGCGGCGCTGTGGGGGAATTACCTACAGATGGCCTGGAAGAAGTATTAAAACTCTTTTCTGCCGAGATTGGTGCCGGGAAAAATGCCGAATACCTGAAAGAACTGTTCAAAAAAGCCTATTTAGAACATTCCAACCTTACCGATGCCACGCGTTACCTCGCAAACGAGCTGTTTAAGGACCAAGGACTCGTGATTTTAGATGCTGCCGACCGGGAATTGAAAAAGTTCTTTATTCCGAAGATGAAAGAGGAATTGCTTTCCAAAAAGTCGCACGAAAACACCATTTTGAAGGCAGAAGCTTTGGCCGGTTTGGGTTACGGTGTACAGGTGAATCCGCGGGAGATCAATTTGTTCTACATGGAGGAAGGTCTACGCGAACGCATTAAAGAGCGGGACGGGAAATATTTTGTTCATGACACCGAAATTGAATGGACGCAGGAAGAGATTCTCGAACTTTTGGAAAAAGAGCCTGAAAAATTTAGTCCTAATGTGATCATGCGGCCGTTGTATGAAGAAATGCTGTTGCCAAACCTATGCTACATTGGTGGTGGCGGAGAGCTCGCTTACTGGTTTGAGCTGAAGGATTACTTTGAGGCTGTAAATATTCCTTTTCCAATTCTTTTGCTTCGGAATTCTGCTTTGATTCAAACTCAAAAGCAGGACGAAAAAAGGAAGAAACTGAAGATTTCAAACAAGGAAATATTCTTGAAGCAGCACGAGCTTATCAATAAAAAAGTGCGCCAAATTTCTAATATAGACATTGATTTTTCACCTCAAAAAGAGCATTTGGTAGACCAGTTTCAGAAAATGTATGAGCTGGCCGAACAAACCGATAAATCGTTTCTTGGCGCTGTGCGGGCGCAGGAGGTGAAGCAGTTGAAAGGCCTTGATAATCTTGAAAAACGGCTGTTAAAAGCGCAGAAGAGGAAGCTGGAAGATGAAGTGACACGCATTACAGACCTGCAAAATCAATTATTTCCAAATCAACGTCTGCAGGAAAGGCATCATAATTTCTCTGAGTTTTACCTGGAGTACGGCGAGAACTTCCTCGCAGAATTATTTAGAGAATTACAGCCGTTAGACCACAATTTTAAAATTATTTCGTTTTGAATAAAATGCATAAAATAGACATGGATCTGGTAGAAATGACTCTTGATGTCATGAAATATACCATAGACCGGATCTCAAATGTCACACCCGAACTGGGTTCTCCAAAAAAGGAAGAAGAACTTTTTGAGTTGGTGGGAGAAACTGTAACACCAAAAGGAATAGGAGGAGAGGTGGCTTTCAAAATGTTTCGTGATATTCTGGTAAAAGCTACTGTGCCTATAGACCATCCGCGGCACCTGGCTTTTGTACCCGCAGCTCCCAGCAGGGCAGCGATCATGTTTGACCTTGTCACTTCGGCGTCGAGTATTCACGGAGCTTACTGGATGGAAGGTGCCGGCGGAATTTTCTGTGAAAATCAGGCCATGAAATGGCTGGTTTCCCTCACCGGGTTGCCAGAAAGTGCCTTTGGTGTATTTACCAGCGGCGGTACAGCTGCAAATCTTTCGGCAATGGTGGCGGCCAGAGAAACATGGCGCTCAAAAAATCATGATAATATTGGCCGAAAAGCCCTCTTGTTAACTTCTAACGGTGCCCATTCCTCTATACAGGCCATGGCGAAAGTGATGGATGTGGATGTCGTGATGATTGATTGCCCCGATGAAAACCTGCGAGGCCACGCTCTTAGAACTGCAGTAGACGAACTTGAAGAAAAGGATAGAAAAAGGCTTTTTGCAGTAGTGGCAACAGGCGGAACTACCAACGCCGGAATCATTGACGAACTTGATTCTATTGCTGAAGTTTGCGAACAGGAAGATCTCTGGTTTCACGTAGATTGTGCCTACGGTGGAGGGGCTCTTGCCGCTCCCTCGGTACGGCATTTATTCAACGGAATTGAAAGAGCAGACAGTATCACCATAGATCCTCATAAATGGCTGTTTTCTCCTTACGATTGTGGCGCAGTGATCTATAAGAACATTGAACTGGCAAAAGATGCGCATTCCCAAAAAGGTTCTTATCTCGAAATCTTCAAAGATGAAGGAGCCGAAGGTTTTAATCCGGCAGACTATCAAATTCAGCTTACGAGAAGGTTGCGGGGGATGCCACTTTGGTTTTCTCTGGCCATGCATGGAACCGATAAATATCGTGATTCCATTGAACGGGGTATTGAACTGGCAAAGATTGCGGCTAAAAAGGTGGAAGACCTGGATTACCTGGAACTGGTGCGGCCGGCAAGTTTATCTGTAGTGCTTTTTAGGAGGAAAGGCTGGAGCGCAGAAGAATATCGCGACTGGACCTATAAAAATCACAAAGAAGGCCTGGCTTTGGTGACGCCTACAAAATGGAAAAAAGAGCAAGGTTTTGAAACCATTTCCCGCTTTTGTTTTATTAATCCTGAAACTACCGAAGAAGACATTGATATTATTTTAAAATCAATGGAATAATTTCATCAGGTTCCAAAAATGACATTTTATGAATGGTTTCTGATTCTTCGGAATTTGGAAACCATTTTTTATTTTATCGTGTTCATTTCTTCCATGGAAACTGTAGAACCTTCCGCCAGAATCACAGATTTTGGGGTTGCAGAAGAAAGAATATTGAATTCGGGTCCAAAAAGAAGGCTAAAATCCACTTTTACGCTGTATTCTTCCACTTCAAAAATGGGCCAATCGGGATGGGAAACTTTGTATTCATTTGTTTCCTCATTATTTCGTTTTCCATAGCCCCAGGGGCGGTCCATAAGAAATTCTTCTTCGCTGTTCTCCTGGAAAGGGGAAGCCACGATGCCGCTTTTTGCTTCTAAATGCTGCCATTCATCTTTGAAACGCCAGCTGTACCTTGCATTTATGGAAGTGTCATCTTCTGAAATATGCTGTTTTGTTACCAGTTTTTGATAATTCTCCTGAAAAAGCACATTTGCGAGTGTGTTTAAAGCTGCTTTATCAGCAATTTGAGAAATAAAAATGACTCCTTTTCGCCATTTTGCACCGTCAAATCGCTTTACATAGAAACGCAGGTTGATTTCTTCAAAATCGTTATTAAATGGGATTTTAAGATTCGCAACCTTGACATTTTTAAACTGAAAACCTACAAGACTGAGATAGCACTTTCCATTATAAAAATCGGGTTTGGTATGGGCAGGAAGATATTTTTCAATTAATTGTGGCGGAACCGTGTAATTCGCAAATACCAGGTTTTTCCATTCGGCGGTAAGCAGGCTCATTTCTCTTAATATTTATTAGCTCGTCTTTAGAACAGTTACAAGATACAAATTAGGAGAAGCGCTAGGTGGTAAAGAATGGTTAAAGCTCTGCTCATTTTATGCTGTTCTCGTTTATTCTATTTCATAATCGAGGCGCATGGTGATGGATGCGGTTTTTTTCTTATCGGCAGTATTGTAGGCTCCGCTCCAGCTGAAATCTTCACCGCTATTTTGTCCCGTGATCTGGAAGACGCCCATATTTGCACTTTTTAGCTCCCCAAGACTTCCACCACTGTTTTCGGCAATTTTTTCGGCTCTAAGGCGGGCATCTTCAGTGGCTTTTGAGATCATTTCAATTTTCAAATCGGCAATTTTAGTATAGTAATATCGGGGCGGAGTAGAGTTGAACTGCACGCCTTTGTTTAGCAGTTCGGTAATTTCCCTGGAAACATTTTCAATGAGTTCCACATCGTTCGATTCTATCTTTACCGATTGAATAAGCTCGTATCCTCTAAAAATACTGCCTACATAGTTGCCATTCTGATACTGATTTTCCCTTTGTTCATTGGTTTGAACTGAGTTGAAAACAATATTTTCCGGTTTGATTCCTTTGTTTAAAAGGTAATTTCGCACCGTCTCCTTATCCTGATTCAGCTCTTTGTAAGCCTGTTCCAGGTTTGGGCTTACTCGGCTAAACTGCCCTTCCCAAACAATGAGGTCTGATGTGAAATTCTCACTACCCGACCCCGTTACGGAAATAACCCCATCGGGATTGGCTCTGCTCACATAAGCGTTTCCTAAAAACCATGCAGCCAAAACAATGGCTATTGCAAAAATTACTGCTCCAATATATTTCATAAGTCGAGGGTTAAACTGAAAACTGAAGGTATAAAATTACAGGTTTGTTATCTTATTATTGCTTCAAATTTCTATTTTTGTGCATGCAAAACAACGTACTCATTTTAGATTTTGGGTCGCAGTATACGCAACTTATTGCGAGAAGAGTGAGAGAGCTCAATATTTTCTGCGAAATTTTTCCCTACAACAATTTACCCGAAGATTTTTCAACTTATAAAGCAGTTATTCTTTCCGGAAGTCCTTTTTCTGTGCGAGCTGAAGATGCACCGCATCCAGATCTTTCAAAAATCAGGAAAAAGCTTCCCCTTTTGGCGGTGTGCTATGGTGCACAATACCTGGCGCATTTTAACGGCGGAAAAGTAGAAGCTTCCGAAATAAGGGAGTATGGAAGGGCAAATCTTTCAGTAATCAAGGATAAGGAGCCGCTTTTTGAAAAGATTACAGAGAATTCTCAGGTGTGGATGAGTCACAGTGATACGATAAAAGACCTTCCGGAGAATGGAATTAGGCTTGCAAGTACACCCGATGTTCTAAATGCAGCCTACAGGATTGATGGTGAAGAAACTTTCGGAATCCAATTCCATCCTGAAGTTTACCATTCTACAGATGGAAAGCAGTTGCTGGAGAACTTTCTGGTACATATCGCCGGAGTGGAACAATCATGGACGCCAGAGGCTTTTGTAGATATGACGGTTGCAGAACTGAAAGAGAAAGTAGGGGATGAAAAGGTTGTATTAGGTTTGAGTGGCGGTGTAGATTCTACGGTAGCTGCTGTTTTGCTTCACAAAGCTATTGGTAAGAACCTGTATTGCATCTTTGTAAATAACGGACTGCTTCGAAAAGGAGAGTTTGAGAGTGTTCTTGATCAATATAAGCACATGGGGCTCAATGTAAAAGGGGTAGATGCTTCGGCACGTTTCTTGGATGCTCTTAAAGGGGTTTCAGATCCTGAATTAAAAAGAAAAGCCATCGGAAATGCCTTTATTGAAGTCTTTGATGATGAAGCGCACCAAATTACGAATGTGAAATACCTTGCACAGGGAACGATTTATCCTGATGTTATTGAATCTATTTCGGTAAACGGGCCTTCGGCCACCATCAAATCACATCATAACGTTGGCGGTTTACCAGATTTTATGAAGCTAAAAGTTGTTGAGCCGCTAAGAATGTTGTTCAAGGATGAGGTGAGAAGAGTAGGGGCAGAAATGGGAATCGACGATGAATTGTTGGGAAGACATCCGTTTCCCGGTCCCGGACTGGCAATAAGAATTTTAGGAGATATCACGGCAGAAAAAGTTCGTATCCTGCAGGAAGTAGATCATATCTTTATCCAGGGTTTAAAAGACTGGATGTTGTATGACAAAGTATGGCAGGCTGGAGCGATACTGTTGCCGGTAAGCTCGGTAGGAGTGATGGGAGACGAAAGAACTTATGAAAAAGTGGTTGCTTTAAGAGCAGTGGAATCTACCGATGGAATGACTGCCGACTGGGTAGATCTTCCTTATGATTTTTTACAAAAAACCTCCAACACAATAATTAACAGAGTAAAAGGCGTTAATAGAGTAGTGTATGACATTAGCTCAAAGCCACCTGCCACTATTGAGTGGGAATAAAAATATATCTATGAAAAGAATCATTGTACTTTTTCTCTTTTTTCAAATGCTTTCGGGTGCTGCTTTCGCTCAGCAGTACAAGTATCACATTGTTGAAGAAGGGGAAACAGTAGAAAGTGTCGCCAGGAAATATAACACCACTAAAGAGGCTATCTACCAGTTAAATCCTGATGCCCGCAATGGCGTTAGGGCGAGTAGCAAACTTGTGGTGCCTATTGGAGAACAAGTAGCCGCGGAAAACAATGAAGTGAAATTTGAAACGCACCGCGTTCGGCGTAAGGAAACCTTGTTTAGTCTTTCCCAGCAGTACAATGTTGAAATCGAAGATATAAGACGTTACAACAAACATCTTTATTCCGAAGAATTGCGAAGGGGAGAAAAAATTCGAATTCCAATAAGTATTCAAAAGACTACTGAAATCCCTAATGAAAAATTTCAAGATGAGGAGAGTCCGGCAAACATTTTAAATCTTTCTGCAGGTGAACATGTGGTGCTGCCGCAGGAAACAATGTATGGAATTTCCAGAAAGTATAATCTCACGATTGAAGAACTGGAAGAGTTGAATCCCGGTCTTGATTCGCTTCGGCCCGGTATGATCCTTAAAATCTCTACAGAAGAAGACAGGACGGCTGCCGCGCTGGAAGACAGACTTTTCAAATATTACCAGGTGCAGCCACAGGAAACTTTGTTTAGTCTTACCCGCAGGTTCGGAATTAGTAAAGACTCCTTGATTGTGCTGAACCCGGCCCTGGCCGATGGTTTAAAATCTGGAATGGTGCTTAAAATTCCTAATTTGGACGCGAGATTAGAATCTTCATATGCCCCTGAGGAGAATATTGTAAACCTCGAAAACAGTATTTCCAATTACGAAACGAAAAATCTCGTGGTTATGCTGCCGTTTAACCTGAACAAGATTACCCAAACCGACACCAGCTCGAATGCACAGCAACAAATTAAGCGTGACAAAGTACTGCAGATCTCCCTTGATTTTTACAGTGGAGTTTTAATGGCAATCGATTCTGCCAAAGCGATCGGGTTGTCTTCCAAAGTTCAGATCTTTGATACACAGCAGAGTGTCTATGAAGTAAACAATATTATCAACACAAATGATTTTAGTGATGTAGATGCGGTTGTAGGTCCTATTTTACAATCTACGGCAGAGGCGGCTGCAGGAAAATTAAGGCCTCAGGGTATTCCGGTAATTTCACCCCTGACAAAAAGGGAAACCAGCCGACTGGAGAATTTTTATCAAAGCAGGCCTACAGATGAAATGCTGACAGATGTAATGATTTCCTATCTCTCAGAAAATTCGGCAGGAAAGAATTTTATTATTGTTGCAGATGGTTCCGAAGCAAGTAAAAAGCAGCAGCTTATATCAGCTTTTCCGGGCGCGCGCGTGGTCACTCCAAAGCAGGGGAATGTAGTGGATAGGAGTCAGCTGGCTTCGGTACTTGTGAAAGAGAGGTCTAATTGGGTCATTTTAGAAAGCAATAGCATTGGCGTGTTGAGTAACACGACTTCTTATTTGAATTCCCTTGCAGACGATTTTGATATTACTCTTTTTACGACCAACAAGAACAATTCTTTTGAAAGTGATAATATTTCGAACAGGCATCTTAGTAAGCTACATTTTCATTATCCTTCGGTTGACAAGGAGTATGAAAGGTCCGAAGCGAATGCCTTCGTGAAAAATTATTCGCAAAAGTACGGAGTGGAGCCAAATAGATATGCAGTGAGAGGCTTTGATGTGACGTACGATATTCTTTTGAGACTCGCTTCGTCTGGTAACCTTACCGAATCTATGGAAGCTGATATCACTACAGAATATGTTGAAAATAAATTCAGCTACGGAAAAACTCCTACGGGTGGTTATTTGAACCGCGCTATTTACATTATGTCTTATGACGACGATATGACCTTAAAAGTAGTAAGATAATGACCTCTAAAGTAACCTACCTCGGAAATTTAAGAACCGAATGTGAGCATATAAAAAGTAGCTCTACTTTAATTACAGATGCGCCTTTGGATAACAACGGCAAAGGAGAAGCTTTTTCTCCAACAGATACTGTGGCGACCGCCCTGGCAAGTTGTATGTTCACGATTATTGGAATTAAAGCCGAAGAACATGGTTTTGACATCAAAGGAGCTTATGCCGAAGTTACCAAAACGATGGCAGCCAATCCACGCCGTATTTCAGGGATAAAAGTTGAACTGAATTTCACTGGTTCTTATAATGAGAAGATCACTGCGATCATTGAACGATCTGCAAGAAATTGCCCTGTGCTTCAAAGCCTGCATCCCGATATTGAGCTGGATATAGAATTTGTGTACAACAAATAGCAGCTTGTTAAAATAAGCGGGAATTATTCATTTTTTATTTTTTTGGTTTGCTTCTTGTTTAGGAGAAAGTGAATTAAATATGCCATTTTTAGATGTACAGAATTTTTTTCTTTCTTTTCTTATTTTCAGGATTTAACAGTTTTTCCCAAAATGCTGAGGTAAAGATGCCGTGGAGTGCAGAAATGCCGCTTTCCTGGGAGAATTTTGAAGCAACACCCGATGAGAACAACCGGTTTTCGGCAATGACAAATACCGGAATTGCCTATTCCTGGTCTTTGAAGAGTTTTATGGGGAAGAACGACTTTCAATATGAAGTACAAAGCAATTTTTACCCCGGAAATTCCTGGGTAAAACCCGATAAAAAAGACGCTTATTTACTAGCCCATGAGCAGCTGCACTTTGATATTTCAGAATTGCATGCAAGAAAGCTTCGGAAGGCATTGGAGGAATATAAACTTACTAAAAATGTAAAACAGGATCTTCAGAAAATATACAAGGCTATTGAATTGCAAAGGCATGAAATGCAACAGAAGTTTGACCTTGAAAGCAGGCACAGTACGCAGAAAGAAGCCGAAGATAAGTGGCAGAAATTTGTAAGATCTGAGCTTGAAAAATATGAAGATTTCGCCCTTTAAAGCACAGCTGCTTCAGCTTTTGCTTCTTCAAATTCTGTTATTATATTTTTTACGATCTCTGCAGCCGGCTTAATGTCGTGAATTAGTCCGGCAATTTGCCCTATCTCAAGTTCTCCTTCTTCAAGATCTCCTTCAAACATCCCCTTTTTGGCCCTTGCACGGCCTAACAACTTGATGAGATCTTCTTTGGTAGGGTTGGAAGCATAGAGTTCTGTAACCTGCTCAAAAAACCTGTTTTTCAGCAATCTTACAGGGGCGAGTTCTTTGAGCGTAAGAGTGGTATCACCTTCATTTGCCTCGACCACACGTTGCTTAAAAGCTGCATGAGAACTTGCTTCATCACTTGCCACAAAGCGGCTTCCCACCTGTACGGCATCGGCGCCCAAAACCATTGCGGCAAGCATACCTTTCCCGGTGGCGATTCCCCCGGCAGCGATCAGTGGAATCTTTATTTTTTCCTTTACCATGGGAATGAGGGTGAAGGTGGTGGTTTCATCCCTGCCATTGTGCCCACCGGCTTCAAAGCCTTCGGCAACAACAGCATCTACGCCGGCCTGTTCTGCTTTTAGCGCAAACTTCACACTGCTCACCACATGTACTACTTTCATTCCCTTTTCCTGTAGATGGCTGGTCCAGGTTTTAGGATTTCCTGCAGAAGTAAAAACGATCTCAACACCTTCCTCGATAAGAATATCCATGATTTTTTCCAGGTTTGGGTAAAGCATTGGAACATTTACGGCAAAAGGATTACTGGTCGCTTTTTTACATTTTTTGATATGCTCTCTAAGCACTTCGGGATACATAGATCCTGCACCTATAATACCAAGTCCGCCGGCATTGCTAACTGTGCTGGCAAGTTTCCAGCCGCTGGCCCATATCATTCCTGCCTGGATTAGGGGATATTTTATGTTAAAAAGCTGCGTAATTCTGTTCGCCATAAATTTTTGAGATTTAATGAGAAGTTATGAAATTACGCCCGAGCCTACAAGTTCCTCTTCAAAATACCAAGCTACGAATTGTCCTTCGGTAATCGATGCCTGTGGTTCAGAAAATATAATGTACATGCCATTTTCCGTTTGATGCAGGGTGGCATCCTGCAGCGGTTGCCTGTACCGAATGCGTGCCTGCACCTTTAGGGTTTCATCGTTTTCAATACGTAAATCTGGCCGCACCCAATGTAATTCTTCATTTGAAACAAACAACCCGCGGCGGTAGATTCCCGGGTGATCTTTGCCCTGACCCGCGTAGATCACATTTTGATCTACATCTGTTTCAATGACGAAAAGTGGCTCCGGTGTGCCTCCAACTGCGAGACCTTTGCGTTGGCCCTTCGTGAAATAATGAGCGCCCTGGTGTTTTCCTACTACTTTGCCATCGTTAGGCTCATAAGTGAATTTTTTAGAAAGAAATTCCAATTCTTCAGTTTTGCTGCTGAAATCTTGTTGATTTTGTTCGTAAACTTTTGTTTCTGGATCTACTTCAACGATCACCCCTTCCTTTGGCTGTAATTTCTGCTGAAGGAATTCCGGAAGCCTTACTTTTCCAATAAAGCAAAGTCCTTGAGAATCTTTCTTATCAGCAGTAACAAGGTCTTGTTCAGAAGCTATTTTTCGCACTTCAGATTTTTGAAGTTCCCCTATTGGGAATAGGGTTTTCGCTAATTGTTCCTGGGAAAGTTGACACAAAAAGTAAGATTGATCCTTATTTTGATCTTTTCCCGAAAGCAGCTGATATTTTTTTTCACCATCGATTATGGTTTTTCCTTTGCGGCAGTAGTGCCCCGTAGCGACATAATCTGCTCCTAAAGAGAGGGCGATCTTCATGAAGACATCAAATTTTATCTCGCGATTGCAAAGTACATCGGGATTTGGAGTGCGTCCACGTTCATATTCATTGAACATATAATCAACGATACGCTCCTTGTATTCTGAACTAAGATCAACAGTTTGAAAGGGAATTCCCAATTTATCGGCAACCAGCATGGCATCATTGGAGTCATCCAACCAGGGACATTCCTTAGAAATCGTGACTCCTTCATCGTGCCAGTTTTTCATAAAAAGGCCAATGACTTCATAGCCCTGTTCTTTTAATAAATATGCTGAAACGCTGGAATCTACTCCTCCCGATAAGCCTACAACTACTCTTTTCATGCTTTACTTTTTTTTCCCGAAAATAAATTGTTCGTCAACTTCAGTATGGGTTTATAGACGGAAAAGGAGTTGCAAAATTACATAAAAAATCAAACTTTCTGTTCCATGGGTGTGGCGAGAAAAGATGAAAAAAGAAAGGGTAGCCAATAAGCCACCCTTCAAGAATTAGGATTGAAAACCCTATTTTTCAAAATATAATACTACCTGTAATCCATTATAAGAACTGGTGAAAGAAAATTCGTCTTCACTCTGGAATTCCACGGTGCCGTCAAAAGAACCATATCCTGGTATGCTTACGGAGTAATCATTACCATCTCCGGTCCATTCCCCTGAATCGGTTTCAGCCTGGCAGTCATTATCTGCATTGTAGAAGGTCCATTCAGTAGTATTGTTCTCATTAAACGTTATGGTGGGATTGTTAGGACATTCTTCCAAATCAAAGAGTGGAGGTTGTGAGGCTACTAAATCCCAGGTGGCTTTTATATCTCCGGTAGTGGTTCCATCATCATCGCTGCTGCAGGAAGTGAAGGAAAATGTCGCTGCTGCCAGTAAAATTAATAATACGTGCTTTTTCATAATTTTTTCTTTTTTAATTGTTGTAAAGGTAAAAAAACCTCAACTTAGTTTTGGCTGCTAAAGTCTTTTTCCTCTTTTAATTTTCCGTTTTCGTAGTATTTCCAGAGTCCGTGATGCATGTCATTCTTATAATTTCCTTCGGTTTCAAGTACTCCCTTTCCATTATAAAATTTTGCCGGCCCATGCAATTCTCCGTTTCTGTAGGTGAGATGTTCCAGAACAATCCCTTTTTCTGAGTACATGATCTTTTCACCCTCAAGTCGCCCATTGCTATAAAAGGTTCTTTCAGCCGGAGTGCCATTTTCATAATATGTGATCTTTTCACCTTCCAGATGGCCGTTCTTATAGTTTTCGGTCATCATCAGCTTGTCTGAATTTTGATGGTAATATTTCCACAAACCTATACGCAGACTATCCTTCATCTTACCTTCACTAATCAAATTTTTTCTTTGGGTAAAGAATTTTACCTCTACAGTATCATGCTGAACAGAAAATAGTTTGGTGGCTGCCGGATGCTCCTGCCCGGGTTGATAGAATCGAAAAATGCCTTTTTCCCTGCCATGCTCAAAGGTCCCTTCGTACCGAAGCTGGTTTTCATCTTTATCATAGTACTTTTTCCATAAGCCATGCCTGCGACCTTCGCTGTCGAGCTGATTAATTGATTCCTGTGCATGCGCGGTTATGCCAAAGATCAATAACAGTGAAAAAATAAATGCTTTCATTCTCAATTTTTGATTTGCGATGTAGTGTTAAAAATAATGATTTAAGAAGGCTATGGAAAACCATATGAATAATTAATATATTGTTTATATTAATGTAACTAAACTTAAACATAATATATTTTATATATAACTTAATTTTGGAATGATCATTAAAACTTATAGCATATGAAATCATTATTAAAACTTTGGAATGTCTTGCTCATGGTTCTTCTGCTTCCTGGAATAGCAGCCTGCAGCAATGACGATGATGACAATGGAATACCACCAACGGTAGAAACCAATACCATAGCGGATTTTGTAGCCTCAAATGAGAATTATTCTTCCCTGGAGGCTGCGTTGGAAGCCACTGGCTTAACAGAGACATTAGACAATTCTACTGAATACACTGTATTTGCACCTGATAATGATGCTTTTGAGGCTTTTTTATCGGCAAATGGTTTTGCTAATCTTGAGGAAGTTCCTCTAGATCTACTTACAAGGCTGCTTCTGAACCACGTACAGGCTGGTTCTATTTCTTCAGGAGATCTTACTACAGGATATATTGAAAGCATGGCCGTTGGAATGGCATTTGAAGAGAATCTTAGTATGTACATAGATACTTCAGATGGAGTCATGATCAATGGTGTTGCACGGGTAGTGACGGCAGATGTTGAAGTGGATAATGGGGTGATTCATGCAGTAGATGCTGTAATTGGACTTCCAGATATCACCACCTTTGCACTGGCAGATCCTACTTTTGAAATTCTCGTAAATGCACTAACTCGCGAAGAATCTTTCAGTTTCGTGGAAACGCTAATGATGACTTCAGATCCTGCACCATTTACTGTTTTTGCTCCTACCAATGATGCTTTTTCGATGCTATTAACTGAGCTTGATGCAGAAAGTCTTGCAGACTTCCCTACAGAGGTATTGCAAAATACATTAAGTTATCATGTCATTTCCGGAGCAAATGTGAGATCCTCAGATCTTATGGATGATATGCAAGCGGAAATGTTAAATGGGGAAATGGTAATTGTAAACCTTAGTGATGCAGTGATCCTTACAGATGTTAATGATAGAATGGCAACGGTGGTAGCAGCCAATGTGCAGGCTAACAATGGCGTTATTCACGTAATTGACACAGTACTACTGCCCTCCATGTAGATTGTTGTTTGTGTTAGATGAGGAAAGCCCGGTACAGAGATACCGGGCTTTTCATTCTTTTAATAAGGAGAAGAATATTATTTCTTTCCTTTCTTCTGCTGTTGCTCTGCCTGTTCCATCATCTCCTGCATCTTACGGGCAAATTTACCTTGCTTCTTAGGTTTCTTCTTGTTCTCCTGAATTTTTGCGTGGATCTTATCTTCATCAATAATAAAGTTTTTTATGATCAACACCAAAAAGATGGTAATTAGGTTTGAAGTGAGGTAATACAAAGACAAGCCACTCGCAAAGTTGTTAAAGAAGAACAACATAAAAATGGGTGACAGGTACATTAAAAATTTCATATTCGGCATCCCGGGTTGTTGTGCATTTTGCATTGTCTGCCCGGTTGTCATCATCATATAGATAAAGATGGCAATGGAAGCCAGGATAGGGAATAAGCTTATGTGGTCACCATAAAAAGGAATATTAAAAGGAAGATCTGCGATTTTATCGTAGCTTGAAAGATCCTCTGCCCATAAGAAGCCTTTTTGCCTCAAATCAAAAGCACTCGGGAAAAATTGGAATAAAGCGTAGAAAACAGGAAGTTGCATCAAAGCCGGTATACACCCGGCCATAGGGCTGGCACCGGCCTTGCTCTGCAGCTTCATCGTTTCCTGTTGTTTCTTCATCGGGTTGTCCTTGTACTTCTCATTAAGTTCATTGATCTCGGGGCGCAATACTTTCATTTTTGCCTGAGACAGGTACTGTTTATACTGAACTGGGGACAATAACAATTTAATCGCTACAGTCATTAAAATAATGGCAATTCCTGCAGGAAAATAATTAATTAAAAACCCGAAAAACGGAATGATCACATATTTATTGATCCATCCAAAGATACCCCAACCCAAAGGCATAATTTCATCCAAGTTGCGATCGTAATTGTTCAGAATTTGATAATCACTGGGACCATAATACCAATTCATGTTGTAGTTAAGCTCTCCACCTTTTAACTCCAGTGGAAAAGTAGAGGCAAAAGATTTAGTGTAAAGCGTGTCCACCTCTTCATCCTCAACCAGGTTTTGTGCGACGAATCGCCCCGTTTCAAAAGGAGTATCGGTTAAAAGAATGGAAGTAAAGAAGTGCTGTTTATAAGCAACATAGGTAACATCCTGTTCTTCATCTTCGCCATCGCTCACATCATCATCATTGCCGCCATCATATTCATAAACAAGTTCTGTGTAATTGTTTTCATAGGAAATACTTTTGGCATGACGATACCCCTTCAGCGCCCAGTCAAGGGTAAGATCGTTCGACGGATTGAACACATCATTAAGCCCCTGTGACCTGATGCTGAAATCCATCATGTATTCTCCCGGTTTCAGCACATAACGATATTCCAGGTACTCATTTTCTGAAACTTTTAATTTCATACTAAGCACCTCATTGTCGCCAACAGTGCTTACAGAAGGTTCAAAATAAAGATTCCGGGTGTCGAGGACGCGGCCATCTGTTGTGGCAAAATTGATATTGAAAGTGGCATTTCCATCCCTTATAAGATAAACCGGAATAGAATCATAGGTCTTATAATTCTTTAATCTCGCTTCGGAAATGTAACCACCCTTATTCGAGATCTTTAGTTCAAGAACATCATTGGAAATGGTAGTGATATTTTCTGTAGCTGAAGGTAAAGTAGCAGAATAACCAAAAGCTCCAAGTCTACTTTGCGCTGCGGCAATAGCAGCCGAATCTCTGGATGGTGTAATTGCCTTTGAGAGATCTTCCAAAGGATCTCCAGATTCTACCTGCTCTGTAATGATTTGTTCCTGATTATCAACTTCTTCGGCTTCAGGTTTATTGGTGTATAACATCCACAACAGGATTCCACCAATAAGAAGGAAACCTATGAGGGAGTTGACGTCGAATTTTTTTTCTTCCATTATATATTTAAATAAAGATTGCGGCGATAATCCGCTTTTTTAAGCTAGTCAATAAATTGACCACTTAAGATTTTTGTGCCAAGCTGGCAGCTTTTTTTTCTTCTGAGTATTCTTTTGCAGCTTTTACAAAACTGATAAACAATGGGTGAGGAGTGGCTACAGTACTTTTATATTCCGGGTGGTATTGTACTCCTAAAAACCATGGGTGCTCGGGGATTTCAATGATCTCCACCAGTTTTGTTTTGGGATTTATCCCGGTATTGACCATTCCTGCAGCTTCCAGTTGATGCGTATACTGGCTGTTGTATTCAAAACGGTGCCTGTGCCTTTCGCTTATAGAAGGTTTGTTATAGATCTTTTGAGCGAGAGAACCTTCCTTTAATTCACATTCCCAGGATCCCAATCTCATGGTGCCTCCTTTATGAGTGATATCTTTCTGTTCTTCCATAAGATCAATCACAGGGTGCGGTGTGTCAGAGTCCATTTCAGTGGAATTTGCATTTTTTAGCTGCAATACATTTCGTGCAAATTCAATTACCGCCATTTGCATTCCAAGGCATATTCCAAGAAATGGAAGCTTGTTTTCCCGGGCAAAACGCACGGCATCTATCTTTCCTTCAATGCCACGTTCGCCAAATCCCGGTGCCACGAGAACTCCATCCAAATGAGCGATTTTGTTCTTGATGGTAGTGTCATTGATGAATTCCGAATGAATACTTTCAATATTCACCTTTACCTCATTATGCGCCCCGGCATGTATAAAAGCTTCCAGAATAGATTTATAGGAATCCTGTAACTCCACATATTTTCCAATTAGCCCTATGGTAACTTCGTGCTTCGGATTTTTATGACGCTCCAAAAACTGGTTCCACTGTGTAAGGTTTGGTGATGTCTCGTCTGGCAGCGAAAGTTTCTTTAGCGTAACCGTATCAAGCCCTTCCTCTAACATAAGATTTGGAACATCGTAAATTGTGGAAGCATCAATAGATTGAATCACCGCTTCCTGTTTTACATTGCAAAACAAAGCCAGTTTCCTGCGGATGTCATCTCCTAACTCATGCTCTGTACGGCAAACAAGAATATCGGCTTTTATTCCGCTTTCCATTAGTGTTTTTATACTATGCTGACTAGGTTTCGTCTTAAGTTCCCCGGCAGCCGAAAGGAATGGCACCAAAGTAAGGTGAATGACCAGGGCATTTTCGTCGCCCAATTCCCATTTTAGCTGTCGCACTGCCTCGATATAAGGCAAAGATTCAATATCTCCTACAGTTCCGCCAATTTCGGTGATGACAATATCAAATTCTCCTGTTTTTCCGAAGATCTGGATACGTTCTTTGATTTCGTTGGTTATATGTGGAACTACCTGTACGGTTTTTCCCAGAAATTCGCCCCTGCGTTCTTTTTCAATCACACTCTGGTAAATTCTTCCCGTGGTAACGTTGTTGGCCTTTGAAGTATTTACATTTAAAAAGCGCTCATAATGACCCAGGTCGAGGTCGGTTTCGGCGCCATCTTCAGTGACAAAACATTCTCCATGTTCGTAAGGGTTAAGCGTTCCCGGATCAACATTAATGTATGGATCCAGTTTCTGAATAGTGGTCTTGTAACCTCTCGCTTGAAGCAATTTTGCCAAAGATGCGGCAATAATACCTTTTCCAAGGGAAGAGGAAACACCGCCTGTGACAAAAATGTACTTGGTTTCGGCCATTTTAAAGAATGATTTGCGTTGTTGTATTCAGGGCGCTAAAATACAAAGAAGAATAGAAAAAGAAACCATTCACAGGAGTTTATGTTATGAAAACTTTAAGGGTTTACTACCTCAAAATGGCATTTTGAGAATGCTTTCTATCTTGGATATTTAAGCCTTATGGCTCTTAAAATGTGTTCCATACCGTTTACCTTCAGTTCAAAAACCTGCTCAAGCTGTGAACCTAATTTTCCTTTTGGAAATCCCTGTTGCCGAAACCAAACCAGGTAAAACTCTGGTAATTCAGATAAATATCTTCCTTTATACTTCCCAAAGTGCATTTTAGCATGTGCAAGGTTGAGTAATTCTCTATGATTCGGCTGAATTTCCATGACTGCGAATTTCTAAAAAATTACTTCGGAAAAAATTAATTACTAAATATTATTTTTCGGCACGTTTTCTTCTGAAGATATAAAGCAGAATTGGGATTGCCCGCTTTTTTGCTATTTCAGAAGATTGAGGTGCGTGGCAAGTTCAGTAAATTTTTGTCTATTAAGAGGCTTGATCACGAAATCTACCACAAAAGGGTATTCCCGGGCCTTTTGTCGATCCAGTTCACTGGTGCTGGAGGTAAGAATAATAACTTTTTTATCTAATCCTATTAGCTGCATTTGATCTAAAAATTGCCAGCCATTCATTTGGGGCATATTGAGATCGAGAAAAATGAGGGCAGTACCTTTTTCTGTTTTCACTATTTCAAAAGCTTCCACAGGATTGGTGAAATCGTGGACGTTTTCCTCAAAACCTTCGATTTCAAGCAATTTTTTAGCTATAAAATTACCTATGGGTTGATCGTCTATTAAATATATTTTGCTCATGCATTTTCCCCTTTTAAATTAACAAGTTCACGGGAAGCTGTGTCAATTACTTCTTTTAAAACTTCATCCATTTCATGTGCCGAGGTGTTCAACTTTGGGATAAGTTCTTCCCTGCAGGATTTATCGTCCATAAATTCGAATAGCTGTGCGATCCCCTGTATCCTGGATAGTGGCTCGCGCACATTGTGAGCATTCAAGGCCAGGATATGAAGCAGTTTTTCATTTTTTTCTATTATTTCATGAGTTCGTTCTTTAATGATCTCTTTTTGGTTTTCGACGATTTCCTGTATTTGATCATTTTGTTCTTTGATGGTGCTGTAAGCCTTTGAAAGTGATTCATTTTTTTGCGCCAGTTGATTTTTCAGGAAGATCTCCTGGAATTTCGCTTCAAGACAGTCGGTCACTAATTTTAGAATTTCAACATCTTTGGATGCAAAAGGTTTGTTTTCATCTGCAATTAATGAAACCACAAAATATCGTTCGTTCTTTTCAAAAGACCAGCCCCACAACTCGGGATTTAATAATTCAGAAATTTTACTTTCATCTGTAAACATTTCCCGGGGAATTTCTGAAGTCTTTAAAGGAATGCCTTTTTCTAATAGTTTGATCTCATGAAGCAGCAGAGACTTTTTGTCAAAAATGTCATAATGAATGTCATTTCCGGATATCGATAAAAGTAAAAAATCTTCTTCCTGCTGAAGAACCAGTCGTAAATAATGGAAATTTAGCAGGTACTTTAAATGTCTTTGAAGATCGTCTACCACCTCTTCTAAAGATCCGCAGCGGTTAATTCCGTTGGCGAATTTGGAATAAGCCTCGTAGATAATCCTGTAGCGCTGTGATGTCTGGTTGTTCAATAGAGCAGCATTGGTTGCAAAAAGAAAAGGCTACTCGGCTGTTTCCAGTAATTCATTGTCGATCTTGATCCCCGAAACATCTGCGATAGTGTTTAGCATATTGACTAAATCTGCCTGTGCCATAAGTTCCTGGATTTCTCTCCTCGAGAATCCTGCTTCCTGCAGTTCAGTGAAATCTTCATCAGAAATATCCTGGTGGTGAAGTGCTGCTTTAGTCACGATATTTACAGCCGTACGATAACTTACCGGCATACTTGGGGAATCTATATTCTCTGTCGCTTTAAAACCTTCTTCTTCAGAGATCATAGAGCTCATGCTATCTGCAAATATGCCGTGGGCATGAGAACAATACTGGCATCCTCTCTTTTTGGAGACATTATAAATGATGAGTTGTTTAAGCACGTTTGGTACTTCACCCTCCATGAGTGTGTTTTTCAGTTTACTCCAGTTTCCTTTAAGCAGGGTGGCATTATCACCCTGGCATTTAAACCAGTTAAGAACGAACGGGAGTTGAAGGGTCTTCATGGTGTCATCATAAATGGCCTTAACTTCGTTAGAAGCCTGATTATATGGAACCATAGGGTAACGGGCATTCTGAGGGGCGTTTTCTGTAGTCATAGAAGGTAGGGGGTTAGCCTGCATGGCAGGTTGTTTATATAAGAAATTTGCGTTTTGTGCAAAATAAGGGAAAAAATTAAAATCCTGTATCTTTCAGGTAGAATTTTCATACGCTCAATAGAGCTGCAGGTATTCCATTTAGTTAAATTAATAATAATTGCTGAATGCTTTAATGCTGCTTTATGCAGTTTTAAATAACTTGAGCTCCACATAAAAATCATAGCACATGGCCATTATCGGTTCCTTAATTAAAGGATTGATTGATCTAAGAGATAAAGTTTTTTCTGAACCCGATCCCCTGCAGGCGCAGGAGAAAGTACTGCAGGATTTATTGGAAAAAGCAAAAAATACCGCTTTTGGTAAATATTATAAATTTGAAGAAATTCTTCAGGCAGAAGATCCTCGGGCAGAATTTGCTGCGAAAGTGCCCTTTTTTGATTATGATAAGATCAACCGCGAATGGTGGTATAAGATGCATGAAGCTGAAGTCGATGTGACCTGGCCGGGAAAACCACCTTATTTTGCATTAAGTTCGGGAACTACCGGGAAATCAAGTAAACGAATCCCCGTGACCGAAGATATGGTAGAAGCGATACGCCAAACCGGGATCAAACAAGTAGGAGCTTTGGCAAATTTTGATCTTCCTTCAGATTTTTATGAAAAGGAGATCATGATGCTGGGAAGTTCAACAGATCTCACCAAGAAAGAGGATCACGAAGAAGGAGAAATTAGTGGAATAAGTGCCAGCAATATTCCTTTTTGGTTCAGGAACTTTTACAAACCCGGAGTAGAAATCGCAGAAATCGACGACTGGGATGAAAGAGTTCTTGAAATTGCTAAAAATGCCAAAAATTGGGATATTGGAGCTATTACAGGTATACCTTCCTGGACCGAGTTAATGATGAAGAAGATCATTGAATATCATAAGGTAAACCATATACATGAAATATGGCCTAACCTGGAAGTTTATTCTACTGGTGGCGTTGCCTTTGAACCATATGAAAAAAGTTTTAACTCCCTGTTGGCGCATCCTGTGGTTGTGATTGATACTTACCTGGCTTCCGAAGGGTTTATGGCTTTCCAGTCCCGACCCGAGACGCGTTCTATGAAACTTGTACTGGACAATGGAATTTATTTTGAATTCGTTCCGTTTAAAGCAGAATATATTAATCAGGACGGCTCCTTAAAACCTGAAGCACCTGTTGTGTCATTAGAAGATGTGAAGGAAGAAGAAGAATATGTGCTGCTCATTAGCACGGTTTCAGGAGCCTGGAGATATCTTATTGGAGACACTATCAAATTCACAGATGTTGAACGGTATGAAATACGGATTACAGGACGAACAAAATTCTTCCTTAACGTTGTGGGTTCACAGCTTTCTGTGAACAAAATGAACGATGCCGTACAGGAACTTGAACAAAAATTCGGAGTGAAAATTCCGGAATTCACCATAGCCGCCATTAAAAAAGAAGGGGAATTCATTCATAAATGGTATCTTGGAATGGAAGGCGATGCTTCGGAAGTTGAACTGGCAACAGCATTGGACGAAAGCTTAAAAGAAGCCAATAAAAATTATAAAGTTGCACGTTCAAAGGCTCTGAAAGGCGTCGAAGTAGTAACGGTTTCCCCAGATGTATTCTATAGCTGGAGTGAGAGAAACAAGAAGAAAGGCGGCCAGGTAAAAATGGAAAAAGTTATGGACGAAGAAAAATTTGCCGATTGGGAAAGATTCGTGCAGGAAGAAAATGAAGGTTAACGCTCTTTTTCTTCCTCTTTCAAATCTTCTTCCAGTTCCTCTTCAAGCTCATTTACAAGAACCACGATTTCTTCAGGAGAAAGATATAATCTTGAAATTCTTTGTTTATAGGTGTCAGAAAGTTCGGAGTTATTAAGGATAAAATTTTTGGTCTTCAGGATATATTCTCCCATTCCCTGGTTAACGGCATAAGTATCTGCTGCTCTTTCAGCTTTTTTGATGTAGTTGGAAGAGGAAACATATCGTATTCCAAAAATTACCAACCCCATTGCAGATTTTTCCCGGTAGTCCATAATGTGCCCAAGTTCGTGGCCAAGCCAGCCGACAATTACATCTGAAGGAACATCATCTATAGAAAATTCTTCGCCCTCAATATTTAAATTCTCACTTATGAAGATGTAATAACCCCTGTTATTCTTTCCGCTAAAAAGGTTGGAAAATTTGGGCTGTGCCTGCATAAAAGATTTTTTTATTTTTTCCTTGAATCGGAATTCAATTTCCACATTTTCGAGCTGTGGGTAGTAAGAAAGGGCAGTTTTTGCCTCATTTTCAATCTTTGCAGGGATAATTTTGTTTTGCTGATAAGTTATTTTTTCTCTTTCCATGAATTTTTTTTGGCCGCAACCTGTGAGTATGAGCAAAAATATTATGCAACATACCGGTAAAATGGTGTTTTTCTTCTGCATTTTTAATTTTTCCTCTTTTAGTAATTTATCGATTTTCTTCGGAAAATGAAAATATAGATCAGGCTTATTTTGAAGCTTCAGCAGATTTATTTAAATTAAGGTGAATCTATCCAAACCTTTGTAATGCTCGAATTACCGGCGATTGCGCTTTTCCAAAAAATATGTAGATGATACCTCACTGCATCAAAAGATCACCAGGGTAGAATTTCCTGAGGCAAGCTTACTTCAAAACCCTCAAAAAGACTTCAAAAATGCCTTGGAAGGAAAAAGTTTTGAAGAAACCAGGCAACTGGGAAAATATTTTTTTCTGAGATTGGGAAAAGAATGCTGGCTGGTTTTTCATTTTGGAATGACCGGCAAACTGGAGTATTTTTCAAACCAGGAGCCGCCAAAATTTTCAAAAATGATTATTTCATTTGATAATAATTATCAGCTCGCGTTTGACTTGTCGTAGAAAACTGGGGAAGATTTATCTCACAACAGGTGTAGATGTTTTTGCAAAAGAACATTCACTTGGTAAAGATGCGCTGGAATTAAGGAAAGAAGAATTCGATAACCTACTTGAGGAGAAAAGGGGCAGTATTAAAGGTGCGTTGACAGATCAGCATTTGATCTCCGGAATTGGAAACGTATATGCCGATGAGATCCTGTTCCAATGTGAAATTCATCCAAAATCCAAGACTGAAAAACTTGCAAAAAAAGAGAATTCCGGTATTTATTCCAAGATGAGAACTGTTCTTAAAACGGCGATCAAAAATGAAGGCCAGCGATCTCAGCTTCCCAATACCTATCTTACGCCCCAAAGAAAAGAAGGTGCCCAATGCCCTAAATGCTCTGGAAAGGTCGAAAAGATCAAGGTTTCTGGCCGCAGCACTTATTTTTGCCCTAAATGCCAAGAGGAGCTTTTATGAAGGTGGCACCAGAAGATCTTAAATTCCGAAGCGAAGGAGGTATATATTTTTTTCAACAATGACATTCACGCCAATGCTCCTCAAAATGCCCGAAAGCTAAAAGAGTTATTCAAAAATGGCATTTAGAGACTAAATTCCAGTCCGTCGAAAGCCGGAATTACTCCAAGATGAGGAGTTGAAAAATCTTTAAGTATTTTCGGGCTTTTTTCTACATTTTCAAAGAACCAGTCTCCAAAATGGGTAAAGATGATCCTGTTGGTAAGCGGGCTCAGGATTCGCACCAGGTCGGGCACCCCTGTATGGCCAAAAATTTTGTCTTTTTTGCGGTTTATCCTTCCACCTTTGTTGATCATCGTGGCTTCGGTAATCACAACATCCACTTTTTCTATTTTCTGTAAATATGCTTTTTCAATCCAGGCGACATCACCAGTGAAAAATGCCCTTTTTTTGTCCTTTTCGACAATGTAACCCAGGGATTTCAGCTTCAATGCGTGAATAACAGGCACCGGTGTAAAGCTATAGCCAAGAATATCAAATTTACCGGAGATCAACTTCAGGTTTGGGATGAGCGGATGTTCCTGCGGCCCAAAAAGGGGAATTTCAGGAGTGAATTTTTTCTCTTCGGAAACAAAAAAGGCATGATCGGGATGAAAATGAGTGAACACGATCGCTTCAGGATTCGTTGTCATAAACTCTCTTTCTCCAACATCAATAAGAATTTTGTCGTCGATTAAGAATCCGCTGTGATTTTGATATTTTAGAGCAGAAGGTTCAATTTTTCCCCTGCTCCCAAGGACTTTTATTTTCATAATATTTTATATTCCGAAGGGATAAGTTTCGGGAGTTTTACTTCCGTCAGGTTTTAAATGTAGCGGATGCAGGCCGTGTGTTTTATCAATGTAGAGAAAAGCATCATATCTTTCTGAAAGTTTTGAAGGCACATAGTTTCCTCTTTCCCGGTGAGGATCGTACACAACGCCAACCGCCCGGTGGCCCGTGCGCTCCTGGAATGTCTTTTTTAAAGGAGAATCATCATCAAAAATGAGCAATTTATTAGTGGCGCCCTGCTTGTGTAACATTTTTTCCACACTTCCTTCAATGGCTTTAGGAAGCTCCATTTCCTGCATTTCTCCTCCCCAAAATTCTCCTGCGATGACAGATCCTTCATAAGAACCAAAACCGACTAATACCACCCCATCGTCCTGGTGTTGTTCCCGAACAAGCTGCCCCACATTATGCATTCCATGAGCGACCATATCTGTCGCACGCGCATCACCAATGTGGGTGTTGTGTTCCCAAACGATTACTTTCGCATCTTCATGGTGAAAGTTCATTAAGGTGTTTAGAGTCTCTACCATATGTGTATCCCGAACGTTCCACGAGGAATTATCAAAGGAAGACATGGCTTCGTAGTATTTTTCAGCATTTTTCATGACAAGTGTGTTAAGCTCTGCATTTAAGCCGGCTTCGCGCTCGTCATTATATTTTTCTACGTTTCCACGAACTTCTTTTAGTAACTGTACCACTTCATCGCGACAGTGTTGTTCCATTCCGCGGTAGGCAGTAACATAGGAGTCGTTTTTCCGGTAGGGTTCGAAACAGTCTGCAGCCTGTTTGGCAAGTTGTGCTGTTTGCGGATCTTCTTTTTCCAGATACTTTACTATGGATTCCAATGATTCCCACAAGCTGTAAACATCCAGCCCGTAAAAGCCAATTTTATCTTTAGGTTTTAATTCTCGGTTGTGGTTTTTCATCCATTCGGCAAAGGCAGCGATTTCCCAGTTTGCCCACATCCAGGTAGGCCAGCGTTTAAAATTCTGAAGTACTTCCTTTATGGAGTCGCCGGAATTGGGAAGATCTTTTACCCAGCGATTGATCATGTAACAATCTGGCCAGTCTCCTTCTACCGCGACAAAGGAGAATCCTTTTTCCTGAATGAGCCTTTTCGAAATTTCAGCTCTCCAGGTGTAATATTCATGGGTTCCATGACTGGCCTCACCAAGAAGCACATATTTGGAATCACCAATCCTGTCGAGTAAGGGATCAAGATCTTTAGAGTTTTCAAGGGGTTTTACGGGTGCTGAAGAAAGGTCGGGTTGAGAAGTGAAATTGGATGTAATTGTTGCCATAATTCAAATTTTTATGGTTAATTGGTTGATAACAATTAAGATACGTTTTTTAAGGGAGTGAATGAAGTGCAGCAGCAGTCTTGTCAAAATTTTAAGGTCTTATAAGATAATTTTAAGGGAGCTTTTAATTATCTTGTTTTTATGGAAATACAGGAAATCTTAATAATGAGTGGTGGATTCATACTCATGGGAGTAACTTTTTATGATTTTTTCCACACCACGCTTTCAGGAAACGGTTACTGGTATATTTCGGGAAGTATTAATAAATGGCTTTCCAGGATCATTCTTACCAACAAAAGCAGAAGTATATTTAACTTCTCCGGACTTATTCATTTATTAGTAACGACCCTTTGCTGGCTTGCACTACTCACAGGAGGTGCTTACCTTATTTTTTTAAGTGAAGAAAATATGGTGATCAATGGAGCAACAAAGTTGCCGGCAGATCTTACCGAACGATTTTACTACACCTGCTTTGTGCTTTCCACCCTCGGGATCGGAGATTTCGTCCCGGGGAATGATTTAAGCAGGTTTCTCTCGGGGCTTATTTCTTTTTCAGGTTTCATATTGTTGACAACGGCACTTGCTTATCTTTTGTCTGTGATCACTTCGCTTCTGGATAAGAAAAAGCTTGCTTTTTATATAGACACTATGGGGAGTGATATTGAAGAATTGTACAAATTCTTCACCGTAGATAAAAATCTTTCTTCCTTTACCGAAAAGAGTAGCGACCTACGGCAGCTTATTATTTCGAACTCCAGTAACTATCTAGCTTTTCCTGTGGTGAACCATTTTCTTACCCGTAAAAGGAATCATGCCATTGAAGTGCAAATAGCGAGCTTGTATGAGGTGCTTATGGTGCTTCGCAGTAACTATTCTGAAGATTCTGAGCAGTATGTAAGTATAAGTGCGGTACTTAGAACTATAGAGCACAATCTACGAATGAGCTTGGTGCATGCAGATGGCTATGAACATGATAGCGAGGAATTGTATCAATTAAGGAGTTTTTGGATGAAATATGGTGAGAATTATGACCAGAATGAGGAGAAGGACAGGCAAATTGGTGCGTCACTTCATAGCGCCGGCTGGGCATGGAAAGACATCTTTATGTTTAACAAGAAATTCATGGGGGAATAAATTACCCTTAAAATGCCCTTTTTGGATGCCAGGTAAATTAATCTTGGCTTTTGCTGAAACTGGAATTTAAAAGAGAGGCTGTTCAGAAATTAAATACAACAAAGTTATTCTGAACTTTTTTCAGAATCCAACGAGTTTTTTGAAATTTGTGTAGCACCTAAAAACCATCTGTTCAGGGTCAGCTTGCCGAAAAAATTCTGAACAGCCTCGTGATTTATTCGTTTTCCGCCGTCACTGTACTAAAATCTAAAGCTACTTGTCCTCTTAAAATGTCTTCAAAAGTTTCCCTTTTCCGAATGAGATGGGCTTTTCCTTCATACCATAAAACTTCAGGTGGGCGGAACCTGGAATTGTAATTGCTGGCCATGGAAAAAGAGTAAGCTCCTGCGTTGCTAAAAGCCAATATATCTCCTTCCTTAATCTCTTCAATCTTACGGTTACTGGCAAAAGTGTCGGTTTCACAAATGTAACCCACTACAGAGTAAAAGCGTTCCCGTCCTTTTGGATTGGAAATGTTATGAATCTCATGCCTGGAACCGTAAAACATTGGCCGTATTAGATGATTAAAACCACTGTCAACCTGTGCGAAAACCGTAGAGGTAGTTTGTTTGATGACATTTACCTTTACCAGGAATTTACCCGCTTCACTTACCAGGAATTTACCTGGTTCAAAGGCAAGAGTTAGGTCTCTTCCATAAGCTTTACAAAAATCTTTGAAGCGCTTTGTAAGCTTTTCGCCAAGTTCTTCAATATTCGTTTCAATATCCCCTTCTTTATAAGGCACCTTAAAGCCGCTTCCAAAATCAAGAAATTCCAGGTCTTTAAAATGCTTTGCAGTATCAAAAAGGATTTCAGAAGCATAAAGGAAAACATCAATATCCAGAATGTCACTTCCTGTATGCATATGAATTCCATTAATATTCATGCCCGTATTTTTCACGATCCTGAGGGTGTGGGGAATTTGATGGATGGAGATCCCGAATTTTGAATCAATGTGCCCCACAGAAATATTAGTATTTCCGCCTGCCATAACGTGTGGGTTAATGCGTATGCAAACCGGTACTTCCGGGTGTTTTGTTCCGAATTGCTCCAGGATGGAGAGATTGTCAATATTTATCTGAACGCCCAATACAGCAACTTCTTCAATTTCTTCCAAAGAAACTCCGTTGGGAGTATAGATGATCTTAGACGAATCGACACCGGCTTCCAGCCCCAGTTTTACTTCCTGAAGTGAAACAGTGTCCAGGCCTGAACCAAGTTTATTGAATAAGCGCAGTACCGAAATATTAGAAAGTGCCTTGACAGCATAATTTATTCGCAGGTCCTTAACTTCTTTAAAAGCTGATTGCAGCCGATTGTATTGGGAAATTATTTTTTCGGCATCATAAACATAAACGGGATGGCCGAATTCGTCTGCAACCTGAAGTAAATCTTGATGAGTCATCTTTTTAGCGTGAAAATTATAAGTGGCAAAAGTACAGGAGATTTCTCAAACTTTAACAAGGACCGACTTAAAAATAACGAATTCTAACAGATTGTTATATGCTGAAGTCGGCAATCATCTGCTCAAGAACATGAATAAGATTTTCAGGTTCTTAATTTTATTGATAAGATTTGAATCAGGTTTGAGCAAGAGCGACTTGATTTTTTCTTCTCATCATAATGATACCAAGCGCAATAAAAATTCCGGTGCCGGCCATTACAGCTCCCACGAGTGTAGCCGAAGTAAAGCCATACCCCATGGCAATAGGTAATCCTGCGAAGTAGGCTCCAGATGCATTCCCCATATTAAAAGCACTTTGATTCATAGAAGAACCCAGCATTTCTGAACCTTTTGCTGTATTGATCATAGCCATTTGTATTGGTGTGGAAATGGTAAAGGCTATTACACCTATTAAGAAGGTCATTATGAGAACACCTGTTTCATCCTGTGCTATAAAAGTATTGGCGACTAAAGCAATCACCATGAGGATAAGAGAAATGACTACGGCATTTATGGGGGAAAATTTTTCAGCCAGTTTAGCTCCTATGAGATTACCCACCACCATACCTGTGCCCGCAATTATCATGGCGTAGTTGACTACAGTTTCGGGATGACCGGCAACTTCAATTACCAAAGGTGCTATATAACTGTACCAGGCAAAAAATCCTCCGGTTCCGATGGTTGTCAGTAACACAACCATCCAAAGTTCTGCCCGCTTGAGAACACGTAGATCTTTCCGGAATCCTTCCGAAGAGGATTTTGGAAGGGCGGGCATCCAGAATTTTATGCTTAAGACGGCCAGTATTCCCACAAACCCTACTAGATAGAAAGAAACATTCCAGCTAAATTGTTGGCCGAGATAAGTTCCAAGTGGTACTCCCAGTACATTTGCTAACGTAAGTCCGGTGAACATAATCGCAATAGCTCTGGCAGATTTCCCTGGTTTTGCCAATCTCCCTGCCACTACAGCGCCTATTCCAAAAAAAGCACCATGAGGCAATCCAGAAAGAAATCGTGAAATGAGCAAAAGTGGGTAGCTGTTAGCGAATGCAGAAAGAGTATTAAATACCGTGAACCAAATCATCAATAACAATAGCATCTTATGTGCGGGCCATTTACCCCCAATCCCTGTTAAGACAGGTGCTCCCACCACCACACCAAGAGCATATGCCGAAATAAAATGACCTGCGGTGGGGATACTTATATCGAGGGCATTGGCAACTTCGGGTAAGATTCCCATAATGACAAATTCTGTCATCCCAATTCCAAAGCCACCAATGGCAAGAGCGAGTAATGCTTTTCTCATACTTCTAGAAATAAGGTGCAAAAGTAGAGGAGTTCTACGAGACATCACTTAATGAAAACATAAAAAAAGGATCAAGAAGATGTAGCGTCCGATAAATATCTAATTATTCATTTGTGAGAGCTACACCCACCTTGTCCCGATAATCTCGCTTTGGAAGCAGGGGTTTTCCAGAACTTTGATCACCAACGGCTATTCCCAAAAAAGATTGGTACATTCCTAGAACATTTGTTACTTTTGTGAACCATAACTAATACTGAAGAAACACCTCATTATGAATATACATGAATATCAGGGAAAAGAGATTTTAAGCAGTTTTGGCGTACGCATACAAAGAGGTATTGTGGCGCAGGATGCAAAGGAAGCAGTTGAAGCTGCGAAAAAACTCACAGAACAAACCGGTACGGGCTGGCATGTTATTAAAGCACAGGTTCATGCAGGTGGCCGCGGTAAAGGTGGCGGTGTAAAACTTGCAAAGAATCTTCAGGAAGTTGAAGAGATTGCAGGACAAATCATTGGGATGAACCTTGTGACACCTCAGACTTCGGCTGAAGGTAAAAAAGTTCACCAGGTATTGGTTGCCGAAGATGTATATTATCCTGGCGAAAACGAACCCGATGAATATTACATGTCTGTACTTTTAAACCGTGCTACAGGAAAAAACATGATCATGTATTCTACTGAGGGTGGAATGGACATAGAAACAGTAGCAGAGCAAACACCGGATCTTATTTTTACAGAAGAAATAGATCCTGCAACAGGATTGATGCCTTTCCAGGCACGAAGGATTGCTTTTAATCTGGGATTGAGTGGTGCTGCTTTTAAGGAGATGACAAAATTCGTAATGTCATTATACAAAGCCTTTGAAAAATCAGATTCTTCCTTGTTTGAAATTAATCCCGTGTTGAAGACCAGTGATGATAAGATCATGGCGGTTGATGCTAAGGTGACTTTAGATGATAATGCACTTTTCCGTCATAAAGATTATGCAGAAATGCGTGATACTCGTGAGGAAAATCCTGTGGAAGTAGAAGCCAAAGCGGTAGGACTCAACTATGTTGATCTAGACGGAAATGTGGGATGTATGGTGAATGGAGCCGGTCTTGCAATGGCTACCATGGATCTTATTAAGCAAGCAGGAGGAGAGCCTGCAAACTTCCTTGATGTTGGAGGTACTGCCGATGCAAAAAGAGTAGAGGAAGCATTTAGGCTTATCCTGAAAGACGAAAGTGTAAAAGCCATCTTGATTAACATTTTTGGAGGAATTGTACGTTGTGATCGCGTAGCACAGGGAATTGTTGATGCCTATAAAAATATGGGAGATGCAATCCAGGTGCCAATCATTGTACGCCTGCAGGGAACGAATGCTGATGTCGCCAAAGAATTAATTGACAACAGCGGACTTGCCGTAGAAAGTGCGGTGGAATTTCAGGAAGCTGCAGATAAAGTTCAAAAAGTACTTGCGTAAGCAACAAACTACCAGTTATATATTGAACCCCTGAAACTTCAGGGGTTTTTTTATGTCTTTTCAATAGATCTTAATGGTATGTTAAAATTATATTGAGGCTGTAACAATTGTTTCTTCCAAGCGGTCCTTATAATACTCATTCATTAATCAAAAATCAAACAGTTATGAGACATTTAAAACTTTTGTTCGCGGTAGTAGCAATGACAATGACAAGCCTTATGGCGGCCAATCCAGATCCTAAAGGAGGTGCTAAATCAGTTTCTTCTGAAATTGAAAAGATGTTAATTAATTCCAACCTAATTGTGGAAGACGACTTCACCTTAAGAATGGTTTTTTCATTATCTGAAGAGAAAGAAATTAAGGTTCATTCTATTGATTCAGAGAACCAGGAAGTAAATGATTTTCTTATGAAAAGATTGCAAAACCGCAGAGTCTTTGGAAGAAGTTGGGTAAAAGGAAAAATTTATGAGTTGCCTGTAAAAGTTGAGGCCGTTCGCTAAAAAAGGCATCTTATTTTAAAAAAACCGGGCTCATCACCCGGTTTTTTTAAGGATAGTAGTCAAAAATGCCATTTTAAAGGTGCAATCCACATTCTGTTTTAGGATCGTTGTTCCATCTTCCGCTCCTGTCTCCACCGGCAACCGTACAATGTTTGCAACCAATGGAATGGTATCCTTTTGCTACTAAAGGATGAAAAGGTAAATCATGTTTTTCTATAAAAGCATCCCGTTCCTCTTTTGTGACATCCAAAAGTGGATAAAATTTTAAAATATCACCTCTATTCTCAAAAATGTTAAGGGAGGCACGATGATCACTTTGCCATTCCATAAGTCCCGAAACCCAAACAGAGTAATTTTTTTTAATCATTTCTAGGGGTTTCACCTTATTAATCGAACAACAAAAATCAGGGTTCTTTTTCCATGTTTCATCTTGACGGGTAAAATCATGCTCCTCTTTTAAGGCACTTAAGGATTTTACATTCAAATTATACAGCTGAGATAACTTCTTTCTGTACTGCAGGGTTTCATCAAAATGATAGCCCGTATCGATAAAATATACTTTTTGATCATTATTAACTTCTGAAAAAAGCTTTAGCAGGAAAGCGGAAGTAGCGGCGAAGGAACTTGTAAGCATGATTTCTGAAGCATCAAAATCATCGTATAGTTCCTTGATACGCTCATTGAGTTTTAAGGGCTTGTATTTTTTATTTAGCCTTTGTACTTCAGCTGTAGACAGGATTCTTTTCTCTGCACTTACATTCATATTTCCTCCTATTTCTTCTCTTTTTTTGGAAGAGGACCTCGCATGTGAATGACAAGTCCGTTTAAAAAATTCCGAAGAAATTGGTCGCCACATTCCATATACTTAGGGTGGTCCTCGCTTCTAAAGATAGCTCCAATTTCACTTTTAGTAACCTTGAAATCTACGAGGGAGCAAATATGAACGATATCATCGTCCCGTAATTTTAAGGCGACCCTTAGTTTTTTAAAAATATCATTATTGGATAAAGCCATAGAGAGAAGTTTCTGATGCAAAAGTACGGAAGTAATGACAATATCTAAACCTGTTCGTTACTATTCACAGCATAATAATCATATAAACGTCTGAAATATGTCAAAATGACATTATTTGAGCGTTTCAGAATGACACAAAGGCATATTTTTCCCTCTGGTATTTAATTTGCCATGGAGTATGTGAATTAATAAAAGAAGTTAAACATTTAAAAATTATAAAATTATGAACTTAGTAAAAAGAAATCCGGACAATTGGCTTCCTTCAGTTTTTGATGATATGTTTAAGACAGATTGGTTAGGAGGCACTACTAATGTGAACAGTATTGGAACCAGTATTCCTGCAGTAAACATCCAGGAAACCGATGACAATTTTTTAGTTGCAGTGGCAGTTCCCGGTAAGACCAAAGAAGATTTCAATATCGAATTGGACAATGATGTTTTGACAATTTCATCTGAAGTAAAAAAGGAGAATGAAGTTTCTGAAAACAACGGAAAGTTTACGAGAAAGGAATTTAGTTACAGCAGCTTTAAAAGAGCATTCAGCCTTCCAGATACTGTAGACGGTGAAAAGATCTCTGCAGCTTATAACAATGGCGTACTTGAGATCAATCTTCCAAAGAAGGAAGAGGCAAAAGTACAGGCTAAAAGAATGATTGAGATTTCTTAAACTGTAGAATTTTAAAAAGAAAAACGCCCTGGAAAGGGCGTTTTTTGTTTCCTTTTTTTACCGGCTGATCACAATCCATCTGCCAGAGGTTCCTGTACTTTGTATGGTGAGGACTTCGCCGCCACTAATGGCAGTTACAGGCATATTCGTTCTAATATCCAGAAGATCATTGCCGGGAAGGAATAAGAGATTCTTCTGAGAGTTTCCTGGCCAACCTACCAGTACTATGACTCTTCCTTTGTTGCTGTTGGCATCGGGCAAGGTTATAGAGCTAAGGGTATTGTTGATACGTAGCGTATAAACATCATCTGGTATCATATAATTTCCTGTAATGGAAGTGGTTGAAGTGTAGTTTTGGTTTCCCTGATGTTTCCAGCTTAATTCTCCCGAAGCTTCCTGTACCAAGACCTGTCCTGCCTGGCCGCGTGCTCCGGGAAGAATGTATTCTTCGGTGGGAGAAAAGCCTATTCCCAAACGCCCTGCAAAGTAGCCGGCAAAAACGTTTTTCGGAAGATTTCCAAAGGCTGAACTATAGATCCCGTAAACCATACCATTTCCCTGAGAACTTCCGATAGTCGAATATATCCCGTAATGGTTTTTCGTAGCGCCAAATGTTTTTCCTACGCTGTTATAGATTCCGTAGATCTCTTCATTTGTTTTTTGAGAAGTTTCATTGAAAATACCGTAATGAATGCCTTCTCCTTCGGCACTTACAGAATTCTTTATTCCGTATTTTTTATCTGAAGTAACACTTTTGTTGGAGGAAAGAATTCCATAGGTGACATTTTTGGGTGAAGAGCTAAGGTTCTCTACTTCCAGGGCTGTCTTTGTATTATGATTTTCCTGGGCACTGAGAGTTACTTTTAGTTTTACAAAGTCAGATTCTGCGCCTACGCTTATGTTTCCAGTCCTGAAAATGGATTCATCAATGCTTTGGGAAGGTTGCTGAGTCCCTACTTTATAAAAGCTGGCAAAAACGTCGCCTATTATAGGTTTCCATTGTCCAAGTGTGTGGTTCCAGTAGTAGAAACCTTCCAGATGGCCCAGCTGACTTTTGTTGAGAAATACCATCATTCCATGCTGGTCTGCAGTAGGATTGCTGTTAGGGAAATCTGCTATTCTGGGAATAAGGATACCATCTGTAATACCCGGAGCAATTTCATTGCTGCTGGTAATATCAAGCTGAGCTTTAGGATCAATTGTATTTATTCCAACCTGTGCAAAAAGATTAGAAGAGAGCCCCAAAAAGAGCAAAATTAATGCGTATTTTTTTACCACAACAGTTCATCTTTGCGGGAGGCAAGAATTAGTTTTAGGTTGTAGGGAGAATTAAAAGTATTAAAACTATTTCATTAAAAATCAAGAAAATACTATAAGAAAAGTTAAAATTAATCGGCTTCCTGAACTTTTTCCTGTAACATTTTTATTTCATCTCTTAACCGTGCAGCAACCATAAAATCAAGTTCTTTGGCAGCAGCTTCCATTGCCTTTCTTTTTTCCCTGATCCTTTTCTCGAGCTGATTTTTACTGAAATACTCAGTTTCCTTTTCCGCAGCTTTAAGATCTGGTGCGATTTCTACTTCGTAGGGTTCGGCTTTACGCTTTACCAGGGAATTTTCAAATGACTTTTTCAAAGCAGTTGGTGTTATGCCATTTTTGGAGTTGTAGTTCATCTGCTTTTCCCGGCGATAATTGGTCTCGTCAATGGTCTTTTGCATGCTGTCGGTAATTTTATCAGCATACATAATAGCTTTTCCTTCCAGGTGGCGGGCCGCCCTTCCTATAGTTTGTGTTAAAGAACGGTTGCTGCGGAGAAATCCTTCTTTGTCGGCATCAAGAATAGCTACCAGCGAAACTTCGGGTAAATCCAATCCTTCCCGCAGCAGGTTGACTCCTACCAGTACATCAAAAAGGCCTTTTCTAAGATCCTGCATGATCTCCACCCTTTCAAGCGTGTCAACGTCGCTGTGGATATAACGGCATCGAATGTTGATTCGGGTAAGATATTTGGTAAGTTCCTCGGCCATTCTTTTGGTAAGGGTTGTCACCAGGATACGTTGATCTTTTTCAATGCGCTGCTGCATTTCCTCAATGAGATCATCAATTTGATTTAAACTTGGCCGTACTTCGATGATGGGATCTAAAAGTCCGGTGGGACGGATTACCTGTTCAATGTACAATCCTTCTGTTTTTTGAAGTTCATAATCTGCAGGAGTTGCACTCACATAGATCACCTGATTCTGAAGGGCTTCAAATTCTTCAAATTTAAGTGGACGGTTGTCCATGGCTGCGGGCAACCTGAATCCGTAATCCACCAATGTTTCTTTTCGCGACCTGTCACCACCATACATGGCGTGCACCTGCGGAATCGTAACGTGGCTTTCATCTACCACCATTAAATAATCATCGGGGAAGTAGTCAAGCAGACAGAAAGGGCGCGTGCCGGGCATCCTTCCGTCAAGATAACGGGAGTAGTTTTCAATTCCGGAACAGTAACCCAGTTCCCGTATCATTTCAAGGTCAAAATTGGTACGTTCATCCAGCCTCTTTGCTTCCAAATGTTTCCCTATATCCTGAAAATAATCTACCTGTTTAACAAGATCATCCTGAATTTCCCGAATTGCTCCCTGCAACACATCTGGTGAAGTCACGAACATATTTGCCGGGTAAATATTCAACCGGTCATATTTCTCAAGAACCTCGTTTGTTGCAGGATCAAAAGCTTCAATTTCTTCAATCTCATCACCGAAAAAATGGATTCTGAAGGCATTATCTGCATAACTTGGGAAAATATCCACTGTGTCACCTTTTATTCTGAAGTTTCCGTGGTTAAATTCTGCTTCGGTACGGGAGTAAAGGCTTTGCACCAGTTTGTGCAGTAGTTTCGTCCTGGAGATCTCCATATCCCTTTGAATGGAAACGACGTTCTTTTTAAATTCCACCGGGTTTCCTATACCATACAAACAGGAAACTGAAGCTACCACGATCACATCTCTTCTCCCGGAAAGAAGGGAAGAGGTGGTGCTTAAACGAAGCTTTTCAATCTCTTCATTAATGGAAAGATCCTTCTCAATGTAAGTTCCTGAAGTAGGAATAAAAGCCTCGGGCTGATAGTAATCATAGTAACTCACAAAATACTCCACCGCATTATCGGGGAAGAACTGCTTAAATTCTGAATAAAGCTGGGCAGCAAGTGTTTTGTTATGTGCCAGTACAAGCGTGGGCCGTTGTACCTCCTCAATAACATTTGCGACGGTAAAGGTTTTTCCCGATCCTGTTACCCCAAGAAGGGTTTGATAACGTTCATTCTTATCGATTCCCTGTACAAGCTGTTTGATGGCCTGTGGCTGGTCACCGGTAGGTTTAAATTCTGACTTTACACTAAATTTCATGAGGACTTGCTTAGTGCGCAAAAATACTGAATATTCCCGCCTATTCAAACTGCTGCCCCGGCTAAATATGTTAGCGTCAGGTTAAAGGAGCTTTATTTACTTCAGAAGAAAACCTGTTATAAATCCCTTTTTTTAAGCAGGGCATAGGCCAAGTAAACGAAGATCGCAGTCCAGATGATCACGATCAATAACTGGTACCAGTGAATGCCGTAATCTTTGCTGAATTCAGATCCTAATTGAGTTGCTGCCGTTTGCACTGCACCCAGCCTGGAAAAAGGTTCTTTTACCAGAATGCTCATGGATTCCAACGGAAAGAACTGAACGATATGATCTGCAGTGTCCTGCCCGCGGAAGACCTTCCATCGCAACAATCCGTTTACAATGCTTTCCAGGATCCACCAGATAAAAAGAAATCCCAGTGCAAAGGCCGACCGTTTTACAAGAACCCCCAGGAACATACAAAAGGTGAAAAAGCCGGTGAGTTTGATGAAGTAAGCGAAAAGATATTCCATATCTGAAAAGATGATGGAGATTTCGGTATAGTCTGAAAAACCTAAACCCAGGATGAGGGAAACTATAAAAAGAAATACTGTAGAAAGGAGTGAAAAAGCTAGTACTGTAAGAAATTTGGAAAGAACGAACTCTTTCTTGCTTAAGCCGTCAATCAGATTTTGCTTTAGCGTACGGTTGCTGTATTCGTTGGACATCATCGAAACAATGACAATGGCCAGGAAGAGCTTAAGAGTTGCGGCTATATAGCTATTAAAATGCCAGATGAACGGGAAATTAAAAATGCCCTGATCTGCAACACGAAAGTTGGCTCCTCCAAAACTAAATTCAATAGAAGCTATTAAAGCAATAAAAGTGATTAGAATAAAATAGGTGGTAACCAGCACTTTTGCTGATCTGCTGAAACGGAGTTTGTGGAATTCTATAGAGAGTAATCGTAACATTAAGCAGAAATTTGGTTGGTTAACTGTAAGAATTGTTCTTCAAGGCTTTCTTTGCGTTTCACTAAATGTGAAAGAACAATGCCTTTTTCAAAGAGGATAGAATTAAGGGTTTCGGCCTCCATGGGTTCATTTAAAAATGCAGTGACAGAATCCCCTTTTTGGATAATCTTTCCGAAGGAAGCATGCTCTTTTAATATGGTTTCTAGCAGAGAATTGTCGGCCGCCTTCAATTCAAAAAAGCCGTGGCTGGCGTTCATTTCATCCACGCGCCCGCTGTACAATTTTTCACCTTTTCTAATTATCACTACATGAGAACATACTTTTTCAACTTCATCGAGTAGGTGAGAGGCGAGTAAGATGGTGGTGCCGAGTGCAGCAATTTTAGTAATGATTTCCCTTATCTGGTGAATCCCCTGAGGATCTAGTCCGTTGGTGGGCTCATCAAGAATAAGGATTTCAGGATCGTTGAGCAGGGCAGAGGCGATTGCCAGGCGCTGCTTCATCCCGAGTGAGAAAGTCCGGAATTTGCTATCTTTTCGATCCAAAAGTCCTACGATCTCAAGCTTTTCATCAATTTTATCTGGAGACACATCTTTGATCTTGCAAACCAGGTTTAGGTTTTGCGAAGCAGTCATGTATGGGTAGAAATTGGGACGTTCAATAATGGCGCCCACTTTTTTTAAAGCTTCGTGCGTGGATTCGGTGCCGTTGAACCATTGAAAATCTCCCGAGGTCTTATTGACCACATTCAAGACGATTCCAAGAGTGGTAGATTTTCCGCTACCGTTAGGCCCTAAAATGCCGTAAACATTTCCTTTTTCAATAGTGAAGGAAAGGTCTTTAACGGCGGTAACAGGACCGTATTTTTTCGTGAGATTATTTAACGTAAGAATTGTTTCCAAAATAAGAGGCTGGTTTTTAACATTTGACGACCAAGTTAACGTTTTGTTACAAGGACAATAAAAAAGAAGTGCTATTTTTGAGGAAAACCATCCTGTATGCCCGAAAAATTAATGTCCAGAAAGAAGCCTTCCTTTCCCGTAAACGATCGTTTTCATAAATATCTGGCAAAGTATAATCGCAATATTAAAATTCCTGTTTTTTATGAAGATTTGCTGAGATTTTCGGGTTCTATTGTGGTGTATGACCAGCATGATGAAGATACTTTGTGGGTGCGATGTTATTATCCCGATTATGAAAGGGAAGAAATAGATATAAGTTTGAAAAAAGTGTATACTATCCTTCATTCTGATGGAAGTGATGATTCTCTGGAATTCCTGAACGTGGACGCTATTGATTACTGCACCTTTGGAAATTCTAAACCTTTCAGGGTGAAGATAAGGAACGTCCTCAACGATAGTTTTACCTATTTTTACGTAAAAAGAGCGGATGCCTCGCGAATTTACGGACTCGAATTTGAGCACATTCTTTCTCCTCACCGAATAAATTTCCTGGTATACAGAGACACCTTAATAGAAGAACACATCGCCGGAATTCCCGGAGATGTTTTTATAGATGATGAGCTCCCGGAATGTGATGACCGTGCAAAAACCCAAATTGCGAAACAATTTGTGAAATTTAATGAGCGGTGTACCATCAGGCTTCTTGGGGATATGCGATCTTATAATTACGTGATCATTCCTACCCATGACTTTGATCATGTGGAATACCAGATAAGGGCGATAGATTTTGACCAGCAGTCTTACGAAGGTAGTTTGAAGATTTACAGGCCGCAGTTCTTTAAAGAGAATTTTAAGATGGTGCAGCTGGTTGCAGATAAGCTTCAGGAATCTTCAATCGAGCAATACCGCAAAGAAGAACGTTCGTTACTCGCAAAAAGGATTATCAATGCGCAAACCAGGTACAAAGAATTGATGCGATGTATACTGAACGATGAGATCTCTACGCAGGACAATGTAAAAAAGCTCCGGAAGGAGCTTTATGAACTTTCTAATGATATGAAATTTAAGAGAGCGCGCTCCATGGGTCAAATTCTTCGTACTGCGCTTGATTTTGTAAAGCGCAATTACGAAGATGTGAATATGAAGCGGCTGGTGTAAATTAACTTTTCTGTTCTTTATTGAAATAGACGAGGTAATAATACATTTGGCGTTCTTCATCCCATCCTTTTTCCACGAATTTCTCAGCAGATTCCGGGTTGATAAAATCCATTTTTATCTGGATGTTCGTGTCCAGGATAATGTGATTCTTGATAGATTTTCTGGCTGCCGTTACTGCCGTGTTTGAAATAGGGAAATTAGTAAGATCTTCGATCTTGTATTTTGGAGCTTTTTCTGTTTTATAATTCTGAAATTCGGGAATAAGATCAGGGTTGTCCATTACCGAATTCAGGAAAGCAGTTTCTTCAAAGTCATCATTTTTAGCAAAGTAATCCACGCTTCGGTTCATGAACATCACTTCTTCTTTTTTATCTTCCGCAGGAAGAACCACATCTTTGGCAAAATTCTGGCAGAATTTGAGATATTTCTTGGTGTGGAAATTCTCATCAGCTAAAACATCTACTCCCAAAAAGTTCTCCAGCCAGTATTTCGTATCGTATTTATTTGAATCTACAGAAAGAATCTTATAGCCGTCTTCCCTGTTTTTATTGAAGATCAATGCACCTTTGTCAAGCTTACTAAGGTTGATTCCCTGCTGCACGATCATTTCCAAGATGGTTTCCTTTTCCCTGAACTGCAGGAAATCGTGTTTTAATTCGGATTTAAAAATGCCAATTGCAGATGTTTTTTCATTATCAAGCATTACATTGTCAAAATATACAACATAAACTTCCCCACTTTTGATGTGCGGATGGGAAGATTGCTCAAACAACAACGTGGTAATCTTTTTAGACATTGCATGAATGCCTTTTGGATCATCAAAAATTTTGTTGGCAATCTCAAAAAGGGGATTAAACTCTACATCAACTTCGTTAGTAAACTGAAAATAATTTTCTTCCTTTTCCCTGAAAGATTTCAGGAAATATTCCTTGATAAGAGGAGTGATCTCATCGTTTAACTGAAAAGGTTGTTCAGAAAGAAAAATATTCTCATTTCTGCTTTTGTTTCCCACCCTGTGGATGGATAGGGACTCAATTTGGGCATTATATAGATTAATCATATAAGAAATATGTTGTTTTTAGTCACTGTAAAGTTTCCATTATTGGCATTTCTGAAAAGAACCGCACCAAAAATAGCAGGCACAATGATAGCAAACTAGATAATGAGTTTTAGGAAATATTCTGAAAAATTATGAACAGGAAAGAGAGGGAAAAATACCCTTTTTGGATCCTCTGCTTTAGTTCCAGTTTTCGTCAAAAGAAAGGTCGTCAAAATCATCTATGTCAAGATCATCATCAAAACCTATGAGACCCTCATCTTCTTCGGCAGTAAATTCTTTTTCAGGAGCGCTGGTGGGAAGCTGCCCGTGTACGAACATAAGGTTGGGATAATCCATTCCGGCTTCAGGTTCAGCAATTTCAGCAAGTTCCACCATGAAGGTCCACATGCTTAGAAAGTCGTAGACGTAAAGAAGCTTGGTTTGTGTTTCGGAAACTACATCGTCGAGTGAAGTTTCATTCATAAGCCTTATGGAGCTTCCACCTTCGGCCATGTCAAACTGGGAAATTTCCTCGCCCTGGTTCCATTCGTCATCGCTAATATAAAATGAAGCCATTTCATTTCCGTCAAAACCAAAAGACTGGAGAATTGTATTGTGAAAATCTTCTAAAGTACTGTCAGACAATATTTCTATATCCCGAAACACATCTTCTTCCGCATCAAGAATTACTCTGAATCTGTAAAGCATAGTTGTAAAAATTTGGATTGCAAAGATACAGTTTTAGATGAGAAATCGAGATTATCTGCTAAATCTGTGCAAAGTGTATGTCATCGCCGTTAGCAGGAAAAATGCTCCCACCTGGTGAGCGACACCCAGCCAAACCGGAACGGCTAAGATCAGAGTAAATACTCCTAGCAAAAACTGAATAAAAACCAGGATTAACAAGCTGTTTATTCCCCTTTTCTGAAGTACAGATAGGTCCATTTTTCGCGCTCTGTACCAGATATAAAATATGAAACCAACCACAATATAGGCGAGATAACGATGAACGAACTGCACACCGCTTTTGCCTTCCACGAAATTCTTCCACATGGGGTTTTGCTCAATAAATACCGTTTCGTGAATCCATTTTCCCTCATTCATGGTGGGCCAGGTGTTGTGAATCCATCCGGCATCCAGGCCGGCCACAAAAGCTCCCCAAATAATCTGAACAATGAGAATGAGGAGTCCGGCGCGAACGATATTTCTAAATTTTTTGTTGATCTCCTTTCGTTTTGGATAAATAAGATCAAGCGCCACCCACAGGGTGTAGGCAAAAGTGAGGAATGCTGTGGTAAGATGCATCGCCAGTCTGTAATGGCTCACTGCAGGAATATCTACCAACCCGCTTTTCACCATGTACCATCCTAAAAATCCCTGGAAACCACCCAAAAAGAGCAAAACTAAAGACTTTTTTATGGTAGATCGTGAAAGCTGTCTTGTAAACAGGAAATACACGAAAGGAACAATGAAAACAATTCCTATAAAGCGGCCAATCACCCTGTGTATCCATTCCCAGAAGTAGATATCTTTAAAGTCCTCGAGGGTAAAGTGGTAATGCAGCTTCTGATACTCAGGAAATTGCTTATAATGTTCAAATTCTGCGATCCATTCTTGCTCGTTCATTGGCGGAATGGTACCGCTAATCAATTTATAATCTGAAATTGATAATCCTGAATGTGTGAGCCGTGTGATTCCGCCCACGATGACCATGATAAAGATTAGAAAGCAACCGGTAAAAAGCCAGTAGACTACTTTTTTATTGTCTTTCATTGAAATAATGTAATTTCTGTCCTTTTTGGGATATAAAAGTTATGAGGTGACGGGTTTTAAACCAATTTCTTTTCCTTTTTTCAGCATAAATTCTTTTGCGGCATCATATTCATTCGCAATTTCACCTTCAAGAATAGCTTCCTTGATGGCCTCTTTGATAATTCCAATTTCCCGCGAAGGTCTAATGTTGAAGGTTTCCATGATCTCCTCTCCTGAAACCGGCGGCTGAAACTGCCTCACATGGTCACGTTCTTCCACTTCTTTCATCTTTTCACGAACCAGCTTGAAATTATTGTGGTATTTCTTAAAACGCTTCGGATTTTTAGTAGTAATATCTGCTTCGCAAAGGGTCATGAGGTCTTCAATATCCTCTCCTGCGTCAAAAATAAGACGTCGTACGGCTGAATCTGTGACGATGTCTTGAGAGAGTACTATAGGCCGGGAACTCATTAATACCATTTTCTGAACAAATTTCATTTTTTCATTCAGCGGCATTCGCAGCCGTTTAAAAAGGCGGTAGACCATTTTAGATCCCACAAATTCATGTCCGTGGAAAGTCCAGCCAATCTTTTTATCAAATTTTTTTGTTGGTGCCTTTCCAATATCATGTAGCAGGGCAGCCCATCGAAGCCAAAGGTCTTCTGTATTTTCAGAAATATTGTCCACTACCTCGAGGGTGTGCCAAAAATTGTCTTTGTGCCGTTGTCCTTCAATTTCATCAATTCCCGCAAGTGCAGTCAATTCTGGCAAAATAAGCTTTAGGAGACCTGTTTTGTATAACAAACTAAAACCAATTGAAGGTTTTGGAGAAAGCAGCATCTTATTGAGCTCTTCCACAACACGTTCCCTGGAAATGATCTTTATCCTGTCTTTATTTTTTGTAATTGCTTCGAGGGAACTTCTTTCAATCCTGAAGTTTAACTGGGTTGCAAAACGAATTGCCCGAAGCATTCTAAGTGGATCATCAGAATAGGTTATATCTGGGTCTAAAGGGGTGCGAATGATCCCGTCCTGAAGATCTTTTAATCCGTCGAAAGGATCAAGCAGGTCTCCGTAAGTTTCACGGTTCAGGCTAAGTGCCAGAGCATTGATCGTGAAATCCCTTCGGTTTTGATCATCCTCTAAAGTGCCATTTTCGACTACCGGATTTCGGCTATCTTCCTGGTAGCTCTCTTTTCGAGCCCCAACAAACTCGATTTCCATGTCGTAAGCGCGGAGCATAGCCGTGCCATAGTTCTTAAAAACCTGCACCTTGGGCTTGTGTGAAAGGTTTTTTGAAACCTGCCGGGCAAGTTCAATTCCGCTGCCCACGGCCACCACATCTACATCTTTGGCTTTACCGCGTTTGAGAATAAAATCGCGCACAAAACCTCCAATGACGTAACTTTCCAGCTCAAGCTCTTTGGTAGAAAGGGAAATATCTTCAAAAATTCTATGTGTAAGGGCTTCTTTGTAATTCTTCACTTCTGTTATTTTATCTGCCTGAAAGGCACTGCAGATTTTCAAAAAAAATTAAGGTTTAAAACCTTTGGCATTCCTGGGTTTATCTATACTGACCCCAAATTTTATTAGCCGAAAATTCTGTGCTTTACTTCCGAATTACCTTCACCTTACCATCATTACTTAACTTTATAATGGCCGATGGTTTTGAGGTCTTCTTCGAGTGCTGCAAATTTACTACATAGTCCACACCCTTTAAAATTTCAGGGGAAATTTGAGCGAAAGATTCTGGAGTTTTTTCTCCACTAATGTTCGCTGATGTAGAAACTAGGGGCCTTTTTAGCTTTCGGATAAGTTTTGTGCAGAAATCATCTTTTGTGACGCGTATAGCAAGACTATCATCCTGGCCTACGAGATTGTCGGCCACACGAATGGGCCGGTCGTAGATAATCGTTGTTGGTTTTTCGGCATATTTGAGGATATCGTGGGCCACTTCAGGAACATTCTCAACATATTGGTTGAGCATTTTATAATCAGAAACCAGACATATCAATGCCTTTTCCTCGCTTCTTTTTTTTAACGCATAAACCTTATCTACAGCGGCGGCATTTGTTGCATCACAGCCAATCCCCCAAACCGTATCGGTAGGGTAGAGGATAGTTCCCCCTTTTTTGAGAATGTCAACAGCCTGTTCTATTTCTTCTTTCATTCTATAGGACTTTCTATTTCTAAATATTCAAATGCTTTTTGCGCGAATTTAAGGTTGATTTCCTTGCATTCCTCCAATACTCCGGAATAAGTTCTGGCTTTTTTTACATCTTCAATACATGTTTCAAATCTGGAAAAAATAGGTTGATATTTAAAATCAAAAAACTTGGAAGAATTTGGAATAACAACTACTTTTTTTTCCAGTAGTATAGCCCAATACATGGCGTGGTAGCTATCAGTTATTATAGTCTCAGAATTGCCAATAAATTCAATCAAACTCTCCAGGTTTGTAGTATTGGAAGTAGTAGGGAAGTCTTTGAATTTTGAAGTAATAGATTTGTTTTTCATAGTTTTCTTGTGAAATATCACACCAATCTCCTGAGAGGAATTATATACCTCATTGAAAACGGGATTCAGGCAACTTACACAGGGAACCCAAGTGTTTGAAGCTTTGTAATCCCGGGTTCCTACCAGTCCAAATCTATTTATATCTATAGTGTAATTAAGAATTTTTCCAAAGTCCTTGCGGTCTTTTGAATTATGACCTGCGCCCCAAATAACCATTTTCTTATTCTTATAAGAAAGGGATTCGAAAAGCTTCATTTGCTTTTGAAAGCTACCCCGATTAAGGATTCCTCCACCACCAATAATAAGAGCGTTGTGCGAGATGGTGTTGATCCAGTTTTCTGTTACTTTTTTGTCAGGAATTTTATAGTCAAAAATATCCAGTTTTTTATCATGGAGGGATTTGAAGTAAAGATGGGGCGCGCAGTAAAAATCACCTACGTTTTTTGAATCAATCCTGTGAATGTTCACTACATCATAGTTGCATTGTTTCTTTGTAGCGGCCTTTTTTAAGACAGTAGCTTTATTTACAGAACGGGAAGGGGAGGTGGCAATCCTTTTTAGAAATTTAAACATGCTCATGTCCTAAGGGAATTTATTATTTCACGATACTGCTCTAAAGTTTCCTTAGCCATGTTTTCTGAAGTATATTTAGGAATTAATATTTCATAACTTCTTTGTTTAAAGGAATCTGCCAGTTGTTTATCCTGAAGAATTCTTATAACATTTTTGGCAAGATTTTCGGCATCTTTGGACGCAGCCATCAACCCATTTTTTCCGTTAGTAATAATTTCGTTGACTCCTCCCACTTCTGTACTTACTACGGGAGTGCGATGATAAAAAGCTTCATATATTACCTGTGGCAATCCTTCACTTTGGGAAGTGAGAAGAAATACATCGAACTGTTTCATGAAATTTGAAGCCATGTTCATATACCCGAGAAAATGCACATGTTTCTCCAATTGAAGTTCCTTTATCCGTTCTTTAAGACTTGGAGTAAAACCTGTAAAGGAGCCTATTTGAATAAAGGTAATCCCCTTATGTTCTAATTTATTGACGATGATATCAATAGTGTCAATCCATGTATTCAAATCTTTAGGTTTTACATGGTTTCCTATGGTTCCTACAATTTTGTGCGCTTTGGGAATGCTGAACTTTTCTCTTAGCTGAAATGGAGTTTTGGTGTCTTTATTGTCAATCCTTGTACCGTGATAAATGGTCTTTAATTTTGATGTATCTTTGATGGAGGATGCTGAAATTTTCTTTACGGCATCAGAAACACATAAGATTTTTTTAATGTTAGGGTAATTGTACTTGTATAGCGTAATTTTCCTGTCTTTAATTGGGAACGAAGTTTTCTTACTAAAAATAAATGGAGGTAACTTTTTTATTTTATCAGCAATTACAGCGAGAGTTAGCGATGTAGAGCCGTGCAGATGAATAAGGTCAATTTTTTCCTTTTTACAGAGTCTTATTAATTTATAAACTGCTCGTGGATCTATCTTAAACTTAAGCGGTATAGTACAATAATTAAAATCACTATCCTTTAATCTTTCTTCAAACCGACCATTTGCTCCAATTACGATTAAATTTTTTACCTCGGGATTTGTTTTCGATAATTCATAGCAGAGATTTTCAATTTGATTTCCACCGCCTCCCCAATTCTTAACTGCAGAAAGGTGGAGCACGTTTAGAGATTCATTTTTATTTTTTTCTTGTTTTTGTCTGCTCATTTTCTGCTGATGTCATGGAATTCAAAGGGTTTTTTCAAAGGCAAATTTGAAGAATATTGTTGCTAGTAATGTATTCAAAATGGCCTTCAAAATTTCTTATGCAAAGGTAATTTTTTTGCAGCATATTTTCTCAGGTAGCCTAAGTTCCCATGGTTTATTGTAATTTTACGGTATGAAAGCAGTCTTTTCTGATGTTTACAATCAATCTGAAGAACAAATCAGGTATTATATAAAAAACTTTAAGGAGGATGGAGAAGTACTTGGAAGCCCAGCCCGAAATGTCATTAAAATTTTCAATTTAGAGGGGGAAAAGATCAATATCAAATCTTTTAAAATCCCGAACGCCGTTAATAAAATTGCTTATCGTCATTTTAGAAAGTCTAAAGCACAACGCTCCTTTGAATATGCACAACTTCTTATTTCCCTCGGTATAGGAACCCCAGCGCCCATTGCTTATTTTGAAGAGAAGTCAAAAATAGTATTTTTAAAAAGCTTTTATGTAAGCAGGCAGCAAGACTGTGATCTTACCTTTCGGGAACTTGTGAATGAACCAAATTTGCCCAATCATGAGAAGATCCTGAGGGCTTTCACAAGGTTTACACATGAGCTTCATGAGAAAAACATTGAGTTTTTGGACCATTCGCCGGGAAATACATTGATTCAGCTGAACGATGGGGACTACAAGTTCTTTCTGGTCGATTTGAACCGCATGAACTTTAAACCGCTCGATTTTGAAGCCCGAATGAAGAACTTTTCGCGGCTTACTCCCAAAAAGGAGATGGTAAAAGTAATGGCTTCTGAATATGCAAAGCTTATCAACAAACCTGAAGAAGAAGTCTTTCAAAAAATGTGGTTTTACACGAAGAATTTCCAGGAAAAGTTTAAGCGGAAGAAAAGACTGAAAAAGAAATTGAAATTCTGGAAAGCGAAGTAGTTTCGCTGCAGGTTCTAAAATATTCTATTCATTTTTCTCCGCATTTCAAGAATAGTTGTCTGTTTTCCCCAAACAAAGTGTTATTGTACATTCTGATTATGATCTCCCTTCCATGGATTTAAATGCAAAAATTCGTTTATATGTTCTTAAATTGAATATTTTCTCCTTAACCAGGTCCTGTGTTCATCCATCGAGTATAATTTCTTCTTCAAGAATATCTTATTTATTTTTCTTTTTGCAAGAAAATGGAACCATTCTACTAAAGGAATGAAATCTCGATGTCCAACACCATCAACTATTATTAATTCTATAGAGTTGTTTTTTAATATCTTACAGCAAATATTTGAACCGTTTAAATCACTGGCAAATATCTTATGCTCAATCATCTTTCTCTTTAACTTTTCCAATTCAGAAATAAATAATTCATCAGAGAAAGGAGAATCATCCATTTTTAAATAGTCATAAAGACTTAAAGAAATATTATTCGTTGTTTCATCTCTAATTAATTCATACATAGAAGCAACACCTAGGTTTGTGGGTTTCTCACCATAGTATTTTGCAATAAAAGGAATTTCAAATTTCTTTTGAATTTTTTTATAGTAAAAAATCTCTCTATTAACACGAGGATTTTTTTGATCTATATTTACTTTTAAACAAATTTTATCGTTATCAGGATGAACAAAACATTTTTGTAACTTTCCTTTTCCGATATAGTGTTTTTCTTCAATTTGAATCATTACAATATTAGATGTATAATTGACCTCATCAAAATTCTAAATCTCAAATTATTCGTTGTTCCACCTCTAATTTGACTTGATAATTTTCCCAGACTTTTTCCTGAATAACACTTATTAATTCCAGAATATCCTCTCCAGAAGCGTTGCCCTTATTAACAATAAACCCTGCATGTTTTTCAGAGACTTGTGCGCCACCCACTGATAAGCCTTTAAGACCCAGTTCTTCTATCATAGTTCCAACATAATATCCCTTAGGCCTCTTAAATACACTACCGGCGTTTGGAAAATCTTTTGGTTGTTTTGCCCATCGGCTTTCTTTGATCCTCTCCATGTCCTGTTGAATTTGAGTAGGATCTCCTTTTTTTAAATGCAACCATGCTTTAAGGATAATTTTATCTAAATTTTGCTGAAAAAAGCTATTGCGGTATTCGAACCCAATTTGTGCATTCAAAATTTCTTTTATCTGTAAATCTTCCAGATCTAAATAGCGCACTTTTACAAGTACATCCTTTATTTCAATACCACTGGCTCCTGCATTCATTACAACAGCCCCTCCTAAAGAACTGGGTATGTCATAAAACATTTCTAGGCCCATAAGAGAATTAGCTTGTGCCAGTTCGCTCAGGGATTTCATATCTAATCCAGCTTCCGCTTCAATGATTTTTTCATCAATAAAGTTGGATTTGGAAAAGGCCGGACCCAATAAAATGAAATCTTCTTCATAAAACGGTTTCGACAGAATTACATTAAAACCTCCTCCCAAGATAACTTTTTTTCTATCTGAATAATCCCTGTAAATTGTCACAAAATCTTCTTCGGTTTCAGGGAAAAATGCTCTTCTACATCGTGATGCTACTCTATAACTGTTATACAATTTGAGGTCCTGATCATTAGTGATTCTCATTGATTGTTCTTTGGATTAATCCTCAATATTTATTTCCACTCCTAATTTTTGCAATTTTTTTTGAAGATTATTGTAACCTCTAAGAGCCATTTCAACCTTCTTAATGGTAGATTCACCTTCGGCGAGTAAAGCTCCTAACACCAAGGCCATGCTTCCTCTTAAATCTGTAGAAATGACCGTTGAACTGCTTGGCACCATATCTTTGCTGCCTTTAGTAGTAATCTTACCTGTTTCCCAATCAATTTTGCCTGGGTACATTTTAATTAATTCCTCACAATATTTCAATCTTTTCGGGTACCTGTAATCAAATATTCTACTAATTCCATCTGCATGTAATCCTAAAAGGACATAAAATGGCTGCATATCAGATATAATACCAGGATGAGTTCCTGTGGCTAATTCGAACGGTTGTATAGCTCCGTTTAATAAACAATTGGGTGAAATATGTATATTCCTGCTATTTCTATAAAAATCAATTCCTGCTTCCTGGAGGTGCCGAAGTGGTATCTCCATAGTACTAAAAGGGACATCTTCTATAGTGATGTCTCCTTTAGACAAGGCTCCATACACAATCCAGGTAAGGGCTTCGATCCTATCGGGCATCACCTGAAATATGGAACCTTGCAAATAATCTTTTCCCGTAACCTCTACAAAGCTATTTCCAATCACTTTAATCTTTACTCCAAGAGTTCTCAGAAATTTAATAAGGTCTTCAACCTCTGGCGATATATAGGCATTTTTAATTATTGTGGTTCCTTCAGCTATTGAAGAACAAATCAATGCACTTTCAGTCCCACCGATTGTTGTGATAGGAAAATCAATTTCCCCTGCTTTTAAACCATCTTTGGCACTAACTTCAATGAAGTTTTGTTTTTCGACAACTTTTGCACCCAACCGTTCCCAAACCATTATATGAAGATCATACCCCCTATCACCAATCTTGCAACCTCCAGGGTAAGATATTTTTGCATTACCTGATTTTTTTAGCAAACCAGGTACTAATAGATAAGTAGTTCGGATTGGATAGTTGTAATCAGGCAGTAGCTTGTCTTCCAAAAGAGTAGAATCAACAAGAACAGTTTCTTCTTCTCTATTTACCTCTACCCGTCCACCACATGCTCTTATAAAATCGAACTTGTGGTTTGCATCCACAAGTTCAGTTGGAAAATTTTCAAGTCTTACCTCCTCATCCGCAATAAGGGATGCAGCTAATAGCCGGGTAGCGGAGTTCTTTGCACCACTCACCTTAACTTTTCCCTGGGGCACTTGTTTTCCTTTTATTATTGCAGTAAGATTTTCCATTTAAATTTTAAATTTTTAGAAATTAACCAATTACTAAAGCTGTTTTTAATTACTTAAACAGCTGAAAAAAATCAGTAGATATTAAAATGCTCGAGTTTTCCAGGTACAAAATTTTGTTTCTTATTTTATGATCAGAAACATCTTAACTTTTACTTAATCTATTTTCTATCCAGGATAATATGTAATCCAGAATTTGATCATTTGCCATATCCAAACTTTGAAATGTGATGAACAGTTTATTTTCGTCTTTTTTAAATTGCTTCAACTTTAACTTAGTCAACCATAAATTTTTGTAGGATCTGAAATATGTTAATTGTGAAGATTTCCGGTAATGAAAAGTGCCATTTTTTATTTCTAAATGCTCAGATAAGGAAGAAAGAAGAAATTGCTTCTTATTTCTAAACCTGTACTGTATGTTCTCTCTAAGTAAACTATTATTTTTAAAAAAGTTGGTTAAAGTGGACCTTCTCACACTCACCGGGGTGTGAAAACGTCTCACATAATTATCCATTCCAGCCAGTTTGGCGCTATTTTGTTGGCGCTCCTTAAAACTGATTTTGTCCTTTTTTATAGGAATGTTCAAAAAAGTCAACACTTGACGGTAGAATTTTCTTAATGTTCTATTTTCATTAAAATGTTGCCATTTACCTCTAATAATTGGTTCTCCATTAATAAAGAAATCATTTACCGATACTTCTTTCATGATAAAAAAATCATCATTTAAAATAATAAAGTGCTCAGATAAATTGGGTATTCTAAATAGCATAGAAATAATAGAGGAAGAGTTGAAGGTGGGTAAATATTCTTCATATCCATTAAAAATAACTCTATGATCAACCAGTTCTAAGTGAATACCTTTTTCTTGAGCTAATGACTTTAAGGAATCGAAGGATTCAGGGGATTGGTTATCGGTTACTAAGAAAATGTTTTTAATGAATGGAGCAAACTTAATTATTGACTTAATTGCAATATCAATTTCTCCAATTGAATTGTACCGTTTAAGATGATTTTCAGAAGAGAAATTTATTTTAGAATCGGAGTAAGAATTTATTTTTTCCTGCCAGTTTTTATCATCTCCATCCACCCAGGTTAAAACGGCATCAACTTGGATATTTTCTTGAGGTTCTGTCATTGTTATGAATTTAATCTAAATATTATGTTTTAGATCCCTTATATAAAAAAATCTCCGGTTTGTATCTCGAGCAAAACTTCTTTTAAAAAAAGTTTACTTACTACTGCTTTCTTTTCATCCTCAATATTAAATATGAGTGAGGACGCAGAATTTTGAAGAAAGTAGAACAAATTTTAAAATATCATGAATTTCTTTTAAACATCCTGTTTATTTTTCTCTTTCGCAGGAAGGAGAGACGACGATTTTCCGGTACACCGTGTTCTGCAATATATTGTTCCACCGCTTGAACCATTCTTTCGGCAGATTTGCCATCATGGTAAGGATGATAGCCTGAAATAATCTCTTTTCGTTCTTCCAGATAAGGATCTTTAGTTAAATTTCTTTCTACTGCCTCCTGCAGTTGGGAAGCATCTTTTATGTTGCTCCACAAGATGTTTTCGGAATTATTCCTGAAGGTGCTCACCGGCTTATCCAGTAACAGAAATTCATAAACTACAGACGAAGTGTCGCTTATTAGTAGATCAGCCATCAGCAGGAATTTCACAATATTCGGCTCCTCTTCAAAAATGATATTTGTATTGTGGGTTGCCAGTTTCCTGTACTGCTGAATCAATTCCGCGGACATTAAATCGTGAAATTTTATCAAGATGAGGTAATCTTTCTTCTTAGCCAACTTTTTAAGCTCCTTTAGCAAAAACGGGCCCGAGGTGAGGGAAGGAGAAAAAGTGGGGGCATAAAGTATCATTTTTGACGCCTGATGTTTTTCCAGTAATGCCCTTTTAGCAGCGTTGTATTGGTCTGTTTTCTTTCCGTAGATATCCAGTTTTGGCCAACCTGTTTCTATTACGTCAAAATCTTTATATTTCTGCTTTAGCTGAAGAAATTTTTCAGTAAAAAATGGGCCTTGTGTAAGGTAAAGATCAAAATAGTGTCGTATTTTAAAATGCCCTTTTTTCTCTCCTGCCAACCCGTGAAAGATTTGTACTTTAACACCACGCAAATAATGCGGCACCTCATTTCCGGGGCATAAAATGGCGTCGCTCTTAAAAATTGTCAGTTCTTCAATATCAAAAGTGTGCGGTTCTTGCAGATAAGGAAATTTGTCCGCCAGATTTGACGTCAAAAACCATATATATTGGTAATCTTTTTCTTTCAGGACCTGCATTATAGGTTCTAAAATGCCAAATGCATAAGCGTTTTGGCAGAACAAAGTAAACTTCATATTAAAACATTTTGTTGGCTGCCTCCAGGTCTTCTTTAAAATCTACTTCCATACAGCGATAGCGGGAAATGTCCAGCGGCTTTACCTTTAAATCGCTTTTATCTATAGCCATTTCAATCCCTCTTTCGAAGTAGTCATTGTCGTCGCAATTTTCCAGTTGATCAATGAAAAGCGAAATATCTTTTCTAGAAATAAAGTTAATTCCTACCGCTTCTCCCAACCCATTTTTGACCTCTTTTGAAAGCTGATCAATATACCCATTTTTGAGAGTGTATTTCACTTCTTCTTCAGCTACCCGAGAAGTGTTTACAGAAATAAAAGAATTGTTTTTGTTGATCTCCTCTTTGAGCTCAGTAAAAAGTTCGGCATCAAAAATAACATCTCCGTTAAGCCATAGCACATCCTCATCTCTATATTTTTTTAAAGCTTTTAACAAACTTTTCGCGGTGTTAGTAGCATCAAAAAATTGGTTGTAAATGTAGGAGAGATCTGGGAATCGTTCCATTATAAGATCTTTTTTAAAACCTACTACTACAGTAATATCATGTTCATTGAAATGTTGGGAAACATTCTGAATTTGCCGCTCCATGATACTTTGGCCGCCTTTTAACGGGGTTAAAGGTTTAGGAAAGGGATTGCCAAGTCGTGAACCAATGCCTGCTGCTAAAATAATGATCTTCATAAAGTTATTTTGTGCCGGTTTTCCCGGCGGCGGTTATTTCTTTTAAAAATTTGCTAAGAGAAGCTAAGATAAGGTCTGGTTCCAGCAGTTCATAAAATTCAGTACTTTTTTTTACTATCTCTTTTTTTGACAGGTTTTGGAGAATTTCTGGCCTATGATCTGCAAGGTGTACAGATGTGCTTACCGTCCCAACTTCATATGTGCTCCATGCCTCTTTCTTGATCCAGGGAGAAAAGATTGAAAAAGTGGGAATATTTAAAGCTTTTGCGATATTATTTCCGCCTCCTTCATTTCCAATAACGGCATCACATAGGGAAGAAATAGATATAAAATTTCGTAAGTTTTTTTCATAAACGTCATAAAAAATATGCTTTTGTACCTCTTCGGGACAGAGGATATATAGCTTTTTTGCTTCTCTTTCCTGGCTGGGCATATAATTGAATAGAAGCTGTGCATTTGGCATTTCTTCCACAATCCGATTGAGGATCTGGGTCATATACTTCAGTGGATAAGTTTTTTCAGGAGAACTTCCTAAAACATTTATCATGAAAAGAGGTTGATTTCTTGAAATACCGGCATTTTTTAACTGGCGTTCTGCTTCTGTTTTTTCACTTCTTGTGAGATATATCTTCGGTTTTAAAGCTAAGGGGAAATCTGGTGAAATGGCTTGTAATAAAAGCATACGATTCTCAATTGCTAATCCAGCATGGGTTTTCACTTTTGATGCTAACTCATATTTGTGAGTATATGCTCCCGAAGTATATTTTTTATAGTAGGAAATTCTTTGCTTAGCTCCTGAAAAGGCAGTGATCATCGCTGTGCTTATTTTAGCATAAACATCAATGACAATATCATACTTCTGCTTCTTTATTTTCTTTAACAAAGGTAACATTCCGGCAGGTTTCCCATGAATTGAGGGATCGAATAAAATGATCCTGTCTATGAAAGGATTGTGCTCTACAACGGGTAACGTATGGGTATTGATAAGATAGTGAAGTTCAAATGCCGGATACTTCTCTTTTAAAGCCTCAAACAAAATGGAGGAGGTGAGTACATCCCCAATCATTTTTTGCTGTATAATAAGTACCTTCAAAAGAGGGAGAATTAAAAATTAAAAATTGGCTGTTCAAAGATATCCTGTATAAATACGATGATCATCACTGTTTTTGAACAGCCAAAGAAATTAAACAGCTACATTGTATTCTCTTAATGCATCGTTTAATGAAGTCTTTTTATTGGTGCTTTCTTTTCGTGTACCAATGATCAAAGCACAAGGCACTTGGTATTCTCCTGCAGGGAATTTTTTTGTATAACTTCCCGGAATGACTACAGATCTCGCAGGAACCAATCCTTTCATTTCAACAGGCTCTTCCCCTGTGACATCAATGATCTTTGTTGAAGCTGTCAAAACAACATTTGCACCTAGCACTGCTTCCTTTTCTACCTTTACACCTTCTACAACGATGCTACGGGATCCCAAAAAGGCATTGTCTTCAATGATTACAGGAGCTGCCTGAAGCGGTTCTAACACGCCACCAATTCCAACACCACCGCTTAAATGCACATTTTTCCCAATTTGCGCGCAACTTCCAACCGTGGCCCAGGTATCCACCATGGTTCCTTCATCTACATACGCACCAATGTTTACATAACTAGGCATCATGATCACTCCGCTGGAAATATAAGCTCCATGTCTCGCAACGGCATTTGGCACTACGCGGATTCCTTTTTCTTTATAGCCTCTTTTTAAAGGCATTTTATCGTGGTATTCAAAAATTCCGGCTTCCAGGGTTTCCATTTTCTGAATAGGAAAATAAAGTACTACGGCCTTTTTCACCCATTCGTTTACTTGCCAGCCTTCAGAAGTTGGCTCTGCAACCCTTAATTTTCCTGCGTCGAGTTGAGAAATAACTTCCCTAATGGCGTTGGTGGTTTCTTGGTCATTTAATAATTCCCTGTTGTCCCAAGCCTTATTTATAATAGATTCTAAATTTGTCATTTATTCGCTTTTTTGCAAATATAATAGCTTCGGGACAATTATTGGACACATCCTAAATTTAACCTTACCTTTGCGAAAAAAATAATGGCAAGGATTTTGGCAATAGATTACGGGGTCAAGCGCACCGGTATAGCAGTGACAGATGAGCTGCAAATCATAGCTTCGGGACTTACAACTGTTGCCACTTCTGAACTTCTGCCTTTTCTGAAAAAATACTTTTCAGATGAAAATGTGGAATTGGTGCTGCTGGGGGAGCCTAAACAAATGAACAATATGGCTTCCCAAAGCGAAGAAGGTATTCAGAAGTTTCTTAAGAAATTTAGGGAGCAGTTCCCGGAGAAGGAATTGAAGAGAGTGGATGAACGTTTCACCTCAAAAATGGCAGTTCAAACAATGATTGACAGCGGACTTAAAAAGAAGAAGCGGCAAAACAAAGCATTGGTAGATGAGATTAGTGCAACCATTATATTGCAATCATACCTATATAAGTTATAAGCAAAGAATAGAATATACCTTGATTCCGAAAAGAACAGGAACAACATATTGAACGTTAAAATTTTAAAATGGTTTTACCTATAGTAGCATACGGCGATCCCGTATTACGTAAAAAAGCAAAGGAAATAACAAAAGATTACCCCAAGTTACAGGAGTTGATCGAAAATATGAAGGAGACGATGCACCAGGCATATGGGGTAGGGCTTGCAGCACCACAGGTGGGGCTGCCAATCAGGATTTTTGTGATTGACACTGCGCCTTTCGCTGAAGATGAAGAACTGGAGGAAGAGGAGCAAAACCAACTTCGCAGTCTTCAAAAAGTGTTTATCAATGCCCGAATTCTGGAGGAAGAAGGTGACGAATGGGCTTTTAATGAAGGTTGCCTTAGTATTCCCGATGTGAGGGAAGATGTCTTCAGGAAACCAGAAATCACCATTGAATACTACGATGAAAATTTTGAAAAGCATACAGAAAAATTTTCAGGGTTGGCGGCACGCGTGATTCAGCATGAATATGATCATATTGAGGGTGTTCTCTTTACAGACAAGCTTTCCAGCCTTAAAAAGCGCCTCATAAATAGTAAACTCCGTAACATTTCAAAGGGAAAAATTACAGTAGACTATAGAATGCGTTTTCCCGAAATGAAAAAAGGGCGTTAATAAGTTTTGAATTTTAGGGTATACATGAGATATTTGCCACCCACAATTTAAAAGAATATGGAATTAGATAAAGTGTTGTCAATTTCGGGAAAACCCGGATTATATGAGTTAAAAGCCCAAACCCGCGGTGGTTTTATTGCTGAATCCATGATGGACGGAAAGAAAATTTCTGTCAACATGCGCCACAATGTAAGCCTGTTAAGTGAGATCGCCGTCTATACTTATACAGAAGAAGTACCGCTACGGGAAATCTTTCAAAAGATAAAGGAAAAGGAAGATGGAGGAGAGGCCATAAGTCATAAGGAATCTAAAGCAAAACTAGAAGAATATTTCAGTGAGATTCTTCCAGATTATGATGTAGATCGTGTCTACATCAGCGATATTAAAAAGATCATTCAGTGGTATAATCTTTTGATTAATAAAGGAATTACTGAATTTGGAGACAGCAAGAAATCTGAAAAAACTTCCGACGAAGAAGAATAGGCTTCAGAAATGACATTTTAAAGGCTGATTCTAAAGAACAGTTTCGTGAAAGCACAAGGCGAAATTGTTATCTTTAGGATCAGCTTTTTATTTGCTCAGGTTCCAAAAAGAGCATTTTAATCACCTTTTTAAAAAATAACTTATGAATTCCCGAAAAGATCAACTCAAAGCTTTTGACCGTTTGCTCACCATTATGGATGAACTGCGGGAGCAGTGTCCCTGGGACAGGAAACAGTCAATGGAGTCACTTCGGCATTTAACTATTGAAGAAACTTACGAACTGGGTGATGCGATCCTGGAAAATGATCTTGAAGAGGTGAGAAAAGAGCTGGGAGATCTTTTGCTGCATATTGTTTTTTATGCAAAAATAGGGAGCGAAACTAGTGATTTTGACATTGCAGATGTGGCCAACGGAATCTGCGATAAATTGATTAGTCGGCATCCGCACATCTACAGCGATACAAAAGTTGAAAATGAAGAAGATGTGAAGAAGAACTGGGAAAATCTTAAGCTAAAGGAAGGCAAAAAGAGTGTTTTAGAAGGTGTTCCTGCGTCCTTGCCCGCTTTGGTTAAAGCCAGCCGCATCCAGGAAAAGGTTTCGGGAGTGGGATTTGACTGGGAACAACCGCGACAGGTGTTTGAAAAACTTAAAGAGGAACTGGAAGAATTTCAGGACGAGATAGATGCCGTCAACCCAGATGAAATGGAAGCTGAATTTGGGGATGTTTTGTTTTCTATGATCAACTATGCCCGCTTCCTAAATATCAATCCTGAAAATGCGCTTGAAAGGACTAATAAAAAATTTATTACACGCTTTCAGTATTTGGAAGAAAAAGCAAAAGAACATAACAAAGATCTTCGTGATATGACCCTGGCCGAGATGGATGTTTACTGGGAAGAGGCCAAATTGCTTTAGTGAAGTAATTGCATTAAAAATTAAAGGCCGTTCGTGATAATTTCGAACGGCCTTTAAAAATGACATTTTTGGTATTCTTTAGTACAGTGACTTTATTTTCTGAAGCTTCTCTTTCCAAATTTCCAGTTGCTCCTTGTGCTTTCGAATGTTTTCATGGACTTCTTTGACTAAAGGATTGTCTTCATCAACATTGCTGAAGAACTGTAAATTGTTCTCAAGCTGCCGAATCTCTCCTTTGGTTTCCTCAATCTTCTTTGTGAGGAAGTAGTGTTCATTGTTAATCTTACGATCATCATCAGCATCCTCCAATGCCTGGACTTTATTTTCGTATTTCAAAAGCTCCGTTTGCGTCTTGTCCATATCGAGTTTTTCAAACGCCTGGTCAAGTGCCTTGTTGAATTTGCCTTCAATGTAACGCTTGGAATGTGGAACTTTTCCAAGGCTTTTCCATTCCTCGATATAGTTTTTTATCACCGGAAGATCCTTTTTTCTTTCTCCTGAAAATTCCATGGCTTTAAGAGTGTCCAGTAATTCCTTCTTCTTCTCAAAGGCTTCGGTTTCTTCTTTATTCTCCTCATTTCTGGAGGCGTGAAGACGGTCGAAATAATGGTTGCAGGCACTTTTGAACCTTTTCCAGATCTTATCAGAATCCTTCCGTGGAACATGTCCAATTTTCTTCCAGTCGCTCTGAATCTTTTTCATGAGAGCTGTGGTAGCTTTAAAATCTTCACTGTCCTTATTGTCCTCGGCGATTTGTACTAGCTCTTGCTTTTTCTCCAGGTTTGCGTATTGTTCTTTTTTCTGGTCTTTATAAAAAGCATTTTTATTGCGGTTAAAGGTTCGAACTACCTCTTTGAACCTCTTCCAGGTTTTGTCATTCACCGCACGGGGAACTTTCCCGGCCTTAAAGAATTCTTCGCGCAGGGCTTCTACTTCTTTAATTTTTTGCTGCCATAATTTATGTGAAGAATATTTAGTTTCAGAGATTTTTTTTAATTTATTAATGATCTCTTCCTTTTTCTCCAGGTTCTTTTCGTATTCTTTCTCTTGCTGTGCAAAATATTCCTGTCGCTGATCATGAATTTTCTTCGTCGCTTCACTAAATTTTTGCCAAATATCTTCCCGGTACTCTCTTTCTACCGGTCCAAGATCTTCTTTCCACATCTTGTGCAGCATTTGTAATTCTCGAAAAGCCCGGTTTGTATCTTTTTCCTGGGTAAGTTCCTCGGCCCTGGAAATGATCTTAAGTTTTTGCTCCAGGTTGTGTTTGAAGTCAAGATCTCTAAACTCCCTGTTGAGGTGTAGAAAATCATAAAAATTCTCTACGTGATGGTGGTACGTGTTCCAAACGGTATTGTATTTATCCCGCGGAATGGCACCTGCAGTCTTCCATCTTTCCTGAAGTTCCTTAAAGTGGTTGTAGGTCGTATTAATGTTCTCCTCAACATCAATCAAACCTTTAAGTTCTTCAATGATCTCTACCCGTTTTTCCAGGTTCTTGTTGAGATCCTGCTTTAACTGCTGGTAATACTTATTACGTTTTTCTTTATAGTCAAAATAGACGGAATTGAATTCTTTTTTTAACGGAGTAGAGTAGTGGAAGTCAATGATGTTCCCGCCATCGGCAAGAAAATCTTCCTTCTTTTGCTCCATTTCTTCGTCAAACTTAGCATTGAATTCGGCCCTAATTTCATCTACATGTTCTTTGATCGCCTGTACTTTCTCATTTTGAACAAGCTTTTGAAGCTCTTGCAAAAGCGCTTCTTTGTTCATGGAGTGATAATCCTTTTTTGCAATACCATGGCGCTCTTCTGCACTTTCATCTTCACTATGCTCGGCAACAGAATCTTCCATTTCACGATGTGCGTCCTTAGGTTCAGAAAAAGATTCCTGTTCTTCTTCCTCAGATTTTTCATCATCTATCGCGGCTTCGGGAGAAATTGGATTTTGCGATTTCCGCTCTTCAGAAGCGGCTGCTTCTTTTAAATAAGCTTCACCCACATGATCTTTTTCCATAGCTTCCTTATCGCGAGTTTTCTGCTCCTCACTCTTAGCTCCTTCCAAAGCAGGTTCCTGTGCTGCTTTTGGGGCTTCCGCGACCTTTCGTGCAGCATCTTCTTTATAATCCCTCTCTATATCTTCCTGGGCAGAAAGATCCTTTTCTGATTCTCTTTTCTCAGTAGCAGAACTTTCATCCACCAATGCATCTCCAATATTTCGCTCTTCAGTTTCTTCTGAAGTAGATTGTTCTTTTCCTGCTGCCTGTGAAGATTTTTCCACAATGTGTTCTGCCGGCTGCCGGGCTCCCGCACCTTCTGTTCCTTCATTTTTCTGAAGGTTCTCATTTTCATTTTCGGGGAGATTTTTTTCTGGCCTTTTCTCGTTATCAGACATATCTTTCAATGTTAAAGTTCATCAATACGTAATAGATGTGAAAGATAACAACTCCCGTAAAACCTAACAAGGTTTTGCCTTTATTTGTAAAGCAGTAACAGAAGTCTTTACATTAAGAATGGTTCCAAATTTCCCAGGCACGTTCGGCCTGTAACTCGAGCATTCGTAAACCATTAGTAGTTGTCGCACCTTTTTCTGAAGCAAATTTCATCAACCTGGTTTCCGCCGGATTGTAAATTAAGTCATAAACAAGGTGCTGCGGTGTTAGGTGTTCTACCGGAATTGCAGGGAATTCTGCCGTTTTTGGAGAGGTGCCTAATGGTGTACAGTTGATGATTACGGTATAATCCTTTAAAATTTCTTCTGAAAGTTGGGCGTAAGAAATGGCATTTTTGGATGGTTTTCTGGAAACGTAAACACTCGATATTCCCATAGATTTTAAGGAATAAGCAACTGCTTTTGAAGCTCCGCCGGTTCCAAGAATGAGTGCTTTTGTATGCTGTTTCTTTAAAAATGGCTTTATAGATTCCGTGAATCCGAAGTAATCTGTGTTATAGCCCGCCAACTGGCCGTTTTTAGAAATTTTGATCGTATTTACGGCACCAATTTCTGAAGCTATAGGATGTATGGTATCCAAAAATGGGATTATTTGCTCCTTATATGGGATAGTGACATTTAATCCTTCCAGCTCTTCATTTTTTTCCAGAAGGAGCTTGAAATCATCCACTTTTGGAACATCAAAGTTGTCATAAGTGGCATCTATATCCAGGTTCTGGAATTTCTTCTTGAAATAAGTTCGGGAAAAGGAATAGGAAATGTCCTTTCCAAGTAATCCAAATTTACGCATAGTTTCGCTTGTTACGATTTTCATACCAGCCCAGCCAAATAACGAATAGAGCTCCAAAAATGATGAAAAGAACTGCCATCCACGTCTGTAAATTCAAAAGCTCTGGCAGGTAGCGGTCAAAATTATCTACGATAGGGTTGCCGCTTTGGTCCAGAACCAGCTTTCCGGAGGCATTTCTACGGAAAACCTCTTCTTTCCATGGCCATACAACCCCTAATGAGCCGGTAATGAAACCTATTATGACTGCAAAAGTGGCATTTTTATAATGTTTTAAGACATAACCTAAAATGTGAGATAGACTAACAAGCCCTGCTAAAGATCCGGCTGAAAAGACTAGTAAAACTTTTAAGAGTCGAATTCTTTCGGAATTGTGCACAAAAGAAAAATCCAAAAGCAGAATTTGGCTAAGGGTGTCAAAAAGGGCATTTACAGAGTCTACCAGTAGAAGGACGTAATTCCCAAGAAGAATTAAAATAAAAGAACCCGATAATCCCGGAAGTGTCATCCCCGAAACACCAATTATTCCGCAGAGAAAAACGAACCAGAGATTGTCATTTTCCTGGGCAGGTTCCAGCAGACTTATTCCTACGCCGGCTGCAACACCAAGAATAGCAAAAAGAATGTTTCGGCTGTTCCAGGCGTTAAAATCTTTACTAATGTAGTAAATGGAACCTATTATCATTCCAAAAAAAGAAGACCAAACGTAGAGTTCAAAATGCAGGATAAGGTAATCCAGAAGCAGGGATACACTAAAATAGCTGATGATCATCCCCAATATTAACAGGCTTAAAAACCTGCCGTTTATGTAATAGTAAAGGCTGCGAAACCTGCCATTGACTAACAGTTTAAAGGAATTATAATTAATGCGGCGAAGAGAAAAAATGAATTCTTCATAAAACCCGGCTACAAAAGCGACTACTCCGCCCGAAACTCCGGGGACTTTATTTGCGGCACCCATGGCCAGTCCTTTTAGGACTAAGAGAATTTTGTCGCTAAGCGTTCGGGTTTGCTGCATTTTCTTCGCTCTCTGGTTTACTTTCGGCCAGGCGCTCTAAGATAAGAATAAGCGCAAAACCAGCAAGCATCAAAGCAACTGCAGCCCATAAATTTGATTCTCCTGCAAAATTCCACGGCAGGACAGATTCCTCCCTAAGAACGACAGATTTGTCTCCGTATTGGGCTGTTTCGAGTACTTTCTTCCAGGGCCATATTTTATTAAGTGATCCAGCAATGAATCCGGTCAAAACTGCAAGAGTGATCGTACTGTAGTTGGCAAAGAGCCATTTGAGCAACCTTGAAAATGTCAATAATCCAAACACGGCTCCCACGCCAATAATACCCAGAGTTTTGAAGTCAAAATCATGCGTAGCTTCGCTCACGGTTTTATAAGCGCCTAAAAGAACAAGAATAAAAGACCCGGAAATACCAGGTAAAATCATTGCGCAAATTGCAATAGCGCCGGCAAAAAATAGAAAAAGATCACTTTGGGCAGCTGCCATTGGAGGCAGGGAAACGATATAAAAAGCAACAACAGCTCCTAAAAGTCCCCAGAGAACGATCTTAATATTCCATTTCGGAATTTGTTTGGCGACATAGAAGATGCTGGCGAGTACAAGCCCAAAGAAAAACGACCAGATTAGCACAGGATGATTTTCCAGAAGGTAATTTGCTAATCGCATTAATGAGAAGAAACTTACCAGAATTCCTGCGAAAAGTGCAAGGATAAAATTTCCATTGAGGGCTTTCCACATGGCAGAAAATCCTTTTTTGCGCCAAATTCCCAGCAGTGAAATATTCACACCGCTAATTGTGTGAATCAATTCCTGGTATATTCCCGATATAAAGGCAATAGTCCCACCTGATACTCCAGGTACAACATCTGCGGCTCCCATGGCCATACCTTTAAGACCTATGTTAAAATAATCCTTTAAGCTACGTCGCATTTCATTAATTTAAAACCTGCGCAAAGCTAAGAATTAACTGCATGCTTTAATGTGCGTGTTGATCTTATCTTTAATGGATTTGCGCGCAAATACCTTGGGGAATAGCTCTTCTATAATGATATAATATTCAGCGTCAAGATTTAAGCCATTATCAAGATGATAAAAGCCTTTTTCAGATTGCTGGAGAGTGAAAAAAAGGCCGGCAAGACGATAGTCTATTTCTGCGGTTTCTGGGTAGAATTCTGTGGCCTGCAACAGGTTTTGAATGGCAGCTTCATATTCTCCTAGTCCGGTTAAGATATCACATCTTCTAATCCAGGTTTCCAACTCATAATTCCCTAGTTCCAGGCTTCTTCTAAGTCCTTTTTCAGCTTCTTCATAAAACTTAAGCCTTTGATTAATTTTAGCGTACCTCTTCCAGTATAGCACGTTCTCCTCATCAATATTGATAGCCTTATTGATATAATACAAAGCTTTAGAATAGTTCTGCTTTTTTGTGAAGAAGTCGGTTATGGCGATCCATCCTTTGTCCAGAAGAGGGTCTTCATGCACCGTTTGTCTGTAATGCTTTAGGGCAAGCTCATCTGCTCCCAGTTTTTCATAACATTTACCAATTCGCAGGTAAGCAAAAGATGTTGGATCTTCAAGTTCTAAGGTGATGTTATAGTTTTCTATAGCTTCATTGTAGCGACCCAGCTTCTCAAGCACCTTTCCTTTTTCAAGGTAAGCGCCAATAAAATAATCGTCACTAATGATCGCGAAATCAAAAGCTGCAAGAGCTTTTTTATACTTTTTCAGGTCAAAATATTGTTTTCCAAGCTGGTGCCATGCAACTTCAGAATACGGACTATTATCAAGGAATTTGTTGAGATATTCTATTGCCTGTCCCTTCTGCTCAAGAAAATCAAAGCAGTACATCACATTATACAAAGCAGAATAATCTTCTTCATCAGACTCCAGGCATTTCATGAAACTTTGCTTTGCATTCTCAAAATCCTCGAGGAAAAGATATTCCATTCCCAGAAGAGAATAAACATCAGCTTCATCTAGAGTAATTTCCAGGGCCATCTCCAGCATTTTGATTGCACTGCTGTGATCATCTTTCTTGGAAAGAATATTAGCCTTTTGAATATATATCTCTTCATTGGAAGTTTCGAGATCATAAATTTCATCAAGAAGGCCATCGGCCAAGTCGAGTTTATCTTCAAAAACCAGAATTTCAACCTTAAGAAGTTTAAGATTTGTAGAGCCGGGATGTTGATTCAGACCCAATTTCACGGCCTTTTTAGCCAATGCAATCTTCCCGTTTTCAAGATAATAATGAATGATATTTTCGAATTCATTTGAATCAAAGAACAAAACGTCATTAGTCTTGAGCATGGATTCAAAGCGGGAGAGAGAGAAATTGTTTTCTTCGTTATGACTTAATTGCATAAGTACGGGGTTACTGATTTCTACAGTATTAAAGTTAAAAATGATAAGCAGCAGATGGGGCGGGGATGGCATTTGTTGTTAACAAAGTAATCAACAGCCTTTTTGCTACTTTAATTTGTCTAGAAGCGCAATAATTATGCCGCATCCTTCCCTTATTTCTTCTTCAGAAATGGTTAAAGGAGGAGAGATCCTTACGGCTCTTTTTTCAAACAGAAGCCAGAACAAGATTAAACCTTCTTCCTGGGCCTCTAGAATAAGCCGATTGGCTATTTCTTCAGTTTGTAAGATTGGAGCCAGCATAAGACCTTTTCCTCTTATTTCTGAAATTAAAGGATGTACTAGCAGCTCCCTAAAAAGTTTTTCTTTCTTAAGTGTACCTGCAATTAAGTCAGTTTTAGTTATTTCCTGTAAAGTTGCCAGTGCCGCCGATGCAATAACGGGATTTCCTCCAAAGGTGGTAATATGTCCCATTTTTGGATAGTCACTAAGAGAATCCATCATTTCTTCGGAAGCTGTAAAAGCACCAATTGGCAGTCCGCCGCCCATGCCTTTTCCCATGGCTACGATATCGGGTACCACTCCAAAATGCTGAAATCCGAAGAGTTTTCCGGTGCGGCCAAATCCGGGTTGTATTTCATCCAGGATAAGCAGAGCACCAACTTCTTCGCAGCGCTTTTTCACTTTCTGAAGATAATTATCTATCGGCAGAATGAAGCCTGCGCCACCTTGAATTGTTTCTAAGATGACAGCCGCTGTCCTGTTGGTGATTTTTTTTAGGTCCTCTTCAGCATTGAACTCTATAAAAGACACATCGCCTATCAAAGGCCTGAAAGGTTTTTGTCGCTCTTCGTACGTCATTAGGCTTAAAGAACCCATCGTATTTCCGTGGTATGCATTTTTTGCAGCAATGATCTCCGTTCTTTCTGTGTAGCGTCTTGCGAGTTTTAGGGAACCTTCAATTGCTTCGGTACCAGAATTTGTTAAATAGGTTTTTTCCAACGGCTTCGGAAGCTCCTGAGCGAGCAATTTAGATAATTGCACAGCAGGTTCCTGAGCATATTCGCCATACACCATTACATGTAGATACTTATCCAGTTGATTTTTTACAGCCTCTACCACTCGAGGATGGCGATGACCAAGGCTACAGGCCGAAACTCCGGCCACGAAATCCAGGTATGACTTGCCACTGGTATCATAGATGTAGGAACCTTCTGCATGTGAAATTTCCACCACGAGAGGATGTGGCGTCGTTTGCGCCTGATATTTAAAAAAATCTGATTTCAATAGTTATTCTTCCTTTTCGGCTTCAATGAGTGGCTCGGGTAAAATTTCTTCAGGCTGGGGCGCGATAGAATCTTGCTTTCTGGTTTTTAAATCTTCCGGGCGTAACCTGGATTTTTCATTTAGCAGCGGGTCATCTTTCTCCCGGTCTTCAAAAAATTCAGTTTCGGGGGAAGGTAAAGGAATTCCTTCAATTCGTGTCAATTCAAGTGGAGGCTCTCCTGCAAACAAATCATCTACCGATTCCAGTCGTTCTTCTCCACGCCAATTGAAACCTATCAATTCCCGTTCAAAAGGAGGTACTTCATTTTCCGGAGTTAAATTTCCGTCTATTTGTTTGTAATAATAAACATCCTGTACCACCTGCTCTTCCAGCAACACTTTAATGGAACTGGATAGAGTCTTGTTAATGCCAATAAGTTCCCCGGCATCATTCCTCATGTAATAAAGTGTTTCCGTATTCTTTAAAATATCAACCTGATATAAGTCGTTTTCTTTAAACAGGCCATAGAGTTCCTTTCCTTTTAATTGGTTGTAACCTTCAATGCTATCTTTCTGGATCATAAAGGCATTGTTGTAAACCTTTAAAGAGTCAAGTTCTTCTGTTTCCACATTATTCAAAAGATGAATTGTGTCGCCGGTAAGCTGATTATTTTGTGACCAAATAACCGGGTTTCCTATCATTTGGGTGAGCCCGGTAGTTTGCTGCACATGAATAGAATCACTCTTCCCGCTCATATTGCTTTTGAAAAGCCTTACGTCATAAAACCCTCTTATGATTCGGTCATCGGGTTTACCAGTGACCATAAGTGTATCACTGTGAATATAAACAGAATCTCTATCCTGCAAAGTCACGGCTAAAGCTCTTTTCGTAATAAAGACCGAATCTTTTTCCCTGTATACTTCGGCATAGTGCCCTCTAATGATACTGTTGTTCACCGTATCTGTCACCTTAATATTATTGGTGGCCGATGCAAAATTGGTATTTCGATTAAAGTAGAGGCTATCGCCTTCCAAAATACGTTGCTCATAATCTATACGGGAATTTTTCACAAAATATCCCGTGTCACCACGGGTATCGTAAAATCCGCGTTCGCAATAAATGGTACTTGTCTCACTCTCTATTGTGGTAGGGCCGTAAAAGAAAACATTTCCTGTTTCTGAATAAAAATCGAGCTGCGCCGAATTGATCACGTACTCTGGATTTGTAAGGACGACATCTGATGAAAAGGAGTATTTTTGACTTTCCAAAAAGTATCTTCCAACACGGCTTTTTAGAACACTGGCAGTATCCCGAACGGTGCCGCCACTTCGGTAGTAAGCCTGTTGTTTTGCACGATCAAAGAAAAGCGTGTCGGTAGTTAAAGACGTCTGCGGATTTCTCATTCGTACATTTCCGCTGGCAAAAGCAAATTCTGTATTCCCGTTATATTCCGCATACTGGCTGTTCATGGTGATCGTATCTCCCTGCTCCATGCGAACGTTTCCGAAGGCTTTAAAAAAGTTTTCTTGATCATAATGAATGGCCTGGTCGCACCAAATTTCAATGCCTTCGTGCGTAAAATGCACCTGCTCGTCCACTTTGCTCAAGATAAGTGCTCCCGGATATCTTTGTTCATCCCGAATCGTTCTGTCACTCGTGTAGTCGATCTTCCGGACTTCCTGGGCAAGTACAGAGGTCTCGCAAAAAAGCAGGAGCAAAAGAATACCAATGATTCGGAATTGTTTCAAAAAAGAAAATTTTGGTTCAAAAATAGCGAATTATTAAGGATTTAATTATTCATGCCCTTGAAATCTTTCAGGATCAAAACGCCATTTTTGGAGAGGTTCAACAACCGTTCCAACTTCTTTTCTGAGGGGAGAAAGGAACGCTAAACATCTTTTTTTTGAGAAAACCTGTGAATTGAAGAAATTGAAACTATAAATAGAAAATAGAATAGAAAGCGAAATCAGTTTAAAGAGATCAAAAAATGGTTTGGACAATAATCGTTCAAAAATGGCATTTTTGGCACTAAATATTTTCGCTCTTTTGAATAAAAAGAGGCTGCCTGAAAAGCATAACCTGCGTCAATTTAAACTTGTTTCAGGTCTCCTCAATGAGAACCACAGATTCGTGAGATTCTGAAAAAAATTCCGAATGACGTTGTACCGCTTTTCAGGCAGCCTTTATTTTTTTCTACTATCTGTTGATCGTCTGTAATCTGTCTGGTCCAACAGAGACTACTTTCACAGGAATATCCAGTTCTTTCTCAATAAAATCAATATACTCGTTCAGTTCCTTTGGAAATTCTGAAGTCTTCGTGATCTTGGTGATATCTTCTTTCCAGCCTTTGAATTTCTTGTACACCGGAGTAACATTTTCAGCTTCCAGATTAAACGGAAGATGATCTATTTCTTCCCCACGATAGTTGTAAGACGTACAAACTTTTAAGGTTTCGAATCCGCTAAGGACATCCGCTTTCATCATGATCAATTGGGTGACACCACTTACACGTACCGCATATTTAAGAGCTACAAGATCGAGCCATCCGCAACGGCGTGCTCTTCCGGTAGTTGCGCCAAATTCATTTCCTACACGCCCCATTGTTTCTCCGTCTTCATCAAAAAGTTCGGTAGGGAAGGGGCCGCTACCCACTCTTGTGGTATAGGCTTTAAATACTCCAAAAACTTCTCCTATCTGTCCGGGGGCAATTCCAAGGCCGGTGCAGGCTCCTGCAGCAGTTGTATTTGAGGAAGTAACGAATGGATATGTTCCAAAATCAATGTCTAAAAGTGATCCTTGTGCGCCTTCGGCCAGGATGCTTTTTGAATTTTTCTGTGCCTGGAACAGGTATTCTTCACTGTCGATGAACTTGAGGCTTTTTAGGACTTCTACGGCTTCAAAAAATTCTGTTTCAAGTTCCGGCAGGTTGTATTGTATGTCAACATCATAGAAGTTGATCATCGCTTCATGCTTATTTGCTAAAGAACGGTATTTTTCTTTCCAGTCGCTTAACTCGAGATCACCTACTCGAATACCATTTCGGCCGGTTTTATCCATATAAGTTGGACCAATACCTTTTAAGGTAGATCCAATCTTTGCCTTTCCTTTGGCAGCCTCGCTGGCAGCATCTAGTAAACGATGTGTAGGTAGAATAAGATGGGCTTTCCTGGAAATAAGTAATTTTGCTTTGTAATCAAGATCAAATTTATCTAGATTGTCAAGTTCTCTTTTAAAGATCACTGGATCAATAACTACCCCATTTCCTACGAGGTTTAAAGCATTTTCATGAAAAATACCAGATGGAATGGTGTGTAAAACATGTTTTATACCATCAAATTCCAGGGTGTGACCGGCATTAGGCCCACCTTGAAAACGGGCGATAATGTCATATTTTGAAGTTAAAACGTCTACAATTTTGCCTTTTCCTTCGTCGCCCCATTGTAAACCAAGTAGTAAATCTACTGCCATAAAAGTAATGAGTTATTCAGTTTCGGTTATCTTTTTATTTCCGTAGAAATAGAGAGAGTGGTTGGTGATCTCTATCCCAAAGACCTCTTCTATTGTTTGTTTAATTGAATGGATCCTGGGGTCACAGAATTCTATGACTTCCCCGGAATCGGTAAGTATAATATGATCGTGATTCTTATCGAAGTAGGATTTCTCATACTGCGCCTGGTTTTGCCCAAATTGGTGCTTTCGTACCAGTGCACATTCCAGTAGCAGTTCAATGGTATTATATAAAGTAGCACGACTTACGCGATACTTTTTATTTTTCATGTTGATATATAAGGACTCTATGTCAAAATGATCTTCACTGTCGTAGATTTCCTGAAGGATAGCGAAACGCTCCGGAGTTTTGCGGTGGCCCTTCTCTTCCAGGAACTTAGTGAATACATTCTTCACTATTGCCTGATCGTTCTTGCTTACTACTTTCTTGCTCATATAATGCTTGCAAAGGTATAAGATTATTCACGTGTCACCTTATCTATACCGTTTATTTTTTTAAGGTGTTCCATTAATTTTTTAAGAATCGTATTGTTTTTTACGATCACTGTAACTTTTCCTGTGAAAACACCATCTGTACTATCAAAGTTAATGTTTCGTATGTTGACACTCATGTTGCTGGAAATCTCTTTTGTTACGTCATTCACGAGCCCGAGATTATCAATTCCCTGTAATTTAATTACAGCTTTAAATTCTTCCTGTGAAGAATCCTTCCATTTCGCCTGCATAATCCGGTAAGCAAAATTACTTTGCAGCTGGATGGCATTGGGACAATCCTTCTTATGCACTTTTATGCCTTCACTTACGGTCACAAAACCAAAGACGCTGTCGCCGGGAATAGGGTTGCAGCAGTTCGCCAGTTTATAGTCAAGGACATCTTCCTCTTTTCCAAAAACCAGTTGATCATATTTTACGGTTATTTCATCCTTATCAATATCTTCAACCTTAGGCGATTTCTTGATCTTACTTTTGAAGAAACTTACCAGCGCATTACTTCGGGAGGCAGCATATTCTTTAAGTTTGATGTTGTCAATAATTCCCATTCCAACGCGGTAGAAGAGGTCCTGACTCGTCTTAAGTTTAAAAAAGACAACCAGTTCATTGACTGTTTTTTCATTAAATGGTATTTTTTGTGCCCTTAATTTCCTGGTGAGAATGACTTTTCCTTCTTCGGCAATATCTTTCTTTTCTTCTTTTAAAGAAGCTTTGATCTTTGCGCGGGCTCTTGCTGTGGTTGCGTAATCAAGCCAGTTGGAATTGGGCTTGGCCTTATCTGAAGTTATTACTTCTACCTGGTCACCGCTGCTAAGTACATGACTTAAAGGTACCAGTTTTCCATTCACTCTTGCCCCACGGGTATGATATCCTACTTCTGTATGAATATTGAATGCAAAATCTAGCGGAGTTGCTCCTTTTGGCAGAGATTTTAGATCTCCCTGCGGCGTAAAAACAAAGATCTCTTTGGAATAAAGGTTCAATTTGAATTGCTCTACAAAATCCACGGCGTTGCCTTCAGGATTTTCAAGTGCTTCCTGCAGGCGACGCACCCATTCGTCGAGTCCGTCTTCGTCATTGCCCTGTTTATATTTGTAATGAGCCGCATATCCTTTTTCGGCGATCTCATTCATGCGCTCACTCCTTATTTGTACTTCTACCCATCTTCCTTTTGGTCCCATTACCGTGATGTGAAGCGCTTCATACCCCGTAGATTTTGGGGAAGAGATCCAGTCTCTTAGGCGAGTAGGATTGGGCCTGAAGTGATCTGTCACGACAGAGTAGATCTTCCAGGCTAGAAACTTCTCATTGTTCGGGTTCGTTTTATATATAATCCTTACTGCAAACTTGTCGTAAACCTCGTCAAAACTCACGTTTTGGTTTTTCATCTTCCGACGAATGGAATATATGGATTTAGGACGACCTTTAATTTCATATTCTATTCCTTCCTGGTCTAATGATTGTTGGATCGTTTGGGTAAATGTATCTATGTACCTGTCTTGTTCTTCTTTGCTTTCTCTTATTTTAGTAAGAATGTCATTATAGACATCAGGTTCGGTATATTTCAAGCCCAGGTCTTCGAGTTCATTCTTTATGTTGTACAAGCCAATCCTGTGTGCAAGGGGCGCGTAGATATAGAGCGTTTCCGAAGCAATTTTTTCCTGCTTGTCTGCCCGCATGGCATCCATGGTCTGCATGTTATGTAGACGATCGGCAATCTTGATGATGATTACCCGTACGTCATCGTTGAGGGTAAGCAGCATTTTCCTGAAATTCTCTGCCTGCAACGAAACATCCTTATCCTTCTTCAGGTGAGAGATCTTGGTAAGTCCGTCGACGATCTTGGCGACCGTTTTACCAAACATTTCTTCAATATTCTCTAAAGTATATTCCGTATCCTCCACCACGTCGTGCAGCAGGGCAGCGGCAATACAGGTGGCATCCAGCCCAATTTCTGAAGCTACGATCTTCGCAACGGCAATAGGATGAAAAATATAGGCTTCGCCAGATTTTCTTCTTTGGTCCTTATGCGCATCAACAGCTGTATCAAAGGCTTTCCTGATGAGTTTCTTATCATCTTCAGAAAGTGTTTGATAGCTAATGCGCAACAGTTCTTTATACTGGCGTGCAATTTGTTTATTTTCCTTATCTATAGCAGCTTCGGTCATCATAAAATAAATGTACAATTAAGATACAAAAGAAACAAGACACATCACTTCTGTAAATTACCTATACGCTTGTAGAGCGGCGGATGAGAATAATTTACAAAAACATATGCAGGATGTGGTGTTAAATTGCTCAGGCTGTTTTTTGATAGCTTTTTTAGTCCCGTCACCAGCGGTTCTGCTTTGTAGGTATCCCTGGCAAAATCATCTGCCTGGTATTCAAATTTACGGGAGAGGTAATTCATTATTAAACCCGTTACTTCAGAAATCGGACTGTACAAGATCCCGAAGGCAATAAAACCAATATGAAAACCGGGAATTTCTACTCCCAAAGCTTCTGAAAGAAGTGGATTTCCCACGAACAAAGAAAGCAACCACAGCGTAAATCCTATTATGATCAAACTTGAGACCAAATTGATGATAATATGGTTCTTTTTGTAATGCCCTACTTCATGAGCTAAAACTCCCACAATCTCTTCATCTTCAAGATTATTTATAAGCGTATCGTAAAGCGTAACTCGTTTTTCATTTCCGAAGCCCGAAAAATAGGCATTTGCCTTCGTACTTCTTTTAGAACCATCAATCACAAATATCTTTTCCAGGTTAAAACCTTCCTTTTGCGCATAGGCTTCAATTTTGCTGCGTAGAGAACCTTCCGGCAGCGGACTTTGTTTGTTGAACAGCGGAACAATGAGCCGCGCATAGAACATATTTAAAAAAATACTGAATATCGCTACAAGAGCCCAGGTATACCACCAAAAATTATCTCCTGCCCATTGATAGAACCAGATGATCAAAGCCAGGATACCGCCGCCAAGAATGATCATCATGCCCCAGCCTTTCAGCTTATCCAAAAAGAAGGTTTTTTGGGTGGTTTTATTGAACCCGAATTTTTCTTCGATTACAAAGGTACTGTAGTAGGAAAAAGGCAGGGAAAGAATGTCACTTCCAAGCATGATGATTCCGAAGAAAACAAGTCCTATAAGAATGGAATTGTTAAACCAGTTACGTGCAATGGAATCTACAAAATCAAAACCGTCGAGGAAAAGGAAAATTAGTAGAACGGCAATAGAAAAGGTAGAAGAAATAAGTCCAAACCTGTGCCGCGTCTTTTTATACTGCTGCGATTTTTCATATTCTTCTTGGTTAAAAACATCCTGGAGATTCTGCGGAATGGGATCCTTAAAATGACGTGCATTCAATGTGTCCAGGATTTGGTCTACAATAAAATCTATTAGCACGACGGCTACGATAATGTAGAAAAGGCTATTTGGGTACATTATTTTTATGTTTATGATACTGGGAATTATTTGAAATTCCGCTGGCGTTTTGCTTCAAAAATAAGAATTCCGGCGGCAACCGAGACGTTCATGGAGTCTATTTCGCCCTGCATGGGAATTACGATATTTTGAGTCGTATTTTCAAGCCATTCATTACTTAATCCCGTGGCTTCAGTTCCCACAACAATTGCGCTTCCAGCTGTAAAATTAACTTCGTGGTAGGGTAAGGAAGCCTGTAATGCAGCTCCAAAAATGGCAATTTGATGTTCTTTTAAAAATGCAAGTATTTCTGAAGTGCCGGCTGCCGCGACCTGGTTCGTGAAGAGACATCCAATGCTTGAGCGAATGATATTTGGATTGAACATATCTGTTCTTGGATTGGCGATGAGAACCGCATCCACCTTTGCGGCATCGGCCGTGCGTAGTAGAGCGCCAATATTTCCTGGTTTTTCGGGAGCTTCGGCAACCAGGATCAACGGATTTTTGTTCGGAAGTTTTAAAGAAGAAAGATTCAAATCTTTCCCGACTGCAACGGCAAGAATTCCTTCTGTACTGCCTCTGTACGCTACTTTTTGATAAACTTCTGTAGAAACTTCCACAATATTTACTTCTGAAGGCATTTCCTGAAAGAGTTCTGCGGCATTTTCTGAAGAAAAAAGCGCACTGCAAAAGAAAAGTTCCCTGATCTCATAGCTACCTTTTAGCGCCAGCCGTATTTCACGCTGGCCTTCAATAATGAATAAATTTTCTTTTCTTCTTGCGCGGGATTTCTCCTGTAGCTGAAGCAATTTTTTTGTTGTTGGATTTTGAATGCTCGTAATTTGTTTCTGCATATAGCAAAGATAATAAAGTGAGACGGCTGTTAAGATGGAAGCTGTTTTTCTTCTTAAAGAAATATGAACTTCGTGCTTAAATGTTCTTAAAAAATGGCATTTTTGAAAAGGATTATTTCTAAAAGGCCTTTAAAAGTAGTATCTTAAGAACGTAAAAATTTAATCATGGAAAAGAAGAAAAAGAAAGATAATGTACTGCCAATCAAAGATGCTTTTAAAGTGCTGGGCTATATTTTTGCAGCTATTCTAATTTCGGCCTGCTCGGGAACACATCAATTTCCTACTTCTGAAGTATTGCCGGCGGCAGAGGCAAAGGTGGATATCAATCAAAATGAGAATCGCAACTATGAAATTGAACTGGAGGTTGAGAACATTGCTCGCCCGGATAGACTTACTCCCTCCCGAAATAATTATGTGGTCTGGATGGAAACCAAAGATCACGGAGTGGTCAATCTTGGAAACCTACGGATTAACAGTAAGAACAAGGCCTCTCTGGAAACGGTCACTCCTTACATCCCGCTACGGATTTTTATCACCGCAGAAAATGGACGCAACGTAATGCGACCTTCCACACAAGTGGTTCTAAACTCCGGAAATCTGAATATTGATTAAGATTTGCTGAAAAACCATAAATTAAGAAAGGCTGTTTGAAATGTCATTTTTGACACTTCAAACAGCCTTTTTTACTATGAATTTATACAAGTATTCTATTCCTCTCTTGCCGCTTCCACTTTATCTGAATAGCGTTTTGCAAGTTCCGTTTGATGACTTTCAAGGCTTATATCCCGTCCCTGGATAAATGCTTTTGTGAGTTTATTAGTCCTCATATCCAGCGCATCTCCTTCGCTGATAAAAAGCGTAGCATCTTTCCCTTCTTCCAGGGTTCCAACCTGCTGGTCTATTCCCAGGATCTTAGCTGTATTTAGCGTGATCATCTTCAAAGCTTCTTCTTTTTCAACACCGTGGGCAACAGCCGTTCCTGCATAAAAAGGAAGGTTTCGGGTGTTCATTCTTTCCATTCCGCCGCTAGTTTCAAGCGCAACAAGAACACCTTTGTCATTTAAAAGCTTTGCCATTTTATAAGGCAAATCATAATCTTCATCATCAAGGTTTGGCGTTTGGTGAGGACGGGTAATAAGAACCGGAAGCTTATGTTCCTTAATTTGATCGGCTACTTTAAATGCATTGTAAGCACCTACCAAAACCACATTTTCAAGACCCTGGTCTTCTTTGAAATTCAGAATGTCAACAATTTCCTTTTCCCCATCGGCATGGATAAATACCTTTTTCTCTCCGGTAAAAACCTTTTCCATCGCTTCGTAAGGCAGGTGTGTTTTTGAACGTGGTCCTGCTAAATAAGCTTTGGCATTGGTGAAAAAATCTTTTACTTCCTGTGTTTCCTTAGTGTAGCCATCGTTAGGTTTGATACCGGGCTCTTCGCCTGCCCACCATCGGCCACGTCTAAAACTATTAGGCCAGTTGATGTGGAGACCATCGTTCTCTTTCATTGTTGCGTCTTCCCAGTTCCAGGCGTCAAATTGCACAATAGAAGAGGTTCCTGAAATCCTTCCGCCTCTTGGAACAATTTGCCCAATAAGAACTCCGTTTGGGCGCATGCTTTCCACAACTTTACTTTCGGCGTTGTAGGCAATGATACTCCTTATATGAGGCAGGAATTCTCCTAACTCGTCTTCATCATCGGTTTGTCTTACCGCGTCAATTTCTACCAACCCCAGAGTGCTGTTGGGCGCAATGAAACCCGGATATACGTGTTTCCCTTCTGCCTGAATCACAGTTCCGCGGTAGGGCATTTTCGTGGAATTTGCGTCGGCAACGGACCTTATTTTACCGTCTTCAAGAATGATAAGACTTTTTTCAATTACTTCCCCGTTGCCAATATGAGCTGTGGCACCTACAATCGTAACTGCTTCAGTTTGTTGTGGCGCCGGAGTTTGCTGTGCATGCATGCTTCCCGCCATGAGCAGAAATGCAAAAAGTACTGCTGATTTTATATTTTTCATCTCGTCGTTTGCTTTTATAAATTAAAGAGAATTACAATGAAATTCTTCTTTTTTAGTAGATTTTACAGGCTGCGTCTTTACACCTTTGTTCTTGGCTTTCAGCATTTGGGTTGCCAGTAAGTTCTTTTGAATTTCAATTTCCTTTCTCATTTGTTCATCTCTCTCAATATCGAAATAAACGGCTCCTTCAATCATTGTTTTTTCAGCTTTGGCATATACCGAAAGAGGACTGTCTGACCAAAGAACCAGATCTGCGTCCTTGCCTTCTTTAATACTTCCTACGCGGTCGTCAATGTGCAGTAACTTCGCCGGATTTATAGTCACAAATTTCCAGGCTTCTTCTTCAGAAACATCTCCGTATTTGATACTTTTTGCAGCTTCCTGGTTCAGGCGGCGGCTCATTTCAGAATCGTCACTGTTAATGGCCACGGTTACTCCAGCATTGTGCATGATAGAAGCATTTTGAGGGATTGCGTCATTCACTTCGTATTTATACGCCCACCAGTCAGAAAATGTAGATCCGCCGGCACCGTGTTCAGCCATTTTATCGGCTAGTTTATAACCTTCTAAAATGTGCGTAAAAGTATTAATGTTGAACCCAAATTGCTCTGCAACTTCCATAAGCATGTTGATCTCGCTCTGTACATAAGAGTGGGCGGTCACAAAACGTTCCTGGTTCATCACTTCAATAAGCGTTTCCATTTCAATATCTTTTCGATAGGGTTGCCCACTGTTCTTTTTCTTTTCGTATTCTTTTGCACGTGTGAAATAGTCAACAAAAACCTGTTCTACACCCATTCGCGTTTGAGGAAACCTTGACTGACTATCCCAGTTAGCCTGCTTCACGTTTTCTCCAAGTGCGAACTTGATGTATTTTGGAGAGTTGTCAATGATCATTTCTTCAGGAGATGATCCCCATTTCATCTTCAAAATGGCAGAACGCCCGCCAATAGGATTTGCCGAACCGTGCAGTAACTGCATCGTCGTCACACCCCCGCCAAGATTTCTGTATATGCCGATATCGTCGGGGTCTACCACATCTTCCATACTTACTTCGGCAGAAGAATTATGTCCTGCTTCGTTCACACTGGATGCTGCAATGTGCGAGTGCTCATCAATGATTCCGGCGGTGAGATGTTTGCCGGTGGCGTCAATAACTTTTGCATTTCTGGCGTTGAGGTTTTTACCAACTTGGGCGATTTTTCCGTTTTTCACGAGAACATCAGTATTTTCGAGGACTCCCGCATCTTCACTGGTCCATACTGTGGCATTTCTGAAAAGAATATTTTCCTGCTTCGGAAGTGTTTCAAATCCGTAGGCTTTGTTCGGGAAAGTAACTGGTAAAACTTCCGGTTGTTCTGTTTCCTTGTCTTCTTCAGAATCTTCTGAAGCTGTCGCCGTTCTGGTTGCTGAAAAAGTGGTTTGAGTACCATCTTCTAAAATGGCTTTTCCATGGAACTTTTGTGAATTCTGAGGAATTCTGGCTGTAAGCCTTATATATGCTGTTTTTGTAGTGTCTGGCGAAGAAAGTAACAGGTTTAGCCAGTTGTTCTTATAGTTCACCTCTGAACCTATTTTTGCATCTCCGCTAGTTATCTCTGCTGAAGGCTTGGCAGGTTCTCCCGTGATCTTCATCTCATAGGTTTTTCCGGCTACAGAAACATCATAAGTACCTTTAAGGTTTACAGTGTTCATATCTTCTATGACAGACTTTCTACCTTGAACCCAGTTTTCGTAAAGTGTGGTTTCCTTATCAAAATAGTCGCCAGATGTGATGATGAAATTTGCCCAGGCACCTTCTTTTATGGTTCCCAGTTTATTTTCCTGCCCCATAAGTTTTGCCGGAACTAGTGTTAAAGCCTCCAGCGCTTTCCTCTTGTCCAGTCCGTATTCAATGGCCTTTAAAAGGTTGGTTTTGAATTCATTTTCAGAGCCGTAAGCGGTAAGAGTAAACGGAATGCCTTCTTCTGCCATCATTTTAAGATTTGCAGGTGCCTGGTTCCATTCTTTCATATCTTCAAGGCTGGCAAAGTTCGCCTGGTATGGATCTTCCAAATCAAAAGGTTTTGGAAAGGTGAGCGGCACAATATAAGTGGCATTTGAGGCCTTGATCGCTTCAAGTCTTTCGTACTCATTTCCTGTACCTGCAATGACGTACTGGATGTTGAATTCATCTCCTATTTTATCTGCGCGAAGTTCATCAAGAAGATTATCGGTCGCGAAGATTTGAACAAGATTCTTATTTCTGTTCAAAGCTTCAAGGGCTAGATCTTTGGTGTCACTGTTTCCTTTAGAATACCAGTCGGCATCGAGATAGGTCTGGCGTAATAAAGCCATGGCACCCATAATAGAAGATGGATAAACCTGCCTGGATTTTGCGCTTTTGTCAAAAGAAAGGTATTGAGCAGATCTTTGGTTAAGAATGCGGTCTCCTTCGGTTCCTTCGGAATTTAGCGCTACGAGCATTCCGGTGCCGCGAATTATTCCGTCGGGCATGTGTGTATTAACGACTCCAAATCCTAATTTTTGAAGTTTTTCGGCTTCCGAAGTATTGAATTTAAAATTTTCTAAGGCAGTAGTTTCTGGCCGAATGTGATCGTTCCAGTAATATCCCTCACGAGAAGCATCGTACTGCGGATTTCCACTATATGCGCTTCCGCTGCTTCTCTCAGGTTTTTCAATTCCGAAGCTGGTGAAAAGATCAATAAAAGATGGATAAACTTCCTTTCCTTCAAGATCAATTACTACACTGTTGTTAGGAATCTTAATGTTTTTACCGACTGCCGTGATCTTACCATCCTGTACCGCAAACATGCCGTTATCTATGGTTTTGGAAGGATCTACGTGAATTTTGGCATTTTTGAATACCGTATAATTGGTATTCACCCCGGCTTTCACACCGTCGTTTTTTGGAAAATACTCCTGTGCCTGCAGGCTTAGAGAAGCGCAAAACAAGGCGCAGAACAAGAACTTTAATTTCATAAAATTGGTTTGGCTAAAAGGGTTGAACTAAATAAAGTCCGGAAGTTAACAAATTTTTAGTAAGATTTCCTGTTGAAAATGCCCTTTTTAAATAGTTCAGGGAATCTTAAAGCTGATTTTCCTCCTGAAAATAATTGACCAGCAGTGCCACCACATAACTGTAACTTTTCATTCCTCCCTGCTGCGCATTTGCTTCTAAAAAGCTGTTATAGAATGCCATGAACAGCGGTTCAAATGGATTTTTATGAGCTAACCAGAATTCCTGTACTTCGGCGTAGTTCTTTCTTATTCCAGGGTTAATTTTCTCCACAAGCTGCTTTGCCAGCTCGGGTTCTCTTCTGTAAAGTTCGTTCATGCAGTAACTTAGAGCAAAGGTGTATCCCGAATATTGAAAATAAATATCTGGATGTCTCATGGTGGCAAGGCAGGCAATGAAATTGGCTTCATTTTCTGCAGCAAAACCCAGCTGGTGTCCCACTTCATGGCTTGCGGTTGTGGGTATCTTGAATGGAACGATCACCGTGTTCACCTGCCCTTCATTAGTAAGCGGGTTCAAATAACCGTTAAATCCCATATAAGAAAGAGGAACGCTGTATAAGGACCTTTTTAGGCTGCTGTGGTTGTAGGCGAGTTCTGGAAAATCTGTTTGTAGGTTTTCAAAACCGGCCAAGGTAAGAGCAAACAATTCATTTTTTGAGTATGGAATATCCACTTTTACGGTATCATTTTCGGTGATGGAAAAATGTATTTCGTTTGATCTTTTTACCAGTATTTCGGTTAATTGATGTAATTCCTCAGTAGAATATTTATGTGCGATCTCCAGGGTTTGGTGCAGGGGAGGCCGATAATAATTCAGGCCCCAGAAGATATTAAAGCAGGCATAGATAATCGAAAAAGTAGCGAGGGCTTCGAGCAGCCATTTAAGAGGCTTTCTAAACCTGTGCTTAATTCGAATTACCAGCCATCGAATTATAAGAACGACAAGGGCGGCATACAAAAGGTCGCCAAGAGAAAAAGGCAAAAATCCCAATCCCATTCTCATAAGGGAAGAGGTGTGAGGATAAATGCCCTTACTGTACCATTGCTCTACAAGATGTGGATAACCGGCCAGCATTCGTATAGCGATCACTTGAACAGGTAATAAAATGGCAAGAATTATAGCGGTTTTTTTCTTCACCTCCCAAAAATACAAAAATCGGCTTACGGCAAGCAAGAATGTTTCCACAGGTCTTACTTTAAAAAACCAGGAATATTATTTAAGCTTAAAAGGAACTTATATCTTTGTTTAGAATCAAAAATAAATCAAAATGAGCAACGAAATAAGAGCTTTGGAACCAAAGCAACTATGGAATAAATTCGCCGATCTTAACGCGGTGCCCCGTGCTTCGAAAAAGGAAGAACGGGTGATAGAATTCATGAAAAACTTCGGAAATAAGCTGGGCCTTGAAACATTGGTGGATGCTGTAGGAAATGTGATAATCAAGAAACCTGCAACTCCGGGAATGGAAAACCGTAAAAAAGTAGTGCTTCAGTCTCATTTGGATATGGTTCATCAAAAAAACAACAATTCAAATTTTGATTTTGAAAATGAAGGCATCAAAATGTATGTAGATGGGGATTGGGTCAAAGCAGAAGGAACCACTTTGGGTGCAGATAATGGCCTGGGCGTGGCGACGATCATGGCGATCCTGGAAAGTAATGAAATCCCACATCCTGCGCTGGAAGCTCTTTTCACGATAGATGAAGAAACCGGAATGACCGGTGCAATGGGGCTCGAGCCTGGCATGCTGGAAGGGGAAATCCTTCTTAATCTCGACACCGAAGAAGATGACGAAATAGGAATTGGATGTGCCGGTGGTGTAGACATTACGGCAATCAGAAACTATAAAGAAGAAGCAGTTCCGGAAGAATCAACAGCCTACAAGATCGTGGTAAAAGGATTAAAAGGCGGACATTCGGGAATGGATATCATCAAGGGCCTTGGAAATGCAAATAAATTGATGAACCGTTTTCTTTTTGATGGGTTTGAGAAGTTTGGGCTTCGTATCGCTGAAATAAATGGCGGCGGATTACGAAATGCAATTCCGCGGGAAAGTGTAGCAGTTGTTACCATAGATACTCTTCAAAAAGAGGATTTTCAGAAGGAATTTCAGAAGCTTCTGGACTTGGTCAAAGAAGAGTACAAAACTCTTGAACCGAATTTGGATGTGGTCATTTCCGAAGTAGAACTGCCGGGAAAAGTGATGGAATTGGGCGTGCAGGAGTTATTTGTCAAGGCAGTTTATGCCGCGCACAACGGCGTGTACAGAATGAGCCCGGAAATTGAAGGTTTGGTGGAAACCTCTAATAACGTAGCCCGGGTAGAACTCAAAAATGGCAAAATTGAGATCCTTTGTTTAACACGTTCCTCGGTTGAATCTTCAAAAATGGATCTTGCGAACAGTCTTCGTGCAGGATTTGAACTGGCAGGTTTTGAAGTGACACTTTCCGGGGAATATCCAGGGTGGGCGCCAAACAGGAATTCTGCTATTTTAAAAGTGCTGGATGAAATTTACCAGGATATGAACAATGAAAAGGCAGAAATCGCTGCATGTCATGCGGGGCTGGAATGTGGAATCTTAGGTAAAAATTACCCCGAAATGGATATGATCTCTTTTGGCCCAACAATTCGTGGCGCACATTCGCCAGATGAACGAGCAAGCATATCATCGGCCCAGAAGTACTGGAAGTTTGTGTTAAGAATCCTACAGGATATTCCGGAGAAGAATTAAAGCTTCGGAAAAGTTTAGAAATACAAAGGCTGCCTAAAAAGTCTGTTTTACGTCAACCTGAACTGGTATCAGGTTCTAATAATTCCGAAGATTGGAATGTTAAGATTCTGAAATAAATTCAGAAGGACGTATTTGCAGCTTTTTAAGCAGCCTTTAATCTGTTGTATACCTTATTCAGGATTTATTGAGCTTCTACTGCTTCAACTTCAAAAATTAGATCTGCATTTGGTGGGATCACTGGAGACGCACCGCGTTCTCCATATCCAAGGTGAGCAGGAATAAATAAAATTGCTTTGTCACCAGGATTTAATTGTTCAACACCTTCCCTAAAACCTGGAATTACACGTGCCCCGGGTCCTACTTCTACCGGCATTGGGCTGTATCCGTTCATAGCTTTTCTTTTTTGGTTGAACAGGCCGTATTCTTTTGAAAGTTCTTCAATATTGGTGTCAAAGATCTCTCCCGTGCTAAGATAGCCTGTGTAGTTCACTAAAAGAGTGTCGCCGGCAACAGGCTTTTGTCCTTCTACATCTTCGATATAGTAAATTTTCAACCCGCTTTCAAGTTCATTGGCTTCGGCTTTGCGTTCTTCAAAACGTTGTGCATTTGCCTTAATTTGCGAAGTCATTTTCTCTTCCTGAGCTGCAAGTTCTTCTTCGTATTGCTGTAATTCAGATTTTAATACTTCAGCAGCGTTGAAATTCTTGGCATCACTTCCTTTTCTAATGATGTTCACCTCTTTCATCACCACGTCATCCACGGGTTTATCACCTGCAGCAGTTTCAACAGATCCTATGGCTTCCACCACATCCATGCTCATTACTACTTCTCCAAATACGGTATGGATTCCGTCAAGCCATGGAGTTTCTTTTAAGGTAATAAAGAACTGGCTTCCGTTTGTGTCTGGTCCCGAGTTGGCCATTGATAATATACCTGCTGAATCGTGTTGTAAAGAATCTACGATTTCATTCGGAAATTTATAACCGGGTCCGCCGCTTCCTGTTCCCGTAGGATCACCTCCCTGGATCATGAAATCTTTGATCACCCTGTGAAATTTTAAGCCGTCGTAAAATTCTTTTCCCTGGTTCAGGGAATCTGTCATTTCGCTGGTTCCTTCTGCAAGAGATACGAAGCTGGCCACGGTCATAGGAGTGGCTTCATAAAATAATTCGGCTACGAAGGTTCCATGGGTGGTTTGAAATTCAGCGTACATGCCGTTTTCCAACTCTGGATATTCCTCATTGCATGCCGTAAGCGAAAATAAAATGCTGCATAAAAATAAAATAGATGCTTTTCTCATAGTTTTAATTCGTGTTTGTATTGCTTTCTTTTTGGTTGATGGTATTTAAAGTAACTGTAGATCTCAGCGGGACATGACTGCCAATGCGGTCTTTATCTCCATAGAAACCGAAGGCTTTGTGTGACGGAAAAAGAAATGTCACAGTTTCGCCTTCGTTCATGAGTTTTAAGCCTTCTCTTAATCCTGAGAAAAGCTCTTCCTGGTCCATAACGTAAGTCCTGGTATCGAGTTCTTCTTCAGAATAAATTGTTTGCCCGTCCAGGGTTTGTATGTTATAGTCAAATTCCACCACGTCACCAAATCCCGGTGTTACTGTGGCGGTTGTGTCTTCTTCCTTGTAATAGTACCAGAAGCCATTGGGCGAGGAGATATAGGTATTGGTACTGTCTATAGCGATGATCTCCTGAATGCGATCTTCTTCTGCGGCTACTATTTGCCGGTTGCGCTGTACAGAGGCATCAATGTATGAACCTGTTTTTTGCATCACCGGCCGGCGTGCTTCGGGCGATTTGCAGGATAGAATTCCCAAACCAACGAAAAGTAAGGCAATCAATTTTTTCATTTTGACAGACTTGTTTTGTATTCGGGTAAGATACTAATAAATTTCTCCACGGTTTCCTGCAGGGAAAGTTCACTTTTACCTCCTGCAGCGTTGGTATGTCCACCACCGCTAAAGTGTGTTCGGGAAAATTCATTTACCGAAAAAGTACCCTTGGAGCGAAGAGAGATCTTAATTATATTCTCCGCTTCGTTTTCAATAAAGATGGCAGCAAATACGATGCCTTCCAGGGAAAGCCCGTAGTTAACAAAGCCTTCCGTATCTCCCTTTTTGAAGTTATGCCTGTCCAGCTCTTCCTGTGACAACGTAATATATGCTGTGCGCAGGCCTTCTACAATTTTCAAATTATTTAGGGCTACCCCCAAAAGCTGAAGTTTGCTGTAGGTATTGGTATCATAAATATTTTCATGAATTGTTGTGTTGTCAGCTCCTTTTTCAATAAGATCGGCAATTACTTTATGCGTAAGACTTGTGGTGGACCTGTATCGAAAAGAGCCGGTATCGGTCATGATTCCGGTGTATAAACAGGTTGCTATTTGCGGCGTGATCTTATTTACATAACCCAGGTGTTCCATAAAATGGTAAACCATTTGGCAAGTGGAGCACATTGTGGGATCACTGTAAGTGATGTTCGCATAATCTCCCGGCTGTTGGTGATGATCTATCATTACAAAAAAAGAATCGGCGGCTTCCAGGCTTTCCTGCATTTCGCCAGCTCGGGAAAGATGGTTGAAATCGAGCGTGAAGATCGCATCAGCTTCTTTTATGTATTCGTTTGCACGCTCCCTGTTATTTTCATAAATAAGAATATCTTCCTGGTAGGGCATCCACTTCAAAAAATCTGGATAATTGTTGGGAGAAATAAGTTGTACATGGTGCTCCTGGGCTTCCAGGAAAAGTTTTAAGGCCAGCGTGGCTCCCATTGCGTCTCCATCGGGTCCTTTGTGTGGTACGATCACTATTTTCCTGGGGGTTCCCAGGAGTTCCTTTAATTCTGAAATATCTTCATTCTTCATAAGCGGCGAAGTTACCTAATATTTCAGGATTGCGAAACGGGAGAATTTGAAAATGTAAAATTCACCAGGAGATTTTGTGAAAGGATAAAATTACATTCAGGTAACATTGGGTTTCTTACTTTTGATCTTTTAAAAATGCCATTTATGAAACAGTTTCTTACTCTATTTTGCCTCATCGTGCTGTTGAATTCCTGTACTTCTTCCAAGAATTCTACAGGCTCATCTATTGAAAATACTACCGCCACTTCTAAAAAGGCCGATTTTACCATTGCTTTTGGAAGTTGTAACCGGCAGGATCTTTCACAGCCACTATGGGAACCAATTATCGCTCATAAACCTGATGTTTTTATTTGGGGTGGAGATAATATTTATGCAGATACTGAAGATATGGAGAAACTTGAAAGAGAGTATCAACTTCAGAAGCAAAATGAAGGCTATCAAAAACTGGTTTCAAATACAAATATTCAGGCTACCTGGGATGATCATGATTATGGGCAAAACGATGGCGGCAGTTCCTGGGAATACAAGAAAGAAAGTCAGCAGGAATTTCTCGATTTTTTAGAGGTACCGCTTTCTGATGCTCGAAGGAGTAGGGAAGGAGTGTATCACAGTAAAACGTATGAAAAGGAAAACGGTAGTGTAAAGATCATTTTGCTGGATACCAGATATTTTCGGTCTGCGCTAAAAGCAAGTGCAAAGGAGGGGAAAAGATATGATGCCGGAGCTAACGGAACCATTCTGGGAGAAAAACAATGGACTTGGCTGAAACAGGAATTGGAACAGAGTGAAGCAGATTTTAATATAATTATGAGCAGTATCCAGGTGCTTTCGGGGGAACACGGGTTCGAAACATGGGCTAATTTTCCGAAGGAGGTATCAAGGCTTCAGGATTTGATAGCTTCAACAACAGCCAAGAATATAGTGCTGCTGAGCGGTGACCGTCATATTTCAGAATTTTCCAGGAAAGAAATGCCGGCATTAAATTATCAACTGGTAGATTTCACCTCCAGCGGCCTTACGCACAGTTATTCAGATTTTTCAGGAGAACCGAATAAATACAGAGTAGGGGATGTGGTAAGTGATTTGAGCTTCGGGTTACTATTATTTGATTTCGAAAATAAAAAGATCAGGATGCAAATGCGTGGCAAGAAAAATGAAGTGCAGCAGGAACTCGTTCAGAACTTTTAAGAAACACAACTTGTAGAGAATAACGGAAATAGATTTGCGGGAACTCCTCAATTGTCTATTTTTGCCAAAAATTAAAATTGATATAATGGCAGGAAACAGAACTTTCACCATGTTAAAGCCCGATGCAGTTGAAAAAGGACACATTGGAGCAATTTTAGAGCAAATCACTGCTTCTGGGTTTAGAATCGTAGCATTGAAACTTACTCAAATGACTCAGCGTGATGCAGAGACATTTTATGAGATCCATAAAGAGCGTCCCTTCTTCGGGGAATTGGTTGAATTCATGACCCGCGGTCCTATTGTGGCTGCCATTCTTGAAAAAGAGAACGCAGTAGAAGATTTTAGAACACTTATTGGAGCTACTAACCCTGAAGATGCTGCGGAAGGAACTATTCGCAAGAAATATGCAGAATCTGTAGGAGAGAACGCCGTTCACGGAAGTGACAGTGATGAAAATGCTCAAATTGAAGGTGCTTTCCATTTCTCTGGAAGAGAAATGTTCTAATATTAAGCATTAGAAATAAATAAAAAACCACCCTTTCGGGTGGTTTTTTGTTTTACAAAAATACATCGAAAAAATGCCATTTTAGAACCTGTAGCCTGTAGAAAATTGAAATGCACCCTGGTGAATATTGATATCATACCCTAATACATTTGAGTAGTCAATATGGCTAATGTTGTTGATTCCCCAGTAATAGGATGCACTAAAAAACAACCCCATTTCAAATTGATAACCTACACCGCCGTTTAAACCAAAATCAAAAGGATCTAACTGATCTTTCACATCATTTTCGACAGATTCATATTCATCTTTGGCAGAAAGTAAAACGGAAAGTTGCGGTCCGCCATAAACATTTAAGCCTTTATATACATAGAACTTTGCCAACACGGGAAGGTTTAGGTAATCATATCGGCCTTTGGCCTCGAGATCTTGATTTTGTTGCTTCGTATAACTTTGCTTGAAATATCCCAGCTCTCCGGGAGGATCAATTGGTATGTATGCAATCGTTGTTGTTGCTCCTTGCTGTGAATAAAGCGCTTCTACCTGTAGTGCAAATAAATTGCTAAAGCGAAGTTCGCCAAAAGCACCGGCGTGAAAGCCAGTGCGGCTTTCTGTGATTTCATCTACAGGGGTATTCGAAGAATGCAAATTTGAAATGTTTAGTCCTCCTTTTACTCCAAAATTAATTTCCTGTGCTTTAACAGAGCCAAAAGTCAAGATTGAAAGGAATCCGAGCAGTAGGTGTTTTCTCATTGTTTAAAAATTTTCGCTAAAAATATTATTTTCTGATAAATAAAGAAGACAAACAGGAAAATTCCTGCTTTTCTTTCAAGCAATAAGTGAATGGGAAAGTATGCTTTCGGAATTTAATTACTTTCTGCTTTTCCGGTCATTGCAACAAAATTTACCAGGAGCAGTGTTTTTTCTTTAAATGAGTCTTTACCGGTCTTTTCCAGTAAAATCAGCTTCTGGCTATTTTCGCCAACAGGAGCGAGTAATTTTCCACCAATTTTTAATTGTTCCTTTAAGGGGTTGGGGATACTGGCTGGAGCAGCAGTGAGAATAATGGCATCAAAAGGTGCTTTTTCGGGCCAGCCGGCAAATCCATCGCCCTGGCGGGTAGTGATGTTTGGAACTTCAATTTTTGGAAGGCTTTCTTCGGCAAGTTTTGCCAGCCATTCAATAATTTCAACGCTGTATACGTGTAAAGCAAGCTTTGATAGAACTGCAGCGTTATAGCCGCAGCCGGTTCCTACTTCCAAAATGGTGTTTTTAGGAGATATTTCCAATTTTTCGGCCATATAGGCTACAATATATGGCTGGCTAATCGTTTGATCTTTTCCTATGGGCAGCGGGCGATCTTCATAAGCATGAGCTTTCATTTCTTCAGGAACAAAAAGTCTGCGATCAACTTCCTGCATCGCTTTAAGCACTTTTTCATCTGAGATTCCCCTGCTTTTAAGCTGTTTTTCTATCATTTCCTCCTGCGTGACCATAAATTACAAGTTAAGTGTTTGGTACTTAATTAAATATAATAATTATGAAATGTACAATGTGCTGCGTGGAAGAAATTTTAAGTGGCAATTCTGTGCCGATAGACCGGCGAAAAATAATGTGTCTAAATGCCATTTTTGGAACTGCAGTTTAGAAGCTTTTTCGGAAAAACAGAACTTAGAAATTTTATCGTAAAACCAGCTTTTTGACTAGTTCTCGTCCCAGCTCCTGGTTAAGCATTTTGATGATCTTCTCTTTTCCGTAGCTAAGTTCCTCCCTGAGAACAGATGAGCTTAGCTGCACATATAGCGTATTTCTTTCAAGCTTTAAGGCGGTGGTATATTTCTCAATAGCCGGACCCATTTGGCTGTTCCACACTTCCCTTACGTGAACTTTATCAAGTCCTTTTTGAAGTTTGTTGTCTTCTACGAATTCCTGCAGGGCTTCGCTAATGCTTAAATGTTCATTACTTCTCCTCGCCATAATCTTCAGTTAAATAGGGGCTAAATCTTTTGTAAGTGTAGATGGTCCCATATTGGTTTAACAATTGTATTTCGTCATCTTCCGAAGAAAGCAAAGTTTCTTTCCAGGAATCATATGGGGTCGTATAGTACAAATTTATGCTGTCATTTTCAATTTGCACTGATAATTCTTCGGAATTTTCTGTGCTTATAAAACTGCCGTCCAGCTGGGGCTTTACCTTCGTGCGAAAACCCGCACCATCTTTAATTTCGATATAATCCACCATTTCACTGAACCTGTATTCCGTAGGATTCTCATTTTCCTGTTCCACAGATTTAATTTCCCAGTACCCGTTGAGGTTTTGAATTTTCTCTTCTGAAGTTTGTGTATTGCAGCCAAGGCTGAAGATGAATAGAAGAAAAAGAAAATTTACCTTTTTCATAGTTCAAACATTTTATAGGATTGATTTGTGCCTTTAACAACTTTTTCTGTCCGGTCGCCATGAGTGTCACTAATAAAAAGCTGCCCAAGTTGATCTGTAGCCACAAGATCTACGATGTGAGCGACCCGGTTCTCATCAAGTTTGTCAAAAATGTCATCTAAAAGGAGGATTGGTGAGACCTTGTTGAGATCTTTGATAAAATCAAATTGCGCTAATTTTAAAGCGATCAAAAATGATTTTTGTTGTCCCTGCGAACCGAATTTCTTTACAGGATGGCCTTCAATTTCGAAATTAAGATCGTCTTTATGGGTACCCACACCAGTATATTGTAGGGCCATATCCTTTTGAAGGTTTTCTTCCAGGAGAGCGTAAAGCGGTTTTTCCTGTAACTGACTTTTATACACAATGTCCACTTGTTCCTTCTCGTTACTTATAGACGCATACCTGTTCCTAAAGATAGGAATGAAGGTTTCCAGGAATGATTGTCTTTTCTTATAAAGTGTACTGCCAAGTTCTTCCAGCTGCATATTATATATTGATAGGGTATCACGATCAAAACTATGATTGGCGGCAAAATATTTTAGAAGAGAGTTGCGTTGAGACAGGATCTTGCCGTAGTCTATTAGGCTGTTGAGGTAAAGATTGTCACCTTGTGAAATGACGCCGTCAATGAACTTTCTTCTGGTTTCGCTGCCTTCAATTATTAAATCACGATCTGCGGGAGAGATAATGACTGTGGGAATAAAACCTATGTGTTCGCTGAATTTTTCGTAAGGTTTATTGTTCCTTTTAATTACTTTTTTCTGTCCTTTTTTAGCGCTCACAAGAATATTTTCCTGCCGGTCTAATTTTTCAAATTCCCCTTCCACCACAAAAAAATCGGAGTTGTGCCGAATATTCTGACTGGTGATTGGGTTAAAATAACTTTTTCCGAAGGCGAGATGATAGATGCTATCCAGTACGTTGGTTTTACCGACTCCGTTATTGCCAACAAGGCAATTTATTTTAGGATCAAAATCAAAGTTTGCCGATTCGAAATTTTTGTAATTTAAAAGTGAAAGGGATTTTAGTTGCATAAAAAGCTGTGATTCAGCATTTTGAAATTATTCTTCTTTAGAGTGAACTGCTATCTTAATGAGGGCAAATTAGGATAAATAAACAAATATTTTCCCTTTTAATTTTCAATAAAAATTCTATTTTTGCCGTTCAATTAACATTTTTATGGCAACGTACAAGAAAAGAGGATATAAACCTGAAAATAAAGAAGAGCAGCAAAATAAGGTTGAAGACGAATCTACAACTGCAGAAGTATTTAACACTTTAGATGAAGGTGCCGGTAAAACCGAAGCCTGGGTCGCCAAAAATCAGAAATATATATTTATTATTATTGGTGCTGCAGCTATTATTATATTGGGATACCTTGCTTATAATGAGTTTGTGCAGGAGCCAAAAGAAGCCGAAGCAGCTAACGAAATGTTCCAGGCGCAGATCTATTTTGATTCGGCCCTAGATGCTACTGGAGCAGAAAGTGATTCTCTTTATAACCTTTCTTTAACGGGAGGAGAAGGAAAATACGGTTTTCTTGATATTATAGATAATTATGGTAGCACAAATGCAGCAAATCTTGCAAGATATTATGCGGGAATGGCCTACTTGAGCACTAATAATTACCAGGAGGCTATCAATCAGCTTGACGATTTTGAGAGTGATGATGAGGTAATTGCGCCATTGGCAAAAGGAGCATTGGGCGATGCATTTATGCAGCTAGAGCAGCCGGAAGAAGCTTTGAATTACTATGAAGAGGCTGCCACTATGAGAACAAATGAATTTACCACTCCTAAGTTTCTTCTAAAAGCGGCTATTACTGCACTTTCTCTTGGAGAAGGAGAAAAAGCTGAAGAATACCTGACCAGGATAGAGGATGAATTTCCAAATTCATCTCAGGCAGACATGGTTGCTGGATATCTTGGACAGGCACAGGCAATGCAATAATTTAAAGTATGGCTACCGAAGGTAAAAATCTTTCAGAATACGATAAGAACAACATCCCAAACGCGAAGGAATTCAGGTTTGGGATTGTTGTTTCAGAATGGAACGACAACATCACTGAAGGCTTATTTAAAGGTGCTTTTGAAGCCCTTCGTGATAACGGGGTACTAGAGCAAAATATCGTGCGTTGGAATGTTCCCGGCAGTTTTGAACTGGTTTATGGCTGTAAAAAGATGCAGGAAACCTATGATATGTTTGATGCCGTCATAGCTATTGGAAGCGTGATTGAAGGGGAAACTAAACATTTTGATTTCGTATGTGAAGCCGTTTCTCAGGGGATCAAGGACCTTAACGTGCATCAGGATATTCCTGTGATTTTTTGTGTGTTGACAGATAGAAACATGCAGCAGGCAATTGACAGGTCTGGCGGGAAACACGGCAACAAAGGAACTGAAGCTGCTATTGCAGCTATTAAAATGGCAAAACTACGGCAGGACGCTCGCCTGTAGCCTTAATTCTTGTAGCGGCATTGTTTTTGTTGTAGTTACTTTTATGACGGGAAACTTCTGTTTCTTGTGCATTTTAAGTAAATTTGAGTTTCCACAATTAAAGAAAGAGCATCTTGAAAATCAATCTATACAAAGCCAGAAAAAACGCTCGATATAATTATACTCCGCGGTATTATAAAGGTAAGGACGCGGGGAATATTTATGAATTTAATTCAAAATTCCATAAGTATAAAGAGACGACCAATGCTATAGATTTTGGTTCTCAATGGGCAGAAGCAAGAAACAGCAGTCGTAACAGGGGAAACCGCGAAATCAATACGCGCGTTTTGATCATTATAGCTATTCTAATCCTTATCTTCCTTTGGATCATAGATTTTGATTTGTCCATCTTTATGACGCCGAATTAAATGACTGATGTTATTCATCTTTTACCCGATCATGTTGCGAATCAAATTGCTGCGGGAGAAGTGGTGCAGCGGCCGGCTTCAGTTATTAAAGAACTTCTTGAGAACAGTATAGATGCCGGGGCAGGGCAAATCAAGGTCATCATAAAAGAAGCGGGTAAAACCCTTATACAGGTGATTGATGATGGAAAAGGTATGAGCCTTACTGATGCCAGGCTTTGCTTTGAAAGACATGCGACTTCTAAAATTCACGCAGCAGAAGATCTTTTCAGTTTGAAAACCAAGGGGTTTAGAGGGGAAGCACTGGCTTCTATTGCGGCAATTGCTCATGTTGAACTAAAGAGCCGGCAGGAGGATGATGAAGTGGGAACCTGTATTAAAATTGAAGGAAGCGAAGTAACTTCCCAGGAGCCTGTGGTAACTCCCGTTGGAACTTCCATATGCGTAAAAAACCTGTTTTATAATATTCCTGCACGACGTAATTTCCTTAAAAGTGACTCTGTTGAAACAAGACATATTATAGATGAATTTCAGCGGGTTGCTTTGGCGCATCCTGCTATTCAGTTTTCTCTTTTTCATAATGGGAGTGAGATGTTTCAATTACCGGGAAGTAATTACCGGCAACGGATTGTCAACATCTTTGGAGGTAAGACGAATGAAAAACTGGTGCCTGTAGAAGAAGACACTGAAATCGTGAAAATCCATGGTTTTGTAGGAAAACCGGAATTTGCAAAGCGCAGCAGGGGAGAACAATTTTTCTTTGTGAATGACAGGTTCATAAAAAGCCCTTACTTGAATCATGCGGTAGTTGCGGCTTTTGAAGGCCTTTTGAAAGACAAAGCATATCCCAGCTATTTTTTATACCTGGAGGTGGATCCAAAGAGTATTGATATCAATATACACCCCACCAAAACTGAAATAAAATTTGATGACGAGCACGCGTTATATTCTATTCTGCGGAGTTCTATCAAGCATAGCCTGGGGCAGTTCAATGTTGCGCCGGTATTAGATTTTGAAAGAGACCATACATTTGATACTCCTTATGAATTAAATAAAAAAGAAGTAACTGCACCAAAAATTGAAGTGGACAGGAGCTTTAACCCGTTTAAAGAAAACAGCGGTGGCTCTCGTGGTTCTTCATCGGGATATAGAAAGGAAAATACCGGCGGAAGCTGGGAAAGCCTCTATTCAGGACTGCAGCAAAAGGAATCTGGAGCAAGTTCATCTGAACTGCAGCATGTTGAATTCGAAAGCGATGAAGTGACAGGAAATCTTTTTGGTTCTTCCGCAGAAAAGGAGACGGGAAATACCACTTTTCAGCTGAATAAGAAATATATTGTCAGTACTCTCAAAAGTGGTATTTTGGTGATAGATCAACACAGAGCTCATACGAGAATTCTTTATGAAGAATTACTTAAAAGTATTACCGTAACAGCAGCCGTAAGTCAGCAGCTGTTGTTTCCACTAATGTTACAGTTCAATTCTCAGGAAATGTCGCTCCTAAAGGAATCAAAAGAATCTTTGGAGCACACCGGGTTCGTATTTTCTAAATTTGGAAAGAATTCTGTGGAGATTACGGGTATTCCCACACTTATTTCTGAAAGCGAAGTAGCGATCTTGCTTGAACAGCTTCTCTCAGACCTTGAAAATGAGGTTCCGGAGAGTAGTTTTTCCCAGGCAGATGTCCTCGCAAAATCTTTGGCAAAAGGAATGGCTGTAAAATCTGGTACTGTCTTGAACAACCTGGAACAACAAAATATTTTGAACAGTCTTTTTGCGTGTAAAGAAAGCACTTTAACGCCATATAATAAACCAGTCTTTATCACATTGACTGTAGACGAATTGGATAAAAAATTCATGTAATGGGAAGAATTACAGAGACTGTAAAGGTCCTTTTGATCATAAATATTATATTTTTTATTGGGGCTTATTCTTTGGGGCCACGGGCTGTAGGTTGGTTTGGGCTTTGGTTTTTTGAAAATGAAAATTTCGCTGTCTGGCAACTGGTTACTCATATGTTCATGCACGGCGGCTTTATGCATATTCTTTTCAATATGTACGCGCTCTGGGCTTTTGGCAGCCCTATTGAGCAAATTCTAGGACAGAAGAAATTCCTGTTTTTTTATTTTTCAGCGGGAATTGGTGCCGCAATAATTCATACTTTGGTAAATTATTACCAGGTAGAAACGGGTTATAATGCTTTATTGAATGCCGGAATGGATCCGCAGGCAATTCAGCAGATGCTGGAAACAGGACAATATTCTACCGGTATTTTAAATTCTGTTTCTAAAGAAGTGTTGACAGAATTTTATACCGCTTTTAATACTCCGGCAGTAGGAGCTTCAGGGGCAATTTATGGAATCCTGGTGGCGTTTGGAATGATGTTTCCAAATGTGGAATTATTTCTTTTATTTGTTCCCGTACCGGTCAAAGCGAAATATTTTATTCCTGCTTTGATCGCGATCGACCTGTTTTCCGGATTTACCGGTTACTCGTTGTTTGGTGGAGGAATTGCCCATTTTGCGCACGTGGGAGGAGCTTTATTTGGTTTTATAATGATGTGGTACTGGAAAAAAAATCAGTTTAATCAAAACCGCTGGGATTAATGAGAATGTCCAATAATTTCAGACATAAAATTAATACGGCAACGGTAAGCGAAAAGTTGATTGCCGTGAACGTTATTGTGTTTGTTCTTTTCTTCCTGTTCAGGACGCTGGCTTTTCTGTTTCAGTTTCCAGATAACTTTTTGCTTGAATGGTTTGTGTTTCCGAAAGAACCGGGTGAATATATTCTTAAGCCTTGGTCCATCATTACCTATGCGTTTTTGCACAGCGGCATCTGGCACATCCTGGGGAATATGCTTATTCTTTATTTTTCAGGAATTTACTTTCTGAATTATTTTTCAGGTAAAAAGCTGCTGAACTTTTACTTCCTGGGTGCCATTTTTGGAGCCCTGGTCTATATGTTGAGTTATAATTTGTTTCCGGCATTTTCGGGGCTGGGAAGATCTTATTTATTGGGAGCTTCGGCTGCAGTAATGTCGGTCCTGGTGGGAATTGCTACTCATATCCCGCACATGAGAGTTAGGTTACTGCTATTAGGTAGTGTAAAATTCTGGTGGATCGCGGCATTTTTGGTGATCCTGGACATTGTACAAATTCCCATAAGCAATCCCGGCGGGCATTTAGCTCACCTGGGTGGTGCTGCTTTTGGATATATCTATGCGACCCAACTGGGAAAAGGGAATGATTTTGCCTCTGGTTTTGAAAAGTTACTGGACTGGTTCAGCTCTTTGTTTGGATCATCTTCGAGTAGGTCGAACCGGGGGAGAAGCAACCTTAAAACCGTGCACCGGAAAAAGAATTCAGGGACAAACAGTTCCTTTGCCTCTCCTACCAGAAATAAGAAAGAAGAACAGGCAAAAGTAGATGCCATTCTTGATAAGATAAGCAAAAGCGGTTACGACAGTCTTACAAAACAGGAAAAGGATTATTTATTTAACGCCGGAAAAGAAAACTGATGAAAAATCTCCGCTGGTTTGACAAGTTTTTATTCCTGTTAAATTCGCTTTTCGCGGTGGCGCTTTTATTTTCCTATCTCCTTCCATTTATTCCTCCTAAGACATTCGCAATTCTATCTGTCCTGAGTTTGGCGGTTCCTATGTTGATCCTGGTAAATCTACTTTTTTTTGTTTACTGGGTGCTTCGGATGAAAAAGCAGTTGCTTTTGCCTTTGATCGTTCTTTTAATAGGATTTAATCATCTCACTTCCATCTATGAATTTTCAGCTTCAGAAGAAGATGAATTGGTAGGAGGAATTACTTTTTTGAGCTATAATGTTCGACAGTTTAACCAGTTTAGGTGGAGCGAAGAAAAAGATATCCCGCAAAAACTTTCAGCCTTTATCAAAGAACAGGATCCCGATATTCTTGCCATGCAGGAATATTACAAGGGAGAGCTGGACATAGCGATGGAGTTCCCTCATAAATATATCAAGCAGAAGGAGGAAAGTGCAGAATTTGGACTTGCGATCTTTTCAAAATATCCCATTGTCAATTCCGGCTCGCTTAATTTTTCCACCTCCAGTAATAATAATTCTATCTATGCAGATATCGTTATAAATAATGATACTGTTAGAGTGGTGAATGTGCACCTGCAATCCTTTACGGTGAAACCCAACATGAACAGGCTTGATTTGGAACAGGAGGAATCCAAAAGGGTTTTAAAAGGTATGGGACAAACCTTTGTAAAGCAACAGGAACAGTTAGAGAGAGTTATGGATGTTGTGCGGGAAAGCCTACATAAGGCAGTAATTATGGGAGATTTTAACAACACTGCTTATTCCTACATTTATAGAGAAATTAAATCGCTTGGTTTTAATGATGCTTATAAGGAAGAAGGAGATGGGTTTGGCCGTACCTTTGATTTCGATTATTTCCCCCTTAGGATTGATTATATTCTTCCGCAGGAGGGGATTGAAACTGTATATTTCACAAATTTCGATGTTCCCTATTCAGATCATTATCCAATCAAAGCAGTTCTTAAAATTGAGCCTTCAAAAATGTGATTTTATAAATATTTTCTTGAAGCTTAATTTTTAATTTTTCTCTGAATCTGGAAGAAACGAAATATCCTGCTGTTCCAGGTAACTTAATGCATTAGGGCCTTCATTAAAAATAAGGTCAATAATAGAAAGATTGTTGATAAAGCCGGTTTTACTTTCAAAAACCTGCGTGTAAGGAACAAATTCTGGTTGAGATTTCATTTTAGCATTCACAAGGAATCTGCCATCTACTACTGAAGACGGATTTTCGTTGTACGCTGTTGTTTTCTTAATCTCCAGGTCCATTTGAAGTGATTCCAACGCAACTGTGAGACAGTCGTAATTAAAATCTATCAAAAAGTCATATTTTTTAGTATATAAATGCTCGAAATCATCTTCATAAAATTCAAAGAAAGGAGAGGTGCGATAAGCAGATTGTAGTGATTTCCAGTGTTGTTTTTGCCAGTGAAAATCGTTCTCAATCCTTACATCCTTATATTTTTGATGCTGGCTCTTGTCACCGGTATGCTTTATGGGGATGTTTAGCAGCAACTTTCCATTTGCTCCATAAACATACATGCGGTTGCGATACGTTTGCTTCTGATAATTATCTTCATTCTCAAAAATGACTTCTGAAGCCTTGGCAAGTGCAACAAATTGGGAAATCGGTCCAAAATAACAGGGATGTAAAAGCAGCTTTTGCATACCAGGGAATTCTTCTTAGGATTTTTTTCTTTTTCTGAAGTAACCATACCCAAACCAGCCAACAAGTGCAATTAGGAAGTAAGGAAAATAAGAGACAGGTTCACCTTGTCCGCCCACTGTTGTAAACACTCGATCCCATCTTATTTTATTAAATCCTGAAGCATTGGGATCAAGACTAAGCCAAATAAAAACCGGTTTTCCAACCACATGGTTTTCAGGTACATAACCCCAATAGCGGCTGTCTTCGCTGTTATGGCGGTTGTCACCCATCATCCAGTAATAATCCTGTTTAAAAGTATAGCTGTCAAGTGGCTCACCATTTAAAAGAACCTGAGTTCCATTAACAGAAAGTTTGTTATCTACGCCCATTTCGCTGCCCTCATACACTTCAATAATACGGCGGTAAAGAGAAAAGGAGGTGAGGTTCATTTTCACTGTTTCCCCTCTTTTGGGAATATAAACTGCTCCCATGTTATCCTGGTTCCAGTTGACTTTCCGGTTGTTGGGAAATATTCTTTGATCTTTTTCACCTGCAGGAGTTAATACTTTTTCGATGGAAGAAATATTCGGATTGTTTTTTAAGCGCTGTAAAGCTTCATCAGACAAGGCTTGAATTACGAACTGATTTGTGTTGGGATCATAACCGTAGCCGTCTGTTATGCCATATTCCTGCATCATATTAGGATGTAACGCCTGTCCTGTAGTGGTTCCGAAGTAAGAATACTGCGGCTTCGCTCTGTCTGGCAAATTGAGAGGTTCTCCATTTATGATTACCCTGCCTTCTACAATTTTTATAGAGTCACCCGGCAATCCAACTGCCCGTTTGACGTAATTCGATTTTTTGTCAACAGGCTTGTCATAACTAATGCCTGATCTGTCTCTAAACATTCGTACCGTATCTACGGGCCAGTTGAAGACAACGATGTCGTTTCGTTCAATATCCTGAAAACCGGGTAGTCTAAAATAGGGAATTTGAGGCGCATTTAGATAAGACTTTACGCCAAGAAATGGAATTGTATCGTGAACCATTGGAAAAGCCACAGAGGTTAGCGGCGTCCTGGCTCCATAGTGGAATTTGCTTACAAACAGGTAATCGCCAACCAGTAAGGTTTTTTCAAGGGATGATGTAGGAATCGTAAAGGGCTGCATGACATAAGTATGGACTATGGTAGCTGCTATCACTGCAAAAAGAATGGAACTTATCCATTCTCCGGCAGCACTTCCCGGATGCAGGCTGCGTTCTTCCTTATATTTTACATCCGCTGCATAGTTGACGTAAAAAATATACAGTCCACAGGTGATAATAACCAGAATGGTATCTGTAGTGGAAGTTTTTCCGAAGCTTCTAATGGTTTCTACCCAAACCACAGGAAACATGATGAGATTCACAATGGGAATGAACAAAAGAATCGTCCACCACCATGGCCTGTGAATGATCTTCATTAAAACCACCGCATTGTAAACCGGAATTGCGGCTTCCCAGGCTTTTCTACCGGCTTTTTGATATAATTTCCATGTTCCCAGAAAATGAATTAACTGGATGATTAGGAAAAAGATGATCCATTCTAAAAATATCATTTGCGTGCTTTATGTTTATTGGTTTGAATTGAAGGAAAAGTGTTACATGTTCTGGAACAAAACATCTTTCATGCTAAAAATGCCATTTTTGCCATTCAGCCATTCGGCAGCAATAACCGCTCCCAAAGCAAATCCTTCACGGGAGTGGGCAACATGTTCTATTTTAAGGGTATCAACCTTAGATTCATAAGAGATGCTATGAGTTCCCGGTACGTTTTCTATACGTTTTGCTGTTAAAGGTATTTCGTGTTCTCCTGCATCTTCAAGCTTCCACCCGGTCTTATTACTGTTTTCAATGATTTGTTCGGCAAGTGTGATCGCTGTACCACTGGGTGCATCCAGTTTCTGCGTGTGGTGAACCTCTTCCATAGAGACTGAATAATCCGCTTCAAAAGGGCGCATCATTTCAGCTAACTTTTTATTCAGCTCAAAAAAGATGTTCACCCCAAGACTAAAATTGGAAGCATAAATAAAACCGGAGTTGTTTTCGTTACAGACTTTTACAGCTTCTTCATATTTTTCGAGCCAACCTGTGGTTCCTGAAACCACAGGAATACCGGCTTCAAAACAAGTGGTGATATTCTTAAAAGCGGCATCAGGAATACTGAAATCTATAGCAATATCCACTCCGTCAAGGCTATGGTTATTGATGTCGTCAGAGATCTTCAGCTTTATGTTATGGCCGCGGTCAAGGGAAATTTTTTCTATGGTTTTCCCCATTTTTCCGTAACCTATAAGTGCAATATTCATTGTTAAAAGTTATAATTTAAGGTAATGCCATATCCGGTCTTTCCGCTAAAGCGATCATAATCCAGTGCGGGTTTGAGAGAAAGGTCTTCGCTTACATTAAACTGCTGCAGGTGGGCATCCACATTGGCATCGATAATGTTCAGAGCATACATACCCACAAGCACAAGAATGGAGATCTCCTTGTTTCGTTGATAAAATTTTTGGGCGTCAATTAATCTTGGAGTAGATAGCAACGGGTTCCCATCTTCATCTAAAAATTCATCGTTTGTTCTTCCTGCTAACCGGCTTTTGTACGCATCCCGGTAGCGGTCATATTGCCTGTCGTTGTTGATGTAAAAGTAGACTCCCACCCCCAAAGCGGTGTAGACGATGGGAATTTTCCAGTATTTATCATTGTAAGCCTGGCCCAAACCGGGTAAAACAGCCGAATAAAATGCCGCCCTCGCAGGTGCTAAGGCATCGTAAGGCTTATAACCCAGCTCTTGTTCTTCGGGTACAATTAATTCTTCGGTTCTTACTGTAATAGAATCTTCTTGCGCAAACAGAGGTGTGGCAAATAGTGATAAAAACAACAATAAAAGGAGGTTTTTAATCTTCACCCTGAATGATCTTTTTGAGTCTTTTGAAATCCTCTTCAGAAGAGAATGGAATAATTAGTTTTCCATTTCCCTTTTTTGCTACCTGTACATCTACTTTAGCGCCAAGATGTTCAGAAAATTCTTTTACGCTTTTTCGCAATTCCTGGGGTAAAGAAATCTTTTGTTTAGCAGTTTTCTTTGCACCCGGTTTTTCTTCCTGAAAGCTTCTTACCAGTTTTTCAGTTTCTCGTACTGAAAGTGAATTAGCTAGGATTTTTTCGTAAATATCCAGCTGTTTTTGAGGGTCTTCAATATTAATGAGCGCACGCCCGTGTCCCATTGAAAGGAAACCGTCGCGCATTCCCGTTTGAATGATTGGATCCAGCTTTAGCAGCCTAAGATAATTGGCAATCGTTGAACGGTTTTTACCCACTCGTTCGCTAAGTTGCTCCTGCGTGAGATTTATTTCGTCGATGAGGCGCTGATAAGACAGCGATATTTCTATAGGATCAAGATCCTGTCGTTGAATGTTTTCTACTAATGCCATTTCCAGGCTCTCCTGGTCATTGGCAATTCGAATATAAGCCGGAATGGTTTCCAGGCCAATTAATTTGGAAGCTCTAAAACGTCTTTCCCCAGATACTAACTGGTATTGGTTATAATCCAGCTTTCGAACCGTGATGGGCTGTATCACACCCAGTTCCCGAATGGAAGATGCCAGCTCACGCAGTGATTCTTCATTGAAACTTGTTCTGGGCTGAAATGGATTGACTTCAATTGAATTGAGATCGAGCTCTACAATATGTCCTACAAGCTTATCGGCATTTTTGTCTTCAGCAGATTTTATATCATTTTGAGGATCCTTCAGCAATGCTGAAAGGCCTCTTCCCAATGCTTGTTTTTTGGTAGCCTTCGCCATGTTCTCCTAACTGTTTTTCTTAATTATTTCATGCGCCAGGCTCAAATAATTACTGGCTCCTTTACTTCCGGCATCATAATTAATAATGCTTTCCCCATAACTGGGTGCTTCACTCAAACGCACATTTCGCTGAATGATTGTTTTAAAGACCATTTCATCAAAATGTTTCTGCACTTCCTCCACCACCTGGTTAGAAAGCCTTAACCTGGAATCATACATGGTCAATAAAAGGCCTTCAATATCAAGATTCTTATTGTGAATCTTTTGCACACTTTTTATGGTATTGAGGAGTTTTCCTAATCCTTCAAGTGCGAAATATTCACATTGAATTGGTATGATTACTGAGTCGGCTGCAGTTAAAGCATTCAGCGTTAGCAATCCCAGGGAAGGAGCACAATCAATTAGGACATAATCATATTGATCCCGAAGGTGCGCAATGGCTTCTTTAAGCATATATTCCCGTTGATCCTGGTCTACAAGCTCAATTTCTATGGCTACAAGGTCAATATGCGCCGGAATAAGATCCAGGTTGGGAGATTCGGTCTTAATAATGGCTTCTTCAGCTTTAGAAGAATGTTCCAGCAGCTGGTAAGTTCCTAATTCTACCGTTTCCACATCAATTCCTAATCCCGAAGTGGCATTGGCCTGTGGATCTGCATCAATAAGTAAAACTTTTTTCTCCAGCACTCCCAGGCATGCCGCGAGATTTACCGAAGTGGTAGTCTTTCCTACACCTCCTTTTTGATTTGCAATAGCAATAATCTTACCCATTAAATATTTTTGGATTTAAGAGGTAAAAATACAATTTATTATAGGTTTACGAAAGGTAATTTGTTAACAGGTTTTTAATAACCTTTAGTTCCTGAAATTGGCTTATTTTCTGAAGTCTAACGTTATTCTGAAGAAAATATAATTATTAATAATAACCCAAAAATGTCATTTTTGGATGATATTTTTTGAACCTTCAACGATAGGTAAGAGTTTATTTCTTTTTGGCTTTTATCATTGCCTCCAGCTGGTCCCACATCTCCTCCGGAATTGCTTCCAGAAGGTTGAACTGCCCTGCGCCTTTAAGCCACTCGCCACCATCTATGGTAATGACTTCTCCGTTCATATAAGCAGAAAAATCTGAAACCAGATAAGCTGCTAAATTCGCCAGTTCCTGATGTTCACCGACTCTCTTAAGCGGAACTTTTTTGGAGAGGTCAAATTTTTCCTTTAGATCTCCGGGTAATAGTCTGTCCCAGGCGCCCTTGGTTGGAAACGGCCCGGGAGCGATGGCATTGGATCTTATGCCATATTTTGCCCATTCCACAGCCAGTGATCGGGTCATCGCTAAAACTCCGGCCTTCGCAGTGGCACTCGGCACCACATAAGCCGATCCTGTCCAGGCATAGGTGGTAACAATATTGAGTACAGTTTTATTGGTTTCACCCTTATCGATCCAGTGTTTTCCAAATGCCAGTGTACAATTCTTGCTCCCTTTTAGTACAATATCTATAATGGTGTCAAAAGCGTTTGCGCTGAGTCTTTCGGTGGGAGATATGAAATTTCCCGCGGCATTGTTCAAAAGGACATCTACGGCGCCAAAATTCTCTACCGTCTTCCGAAGCATTTCTTCTACCTTTTCATAATGCCTCACATCGCATTGTACAGGAAAACATGTGCCTCCGGTTTCCTCCTGAAGTTCTTTCGCCGTGGTTTCAAGTTTTTCAAGATTCCGCGACGTAATAGCCACATTTGCTCCCAGTTCCAGGAAATATCTTGTCATTGCTTTTCCTAATCCGCTACCACCGCCGGTAACAACAATAGTTTTACCCTTTAAGGCATCATCACGAAGCATTTTTTGTGTGTATTCCATAGTAGATGTGAGATTTTTAATGTGAGATATCAGATTAGAATTTTTTTAAGAACCAAGAACCAAGAATCAAGAACCAGAGCTTATTCATCGATGAGGATTTCCAGTAACTGAATCGCTGCATCACTAATTTTAGTTCCCGGGCCAAAAACAGCGACCGCACCGGCATCAAATAAATATTGATAATCCTGTGATGGGATCACACCACCTACAATGACCATAATATCTTCCCGATCGTATTTTTTCAGCTCTTCGATCACCTGTGGCACCAATGTTTTGTGCCCTGCGGCAAGGGAAGAAACACCCAAAATATGAACATCGTTCTCTATAGCTTGTTTTGCAGCCTCCTGCGCCGTCTGGAACAAGGGGCCAATATCTACGTCAAAACCAACATCTGCATAACCTGTAGCGACCACTTTTGCACCGCGATCATGCCCATCCTGACCCATCTTAGCGACCATTATCCTTGGTCTTCTTCCTTCCTGTTCAGCAAATTGGTTAGCCATTTGCCTTGCTTTTTGAAAGGAAGCATCTTCTTTAATTTCTTTTGAATACACCCCGCTAAATGATTGAATTTTTGCTTTATACCTGCCGTAAGCCTCTTCAAGCGCATTGCTGATCTCTCCAAGCGTAGCTCTTTCTCTTGCAGCCTCAACAGCTAAAGCTAATAAATTTCCTTTTTCTGTGCGAGCGGCTTCAGTCAAAGTTTTTAAAGCAGTATTTACTTTTTCAGAATTTCTTTCAGCTTTGATCTTTTCGAGAAGTTCCACCTGCTGCTTTCTCACTGTTTGGTTATCTACCTCAAGAGTAACAATAGGATCTTCTTTTGCAAGTCTGTATTTATTGACGCCCACAATAATATCCTGGCCGCTGTCTATTCGGGCCTGTTTTCTGGCTGCTGCTTCTTCAATACGTAACTTGGGGATACCTTTTTCAATGGCTTTTGTCATTCCGCCCAATTCTTCCACTTCCTCGATCAGGCTCCATGCTTTTTCAGCAATTTCATTGGTGAGGCTTTCTACATAATAACTTCCGGCCCAGGGATCAACTGTTCTGGTGATTTGGGTTTCCTGCTGAAGGTGAAGCTGCGTATTTCTCGCGATACGGGCAGAGAAATCTGTAGGAAGTGCGATGGCTTCGTCCAAAGCGTTGGTATGCAAACTCTGCGTTCCGCCAAAGGCAGCTGCTGCCGCCTCAATAGACGTTCTTGCCACGTTATTGAAAGGATCCTGCTCTGTAAGACTCCACCCACTGGTTTGGCAGTGGGTTCTCAAAGCCAGTGATTTTTCGTTCTTCGGATTAAATTGTTTCACCAGTTTTGCCCATAAGGCTCTCGCGGCTCGCATTTTTGCGATCTCGGTAAAATGGTCCAGACCTATAGCCCAGAAGAACGACAAACGTGGAGCGAAACTGTCTATATCCATTCCGGCTTCTAAACCTTTCCTGATGTATTCTAGTCCGTCGGCGAGGGTATAGGCCAGTTCAATTTCACTGGTGGCACCGGCTTCCTGCATGTGGTATCCCGAAATACTGATGCTGTTAAAGCGGGGCATGTTTTTGGAAGAATATTCAAAAATATCCGAAATTATCTTCATTGACGGAGTGGGAGGGTAGATGTACGTGTTCCTTACCATAAACTCCTTCAAAATGTCATTTTGAATAGTTCCTGAAAGCTGTTCCGGTTTTACCCCCTGTTCTTCGGCAGCAACGATGTAAAACGCCATGATCGGAAGCACGGCTCCGTTCATGGTCATGGAGACAGACATTTTATCTAACGGGATCTCGTTGAATAGGATCTTCATGTCCTCTACAGAATCAATGGCAACCCCAGCTTTTCCTACATCACCTACCACTCTTTCATGATCACTGTCATAGCCGCGATGCGTGGGAAGATCAAAAGCCACCGATAACCCTTTCTGGCCAGCAGCGAGATTTCTTCGGTAAAAAGCATTGCTTTCTTCAGCGGTTGAAAATCCGGCGTATTGGCGAATAGTCCACGGCCTACTTACATACATCGTACTGTAGGGGCCTCGCAGGTAAGGCGGAATTCCCGCAGCAAATTTGAGGTGCTCTAAACCTTCAATGTCTTCTTTAAAATAGGTCTTTTGCTCCCGGTTTTCAGAAGGGGCTGAAGTTTTCTCTTCCCTCGAAGCAGCTACTTTTCCTTTTAAATTTATATGCTGAAGATTCTTTCTGCTCATTTCTTAGATATTTACGACTGTCCCTTTTCCTGCTCTTTTTCAAGCCGTTCCTGCTCATGCTTTTCGGCTATTCTTCGTTCCAGGATTGGCTGGATCAACGTTTTTCTTGGATGCTTTTTTAGGAAGGGGAACAATTGCAGCTCATCTTTCATTTTATCTTCGTGATTCGCATATTTGTTCGTTCCAACCAGCACCAATTCGCCTTCCTTGAATTGTTCCTGTTGTTTTTTAGCACTCTCTGTGATCTTCTTCTGAATAGTTCCTTCTTTTAACTGGGTCAAAAATCCGCCGGCATTTTCAATTCCTTTAAAGATTTCCAATGCTCTTTCGGCAAATTGTTGAGTAAGAGTTTCTATATAATATGCCCCTTCCGCCGGATTTGCAGCTTTCTCGAAATAACTTTCATTCTTCAGGATCAATAATTGATTTCGCGCAATGCGGCGGGCAAAATCATTTTCTTTGTGAAAAACACTGTCATACGGAAGATTACAAATAGCATCGGCGCCGCCCAAAGCTGCGCTCATACATTCGGTCGTAGTGCGCAACAGGTTCACATTGTAATCGTAAATAGTTTTGTTTCTTTTTGATGGCTGCGCAAGGATGAAGCATTTTTCTGAAACGCCAAATTCTTCAGCCACGGTAGAAAATAACAGTCTTAATGCCCTTAATTTTGCTATTTCGAAGAAATAATTTGATCCCACGGCAGTCAAAAATGTCATTTTAAAAGCTTTTTTTCGAGCTGCTGAAAAATCTTTCTGTTTTTCAAAATCCTGAAGATATTCGGTAGCATGCGCAAGCGCATAAGCCAGTTGTTGCGGGATATTGGCTCCCGCGTTTTCATAAAGACCCATATTAACGCTCACGGCTGTTGGAAATACTTCAGTTTCTGAAACTATTTCATTAAGAAGTGAAAAATCTTCTTTTAAGCTCTTAAACCAGTTGCCGCTGCGGGCTAAGTTTCCAACAATATCTATTTGCAGGCTTACCTGATGTTCTTTTCCGGAGAAAAATTTCTTAAGCTTTGAAAAATAAGCTTCTGAAAGAAATTCGAAAGAAATATAAATTGGAGTAGTGCCAAGAGGAATATCCAAAAATAGCATTTCGGGCTCAATTTCTTCAGAAGAGATGTTGAACCAGAGGCTTTCAGCGCCTTTTTCCAGTGCTTCGAGTGCTTTCTTGTTGCTCTTTTCAGCAGAGGCTACAAAAATCTTTTCACAAATATTCCATCCTGAGGGTGCTTTGACCGAAACCGGTTCTGGAGAATCATCTGGATGATAAAAAGGATTTACAGCTACTCCATCGTTTGAGTTCCAAACCAAATTCTTGTTGTAGTCTGCTCCCTTAAGATCGTATTGTATCTTTTGTTTCCACTGTTTGGCAGAAACTTCATCAAAATCACTGAACAAATTATTACTCATTGTTTTGCAGGTTTTTCCAGCTGCCAAAATGCAGGATCTTATAATTAGTTGGTTTCTTTCGCGTGCTCTATAATAAAGATATCTTCATTTTCCCGCTTCATAAAATATTCCCGGCGAGCAAATTCCTCAAGCTCGAGCGAATCATCTAATTTACTGATGATGGCTTTATCATTTGATATCTGGTCGAGGTAGTATTTTTTATTCTTGTTGAGATCATCTATTTCGGCGTCCAGTTCATGATGAACCAGCCAGGAATTGCTGTCGAGAAAGAGCATCCAGAAGACAAAAGCCACAGTAACAAGCAGGTACTTGTTACTTGCAATCCTGAACCATTTTTGATTTCGCAGCGTATTTAGCTTCATAGCCGAAATATACGAAATTAGAGTAAACGCTGCCGTATGATTGTTTGAACGATATCAACAGCCACGGTATTATAACGGTTCGTAGGGATAATGATATCTGCAAATTCTTTTGTGGGCTCGATAAATTGCTGATGCATGGGCTTAAGGGTAGTCTGGTAACGGTTCAAAACCTCGTCAAGATCACGGCCTCTTTCGGCAATATCACGTTTTAACCTGCGTATTAAGCGCTCATCACTGTCTGCATGTACGTAAATCTTGATATCAAACATCTCCCTAATATCGGGATGAGTAAGAATAAGGATTCCTTCTACAATAATAACTTTCCGGGGTTCAATTTCAAGCGTTTCGCCGGTGCGGTTGTGTTCTTTAAAGGAATAAACCGGCTGTTGGATATTGTTTCCTGCCTTGAGCTCCTTTAAATGAGCTACCAATAAATCAAAATCTATGGATTTAGGATGATCAAAATTTATCTTTTTTCGATCTTCAAAGGAAAGGTGACTGGTATCCTGGTAGTACGAATCCTGAGAAATGACATCTACTTCCTCATTTTTTAATTCTTCAATAATTTGATTTACCACAGTGGTTTTCCCGCTTCCGGTACCGCCGGCAATGCCGATAATTAACATAGCTGAATAATTTGCTGCAAAGGTAAATTATTCTTTTAAAAGTGGAATTTCACTTTTTTTAGTATAAGGGTGAGCAGTTGCTCTTAATTTCTTTATTCTTTCACCTCTCTGACTTCTGCTAAAGTAGCCGGTTTCTCTACATTATTATCCCATGCGTAAAAAATATAGTTCAGCACATTTTTTACTTCTTCATCTGTAAGCTCCATCGAAGGCATAAGGCTATTATATTCAACTCCGTTAACTTCTATGTTGCCATTTAAGCCGTACTTCACTGCTTTAATAGTGGCTGCTCTTTTCTCTTTAAGCCAATTGGATTTATTGATAGGAGGGAAGGCGTTTGGAATGCCTTCCCCGCTAGCTAAATGACAGGTAGCACAAAAGTTATTGTAGATATCTGCTCCTTCAGGAAAGCTTTCGCTCACTTCAGGAAATTCTAAAGCCGACTTTTGTACTGTATTTCTTCTCCTTTATTCTTACATGCGGTACCAATTAAAAACAGGATGAGAATAAAAGATCTCTTCATACTACTCTTCTTCAGAAGCAGGAGTTGTAATCTTGATAATCCCTGTTCCTTCAATAGAAGCATAGATGTTTCCATCTGGCCCTTGAGCAAGGTCACGCAGGCGCCCCACTCCCGGAAGAATTTTTTCTCTTCCAACCACAGTTTTTCCTTCTAGTTTTAGGTGTTCGATGTACATAAATTTTAAAGAACCAACGAGAAGATCTCCCTGGAGTTCAGGATATTTATTGGAGGTGACATATACCATCCCGCTTGGGGCAATAGATGGTTTCCAGTAGAAAATAGGATCTTCAAATTCTGGTCTTGAAGTTTCGTCTGTGAAGGTGCTATTGTCATAATTGATACCGTAGGAAACTACAGGCCAACCGTAATTTTCACCTTTTTTGATCACATTGATTTCATCACCGCCCTGTGGCCCATGTTCATGAACCCATATCTCACCGGTATCAGAATTTAGGATCATTCCCTGCGGATTCCTGTGTCCGTAAGAATAGATAGCTTCTTTGGCATTTTCTTCACCTACAAAAGGGTTGTCCTGCGGGATGCTGCCATCGGGATTAAGTCTGTAAATTTTTCCGCCGTCACGGGTAAAATCCTGCGGGTTTTCATCGCGATTTCCACGATCTCCCACAGAGAAATAAAGGTATCCTTCGTTGAAAGTAATACGGGAACCAAAGTGTTGTCCCCTGGTGCTGTTTGGAACGGCCTTGTACAAATCTTCTTTTTGCACCAGCTGGCCGTTTTCCAGTTTAGCCCTCATAAGAGCTGTATTTCCACCTTCGCCTTCCCCTTCGGAAGAAGAATAGGTGAAGTAAATCCAGCCGTTAGACTCATAATCCGGGTGAACTGCAACGTCAAGGAAACCACCCTGGCCGCGGTTATACACCTCTGGTGCTCCCTGCACGATTCGTTTCTCTCCATTCGAGAAATGGATGAGATCACCGCCTTTTTCAGTAATTAGCATGCTACCGTCGGGTAAGAAATCCATACCCCAGGCGATCTGTAAATCGGGTACTACTACTTCATAGCCGTATTCGGTTTGGGAAGAGTCGGCAGGGAGGCTTTCCGAAGCAATGATGTTGGCAGTTGCAGTGGTGTCTTTAGTTATAGCCTGGCCCGTATCTCCTTCATTGGATTTGCCATTTTCGCCACATGCGACAAAAGAAAACGCAACAGATAAACTCAGTATAATTCGTTTCATATAAAAAGGTTTTAGACATTTAAAGTTTTCCCTTCAGAAATGAAGGGAAAATATGAGGCATCTAAGATATAAAAAATCAAAAGTTTTCATTGCAGAGTTAACATAATGTTTATCTTTGCAGCCACTTTGAACATGATCGCAGTTGCTAAACCTGTAGAGTCGTTGAAAAAGTGTTTTTTCGGGGTGTAGCGTAGCCCGGTTATCGCGCCTGCTTTGGGAGCAGGAGGCCGCAGGTTCGAATCCTGCCACCCCGACTACAGAAAACCCTACACATTGGTGTAGGGTTTTCTTTTATATGCTATTCTTGTTATATTTATTAAAGGATTTAGAATGAGTTGAAATAATAGCATATTTAGTCGAATGAGTAATGCGGAAAATTTTTCATATCTTATGAAAGATATGATGCTGTGTTGCGGTAAAATAGTCTCTAAAAACGCTATTTAAAGAGCTGTTTTTCCTGCTGCCTTTTATACCCAATAAAGGATAAACTTCAATAATATTTTGTGAAAGCTGTTTCACCGACTTTGTTGCAGCTTCGTGTACTTTCTGAATAAATTCTTCTGAAAAACTGGAGGTCCTTAATGTGATTTCTTCAATTTCCCTCGCGTAGAGAAAAAGCTGATTATTGGCTTCAAAAATGACATTTTTGAGATCCTTTATTTTTTGCGCTTGAAGTTCTTTAAAAGCTTCTTCATAAAAATGTTCGGCCATTCCTATATAATTGGTCCAAAGAGTGAGATCGGCAAAAAGGGAGAAATTGATTTTGAATATTGGCTGGGGAAGATAAAACTGGTCATATATAAAACTGTATTTCTCAGAGACTGTCACTTCCTTCACTTCAAAAGAGTGCGTTGCGGTAGCTTTAAGGCCCATGCTATTCCAGTCCTGAACTATCTGGACATCTTTTTTAGGAAGTACAAATGAAAGTATCTTCTGAGACCCATCATCATTTAGAACTTCCTTTCCTTCCTCCAGAATTTTGGCATTTAATGTGAAATGCGTTAGATAAGGAGCTCCCGTGGCGTAGCGCCAGTTTCCGGAAATGACATAAAGTGCTTCTTTTTTCTCAGCAGTTCCCAAAATGCCGCCACTTCCACCTAAAACAGGTTTTTCGGAATTAATGAAAATTTCTTTTGCTGCTTCGGGAGTTAAATTTCCAATAAAGTAGTTTGCACCGCTACATAAAGTAATCGTCCAGCCAAGACTGCCATCGATAAAAGCCAGTTCCTTCAATATTTGAAGACCTTCAGAAAATGACATTTCCAGTCCGCCATATTTTTTCGGTACCCACAGGTTCCATAAATTTTTTCTTTCTATAATACGAAGGACTTCCGGAGAAAAAAATGTTGCGTCAAAACCTTGTTTTTCAAGCTCCTGAAAATTGTTCTTTTGGTGCATTTTCTATTAATTTTTTCCATTTAAAATAACCTGAAGTACCTACAAGAAACAAGAAAACCGTTAGCCCAGCGTAGATGTACAGGTCCTTATAAATAAGCAGAGGGATGGCAATAATGTTGCTGATGTTTAGGTATATCCAATTTTCGATTTTTCTTTTGGCCATGAGCCACATTCCGGCCCATGCAAAAGCGCTTACCACAGCATCCCAAATAGGGACATCGCTGTTGGTGTGAAATACCAGCCACCATGCCATAAGAGCAAAGCAGCCTGTTGCAATTGCCAGTGCTTTAAAATGTTCAGTTCTGGTAGACCTTGATACTGGAGCAGACTGTTTCGCCTTACCAAACTTCCAGTAAAACCATCCGTAAATGCTCATTACCAGGTAGTATAAATGCAGCAGGATATCTGCGTACAGCCTGGATTCGTACAACACCCAGATACTGATGATTACTGAAATAATTCCGAATAAGTAATTGTGGATGTTATTTTTCCTTGCAAGAAGGACCTGAGCGACTCCAAAAGTAGTTCCTAAAAATTGCAACCAGGTTAAATGCATAATTGTGCCTTCATTATTATTTAAAAAAATAATGAGGTGATGAACCAGGTGCTGCTTTGCAAGATCTAAGCTGGAAAATAAATCCCTACGCCGGCATTACCCGGATCAGGTACAGAGCTTTGGTGCCCATGGGTATCATCTCAGCCGGCCGAAAAGGCAAGCACCCCATCTATATTGCAAATCTAAAGCGGTGCAATGGATTTCAAAAGAATTATCTGATTTTTTTTTATAAGATCGCTAGGGCGGGAAATTACTATTTCTGCTCTTTCTCTTTCTAGCATTCACTTAAATAACTTACAGAAAAAAGCCTGTACATTTGATTTTTTACAGGCTCTTTCTTATCGGTTTTATATATCTCAATAATTTATCTGCCGGTTCGTTCTTTCAGATGTTCTTTATCTGTTAGATCGAGGATCATAGGCGTGATACTGGTTTTGCCATTTCGTACTGCCCAACGATCTGTGTCTTCATCTACTTCCTCAATGGGAATCACTGTAAACCAGTAATTCTGTCGGCCCATGGGATCTTTTTGCTCCAGGACTTTCCCGTCGTAATGGCGTACCGATTGTTTTGTCCATACGATCTCTCCTTCTGGTTGCCGCGGAAAATTAATGTTGAGCAATTCCCGCTCTTTTTCATATACCACCTCATCGAGGGAAGCCTCCACATATGGAACAAGCGCTTCAAAATCTGGCTCGTCTTCTCCTACAGAAACACTAAGGGCAATTCCGCGGATGCCGAAGAGGACTGCTTGTCGTGCTGCGGAAAGTGTTCCGGAATGCCAGGCTGAATTTCCCAGGTTGGCACCTATATTGATTCCCGATAGTACCAGGTCAATATTTTCAAAAAGGTGAGCACCCAGAGCTACGCAATCTGCAGGTGTACCGCTTACCCTATAAGCTTCTATACCTTCAAAATGAATGGGTGATTTTTTATATTTTATGGGTTTGCCCGAAGTAATTGCCTGCCCCATAGAAGACTGTTCAATGTCGGGTGCCATAACGATTACTTCTCCATACTTCGTTGCAGCTTCGGCCAGGGATTTTAATCCCGGACTGTAAATTCCGTCATCATTTGTTACTAATATTCTCATATACGCTTTCTTTTTTTGTTCTCAACTCATTAATTTACAAAAAACTGCGTACAGAAGGCGGTGGTAGTTTTTGAAAAAGGGAAAAATTATGCAATTTTTAATATTCTTTCCTTTTCAGCCTTTAATTCAAATATTGTGGTAGAAAATAAATCATAAGGTATCGTTAATCAAAAAGAAATGTTCGTCGCGATCATTATTTTTACTTGAACCTTTAAATCGAGTATATGAAGACTGCGCAAATCGTCCACAATCCAACTTCGGGTGATGGAGAACACAGCAAAAAAGATATTTTAAAGTTCATCAAGCAAGGAGATTATGAAATTAATTATACTTCTACACATGATCTTTTGTGGGAGAAATTCATGGAAAATGACGCCGATGTCATCTTTTTAGCGGGAGGAGATGGCACCGTTCATAAATTGGCAGCTGTCTTACTCGACCAGAAGGATATTGTAAAATTGCCACCTGTCTATCTATTACCTATGGGGACAGCGAATAATATTGCGAAAACACTGCAGTTGGAGGGCAGGAACCTGAACGGAGACCTACGAATTCCTGAGAAAATAATCAATTTTGACCATGGGCTTATAAAAGGGATTCACGGGATTGAATTTTTTATTGAAAGCGTGGGAATAGGGATTTTTCCGAAGCTTATAAAGGAAATGAAAAATGAGAAGGAGTTGGATGATCCGGAAGAGAAACTGAAACATACCATACACGTCCTTCAAAAAATTGTAGGTGATTTTCAAGCCGAAGAAGCAGAAATAACGATTGACGGAGAAGCTATAAGAGGTTCATATCTAATGGTAGAGGTTATGAACATTAAATACATAGGACCAAATTTAAAAGTTGCACCCCATGCCAAGCCCGAAGATGGACTGCTGGATGTGGTACTTGTGCCTGTAGAAAACAGGGAAAAAATATTGAATTATCTTGAAGATATGGCGAAAGGCAAAGTGGAGGATGCAAAAGTAGACCAGTTTGGAAAGACTTATAAAGCAAAGAAAGTGTCGCTTAAATACAAAGGCGAAAATCTTCATGTGGATGACGATTTCATTGAAGACTTCTCAGGAGAGGAGATACAGCTTGAGACCGCCTCTGGGGGATTGAAATTTTTTTCTGAAAAATAGAATCAATTTTTGAAACTTTAGATTAGCATGGAAGGTTTAGAAAAAAGGATCTAAAAATGTCATTTTTGGATTCTATAAAATTCCCTTCAATTTATTCTTCACCTGCTTAAAACCTGTAACGGTAGCCTAAATTTGCCAGGAGCTGGTTACCTTTTATGGTGCCGGTTAATTCTTCTGTAAGATATCCTGCACTAACCTGAAAAATATGATTTAACCCCAGCGTTTTATTTATTCCGGCATATAAGTAATAAGCTTCAAGGCCAGGATATTGTACCTGCGTATAATCTGTACGTTCATCGGGAGAAATACCGCTTCCCACTCGTGCAAGCAGGTAATTATCGGCATTCCCGAAGTAGTAGCGTAGGTTAAACTGGTAATTCTGAATAACCTGATCAAGACGCTTAGGACCTACAAAAGTGCGGGCGTTGAGGTAAAATTTTCCGCGGTATGCGGTGAGACCAATTATTCCTGAAAAATAGCTCTGCTCTTCAAGTGCAATGAATCTTCCTCCCAATTCTCCTTCAAAAAATTTGGCGAAATTATAAAAGAAAGAAGCACTTCCTCGAAATTCCGGGAACATCTCCCCATTAGAAAATCCCAGGTTAATAAAAGCATAGCTGCGATCATTAAAGACAGGATAGGCTTCCAGCTCATAAAGATTTCCAGAGTTGAATTCCCTGTCGGCGTGATTCACTCTGCCAATAACGGCAGTGCGATTGAAGTTGTGTTGATATTCGACGCTTAAGGTGTGCCAGTTACTATAATTCCTGTAGGCTTCACTGAAGTTAATATAGCTGTAATTGACTCCTATTTCATTAGAAATGGTTCTGTTTAGCACAATCTGTAGAGCATAACGATCTTCTCCGGAAAGATTACTGTTCTTAATAAGCTCCTGCGCAAGCTCTCTGGCTTCAGCTCTTCGATGAGCTTTTAGCAATAACTGCGCACGATTAACTTGCAGGCTAATATCTTCGGGATAAATTTTCTGTATCCTGTTTAGAAAGACTAAAGCATTTTCATGCTTTGAAAATCTGGATATTCGTTGATGTACTAAAGGAAGGACATCCACATACTTCGGAGCTTCTTTCAGAAGAAAATCCAGATCTTCATCGGCGGCTTCAAAGCGTTCCAGGGCCCAAAGATTCCTTACCCGGAGTATTCTTATGTCATGATATTCCGGCGCCAGTTGCAGGCCGCGGTTGGTAAGCTGAAGGCTACGGGTAAAATCCTGGTTTTGATAAGCACGAAGCCCGATTTTATAAATTTCATCTGTATTGGTTTCAGTAATTTCCTGTGAAATCAATGCGCCAGAAAAAGATATCAATAAAATAATGCTGAAAAGGAGCTTTTTCATTGGGGGAAAAATTTGTTCAAAAGTAAAACATAAAAAAAGAATTGTTGCTTTTTAAGTCAAACAACTTAAATTTAAGGATTTACCCTTTGCTAGATCTGATTTTGAAAATAATGTTCTTCAGCCAAATCTTAAAATCAATTACATAAATACTTCTAAATCTTCTTTTTTCTTCAGAATGTCCAGATGGCTCGGAAAATTAATGAATAACGTCATTTTTAATTTCTGGATAATTTAAAGGAAAGACATGCGATTCATATTTCGGATGAGAAAGCTAAGGGGGTAATTTCACATCCTTTAATTTGTTCCTTAAAGGTTTAAAGAGAATGATTGGCAAAAATAGCATTTTTGTAAGTTTTTCTTTAACCCTATGTTAGAGAGGATGGGTGAATAGAAGGAAAAAATGCAGGTTTCCTTTTGAAAATAGCAAATAAGCTGCTTAATTTGCAATTCCAAATTTCGGGATGTGGCGCAGTCCGGTAGCGTATACGTCTGGGGGGCGTAGGGTCGCAGGTTCAAATCCTGTCATCCCGACTAAAAGCGATGTGAAAGCATCGCTTTTTCTTTTTTGAAAAAAAACTATAAACCGTAGTCCGTATGTGATCTGAAGTCTGTTTAAGTCGATTGAATCTTCATTGGAATTAAGCATTTGCAACATCGAAATTTTTATATCGTCTTTATAGAAGAAGAGAAAACTTTTTTTACTATGATCCGAAATGTAATTTTCATCGCCCTTTCACTGATGGTGATGATACTTTCCTATTTAATTCAATCTTTCGAGTTTATTTTAATTGGATTTATTGGTTTATCAATCATTTTCTTAGTCCTCGCTGGATTGATCCATATTTTCAGTAAGGTCAACCCAAAAATACTGAGAATTCCTCTTTTTATCATTGGCATTTGCGCATTAGGTATTGTAGCCTCTCTTTTTCGGCCTTATGATGAAGCTATTCTCAAAACAGGTAATGAGAGCGAAAAATTAGAATACGCTTATGAAACCGATCAAAAAGACAGGATGCAATTGAAGCCTTATATCTTAAATGATCTTCATGAAAGAGATGAAATAAGGCTGAAGCAGGTAAGAAACATCTACAACAGTGCAGAAGAGCTGGAGCCCATAGATAAATTTCACGCCGCTTTTGTCTACCATCACAGCGATAACAGCAATGATTATGAAATTGCTTCCAGCCTCGCTGCTGCAGCTGCAAAAGCGCCACATTTAAAAGATCATTATCAGGTGCAATGGTTGAGTAAAGCGGCTTATGACAGGTGGATGTTATCTATTGGTAAACCGGAGAAATATAATACTCAGAATAAATTTTCAATAGGTGTGGAATAGTTTATTCTGCTGTAAATGGCAATTTGCTTTTCAGAAGAAATGCATTTCAAAATCCCTTTTTTGACACTTTATATTTTCTGTTTTTCCAGGTAAAGCAAAAGCTGAGAAATGTACTGCAGCTTGAAGTGCATTTCAGCCACCAAAAGTTCAAATTCTTTCAGCACCCTCCATTTTTGCAGGGGTCATGTCCCCAATTCATTAAAGAATACCTCCAAGGAGAATCTTTTTTATTTGATGAAGGGCCTTGTGCGGTATGCCGACTTACATAACTATTAACCTTCTTCATATGTTCATAATCTCCCTGAGTTAATTCGTCTTTATTCTTATTTTTGATTTCAATGATCTTTTTGCCAGATTTGTGACCTATGGCTTCACCATCACCGCTGTCCTGTCCTACAGATTTAGACTCTTCTGTTTCCAGCCACTCCTCCAGTTCTTTGGGAGCCATATTTACATTGTCGTAAAATTCATTTCTAAGATTCTTTTCTTCTTCCTTATCCATAGTTTACTTTTTTTCAACCTCACTTTCCAGTTTAAGCACCTTATCCCCATCATCTTGTTTTATATAAAGTGCCTTATCATCTTTTGAACCGTGGCGTGTCACTTCCGAGCCTTTTATTTTACGTGTGGTAGATTCTGAATACGTTTTTTCTACTTCCCCTTCAGCGTATCCTTGTCCCCATTTCCATTTAACCTTATCTCCTTTTTTCATAGCGTTTGATGGATTTCAGTTATAAAATATACCTTCTTAAAATAAGAAAAATTCCTGGAATGCGGAAAAAGAACCTTGTGCTAAGAATCTCCAGTACGTTCAACAGCAGAAAACCTTCGGCGCATTTTATTTCTGAAGTAAACTGAAGAAGGAACTATCGGCCTATCAAAATGAGGGATCTTTTTTCCTTCAGCTGAAATCTGAACAGCAAAAGAGCACTAAAACTTAAACATACCAGTATTGTCAAAGCAAGAGGAATCATACTAGCACCCGTAAATTGACTAATCACGAAAGAGGCGACCGCACCAAGTATCATTTTCAAACTACCCACCAATGCTGAAGCGCGTCCCGCTCTGCGTTCAAACGGGTAAAGTGATAATGCCGTTGTATTCGGATTTTGAAAACCAAGGAGGAATAAAATAGAAAACAACAGGAAGAGTGTAATATAAAAATTGCCTATTGTAGCGGCATTTACGAGGAAGAATAAGGCCAGGACCACCAGTACGACGCTAGAAACAATGGTAATGCGAAAAGTACTATACTTTTTTAAAACCAGGCGGTTGATCTGGCTTCCGGCAATCAATCCGGCGGCATTTATTCCGAAGAGCCAGCCAAACTCTGTTTCAGAAAGATGATAAGTATCCATGAAAAGCACGGGAGCGTTTGAAATATAAGCGAACATTGCGCCTATTGTTAAACTTCCGGCAAGAGAAAAGGTCAAAAATATCTTATTTATAAAGATCCCGGTATATTTTGATAACACCCGGTTTAGTTTGAGCTCCACAGAATGATCTGGAGTGGAGCTTTCCGGAAGGAAAAAGGTGACACTTAAGATCATAAGTGCAGCAAATACGGCAAGAATTAAGAAGATTGCATGCCAGGAGAAATGGGTAATAACTATTCCGCCCACTGTGGGAGCAATTATAGGAGCGCCACCCATAATGAGCATTAAAAAGGAGATTGCACGCGCCACTTCTTCTGAAGGAAAAACATCTCTTACAACCGCTTTTGAAGCCACCATTCCTGCAGATGCTCCTACGGCCAGGAAAAACCGCGAAACAATAAGCCAGTTCAAATCTGGAGAGTAAAAGCAGCTAATTGCCGCCAACACGTAAATAATCAAACCTGTCAATAATGGCTTTTTTCGCCCGTATTTATCCATTATTGGCCCATAAGCCAGTTGGCCGAGTGCAATTCCAATAAAATAACTGGTTAAAGAGAATCCTACCTGACTTTTTGTGATCGAAAAATCCTGAGCGATGTTTTCGAAAGCGGGAAGGTACATATCAATAGAAAAAGGTCCCAAAGCAATGAGTGTCCCAAGGACCAATAAGATTATTCGCTCTTTCCTCTGGTTTCTTCCACTAATCTTTTTTTGCATTGTGCAAATTTCGCACTAACCCTGTTTAAAACCTAAGGCTATTTTTACCTTAACAAATAATTAGGCGAAAAGGTTTGAAAGTAAAATTTTCTGAAGTGTCAAAAAGGGTATTCTCGCACTGCATTCTTCAGGAAAAGTGCTTTTGAGAAAAGTATAATGAAAAACACATTTTTGAATGCTTATGCATATGAAATCATCAACCAAAGTATATAAAATTAAAAAACCTGCCGTTGCCGACAGGTTTTTGAAATTCAGAATGAAAGGCCTTAAAGTTTTACTTCAGAAAGTTCTACTTCTTCTCCCTGCTTGTTAAGCAGTTTCACTTCATCAAAGCCCATTTCTTTGAACTGCTCAAATTGTGTAGCTGCGTCTCCTACAACAAGATAAGCCATTTTGGACTCGTCAAGGTATTTTTGGGCAAGTTCTCTATGCTGCTCAAGAGTCATTGCTCCCACGATTTCTTCTTCTTTCTCGATATAATTTGGGTCGAGATCGTAAGCACTCATTTCCTGTAGCATACCAAGAAGTGATCCCTGAGTTTCAAAACGTCTTGCATTTGATTTTATTAATGCATTCTTGGTGAATTCAAGATCTTCTTCAGTAATTCCTTCCTTGTATTTTGCGATTTCATCACGGAAAATACCTACAGATTCTCCTGTAGTGTTGGTACGAACACTGGAAGAAGCTGTAAAGGTTCCGGGAATTTTAGATCCGCTAAAGCCTGAACGGGCACCGTAAGTGTATCCTTTTTCTTCACGTAAGATCAAATTCACATTTCCTGAGAAAGAACCACCCAGCTTATAGTTCATTACCTCTGCCGGAAAATAATCTTCACTGGTACGCGGTAAGGCAATGTAACCAATGTTGATCACAGATTGTTTCGCATTTGGAATATCGACAAAATATAAAGATGCCTTCTCACGGTCATTGCTCACTTCATATTCAGGAATAGTGACTTCCTTGGCTTCCCAGTTGGATTCAATTCCTTCGAGGGAAGCAAGTGCTTCAGACTGTGAAACAGCGCCTACTACGTGAAAAGTACTTACAGTAGGAGAGAAGTATTTATTATAATATCCTTTAAGATCTTCTATGGTAATAGCTTCTACAGATTCTACAGTTCCTGAAGTAGGATGTGCAAAAGGATGATCTTCACCATAAAGAATTTTATTGTAAACCTGGTTTGCAATCACGTTAGGATTGGCCTGGTTTCTTTGAATTCTGTTGATCGTACTTGTTTTGATTCGCGCAAATTCTTCTTCGTCCCAACGCGGTTGAAGCAGGATTTCCTGTACCAGTTCCATTGTTTCGTCAAAATTACGTTTTAAGGTGTTTCCGCGGATGATAATAGACTCATCTGTAGTGTACATATTAATGTTAGCACCCAAAAGGTCAATGGCTTCTTCCAGTTCTGCCGGAGTTTTGTTGGCGGTTCCTTCCATCAGGATATCTGTCATGAGGTTAGCAACACCATTTTTGCTTAGATCATCAAGTAGATGTCCTCCTTCCAGTACAAGGCTAAAATTCACAAGTGGTAATTCGTTTTGCTCAATACCGTAAACTTCAAGTTCGTTATCAAGCTCTACGGTCCAGGAGCTTGGCACGTTTAAACTTGGTGTTTCACCCATTTCGGGCTGTATGGAGCGATCGAATTTTGAAGGAGTTTTTTGAATTTCCTGCTCTGTTTCTACCACTTTGGTTTCAACATTTTCAGTGATTTCTTCCTCAACTACTTCTGCTTTTTCAGAATTTTCAGCAATAAGTTCCACTTCGCCTTTTGGTACAAAGCTGGTAAGGACAAATGGTTTTCCTTTGATATAGGTTTCATACACTCGCTGCACATCTTCTTTGGTGACCGCCTTGATGTTTTCAATATCTTCTTCGATATAACCGGGATCACCAGTAAAAACATCATACTGGGCCAACTGGAATGATTTTCCAAGAACACTGCTTATACCATTGTAGAAATCTGTTTCAAGTCCGGCTTTAATACGTTCAATATCACGATCAGTCACTCCTTCTTCTTCAAAAAGAGCAAAAGCTTCCTGGATTCCTGCCTCTACGCTGTCGAGATCTACTCCAGCATTTGCTGTAACCGAAATTTGGAATTTACCTGCAATTTGGCTTGCATTATTGTATGCGTAAGGTTGAGAAGTAAGTTCTCGTTGTTTTACGAGTACTTCGTAAAGCGGAGCTTCTTTTCCGTCGGAAAGAACTTCTCCCAGGAAATTAAGGGCATATGCATCTTTAGTGTACTGTTCTACTGCCGGCCACACCATATTTAATTGTGGTGCGGTGGCAAAGTTATCTTCGTGATAAAGCCGCTTCGTTTTATCAAGAGTAATGTTTTTTACTTCAAGAGGTGCTACTTCCTGACGTTCTTTAATCTCTCCAAAATATTTTTCAACCAGTTGCTTTGTTTCAGCTTTTTCAAAATCTCCTGCAATGACCAGTGTAGCATTATTCGGTCCGTAGAATTTATCATAAAATTCTTTTACATCTTCTACCGTGGCATTTTGAAGATCTTCAAGCTCTCCAATCACCTGCCAGCTATAAGGATGCCCATCGGGATAAAGGTTTTTATCAATTACCCAGCTCGTATGGCCGTAAGGATTATTGTCTACGCGCTGTCGCTTTTCATTTTGTACGACTTCCTGTTGATTAGCAAAAGCACTTTCGGTTACTGTATTGATGAGGTAGCCCATTCGATCTGACTCCAGCCACATCACCATTTCTAATGCATTCTTTGGAACTACTTCGTAATAAACCGTTCCATCCTGCCAGGTTCCTCCATTCAAAGTCCCGCCGGCATCCTGAATTTTCTTAAAAAACTGGTCCTGAGGTACGTTTTCAGACTCCTGGAAAAGCATGTGTTCAAACAGGTGAGCGAATCCTGTGCGACCTTTTTTTTCACGGTTGGATCCCACACCGTATTGAATGGCGACAGAAACTATAGGATCTGAAGTATCCTGGTGAAGCACTACATTGAGCCCGTTGTCAAGCTCATATTTTTCAAATTCAATTGATAAACCGGGATCTACGTCGGCGTTGGTTTCTTCTCCCTTTAGTTTATCACAGGAAACAAAGGCGAGAAGAACGAGCGGTAGCATAAATGCTAACGGTCTAAATCTAATGTTCGTCATTGGTAATAAGTTTAATTATAAGATGTGTTAAATATATGCCAATTTGACTGACCTTCAGGGGATTTGTTACAAAAAATTATGAAAAGATGTTTTTTTTTAGTTCGGAAACTTGCTGCAGGTGGTTTCGCTCTATTAGAGATAGTATTTAAAAATGCTGCTTAACAGGTAGGAGAGGGCTCGGGATTTAAAACAACGAATCTATTGTTCAATGAGAGTTGTAAAAAATATTATCATCCAGCTCTGTATTACCGCGCCAAAGAAAATAGACGATGGCAGAGAAAAGTGGAACTGCTAATATTAAAAAAATAAGCAAGAATTTGTGGCTCGTCTTCAATATATGGTTATGAAAAATGTCATAACACGCCCAGATGGTAAGAATCAAGTAAAGAATCAAAAAAATAATAACCGTTGTTTCAAGTAAATCCATAGGGCTGAAATATTTAAGTAAGGTTATTGTTGTTAAATGCCAAGTTTTAGGCGCATTCAATTTTATGAAAAAAAAATACCAACGCCTAAAATTTACCCGTACAATAATTACGGGTTTTTTTTAATTTCAGAATCGAACATTTTGAAATGTTAAAGTTGTAGAAAGAGGAAAAACCCGTAAAAATGCTACGGTATTATTTCAGGTGGAATGGAAATAGTGGATTAATTTCAAAACATATTAATCCCAAATCTATTTATTATGAAATGTTACAAACTCTTTTTACTCTTTTGTGCGACGGCCATTTTTTTAACTTCTTGTGAAAAGGAAGAAATGGCTTCGGAAGAAGCGGCTGTGGAACTGGAGCACTTAGATAAGGTCTCCAAAGAAACCCTGGAACTTATTTCTTCGTTGCATTTTAACAGCAACGATGTACAAAAGATTGACTTCTTATTACCTGATGGTTCCACGGAAAAGAACCTGTTGATTGAGGGTGATATTATTATAACTCCCCAACAGCTGGAACGTATGAGCGGCTCCAACATTACCGAAAAGCAGTACAGAACATATAATCTCGTAAATCAAGGTACTGTGAATGTGATAGGTTTCACTGGAGGTGGGGGCCAGGGCTTAACATCCAAACAAAGAACGGCACTGCAAAGAGCCATTAATAATTATAATGCATTAAATATTGGGTTGAACTTTACTCTTTCTTTTGGGACAAATTACAGTCCATACGATATTGTGGTTTATCAAAATCCAAATGGCCAGGCTGGTGGTGTTGCGGGGTTCCCAAGTAATGGAGATCCTTATAAATACGTTCAAATTTTTTCTGGTATGAATAATTACAGCACTGCTACCAATGAACATGTTATGACCCATGAAATAGGTCATGCTGTAGGACTTAGGCATACAGACTGGTCTACACGCCAAAGTTGTGGACAAAGTGGTGAAAGTGCAGGGTATGATGGTGCAGTGCACATTCCTGGAACACCTACAGGATACGATCCTGACTCTGTAATGCTGGCATGTTTTAGTGCAAGTGAAGATGGAAATTTTGGATACTATGATAGAGTTGCTTTAGAATACCTCTACTAAAACGCCTACTTGAACTGGTGAAAGGATGTCTTCTGGAGAAGACATCCTTTTTTAATTTATACTTCCTAAAAAAAGTTCAAACCCGTAAATATTGTACGGGAAAATTTCAGGTGGTATGAAGGTCAATGGCTAGTTTTGCTATAGAATATTGAAACAAGGAATAGGAAATTTGCGAATTGTTTATGTAGGGGTACAGTTTATAAATTCGTTTTTAATAATCTGTTTCAATTCATTCTTTATTTAATTAGCAGTTTAAAAGGGCGCTCCATAAGTGCCCTTTTAAAACTACAAGAAGGAGGAATTATTTGGCATTATAGAGATTTCTTTTCAACCCTAATGCGGCTCTCTCGGCCTTGCCAAATCACGGTTCAATTTATTCTTTGAGCTGCAAAAAGATTCTCCTGTTTAAGTTGTAACCACTAAAACCCAATATTATGAAAACCTTCTCAAAAATCTTTTTATGTACTTTTGCTGTGGCATCGTTTATCTCTTGTGAACCCGAAGAACTTCCGCAGGATGAGATTTTGGAAAGCACCATTGAGGTTCCTACACAACCTGTAGGGGACACTGGTGGTAATGAAGGAGATGTTTACGATAAAAGAGGAAAGGACGATTAATCGCTAATTTCTATAAAATTCTGAATAAAAACCTCATTTTTGAGGTTTTTATTGTTTATTACTAATCTAAAAATAAGCCCATAAGAACTTTAGTTTACTTCATTTTTCTGGTAATTTTTGTTGCTGGTTGTTCTAAACAAGAGAATCAGGTTGGAAATATCGGCGAAAATAATTATTCTTCATTAAAGGATGATTTCTTTAAAAGGGGAGCGAATCAGGATTCACTAAAGAAAGTAATCCTGAACCTTCCAAATGATTCTCTAAAGACCGAACTACTTTCTACTTTCTCTTATCATTATTACGATCAAAAAGATTCTTTACAATTCCGGTTTTGGAATAAAAAAGCCAGAACATTGGCAATAGAGTTAAAGGATTCTTCAAATCTAGCATCTTCATATTGGGACCTTGGCAGCTTTTATGTAGATAACGAAATGGTTGACAGTGCTTATTTTCACTATAATAAAGCATCTGTTTTATATTCGAAAATAGGGAAGGATTTTAATTCTGCACGAATGCTGCTTAATATGGCCATTCTTCAAAAGAATGTGAAGGATTATACCGGCAGTGAAACCACAACGGCAAAAGCTATTGAAATCATAAAGCCTCTGGGTGAGCACCGGCAGTTGTATATTGGATACAACAACCTGGGGATCTTATTCAATCAATTGGGAGAATATGACAAAGCTTTGCTGTATCACAAGAAGGCTATGGAAAGCGCTCAGGATCTGTCAGATCCAATTCTGCAGGCAAATACGCTGAATAATTTAGGGGTAGTATACGAGAATGATGGCAAATATGACAAAGCCATTGAAATTTATAGACAAGCTTTGGCTGTTGACAGTCTTTTTCAGAAGCAAACCAGGCTATATGCCATGCTTCACGACAACCTTGCCTATTCCCAAATGAAAGCTAATCCACAAAAGGAAGTGGAACCGCTGTTTATGTATGCTTTAAACATTAGGGATAGCATTCACCACCAGGCGGGTATAGTGATTAATAAACTGCATCTAAGTGAATATTACTTGGATCGGCGTGATACTGCAAAGGCTATTAAATTTGCTTCGGAAGCAAAAAAACTGGCCAGGGAAACCAGGAATTTCAGAGATTTACTGGAATCTATGTTGTTGCTTTCAGAAATGGATACGCTGCGATCCAATCAATATTTAAGCGACTATATTCAAATCAATGACAGCCTGCAAAGGGAGGAGCGAGCAATTAGAAACAAATTTGCCAGGATACGCTTTGAAACCGATGAATTTATTGCTCGTAATGAATATCTCAATAAGGAGATGAAGTTTATCTATGCAGGATCTGTCGCAGTCCTGGGAGTGATCCTTCTGGTTTTTGTAAATGTTTATCAACGCAACAGGAATAAACAACTTAAACTGGAACAGGATCAACAAATATCAAATGAAGAAATTTACAACCTGCTCCTGGTACAACAAAATAAACTGGAGGAAGGGCGACATCGCGAAAAAAACAGGATTTCCAAAGAACTTCATGATGGTATTCTTGGAAAATTGTTTGGGGTAAGATTTATGCTGGAAAGTCTGCACGACAAGACAGACAGGCAGTCTATTGAAGCCAAGAAGAAATATATCAATGATCTTCGAATGATCGAAGAGGAGGTAAGAAATATTTCTCATGACCTGGAATCTGATTTCTTTACTCAAAAGGAAAGTTTTCTTGAAATTTTGTCAGATTATTTGAACAACCAACAAAAAGCAGGGCATTTTGAACTGGATTTTAGAAATGATGAGAACATTGAATGGGATAAATTAAGCAGTAAAATTAAGATCAATTTGTTCAGAATTGTACAGGAAGCTGTAAATAATGTCATTAAATATGCCGGGGCCGATCAAATTTTCCTAAGTTTTCAGAAGAGAAAGGATAGCCTGGAAATGAAGATTCAGGATAATGGAAAAGGCTTCGATATTACCAGGAATACCAGAGGAATTGGTATTAAAAATATGAAATCCAGAGTTAAAAACCTGAAAGGTGCCTGGAAGATTTCTTCAGGCAGTGAGGGAACAACTATTACTGTAAATGTACCTTTGAAATAAACTATGAACATACAAAAAGAACTTAAAATTTTAATGATCGATGACCATCCAATTATCATTGAAGGCTATAAAAAAGTACTTCTTGATAACAGGTCTAATGATTTGAAACTCCAGGTGGATACCGCCAATACATGCGATGAAGCCGATGCTTTAATTGAGAAATCATTAAAAACCACAACTTACGATCTTGTTTTTCTTGATATTGGGCTGCCGCCATCTTCCAACAGGAAGCTTTCTTCTGGTGAGGATTTGGGAAAAAAGATCAGAGAAGTTTCTTCGGAAACAAAATTGATTGTTCTAACAATGTTTGTGGAAAATATTAGGCTGCTCTCCATTCTTAAAAGCCTTAAACCAGAAGCTTTTATGATTAAAAGTGATGTAACGGCGACCGAATTTCTTTTTGCTTTTGACAGTGTTCTTGAGGGGCAAACCTACAGCAGCCAGACTGTGCAGGATCTCATGCGCAAACAAATCCTGCATGATTTTCATGTGGATAAAATAGATCGCGACATCCTGTACCATCTTTCTCGCGGAGTAAAAACCAAGGAAATTCCTAAACTAATGCCGGTTTCTCTTGCAGCAATAGAGAAGAGGAAGAAAATAATGCGAGAAGCTTTTAAGGCTGAAGATCTTCGTGACATCACCCTAATAAACAAAGCACGGGAACTTGGTTTTCTTTAAAATGCGTTTTTATGCAGGTTTTTACTGAAGCATTCTTTCAGTTATAAAATTCTCCCGGCCAAAATAGCTGCTGTGCGCAGAACCTAAATTAAGAACGATTGTGAAAAGTCCGGTGAAAACGTAAAGAAGCTGCATCGAGGGTGCCGCATAATAATTGTGGAAGAAATAAGTCATGGCAATTACCAGTATGAATGTAAGGTAAAAAGAGGGCCAGGTATCATTTTTAAATCCGGCTTTTTCCAGGAACCTTCCAAAAATCGATTTTCTTTTGTCCTGGGTGCCTTTAAACCGATAATATGAAATGTAAGAATTTAAAAATTTTGCGGCAATGATGTCTATTGAAATGAGGGTAAGGATTATTTCCATCTAATGAACAGATTTGGTGGGGCTTAAATTCTGGGGGCTAAATTAAACCTTTATTTTTAAATAATCAATTAATAGTTGATTTTCAGGTGGTTGATAAAATGATCAAGGTTGAAGGAGCTTCAAAAATGGCATTTTAGGAAGCTATTTCTTTACAATATTATTTTACAGGAAAGTCAAAATAAGTTTCAGGATAAGGTTCATTTCGCAGGGAATAATGCCACCATTCTTCCTGTAGAGCTCTAAAACCAGCAGCTTCCATGGCATTTTTGAGTAGAAGGCGGTTCTTTTGCTGCTTAGCGGAAATTTCCGGGCTTCCGTGGTGAGAAACAGGTCCGAAGAAATCATATGGGCTGCCCATATCCAGTTCTTTACCGGTGCTTTTGTCAAGAAGAGTAAGGTCTATTGTGCTTCCCCGGCTGTGACCGCTCCTGGAAGCAATATAATTGAGGCTGAAGAGGTTTTTCTTATCAATTTCAGGGTAAAATTTCCTTTTTGTAAGGGTGTCTGCGGGATTTCTCGCCCATTCCACAAAACTGTCTACAGCCTGCTGCGGACGGTAAGCATCGAAGATCTTCAGAAGAAATCCTTTTTCATTTAAATTTTGGGAGACCTTCTGCAAGGCTGCTGCAGCTTCAGAAGTAAGAAGGGCTGTCGCATTTTCATACCCGGGAATGGGTTTTCCTGTGAAATTATTACTTCCGCAGTAGCGAATCTCATATTGGACATTTGGTACCATTTCATGCACATATACAAATCCTTCAGGTGGGTATTTCTCTGATGCGTTTTGCGGGAATAAAACGAATGGTAACAGAAAGAACAATGGAAACGGCATTTTCGAAGGGTTTATCATAACATCAGGGTATAAAAGGCATGAAAAAATCTCATTTTTGACAAGTTAGTTATTTTAGGAATGCTTTTCCAAGAATTTTCTTAGCCTTGATTTATCAAAAAAAGCAATGATTGCCTACTTTTGAAAATCCTTATATTCATTGTCGTGAGCAGTAAAACTCCCAAGACATATTCTCCTTTAGAAGAAAAGCTCAATGTCATTTCTCATGCTTTTGGTCTTGGGCTAAGTGTGCTTGGTTTCATTTTGCTGGTTTGGCGGGCCAGCCGTTTGGGAGAAACCGTTCACCTGGTAAGTTCCAGTATTTTTGGAGGATGTATGATTCTACTGTACGCAGCTTCGACTTTTTACCACAATACTAAGACGCCGCGGTTGAGGTACAAACTGAAGATCCTTGATCATGCCTCCATTTATTTCCTAATTGCGGGAACATACACGCCATTTGCTCTGGTCACATTGAAAGGTACAATAGGCTGGATCATTTTTGGGGTGGTTTGGGCCATGGCAATGGCAGGAGCCGTTTTAAAACTGTTTTTCACCGGCAGATTCCAGACAGTGTCTACCGTGATGTACGTGGTGATGGGCTGGATCATTGTCTTTGCCGTAAAACCTCTTATTGATAATTTTTCTTATGAAGGCCTGTTGTGGTTAATGAGCGGCGGAATTTCCTATACGATTGGGGCAGTGATCTTCAGCCTAGATCGCATAAACTTCAATCACGCCATATTTCATGTGTTCGTTCTCCTTGGTACCTTTTGTCATTTCATATCAATATACTTCTATGTTTTGCCATAGAAGAAAGACAAAAAAGTAAAAGAATTTTGATAATGGAATGTTAAGCTTCCCGGGAAACCTCTTCCGGAACACCGGTTTCATAAGGATTTGTGGGATCGTTGCTCCATTCAAACCAGCCTCCATCATAGACAGACACTTTTGGCCATCCCATCAACCAGGCGTTAAACCAGGCTTCGCTGCCTCGCCACCCTGTTCCGCAGTAAAAGGCGAGGTGTTTTTCCGGAGTAATTCCGTTGTTATGCCAAATGTCAGCCGTTTCATGAAATTCACGGGTGGTATGGTCTACGTTGCGATAATTTTCCATGTGATAAGCATCACTTCCGCAATCGGCAAAAACTGCTCCGGGAATCCGTCCTTTCGCCTCAATGTAATTATAGCCGCTTACTTCTCCAATATATTCGGGATAACTTCGCACACAAACCAGCTCGGCATCCTGTACCGCCAGCATTTCTTTTGCTTCCGGAACATCTACTGCCAGCTCTGGTCGTGAGGGTATTTTTACACCAAAATCTGAAACAGGTTTTTTAGGAACATCCTCTGTACTCACTTCAAAACCTGCATCCTGCCAGGACTGGAATCCGCCGTTGAGGATTCTCACATCCTTTACTCCGGCGTACATCATGATAAAAGCGTTTCGAATGGCACCTATATCTCCTGCAGCACTTCCCGGGAATTCATCGTCATTATCAGGGAACATGAATTTTCCGTATAAAATGACGGTGGTATCCGCTGTGATTCCATGCTGTTCAAGGGCTTCTTTTAATTCTTCGGGACTTCTGCGGTTCCAGGTTTCTGTCGATTCCAGCGCATTGGTATCCATATCGATTGCGCCGGGAATGTGACCGCTCAAATAAGCGTCACGATTTCTGTAATGCGCATGTACTACCACATATTTATTATTATTATACTCCATGGGATCCTCTCCGGAAATCAATTTTTGAAGCCACTCTGCTGAAACAAGGTGCTTATAATTCGCTAACTTTTCCATGGGATATGAATCGTCCTTTACCCACTCCTCTAAAAAGGCATTATAGACAGTGATTTTTGAATAGCCAGCTTTTTTAAATTGTTCAGCTACCTTCTCACTTTCTTCGGAATTATAGCCATATAAGATAATGTCATCTTCCTCCTGGATATTTTTGTGTTTTACACTTTCTATCCAGTCCATGTACTTTATCCACTTCACCGGAAGCGATTTTGCTCCTTTAATATGTCCTCCCCGTGCTTCATTTTGAAGTTTCCACCCATTATAGGCATCCACAGCTCTAACATCTATAATTTTTGCGCCTTGTGCATTTCGTTTTTGAAGTTCGTTTGTGCTAATCTCTATAAAATGGGACATATGATGCGGATTTTTTTCTAAAAATTATATTGGTTTATAACCTTTCACGTAAATCTAAAGAATTTTTTCCTCCTTGCTGAAGGAGCTATAAAATCTTTAACAAATCTCTGTTGAAATTCTTATTTGTTTTCCCATTTTTAAACTTCCGAAGTGAAAATGCCTTTAATGTCGAAAGGAATATTTCTATATTTATGACATGAAAAAGATATTAATGACGCTAGCTCTAATTATAACTGGTGCGAGTCTTTTTGCACAGCACGAAGGGAGCATTATAAATTTAAAGCCGCAGGAATTTAAAGCGGAAATCCAGGCTGCACATGTGCAGCTGATTGATGTGCGCACTCCTGAAGAATTTGATGAAGGGCATATTGTAGGAGCTAAAAATGTGGACTATAAATCAAATGACTTTTTGATGGAAATTGACAGGTTAGACCGGGAAAGACCGGTCTACATTTATTGCAGAAGCGGAAATCGTAGTAGCAATGCAGCCAAAGAGCTATATCAAATGGGATTTCTTAAAATTTACAACCTCGAAGGAGGTTACCTCTCCTGGCAAAAAAAATTAAAAGAATAAAATGGCCAAAAAAGAAGAACTTATTACGCGAGACTGGCTGGCAATTGACAGGACCCGGATGGCAAATGAACGGACTTTTTTGGCATATTTTCGCACATTTGTAGTAATTCTTAGTTCGGGGATTGCCATTTTAAAAGTAGAACTATTAGAGGAAATGTATGGGCTGGGAATTTTCTTTTTAATTCTTGCCCCAATTATCCTGGCTGTGGGTGCCGGTAGGTTTTTATATGTGAAACGACATATAAAAAGATACCATCGAGATTAGCAGTTGAACAACTCCCAATATTTTGGTTTTTTCCTGTTTCAGAAGGAATTTTTAAATGCGGTAAAGGCTAGAAGTCTGAATTAAGCTCATTTCCCTCTTCAATTTCAATTGAAAATGCCTTAACTTTAGAGCTATGGAAAAGAAGAATGATGCAGTAAAAAAGGGTTTTGTATTTAAGAAATATGAAGCACCTAATGTTTCCCCTTTCGATAAGCTTTTCGAAATATTTAAAGAACTTATCACGCATACCTCAGGCGATTTTGATGAAGCCATAGAATGGCTGCGCCAATTAGATGCGGAATATGATCTTACAGACGAAGATTATACCATAGATGATTTTATTGAAGATCTTAAGAACAAAGGATACATACGGGAGGAAATAGATCCCGACGGGGAAGGTGGCATGGCCATTACTGCCAAGACAGAGCAGGCGATTCGGCAAAAAGCGCTAGACCAGATCTTTGGAAGGCTCAAAAAGAGCAAAACTGGCAGTCATTCTACAAAAAGACAGGGCTTAGGAGATGAACACACAGGGGAATTCAAAGAATTCCATTATGGAGATCCTCTTGATAAAATTTCCATGACCGAAAGTCTGCGGAATGCGCAGATCAACCACGGCACCGGCGATTTTAAGATGACAGAAGATGACCTGGTGGTAGAGGAAACCCATCATAAATCCCAGATGAGCACAGTGTTGATGATTGATATTAGCCACAGTATGATCTTGTATGGCGAAGACAGGATCACCCCGGCAAAAAAAGTAGCCATGGCACTGGCAGAATTAATTACCACACGTTATCCAAAAGATACACTGGATATCCTGGTTTTTGGGAATGATGCATGGGCAATTTCCATTGCTGACCTGCCGTATCTTAAGGTTGGGCCGTATCACACCAATACAGTTGCCGGCCTGCAGCTAGCGATGGATCTTTTGCGCCGAAAACGGAATACCAACAAACAAATCTTCATGATCACAGATGGAAAACCCAGCTGCATTCGTGAAAGAGATGGTAATTACTACAAGAATAGTTTGGGATTGGATTCCTATATCGTAGATAAATGTTACAATGCTGCACGCCAGGCAAGAAAATTACACATTCCCATCACTACTTTTATGATTGCGCAAGATCCTTACCTTGAAAGATTTGTGAGAGAATTTACACAGGCAAACAAGGGTAAGGCCTTTTTTACGGGTTTGAAGGGACTTGGTGAAATGATCTTCGAAGATTATAAAACAAATAGGAAAAGAAGAATAAAAGGATAAGAATTTCGGGTTTTTGAACAGGTCGTGAAACTTTCAGGCAACTGGAAAAGCTAAAAACTGTAGCTTCAAAAATGAGGTTTTACAGCGGAATTCTGAAAAAATAAAAAAGAGAAAATGAAGGAAAAAAAGGCAAAGACTTTTGGAGAGTTAAAGGCTTCAGGATATAAGAGTAGAAGCATAAAAGAAGAATTAAGACAAAACCTGATAGAAAAAATAAGAAGCGGAAAACCGGCTTTTGAAGGAATTCATGGCTATGAACATACGGTAATTCCGGAGTTAGAAAGAGCTATTCTTTCCCGGCACAATATAAATTTGCTCGGTTTAAGAGGACAGGCAAAAACGCGGCTTGCAAGGCTCATGGTGAACCTGTTGGACGAATGGCTTCCCGTGGTAGAAGGTTCTGAAATAAATGATGATCCTTTTCATCCAATTTCAAGATATTCCAAAGAGCTGCTGAAGGAAAAAGGAGATGACACCCCAATAACCTGGGTACATCGCGATGAACGTTTCTTTGAAAAATTAGCCACTCCAGATGTTACCGTGGCAGACTTAATTGGTGACGTAGATCCCATTAAAGCAGCAAATCTTAAGCTTAGTTATGCCGATGATCGTGTGATCCACTTCGGAATGATTCCCCGGGCGAACAGAAGTATTTTTGTGATCAACGAGCTGCCCGATCTTCAGGCCAGGATACAGGTGGCACTTTTCAATATTCTGCAGGAAGGAGATATACAGATTAGAGGATTTAAACTTCGGCTTCCCTTAGATATGCAATTTGTCTTTACGGCAAACCCTGAAGATTATACCAACCGAGGAAGCATTGTAACACCATTAAAAGATAGAATTGGCTCCCAAATCCTTACGCATTATCCGCAATCTGTTGAGACCGCAAAAACAATTACCAGCCAGGAAGCAAAACTGGATGAAGCCCAGTTAAAAATGGTGCACGTTCCCGAAATGGCAAAAGATCTGTTGGAACAAATTAGCTTTGAGGCGCGGGATAACGAATTCATAGATGCCCGCAGCGGAATTAGCGCCCGTATGAGTATCTCGGGCTTTGAAAATCTTTTAAGTACTGCTGAAAGACGCACCATTAAAAACGGGGAAGAAAAGACCAGCCTTAGATTTGGAGACTTTTTAGGAGTTATTCCTGCAATAACCGGGAAAGTGGAGCTAGTTTATGAAGGAGAACAGGAGGGAAGTGCATCGGTTGCTCTTCAATTGATTGGGGATGCGGTTAAGACCATGTTTCCGCAGTTTTTTCCGAAGATCGAAAAGCTTGAAAAAGCCGATGCTGAAAGTCCGTACAATGACCTGGTAGAATGGTTCTTTTCTGAAAGCGGTTTTGAACTCTTGGATGATACTGCAGATGAAGAATATAAAAAACAACTGGATTCCATTCCGCCGCTAAACGAACTTGTTCAGAAATACCAGAAAGATATTCCTAAAGAGGATAGTTATTTCCTGAAGGAATTCCTCCTTTGGGGGCTGGTTGAATATAGAAAGCTCAATAAATTCCGCTTTTCGCAGGGGTTACAGTTTAAAGATCTCTACGGAAGTTACATCAGCGGATTATAAGAATTGCCTGCAGGAAACATCGAAAAATGAGCTTTTGGAAGTAATTTTAATTTTCCCGGACCGGGAGCTTTAGCGAATAAACAGGAAATGCCCTTTCATTTTGTGAAATGGGCATTTTTTTAATGTTTAAATCATAATATCATATTTCTTTCCTGAATTTTAAAATTCCGTTTCTTTTATAGTTAAAAATATATACATTTACCATTCGTTTACGCCAAAGATGAAAAACAGCCGGTCCATATATACTCCTAATACTTCTGCTATAATGGCTGGCGGCATGCTTATTTCTACTACGATTACCCCTTTGGGGTAGAGAGCTATATATAATTCCGTCCGCATATCCATTTGCCTATAAAAGGCAGGAAATTCAATAATCCAACTAAATCCATATTATGAATATTTTGAAATTCGGAGGCTCCTCTGTGGCATCCCCGGAACGTATAAAACAGGTTGTAGCAATCGTTCAGAAAAAAGCACAGGAAGGAAATACTGTCGCAGTTTTTTCCGCTTTTGGAGGAGTAACCAATGATTTATTACAAATGGCAGAAATGGCTGCTGCCGAAAATTCTGACTATAAGAAACTGCTGGAAAAGAACGAAACCCGACACCTGGAAGCAGTTAGGGCACTTATTCCGGTAAAAGACCAAAGCAGCATTTTAAGCAAGGTCAAGAATGAATTCAACCGCCTGGAAACCCTTTACGAAGGAGTTTACCTGCTCAATGAACTTTCCAACAGGACCAAACATGTGATTTCAGGCTTTGGGGAAATTTTATCCTCACTTATCATTAATGCATATTTTCAAAGCCTTGGGGAAGATGTGCAGTTCATGGATTCCCGCGAATTGATCGTTTGCCGCAACACCAATGAAAAGATTCAGGTGAACTATGAGAAAACCTATAAGAATATCAAAAAATTCATTGGAAGCCATACAGCCAAAATATCTGTAGCACCCGGTTTTATAGCCAAAAATGAACAGGGAATCCCCAGTACACTTGGTCGTGGCGGATCGGATTTTACTGCAGCAATTTTTGCGGGCGCTCTTGATGCGGAAAGGCTTACCGTCTACACCGATGTCGACGGAATGTTCACCGCCAATCCCAATATCGTGCAGCAGGCTTATTCGCTGAAGAATATTTCCTATCAGGAAGCGATGGAATTATCTCATTTTGGAGCAAAAGTTCTGTATCCGCCTACGCTTCAGCCTCTCCTGAACAAGCAAATCGAGATTCATATAAAAAACACTTTCAGGCCAGAGGAGGAGGGAACCCTTATTTCTAAAGGAAGCAAAGAGAATTTTAGATGGGTCACCGGGATAACACATATAGATTCTGTAAAGCTCATCAACATTGAGGGCAGCGGAATGGTTGGAATCCCCGGGTTCTCAAAAAGGTGTTTTGACGTGCTTTTTCATGAGAACATCAACGTGGTACTCATTACCCAGGCATCTTCAGAACATAGCATTTGTATTGCAGTAAAAAGTGACGAAGCCGCCGCCGCTAAAGAGGCGCTGGACGAAGCTTTTGCTGTAGAGAGAGAATATCAGAAGATCAAAGCAGTAGAAATTGAAGACAATGTTGCGATTGTTGCTCTTGTAGGGGACAGGATGAAAAGTCACCACGGCCTTAGCGGAAAAATGTTTAGCGCCCTAGGAAATAACAACATCAACATTCGGGCGATCGCCCAGGGATCTTCAGAAAGGAATATTTCCGCAGTAATTTCCAAAAATGATGTTACGAAAGCATTGAACGTGCTGCATGAGCAGTTTTTTGAGGTGCCTTCCAAAGAACTAAACCTATTTATCACGGGAGTTGGAAATGTGGGAAGCAAATTACTTTCACAGCTTAAAAATCAGGAGCAGTATCTTCTGGATAAACTTAGGTTGAAAGTGAGAATTTTGGGATTATCCAATTCCCGCAAAATGGTCTTTGATGAGAACGGGCTTGATCTAAATAATTGGGAAGAGCTTATCAAAGTTGGCCAAAAGGCAGATCAAAAAGGCTTTTTTGAAAGGGTAAAAGAATTGAACTTAAGGAACAGTATTTTTGTGGATAACACAGCAAGTGCAGAAATTTCTTACCTGTACAGCGCGTATCTCAGTAATTCAATCTCGGTGGTTACCTGTAATAAAATAGCCTGTTCACAGGATTTTCAAGCATATTCCAGGTTGCAGGATCTCTCGAGGGAATACGGAGCTTCTTTTCTTTATGAAACCAACGTAGGTGCCGGTTTGCCTATTATTGATACTCTAAAAAACCTGGTGGCATCTGGCGACAGGGTGAATAAGATCCAGGCCGTGCTCTCCGGAAGTCTGAATTTTGTTTTCAATAATTACAAAGCTGAAGAACCATTCTATAAGGTAATAGAGGCAGCAATGAAGGAAGGCTATACCGAACCCGATCCAAAGATCGATTTGAGCGGAGTGGATGTTGCCAGAAAGATCCTGATCCTTTCCCGTGAAAGTGGACTAGAAATGGAACTGGATGATATTGAGAATGAAAGTTTCCTTTCCGAAGAAAGCTTAAGTTCTGCTTCCAATGAAGCCTTTTTTGATCTCCTGAAGCAGGAAGAAGAAAGATTTCAAAAGATGTACAAAAGCGCGGCCGAAAATAATGCGCAGCTAAAATATGTGGCACAGCTGGAGGAAGGCAAAGCGAAAGTAGGACTGCAGCAGGTGGGGCCAGAGCATCCTTTTTACAATTTGAGCGGTAGCGACAACATCGTGTTGTTCTTTACAGACAGGTACAGTCAGCAGCCATTGATCGTTAAGGGCGCCGGTGCCGGGGCAGATGTTACGGCTTCAGGAATTTTTGCCGATGTCATAAGAATTGGAAAAAAGTAAGCGATGGAAGAAATCAAAATTTTCGCGCCTGCTACTGTCGCCAATCTCTCCTGTGGATTTGATGTTCTTGGCTGTTGCCTGGACAATGTAGGAGACGAGATGCTTATAAGAAAGAATGACCTGCAGGAGATTAGAATCACCAAAATTACCGGACAGGAGTTGCCGCTGGAAACCGACAAAAACGTAGCAGGAGTTGCGGTAAAGGCGCTGCTGAATAAACTAAAAAGGCATCAGGGATTTGATATTGAGATCTACAAAAAGATAAAATCTGGCAGTGGCATTGGTAGCAGTGCGGCGAGTTCAGCGGGGGCGGTCTTTGCTGTGAACAAGCTGCTGGGAACACCTTTTACTGCCCAAGAACTCATTCCTTTCGCGATGGAAGGAGAGCGACTTGCCAGCGGAAATGCCCATGCAGATAATGTCGCTCCCGCGCTTTTAGGTGGTTTTAGTCTTGTTAAAAGCTATGAGCCTCTGGAGATTTTGAAACTGCCTGCGCCAGCTGAACTTAGGATGGTGATTCTTCATCCGCGAATTGAAGTCAATACGCGAGATTCGCGCGGCATCATCAGGCAAAACATAAGCCTTCAAAAAGCCATTAATCAGTGGGGAAATCTTGCAGCGTTTATAAGCGGGCTCTACACTGAAGATTATAATCTACTGGGCCGAAGCTTAAAAGATGAGATCGTAGAACCGGTTCGCTCTATTTTGATCCCGTATTTTGACGAACTTCGGAAAATAAGTATTCAAAAAGGTGCTTTGGGCTTCGGAATTTCGGGATCTGGTCCTTCCGTTTTTGCGATGTGCCGCGGACAGGAAAAGGCTGAGGCTGTAAAAAAAGCGATCCATGAATTTTATCAGGAAAAAGAAATTGAATTTGATCTTCATCTTTCGAAAATAGGAAATGAAGGTGTAAAAATTTTAAAATGAAATACTTCAGTTTAAATAACAGAGCGCATTTTGCCACTTTTGAAGAGGCAGTGGTAAGAGGATTGGCACCCGATAAAGGTTTGTATTTTCCGCAGGAAATTCAAAAGTTGCCTGATTCCTTTTTTAAAAATTTAAATGCTTTGTCCAAAACGGAAATTGGATATGAAGCCATCAAGAATTTTATAGGAAAAGAAATTCCGAAGCCGGAGCTTGAGAAGATTGTGGAGAATACGCTAAACTTTGATTTTCCGCTGGTAAAACTGGAGAAAGATGTGAGCGTTTTGGAGCTGTTTCACGGTCCTACGTTAGCTTTTAAAGACGTAGGTGCGAAGTTTATGGCGAGTTCATTGGGCTACTTCATAAAAAAGGGAAATTTGGGAAAAGTAACCGTTCTGGTTGCGACTTCAGGAGATACGGGCGGTGCGGTTGCCAACGGGTTCCTGGGTGTGCAAGGAATTGATGTGGTGATCCTTTATCCCAAAGGAAAAGTGAGTGAAATCCAGGAGAAACAATTAACGCGGCTCGGGCAAAACATTACTGCCCTGGAAGTGGAAGGGGCTTTTGATGAATGCCAACAGATGGTAAAAAGGGCATTTTTGGATGAAGATATTGCGCAGCAAAGAAAATTAACTTCTGCAAATTCCATAAATGTAGCCCGCTGGTTGCCCCAAATGTTCTATTACTTGCTCGCTTACAAACAACTGGAAAATAAAAACAAAAACACGGTCTTTTCGGTTCCCAGTGGAAACTTTGGGAATATTTGCGCCGGACTTGTAGCTCAAAAATTGGGATTGCCAATTCAGCATTTTGTGGCAGCCAATAACGCGAATGATGTGATCACACGATATTTTAATACTGAAGATTATGCGCCCAAACCCAGTATCCAAACCATTTCAAATGCGATGGATGTAGGAGATCCCAGTAATTTCGTGCGGATTCTGGAACTTTTTGAAAATGACTTTTCAAATCTTAAAAATATCATCTCTTCTTATAGTTTTGATGATGAACAAACTAAAGAAGCAATTAAAAAAGTGTTTCAGGAAATGGGTTATGTTATGGATCCTCATGGCGCGGTAGGATATCTTGGACTTAAAGCATTTCAGAAGGAAAACCCGGACTACAGCGGTGTTTTTCTTGAGACAGCTCATCCGGTCAAGTTTCTGGAAACAGTAGAAAAGGTAATTAGTGAAAAAGTTGAAATTCCCACTGAACTTGCGGAATTAAATAAAAGAGAGAAGAAAGCTTTGCAAATTTCTGATTATGAAGAATTGAAGGCTTTTTTATTAAATTAGCAGATAATTGCTTTTTATGAACACGAAATTTCCGAAGCGGCTTGAACATTTTTTTTCAAGGGAACTGGTGAAGTACAGGCATTACATTAAAAATGGGAATTATTCTCAAGCGTGGGCTCATCTTGAGCGGGCCCATATCATTGGGCAATCTTATCCTTACCCGCATACTTATGCTCACTGGCTTATGCTGAAATTCGGTTTTAAAATTAAAAGCAAGAGTGAAATTTTTGGACAGTTACCACGACTGCTTGTGGGAGGCGTGAAATCTTTTGTGGGAAAAGTACCTGTAGGAAATACAGGTGGGGCGAATGTGCCGCCCCTAAAACCAATGCCGTTGCCTGCAGATATTCAGAAAATGTTCTCCAAAACCTGATTTTTGAGTATAGAAAAATATTTAAATATCATTCTTGATTCCTTTACGGGTTATTTTCATTATTTACTTGGTGAAATAATGAATCCGGCGTGGAATAATTACTTTTACTGGTTGCTGGCCTTATCGCTTATGGTTTGGGGTTTAGAGATCATCATTCCCTGGAGAAAGCATCAAAAGATATTCAGAAAAGGCTTTTGGCTGGACTCTTTCTATATTCTTTTTAATTTTTTTCTCTTTTCGCTCATAGGCTACAATGCGCTTTCAAATGTAGGAGTTGCGTTCTTTGAAGACATTTTGCTGTTCTTCGGAATAGAAAATCTCGTAGCTTTTGAAGTTCAATCTTATCCCGTTTGGGCACAGCTTATAATCATGCTCGTGATTGCCGATTTCATTCAGTGGAATATACACAGGTGGCTGCATAAGTCAGATTTTTTATGGAAATTTCACCAGGTGCATCACAGCGTAAAAGAAATGGGTTTTGGTGCGCAATTCCGGTTTCATTTTATAGAAACGATTGTTTACAAAACCCTGCAATATATTCCGCTGGCGATGATTGGCTTCGGAATAAAAGATTTTTTCGTAGTGCATATGTTTGCTGTATTAATTGGTCATCTTAACCATGCGAACCTTCGTTGGGATTACGGACCTTTAAAATACATTCTGAACAACCCAAAAATGCACATCTGGCATCATAGTCGGCATCTTCCTGAAAATCGTAGAAATGGTGTAAACTTTGGATTAACGCTGAGCATTTGGGATTATATTTTTAAAACTGCCTATGTGCCGGAATCTGCCGTTGAGGTGGAGACAGGTTTTGAGAACGATGAGGTTTTCCCTGAAGGTTTCTGGGAACAGGTAAAATTTCCCTTTAAAAAGTCCTAAAAAATAAGGCTGCCTTGATGGCAGCCTTTCGTTGAATTCGGCTAATTCAAACAATTATTGTTCCGGTAAGTTTATATGATATATTTTACAGACTCCTTTTATTTTTTCCTTAAAAACTTAAGGATTATCAATATAATAAAAATTATAAGTATGTGAATGATAATAAATTATAATTTTTTGTGAATTGCTCGAGCCGTTATTTCTAGATAAAATGGAACCTAAAAGAGCTCTAATGCCTTGATTTTAAGATAATTTTAAGATATATAGGTGAAGAATTTCAGGAGCAGGATGATAAAAATGCATTTCTGAAGGTCTATCAGGAAAAATCCTTTCTCAATTATTTTGTTTCAAGGGATTTTACATTTGAATTTCTCGTTTCAAAAAGGGTATTTTTTTAACTCCTTTCTTCCCGCAACTATAGGATAAAAAAACTTCGATATTAGTAAAGGAGCATTGCGTCCTCCGCAGGATAATTTCCTAAATTTATACATTGAAAAACAGGGAATGTCAACTTAAAAATAGAACATTCACGTTAATTTTTTGAAATGGAAAATCTGGATTATGCGCGGCTTCAAATGGCCTTTACACTTGGGTTTCATATTATCTTTGCCTGTATAGGGATGGTGATGCCTTTCTTTATGGTAGTGTCGCATAAAAAGTGGTTAAACACGAGGAATCCTGTTTATTTACAACTTACGAAGTCCTGGCAAAAAGGAGTAGCCATTTTCTTCGTCACGGGAGCAGTTTCAGGAACAGCATTATCTTTTGAACTGGGAATGCTATGGCCGGAATTTATGAAACATGCCGGGCCAATCATAGGGATGCCTTTTTCCCTGGAAGGAGCTGCGTTCTTTATAGAAGCTATTGCCCTTGGTTTCTATCTCTATGGCTGGAATAAAATTCCTGAAAAATTTCATTGGTTTACCGGGATCATTATAGGAATTGCAGGAGTGGCATCGGGAATCCTGGTAGTTTCAGCCAACGGCTGGATGAATGCGCCCACAGGATTTGATTATATAAACGGGGAGTTTACAAATATTGATCCTGTGCAGGCATTTCTAAATCCTGCCTGGTTCACCCAGGCTTTGCATATGACTCTTGCGGCTTTTGTGGCTACCAGTTTTGGAGTGGCGGGAATTCATGCCTTCCAGATTTTTAAAAATCGAAAAGTAGAAGTTCATAAAAAGGCATTTAAAATATCAATAATTTTTGGAGCGATAGCGGCAATATTACAGCCAATAAGCGGGGATATTTCGGCTAAAGATGTTGCCGAACGACAGCCTGTGAAACTTGCTGCTATGGAAGCACATTATGAAACTGAAAACGGTGCTCCTCTTTATATTGGCGGAATTGTAGATGAAGAGAAGCGTATAGTTACTCATAAAGTAGAGATCCCAAAAGCGCTCTCATTTTTGGCTTTTGGAGATTTTGATGCAGAGGTACAGGGTCTTAATGACTTTCCCGATGATGAACTGCCCCCTGTCGCTATTGTACATTATGCGTTCCAGATCATGGTGGGAATTGGAAGCCTGTTAGTACTTGCAGCTATTTTTTACTTTATAAGTCTAAAGAAGAAATCCTGGTTTAACAAAAAGGCATACTGGTTATTCTTTATCTTTTTAGCTCCCTTAGGCTTCATTGCGATAGAAGCAGGTTGGGTGGTTACAGAAGTAGGTCGCCAACCCTGGATAATCCATGGCATCATGAAAACCAAAGATGCGGTCACTCCAATGCCCGGCATGAAATTCAGTTTCTATATGTACCTTATGGTCTACATCATCCTTGCCCTTACAGTAACTTGGTTGATGGGAAGGCAAATTAAGGCACTAAATTCTTCAAACGAGTAGCTATGTTATACGTTGTTTTGTTTTTTCTTCTTTTCTCCTTTTTCCTGTACGTCCTGTTGGGAGGTGCCGACTTTGGAGCCGGGATAGTAGAATTATTTACTGTGGAAAAAAATAAATCCATGACCCGTGACACCATTTACAGGGTAATGGGTCCTATTTGGGAAGCCAACCATATATGGCTTATCATTCTTATTGTGATCTTATGGATTGCTTTTCCGGTGTATTTTAATGTGATCATTGTGTATCTTCATATACCATTTACGCTGGTGCTACTTGGTATTACCATGCGGGGTGTGGCTTTTATTTTCAGGCATTATGATGCCGTGGTAGATCGGTCGCAGGTACTCTACAACTGGATGTTCAGGATCTCAAGTTTAATAACTCCTATTTTCCTCGGAATGTCCTTTGGCGCCCTGATTAGCGGAGAGATCCTGTTAACGGAAGATTATTCTGAAGTTCATTTTATGGATATTTTTATCCATCCATGGTTAAATATGTTCACGCTGCTCGTGGGGTTATTTTATGCTGCACTTTGCGCTTTCCTGGCATCTACTTTACTCATTGGGGAAACTGAAGGTGCACCCAGAAAATTTTTCAGTCGGCAATCTGCCGCGTTTACAATAGCCTTAGTAGTAATTGGATTCCTTCTTATCGTTTACGGATATTTCAATGGCATAGAATTTATTCAGGATTTCATTCACAATCCTGTTTCACTGGCATGTATTGGTTTATCAGGTTTATTGCTCATCCCACTTTGGAGATTCATTAGGAATGAGAATAGAATTGGAAGTCGGTATCTTGCGGGATTCCAGGTAGTACTGGTTCTTTTTGCTGCCCTGGTGGCTCATTTTCCCTACATTATCATTACACAAAACGAAGAGGTAAGTTTACTGGAAAATGTTGCGCCGGAAGCTACAATTAAAAATCTTGCGATTATGCTGTTAATTGGTGGGTTCTTTATTCTACCAGGTTTGTTTCACTTGATGAAGTCTTTCAGGATGATAAAGGTGCTGGAAAAGTAAAAACAGAATCTTATATAAGAGCAAAAAAAAGCCGGTAACAATTTCCCTTGTACCGGCTCATCTTTTTAAATTCTTCATCCTGCTGATTTTTAAGGTTAGTTGGCGTAACGTTTTCTGTTGTACCAGGTATTCCTTTGCGATGATTTCTGGTTCATAAAATGTCTCCTATGAGTAATTCCTCCTTCCTTAATGACATTATAGTTTTCAATAACGTGTTCTAAAGTTGTCATGATTTGCTGTTTTTGTGCTAAAATAGCATGGTTTAATATCTTCTTCTCAGTGACCGTAACGTCTCTTTTCTGTCCAATTATCTCTTTTTGAGGGTGGAATCGTGTTCCAGAACTGTTTTTTTTCCTGTGCTTTCATGATGTTCGTTTTTAGATTGTTGAATTAAATTTTTTTGGAGGGCTTATGCTGATTAGGCATATCTTCTTTTCTCTGTCCAGTTGTCTTTTACTGAAGATACTGCGTTGAAAAAGTGCTTTTTGTCTGAAGTTCTCATGATATTTTTTTTTTAGATTGATGAATTAAATTTTTTGGAGGACTTATGCTGATTAGGCATATCTTCTTTTCCCTGTCCAGTTGTCTTTTGCTGAAGATACTGCGTTGAAAAAGTGTTTTTTGTCTGAAGTTCTCATGATATTTGTTTTTTAGATTAATGAATTAAATTTTTTGGAGGGCTTATGCTGATTAGGCATATCTTCTTTTTTCTGTCCAGTTGTCTTTTACTGAAGATACTGTATTGAAAAAGTGCTTTTTGTCTGAAGTTTTCATGATATTTGTTTTTTAGATTGATGAATTAAATTTTTTGGAGGGCTTATGCTGATTAGGCATATCTTCTTTTCTCTGTCCAGTTGTCTTTTGCTGAAGATACTGCGTTGAAAAAGTGCTTTTTGTCTGAAGTTCTCATGATGTTCGTTTTTTAGATTGATGATTTACTTATCTATTTTATTATAAGGCGTATCGTCTTCTGTTATACCAGCTGTTCTTTCCTGAAATTTTCTGGTTTAGAAAATGTTTTCTGTGGGTGAGTCCGCCTTCTTTAATGATATTGTAGTTTTCGATGATATTTACCAGAGTTTCCATGATTGAAATATTTAATAGTTAAAAGATTGATTGTACTTAAAAGACTGTTTATCTATAATTTTGTTACAGTACTGGGTATAAACAAGTACTGAATTAACAGATCTTTAACTATTACATTCAGTTTTGAAAGTAAAATCCTTCTCATTTAACTGATATCCAGTTGGTTGTTCTTAATAATAGAATTCAAAAATGCCTTTTTTGAATAGCAAGGGAAATGTACTTTAGGTTTGAACAGGCTTGAAAAGTTGTAGGTTCTCAACATCTCAATAAAATCAGCCATAATTTTCTATATTTACAAAAAGACCTTTAAAATCAGCTTTTACATTAGAAAATATGGAGAAAAAGTACAAAGTCAAAGTGAACGATTCCTATGAGTTTGAGTTCAGTCAGGAAGAAATTGAAGCCCTGGATTCTCGAGAGGTTTCTCCTTTGAATTATCATATTTTAAAAGAAAATAAGTCTCTTAAAGCTCATATTCTAAAGCAGGATTTCTTCCGAAGAGAATACACGGTAAAACTAAATTCCGAAGCATATACTGTAAAAGTGTCAAACGAACTGGATCTTCTTATTGACGAGATGGGACTTTCCCTTGGCACTTCACAGGCCGCAAACACCATAAAGGCTCCCATGCCCGGTCTTATCCTTGACGTGAGTGTTAAAGAAGGCGACGAGGTGAAAGCGGGTGACTACCTCTTGGTACTGGAAGCCATGAAAATGGAGAATTCCCTTACGGCACCAAAAGACGGGATCATCAAGACCGTCACGGTCAAAGTTGGGGAGACGGTAGACAAAAATCAGTTACTCATAGAAATGGAGTAACCTTTTTCCTAAACATTTAGAAACTAATTCAAAAATGTCATTTTTGGGCCTGCAGTGCCTTAAGAAATAAAATACCATGAAGAAAATACTTGTAGCAAACCGTGGAGAGATCGCCCTGAGAGTGATGAAAACGGCCCAAAAGATGGGAATTAAAACCGTTGCTGTTTACTCCACTGCGGACAGGAACGCACCGCACGTAAAATTCGCAGATGAAGCTGTGCTTATTGGGGAAGCGCCTTCCAGCGAATCATATTTGAGAGGGGATAAGATTATTGAAGCAGCACAACAACTGAAGGTGGATGGCATTCATCCAGGATATGGTTTTTTAAGTGAAAATGCCGGTTTTGCTGAAGATGTGGAGAAGAATGGGATCACCTTTATTGGTCCCAGGTCTAAAGCTATTACCATTATGGGAAGCAAACTTGCAGCCAAGGAAGCTGTAAAGAAGTATGATATTCCCATGGTTCCGGGAATTGATGAAGCTATTACAGATGTAGAAGAAGCTAAGAAGATTGCTTTAGAAATAGGATTTCCTATCCTCATCAAAGCATCGGCCGGTGGCGGTGGTAAAGGGATGCGAATCGTAGAAAAGGAAAAAGATCTTGCAGATCAAATGAAACGAGCGATTAGCGAAGCAGAATCGGCTTTTGGTGATGGTTCGGTCTTTATTGAAAAATATATTAGTTCGCCCCGGCATATTGAAATTCAGGTGCTGGCAGATACACATGGCAATACGCTTCACCTTTTTGAGAGGGAATGCAGTATACAGCGAAGACATCAAAAAGTGGTGGAGGAAGCTCCTTCTGTAGTTCTTACAGAAGAAATTCGGAAGAAAATGGGCGAAGCAGCCGTACGAGTGGCAAAAGCCTGTGACTATATAGGTGCGGGTACCGTAGAATTCCTGTTGGATGATGACAAGAATTTCTATTTTCTAGAAATGAATACCCGCCTGCAGGTAGAACATCCCGTCACCGAATTGATAACCGGAATTGATCTTGTAGAACAGCAAATAAGAGTAGCACGTGGCGAGGAGCTTAAATTTGCCCAAAAAGATCTTGAAATAAATGGGCATGCGCTGGAGCTGAGAGTTTATGCTGAAGACCCACTGAATGATTTCCTGCCAAGTGTGGGAAAACTGGAGCGATATAGAACGCCACACCAAGAAGGAATTCGGTTGGATGACGGGTTTGAAGAAGGCATGGAAGTGCCAATATATTATGACCCTATGCTTGCAAAGCTTATCACCTACGGGAAGAGCAGGGAAGAGGCCATTCAGTTGATGATTCAGGCAATTAATTCTTATGAGGTGGAAGGAGTGATGACGACACTTCCCTTCGGAAAATTTGTGTGTGAGCATGAAGCCTTCCGAAGTGGGAATTTTGATACGCACTTTGTGAAGAAATATTATTCTGCAGAAAAACTGGAATCTGAAATTGAAGAAGAGGCGCGACTAGCAGCTGTTATTGCTTTAAAGCAGTACCTGCGCGATCAACAACAACTTAGATTGCCTTCAAATTAACAATTGTAAAAGGTTCATGATAATAATAAAAGAGGTGCCAAAAATGGCATTTTTTAAGTCTCTTTTAAATGATCAACTATATTCAGAAGATAAAATATGAGCGATAATACACAGAAACTAAACGAAAAAATAGCTGCAGCGAAGTTGGGAGGTGGTGAAAAACGAATAGCCAAACAACATGAAAAACGAAAATTAACGGCTCGTGAAAGACTGGATTACCTGCTGGATGAAGGTTCTTTTGAAGAAATTGGAATGCTGGTCACCCACCGCACCACAGATTTTGGAATGGACGAACAAAAGTTCTATGGAGATGGTGTGGTTACAGGCTACGGAACTATTGACGGCCGACTCGTTTATGTATACGCGCAGGATTTTACGGTTTTTGGCGGCGCACTTTCAGAAACCCATGCAGAAAAGATTTGTAAAGTAATGGATCATGCAATGAAAGTTGGCGCGCCGGTGATTGGATTAAATGATTCGGGTGGTGCGAGAATTCAGGAGGGAGTTCGATCTCTTGGAGGTTACGCAGATATTTTTCACCGCAACCAAAAAGCATCGGGAGTGATTCCGCAGATCTCTGCCATTATGGGGCCTTGTGCCGGTGGCGCGGTATACTCTCCTGCAATGACAGACTTTACGTTGATGGTTCAGGATTCCAGTTACATGTTCGTGACGGGGCCAAACGTGGTGAAGACAGTAACCAATGAAAATGTCACTTCCGAAGAACTGGGAGGAGCGAGTACACATTCAACAAAGTCGGGCGTGACACATGTTACTTCCACCAATGATATTGCCTGCCTGGAAGATATTAAAAAGCTACTGAGCTATCTTCCGCAGAGCAACAAACATACTACCGAAAAATTACCTTATGAACTTGGAGAAGAATATCGCGAACAACTAAATGATCTCATTCCTGAAAGTGCAAACAAGCCTTACGATATGCACGAAGTGATCAAGGGAATCATTGATGAAAATTCCTTTTTTGAGATCCATAAAGATTATGCAGATAATATTATTGTCGGTTTTGCACGGCTTGGGGGAAGAAGTATAGGAATAGTGGCCAATCAACCCATGAGCCTTGCCGGAGTTTTAGATGTTGAAAGCTCCAGAAAGGCGGCGCGGTTTACCCGTTTTTGTGACTGTTTCAATATTCCGTTGCTTGTTTTGGTGGATGTTCCCGGCTTCCTTCCCGGAACAGACCAGGAGTGGAACGGGATCATATTACATGGGGCTAAATTATTGTACGCGCTGAGTGAGGCCACAGTGCCAAAAGTGACGGTGATTACTAGAAAAGCTTACGGTGGTGCGTATGATGTGATGAATTCAAAACATATTGGCGCCGATCTTAATTTTGCTTGGCCAACTGCAGAAATTGCTGTAATGGGCGCAAAAGGAGCCAGTGAAATTATTTTTAGGAAGGAAATAAAGAACGCCGAAGATCCTGAAAAGAAATTAGCTGAAAAGGAGGCCGAATATGCCGAAAAATTTGCAAACCCTTTTGAAGCTGCAAAACGCGGATTTATTGATGAGGTGATCCAGCCGAAAGATACCCGCAGAAAACTGCTGAAAGGATTTAGCATGCTCGAAAACAAAGAAGTTTTAAGGCCAGACAGGAAGCACGGGAATATTCCGTTGTAGAAACAACTTAATAACTCCAAATTTAACTAATGAAATTCAACAGGATTGTATGCCTTGATAAAACAAAACTTCAGGATTGGGCACTGGAAGAGCTACAAAAGCTAAGTGAAAAGAAAATTGAATATCATCTGGATTATCCTGAGAGTGATGAGGAGATCTTAAACCGAATAGGAGATGCCGAGGCTGTTCTTGTCTCGTGGCGCACCCAAATTTCTGAAGAAATTATTAAAAAATGCCCCAATCTTAAATACATTGGGATGTGCTGCAGTCTGTATGACGATGCTTCTGCCAACGTACCGGTGAATTTTTCCAGGGAAAGAGGAATTACGGTAAAGGGAATCAGGGACTATGGTGACCCGGGTGTGATTGAATTTGTTATTTCTGAATTGATTCGATTACTGCACGGTTTTGGAGAGCAACAATGGAAGGAAATGCCGCTGGAACTTACGAACAGGAAGATTGGTATCATAGGGCTGGGAACCACAGGACAAATGCTGGCGAAATGCCTGTTACCCTTTGGTGCCGAGCTTTACTACTTTAGCCGCAGCAGGAAGGAAAAATGGGAAGAAAAAGGAGTGAAGTATCTTCCGCTAAAAGAATTGCTTGAAAAGTGTGAGATCATTTCAGTACACCTTCCGAAGAATACAGTGCTTATAAAAGAAGAAGAATTTCGTCATTTTGGACATGAAAAAATTCTTATAAATACATCACTTGGATTGCCATTTCAGGAAAGCGCTTTTGAAGAATGGATCAAGAATGCCTCAAATTATGCCATTTTTGACGGGGATGGGAAAAAAGAATTACCTGCAGACCTTGAAAATAGGTCGAATGTAATTTTTTCAAAGAAAAGCGCGGGATGGTCAGCCGAAACAGAACGGAGACTTTCAGAAAAAGTACTGGAAAATATAAAGAGTTTGTGAAATGCTATTTTTGAATGTTCTCGTTTACGTAAAATGATGGAAGAGAAATGTGAAATCTCACCACCAGCAATCTGATGGTAATTACTGTGAGTGAGGTGGCGATGTAGAGAAAATCCTTATCTAGCCCCAGGTTGTAAAGGATGACGTAAGCCAAGGCACCAATGATACATGCAGTGGCGTAAATTTCTTTTCGAAAGATCACCGGGATCTCATTGCAAAGGATATCTCTAATGACTCCACCAAAAGTTCCTGTCATTGCACCCAGCGCAATTGATACAATGGGATCCAGGCCGTTTTGAACCCCTGTTTCCACACCAGTGATGGTAAAAATTCCCAGTCCAATAGTGTCAAACAGGAAAAGAGATTTGCGAAGATGGTTTAAATATCTCCTGAAGATAATTGCCAGGATGACTGTGATGCCAATAGTATACATATACAATGTTTGTTCCATCCAAATTACCGGTGTACTGCCGGTCAGCACATCTCGTAGCGTACCACCGCCAATGGCCGTTACAAAGCCTATAATAAAAATGCCAAAAATGTCCAGTTTTTTGTGCATCGCCGTTAAAGCGCCTGAAGTTGCAAAGGCAATGGTTCCTAAAAAGTCCAGTAACAGGAATAAAGACATTTCAGTTTCTTTAAAATGAACAGCAAAGTTAATTCTAAAAGTAAGAAAGACAGGTTATTTACGACCTTTTCTTATGAAATTGGTATGATTCTGGAGAAGTAATTAGACACTGCTATTTGTAAATAGTAAAAGTTAATTGCTTTAGCTCTCTAGTGTTATCGAAAGTTATTATTTTTGCACAAAATAAAGTATTACATATTATGGCCGAAAAATTAGAAAGAGTAAAATGCTTAATCATAGGATCTGGTCCTGCGGGATATACGGCAGCCATTTACGCGGCACGTGCAGATATGCATCCCGTGATGTACACGGGGCTTGAACCGGGAGGACAATTAACTACCACTACCGAAGTGGATAATTTTCCCGGATATCCTGAAGGTGTAGACGGCCCTACTATGATGGTACAGCTGCAACAGCAGGCAGAGCGATTTGGAACTGATGTTAGAATAGGAATGGTGACTGCGGTTGATTTTAGCAAAGAAGTTGGAGGCATACATAAAGTTACTGTAGACAATTCTAAAGAACTTGAAGCTGAAACCGTCATTATATCTACCGGTGCAACTGCAAAATACCTGGGTCTTCCAAGTGAACAAAAGTTGAGAGGCGGCGGCGTTTCTGCCTGTGCGGTTTGTGACGGCTTCTTTTATAAGAACCAGGAAGTAGCAATTGTTGGAGGAGGAGATACTGCAGCCGAAGAGGCTACGTATCTTGCAAATATTTGTACGAAGGTAACAATGCTTGTAAGAGGGGATGAAATGCGCGCTTCAAAAGCAATGCAGCACAGGGTAGCAAGTACTAAAAATATTGATTTAAGATATAATACGGAAGTAGAGGAAGTTGTTGGTGACCAAGTGGTTGAAGGTCTTAAAATGATCAACAATAAGACAGGTGAAAAGGAAGAGATCAAAATCACAGGTTTGTTTATTGCTATTGGACATAAGCCGAACACCGAGATTTTCAAAGATCAAATTGAAATGGATCCTACGGGTTATATTATTACCAAAGGTAAATCTACCAAAACCAATGCCCCTGGCGTTTTTGCCAGTGGAGATGTTCAGGATAAAGAGTACCGACAGGCAATTACTGCTGCCGGCACAGGCTGTATGGCAGCCCTTGATGCAGAAAGATATCTTGCCGCTGTTGAAAGCAATGAAGAAGTTACTGCATAAGCCAGATCACACTTAAAAAGATAAAAAAGTCCCGGAATTTCCGGGACTTTTTTTATGCATGGCAAAAGGTTTCACTTTGAGGCTCAAAAAAAATTTTGAATTTTTCAGGTTCTTTTTTCTCTGCCTGTACTGTTACTTCAGTCGTCGATTGATAAGAAGTAAAAGCTGCTAGCGAAACCGGCTCGGGCGTGCTTAAAAAGGCAGAAAACAGGGAAGCTAATAAAGCGTTTAATAAAGTTGCCATTTTCTGTGATTTAATCATTGATTTCTTTTTACAGAAGATGAACTGAAACAATTTTCAATCATGCGAATTTTACATTTTCCCAATGAAAAACGCCTGGTCCCCACGGGCTGTATAATCTCGATGAAAGCCATAATTATTCTTTTTAAGAAGAAAAGACGAAACCATAGTTTCTCCTGAAAAGCCATCGTTGCAATCTACTAGCAATGACAAGGTTTCCAGCTTTCCGGACTGATTAAACCTCGAATTTGAAAAATCCAGGGCTATATTCACTTTTCTGGCAAGCTCCCTGGAAATTTTCAAGAGCTCCTCTTTAGTAGTTTCTGCGGAAATACTTAGTTCAGCCTCCTGTTTGTTTAATAAAAAATGTGTGGCAGAACTATTGACGGAATCTAAAGTATCGCCCTCATCCCATGCATCTTCAGACCCAGGCAGGCTGTCTATTTCTTCCCATTCATCAATGGTGTTTTCCCAAGAATCTTCTTCAATGAAATCTTCATCCACAGGACAATCCGGGCATTCTGTACCATCTTTCGTGATGGTTAAGAAATGCTCTTCCTCCCCGTTATGCAGAATGTCACCATACCAATCTGAATTTCTGTGGTAATAGTAGGTGTTATCATCGGCATACAAAGTGCTGCCAACAGGTAAATACAGGGTTACCACAACTTCCTGATCGCGCCAGTGGTATTGTAATTCTGAAGTCAGGAAGGCATCCAAAATTAACCTGTTGTTTCTGAACTCCATGTTGTATTCTATATTTTCAGCACGTGTTCTGGCTTCTTTTAAATCCTTGCCATCAGCAGATTTCAGGATTTCAATACTACCTACCGAATCTTTAGTAGATTTCACGATTAGCCGCACATCGTCTGCCAATATGATTTTTCGATCATTATCGTCATAATGAATTTTTACTTCTCCATCCTGATATCGTGAAGAGTAATTGGGATGAAACTTCATTTCCACAAACAAGGTATCCTGATCGGTAACGGGTAAATTTTCTGTAACGATCACTTCTCCTTCAAAAGCTCTGTGTGTAGCCTGCTTTATCCCTATGATCGCTGCGCCCATTAGCGCCAGGAGCCAGGCTCCAAAAAGAACCAGCTTTGCAGTAGTTCCAATAGTTTTTGATTTTTTCATTAAGATCTTTAGTCCCAAAATGAACACAAAGAACGCCGGGATTCCAGCCAAAAGAAAAGCTAACAAAGACATTAACCACAGGGGAGCACCTATCGCGGCCATTTCAATATAATCTGTCCAGGGGGCATCAATAATACCAAAAGTGCCAACCGAAAAGAGACCAATGAATAATCCTATTAATAAAGTGCCGGCAAAGAGCAGGAGGATAATTCCAATGAATTTCACGAATATGTTCAGCAGAAAAGAAACTCCTTTTCCTACTGCGGTAGCTGCAGACCCGGCTCCCGTACGAGCTTTATAACCATATTTTTCATAATCAATGTTCTTCACTTTTCCTGAGACATCATCAAACCCTTCTTTAATTTTCCTCTCTATATTGCTCACCGTTACGGGCTCTCCTCTCATTGCAAGTTTATCGGCTGTGGTTTTGGCTTCAGGGATAAATATCCAAAGCGCTACGTAAATAAGAATAAACCCTCCACTCGAGAAAATGCTAAGTAAGATCCAGATTAAACGCATCCAGATGGCGCTTATTCCAAGGTAATGACCCAACCCGGAGGAAACACCGCTTATATAAGAGTTTTCGGTATCGCGAAACAACTGCTTACTAGTTTTAGGTGTCTTATAAGCAGGCTCGTCTTCAAAAATTTCCTCATCGAGCACATAGTCTTCAGGCTGGCCCATGATGGCGATCACCTCTTCAACCTCTTTTATGCCTATAACGTACCGCTCATTTTTACGCTTTTCAGAAAATAATTCAGCAATACGCGCTTCTATATCTGCAATGATTTCATCACTTCCCTGAGTAGACGTTAATGAACGTTTTATCGTATCAAGGTAATGCTGCAGTTTGGCATAAGCATCTTCATCTATGTGGAAGAAAACGCCGGCAAGATTTATATTTACTGTTTTATTCATGACTTTTCTTTTTTTGAGTGGTTACGATGGTTACAGCTGTTTGGAGTTCCTCCCAGGTGGTAGTTAGTTCTTTCAGGAAAATTTTTCCAGTATCTGTGAGACCGTAGTATTTTCTTGGCGGTCCGCTGCTGGATTCCTCCCAACGGTAGGTGAGCAGTCCGGCATTTTTTAGTCTGGTAAGCAAGGGGTAAATAGTTCCCTCCACTACCAGGAGTTTTGCGTCTTTTAATGTTGCCAGGATTTCGGCAACGTAAGCGTCCTCGTCGCGTAATACCGAAAGAATGCAGTATTCCAGAACTCCTTTACGCATTTGCGCTTTTGTATTTTCAATCTTCATAAGGCTTCAATTTGAATGTTGATGTACTGTTCATTTTATGATTGATTTGATGATGAATTCGATATGTTCCTTTTTATACGGGCTCTGTAGCCATTTTTTTGTTTCGTTTGTTTACCTCTTCGGAAGTAGTAATAAAATTTATGGTAATGGGATATTTATAATATTTCGCGTCGCTTGCTTTAACCGTCGCGATTATCACACAGGCCAGTTCAAGTATGAATAATCCTGCCAGTAAAACCGATGCAACTGTAATAACAGTTAGCAAGGGCAAGGCAGCAGAGACAGTTGTTAACCTAATAAGATCATTGGGTATTGAATATTCTCCAATTCCTGAATTAATTCCTGTTATTAAAATACCTGCCAGTGCGCATCCCACTACCAGCACCATATAAAAGAAGATACTTAGTTGAAAATTTAAGGCCTGCTTACCATGATGGTCAATAAGCCGATCCTTCTTTCCAGTGGTCCAGATGATCAAGGGAAAAATGAAATTGCCCAGTGGAATGATATACTTTGAAAAAGTAGAAATGTGTATCAACGCTGCCAATGTTTGATAAGATTTGTTGTTGTGTGATTCCATAACCGAATATTTAGTTATACAAATATATATATAAAAGATAGTAGTGTGCAACACATAGTACCATATAAATTTGTAATTTTTGAAAATTTAACATTTCAAACCAATCATATTTTAGCTACATTTATAGGAATTTAAAATCATCTATGGCTTTAGGAACACGAAAACTGAACACCTTTTTAATGCTAAAACTGCCATCAGCATGGCTTTGTGGCGTAAGAATTAAAGAAATAAGTAGTGATGCCTGTAGAGTAGGAGTGAGGCACCGGTGGATCAATCAAAATCCCTTTAATTCTATGTATTTTGCAGTACAGGCAATGGCTGCTGAATTGAGTACAGGCGCATTGGTTATGAATCGCATTCAGGAAAGCAATAGAAAGATCTCCATGTTGGTCCAGAAGAACAATGCCTCCTTTACCAAAAAAGCTACCGGAAAGATTTCTTTTGAGTGTAAAGATGGAAATTTGATTGAAGACGCTATAAAGGAGAGTTTGGAAACAGGGGAGGGGCAGACTTTCTGGATGAAATCTGTCGGGAGGAATAAAGAAGGAGTGGTCGTATCCACCTTTAATTTTGAATGGACGGTAAAAGTAAAAAATTAACCTAAACATAATATTATGACATCCCACGAAATTGATTACGAAATCTTTGGTGAAGAAATGCAGTATGTGGAACTGGAACTGGACCCTAAAGAAGCAGTCATTGCAGAAGCCGGAAACTTCATGATGATGGATAACGGTATTCAAATGAATACCATTTTTGGAGATGGTTCTGGAAAGGACGAAGGTTTTCTAGGAAAAATTCTTGGCGCGGGGAAAAGACTTCTCACAGGGGAAAGCCTGTTTATGACCATTTTCTCAAATGAAGAGTTGGGAAAGAAAAAAATAAGTTTTGCTTCACCTTATCCCGGAAAAGTAATACCTATAGATCTTACGGAGTTCGGCGGAAAGTTTATCTGTCAAAAAGATGCTTTTCTGTGCGCAGCGAAAGGAGTAGCCATAGGATTGGAATTCAGCCGAAAAATGGGACGTGGGTTTTTTGGAGGAGAAGGTTTTATCATGCAGAAACTTGAGGGAGACGGCCTGGCATTCGTGCATTCGGGAGGTACGACTGCCAAAAAAGTGCTTCAGCCGGGAGAAAAATTAAAGGTAGATACGGGCTGTATTATTGGCTTTACAAAAGAAGTTAATTATGATATTGAATTTGTAGGAGGTATCAAAAACACCCTTTTTGGAGGGGAAGGTCTCTTCTTTGCAACCCTTACAGGACCGGGAACTGTATATGTCCAGTCCCTGCCATTTAGCCGACTTGCAGGCAGAATTCTAGCCGCAGCACCACAAGGCGGTGGTAAAGATAAAGGAGAAGGGAGCATCCTGGGTGGTTTGGGTAATATGATGGATGGAGATAACCGCTTCTAAATTTGTTAAAATGATCATCTTCTTCTTCCAATCAGGAGTTTTTTCTTAAATTGATGAACAAATTAAAAAACTTTCAGCCTATAGGTTATAATATTACCTAAATCTGACTTATCAATTAAAATTGTCAAATTATGGCGAGAGCGATGTTTGAATACACCAAAACTGTCCTTCAAAAGGTAAGTTTCGATGTAACGCTTTTCTGCAAAGAAGTGAAAAAAGCTTTTGAAAGATTACTGCCTTATGAAATTGAGGAATTAAAAGTCTGGATATTAGCTTTGACACAGCAGAATCCTCAACTAAACAAATGTTTAACTTATCTAAATTCTTAAAAAAAGCGGCTGAAAAGCCGCTTTTTTCCTTTTGATTTTTTCTATTTCGAAGAGATAGGACTAATGATCTGCACGTTTTGAAAAGCTATAGCGCCTTTTACAACACCGGAAATAGTACCTCGTAAGGCTTCTATTATTTGAATCTTTAATTCGCTTTTATTGTAGATGAGACTTACTTCTCGAGCGGGAACTGGTTCCTTGAACATGCGAAGGTTCTGCTTTTCTCCATCTTTTATATCAAGCGTGTGAAGGTAAGGAAGCAAAGTCATTCCCAAACCTTCATTGGCAAGTTTTACCATGGTCTCAAAACTACCGCTTTCCAGTTGGAAGCGGTCTTCTTCATAGGTTCTGGTGGATTTGCATAAGTTAAGTATGCCCTCTTTGAAACAATGTCCATCTTCCAGAAGTAAAATATCTTCAAGATCCAAATCATTCACTTCTAATTTCTCTTGAGAATGCAGGCGATGGCCTGATGGAATATATCCCACAAAAGGTTCATAGTAAAGCGGCTGTTCTTTAATGTTGTCCATTTTCAGGGGAGTGGCTGCAATCCCGGCATCTAAATGCCCGTCTTTCAATTTTTCCATCATGGCTTCTGTATGAAGCTCTTCTATTTTTAATTTTACTTTGGGATATTTCCTGATGAAATTGGTGAGGAACATTGGTAGTAGAGTGGGCATAACCGTGGGGATAATCCCCAGGCGGAAAAGACCGCCTACAAATCCCTTTTGTTGATCTACAATATCCTTAATCCTGTCGCTTTCGTTAACTATATTCCTGGCCTGCTGTACAATTTTTTTACCCGTTTCGGTAAGTTCAATAGGCTTTTTACTTCTGTCAAAAATCAATACATCCAATTCATCTTCCAGCTTTTGAATTTGCATACTCAAAGTGGGTTGAGTGACAAAAACCTTTTGAGCAGCTTTGGTGAAATTCTGGTGTTCTGCAACTGCCAGGACGTAATGCAACTGTGTAATAGTCATAATTATGAGGCTTAATTTACATTGGCAAAGGTATTGTTTTTTTCTATGAAAATAACAAGTTGTGCATAGAGCTAACAATAGTTTTCGCAGACAGAGATTCAAAAATGATCTTTTTGGATGCCAGGTATAGCTATTATGAAAAAACGCCGCTCCCAAAGAGGGGCGACGTTTCCTTTTAAATAAATTTTCAAGTAGAAAAATCTGTAAAAATGCGTGAGTCTATTGATTCACAATGGAATTTAAAGTGGCACTTGGTCTCATTGCATTACTGGTTTTTTCTTCATTCGGCTGGTAATACCCACCAATATCTACCGGAGATCCTTGTGCAGCATTTAACTCTTCAATGATTGTGCTTTCATTCTTTTTAAGTTCTTCGGCAATGGCTGTAAAATGTTCTTTTAATTCAGCATCCTTCGATTGTTCTGCCAAAGCTTCTGCCCAATAAAGCGCCAGGTAAAAATGACTTCCGCGGTTATCCAGTTCATTCACTTTTCGCGAAGGAGATTTGTCATTTTCAAGGAATTTCTCTGTAGCGGTATCTAGGGCTTCAGAGAGGACCACAGCTTTTTTATTGTTATACTTACTACCTATGTGCTCGAGTGAAACAGCCAGGGCTAAAAATTCTCCAAGGGAGTCCCACCTTAAATGGCCTTCCTCTACGAATTGTTGTACGTGTTTTGGGGCAGAGCCACCTGCACCGGTTTCGAACAAACCGCCGCCATTCATTAGCGGAACGATGGAAAGCATTTTTGCACTGGTTCCCAATTCAAGGATTGGAAAAAGATCTGTAAGATAATCCCGTAGTACATTTCCGGTTACTGATATGGTATCTTCCCCATTCTTTACTCTTTCAAGGGTGAATTGCGTTGCCTCATCAGGAGTCATGATTCTTATATCAAGGCCGCTAGTGTCATGCTGAGGTAAATATTTATTTACCTTTTCAATAATTTGTGCATCGTGTGCCCTGTTTTTGTCAAGCCAAAAGATGGTGGGCCAGCCTGTCGCTCTTGCGCGATTCACTGCTAGCTTCACCCAATCCTGAACCGGTGCATCTTTAGTTTGACACATCCTCCAGATGTCTCCTTCTTCTACTTCATGTTCCATAAGAACTTTTCCTTCAGAATCTTTTACCTGGACGGTTCCTGCTTCAGAAATTTCAAAAGTTTTATCATGAGAACCGTACTCTTCGGCCTTTTGAGCCATAAGCCCTACATTTGGGACAGTTCCCATAGTTGTAGGATCAAAAGCACCATTCTTCTTACAGAACTCAATAGTAGTTTGGTATACCCCGGCATAGCTGCTATCAGGAATGATGGCTTTTGCATCCTGCGGATTGCCATCTGCATTCCACATTTTTCCTGAAGTTCTGATCATTGCAGGCATAGAAGCGTCAATAATCACATCACTTGGGACGTGAAGGTTGGTAATTCCTTTATCAGAATTTACCATTGCAATATCGGGACCTTCTTCCAAAGCCTTCTTAATATCTGCTTCAATGGCGTTTTTCTTGTCATCCGGAAGATTTTGAATCGCACTTAATACATCCCCTAAACCGCTGTTCGGGTCTGCACCGGCTTTTTTAAGGTCATTTTCATATTGAGTGAAAACATTTTTAAAAAATGCTTTTACGGCATGCCCAAAGATAACAGGATCAGATACCTTCATCATAGTAGCCTTCATGTGCAGGGAGAAAAGAACCCCTTTTTCTTTGGCGTCTTTTACCTGCTCTTCAAGAAAAGCGAGTAAAGCTTTTTTACTCATAAAGGTAGCATCAATGATTTCCCCTTCTAATAGGTGCAGGTCCTTCCGAAGTACCTTAATATTACCAGAATTACCTTTTAATTCTATACTCACATTTCCTTCTTTGGAAACGGTAACAGACTTTTCATTAGAATAGAAGTCTCCATTTCCCATGGTAGCAACGTGGCTTTGAGAGTCTGAACTCCATTCGCCCATAGAATGTGGGTTCTTTTTAGCGTAATTCTTAACGGCTTTTGGTGCACGTCGATCTGAATTTCCTTCTCTAAGAACAGGATTCACTGCACTACCTTTAACCTTGTCATATTTTGCTTTGATCTCTTTTTCTGTATCATTTTCCGGCTCATCGGGATAATTAGGAAGATCATATCCTTTTTGTTGTAATTCAGAGATAGCGGCTTTAAGCTGCGGAACCGAGGCACTGATGTTTGGAAGTTTTATAATATTAGCTTCAGGTCTTTTTGCCAATTCTCCAAGTTCGGCAAGTGCATCATTTACTTTTTGACCTTCATTAAGTTTCTTCGGAAATTGGGAAAGAATTCTTCCTGCAAGGGAAATATCCTTTGTCTCCAGGTCAACATTGGCAGGTTTGGTGAATGCCTGTACAATAGGTAGGAAAGAAAAAGTGGCTAAAGCGGGAGCTTCATCTGTTTGGGTATAAATAATCTTTGAGGTTTGTGTCATTATATATTTAAATTTTAGGTAATACTTCGCAATTTAGCATTTTAATACTTTTTTTCATAGGCAAATCAATCAAATGGCGGTAGCGTATGAGCACAAAAAAGCCATTTCACTATAAAAAATAATGAAATGGCTCCTGTTGAAATAACACTTTATCGCTGAATATTTTACATTCCTAATAAGACTTTTCATCGTCTTAAACGTGTGTTATTTCATTTTGAAGTAATTTTTTTTCAGGAATCTGAAATTGAATTGCTTCAAAAACGTTTTTATCGAATTAAACCATCCATGTACGATCATGATGTTATTTAAAATGATAAAAACTATGTAAAGAATTATACTTTACACTGGAATCTTAAAAGGAAAATTCCTTGTGACATTTTCTGCTTTTAAAATTCTATATATAAAAATAAGGAAGAACTTTTAATACTCCAAATTATTTGTAGTCAATGTATTACAAAAAAAATGATAAAGTTGAACGAAAACAAAAAGCCCTGTAGAAACACAGGGCTTTGGAGTAATGATAAAAAAAATTTTATCTTCTTGCTTCTTTAATTCTTGCCTTTTTACCGGTAAGTTCTCTAAAGTAGTAGATTCTTGCTCTACGTACTTTACCTCTTTTATTAACTTCAATTTTTTGAAGTGCCGGAAGGTTTAAAGGGAAAATACGTTCAACTCCAACAGTACCACTCATTTTTCTAATGGTAAAAGTTTGAGATGCTCCTGTACCTCTCATTTGAATTACAACACCGCGAAAGAACTGGGTACGCGTTTTAGCGCCCTCTGTAATTTCATAATAAACAGTAATTGTGTCTCCTGCAGAAAATTCAGGGAAATCTTTTTTCGTTACAAATTCGTCTTGTACAAATTTAACTAAGGATTCCATAAGTAATGGTTTAAAATATAAAGTCTAAAACAACATCCACGGTTTTCGCCAGAGGTTAATTTAGAAACGAGTGCAAAATTAAAAAATAAAATAATATAAAAAACAGAAAGAATCGAAAAATTTACTGTTACTCATCAAGTAAATCGGGACGTAATTGCTTTGTACGTTCATAAGCCTGCTCTTCCCGCCATTCTTCGATCTTCGGAAAATTTCCGGATGTTAAGATTTCAGGAACTTTCCATCCTTTATATTCCGCAGGACGAGTGTAAATTGGTGGTGCCAACAAATTATCCTGAAATGAATCTGTGAGCGCTGAAGTTTCATTTCCTAAAACTCCGGGAATTAAACGTATTACTGCGTCGCAAAGAATAGCAGCGCCCATCTCTCCACCTGAAAGCACATAATCGCCTACCGAAATTTCCCTGGTGATGAAATGTTCCCTTACCCGCTGGTCTACGCCTTTATAATGTCCGCAAAGAATGATGATATTCTCCTTTAAAGAAATTTGATTGGCAATGCCCTGTTTCAGCGTTTCGCCATCGGGAGTCATGTAGATCACTTCATCATAATCCCGCTCCGCTTTAAGTCTGGAAATGCACTTATCTATAGGTTCGATCATCATTACCATTCCTGCACCGCCGCCAAACTGGTAATCGTCAATTTGTTTGTAATTATCTGTTACATAATCGCGCAAATTGTGCAGGTGTATTTCAACCAGCCCTTTATCAATGGCCCTTTTTAAAATGGAGGCTTCAAACGGACTTTTTAGCAGGTCTGGGACTACTGTAATTATATCAATGCGCATAATTCTAAATGTTTATTCTGAAGTTTAAGAAGAACTTCAGTGGAGGCGCAAAAATAGCATTTTAGAATGTCTTTCTGGAGGATCTTTTTCAGCTTCCTTAAAAGGATTTATTTGGCAACTTTCATGTGCTTGTTACGCTCATCCTGAAGCATCCTGCCCATGCGCTGTTCTTTTTCAAGGGCCTTGGCTCTATAGGCTTCAAATTCTTTTTCAGTTTCAATTAATTTTTTCCGGGATTCCTTTGTTTTAGAATTGCTGCTTTTAAAACGTGCAAGCAGCAGGATAACGGTGAGAACAAGAACACCCACGATTCCCCACATTAAAGTAGAATAAGTGGCTTTGCTGAAAGGAATTCCCAAAAAGCTTATAGCGTCCTTTTCTGCAGTAACTTCAGTAAGCTGCCCTTCCACATTTGCCAAGTCTGCCTTGAGCTTTTTAATCGTTTCCTTTTGGGTCTGCAAAGAAACTTCATTTGCGGTGATCTCATTTTTGAGCTCTCCTATGTAGTCTTCGGTTTTGTTCTGTAAATCTGTCAATTCACCAAAATCCACCACTTTATATCCTTTGAAATTATTTGAGCTTTCAATTAAATCTGAAAACTCCTCATCAATAGGATTAGTTGTTTGCGCATACCCGCTCGTCGCCATTAACACCAAAGAAAGAGTGTAAAAAATGTGCTTTTTCATAGATCAATTTTTTTTCGTGGTTATTCTTTACCACAACGAACCACATGAGAGCTTATTGCCAAGGAGTAAAATATTCTTGGAACTTGAAGAAAACAGGCTGTCTTAAATAAAGATAAACGCTGGTCTAAACCTACTTCAAATTTTTTTGATTCTAATAAAATCATATATCAATCCTTTGAAATAGCTTCCAAACCTTAACCATACTTTAGACAGCCTATGAATTCTAATAGTAAGTAAATCTTCGCACCTTTGCGATATATTTTGCCAGACGTATTACCTGATGACTATACCCGTATTCGTTATCGTACCATACATATAAGATTACTTTTTTTCCATCTTCAGAAACGATGGTGGCTTTGCTGTCATAAATAGAAGGCTGCGCTGAGCCTACAATGTCGCTGGAAACAAGTTCATTGTCTAGTGAGTATTTAATTTGTTCCACCAGGTTCCCTTCCAGAGCATATTTCTTCATAATAGTATTGACCCCTTCTTTTGAAGTGGGGTTTTCTACTTCAAGGTGCAGGATCGCGAGGGAACCATTGGGAACGGGTACGCGAATAGCATTGGAGGTGAGTTTTCCTTCAAAAGAAGGAAGTGCTTTCGTAACAGCTTTTCCGGCTCCAGTTTCGGTGATGACCATATTTAACGCAGCGGCACGTCCCCTTCGGTATTTATTATGCATATTGTCGACCAGGTTTTGGTCATTGGTATACGCATGAATAGTTTCAAGGTGACCATGAACTACTCCCAAAGAATCTTCCATGGCTTTGAGTACGGGAGTGATAGCATTTGTAGTACAGGAAGCTGCTGAAAAGATTGAAACTTCATTAGGATTGTACTCCAAATGATTCACACCATGAACTATATTTGGTACCCCTTTTCCAGGGGCAGTTAAAAGTACTTTAGTAGCACCTTTTGAGGAAAGATGACGTTTTAATGCTTCTTGGTCTCTAAAAGCACCGGTGTTGTCAATGATAAGGGCATCTTCAATCCCATACTGAGTGTAATCTATTTCCTCAGGACTGTCTGCAGAGATCATGTGAACGGTCGTACCGTTAATTACAAGGCAACTTTTTTGGACATTAATGGAAACAATTCCCGAAAAATCTCCATGTACAGAGTCATTTTTGAGTAGTGAAGCTCTCTTTTCAAGCACAGTGGCATCAATTTTTCCGCGGGTAACGATTGCCCTTAATCGCAACTGACTGCCCTTACCGGTTCGTGCCATTAATTCACGGGCCAGGAGTCGTCCTATTCTTCCAAAGCCATAAAGAACCACGTCTTTTGGCACCACTTCTTCAACTTTTCTTGCATCTCTTAATTTGTCTGAAACAAAAGCGGTGGCATTGGAATGTTGCTGATCTTCCAGGTGATATTCGTAAGTAAGTTTTCCTATATCCAGTTTGGCAGGCGGGAAATCAAGCGTTTTAATGGCGTGTGCAATTTCCACAGAATCAAAGATGGAAATGGGCTTTTGAACAAATTCGCCTGCATATTCATGAAGGTTAAGAATGTCACTAACATTCCTGTCTATTAATTGGTTTCTGAAAAGTACCAGCTCAATGGACTTGTCATACCAGAGATCACTGATGATTTTAATAAACTCTACAGCTGCGCGCCTTCGGTCTGCTTGAAAAGCTAATTCCTTTTCGTAAACTTCGTTTGTACTCATGTTGTGGTTGTGTGTTCGTTTTTAAAGTGCTGCAAAAATATATATTTCAAACGTTTTCGTAAAAATAATTTTGCACAAAAAAACCTGCCGAATTACAGGCAGGTTTTTGTTCTAATTGATAACAATTATTATCTCCAGACATATTTTTGCTTCTCTCCGTTTGGCGCTACAAAAGTGACGCTAATAGGTTCAGAACTGTCTTTGCTGTTAATAATGTTCTTGACATCATCAATGTTTCTTACCGGTTTGTTGTCAATTTCGGTAATAATAGTTCCGGCGAGTTTTTCAGATTCCATTTGAGGGGTAAGACCGCGGGTGATCTTAACTCCATATTTTACGTTGTTCTTTTTTAGATCGCTTTCATTGGCATTTTCGACTTCAAGGCCAATTGCCTGGATAGGAAAAGTAAGGTATTCGGAAAGGCGAACCTTAAGCGCCTTTTGTTCTCCATCTCGAAGCACGTTCACCTGTACAACATCCCCGGGCCTCTTTGAACTAATATAGCCAGTAAGGTCAGAAAATTTTCGGATGTTCACTTCGTCAATCTGTCGAATTACATCTCCCGGTTCAATTCCTCCTTTGTCGGCACCGCTGCCGCTTTCGACTTCGCTTACGAAAACCCCTTCTGAAATAGCATTTCCTAGTTCCCGTACATTTGCAGGTTCAGTCCCCCTAATTCCTAAAATTCCCTGTTGTACATTTCCGAATTCAAGAATATCTTCTACAATTTTTCTTGCGTTGTTTGAAGGAACTGCAAAGGCATAGCCTACATAACTTCCTGTCTGGGAGGTAATGGCGGTGTTGATGCCAATTAATTCTCCTTTGGTGTTTACAAGAGCTCCTCCACTATTCCCCGGGTTTACGGCGGCATCTGTCTGGATAAAGGATGAGACGTTTCTATCCATTCCCAAATCACGGGATTTGGCGCTTATAATTCCCGCAGTAACAGTAGAGGTAAGGTTAAATGGGTTTCCTACAGCTAGTACCCATTCACCAATTTGTGCATTGTTTGAATCTCCAAAAGGTAAATACTCGAGATCATCGGCATCAATTTTTATCAGCGCGATGTCAGTTTTTGGATCGGTTCCAATAACTTCAGCTTCATAATTTTTGTTATTGTTAAGAGTAACCTGCAGTTTATTTGCTTTTTGTATCACATGATTGTTCGTCACGATGTACCCATCTGGAGAGATAATTACCCCCGAGCCGGCACCTTGTAAAGCTATCCCGTCTTTACTGCCATAAAAAGGGGAACGCGTAATTGCTAGATTTTTAACGTGCACTACGGCGTGAACGGTTTTCTTTGCTGCTTCTGTGAAATCTACGTTGGTGCTGCTAACGTTGTTTGAGAAGTTTGTGGGAATATATTCGGGTAGGCTGGTCCTTTCATGTGTGAAATTTTCACCTTCCTCAAAAAAAATCTTATAACTACCCAAAGTAAGCACTCCGGCAAGAATAGAAACAAATAGTAATGTTGCTAATTTTTTCATATTTAAGTTGAGTTACTAAAGGTTAAACAATTTTTATTAAAGTTTTATTTTGTTCAGATTCTGACTTTAACGACTACATACATCCAAACTTTCTATGCTTTATTTATATCTTTGCACCTCTTTTAGAAAACAGAATCATGCAGCTTTCATTTTATAAATATCAGGGTACAGGAAACGATTTTGTGATGGTAGATAATCGTCATAATTTGATATCCAAAAACAATACCAAAATGATCGAACGTCTATGTGACAGGAAGTTTGGGATTGGTGCCGATGGATTAATCCTGCTTGAAAATCCTCAGAATTCCGGGGAAGATTTTAAGATGGTTTACTTTAATGCCGATGGAAAGGAAAGCAGTATGTGTGGGAATGGAGGACGATGTATCGTAGCCTTTGCAAATTTCCTCGGAATTGTAAAGGAGAAAGCAGCTTTTTCTGCCATAGACGGTTATCACGAAGCTACAATTGAAAATGGGCAGGTGAGCCTGAAAATGACTGATGTGTCAAAAATAGAGAAAAACGACTCCTTTCTGTTTCTGAATACGGGTTCTCCACATCATGTGCAATTTATACAAGCTGTGGATGCGCTGGAAATCAAGAAAGAAGGAGCGGCAATACGTTATTCTGAAAAATATAATGAAAACGGCGGAACCAACGTTAATTTTGTAGAGGTTGAACAGGAAGACTATTTAAAAGTGAGAACGTACGAACGTGGTGTTGAGGATGAAACCCTTTCCTGCGGAACAGGAGTGACAGCGGTGGCTATTGCCGCACACCTTACTGGTAGAGTAGCTTCAAAAGAAGTCCGGTTAAAAACTCCGGGTGGGGAACTTATCGTCTCTTTCGAGCAAGATGGAGACTCTTATAATAATATTTGGCTCACGGGCCCTGCAGAACAGGTTTTTGAAGGAACAATAACATGCTAACACTTTATAGCAAGAATATTTTTCTAAGAGCTCTTGAACCAGAGGATTTTGATCTGGTTTTTTCAGTAGAGAATAATGAAGAATTTTGGGAAGTCAGCACAAACAGCACCCCTTATTCAAGATATATTATTAAACAATATATTGAAAACTCCCACAAAGATATCTATGAGGTAAAACAATTGCGACTGGTGATCTGCAAAAATGACAAATCTCCTGTTGGTTTGATTGATCTTTTTGATTTTGAACCCAAGCATCGGCGTGCAGCAGTAGGAATTGTAATTAAAGAGAAGGAAAACAGGAGAAGTGGCTATGGAAGGGAAGCCCTGGAGCTTCTTTGCAATTATTGTTTTACGCACCTTGCGCTTCACCAGATTTATGCCAATGTGGGGGTAGATAATGTTCCAAGTCAGCACCTGTTTGAGAACGCAGGTTTTCATAAAGTAGGACTTAAGAAAGACTGGAACTTTGCCGGTGGGAAATTTAAAGATGAGTATTTATACCAATTAATAGAAAATGTACATTAAAAAAATATTACTGGCAATTGCCCTTTTTGGACTCCTGGGACTTGGGATCTTCTCCTATTATATTTACAATGTCATTTTTTCAGCCAATACTGCTTTTTCTGAAAATACTGCAGAGGTTTTTATTCCTACCAATGCTACCTATGCGCAGGTAAGGGATAGTTTACAACCCCTTCTTGAGGACATTAAAGATTTTGATGTTGTTGCTCAAAAAAAAGGCTATACAGAGAATCTCAAGGCAGGAAAGTACATTCTCAAAAAGGGGATGAACAATAATGAGCTTGTGAACGTTCTCAGAAGCCAGAATGAGCCTGTTTGGGTAACATTCAACAACCAGGAGCGGTTGGAGAATCTTGCCGGTAGAATTTCAAGGCAAATAGAGGCAGACAGTGCTTCAATTATTTCAGCAATGAAAGATTCTTCTTTTTTAGCTGAAAATAAATTTGACAACAGGAATGCATTGGGAATGTACGTTCCAAATAAATATGAGTTCTTTTGGAATACATCTGCGGAAGAATTCCGAAGCAGAATGCTGGAAGAATATAATCGTTTCTGGACAGAGGAGCGGCTTAACAAAGCTGAAGAAATAGGTTTAACGCCTTATGAAGTTATTGTGGTTGCTTCCATAGTTCAAAAGGAGACGGCAAAGGTAGATGAACGCCCGCGGGTTGCAGGTGTTTATATGAACAGAATCAACAATGGCTGGAAGCTCGACGCCGATCCTACCGTTATTTATGCGATCAAAGAAACCACAAAAAACTTTGATACCATTATAAAAAGGGTTCTTTACAAAGATCTTAAACTTGACTCTCCTTACAACACCTATAAATATAAAGAACTTCCTCCAGGGCCAATCAGTATGCCCGACATATCATCTATTGATGCGGTTCTTAATTTTGAAGATCACGATTATTTTTACTTCGTGGCCGATGTTGAGAATTTTGGTTACCACAAATTTGCAAAGACGCTTTCACAGCATAATATTAACAAGCGTACTTATGTGCGTTGGATAAACGCCCAGGGTATCAACAGGTAGTGCTAATATTTTGATATTCAGCATTTAAAAAAGGTATCTTTTCATTCTCTTTCTCGTTTTGGCACGTTCTGTGCTTAAAGCTGAGAAATCATTCTTTTTTGAGATGATTTCATAATGATTTATTGTTTAATAAGCTGGTAATCAGATTAATAAAATTTACCTTACATTTGCCAGCTGAATTTAAAGAAACTTCCGGGTTTTTTTAAAAACAAACTGAAACGAAATGAGAAAGAAAATTGTAAGATTTTCCGTGTTGCCTTTAGTTGCAGTGTCCATATTTTATAGCTTCTCCACAAAAGAAGGTTTAGGGACAGAGGAATTCACAGGCTCCGCATTTTTGACTTCACATCTTGATGATCTTGACTACACCGTATCCGAATCTGCAGATCTTGCGATGCTGGAACCCGGCGCAAAGGTCTACCCGAAGTTAGGTAAATCCTACCTGGCTTTTAAGGAAGCTATAGGTTTTAAGGAATCTGGTGGCGATTACGAAGTTGTGAACGACTTTGGTTACCTTGGGAAATACCAGTTTGGAAGAGGAACTTTAGAGGTAATAGGAATTAGAGATACAAACAAATTTCTGAATGATCCCACCCTGCAGGAAGCTGCGTTCTATGCAAACACTGCTAGGAATAAATGGATTTTAAGAAGAGATATTAAAAGGTTTGCAGGTAAAACCATTAATGGTGTCACAATTACCGAATCTGGTATTTTGGCCGCCGCACATCTTGCAGGTCCCGGGAACGTAAAAAAATATCTTAGAAGCTGGGGTGCATCAGATTTTAGTGATGGCTTTGGAACTTCAATTAAAACTTACTTTAAGAAATTTGCGGGTTACGATACCTCCTTTATAGAAGCTGAAAGGCTTCCGCAGGTTAAAATTCCTTCTGCAGTATAAAGATAGTGGGCCTTTTATGAAGGTCCACTTTTGTTTTGGCCCATCCCGAAACTGGTTTCGTCACAATATATTCGGTTTCCAGGGTAATATCACAGGCTATACATATGCGCGTTGCCGGATGCAGTTGTTGAAGTAGGTCTTCCAGCATCTTGTTATTGCGGTAAGGTGTTTCAATAAACACCTGTGCCTGGTTCTTTTCAAGGGAAAGCCGCTCCAGGTTTTTAATCTCATTTTTTCTGGCTGCTTTGTCAATGGGCAAGTAGCCGTTGAAAGCAAAATTTTGACCGTTCATTCCCGAAGCCATCATGGCAAGAAGAATAGAGGAGGGGCCAACCAGCGGCACCACCTTTATTCCTTCACTATGGGCAATTTTCACCACCTCGGCTCCGGGATCGGCAACACCGGGACAACCGGCTTCACTCAACAGGCCAATATCTGTTCCTTCTTTACACGGATTTAAAAGGCTGGGAATATCTAAATGATCTGTATGTTTATTTAAAAGGCTGAACTTTAATGAAGGTTGAGATTTCTCCGGAACAAGATTTTTGATGGCGCGCCTGGCGGTTTTTTCATTTTCTACAATGAAATGATCAAGCTTTTCCACCATTTGCTTAACCGAAACAGGAAGAACTTCTAAAGGTGAATTGTCTCCAAGCGTAGTGGGTAAGAGGTACAACTTTCCCGGCTGTGAAAAAGGATCTTTCATTATTTCTCCTTTTCTAATTTGTTAGCTATTATTTCACAGGCTTCGTCCAACATTTTGTAAACTTTGTTGAAACCATCATTTCCGCCGTGGTATGGATCAGGTACTTCTACATTTTCTCCGGGAAAGATTTCATTCAGGATCATCTTTACTTTTGCTTTTTGTTCTTCATTTCTTGCCAAAGAAACCACATCGTGGTAATTTGACATGTCCATAACATAGATGTGGTCAAACTCATCAAAATCTGAAACCCGAAACTGTCTTCCTTTTTGTGTGGTAATATCTAATTCGTTCTCTTTCGCCACCGCGATAGATCTGCGGTCTGGTGTATCGCCAACATGGTAATTACTGGTGCCGGCAGAATCTATAAAAACTTTATCAGGATCAACTTTAGATTTTAGAATGCCTTCGGCCAGGGGTGACCTGCAGATATTTCCAAGACACACCATTAACACTTTGGTCTTCATATAATATTTTTACAGGGTAAGCTTCTTATTGATGTCTTCCACAAATTTATTGAACTGCTTATCTGTAGAAGCTAAATTATCTACAGTTTTACAGGCGTGGAGCACAGTAGCGTGGTCTCTTTTTCCAATTTGGGAGCCAATGCTGGCGAGGGAAGCCTTGGTGAATTTTTTCGCAAAAAACATCGCAAGTTGTCTTGCCTGTACTATATGCCTCTTACGCGTTTTTGACTGTAAGGTCTCCACATCCATCTGGAAGTAATCACTTACTACTTTTTGAATATAATCAATAGAAACTTCCCGCTTCGTATTCTTTACGTAATTATCAACGATCTTTTTGGCAAGATCTAAGGTGATATCTTTTTTGTTAAAAGAAGAGTGTGCAATTAGAGAAATAATTGCGCCTTCCAGCTCCCTGATATTCGTCTTGATATTGTTGGCAAGAAATTCCATGATCTCATTAGGCATGTCAACACCGTCTCTGTAAAGCTTATTCTGAATAATAGAAATACGGGTTTCAAAATCAGGGTGTTGCAATTCGGCAGAAAGCCCCCATTTGAAACGGGACAACAAACGCTGTTCAATATCCTGCATATCAACCGGCGCTTTGTCACTCGTTAAAATGACCTGCTTTCCGTTTTGATGCAGATGGTTGAAGATATGAAAGAAAACATCCTGTGTTCCGGCTTTTCCGGAGAGCAACTGAATATCATCTACAATAAGAACATCAATGATCTGGTAGAAATGAATAAAATCATTCCGGGTATTTTTCTTTACAGATTCAATATACTGTTGAGTGAATTTTTCAGCAGAAATATAAAGAACCGTTTTTTCGGGATATTTATCTTTAATTTCTATTCCTATGGAATGGGCTAAATGCGTTTTACCCAAACCAACTCCGCCAAAAATGAGAAGCGGATTAAAAGAAGTGCCTCCTGGCTTATTGGCTACTGCTAAACCTGCAGAACGTGCCAGTCTATTGGAATCTCCTTCAAGGAAATTCTCAAAACTGTAATTAGGATTTAGCTGAGATTCAATTTTGACATTCCTAATCCCGGGGATTATAAAAGGATTTTTTAACTCCGGATTCTTATTTTTTACAGGAACATCTACCTCCTGTGAAGCAACATTTGAACGTTGAGTACTGGGTATCTTTTCGGTGAAAGGTTGTTTGTTTCCGTAGGTGTTTTCCATCCTAATAACATACACCAATTTTGCCTGATCACCTAACGCGCGATTTAACGAAACCTTAAGAAGTTTAACATAGTGTTCTTCTAACCATTCATAAAAGAATTTGGAAGGTACCTGAATGCTTAAAGCTTTATCTGTTAATTTTACAGCCTGAATAGGTTCAAACCAGGTTTTATATGCCTGGGGAGTAATGTTATCTTTGATAAAAGCTAGACAGCTATTCCAAACTGATTGCGCAGTTTCCGACATTCCTGATTCTTGATTTATATGTTGTTTGTTAGTAGCGAGTTCCATAAGAGAAGAGAAAAGATTTCTTTTCCCGTTGTTTAGAGCAGCAAATATGTGAACAAATTAGCTGAAAAAAAAACATTCGTACTATTGAATTTTAACAAAATTTTTAGCATACTTGATTGCATCGATGAAAGTACGAAACCCATTTAAATAATCCCATTAAAATTTAATGAAAAGCTATACAACCTATGTTAAAGTTCGATACGCCGAAACCGATCAAATGGGAGTGGTGTATCACGGCAATTACGCGCAGTACCTGGAGTTAGCGCGTATTGAGTGGCTCAATGATCTGGGAATTTCCTACAAGAAAATGGAAGAGGAAGGAATCATGCTGCCGGTCTTTGAGCTCAACGTTAAATTTAAAAAATCTGCGAAATTTGATGATGTTTTGAGGATTGAAACCAGGCTTTGCAAACAACCCGGAGTGAGGATAGAATTTGACTACAAGATCTTCAATCAAAATGATGAATTGCTAACTGAAGCACACACCACTTTGGTCTTTATGGACGTGAAGCAAAACAAACCCATCAGGTGTCCAAGATATGTTTTGGATAAATTAAATTTGTAATTACTCCAATTTTTTGATCTCTACCTTATAAGTATGATCAAACTTGTTAAAAATGGCATTTGCTTCTCTCTTTCTTACAGAAATGTAAATCCTGCAATCCAGTTCCAGTATCTGGTCCAGGACGTTAAGATTGTTTTCTTTGATAATCCGCATCACATTACCCATTTCCGGATAATCAAAAGAGATTTCATATTTAACATCGATCGTCCTGGTTACGATCTTTGAAACCTCAAGTGCCATTTGAGCTGCTGTTTTGTAGGCATTGATCAAACCGCCGACACCTAATTTTACTCCGCCAAAATATCGCACCACGACAATTAGAACATTGGTAACATCAAAAGATTGAATTTGCCCATAAATAGGCATCCCGGCAGAATTTGAAGGTTCACCATCATCATTGGCGCGGTAATGATGATCTTCTTCTGCTTTTCCAATTTGCCAGGCATAGCACCAGTGTCTTGCAGAATGGTGTTTTTTCTTAAGATCTTCCAGGTGCTCTTTTGCTTCCTCTTCAGAAGTAATAGGAAAGGCATATCCAAAGAACTTACTGTTTTTATCCTTAAAAAGAACTTCTTCCGAAGGTTTCGTGATCATCCTGTACGTGTCTTTAAGTTCTTCCATAATTAAGCAAAAGCGATTAAAATAATGCTAATGACGGCTAAAGTGATTCCAATCCAGTTCTTCGGAATTATTCTTTCTCCAAATAGCAAAATTCCCAAAAAGGTAGAGATCATGACGATACCCACATTATTAATAGGGAAGATTGTAGAACTGTCATAACCTTCTGTTCGCAGCGCCATCACCAGGAAATAAATGGAAAAAAAATTCGGGATTCCCAAAGCAATTCCTCCCAGGATATTTCTAAAAGTGATCTTCAAAGTTCCTCGCGCCGCCTGAAAAATTAAGATTAAAATTCCTATACATCCCGCAACAGCAAAGATGGTAGCCGAAAAAAGAGCCACATCTACTTCGGCAACATAAGTGGTTTCAAGGTATTTTATGGTGGTGTCAATAATTCCGCTTCCAAAGAAAACCAATAAAGGAAAAATCAGGTTTTTCTTTTTAATGGCAATTCCATCAGATTTTTTGATGGAGGTAAGATAAACCGCACCAAGAGCTAGAATGATTCCTGTTATTTTTAGAATTCCGGTACTTTCGGAATAAAGGAAGATTCCAAAGAGAACAGGAATAGCGACCGACATTTTTGTAGCGACCGAAACTACCGAAAGTCCGCTGCGCTGGGTGGTAATTGCAGCGAGGTAAAAGACTGAAATAAAAAGACCACCCAATACCAGTGTCCCCGGAAACCAGAGTTCTCCCGGGATTCTTTGTAAATTCAATGGCTGGTTATCAATGGCCAGTCCCACTGAAAAAGCAATAAAATAATTAACAATAATCGCCTGCAGTGTGTTTACACCATACTTGTTGTAAAGCTTAAAAATGACAAAAATAACGCTGGAGGAAAGAATGCTTAGCAATAGAAATATCAAAACAGCTCTTTTTTAATTTCGAAAAGTTGCGTTACATCCTCAGTTTTGGGATCAATGTTCCAGGTGTGAATCCCAAGTTCTTCAGCGGCATCTGTATTCTCTTTAGTGTCATCAATGAACAAAACATCCTCAGGTTTAAGATTATGTTTTTCCAACACATATTGATAAATGGAAGGCTCGGGTTTTCTAAGATTTATTTCTTGTGAAAGATAAAAAGCATCAAAGCAATTTTTAAAATCCTCAAAGAATTCAACATTTTCTTTCACCCAGTCAATATGAATATGATTGGTATTACTTAAAAGTATAAGTTGATACTTTTTTTCTTTAGAAAGCTGTTTAACAAAATCCAACCGGTATTTTGGGAAATCCACCAGGATCGAATTCCATGATTTTTTAAAACCTTCTTTTGTGATATGCGGATAAGTTTTTAAATAGGCATCGATAAAGGCATCTGAGGTTAAAAGGCCTTTTTCATATTCCATATTCTGTTTAAGGTCAATTTCAGAAAAGCTTTTTATTTCAAGTTTTTCGAGCTCGCGTAAGGTTGCCGCCTTATCAAGATTAATGAAAACATCCCCAAAATCAAATACGATGGTCTTTATCATTCCTGTATATTTTTAAAGTATCAGAAGCTATCATTTCTTCTGAAGTTATTATTCCTGAAAATTGGGGCGCTTTTACTCCTTTTTCAAACTGGACTGCTCCCGTAAACACGCGTGCTTCATCCCATAAATTTTCATCTATAAAAGTTTGAAGCGTTTGGCTTCCACCTTCAATGATCACAGAATTCAAATCCTGCTCATGTAATATTTTACAAACCTGTGGAGCAAGCTTCAGGCTGAAATCTGCAGTCTTAAAAATGAGGTTTTCATGCTGCATTTTATTTTTCTCTTGAAGGTTATTCTCCCCGCAAATCACAATCGTTTTAATGCTTTTGTCAAATAAAGCGGAATCTTCAGGAATTCTTAAGTTTTGATCGATCACCATTCGAACGGGATCTTTTCCTGTCCAGGTACGGGTGTTTAGTTTGGGATCATCTGCCACGGCGGTATTTGTTCCAACCATAATAGCTTGTTCTTCAGACCGCCATTTATGGACGAGTTGTGAAGAATATTTATTGGTGATCCATACGGGTTTACGATCTTCAGGTTTTCTAAGAACCGGAGCAATGAAACCGTCTTCAGATTGGGCCCATTTCAGGATGATATAAGGCCGTTTTTTGATGTGAAAAGTGAAGAACCTTTTGTTTAAATTTTGGCATTCCTTTTCAAGAATTCCTACTAAAACTTCACACCCAGCTTCCAGAAGTTTTTTAATTCCCCGGCCAGAAACTTCAGAAAATGGATCTACCGTTCCAATTACCACTTTTTTAATATTCTTTGCGATGATCAAATCGCTGCAAGGCGGTGTTTTTCCAAAATGGCTGCAGGGTTCCAGGCTAACATAAATAGTGGCGTCTTTTAAAAGATTTTGATTTTCGACCGCATTTATGGCATTTACCTCTGCGTGAGCTTGACCTGCTTTTTGATGCCAGCCTTCACCAATTATTTTATTATTGTGAACAACAACGCTGCCTACCATTGGGTTTGGGTAGGTGCGCCCAAAGCCGTTTTCGGCCAGCTGAATGCAGCGTTTTATGTATTTTTCGTGTATCTTCACGACCGCTAAAATACTACATAAATAAGAGAATGAACAGCGTGATAATTCGGGAAATTCAACCCAAAGATAATCAACAGGTTAAAAAGGTAGTCCAGGCCGTGCTGGTAGAAATGGGAGTGCCGAAGGTAGGGACTGCTTATGAGGATGAATCTTTAAATGACATGCATGCCGAATATGACAAGCCGCGAATGGCTTATTTTGTCGTCGAAGAAGATGGAGAGATCATTGGCTGTGCGGGAATTGCACCTTTAAAGAACGGTGATCCTGAAATATGTGAACTTCAAAAAATGTACTTTTTGCCTGTAGCCCGTGGCCGCGGAGTAGGAACTCAAATGATGGACCATTGTCTTGCATATGCCAAAGAACAAGGCTTTAAAAATTGCTACCTGGAGACGCTTCCTTATATGAAAAATGCCATAAAGCTTTACAACCGCACAGGATTTAAGCCTCTTGAGAAACCAATGGGCGATACGGGACATTACAATTGTACTGTTTGGATGATAAGGGAGCTCTAAAATAGCATTATAAAAGAGGATTTATTCAGTCCTTTTTGCTGCTGCTACATTGAATACATGAAACTTTCGGGAACGACATGAAAATATCCCACTTTAGAGACTTCTTTAAAAAGGAACTTCAGGAAGAGTATCCCAAGGGGGAAGTCGGTTCTTTTTTTAATATTCTAGCCGAAGAATATTTGGGAATGTCCAGGCTCGAAATGGCCTTAAATCCTCATAAAGAAATTTCTGTTGAAATAAGAGGAAAATTTGAGAATGCCCTGCAACGTTTAAAAGATCAGGAACCCATTCAGCATATTGTTGGGGAAACCGCTTTTTTCGGCCTTACATTTAAGGTGAACCGGCATGTGTTGATTCCAAGACCTGAAACCGAAGAACTGGTGGCCTGGATTTTAGAGGCTGTTTCAGAAGAAATGCAGAAGGAAATCAGGATTCTTGATATTGGTACGGGAAGTGGTTGCATTGCAATTTCTCTCGCTAAAAATTTGCCTCAGGCAAAAATTTCTGCAATAGATGTTTCACCTGAGGCTTTAAAAATGGCAAAATCCAATGCCATTTTGAACGGGGTAAAAATCAATTTTATTCAGCAGGATATTCTTGAAATGAAGGCGTTGCAGGAAAGATATGATGTAATAGTTTCAAATCCGCCTTACGTGCGCGAACTGGAGAAAAAAGAAATGCAAAAGAACGTTTTGGAGCATGAACCGGCCTCTGCATTGTATGTAAAGGATGAAGATCCGTTGATCTTTTATCAAAAAATCACTTCTCTGGCGCAAAAAAGCCTTAATCCGGGAGGATTTTTGTTTTTTGAAATAAATCAATATCTATCGGCAGAGACTGAAAGCATTTTAAAAGCTGAAAATTTTACCACACACTTAAAAAAAGATATCTTCGGGAATGACCGCATGCTTCAGGGTACTTTGAAAATTTCCGGAGATGAGAATTGAACATTTAAAGCTATATACAAACAGACTTGAGGAGCAGAGAAAGTACTACGAAGAGGTACTTGAACTTCCCGTAAAAAGCACTTCCAAAAGCACATTTTTGGTGCAGTTGGGATTTTCGGTTTTGGAATTCCAGAAGGAGAAAGCTGCTATGCCTTATCATATCGCTTTTCATATTCCGGCGTACAAAGAAAAAGAGGCTTTAAAGTGGTTGAAGCAACGTGTGGAAATATTGAAAGATGATGGTGAGGAAATTGTAGATTTTCCGGGATGGAAGGCAAAATCCATCTACTTCTATGACGCAGATAAGAACATTGTTGAATTCATTTCCCGAAGACATTGCTTTCCTTCAGAAGAAAAGAGATTTTCAGCAGAAGATATGGTAGGGATTAGTGAAATAGGTGTAGCTACAGATAATGTGAAAAGAATTTTTACCTTCCTGCATGAATATATCGGCCTGGATAAATTTACAGGTGATTATGAACGCTTTTGTGCAACTGGAGACGATGAAGGCCTTTTCATAGTCATTAATAAGAATATGAAAAATTGGATTCCAACGGGTGAAAAAGCTTTTTCATCGGGATTTGAAATTGAACTGACTTCAGGTTTGGGCAAAACAAAACTGGAATTTAAAAACGACAGATTGCAACTTTTATGAATATCGAGGAAAAAATAAACCGGCTGCGGGAGGAACTTCATCACCATAATTACCAGTATTACGTATTGGATAAACCGGAAATTTCAGATTATGATTTTGATGTAAAGCTTAAGGAACTGCAGGAACTGGAAGAAAAGCATCCCGAATTTGAAGATCTTAATTCCCCGACGCTTCGTGTGGGAGGCGCGGTCACGAAAAATTTTGCGACTGTGGCACATGAATTCAGGATGTATTCTCTGGACAACTCCTATTCAAAAGAAGACCTGGAGGACTGGGAAAAACGCATAAAAAAAAGGGTAGACGGTGAAGTGACCTATACCTGCGAATTAAAATTTGACGGGGCTTCCATCAGTCTTACTTATGAAAAAGGAAAGTTCGTAAAAGCGGTCACTCGTGGTGATGGATTCCAGGGTGATGATGTAACCAATAATGTACGAACTATCAATTCGGTCCCATTGAAGTTGAAAGGCAACGATTATCCTGAAAAATTTGAAATTCGTGGGGAAATAGTTTTACCATATGAAGGTTTTGCACACCTCAATGCAGCTCGGGTAGAGGCAGGCGAAGAGCCCTACGCCAATCCCAGAAATACGGCTTCGGGGAGTCTGAAACTGCAGGACAGTGCCGAAGTAGCAAAAAGGCCTTTAGACTGCCTGCTCTATAACATCACCGGAAATAATTTGGGAATAAAGACCCAGTATGAAAGTCTTGAGAAGGCAAGAAAATGGGGTTTTAAAGTTCCTGCGGAAGCCAAGCTTGCTAAAAATATTGAAGAAGTCCTTAATTTTGTGAATTACTGGGATATCCACCGGCACGATCTACCGTATGAAACCGATGGAGTTGTGGTAAAAGTAAATGACCTGCAGCAGCAGGAAGAACTGGGATATACGGCCAAAGCCCCGCGATGGGCCATGGCTTATAAATTTAAAGCAGAGCAGGTCTCCACCAAACTTGAGAAGATAACATACCAGGTTGGAAGAACAGGAGCCATTACACCAGTAGCCAATCTTGAGCCGGTACAGCTTGGTGGTACGGTTGTAAAACGAGCATCGTTACATAATGCAGACCAGATAGAGAAGCTGGATGTTCGGGAAGGAGATACAGTTTTTGTGGAAAAAGGAGGCGAAATTATTCCGAAGATCGTAGGGGTTGATTTTACGAAAAGAGATCCGGAATCTGAACCTACGCAATATGCACATAATTGCCCAGAGTGTGGAACCGAATTGGTACGTAATGAAGGTGAAGCGCAGCATTATTGTCCCAATGCTACCGGTTGTCCGCCGCAGATCATTGGAAGAATTCAGCATTATATTTACCGAAAAGCTATGGATATTGAAGGCCTGGGAGGTGAAACCGTGGCCTTGTTCGTTAGTAATGGGCTCATTCAAAATTACGCAGATCTTTACGAACTGAAAAAAGAACAAATTCTTCCTTTGGAAAGAATGGCCGAGAAATCTGCAGAAAATATCATAAAAGGGATTGAAAAATCAAAGGAAATACCTTTTGAACGAGTGCTTTTCGCTTTAGGAATAAGGTATGTGGGTGAAACTGTAGCGAAAAAGCTGGCAAAGCATTTTAAAACTATTGAAGCCATTGAAAACGCTTCTCAAGAAGTTCTGGAAAGCGTAGATGAGATTGGCGAACGAATTGCTGAAAGTGTGGTGGAATTCTTTGCTGTGGAAGGAAATAAGAAAACCGTAGACAGGTTAAAGGAATATGGCGTTCAATTGGAAATTTCGGCCGAAAAATTAGCCAATCAAACCACGAAGCTGGAAGGGCAGACTTTTGTAGTTTCTGGTGTATTTGAAATGTCAAGGAATGATTTAAAGAAGCTTATTGAAGACAATGGCGGAAAAGTTTCCGGATCAATTTCCTCAAAAACCAGCTATGTTGTGGCGGGGGAAAATATGGGGCCTAGCAAGTTGGCCAAAGCCGAAAATGTTGGGGTACCAATCATAGGAGAAAATGATTTTTTAAAGATGATTCAATAAGGTATTCTTAAACACAAGTCAAAAATGGTATTTAGGAAGAACCTTTTTTTTATAATTGGTGCGACAAAGGCTAGCCAGTAAATGATTTCTCCTTGTTGAATATCCTAATTGAACTAAAATGTTTGTAAGCTTCCCAGCACAAATATTTTTACTTTCCCTGAGTTAAATGAGCTTTTTTCAGGAATAGTAGACTTCTAATTAGATCGAAAACTGTACATGTGACTCCCTGGAACAGCTAAATTTTAACTTGTTAAGATTGAGTTAAAATCTTACTTTTGCAACCTCTTAATTTACCTTTTTAGCGATTTAATGCTGTGTTTTATCGAGATACAATAGTGGAAAAGGTGTAGAGAGTTGTAAAAAAGGGATATGCAGTATGGTAAAAGACAAAAGAATTCTCCACCTAGTACATCAAGTGGAAGGTGGAAATCCAGTTTTAGATGTTCTTCACAAAGCAAAGACCAGTTTTCAATATTTTAGTGTAAAGAAATGGGAAAGCCTTGTTGAGAAATTTCCTTCTATTAAGCCAGATCTTGTACTTTTTAGTGAATGGCCTTCTCTATCATCATTTGAATTCCTCGATCTCTTTAAATCTTTAAGCATTGACATTCCTGTAATAATTATTTCAGAAGATGATTCTGCTAAATATGCCATGGAACTCGTTAGAAATGGCGCAAGTGATTTTTTCGTTAAAAAGGATCTTGGGGAGCTAGAAAAGGTTGTTCTTCATAACCTGGAAAAGAAGCAGCGCGAAAACGAGATTAAGGAACAAAATAAAAAGAATTTTGTTAAAGATCGCATATTTAAACGACTGGTTGAACATGGAAATGATCCAGTAATTGTTTTCACGCCGCAAGGTGAAACGTCCTACATTTCCCCGGCGGCAGAAAGATGTCTCGGCTATTCTTCTGAAGATCTTAAGGAGTTGGATATCAAAAATATCATACACCATGACGATGTAAATGCTGCCAATAAGTACATGTCTTTGTGTTTGGAAAATCCCGGGGTTTCCATAGGGCGAATTGCGGCGCGTATCAAGCATAAAAATGAGAGCTGGCGCTGGATGGAAGCGAGCTTCACTAATCTTTTGTATGAGGAAAATGTTTGTGGCATCGTAAATAACTTTAAAGATATCACGGCGCAGAAACAGGCAGAACTGGCTATGAAAGAAAGTGAAGAAAAGTATCGGTCTTTTTTTCAGCATAGTCTCGATGCTATCTTGCTCACTCACCCTGATGGAAGAATTTTTGCTGCAAACCCGGCGGCATGTAAGATATTTCAGCGCACGGAAGATGAAATTTGCAGAATAGGCCGAGATGGAATCGTTGACTCGGCCGAATCTCGTATTCACGAAGCCCTTCGGGAAAGAAATGAAACGGGCAGCGTAAAATGCGAAATTAATATGGTGAGGAAAAACGGGGAAGTTTTTCCTGCAGAATTTTCTTCTGCTATTTTTAAATATGGCGCAGGTGAGGTGAGGGCAACGGTCATTGTTCATGACATTTCAGAAAGAAAAAGAGTTCAAAATGAGCTTGAAATTTCCAGTGAGAACTACAGGCATCTTTTTAAATTTAACCCGTTGCCCAACTGGATCTATGATTTAGACACCTACAACATCCTGGATGTCAACCAGGCAGCCATTGACCATTATGGGTATACTAAGGAAGAATTTTTAAAACTAAACCTAAAGGATCTAAGGCCGCAGGAGGAAATTGCCCGACTGGTAACCGATTTAAAGAATGTAAAAAAGGAGAACCGGGTTCTTAATTTCGGGAAATTTATTCATAAAAAGAAAGATGGGGCCACTATAACCGTAGAAGTGTATGGCTATGGTCTGGATATATACAATAAAAATTACAGGTTGGTCACTTGCATTGATGTTTCTGAAAAGGAAGCAGTTATGCATAAACTCAAGGAAAAAACAGAGAAACTTATTTCTGCTGAAGCAATAGCGAAGCTGGGATATTGGGAATTGGGATTTCAGCCGCATCGCTTCTTTTGGAGTGACGAAGTTTACAAGATATGGGGACGAAAGAAGGAGGAGTTTCAGGTGGGATTTGATTTTTTTGAACGTACTATTCATCCCAACGATCTCGATAAATTTCGAAGAACTCAGAAAACTTTTATTGAAACCGGAAAAGCACTTGACTTCGAGCACCGTATCTTACTTCCTGATGGAGAAATTAAATGGGTGCATGAAAAAGCTAAACTTATAAAAGATCAAGGGGGGAGACCTTTGCGTATAGAAGGTACCGTACAGGATATCACCCAGTATAAAAATACGCTGGAAAAATTAAGTCTTAGTGAAGCCCGGCATAAAGGAATTTTGAAATCTCAGACTAATTATCTTGTAAGGATTGATTTAGAGGGAAGATATTCCTATGTTAATGAAAAATTTCATGCCGACTTTAGCTGGATCTTTCCCGAAGAGGTTTTGGAGGGGAAGCCGGCTCTTTCGAGTATCAATAATTATCACCATGAAAAAATGGAGAAGGTGTTTAAAAAATGTCTTCAAAATCCAAATATTGTATATCAGGTTGAACTTGATAAGTTGAAGCAAAATGGAGGAGCAACCACTACGCTGTGGGATTTTATATGTTTGACAGGCTCCAACGAAGAACCTGTGGAAATACAGGCTGTGGGAATTGATATTACAGATCGTGTAAAGGCAGAGCAGTCTCTCAAGGAAACCAACAGGCGCTACGAGTTGGTTTCAAAAGCAACTTCAGATGCTATTTATGACTGGGATTTTAAGACCGGCCACATTTATTGGGGAGAAGCTTTTTTTACTCTCTTTGGCTATTCTCAAAATGAATTTTCTCCTACCCTGGAATCATGGAAGAATTGTGTTCACCCTGAAGAAGGTGCAAGGATCGTGAAAAGTCTCCAGGAAACTATTGAAAGCTCCGAAAATCACTGGGAGGCAGAATATCGACTAAGAAAAGCAAACGGTAAATATTCATTTGTTGTAGAAAAGGGCTTTATCTTAAGAGATGATAAAGGAAAAGCCTTCCGTATGGTTGGAGCCATTCAGGATATTACCGAGAAAAAGAAACTGGAAGAGCTATTGGATGAAGCTTCCAGCTTTGCACGTATTGGAAGTTTTGAATTCGACTTTGAACAGGATACACTTTACTGGTCACCTGTAACAAAAGAAATTCATGAAGTAGATGAAGATTACAGACCTGACTATGAGAAGGGGATGCTGTATTATAAAGAAGGGGAAAGCAGGGATGCCATGTCCAGGGCATTTGTAAGAGCAATTGAAGAGAATGTTTCTTATGATCTTGAATTGCAGATTATTACTGCAAAAGGGAATGAGCGTTGGATTAGAAAAATTGGCCGCCCCACATTTGTAGATGGTAAATGTGTGCGCATAAATGGAAGTTTTCAGGATATCACGAACATTAAAAATTCTGAATTAAAAGCATTAAAAGCTTCAGAAGAACGGCAGTTGATCCTGGAAAGTATAGGAGATGCATTTTTCACCCTTAATAAGGATATGGAAATTATCTACTGGAATAATAAAGCTGCTGAATTATTATATTTGGATACCGATGAAGCTGTTGGAAAACCTCTTCATGAGTTCTTTCCGGAAGCAAAAGATTCGGCTTTTGATCATTTTTGCCAGAAAGCACTACGAGAAAAAGAAACCCAATCTTTCGAATCAGATTTTGACCGGCCGCAAACATGGTATGAGGTCATCATATATCCAGCGGGGGCAGGTTTATCCATTTATTTAAAAGATGTCACGGAACGGAAGGAATTTGAACTCGAAATACTGAAGCTGAATAAGGACCTTAAAGGGTATACAGAAGAATTAGTAAGTGCCAACAAAGGCCTGGAGCAATTTTCTTACATAGTTTCACATAACTTGCGTTCCCCAGTCGCCAATATAATAGGACTTGGCGATTTACTGGGGCAAGAAGACTATCCTGCAGAATTAAAGAAGAATTTTCTACAGGAGCTTTTGAATAACGTGAAGCGGCTTGACAATGTGGTGACAGATTTAAATGACATTCTGCAGGTAAAGGTAGAAGTGGATGCGCGCCGGGAAGACATTATACTGGAAGACCTGGTGAATTCTATTAAATCGAGTATAGTAAACCTTGTTGAGAATGAAGAGGTGAAAATTAGGACGAACTTTGAAATTTCCAGGTTGCACACCGTGCAAAGCTATTTATACAGTATTTTTTATAATTTAATATCAAACAGTATTAAATACCGCCGCCCAGATGTTAATCCATGTATAAACATAGCCTCAAAGCTAGAGGGAGGAAGTATATACCTTACTTTTGAAGACAATGGCCTGGGCTTTGATATGTCAAAAAAGAACCAACAGGTTTTTGGACTTTACAAAAGATTCCATGATCACGTAGAAGGTAAAGGAATGGGATTATTTCTTGTGAAAACACAGGCAGAACTGCTTGGAGGAAAAATTAGCGTGGAAAGTGAAGTAAATCACGGAACAAAATTTACCTTAGAGTTTAAAGAAGAAACTTCGAACTTACTTCTCAAAAATGAAGAAAATACATCACTTTATAGTCATTGATGATGACTCGACTAATAATTTGATTTGTAATTATACTATAAAGAGGTTTGACAGGGAAGCAAATGTTCGACTGTTTGAGAAGCCAGAGAATGCGCTGCAGGTAATAAGTAAGGAGTATGCAAATCTTTCAGAAGCAAGGCCTACAGTGCTGTTTTTGGATATCAACATGCCTTCAATGACCGGCTGGGAGGTACTTGAGGAGTTCAAAAACTTTGATAACGAGATTCGTGAACAGTTTAAAATCTATATGTTGTCTTCGTCTATTGAAGACCTTACGCAAGAACGGGATCAATATCCATTTTTAGCAGGATTTATTTCCAAACCATTAAAAGTAGAAAAACTTCAGGATCTATTTAATGAGCAGAAATAATATGCGGGTTGCTAAAAAAAGTAAGCCCTAAAATACCTTTTTTGAGACTGCTATACGATAATAGTTGCTCCTTCGGCTGTTGAATTTCCATTATTGTCAAGGTAGAAATCAATACGTCCCAATCTAAGTCCGGCCCAGCCCACCTGATTCACCAGCACATTTTTTCCTTCGCTGTTCTTTTGCACAGTAGGTTTTTCAAGGAAACTATGAGTGTGTCCTCCTATAATTAGATCAATATTCTTAGTAAGGGAAGCTAGTTTTAGATCGTTAATTTTCTCGTTTCTATAATGGTAGCCTAAATGTGAAAGGCAAATAATGAGATCACAATTTTCATCATTCTTTAATTGGCGGGTAATTTCCTGGGTCGTTTCAACAGGATTAAGATAAACGGTTTCTTTGTATAATTTTTTGTTCACCAGTCCGTCGAGTTCAATTCCGAGGCCAAATACGCCAATCCTTAATCCGTCTTTGGTGAAAACCTGGTATGGTTTGGTGTGACCGTCCAGTACCGTATTGCTAAAGTCATAGTTCGCGCTTAGAAAACTGAAATTGGCATGTGGTAGTTGTGCGAAGAGTCCGTCAATTCCATTGTCAAAATCATGGTTTCCAATGGTTGCGGCATCATAACCCATTTTGCTCATGAGCTTAAACTCGAGTTCACCCCCATAAAAGTTGAAATAAGGTGTTCCCTGGAAAATATCGCCGGCATCGAGCAGGAGCGTGTTGGGGTTCTCTTTCCGAATGTTATTTATTAGGGTATATCTTCGTGCTACTCCTCCCTGATTTGGAAATTTTGCATCAGTAGGGTCGAAAGGCTCGATATGACTATGCACATCATTGGTGTGTAGAATGGTAATATGTTTTCGCTTTTGTTCCGGAGAAAATGAGAATAATCCTAAACTTCCCACGCTGGCCACGGCTCCTGCGGCTGCCGTTTGTTTCAAAAAAGTTCTTCTTTCCATCTTAGTTTCTAATAAATCTTTGATCAACTACAGGAGCAATGGTGTCCTTTAACTTAAAATAATCTATGAGTATATTTCTAATCTTATAATCCAGAGCTGTTACTTCCTGAGATTTGGAAAAGAAGTTCATATTGTCCCCTCCTTCATAAAGATAATCGTTGGTGGCTACATAATAGATCTTATCGTCCTGTATAGGTTTTCCCTGCACAAGAGCTTTTTGAATTTCGTTATTAGCATCAAGCGCAAGTTCCATTCCTGCAATGGGATGAGCAGTTTGTCCTTCAATAAGATAACGTACGATTTCCTTGATCTGCTCTCCCTTTAAATGTGCGACCACCACCTCATTTTCGAATGGCATAAGTTGATAGGCAGTTTTTGTAGTAACTGCACCTTTATTAATGGATGAGCGTATCCCGCCGTGATTTAGGAGTACCATGTCCAAATTATTCCCGGTCCTGGCTTTAAAAACAGGGTTAGATAATTCCATAACGGCATCTGCCATCATATTTCCAAGGGCTATATTAAGATCTCTATTTGTTTCGCTAAGGTTGTTTGGTGCGTAGGCCAGTACCGAATCCATTTCCTGTGCTAAGCGTTCTTTATAAGGTGCTATAAAATCTAAGATTGAATCATTGGCAAGGATAGAATCTTTTATGGCAATTTGTTTTCCCTCTATTTTGGAAACTTTATAATTTGTTTCACCGCATGAAATTAAGGTGAGAAGAAGTGCTGAAAATATCAAAAAAGGTGCTTTCATGATGTCATTTAAAACAATTCTCAAAATTAAGGAATTTCCTTCATTTTAATCAGGCATGTAATATTTACCAAAGAATAGCCTCTTAAGGAATCTTCGGAAAAATGGGAAAAAGAATGGAAAATCCGTTTTTTCTTGTGGTAGAAATCTTAATTTTTCTATTTTAGTCGCCTCAGGTCTAATCATTAAAGATTGAAACAAACCGGCGTGATTTTTATCACCTTTCTTATTTTGGCGGTGCTTTTTAGTATAGGTTCTTTTTTTGAACTTCCCACCGTTTATAAAGTGGCTAATTTCACTATGGTTCCAACGCTCCTTTTATACTACTTTAAGAAGGCCGATCGAATATTTTGGCCCATGGTGATCGTTATTATTTGCTTTTATGCCCGGGATATTCTTATGACGAATGGCTTTAGCAATTATCCTTTGGCGGTGATGGTCTTATTTAGTGTAGGAATTCTTCTTTGGTATTTGTGCGGAATAATTGGATTTCCGCGAGCTTATCTGCACAAGGTTGAAATGATTTCCCTCCTGATCATGTATAGCTTTCTTGGATTTTTAACCTACACTATGGCCGATACCGTGCCTGAGGTAATACCATCTTATACGATTGCCACCTATTTGTATCTTGTTTTGCTCTCGGTTTTACTTGCAATTGCTTTTACGGGTTATTTAATTAAATCTCATTGGACCTCCTTGTGGTTGATGTTGGCTTCAGCTTCGCTTCTGGTTTCTGAATTATCTTTGTACTTTAAGCTATATATATTGCAGGATATAAGTGTGAATCTCTTTTTTCCCACCTTTCATATATTCATGTTTTACTGCCTGGTGAAGTATTCACTCAACCGCAGGTGGATTGGAATTTGGGGATGTTTTTGATCTTTTAAAATAAATTCGTGAAGGACAGAATCTGGATTCAAGAATATTAATTAATGATGTTGCAGTTATTTAGATGGACATTCAAGCTAAAATTTTTGTCCGGTTTCTTGGGCTCTGCTGTTCTTCTCCTGGGAATCCTCGGTATTTTTTATGAGATCACGTGGCTGCAGGATGTTTCTCAATTCTTGCTGATTCTCTCTTTGTTCGGGTTTTTCCACAAAAATATCTCTGGTTCTCTATCTAATTATTATGGCTTCTTTATTGGGTTGTTCTTTGCCGGTATTGCAAATGTTTTTAGTGATTTCTGGTATTTTAACTATTTAGCTGTTAGCTTTTGGCTTATTTGTTTCTGGTTCCTGTTTAAGGAAGTAGTTCTTTATACCGAATATTCCAAAGGAAGAAGGCGGGTTAGATTCTATTTTGTTCTTGTAGTGGGTATCTATTCCTATTTACTTTCTCTACATGTGGTAGAAATAAAAACGAATTTTAGGGACGGCTTTCAGTTTTTGATATACATCTTGTTTTATCTGAGTCTTTTGGTTCTTGCCGTTACAGGTTTAATTTATTACCTCAATTCTTTTTCCCGGAAATCTGTTTACTTCATTTGCTTTATACTTTCCTTTATTTTTTCAAATGTGCTGCAGGATATGGCAATTTTTTACACTAAAGATGTTAGCGTTGAACTTGCCGGACTCCTTACAAGATTTGCTGCTTTCTTAATGATATTTCTATTCTTTTCTACCAGGGAAAAGAAGCTGCGCCTCCTTAACCTAGTTTAGTCATAATTTCTTAATACACATACCGGCATGTGTAATATATAACTAATTTTGCATCGTGGTTATTTATAATATAAAGCTTGGGTTTGCCAGGAAAAAAGTGGCAGCTTTGCTTCAGAAAAGAGCATTTTCTGAAGAGTCTAAAGAAGTGAAAAGCATCGTTGTTCTTCTGGATCATGCTAAGACTGAAATCATTGATGCTTTTGTAAAGCTCAGAGATTTTCTAAAGGTTAATGAGCAGGATTTTCAACTGGTTCTTGTAACCAAAATTTCAGCAGGGAAAGAAGATTTTAAAGGTTTGGTTATTACGGCTTCAGAAATTACATGGAATGGAAATTTTAGAAGCGAGGAAGTGCGGGATTTTGTCCATCATAAATATGATTTATTAATTGCTTTTCCTGAAAATGAAAATGAGCTTTTGAATTTAATGGCAGCAGCTTCTACAGCCTCTTTAAAGGTTGCGAGAAGTAAGGCAGAAAATGACATTTTTGACATCTCTATTGCTGCCAAATTTGAGGAACCTGAGATCTTTATTTCAGAACTGAAGAAGTATTTAAAAATTTTAAACAAGATAAGAGAATGAACGAATTTGTTGGCACAGGAGTGGCTTTAATTACACCTTTTAAGAATGATAAAACTGTAGATGCTGAAGCCCTGAGAAAGCTTGTAAGGTTTCAGATTGAAAATGGGGTGGATTACTTGGTGGTTTTAGGAACCACAGCTGAAAGTGCCACTTTGAATAAGGAAGAGAAACAGCTAGTTATTGAAACAGTTATAGCTGAAAACAATGAGGAATTACCACTGGTTTTGGGAATTGGTGGGAATAACACCGCCGCTGTAGCCCAGGAATTGAAAAGCACAGATCTTTCTGCATTCCAGGCAGTACTTTCGGTTTCTCCATTTTACAGTAAACCCAGCCAGGAGGGAATTTATCAGCATTTTAAAGTGGTAGCCGAGGCTTCCCCGATTCCTGTGATCCTTTACAACGTTCCCGGAAGAACAGCCTCAAACATGCTCCCTGAAACAGTAAAACGACTTGCGCAAGATTTTGATAATATCATTGGCATTAAAGAAGCGGCGGGAGATATAGTGCAGGCGATGAAGTTAAAAAGCCTTGTGCCCGAAGATTTTTTGATTATTTCAGGAGATGATATGATCACCTTGCCTATGGTGCTTGCAGGCGGGCATGGAGTAATTTCTGTCATTGGGCAGGGTTTTCCTTCAGAATTTTCAGAAATGGTAAAACTGGGTCTGGATAGGCAGGTAGATAAGGCTTATGATTTGCATTATCGCATCGCTCCTTCCATAGATCTTATTTTTGCTGAGGGAAATCCTGTAGGAATAAAAGCTTTGTTAGCCAAAAAGGACATTTGCAGCAATAATTTGCGGCTACCATTGGTAGAAGCAAGTGGAAATCTTACAGATAAAATAAATTCTTTTGTAGAACGTTTTTAACAGGACGGGTGAAGCACCTGTATCTACAGGTATTTGGAAAAAAATATGCCTGTTATGAAAGTTTTTATAATATGGCAGAAAAGAGTACTTTTGCCAGATGTTTTTACAAAGAATGAAAAAAGGAATACTCTTACTTAGTATTTTGATCTTAGCTGCATCCTGCAGTCAGTATCAAAAAGTTTTAAAAAGCGAGGACACCGGTTTGAAGTATAGTACTGCAGAGAAACTGTACAATGAAGCCAAGGCCGGTGAAGGTAATGAACGAAGAAAATTCAGGAAAGCCCTTAGGCTTTTTGAGCAAATCGTTCCTGCGTACAGAGGGAAACCCCAGGCGCAGAAATTAATGTTCCTGTATGCTGATACCTATTACGAGCTGGGAGATTATTTCCTTTCGGGATATCAGTTTGAGCGCTTCGTGGAATCTTATTCGGAAAGTGATAAACTTGAAGAAGGCGCTTTTAAAGGCGCGAAAAGTTACTATTTTCTTTCTCCGCGATATGACCTGGACCAAACAGAAACGATTAAGGCCATTGGTAAATTACAGACTTTTATAAATCGTTTCCCGGAGAGTGAAAAAATGGATGAAGCTAATGTGCTGGTGACTGAACTGCGCGTAAAGCTTGAAAAGAAAGCCTATGAAATAGCCAAGCAATACCACCATACAAGAAATTATAAAGCAGCTATTACTGCTTTTGATAATTTCCTGCTAGATTATCCAGGTTCCCCATTTCGTGAAATGGCCTTCTTTTACAAACTAGAGTCGGCTTACCTTTATGCGATCAACTCTTATGCTTACGCGATGGAAGAAAGGCTGGAAGTAGCATTGAAATATTACAACGACTATAAAAGGTATTATCCCGAAGGAGAATTTATCTCTGAGGCCGATGCTGCCTTTTCAGATATTGAGACAAGACAACAAAATTTATAATCAAGAAGTATTATGATGGATCTAAAAAGAACAGACGCGCCCGTTAACACTACCACGCTGAATAAAAATTCAGTTGATGCGCCTACAAATAACATTTACGAAGCAATTTCAATTATTTCTAAAAGAGCTTCTCAAATCAATACCGAGATCAAAAAGGAGCTTTTAGAGAAACTTGATGAGTTTGCTACTTACAATGACAGTCTTGATGAGATCTTTGAAAACAAAGAACAAATCGAAGTTTCCAAATTTTATGAAAAACTTCCGAAGCCTCATTCTTTAGCTGTTCAGGAATGGTTGGAAGACAAAGTATATTTTCGCAACACAAAAAGCGAAGAATAGATAATTATGTCAATTATAAGCGGCAAGAAAATACTAATAGGTGTTACTGCTGGTATTGCCGCTTATAAAACAGCTTTCCTGGTAAGGTTGTTGGTGAAAGCAGGGGCAGAGGTGAAAGTCGTGATGACTCCTGCCGCAAAAGATTTTATAACACCACTTACCTTATCAACTCTTTCAAAAAATGAAGTCTTTTCCTCTTTTACAAAGGAGGAAGATGAAAATCAACAATGGAATAACCATGTTGAATTGGGCCTTTGGGCAGATCTTATGCTCATTGCACCAGCCACAGCCAATTCCCTCTCAAAAATGGCATCTGGGAATTCAGATAATTTCTTGCTTGCCACCTATCTTTCAGCTAAATGTCCTGTTTATTTTGCTCCGGCGATGGATTTGGATATGTACCAGCATCCTTCCACCAAAGATAGCTTTCAAAAGCTCATTTCTTACGGGAATATTATGATTCCTGCAGGTACGGGAGAACTTGCCAGCGGACTTTCAGGAGAAGGAAGAATGGCCGAGCCGGAAGAAATCCTAAAGTTCATCGAAAACCACATTTCTGAATCCTTACCGCTTCGGAATAAAAAGATCTTAATTACTGCCGGCCCTACATACGAAGCCATTGATCCTGTTCGTTTTATAGGGAATCATTCCAGCGGAAAAATGGGTTACGAACTGGCGAAAGCAGCAGCAATAATGGGAGCAGAAGTTGTTCTCATTTCAGGTCCTACACATTTGACCGATCCCGGTTTTGGAATTGAGGTAATCAGGGTGAAATCTGCTCAGGAAATGTATGATGCCGCGCACGAGCATTTTGAAAAAATGGATGCCGCAATCGCTTCGGCGGCGGTTTCAGATTATCGGCCAAAAAATGTGGCGACACAAAAAATAAAAAAGAACAGCGAAAACCTCATTTTAGAGTTGCAAAAGAATCCGGATATTCTGGCCAGCCTTGGGGAAAGGAAAAAGGAACAGATCCTGATAGGTTTTGCGCTTGAAACTGAAAATGAGGAAGAGAACGCCCTTGGAAAATTGAAAAGAAAGAAACTGGATTTTATTGTACTTAATTCCCTAAAAGACGAGGGTGCCGGTTTTCAAAAGGAAACGAATAAAATTTCGATTCTTTTTAAAGGAGGCGAGAAAAAGGATTTTGCTTTAAAGCCGAAAAAGCAGGTGGCGAATGATATTATTAAAGAACTAATCGGGTTATTTCATGCGTAAGTGGTGCTGCTCTCTTGTTTTAATTTTTACTGTGGCCTTAGGTTTTGGACAGGAGCTAAATTGTGAAGTCATTGTAAACGCGGAGCAAACTGGTAGCACCAATATTACCATTTTTAAAACGCTGGAAAATTCTTTAACCGAATTTGTCAATCAAACCAAATGGACCAATAGGGAATTTGCGCCGCAGGAAAGGATTAATTGTAGCATGTTCATCAACATTAGGGAGTACAATCCCAATACAAACTCTTTTAGCGGAAGCATCCAGGTACAATCTTCCAGGCCGGTCTATGGTTCAACAATGGTAAGCCCTGTATTCAATTACAACGATGAACAGTTCAGTTTTACCTATACAGAATACGAATCGTTAGATTACAGTCCAACCCAATTCAATTCCAATCTTACCTCGGTAGTTAGTTTTTATGTTTATACCATGCTGGGGTTGGATGCCGATACTTTTGAAGAGGAAGGTGGAACTTCCTATTTTGAAACAGCCAATCAAATTATTGGTACTGCTCAACAATCTCAACGTAGTGGCTGGAGTGCGGGAAATGGAAATCGTTCAAGATTTCAGTTAAACAACGAATTGCTCTCAAATGCTTTTATTGGTCATCGACAGGCATTGTATACGTATCATCGTAAAGGACTTGATTTAATGTACATGTCTCCAGAGAATGGTAAAGCAGGGATCACTACTGCCATACTCGACTTAAATGATATGAATCGCAGCAGGCCAAATTCTTTATTGGTGCGCACATTCTTTGATGCCAAGGCAGATGAAATTCAACAGGTCTACAGTGGCGGACCTTCAGTTTCGACCCCGCAATTAGTGGATGCGCTTAATAATATGGCTCCTACCTTTGCTGAAAGGTGGAGCAATATTAGGTAGTTAATAGTTAAGTGGATATGTGATTTCCACAAGCGGTTTGTAGAATCAGGCTCAAAATGTTGTAACATCCATCAAAGTTGGAATACTAATAATAAAAACAACAAATGAGAAAAATAACCAAACGAAAAACCCTGATTCTAATATCCATTGGAATCATTGTAACTGCTGTTTCACAAATACTCTCTCGTTTTATAGATCTTTCAGATTCTGCACAAGGTTTATTTACAGGGTTTGGAGTGGGCTTATTACTCACAGCTATAATCTTCGGAAAATATAAAACCGTTAGGTAGACTAGGTGTTTCAACCCACAACTGAAGAACAACAAACAACAAATACCTAATCTTTGATTTGGAATAAAATCTCACGTATCTTTATCCCAAATTTTAAACCCATTGCTTACAACGCTTTCTATAAAAAATTACGCCCTCATTGAAGATATCAAGATGGATCTTCAGGAGGGGTTTACCATTATTACCGGGGAAACCGGGGCAGGAAAATCTATTATGCTGGGGGCGCTTTCGCTGTTGTTGGGAAAGCGGGCAGATTACAGCGCCATTCGTAATAATGAGAAAAAATGTGTCATAGAAGGAACTTTTAATGTTTCTCCATATAACCTGCAGCCTCTTTTTACGTCTGAAGATCTTGATTATGAAGAGCAGACGATCATAAGACGGGAAATTCTTCCTTCAGGAAAATCACGTGCTTTTGTCAATGATACTCCGGCGAACCTGAATTCGCTGCAGGCTTTAGGCGAGCACCTGTTGGATATTCACAGTCAGCATGAGACTCAAAGCCTTGGTGATAACGATTATCAGTTCATGGTCGTGGACGTGTTGGCCAAAAATGCCGATTCATTAAAGAAATACAGAAAATACTTACAGGAATATAAAGCACTTCAGAAGGAGCTGGAGCTGCTGAAAGAAGGGCAGGCACAGGCTACAAAAGAATATGATTATAATCTTTTTCTTCTGAACGAACTTCGTTCTGCTAAACTGGAAGACGGAATGCAGGCGGAACTGGAAGAGCGTTATGAAGAGCTGAGCAACGTAGAAGAGCTGAAGGAGCAGTTGGGAGTTGCTGTAAATTCAATTCAGCAGGAAGAGATTGGAGCGAACAGCACCTTAAAAGAAGCGAAGAACAGCCTTCAGAAGATTTCGGCTATTTCAGGATCTTACCAGCAGCTTTATGAGCGTTTGCAGAGCGTCTTTATTGAACTTGATGATATTGCGGTGGAACTTGAAAATGCGTTGGAAAAAGTAGAAGCCAACCCTGAAGAGCTGGAGCAGGTGAATGCACGCCTGCAGTTGCTGTATAACCTTCAGAAGAAACATATGGCTTCTACGGTTTCAGAATTAAAAGAGATTGAAAATGACCTTTCTGAAAAAGTCGCGATTTCCGAAAATGCCGATGAAGAAATAAGCAAAGCTGAAAAGGCCATTTCAGCAAAGAGAAAAGAGCTGGAAGAACTGGCTGCAGTTTTACATGATAGTCGTAAAGCCGTCATCCCGGAATTCATCAAAAAGATCGAAACAATTCTGGCAGATCTCGGAATGCCGAATGCCAATCTTAAAATTCAGCTGGAAAAGCAGCAGGAAGTTTACTCAAACGGGCAGGACAAACTTACGTGGTTACTCGCTGCCAACAAAGGCGGAAACTTCAATGAAATGAAAAAAGCGGCATCGGGCGGGGAAATGTCCAGGATCATGCTGGCGGTGAAAAGTATTCTCGCCACCTACAGCAAATTACCTACCATCATTTTTGATGAGATCGATACCGGAGTTTCCGGGGATATTGCGCAGAAAATGGGTGGAATTCTTCAGAAGATGGGAAGTTCTATGCAGGTTATCGCCATCACGCATTTACCGCAGATTGCCGGAAAAGGAAGCAGTCATTTCAAGATTTACAAAGAAGATGCGGTGAACAGCACCATCACCAATATTAAGGAGCTTAAAGGAGATGACAGGATAGAGGAACTTGCGATGATGCTGGGTGGGAACACCAGGAGCGAATCGGCGGTTGCCCACGCAAAAGCTTTACTGAATTAAAATCTTTGTTATCTTTACACGCTAACTCTAACTAAAAAATTGACCATGTCATATAATCTACTAAAAGGAAAAAAAGGAATTATTTTTGGAGCATTGGATGAAAATTCGATTGCCTGGAAAACAGCTGAACGTGTGCACGAAGAAGGCGGTGAATTTGTTTTGACCAACGCGCCAATCGCCATGAGAATGGGAAGTATTAAAGATCTTGCTGAAAAAACAGGTTCTGAAATCATTCCTGCAGATGCTACAAAAGTAGAAGACCTTGACAACCTTGTAGAAAAAGCAATGGAAATCCTGGGAGGAAAAATTGATTTTGTACTGCATTCAATCGGGATGTCTGTAAACGTTCGTAAAGGAAATCATTATACTGATATGAACTACGATTACACTACTAAAGGATGGGATGTGTCGGCGGTTTCTTTCCATAAAACCATGCAGAGTCTTTACAAAAAAGATGCGATGAATGAGTGGGGAAGTATTATGGCGCTGTCTTATATCGCGGCTCAAAAAGTTTTTCCTGACTATAATGATATGGCAGATAACAAAGCATATCTGGAATCTATCGCGCGTAGCTTTGGATATTTCTTCGGAAAAGAAAAAAATGTGCGTGTAAACACCGTTTCTCAGTCTCCAACGCCAACCACGGCCGGTACAGGTGTGAAAGGTTTTGACGGATTCATCGCGTATGCAGATAAAATGTCGCCGCTTGGAAACGCTACAGGTATGGATTGTGCAAATTATATCATCACCTTATTCTCTGATCTTACGAAGAGAGTGACTCTTCAAAATCTTTACAATGACGGCGGATTCTCAAACATGGGAGTGAGCCAGCAGGTGATGGAAGCTTTTACTAGAGACCAGGAAGAGAAATAATTCTCCTTCGGAAACAGATTATATCCTGAACCTTTTTCAGGATAATTGGTTGCATGAGCAACAAATAAACTAATGAGGCTGTTCAAATATCTCTGCCGTCAAGCTGAACTTGTTTCAGCTTCTTAGAACTGGTAATTAACCAAATGGAAGATCCTGAAGTAAATTCAGGATGACGCTCAGTTATCTGAACAGCCTTGTTTTTATAGGCTTTTCTCCTTACAAGATTTTTCTTCCTACTTTTACGGTATGGACATCAGCTTTTCTTTCATTATTCCCGTTTACAACCGGCCCGAAGAAACCAGGGAGTTGCTGCTAAGTATGGAGCAACTGGATTTTGAAAATCCGTTTGAGGTGGTCATTGTGGAAGATGGTTCTTCCATAACTTCAAGAGATATGGTGCATTGCTTTTCGAAAAGACTGGACATAAGTTATTACGAAAAGAAAAATACCGGCCCGGGCGATTCGCGTAATTTTGGGATGAAAAAAGCCAAAGGTAATTACTTTCTTATCCTGGATTCAGATGTAATCTTACCTCCCGATTACCTGAAAAATGTTGCTGCGGAATTAAAAAAGAATTTTACGCATTGTTTTGGCGGCCCCGATGCGGCACATGAAAGCTTTTCTTCAGTTCAGAAAGCCATAAACTACGCTATGACTTCCCTTTTTACGACAGGGGGAATTAGAGGAAAGAAAAAAGCGGTGGGCAAGTTCCAGCCGCGGAGTTTCAACATGGGAATTTCTGCAGAAGCGTTCATAGAGAGTGGCGGCTTTGGCGATATCCATCCTGGCGAGGACCCAGATCTTGCACTAAGGCTTCAAAAAAGTGGTTTTGAGACAAGATTTTTTCCCAATGCTGTCGTTTTTCATAAAAGAAGGATAGATTGGGAAAAGTTCTACAGGCAGGTGTACAAATTCGGTCTGGTGCGGCCAATCCTTAATTCCTGGCACCCAGAATCAAATAAGATTACCTTCTGGTTTCCAACATTCTTTTCCGCAGGATTCATTATGGCAATTATTCTGGGCTCCATAGGATTTATGGCTTTTTTGTACCTCTTTCTGGGGTATTTTATCTTCATCTTCATTGATGCTTCAGCTCAAAATAAGAACCTGGGAATAGGTTTTATGACTGTTTGGGCAACGCTGGTTCAATTTCTGGGTTATGGGTTTGGTTTCTGCCGTTCTACCTACTATATTAGGCTAAGGAAAGACGATCCTCGCAAAAGATTTCCAAAGTTATTCTTTAAAAATGCTAGATAATTTAAAAGCCATTACCCGAACAAGATTTAAAAGAACCAATTTTAATTCTTTCCTGTTTTTCTTTTTTTTTGCGGTGGTTATCTGGATTTTCGTTCAGTTTTCAAAGGTGTATAATGAAATCATTGAAATTCCTGTAGAATATGTAAATGTGCCGCCAGATAAAGTTATTTCTCCGGAAAATGAACAGCAGCTGCAGTTAAGAATGATTGAAAATGGCTTTAAAATCGCCTGGTTTTCCCTTATCACTCCAACTTTATCTATAGATATTTCCAATTTACCACAGGAAGACCAAAGACTGGTTTACATCATTGATGAGCACAGAAAAGAAATTCGCGAACAGCTGAATTTGAATTTTGAGGATAGTGAATTTCTTAGGGATGAGATCTATATCAATTTTGAGCAGCGGCAGGAGAAAAGAATACCTGTTGCATCGAGGATAAAACTAAGCTTTGGCGCAGGATATGCAGCTGTAGATCGACTGGGTTTAGAACCCGATTCGGTGACGGTTAGCGGGCCAGATAATATCATAGATACCTTAAATAGTGTAACCACAGTGCCACTTGTTATAAATGACGTGAAAAGAGATCTTTCTGGCAGCATCGCAATTGATACTTCGGGGCTGGAGAAAGTCACGGTTTATCAAAAAAGGGTAAATTACAATCTTGATGTGGAGAAGGTTACAGAAGGGTCATTGGAAATTCCGGTGGAGTTGATAAATGTTCCGGAAGGTTTAAATGTGGTTATCTTTCCAAAAGAAATCCTGGTTTTTTATCAGGTAAACCTCAAAGATTTTAGCAGGGTAGAGGCTTCAGATTTTAGGGTTGTAGGGGATTTTAATGATTTAAATCAAAATCAAAATTTTCTTATTCCAAGGATTGCAGATCAGCCAGATTTTGTAAAAAATCTGCGTCTCAATGAAAAGAAAATTCAGTTTATAATAAAAAAATGAAAGTTGTAGGGCTTACAGGCGGGATTGGGAGCGGAAAAACCACAGTAGCTGGTTTTTTTGCTGAACTGGGTGTTCCGGTATATATCGCCGATAAAGAAGCGCGTAAACTGCAAAATGAATCTAAAGAAGTAAAGGAGCAAATAATTGCCATTTTTGGAACCCAGGCCTACCGGGAGAATACTTTGGACAGGAAATATATCTCTGGGAAAGTTTTTAGTGATCCTGAAATGCTGGAGGAACTCAACAATATTATCCATCCACAGGTAGCTGCACATTTCGGAAACTGGAAAGAAAAACAGGCTGCCCCATATGTTATTTATGAAGCTGCCATTCTTTTTGAAAAAGGTGGTTATAAAAAGTGTGATTTCTCGATTCTTGTAGTTGCCGATCGTGCAGAGAGGATAAAGAGAGTTCAGGAACGGGATAAGTCACAAATTTTTGAAATTGAGGCTCGAATGAACAATCAGTGGCCGGATGAAAAGAAGCTGAAACTGGCCGACTTTATCATTGAAAATAAAGATCTTTCCAACACTCAAAAAGAAGTGCGAAAAATCCATCAAAATCTTCTTAAGACCTCGTGAATTCTAGATTTCTTTTGTTAACTTTTGGTTAAACCATTTAGGCCGTAAATGTTAAAATCATACTTTTGAGGATATGAACAAAAGATTATTTTTTCTTCTTGTGGTTCTTATGAGCCTATCTCTTATAGGAATTATTTTTGTTCAGGGCTACTGGATTAAAAACACGGTCGAAACCAAGGAAGAACAATTCTCTTTCAATGCAAAACAGATTTTACGGAAGGTTTCCAATGAGCTGCAGCAAAAGGAATTGGAGAGTTATTATTTTGCGCTTCAGGATGTAATTGATAGTCTTGGAACAGATGCAGACAGTACTTCGGTAAGTGAAATTTTTAAAGTTGAAAGCAATAAGAAATCTGAAGAAGTTTTTGGTTATTCCGAAGGTGTCATTGAGGACGATTACAGGTTGTCAACTGCCTTTTTGGATGCGGCCATTGATACCGCCCGGTTCAAGCAATTAATCAATACGAAGGCTGCGGAATTTGTGAAAAACGACAGTCTTGGAAATGATTTTGAGAGCTCCCGAAACAGGTTACAGAACATCTTTCGAATGAACGAGGTAGAGAAAGAACTTATTAGGGAAACAGTGATGGATTATACGGGTAGAATGCCCATTCATCAAAGAGTTTCCGAAGCTTTCCTGCAGCAAACACTCACCGAGGAGTTAAAAAGAAGAGAGCTGAACACAGCTTTTGAATATGGTATTTATGATGGCGGGCTGGCTACCAAGGTACGTTCAGAGAATTTTGACCTTGAATCACCGGCCACTTACAGGGTACCTATCTTTGTGGATGAAGATGGATTGAATAATTACCAGTTATACGTGAATTTTACAGGAAAGAAAAAGCTAGTACTCTCTTCCATCACACTTATGGCTGCATTATCGATCATATTTACGCTCATTATCGTAATTGCATATTCAAGTGCGCTATCACAGCTTATTAGACAACGGCAGATTTCAGAAATTAAAACGGATTTTATTAATAATATGACCCACGAGTTCAAAACACCTATTGCCACCATTAATCTGGCTTTAGATGCGATCAAGAACCCAAAGGTTTCCGGAAATCCAGATAAGGTGGCGCATTATCATAAGATGATAAGAGATGAAAATCGAAGAATGCATGCGCAGGTGGAGAACGTTTTAAGGATTTCGCGGCTTGAAAGAAATGAACTGGATCTCAGAAAAGAAAGGCTCGACCTTCATGAAATTATCGAAGAAGCCATCACCCATATAGAATTAATTGTGGAAGATGGAGGCGGGTATGTGCAAACCCACAAAGGCGCTTTAAGATCTTCGATTCTGGCAAACCCTACCCATTTTACAAATGTAATAGTCAATATATTGGATAACGCTGTGAAATACTCACCCGAGAATCCTAAGATTGATATTTATACTGAAAATGTCAAAAATTACATTGTAATGAAGGTGCGAGACCAGGGCAGCGGAATGAGCAAAACTGTTCAGAAAAAGGTTTTTGAAAAATTTTACCGGGAACATACCGGTGATATACATAATGTAAAAGGTCATGGTTTAGGCCTGGCGTATGTAAAAAGAATTGTTGACGATCATCACGGCGATATTTCCGTGGAAAGTGATAAAGGAAAAGGAAGTACATTTATAATTAAATTACCACTAATATCTTAAATATGGAAACTGAAAATAAAAAAATCTTACTTGTAGAAGATGACCCGAACTTTGGAACGGTATTAAAAGATTACCTGGCCATGAATGACTATGAAGTTACTCATGCCAAAAACGGAATGGAAGGTTTTGAGAAGTTCAAAAAAGATGATTTTGATCTTTGTATTCTGGACGTGATGATGCCGTATAAAGACGGTTTCACATTGGCCAAGGAGATAAGAGAAAAGAATGAAGAAATTCCTATTATTTTCCTTACGGCAAAGGCCATGAAGGAAGATGTTCTTAAAGGCTATAAAGTAGGGGCAGACGATTACCTGAACAAACCTTTTGACAGCGAAGTTCTTCTCATGAAGATCAAAGCCATCATGCAGCGTAAAGCTACAGATAGTGTTGCAGACAGTAAACAATTCGAATTCCAGATAGGTGATTTTCACCTGAATTCAAAGCTTAGGTTCCTTACGTTTAGAGATGAAGAACCATCTAAACTATCACCTAAAGAAAATGAATTGCTAAGATTACTGGCATTACATGAAAATGATTTGATGCCAAGAGAACTTGCACTTACAAAAATTTGGAGGGACGACAATTATTTTACCTCCCGTAGTATGGATGTTTATATTGCCAAGCTGCGTAAATACCTTAAAAAAGACGAGAACGTGGAGATACTGAACATCCACGGTGAAGGTTTCCGGCTTGTGATTAGAAACAAGGAAGAAGCCGAGAGCTAGAAAGTTTTTCAGTTTCCTGCAAAATATTACCGCAACAAATGAGTTGTTGTGGTAGTATTTTGTATTTTTATGTTAACAGTTCGTTTTGAGAGTCTTCCATCCCTATCTGTATCTTTGCAGATAACCTACGTGCCATGAGAAGACCCCCATCTTCATATAAATGTTTTTTTGCTGCCTATTTCTACCGGCACAATAGAAGGGTACTCAAAAATGCCATTTCCGGCACATTATTTTTTCTTTTTTTTCTTCTGAGTTTTGGCAACGGACTTTTCGCGCAGAACCCGGCTATTCAGGTTCCTTCCTATGAATGGGTTGATAAGAAAGACTTACCCACAGTTTCCCTTTCCTTATCAGGTTTGAACTCTGAAGATGTTACCATTGCTATTGCGACAGATCGTGAGGATAATGTCTATACCCTCACTTTTGGAAGTGGTGTAATAAAAAGAGACTCTAACGGAAATGTCATTGATGCCAATTTTATTACTGGATTGAGCAGTCCACTTGACATAGCTGTCGATAAAGATGGTTTAATATATATAGCGGATTATTTCGCTGGTGGAGAAACTTTTGAAGATAATGGGCAAATCAAAATTTTTGATCAACAGGGAAATTATATAAGATCTATTCTCACTTCTTTCTACAGGCCTATGGGTATAGACGTAGATGAACAGAATGTTTACATTGCCGAATACAACAGTGGTGAAAAAGGACCAGAAACTAATGAGCTCAGTAGAATTCGGGTCGTAGATAAGGTTACAAATGTTGTGCGGAGTACGAATAATAATGTTGAAATTCCGTATCGTATAGCCGTAAATTCTGAGGGTAGAGTTTTTGTCAGTCAGGCGGGTGATAATGATTCTGCAGTACTAATTTTCGATAAAAATCTGAACTACGAAAGTCAACTTTCCAAGGTGCAATCTCCGGGCAGTATAGTAATTGATGAGTTTGATTATATCCACGTTGTTGAATTCGCAGAAAGAGTAAATTTTAGCGATTTTGTGAATTTTGAAGAACTGGGAATTTCAGATGCGCAGGATATAGCTGAAGACATAGATAATGGTGTTGAAGACAACGCCTTTGGAATAAAAATTTTTAGCCCCAGTTTACAATTGGAGGATTTTTTTAAATCCAAAATTCAATTTCCGGTTGATATTGCTTTCAGCGATTGCGATAAAATGTATGTAAATAATGCATACGTCATTGGTAAGAGCTACTTCCTAATTGGCTATATTCCTGAAAAAATTCAGTTTGATCTTGAAATCAACGAAAGAACGCCAACTTTTGACAGTCTGGAAGGTCCTGAAATAGCTTGTGCAAATGATATAGTTGTAACAGCTGAACCCGGTGATGATTTTGCAATAGTAGAATTTGCAGTTGCTACTGCGACAGATAATTGTTCTGCTACCGTTTTACAGACTAAGGGTGATTCTTCCGGAAGTGAATTTACTGTGGGCACCCATTCCATTGAATTCACTGCTACAGATGATTTTGGACAGACAGATACCTGTACGTTTACAATAACAGTAGAGGCTTCAGAAGAACCCGATCCTTTAGAGATTTCCTGCACAGGTACTCAAACCGAAGACATGGGCGGAGATTGTACTTTTACCATTCCTGATTATACTGGAATGGCAACTGTGAATAATTCCGCAGCAACAATTACACAAACTCCTTTGAAAGGTGCGGAGGTTTCGGAAAATACAACGGTTCGTTTAACAGCGACTTTGGAAGGGGAAAGCGTTTCCTGCGATTTTGAAGTTGTCCTGAATAATTACCCGGAACTGAGTATTTCCTGTCCGGCAGATAAAACAGAAAATGCCAATCCAGAAGGCCTTTTTTCGCTACCGGATTATACAGATGAGGCAGTGGTAAGTGGAAATTGTAGCACATTTACTGTAACTCAAACTCCTGCGCCGGGAACCGAAATAGAAAAAGACACTGAGATTACTTTCATGGTAACTGATGCTGACGGCAATAAAAAATATTGCACTTTTGACGTTCAGTTTATTCAGCCGGAAGAGCCCGATCCTTTAGAGATTTCCTGCCCAGGGACTCAAACCGAAGACATGGGCGGAGATTGTACTTTTACCATTCCTGATTATACTGGAATGGCAACTGTGAATAATTCCGCAGCCACAATTACACAAACTCCTTTGAAAGGTGCGGAGGTTTCGGAAAATACAACGGTTCGTTTAACAGCGACTTTGGAAGGGGAAACCGTTTCCTGCGATTTTGAAGTTGTCCTGAATAATCACCCGGAACTGAGTATTTCCTGTCCGGCAGATAAAACAGAAAATGCCAATTCAGAAGGCCTTTTTTCGCTACCGGATTATACAGATGAGGCAGTGGTAAGCGGAAATTGTAGCACATTTACTGTAACTCAAAATCCTGTACCGGGAACCGAAATAGAAGAAGACACCGAGATTACTTTTATGGTAACTGATGCTGACGGCAATAAGGAATATTGCAAGTTTAACGTTCAGCTTATTCAACCGGAAGAGCCCGATCCTTTAGAGATTTCCTGCCCAGGTACTCAAACCGAAGACATGGGCGGAGATTGTACTTTTACCATTCCTGATTATACTGGAATGGCAACTGCGAATAATTCCGCAGCCACAATTACACAAACTCCTTTGAAGGGTGCGGAGGTTTCGGAAAATATGACGGTTCGTTTAACAGCGACTTTGGAAGGTGAAACTGATTCCTGTGAATTCGAAGTTGTCCTGAATAATCAACCGAAACTGAGTATTTCCTGTCCGGCAGATAAATCAGAAAATGCCAATTCAGAAGGGCTTTTTTCGCTACCGGATTATACAGATGAGGCTGTGGTTAGCGGAAATTGTAGCACATTTACTGTAACTCAAAATCCTGTACCGGGAACCGAAATAGAAGAAGACACCGAGATTACTTTCATGGTAACTGATGCTGACGGCAATAAGGAATATTGCACTTTTAACGTTCAGCTTATTCAGCCGGAAGAGCCCGATCCTTTAAAGATTACTTGTCTGGAGAATAGAACGGAGGGCTTGACTGAGAGCTGCGTCTTTGTAGTACCTGATTATCGCAGGAATGTGCAAACAAATAATCCGGAAGCTCAAGTGATACAATTGCCGGCTCCCGGAACAATGATAAGTGAAAGTACAGAAGTAAAATTAACTGCCAGTTTAGGAGAGGAAAATGCGACTTGTACCTTTCAATTAGATCTTAAAGACAATATCTCTCCCGTAGCAAATTGCATCTCTGATTTTACACTTCACCTAAATGAGCAGGGAGTTGGAACTTTATCGCCAACTATTATTGACGATGGCTCAACAGATAATTGCGGGATTGCAGAAATGACCCTAAGCAAAACAAATTTTACGACTGGAGATATTGGGGAGCAGGACATAACTTTTACTGTGTTTGATGCCGCGGGAAATGTAGATACATGTATAACAAGTATAACTGTAGAGCCATATGACGAGGAAGATGAGGACGGGCAGGTATCTTGTCCCGATTCTTTGGAGTTAGCTTTAGATGAAAATGGCGAAGCGACTTTGACATTAAATTACACCGGAAACGATGAAAATGAAGAACTGGAGGTAAGCAAATCTTATTTCACCTGTAATGATATAGGAACTGAAACTGTTACAGCAAGGTTTTGGGGGGAATATACCGGCAGCTGTGAAATAGAAGTCACTGTAGTTGATAATTTGCCGCCACAAGTAAGCTGCATTTCAGACTACGATCTTAAATTAGGAGAAGACGGTACCGCCGCAATTTCAGTAGAAGATCTTGAAATTTCTGCAAGCGATAACTGCGGAGTTGATAATATCAGCTTAAGCAGGAATAACTTTACTTCGGAAGACATAGGAGAGCAGGAGGTTGTTATTTCGGTTACAGATAATTCTGGAAATGTAAGTACCTGTACCACCACGGTAAATGTCATTTCTGACGAAATTCCCGCTCCAGAACTGGAATGTGTAGGAACTATTGTACTTGAGCTGAATGAAAACGGTGAAGCTTTCTTATCGCCTGAAGAAGTTTATAATTCAAATGGCACGGTTCCGCAGGATATGCAACTAAGTCAGGCCCGTTTTACCTGTGAAGATATTGGAGCAACCGAAGTAGTGCTTACTGCTACTTATTCAGGAGGATCTACTCAATCCTGTTTGGTGCTGGTAAACCTTACAGATCCTGAAGAGTACTGCTCGACAACTCCCGTAGATCCCGCAGAGCCTGAAAGATCTCCATATGTTATTATTTATCCAAATCCGGGAAGGGGAGTAGTGTACGTAGAAACTTCAGAAGATATTCAGCTGCAAAGAGCTGAGGTTTTTGATATGCGAGGGCGCTTTTTAATGGCAGCACGATTTGATGTTTCTGCGGGAGAAATGGAAGATTACAGCCTTGATCTTAGAAAATTCCAGTCTGGTGTATATACCATTATCTACTATTCCGAAGATGACAAATTCATTCGAAGGGCAGTGATCAGCTTAAATTAACCATGAGTTTTACTTTCCAGGTAAACCATAATTTCTTCTGCAGGGGTTTGATAATCGAACCACTTTATTTCAGGTTGTTTCCTGAACCAGGTGAGTTGCCTTTTTGCAAAGCGACGGGTATTTTTCTTAATTTCTGCAACCGCTTCTTCTAAAGTGAAATTCCCTTCCAGGAATTGAAAGAGCTCTTTATATCCCACCGTATTGAGAGCGTTTAATGCCCTTTTTGGATATAATTTTTTTACTTCCTCCAACAATCCTTCTTTCATCATAAGATCCACACGCTGGTTTATCCGGTCATAAATGACTTCTCTGTCGGATGTCAACCCCACAAAAATGGGATGAAAAGTACGTGGAGTTTTCTGTTGATTTCTAAAGGCAGAATAAGGTTTTCCGCTTTGAAGGCAAACTTCCAGCGCACGGATGATACGGTGCGGATTTTCCTTATCTACTTTAGAATAATAAACAGGATCCAGCTCCTGAAGTTTTTGTTGCAAGCCAAAAATGCCATTTTCGAGTAGTTCTTCGTTAAGCTGCTCCCTAATTTTAGAATCTACTTCTGGAAAATGATCGAGCCCTTCTGTAACTGCTTTAACATAGAGTCCGCTACCACCGGCCATGACTGCAATATTATTCTGTTTATAAATCTCCTTCAGTTTTTCGATCGCATCGCGCTCAAAATCACCTACAGAGTAATCTTCTTCCACAGAAATATTCTGGATAAAATGGTGTTTTGCGGCCTTTAATTCAGCTTCCGAAGGAACGGCGGTACCAATGGACATTTCTTTGAAAAACTGCCGGGAATCTGCAGAAATAATTTCGCAATTATAGTGTCGGGCAATTTCTATAGCCATAGCTGTCTTTCCTATAGCTGTAGGGCCAACTACGCTTATTAAATGCTTATTCATTCAATTTATTTCCGCAGTTATGGCAATATTCGGCTTTGTCAAGGTGCTTTGATTCGTTGCAGTAAGGGCACACCTGAGTGTTCACAGGGATATCTTTTTGTCCTTTAGAAAATTCTGCACTTACAATTCCGGTTGGCACGGCGATAATTCCATAACCTGTGATCATAATGACAGAGGCTATAAACTGGCCGAGCGGAGTGACTGGATGTATGTCGCCGAAACCTACCGTAGTCAGCGTTACAATGCACCAATATACAGCCACGGGAATGCTGGTAAAGCCATGCTCGGGTCCTTCAACAAGATACATTACAGTACCCATGATCACGCAAAGAATAAGTACGGCAAACAGAAAAACAAGGATCTTTGGTCTACTGTCTCTTAGTGCCTTTACAAGTTTATTAGATTCTCCTATATACCGGGTAATCTTCAGGATCCTGAAAACCCGCAACAAACGCAGTGATCGTACTGCAAAAAGCAGGTTGTGCCCACCTCCTATAAAAGCGAGATAAGTAGGGAGTGTGGAGAGTAAGTCTACAATGCCATAAAAACTAAAGATGTACCTGGAAGGCTTATTTATAGCGATGATTCGCAGCACATATTCTATACTAAAAATGATGGTGATAATCCATTCTGCGGTATAGAACTGCCAGTAATATTCCCTACTCAATTCCTTGACACTTTCCAACATGACCAGTACAATGCTTAGGAGAATAACCATAAGCAGGGCAATGTCGAAAATTTTTCCTGCAGGCGTATCGGCCTCATAGATGACCTCATGTAGCTTTAATCTCCAGGGCGATATTTTCTGTTCTTTTTTCAAAATCGTTATTAACGGCTACTGCAAGTTAACTTTTTTGCTGGAGGACGATAATAGATTGTTTCTGAATATCTATTAAAGTATTGAAGAACTCCTTCAAATAAGGATAATATCCAGGTTCATACGTTGTCTTAGGAAAGTTCACTCTGCAATAAACACTAATATTGTTTTCATCCATTTGTTGCACCATGAACTGAAGCATACCTGCGTTTTGTGGCAATTTCATCCATTTCTGCTCGGGTAGTTCCACCACTTCATGTCCTTCGGGAATTTGAAGCGTTATGCTGTAGGAGTACGCATCTTTATAACCAAAGTCAATAGGATATTGTCTTTCTGAAAGCTGAAATGGGTTTTCATCAAAAAATTGAAAACTGAACGGATTTACATAAATAAGATCATTGATTTTTTGTGATTCATTATTCAGCTCAAAACTGAGGTTCAGGTTTTCTTCACTTTCAGGATCAATCGTATATGTTACATTTTGCGCTCTTGTATGTGTCGCTGCATTTGTAAGGCTGCTAAATATCTCGTTGTTGGAAAGTTCCTCCAGTTTTTCTCTTGCCGCGATAGCGTGATATCCTCTTAAAATTTGTCTGGAGATTCCTGTTGAGGTGCCGTCGGCATTCACTTTTAAGGAATCGTGAAAGGTGACGGTTGAAAATTCTTCAGGATCAATATCAATCCAGGAGCTTCCTTCATCAAAATCGAGCAAACGTGCGTAATGATTAAGGCAGCGGTAGGGGAGATTGCCAAAGTCAAGATATTTTTCAGTAGCATCTAGCAAATATTTTTCTTCTCCTATCTGTAATTGAACAATAAGGTAATTGAATTCGCTTAGAATGGGGTAGAGCCTCGACGGAACTCCACTGCTGCGAGTAGCCATCAAGACAGGTAAGACTTTGTATCCCTGCTCGTCATAAATGTTATGTAGAAGGGTATTTATAGCAGAAACATTTCCTGTTCGCTCTTTTACAAGATCTTTTATTTTCATATCATCAAATATCTTGTAATCTCCGTTCCAGGTATAGTTATCCTTTACAAAGGCATAGATAGCCTTTGCTTTATGAAGATCATTAGGTTGTTTCTGAATGCTATCTGGAAGCAGGTTCTTTGCGACAGAACTTTTTCTTAATTGTTTGCCCAGGTCACCATCCTTCCGAAGTTCCCGATCCACATCATCCCAGGTCTTGGTGTACTTTTTTACCCGGCCATCAAGAGTGGTGATTTGAATAAGCTCGTATTCAAGGCGGGAAATGTAATTATATCGTGAAGTAAGATATTTTTCTTCCACAAAAGCCGGGATGTTCTTCATCACATATTCGGTTTTCAAACAGGAACCGGGTTCCGGGGCGCTTTTGTAGAAGCATCTTTTTACGATCTCTTCCTCTTGAGAGTCCAACTTCTGGTATCCAACTTTTTTAATGTTATAATTAAAGTTGCCAGGAATCTCACTTACAAATTTGCTGTACAGTTTAGGAATATCTTCCTGAAACCACCAGGTATTAAATTTGAAGAAAAAAGGTGAACTCAATTCATAAGAATAAACAATAACTGCACCGGGCCGAAGTCCCGGGAAAGTAAACTTCACAAGATCATAAGAAGGATGTTCTTCAGTGTAAACTTTGGAAGCATCCAATTGTTCACTTTTCTGAATTCCGTCTTCAAGATAGTAGGTGATTGCTTTAAGATGATCAATCTCCTCTTCGGAACGATCATTCTTTTGCAGCCTTATTTCCACATTGGCATGGTCATAACCCTCCTTGTTTAAAATCTTAAGTTTAGCAGTATAATCTGTGACCAGTCTTAATTCGTTACCTTCCCTAAAGCGGCTATAACCTTCTTCATAGATGTAAAAGGCGTTTGCCGTAGAATCTTTGGAATAAATATCGCTTTCCAAATCTGTCCGACTTACAAGCACGTCTTCTGTCCTAAAAGTTTGTTCCTGGGCCTGTAATGAAAAGATTGAAAAGGTAAAAAGGAGGAGTAAAATTTTATTCATGTGTGGAAAGCTCAATAATTTTTAATCTGCTGTTTTTTCTAAGGTAACTCTGTATGATGTGTTGCGCATCGCGGTCGCTTTTCATTGGGGTGATAATAGACTTGATGATCTCGATATTATTTAATTGATGATTTAAATTGAAATATCCTATTCCTTTAAACACCCCTTCTTCCACGAGAAGTGCACTTTTCTCATCTATTTCCCGTCCGCGGTCAATGACCAGCATATTTTTAGTGTCATAACTGTATTGGGCAATGACTTCTTCTACTCTTTTGTTGTACTCCTCTGGTAATTCCTTTTGCATACATGCACCGTGACATTTTTGAATACCGTAATTGAAGCAGCTTCCTTTCCCGGAATACAAGCCTGTAAACCGCTGACAAAGATTGTATTTTTCCACGATCTCATTTAGAACAGCATTTGCCTGTTGCATGTTCGTGAAAGTAGTAATATTCTTTTTTCGGCCATCTGCCTTTCCAATCTTCAGATGGATAAACCCGGCTTCATCTACAGATTTGTACAAAGCATAGCTAAAAACTGTCCTGGTCAGGGATTTATTGTATTTAGGTTTGTTGCGCTTTATTTCTTCATTTTCCTTGAGAAGTGCATTCAACTCATTGCCTGTAGCTTCATATGATACAGAATTCACCTCCTTCTGAATTTCTCGCGATTTGCGGTTGTCACTCGTAAAATGCTGGTTTACGCGCTTCTTTATGTTCTTGCTCTTACCAATGTAGATGATATCTCCTTCAGAATTGTGCAAATAATAGACTCCGGTGATCGAAGGCAGTTCCTCGAGAAGAGAGATAAGTTTTGTATCCAGTTGGTTCTTTGGGCTTTTTCGAACCAAATTCCGAAGAATTTCTTTCTCAGTATCTTTCGCCAGTAACATTTTAAAAAGTTTTACCGTGGCCTGTGCATCGCCATTCGCACGGTGCCTGTCGCTAAGCGGAATTCCCAGTGCCCGCACCAGTTTTCCAAGGCTATAAGATTTTTGCCCGGGAATCAATTTTTTTGAAAGCTCTACAGTACATAGGCTTTCCCTTTCAAACTCATACCCCAATCTTTTATATTCTGTCCTTAAAATGCGGTAATCAAACTTGGCATTATGAGCCACAATAATGCAGTCCTGGGTAATTTCGATAATGCGTTTTGCTGCTTCGTAGAATTTAGGAGCATTCCGCAGCATCTCATTATTAATTCCCGTTAGTCCCACCACAAATGGCTGAATGGGAATTTCAGGATTAATTAAGCTAATGTACTGGTCGACTATCTTGTGGCCGTCAAATTTATAAATGGCAATTTCAGTAATCCCCTCTTCATTGTATTTCCCACCGGTAGTTTCTATGTCTAAAATTGCGTACAAATGTATTCTTTGGTATTAATTGTAATTTCTTTCCCCAAAAATGGAACTTCCCACACGTATCATGGTAGTTCCACATTTCAGGGCTATTTTGTAATCCCCGCTCATCCCCATGGAAAGCGTCGTAAAATTGTCATTTTCTTCCTTAAATGCCTCAAATGTAGTTCTTAAAAAGGTAAATTCCTTTCTTATTTTATCCTCACTTTCAGTCAACGTGGCCATGCCCATAAGGCCGGTAATTTTTACATGCTGCATATTTTGATATGCTTCGGAGTCAAGGATTTCTTTGGCAGCATCAATTGTTATTCCATACTTAGACTCTTCTTCTGCAATTTTTATTTGTAAAAGACAATTGATCACCCGGTCATGCTTTTTTGCCTGTTTGTTTACCTCCTTAAGTAGTTTAAGGGAATCTACAGCATGGATTACCGATACAAATGGTGCCATATATTTGACTTTATTGCGCTGAACATGCCCCACCATGTGCCATTCAATATCTTTAGGCAATTCCTCCCATTTCTGGGTCATTTCCTGGATCTTATTCTCCCCAAAAATCCGTTGCCCAGCATTATATGCCTCTAAAATGTCGTCATTAGGCTTGGTTTTGGATATGGCTACCAGCGTCACTTCCGAAGGAATTTCGGCTTTGATCTTTTGTATGTTTTCTGAAACACTCATTTAATTTCTTTTAAAATCCTTCCTGAAAATGCAATTTTTGAAAGGTATTAAAATTCATAGACTGTTAATCCGCTGCGCAATTTTGGCTCAATATAAGTGCTTTTTGGTGGCATAGTAAGGCCTTCATTCGAAATTTTTTTGACTTCCTCAATTCCCGGAGGCAACATCCCGAAACCAATCTTAAAATGCCCTTTATCTACAGCTTTTTTCACCTCAAAAGGTTCATTCTTTCCCGGGAGGTAAGCAATGCGACGATCGTCCTTAAGATCTGTAATTCCCAAAACGGGCTGCAATATCTTAGTGTACAGGATGAAAGGATCTAAAGCGCTCAGCGAATCGGTAAATTTATAAATTGTTTTCCGAAGGTACAACGAGTAAAATTCACCGTCAAGATACATCGAAAAATGGTGTTTTTTCGAGGGTTTATAAAGTTCTTCCCCACGATTTTCGATCCTGAACCATTCGTCGAGTTGCATGAGAAAATCTTTTTTGGTGAGTCCGTTGAGGTCTTTTACAAGACGATTAAACTCGTATAATTGCAGGTTGCTTTCAGCAATTAGATAGCTTAGGAAAAAATTATAAGGTTCTTCGCCCGAATGATTGGGGTTTGTTTCTCTTGACTCCTTTGCCAGCAAAGAAGAGGAGGCGCTACGGTGATGGCCGTCTGCAATGTAGATGGCCGGCATTTTTTCAAACTCCGAAGCTATCTTTTTTGCGGCTTCTGGCTGGTTTACGAGCCAAAGGGAATGTTTTTCCTTGTTTAAAGTAGTGAATTCATACTCCGGCCGCTGCTTCATGGTTTCAGCAATGATCTGGTTGATCAATTCACTGTCTGGATAAGTAAGAAGAACCGGTTCTGTATTGAATCCTACCACTTTCAGGTAATCGGTGAAAAGCCGCTCCCTTCGCGAAATAGTATCTTCGTGCCGCTTTATCACGTCATTTTCATAGTCTTCAACGCTCGCAGCAGCAATGATCCCGCAATATGCATGGTTGCGGGAACGGGTTTCATAAATGTAATAAGAAGGACGTTGATCCTGAATAAAGATGCCTTCTTCCTTAAATTCGGAATAGCGGTTCTTTACAAGTTTAAATTTTTGATCTCCCGAAATATGCTTATGAAATTTATACCCGGGATTGATAATATGCAGGAAGGAAAAAGGATTATGATCCAGCTCAAATTTGAGTTCTTCTGCAGAATATTCCTGGTATGGACGGGATGTGACAAGCCCCACTTTGTCCCGCGAAGGTCTTACCGCTTTAAAAGGGATTATTTTTGCCAATATTTGTGCTTAATTGGTTAAGGCTGAAAGTGCAAAGTTTCAAATTCGTAACTCCTGAATCTTTGCTGCACCTTCTTATGAAAACTGTTTTGAGACATTTTCAGCTTTTCTGCTTTCTGAATAGTCATAAAAACCTTCGCCAGATTTTACTCCGAGTTTTCCTGCCTGTACCATATTCACCAAAAGAGGAGAAGGGGCATATTTCGGATTTTTGAACCCGTTATACATCACTTCAAGGATAGAAAGACAAACGTCAAGCCCAATGAAATCTGCCAGTTGAAGCGGACCCATGGGATGCGCCATTCCGAGTTTCATTACTGTATCAATTTCCTGAACTCCGGCAACGCCATTGTACAAAGTTTCAATAGATTCATTGATCATTGGCATTAGAATGCGATTCGCAACAAAACCGGGATAATCATTCACTTCTACAGGAACTTTGTTCAGTTTTTCTGAAAGATCCATGATGGCTTTCGTCACCTCGTCACTGGTGTTGTAACCTCTAATGATTTCTACCAGCTTCATTACAGGCACAGGATTCATAAAATGCATTCCAATTACCCGCTGCGGATTAGAAACTGCCGATGCTATTTTGGTGATCGAAATAGAAGATGTATTCGAGGCCAGCACGGTATCTTCAGAACAAACTTCGTCCAGTTCTTTGAAGATGGAAAGTTTAAGATCTACATTTTCGGTTGCTGCTTCCACCACGAGATCCACATTTTTAGCTCCTTCAGATATACTGGTGAAGGTGGTGATATTTTCTAAAGTGTTGTTTTTATCATCTTCAGAAATCTTCTCTTTGGAAACCATTCTATCCAGATTTTTGGAGATAGTTTGCATTCCTTTTTCAAGAGATTTTTCTGAAATATCTATAAGATTCGTCTTGTAACCAAATTGGGCAAAAGTATGGGCAATCCCGTTGCCCATCGTTCCCGCTCCAATAACTGCAATATTTTTCATAGTGGAACTATTCGTTAAATGAATTAATAATTTGTTTGGCAACCTTTAGTGCTTCAGTTCCCTGTTCCAGACTTACAACCGGAGTAGTATCATTATTGATAGCATTCGCAAAGGAATCCAGCTCGTCTAGAATGGCATTATTAGGGTTCACTGTAGGGTTATCAAAATATATTTGCTTTTTAATGCCTTCAGCGTTTTGCAGGATCATATCAAAATCACCCGGTTCCTGTGGGGCGTCTTTCATCTTCACCACTTCACATTTTTTCTCAAGATAATCTACTGAAATGTAAGCATCTCGCTGAAAAAATCTTGATTTCCTCATGTTTTTAAGGGAGATCCTGCTGGCGGTAAGATTCGCCACGCAGCCATTCTCGAACTCTATCCGGGCATTGGCAATATCAGGAGTTTCACTAATTACAGAAACTCCGCTCGCGCTTATCTTTTTGACTTTAGATTTGACCACGCTCAAGATGGCATCTATATCATGGATCATTAAATCCAGCACCACGGGAACATCTGTCCCCCGCGGATTAAATTCTGCCAGCCGATGAGCTTCAATGAACATGGGAGCTTCAATTTTTGATGCCACTGCTCTAAACGCAGGATTGAATCGTTCAACATGCCCAACCTGTCCCTTTACTGCATGCTTATCTGCAAGTTCAACCAGTTGGTCTGCTTCTTCAACGGTATTAGTAATAGGTTTTTCTATGAAGAGATGTTTCCCCGCAGTAATTGCTTTTTTTCCTGCTTCGAAGTGTGAAAGAGTGGGTGTCACGACATCTACCATGTCTACAGCGGCGATGAGCTCGTCTATATTCTTAAAATAGGTATAACCGAATTCCTTTTCGATCGCTTTTCCATATTCTTCGTTGATATCGTGGAAACCAATCAACTCGTATTCTTTTGATTCCTGTAATAAGCGAAGATGGATTTTCCCAAGATGCCCTGCGCCCAATACGCCTGCTTTCAGCATAATTTCACGTTTTCAACAAAAATAAGATTTCTTAACCTAAAGCCAATAAGAGTTTTGGGATAAAAGCTTTTTACAGCACCTTTTTTTCTTTATCAATTGTTAAGGTTTGCTTAATTTTGGGCTTCTCAAAAACAGTAAAGGTGCGAAGTGATACATTAAAACATCAGGGGAAGAGACAGCAGCTAGCAGCTGTTGTAGCGGAAAAAGGCATTAAGGATGTGAAAGTTTTAAATGCTATCAAGAAGATCCCCAGGCACCTTTTTATGGATAGCAGTTTTGAGGATCACGCCTACCAGGACAAGGCTTTCCCTATCGCGGCAGATCAAACCATTTCACAGCCTTATACAGTAGCCTATCAAACCGAATTATTGCAGGTTTCCAAAGGAGAAATGGTTCTTGAGATTGGAACTGGAAGTGGATATCAAACTGCTGTGCTTTGTGAAATGGGCGCCAAAGTATATAGCATTGAGCGCCAGCAGGAACTTTTCAGGAAGACGAAAATGTTTCTTTCAAAAATAGGCTACCGGCCCAAATATCTAAGTTTTGGAGACGGGTACAAAGGCCTGCCAGATTATGCTCCATTTGATAAAATTATCGTTACCGCCGGTGCGCCATACGTACCTAAGCCATTGTTAAGTCAGTTGAAGGTTGGCGGCAGAATGGTCATTCCCGTGGGAATAGAGGTTCAAAAAATGACACTTTTTGAACGTATTTCTGAAAATGAATTTCAGAAGAGCGAATTCGACGATTTTAGATTTGTGCCTTTGCTGGAAGACAGGAACTAGTTTTCAGTAAGCAGGTCTTACTATCCAGTCTTCAGTTGATTCTTTTGTAATAAGCAGTCATTGCGAATCCGCTTTTGGTGCACGTGGTAATCTGTTATTACAGCAGAGCATTTAATTCGCATATTATATCAGCTTCTCTCATTTCGGGAGAGGCGGGGTGAGGGATTTTTTTATAGAATATTCAAAAACTTCAGGCCGAAGATAAATGCTCCTTCCTGTTCTCCCTCAAAATCAGAAACTACATAATCTAGTCGCAGAAACCTGAATTTTCCGAAGCCAAGGTTGTCGAGTCCTACAGAAAATTCAGAATAAGGTGAATTTTCTTCTGTCAACAGCGTGTGAGCTCCAACCACCAGGTTGTAATTTAACCGATTTACAAAAGGAATTTTTCCAAGGATCCAGCCTTTGAAATCGTGCTCCAAATGCCCTTCAAAATAGTCATTTTTGGTGCTCAGCGCATAATATGGCAGGAGGTTGTATTTTCCGAGGTAATTCGAGTCGGTGCCAATCCTGGTTTGGTTTCCGTCAAAGTGACGGTAATCTATAAAAGAGACGGTTTCGTCATTAAAAAAGGTTCCGCCGGTAATGCTGTAGGCGAAATTTCCTTTGTTGCTTACGGCAAATTCCTGGCGCAGACTGGCTCTTAAATGGTCGAAATCATTTCCCGAAATGTCACTTCCAAAACCTTTATCATAAGCAAACAAAAGACTGGGATATTTCTCATTCGAGATATTGTACTTCGCGTTTGGATAACTGAGATACTCCTGCCCAAATCCAATTTTTCCTGCAAAGCTGAATTTATAAATATGATGTTCTTCAAACGGAGCAGAATCATAATTGTAAGGCTGCAACGGATTATTGGAAGTGAAAACCCGCTCGTCCCAATTGATCAGGAAATTATTGCGGTGGTTGAACAGCGGACTCCGGTTCTCGTAGCTAAAAGAAGTTTGTGCCGCAAAGCCATTAAAGATCTCCTGTTGATAGGAAATTTTCGCAAAATCGAGCTCGTATAATTTCAGGTAATTTCGTTCAAAGAAGGCAGTGGTAATATTGTTTACGGTTTCAGAAATAGGTTTTCGGTCATTGATTTGGGAAATCGTGCTTCCGCCTGTAATAGAAAGAACAGGCTTGGTAATATTATTGAACTGTCGCACAAAGCCTCCCGAGATTCTCAACTTTTCCTCACTAAATCCATAGTCGAAATCACTGTAGGCTCTCCAGTAATTCCCGTAGGATTCCCCGTATCTTTTTCTGAAAGCTACCTGCAAAGCCGTGTTATAACCCTGTACGGTATTGATATTGGTGTTGAGAAGAGGAGAATCAAAGCTCAAAGACCATTTTTTGTAGGAATTAGAATAAATATATCCGGTGAGCAGGTCAAATATTCCAAATTTGTTTTGTACACGATCTACAGAGTCAAGATAGGTTTTGGAACTCCGCAATTCCTGTATACTATCTTTTCGCAGGTAGTCGCTCTGTTCTTCAAGAGTAAGCGGAATTGGCCTGAAGTTTCTCCAAAAGAGCGAATCTTTTTTGTTTGCCTGTGGCGCAAAAGAAAGAATCTCGTTGGTAAATGCCCTTTTTGGAAGGTTAGGATTAAAATTATAATCGGTGTATACGGCAGTAAACCTTCCGTCGCCCTTGATGCCGAACATGCCAAATGAAAAATCGAGGGTTTGGGAAATGGGTACCCAAAGCTGCGTTTCTTCTGAAAAATTAAAGTTTTGTTTAAAAACCAGTTCCTCAATAGGTGGCACCTGAATGGCTTCGCCGGTAGTTTTCAATTCCACTCCGTAGAGCTGCCAGGTATCTTCCGTGATATAAATAAAGCCATTAAAAACGCGATCTTTCGGTCTTTTTGACGTCACTTCAATCTTGTTCACGAGATTGCCGCGGTCATTGTAAAAGGCACCTTCCAGTTTAAAATTGTAATAATTAAAAGCATAATCGGCAAGTGGTGAAATTAATTCAGTATTTAGACTAATGGTGTTGTTGTAAAAAGAAATGTTCGCCTCCTGGGCGCTGTTAAGGCTAAAACCATTGTCGTCACCACTTACTTTTGAAGCAATAATCTTCTCTTTGAAATCTTCTGGAGCTTTAAAAGTAATTTCTGAAATGGTTTCGCTCAAATAAACAATGCCGCTTCGGGTAGAATCAAGTCCGCCGCCAAGATCGCCTACTTCCTGGCCCAAGATCTTTTCCGGAGCATTTTTTATGCGCCATAATCCGCGGGAATAGAAATCGGCCGTATATTCTTTTACTTTTGATTTATGAAAATTCCGCTGCTGAATGGCATTTTTCATGATCCTGTTCGCCGGATTTTCTCCGGAAGTAACGATTACCTCACTTAAAGTAGTGGATTCTTCAGTAAGTTCAGCATTAAGCTTCACCGGAAAAGAAGTGGCAGAAATGCCCTTTTTGAGAGTTTTATAACCCAAATACTGGAAAATTACGGTATGTTCTCCAGCTTCTGAAACTTCCAGTTCATAGATGCCGTTCTCATTGGTGGTGGTTCCCGAAAAACTTCCTTCCAGGTAAATATTTACATGCGGCAAAGCCTCTCCGGAAGTATTTGTAACCTTTCCGTTAATTTGGGAAAAGCATTGACAACAAAACAGAAAAAGGAGCAGGAAAGAGGAATATTTCTTCATTTTTATTCTCAAAGGTTACCGGTAATCTTTTTGAATTCGGTCCAGGCGACGTTTACTTTCCCGGTCTTTAATGGTTTCACGTTTGTCGTAGAGTTTTTTACCTTTTGCAAGTGCAATTTGCATTTTCGCGAGTCCGCGGTCGTTGATAAAAACGCGCAAAGGAACGATCGTCAAACCCGAATTTTTCACCTCTTTTTCAAGTTTCCGAAGTTCCCGCCGCTGGAGTAAAAGTTTACGTGCGCTCTTGGGATTATGATTAAAATGAGTGGCATGAGAATATTCCTGCACGGTCATGTTAATAACGAATAGTTCGTGATTCTGAAATTCGCAAAAACTTTCGGCAATAGAAGCCTTCCCGTCACGAATAGATTTTATTTCGGTTCCCGCCAGTTTGATCCCGGCGACATATTTGTCCAGGATCTCATATTCAAACCTCGCTTTACGATTTTTAATGTTAATGCTGTTCTTCATAGAAACAAAAATAGGAAGGTTTATGAGTTTTAACCCGGAAAGAAAAAGATTTTAATAGGAAAATAAGAAAAATGGAATTTTCAGAGGAAAAATTAGAAGTATTTCAGAGCCGCAAGGGTTTTAATGGATTCGTATCTTTGCATAAATTTTGTGCCCCATGAAATACATATACCTTTTATTGCTGGTTGTAGTTTTTAGTTCCTGTGAGCAGGAAAAGGAAAAAACTCCTGCCGAAGAAATCATTGCCAAAGCCATTGAAAATGCCGGTGGTGAAAAGTATGAAAAAGCCGAAATTCATTTCAGCTTTCGGGAAAATAAATACAGCAGCAAGCGCAACGGCGGATTTTATCAATACACCCGAACGATACAGGATTCACTTGGTGAAGCCAGAGATGTTTTGACCAATGAGGGTTTTCAACGTTTTAGAGGAGAGCGGGAAGAAACTCTACATGATACTTTAAAAGCGAATTTTGCCAACAGCGTGAATTCCGTTCATTATTTTGTGCAGTTGCCGTATGGATTGGATGCACCTGCCGTTCAGGAAGAACTGGTAGGGCAGGACAGCATCTTCGGAGAACCTTATTACGAAGTAAAAGTTACTTTTTCGCAGGAAGGTGGCGGGACAGACCATGAGGATGAATATATGTACTGGATTCACCAGCAGGATTATACAATTGATTACCTCGCTTACCGCTTCTATGTGAACGATGGTGGTATCCGGTTTAGAAAAGCCATTGAACCACGTGTCATTGGAGGAATCCGGTTCGTGGATTACGAAAATTATAAGCTTGATATCAGTTGGAAAACCATAGAATTGACCAAACTTGATGATCTATTCATAAACGGCGAACTAGAGCTTATTTCTATGATTGAGACAGAAGTGGAAAAGGTGGAAGTGAAGGAGTAATTTTAAGAAGTAATTTCTTTGGCTTCTGAAGAAATAGCCACCTAAAATCGCTTTTTGAAGCCCTAGTTTATGTAAAGTACCTCACTACGTTTTTCTCCTGAAGATGACACAGTAACGATGAATAGACTGCCGTATTCCGCTTCTGAAATATCCTCGTATTTTTCCTCTTCCAGGATGTAATTAATGAATTCTGGGTTCAAATTACTGTGGCCAACCACTAAAACCGTTTTTCCTTTGGTTTCCTCCTGAAAATCCTTGTCATTGAGTTTTTCGGTATTGTAGAGGGAAACGGGCAAATCGTGGTCGTTGGCGATAGGTTTTGCCGTATCATGCGCGCGCTTGTATTTTGAGCTGTAAACCATATCCAAAGGTACTTCTTTGAAAACCTCCTGCCATTTTGCGGTTCTGGCAATGCCTTCTACTGTTAACTCAGGATCGTGATCCTGCGGATTTGTTTGATCTTTCTCGGCATGACGAATGAAATAGTAAGTGGTCATGTCATCCTGTTTTTGTCCTTTACAGGAGTAAATTGTGGTTGCCAGGAGCAGGAGCATAACGAAGCGCATAAGTTAGTTTTTTAGGTTGATTTCCATTAGGATTACCTGGTTCAATTGTTTGCCCAGGCTGTTGAAATTGTTGTCTGAAACTAAAATTAAGCTTTTATTTCCATTTGGCAGCGTAGGTCCAAAAGTCATCCCTTCGATATTGTCAATAATACCTTCAGTCAAGAATTTTGTTGCCCATTTAAAATCATAAATAAGCTTCTTTTTCGCCGGATTGTAAAAGCTAACTTTGAGGTTATTTCTATCCAATGTGTTGGTGCCCAGAGTTGCATCTACATCAAAAATTCGCACGGTATTTCCTTTACTGCCGTGCCCTGCAGCAAATCCTCTTTCCATGATCAGGAATTTATTGGGTGCGTATTCCAAAATATCTGTCACACCGTTCACGGCAAAATATAACCACGGAATTTTTGCAATTGGTTCTAACCTGTACGGAAACTGGCGCGTAGCCTCTTTTGTCTCTTTATCAAAATAGGTGATTCGAACCGGCGACTTTGTTCTTATCAATTTGGGCTTGGGACCGTCAGTCTTCAGCGGAAGTTCCATTGCAACCCAATATCCTTTTTTATCGTGAGATTCTGCAAGACCTTCAAAAATGCCATTATTGCGCGGCTTTTTGTCACTGTTCGCCAAAAAGTTCTTCGGAATATTATAATCTGAAATAAAATCACCTTCCGGGGAAACTGTGAATATAGCAGGGTCTTTCTCGTTGTTAATAGAACCTTCGCTGCTAAGGATGAAAGATCCTTCTTCGGGAATGAACCTGATGCCTTCAAGATCCAAATGTTTATTTTTTAATTCAGGATGAGAGGTGTTGAGTTCAATAACTTCTGAAAATGTGATTGTATCGATGCTTTCTCCGCTCAACTGGATAGCTGCCTTATAGAACCGCGGGTTTCCGGGGTGGTCGCATACCAGGAAATAATTTCCTTCGTGGTAATCAATACCCGAAAGTCCGCCTACTTTCGTTCCTCCCACTTCAAGATCTTCAGAAATGACATAATCATCAAGGAATCTTAGTTCAACATTTCTGGTTGCACCGGTTTTGGTGGATTTACAGCCTATTAAAAGTAGGCACAGCAGGACGGGAAGAAATATTTTTTTCATGGAGTAAAAATAACAATTCATTAAGATTAATATGGGAGAATAATAGGACAAAAAGCCCTTTTTGATATTTATTTTTAGAACGAATTTAAAATTTGAAAATTATGAACAATGATCAATTAGAAGGTAAGTGGAAGCAGATAAGAGGTAGCTTCAAACAGAAGTATGGAAAACTTACAGATGATGACACCACGTACACCGAAGGTAAATTTGATGAGCTTTTGGGACGTCTTCAGGAAAAAACCGGGCGCAGCAAAGAAGAGTTAAAGCACGAGATCGACACCTGGTAGATTCTTGAATATTAACATATAAAAAACGGCCGGAAATTTTTCCGGCCGTTTTGCATTATTAACTTGTTAGATATATTGCCTTTTTCAATAATTTTCTGTTGAAAACTGCATGTTAGATCAATAATTAATGCACTATCTCTTCCTGATTTCTAAACACCAGTTGCCCGTCAAAAGAATCAAGTAAAATGATACTTTCAGTTTCAATTTTTCCCGCCAGGATCTCTTTGGAAAGTTTATTTAAAACTTCTTTCTGAATTACCCTTTTCACCGGTCTTGCTCCAAACTGTGGGTCAAAACCTCTTTCGGCGAGGTATGTGAGGGCTTCTTCAGTCGCATCAAGTGTGATTCCCTGCTGGGAAAGCATTTTGGTTACTCCTTTTAGCTGAAGTCCCACAATTCTCTTGATATCTCTTTGCGTTAGCGGAGTGAACATCACAATATCATCGATCCTGTTCAGGAATTCTGGCCGCACACTTTGCTTCAGAAGTGATAACACTTCTTCTTTTGCACCTTCCATTGCAGTCTCGGGATCTTTCACTGTATCAAATCTCTCCTGAATCAAATGTGATCCAAGGTTGGAAGTCATCACGATAATGGTGTTCCTGAAATCTGCCAGCCTTCCTTTATTGTCGGTCAGCCTTCCTTCGTCAAGTACCTGTAACAGGATGTTGAAAGTATCTGGATGTGCTTTTTCAATTTCATCCAGAAGGACCACCGAGTAAGGTTTTCTTCTAACAGCTTCAGTTAATTGTCCGCCTTCATCATAACCCACGTATCCCGGAGGTGCTCCTACGAGTCTGCTCACAGAATGTCTTTCCTGGTATTCACTCATATCAATCCTGGTCATTGCACTTTCATCATCAAAGAGATATTCTGCCAGGGCTTTTGCAAGCTCGGTTTTACCCACACCGGTAGTTCCCAGGAAAAGGAAAGAGCCAATAGGCCTTTTTTGATCCTGAAGTCCGGCGCGGCTTCTTCGCACTGCATCACTCACCGCAGTGATCGCTTCTTCCTGACCTACCACCCGGCGATGTAATTCATCTTCAAGCTTCAGCAATTTCTCGCGTTCGCTTTGGAGCATTTTGGTCACGGGAATCCCTGTCCACCTTGCTACGACTTCGGCAATATCTTCATTTGTGACCTCTTCTTTGATCATGCTTTTGCCTTGCTGATTTTCCTCGAGTTGCTTTTGAAGTGTAGCCAGTTTTTCCTGCTCATCTTTTATTTTCCCGTAGCGCAATTCCGCTACACGGCCGTAATCTCCTTCACGTTCAGCTCTTTCTGCCTCCAGCCGGTATTCTTCAATATTTGATTTGGTGGTCTGGATGTTGTCTACCACATCTTTTTCGTTCTTCCACTGCGCATGAAGCTCATTTCTTTCGTCTTTATAATTGGCAAGATCGGCACGTAAAGATTTCAGCTTTGTTTCGTCTTTTTCACGCTTAATGGCTTCGATCTCAATTTCCAGCTGCATGATCTTGCGATCCAGGACATCCAGTTCTTCAGGCTTGGAATTAATTTCCATTCGTAGCCTTGAAGCAGCTTCGTCCATAAGGTCGATGGCTTTATCTGGTAAGAAACGATTTGTGATGTAACGCTGTGAAAGTTCTACAGCAGCAATGATCGCCTCATCTTTAATTCTTACTTTGTGATGCGTTTCGTATTTTTCTTTTATTCCGCGTAAAATGGAAATGGCACTTTCGGTGTCGGGCTCGTCCACCACTACTTTCTGGAATCGTCTTTCAAGAGCTTTATCTTTCTCAAAATATTTTTGATACTCATCCAGGGTAGTAGCACCAATGGCACGCAGCTCACCTCTTGCCAGTGCGGGCTTTAAAATGTTTGCGGCATCCATAGCGCCCTGTCCGCCACCGGCACCTACCAGCGTATGGATTTCGTCAATAAAGAGAACAATATTTCCCTCGCTGGAAGTTACTTCTTTAATTACCGCTTTTAAACGCTCCTCGAACTCTCCTTTGTATTTGGCTCCTGCGATCAAAGCACCCATATCAAGAGAATATATTTGCTTATCCTGAAGGTTTTCAGGAATATCCCCGGCAATGATCCTGTGCGCCAAACCTTCGGCAATGGCGGTTTTACCCACTCCGGGTTCTCCTACGAGCATTGGGTTGTTCTTTGTGCGCCTGGAGAGGATTTGAAGAACCCTTCTAATCTCTTCATCTCGACCAATTACGGGGTCCAGTTTTCCTTCTTCCGCCAGTTTGTTCAGGTGATTTGCGTATTTGTTCAAAGAATTATAAGTTTCTTCTGCACTTTGGGAAGTGACGCGATCTCCTTTCCTCAGTTCTTCAATTGCAGATTTTAAACCTTTTTCTGTAGCGCTCTGGTCTTTTAGAATCTGGGAAATCTTACTTGAAGATTTAAAGATTGCAAGGATTAAATGCTCGATAGAAACATATTCGTCGTTCATTTTCTTCGCGATTGTAGAAGCATCGTTCAACGTTCTGGAGGCTTCCCTGGAGAGCATGATATCTCCGCCGCTTACTTTTGGAAAGCTTTGAAGTGTGTTGTCCAGGATCTGTTTAAACAAGTTGACGTTAATATTAAGCTTCTTCAGTAGAAAAGGAGTTACATTCTCATCTACCGTTGAGATAGCCTTGAAGATATGTTCATTTTCTATCTGCTGGTGTCCCATTTCCTGTGCAAGCTGCTGTGCCTGCTGAATGGCCTCCTGGGATTTTATTGTAAAATTATTGAAGTTCATAATAGTATCTTTTTCTCATGTTTAGCAATTTATATTCCATTGAAATCCAGAAGACAATATGGCTGAAGAAGCTTGTTTCTAGCTGACGTTTTGACACTATTAAGTTAATTCTTTCTAGCTGGTTTTAATCGATTTTGAGGATATTTTAATATGCTGTACAGGATTATACAGCTTGAAAATTGTATTTTTACAAAAAAGAAATTATGGGAATTTTCGATAAAGTTTTTAAAAGCGAAAGAGATATAGCCAAGGATGAAATTAAGGAAGTGCCCTGGCATATGCTTACGGATTTAAAGCAATTGGATGAAATCGAACAGGAATCTGAAAAGAAGACGATCGCCATCTTTAAACATTCCACAAGGTGCGGAATTAGCCGTATGGTCCTGAGAAATTTTGAATCTGAATTTAAAACAGGCGCGGAAGAGGAGAGCCTTAAACTTTATTTTCTCGACTTGCTTAATAACAGGGAACTTTCCGCAGAAATAGCAGAAAGATTTGATGTAAGACATGAAAGTCCGCAGTTGATCGTTTTAAAAGATAGAAAAGTAGTGCAGCATTCTTCTCACCAATCTATAGACGGGGAAAAGTTAAAAGGTATGGCCATAAGAAATTAGGACAAGAATAAAGTCCTATTAAAGTGCTTTCGCGGCTGCGAATAGAATTTTCAATTGTTTATATTCATTCAAGAATGCTAATTTAAAAATATGTAATATGGATCATAAGGAAACTGACAGAAGAGAGTACGGGAACAGAGAGAAAGATAATACCCGTGAGATGGAAAATGATGCCAACCGCAAAAAGCAGCGGGAGGAGGACCAGGATCGCTATGAAAAGTTTAAGAAGGAAAAGGATTCTAAAAGTGACAAGGAGTAATTTGTGAAGAGAAGTTTTGGTAAATAACCGATAAATGCTAGCATTACACGAAGAGATGATTTGGGACTAATAATGGAGCTTATTAATTTTTTTCTGGTAATTTTCTGATCTTTTTATCCCAATAGATGTATACACCGAATAAAATTAAACTAGCAATTGAACCCCAAAGTAGACCGGTCGTAAGGCTATCATTGCTTTCTCCAATAATAGCAATGAAGATTGTAAGAGGTGCTATTCCAATTAAAGTTGCACCAATAAATTTCCAGTAGCCCATTTTTAAAATACCTCCTACAAAGCTAATGGCATCATTAGAAAGGAAAGGGTTTAGTCGGGTCACGATCACTGCCCAAAAGCCATAATCTTCTATAAAGGCTCCAATCTTTTTTTCATTTTTATAGCCAATAAGTTTTTCTACAATTACAGGACCAAAATACCTTCCAATAAAATAACCTACAGAGGAAGCTGCGCAAACTGCGATTAAGATAATCATGCTACCAAAAACAGGTCCATAGGCCAAAATAGAAACCACCATCAAAGCAATGGTAGGTATAACCAGGAGAAACATTTGAGCTACCATAGCTACTATCAATAATAAAGGGCCAAACCAGCCAAAATTATCAACCCAGGCTTTTATTCGTTTATTATCATCACTGGTAAGTACATTCCAGGCTTCATTTAAAAAACTTTGTACTCCCGGTATGAAAAAATAGGAAGCAATAAGAGCCACTATAATAACGATGGAAATGTAAAGAGGGAGCTTGCTCTGTTTTACAGAAGCTGTTTCCAGGGGTTCATTTTCCATAGATTTTTTGATTTAGGTATTTTCCGATTCTATGCTCTTCGCATTTCGGCAGTAAAGCTGTTAATAAAGAGGTTACTTAGATTCCCTTTTGAGGGAAACCTGAAGAATATTTGCGGGTTCATCTTCAGCTTCGTTGGATATGAAAAGGTCTCCCTCTGGTGTGAATGTTAATCCTTCAGGATTCCCAAAATCTGCGGGATCAAGTATATATAATTCTTTGTGACTGCCTTGTGAATCTGTAATAAGTATTTTCGGTTTGGAGCCGTCAAGGATATAGTATTCTCCCGAATGCGGATGTATTGCAATCTCTCCGGGAGAAAATTTATCTTCTAGAAAATCGTTGAGGTTTTCGAAAATAGGGGAGGAAAGGTCAATGAGGAATAATGGATCTTTTACAGTCTCCATGTTCGTCAGGTTATACGCGTAGATCTCTTTATGATAGGCGGAATTCTCTCGCTCCTTTACTGCTAATAAAAGTCGATTGTTTTCCGTGTCAGCACAAAGTCCTTCAATGTTAATTCCCGGAAGCCGGTTTGGTGCAGTCGTCAACTTTGTAACCTTAGGATTTTGACTTCGAAAGGATTTCACTTCGAAAATGATTCCGTCGCTTCTCAGGACGTAAGCATCTTGATTAACTACTGTAATTCCCTCATAATCCCCGTCTTTTGCAAAAGGAATTTCCTGTTCTATTGTTGAGCTGTTAAGATTATATATATAGATAATTCCATCCTCATCCTGAACACAGGCGATGCGCTTATTACCTAAATAGGCTATGCCCGAAATTTCATCTAAAACAGGAGGCAGCTCCCATTTTTTTAAAATCTTGTAATGATCTGTGCCCAATGATTTTGTAATATCAGTTTTATGGTAGGCAAAAAGACTTCCCAGACCTATTATAATTACTAGTATTCCAACAAATATCTTTTTCATACTTTAATTTTAATTCCAGAACTTTTTTGAAGAATCTAATTCTCCAAATTTGTCCAAGACAATTTTTTTATCACGGAAAAACCTATCAATTTGAACCTGATAATAGATTTCCTCTCCCGCCCGTACCAGTTCGAAATCCTCAACGTCTTTTTCTGGAAATAGCCGTTCAATGGATTGCGTTACTGCGGAAGGAAGTTCCTTCAAGGTAATTTCGATCTTTTCCCGGAGGAGATTTCCTTGAAGAGAAACAAGGGCTTTACGTTCCTTATCTTCCTGTTCAAATTCAATTTCATATTTACCGTCAATTTCCCGAAATTCTACTTCCTTCGCTTGCGGAAATTCTGCCCAGAAATGATTTAATACTACCGAAGGAATATCAGCGTAGGGGTAATCATCATTGTCACAGGAGGCTAGCGTGAAACAAAGGAAAATTACGAGGAATGATCTTAAAAGCATTTTCAATTTCATTCCACAAATATGCAGGAGGAAACTGGAAACAATTGGGAAGAAAATGTTCTTTAGAAGTTGATAATGAAATAATGGTGGCCATTTGAAAATTTATAGGAGAGATTAAATCCAAATTTTTCAGCAATAGCCCTTGAGATTGCAAGTCCTAATCCAGTGGACTGGTTCTTATGGGTGCCTTTAAACCTTTTGTAAATTTCCTTTTCATCAAGTGCTGCGATGCCAAAATTCTTTATGGAAATACCATTTTTGAAAATTTCAATTTCAACGGTAGTTTCTGAAGGAGAGTGAAAAATGGCATTTTTGAGCAGGTTTGAAATTAGAATCTCTGCCAGGTCCCTGCTGCCAGAATGCTCAATCGATTCTTTTTCAAAGTAGATAATTTCCACCTTTCTGTGAAAGGCATAATCCTGAAATTCAGAGATTATCTGTTTTAGAAGGATGTTCCACTTGATGGTTTCTTCCTCCTCGAACTGTCGGTTCTCTATTCGGGAAAGTAAAAGAAGAGATTTGTTGAGACGAGACAATTTTTCGAGGCTATGAAGCACAATTCCCATTTCTTCCATTTGCTGTGGAGAAAGATCAGCATTTTCTGCCATTAATTCTAGTTTATTAATGCTAACAGCAAGGGGCGTTTGTAGCTCGTGAGAGGCATTTTCGATAAATTCTTTTTGGCTTTCGTAACTTTCCACAGATTTATGTATCAACCTGTCTACCCCCTCATTTAACGATTGGAATTCATCAATGCCTGTTTTTTCATAGATTATCTTACGATCTTTTTCAATGTTGAAATGTTGCAACCGGGATAGAAGCTTGTAAAAAGGTTTCCATATTCTTTGTTGTAAGAAGCTATTGAGTAGAAGTATGGTTAAAATTAAGCCTACGTAAAGCCAAAGGAGGGAAAAGAAAAGTTCCTTTCTCAAGTCATCTTCCTCCACCATAGAAGTGATGACTTTTAGCTTAAAGAATTTCCCATCCTGTTGAAAAACACTTTCCAGCAAGCGCACCGGTTCGTATTCTTCTTCATTTTCCATATACATCAACGTATCGCGATAAGCATCAGTGAAGCCGTGGCTCAATTGTGGAGTTGTAGGGGTAATTTTATAGTTACCATCCTCAAACCGTTTCTTTCTTAGAATTTCAGGTTCCTGCCGGGCTCTTCTTATTATAAGCATCTTTTGATTATCCAGTCCATCATCCATACTGTCATAGATCTCATCCAGGATTTCAAAGTAAAAAATAACCGCCCATAAAGCGAGGAGGAAGACCAGGACTGCTGCAAAGTATGTAGTAGTATAATTGAGGAGTTTCATGAAATTGTGAGCTTATATCCAATTCCATAAACTGCTTTTATTTCTAGTTCTGCTCCTCCCACTGAAAGTTTTCTTCTAAGATTTTTGATTTGTGAATAAATGAATTCAAAATTGTCGGCCTGGTCGATGTAATCACCCCATACATGTTCAGCCAGTGCAGATTTACTAACGAGGCGGTTTTGGTTGGTACACAGATAAAAAAGAACATCGTACTCTTTACGATTTAAATGGAGTGTTCTGTCGTCGATTAAAACCTCATGGCTATCCAAGTCTATAGTTACATTAGCAATAACAAGATTATTAGCTCCGCCCAGTTTCCTCCTGCGCAAAACAGCTTTTACGCGTGCGTTTAGTTCGGCCATATGAAAGGGTTTCGGAAGATAATCATCAGCTCCAAGTTCAAGTCCCTGCACTTTATCATCAATAGAGTCTTTGGCAGAAACTATAATTACTGAATCTTTATAACCATTCTTTTTTAATCTTCTCAGGAGATGCAATCCATTACCGTCAGGTAGACCAATATCCAACAGCACACAATCATAATTATAAACTCCAACTTTCGAAAGAGCCTGTTCATATGTGCCTACAGCTTCCACGAGGTAATTTTCCTTTTCAAGAGTGGTTTCCATGTTTTGCCTCATGCCTTGTTCATCTTCAATAATCAGTATTTTCATAGAATCTAAAATAAATAGGAATTTGGGAAACATTTAGGATTCCGTTACTTCTTATTCCTAAGTTCTTCCAGTTTTGTTGTTTTATTTTGCCAATGAATTAAAAAAACAAGTTATGAAAAAAGTAATTGTATCAGCATTTTTTGCAATGTTCTCTATGGGTATTTTTGCACAGGCAAATACCAGTAAACTACCAGCCAATGCGCAGGATTTCATTAATCAGTATTTTTCATCTGCATCTGTTTCAGAGGTGAAGGAAAATGCTAAATGGCAAATTTGGGAAAGTGAAAAGTTTGATGTCATACTCTCTGACGGAACCGAAATTGATTTTGATGAGGATGGGAATGTACTGGAAATTGATAGTCCTAATAACCAAGCTATTCCAGCAGCTGCCTTGCCTTCAAAAATTACGTCCTATGTAAGTACAAACTACGAAGGTGCGGATATTGTAAGCTGGGAAAAGAGCAATAAGGATCAGGAAATCGAGCTGGCCGATGGTACAGAATTAGAGTTTGACGCAGAGGGCATCTTTAGAAAGGTCGAATAAGATTTGTTGCCAATATCAATGAAAAAGATGAAAAGAGGTTTCCTGTAGGAAACCTTTTTCATTTCTATTAATCAGCAATGAACTTCAAAATTCTATTTTTCAATTTAAATGTTTCTTCTTAAGCTAAGGTTCACCATTTTGTTCTAACCTTCATAAAGATTCAGACTAAATAAGATATATTTGATTTTATTTCTTCTGAATTAAAACAACAATATGTCTGAAATCTTTTCCACCAAAGAAGTGCTGCAGGAAAGAGTAAAAGAGCTAAGTTGCCTCTATGAAATTTCCTCAATTTTTCGTGAGCACCAGGAGAACATGGAGAGTTCCTTGAACAAGATATGTTATATTCTTAAGCAGGCATGGCGTTTTCCTGAAGTTGCAGCCGTTCACTTGAAACTAAGGAATATAGAAACTTCAACTGGAGAAATTGAAACTTCAACAGTAAAACAAACCTGTAATATTTTTGTTTTCGGCAAAAATTCTGGAAGAATAGAAGTGCATTATCCAAATCCGGAATTTCAGGAACATCATTTTCTTGCTGAAGAACAGAGATTATTAGACAAGGTGGCCGATGAGGTTTCCTTTTTTTATGAAAAGCAAATTCATAGAGAAAAGGAAGAATTGCTTAAACGAGCGGCACAAAGAAATGACCGGCTTTCTATTTTAGGAGAAATTACGGCCGGTATCGCCCATGAGCTTAATACGCCTTTAGGCAACATTTTAGGATTTGCAGAATTAATAAATGGTCATACTCAGGACAGGCTGGTAAAGGCAGATCTTTCTAAAATTATTAAAGCAGCTATTTATTCCAGAGAGGTGGTGAAAAAATTGATGTTTTTTGCTTGTGAAATGCCTCACAATATGAAAGTAGTTAAGGTGAAGCCAATTATTTCTCAGGCATTGTCTCTTCTTGGACCGAACTTCAGGAAGGCCGAAGTCGAATATCAGCTGGAATTTGATGATTCCAGCCTGGAGGCACAACTTGATCCTATCCAGTTAACACAAGTAATGTTTAACCTGTTAATTAACGCTCTTTATCTTTCGCCCAAGGATTCGGTCATAAAGATCCATGTCTACAATGATGAGGAAAGTCTTTTCATAGAAATTGCAGATGAAGGGCCGGGGATTAAAAAGGAACATAAATCAAAAATTTTCGAACCTTTTTTTACAACCAAACCTGTTGGAGAAGGTTCGGGGCTGGGGCTAAGTGTAGTTCATGGCATCATAAAAAGTCACCGCGGAAATATACGTGCGTTCGAGAATAAACCAAAAGGAACTATATTTCAAATACAACTTCCTCTTAAATTTTAGAAAATGGCTCTAAAAAAAGAAAATATCCTCATCGTAGATGATGATTACGATATGCTGGAATTGCTACAACGGAATTTGAGTGATCAAAACTTTCACACCTACAAGGCTTCATCGGTCAAAGAAGCAATAGAAATATTGAATTTCAGCGCTATTGATCTTTTAATTACCGATCTGCAGATGCCGGGAATCAATGGGATGGAATTGATAAAATATGTAGAAGAACATTTTCCGGAAATCCCTAAACTGGTAATTACAGGCTTTCCCTCCTTAAATGGCGCCGTGGATGCCATGCGCTCAGGTGCTCTGGATTACCTGGTAAAACCTTTCACCAAGGAAGAGCTAAAGAATGCCGTAGAAAAATCTTTTAATGCAAGAGGGGTAGAGCCGGGAGCGGCCAGAAGAACTACGTCTACGACAGATAATTATGGTGGTATGATAGGAAGTTCGGAAAAATTCAGAGATACCGTTGATCTAATTGAAAGAGTAAAGAACAATCGGGCAACTGTTTTAATTCAGGGTGAAAGTGGTACCGGAAAAGAATTGGTAGCAAGAGCAATTCACTACAAAGGTAGCTTTGCTGGAAATCCTTTTATTACAGTCAATTGTGGAGCCATCCCTGAGAACCTTTTGGAAGCAGAACTCTTCGGCCATGTAAAAGGTGCTTTTACAGGTGCAACAGAGACCCGAAAGGGATTTTTCCAGGCTGCCGCCGGTGGTACTATTTTTCTGGATGAAATAGGAACTGCTCCATCAAATGTTCAAACAAGTTTGTTGAGGGTGCTTCAGGACAAGGAGGTGCGAATGATTGGAGGATCACATTCGGAAAGAATACAGCTGCGGGTAATAGCGGCGACAAATAGTGACCTGTACCAGATGGTGGAGAAAGGCTCGTTTAGAAAGGATTTGTACTACCGTCTCAATGTAGTTAACATCCATACTCCGCCCTTACGAGAACGAAAGAAGGATATCCCACCCCTGGTCAAGAACTTTATTAGAAAATATGGGGTGGAGTTCAATAAACCGCTATCGGGAATTTCTGAAAAGGCAATGGAAATCCTGACTCGCTATTCTTGGCCCGGAAATATAAGGGAATTGGAAAATGTGATACAACGTTCTATTATTATGTGTGACCGAAAAATAGAAGTCGCACATCTCCCTGGGTTTCTCAAATATCCCGACCCTACTGTGATGGAACTGGATGTTCTACGACCATTAAGGGAAATTGAAAGGGAGCATATAAAAAAAGTACTCTCCGTTGTTGATAATAACAAAACCAAAGCAGCAGAAATTCTGGAAATCGACCGGAAAACCTTGCGTCAAAAGCTAAGATAAATGGGGTAGATTTCCCTATGCGGGTCATTTCTCTCCGGTTAATAAATTCTCCTAAAAAACATAAAGCTGTCTAATCCATTTAGTTGTAATGGGTTATGTCACCGTACCTTCCTTTTAATTTTTAAGGGCATATCCTTTGCCTTTTGAGTATCTATAAACTTTAAAATTGTTTTAATGGATACGACACTGGTGAAAGAGCATGAAACTCATAATGAAGAGGTTTCTATAAGGCCGTCCTTCCCCTTGACAAGTGAAATGCTTAAAAGCTTATGCTTTAATTGCGAAAACAGGCCTCACTGTAATTGGAAGGAAGCTCGAAAAATGTATTGCGAACACTTTGAATAGAATAAAAATGATAGAAACAAAAAATAAGCAAAGCATGTTTGACACTGTAATAAAACAGTTCGATCAAACAGCCGATCTAATTGGTCTTAATCCTAACATCCGAAAAATTCTGAGGATCACCAATAATGAAATTATTGTGCATTTCCCGGTGAAAATGGACAACGGAGAGGTTGAAATATTTACAGGATATAGAGTGCAACATAACAATGCCCTGGGACCTTACAAAGGAGGATTACGATACCATCCCACGGTAGATGTCGATGCAGCAAAAGCACTGGCAATGTGGATGACCTGGAAAACCTCCCTCGCAGGTCTTCCTTATGGTGGTGCTAAAGGCGGGATTAAGATTGATCCAAGAAACTATAGTCTTTCAGAATTGGAAAGGATCACGAGACGATTCACCTATGCCCTGGGTGAAAATATAGGGCCGGAACATGACATTCCAGCACCAGATGTCAATACAAATGCACAGACAATGGCCTGGATTGCAGATACCTACATGTCTACTAAATCAACTTCTGAACGCTCTCAAAGTCAGCATGTGGTGACAGGTAAACCTATTGGTTCCGGCGGATTGGAAGGGAGAGACAGAGCAACAGGTTATGGAGTGTTCCTTAACATTAAACTTCTATGTAATCAACGTGGAAGAAATCTAAGGAATCAAAAATTTATAGTTCAGGGATTTGGAAATGTAGGTTACTGGGCTTCAAAATTTCTTATAGAAGAAGGTGCAACATTAATTGCCGTACAGGATGCACACGCAACTCTCTTTAATCCTCAAGGGATTTCTGTTGAGGATCTTTTTGAACATTCGAAACCAAGAAACGGATCCATTGCAGGATTTACCGCCGCCGAAGAAATTCCTGCAGATGAATTTTTTGGTTTGGACTGCGATATTTTAATTCCTGCAGCTTTAGGTAATCAAATAACTGAGGAAAACGCCTTTCAAGTAAGAGCAAGCATCGTAGCAGAAGGAGCAAATGGACCTACCAATGCCGAAGGTGAACAAATCCTTTTAGACCGTGGAATAACTATAATACCAGACATCTTATGCAACTCTGGAGGGGTAATAGGAAGTTATTTCGAATGGCTTCAAAACCGTAACGGTGAACTTTGGCAAATGGATGAAGTAATGGAAAAACTAGAGAAAAAAATAACTCAGGTTTTTATGAATGTTTCCAGAGAAGTAGAAAAAAGAGAAATAGATTGGAGAACCGCGGCTTACATCATAGCTGTTACAAGAATAGAAACAGCATACACCCAAAGAGGAATTTTTCCATAAATAAATAAGAAAAATTTATTTTGCCTGGTTCTTTTGCTAATGGGATCGGGCACCTGTTACATTGTGAGCTTGTTTGTGTGAGAATATTGGAGCCCGAAAAATAATGTTGAAATGAAATACAAAAAATTAATATTAGAAAAGAAGGAGTATGAGTTATTGAAAAGAATCATCTCCATGTCTCAATTCCATAGAGACAAGTCGTACAGAGCTTCTATTGAGAAACTAAGTGACGAGTTGAAAACAGCAAAAATAGTCAGCAACAAGAAAATGCCTGACGATGTTATTCGCATTAATTCTACTGTTACCATTGAAACCCCATGGAATGTCAAACGCAGCTATCAAATAGTTACACCTGAAAGAAGCGGACTGAAGCAGAGTAGAATTTCTGTACTTGCTCCAATGGGATTAGCATTGTTTGGTTACGCTAAAGGTGACCAAATTGAATGGCAATTTCCCAGAGGGATCAATATAATTAAAATTTTAGATGTAGCACAAATGGGCTCATCTGTAAAGTTGGAAGAAATATGATAACAGAATTTGAAGAACATTACAATGATGTGGACATCATGAAACTAAACATAAACACCGAAACTACAAAGTGGAAGGAGGAACTGGAATTCAATACCAGTGAAATCAAATTTTATCATTCCCTGCTAACCTCAAAGCTGGTTCAAGACTCTAATGCTGTAGAGGTGAAAAGTTTCATGAATCAACTAAGAAGTATTCAGGAGGATAATCAATTCAAATTTCGAAGTGTTTTTGATTTTAAACGAAAACTGGAAGGGATGAAGGAGTGCGACGATGTTCAATGTGAGAATCATTATATACAGGATCACCTTGTCCTCAAGGCTTCCCTTGAAAAACACTTCAGTAATTATCGCATGATAAAATTTTTTTTCCAGAAGTACTTCATTAGAGAAATGAAAGAATCTTGTTCAGGTTAGTTAAATAGCCTATTGAAATTACATTACTGAGGCTTAGACTTTCTTTATAGTTACTTCGCAGGTAACCTATTTTGCCCTTAAAGATCAAACTTCTTTTCCTGCGGTGTTTTCCAACCTTTCGTTGTAAATGGAAATGTTTCGGTTCAATTAAAGAATAGTATCTGTCGGGATAAAATAATCGCCGAATTTGCGTCCCGTTGCTTAGAAGGTCGTCTAAAAGGTAATTTTAGGCGGCCTTTTTTATTTCTTAAAAATATTCAGTTCAACACAGGTACAATCAATTAAAATTAAGCAATAGCATCTTAGAAATCTTTTTAAGATGATAAGAAAAGATAGGTATAGGAATTAATATTATTACCAGATCAAATCATTTATCTTTGCAAAATCAAATTTAGGAGTTGAAATTCTTATTCAAATATATTCTGCTTATCACTTTCCTTTTGGGAACTATATTCTATAATATACGGTTCACTTATCTGGTAAGTTTTTATACCCTGAATAATGAAAGTTTTACAGAACTTTTTTGCGAAAACCAGGACAAGCCTGAAATGCAGTGTAACGGGAAATGTGCCATCACCAAAGCTTCCCAGGATCTGAACCAGGAAAAAAATGATCTGGTGCTTAATTCTTTTCAAAAGGAAATTACCTTTTTCGTCCAGGTAAACCTTCCGAAAAAAATTTTTATTACTAACAAAAACGGTACTTCACAATACAGGTACTTAAACGAATATTCTTTCCTGTTTATACCATACATTTCCCATCCTCCCATTAGGATCTCCTGACTTTAGAATAAATCCCTTTTACATTCCCGTACTGTTTATAGCAGAATGCAGGAAAGTTATACCCTAACTTCAAACATATAAAAATGAAAATATTAAAATATATCAGCCTTTTTTTAGTGGCTGCAGTTACCGCCTGTTCTTCAGATTCAGATGAAATCCTATTGGTTAATGAAACTGAAGGACTCCTAAAAATCCAGACGCTCCAAAATGAACATCACGAGCTGGAATTATATTCCGAAAATGGCAAATTACAAACCGGATACAATAAAATTGTGCTACGGCTTAAAGATAAAGAGGATGAAGCATATATTTCTAATGCCGAAATTGACTGGATGCCAATGATGCAAATGGAATCCATGCAACATTCAGCGCCCAAATCTGAAGTGCTAAGAGTACCTGATACAGAAACCCTGTACGCTGGATATGTAATTTTTCAAATGGCTGAAAATGAATCTGAATTCTGGCGCTTGAAAATAAGCTATACCATTGGTGGTGAAAACTTCACTATGCAAGATGATCTTGTTGTTCCTGCTTCAAATAGAAGAGAAGTTACCGTTTTTGAGGGCAGCGATAGCATTAAATATATTATGGCACTAGTAGAGCCACGGGAACCAGAGGTGGCCACGAACAACATCAGCATAGCCTTGTTCAAAATGGAAGATATGCACAACTTTTTAATGGTAGACGATTACAGAATTTTAATAGATCCACGAATGCCGGGGATGGGCAATCACAGTTCACCTAACAATGTTCATCTTACCCAAAATAAAGAGGATGGTTTCTATTACGGAGACCTGAATTTAACAATGTCCGGTTATTGGAAAATCAATCTTCAGCTGGAGAATGCGGCAGGAGAAATTGTGAAAGGCGAGGCCATTGAAGGTGCGGCCGAAAGCAGTAGTATTTTCCTAGAGCTGGAATTTTAATAAGCAAACCTGTCCGAGAATATTCGAAATCCTGATGGTTCGTTATTCCCGGGCAGCTTTAAAAAAGGAGGTAATGAGAAAAATCTTATATCTTTTTTTGCTGCTGTTCCCACTTAAAAATGTGCTTTTCTCACAGGAAACGGTAATAGATACGGCGGCATACATCCCAATGAAGGAGATCATTGTAATAGGAAAAAAGACTGAAGTTTCTAAAAAAGAAACGAAACCTTTGGCCACAGTTGATGAATATCTTGAAAAATCATCAAAAATTTCAATGATAAAAAGAGGGGCTTATGCCTGGGAGCCCATGATTAACGGGATGGCAACAGAACGTACCGTAATCACCATAGACGGCATGCGGATATTTAGTGCCTGTACAGACAAAATGGACCCTGTTACGTCGTATGTGGAAATATCCAATTTATCGGAAGCAGCTGTTTCCAGCGGCCAGGAAGGTGCTGAATTTGGCGCTACCATTGGAGGGGCAGTGGACATGAAACGTCATATAGCAGGCTTTGCGGAAAGCGGATGGGAATTGGGAATGACTTCCGGGCTGGAATCCAACGGAGAACAAAGAATAGCAGGTGCCAAAGTAAATTACGGCCGGAAATCTTATTTTTTCAATGGGGATTTCATGTTTCGGGATGCCGAAAATTATCATGCAGGTGGTGGTAAGGAAATCCTTTACTCGCAGTTTACAAAATATAATTTTTCCGCAGTAGGAGGAGTTAAATTTTCCAAACACCAATCTGTTGAAGCATCGATAATTTATGACAAAGCTACAGATGTAGGTTATCCTGCGCTTCCCATGGATGTTTCCCTGGCAGAGGCTTTGATTACTTCTGTAAAATACGATTACCATAAACCATTAGAACCTATTGAACATTGGGAAACAAAAATCTATTTTAATAGCATACAGCATGTTATGGATGATTCAAAACGGCCAGATGTTCCAATACGAATGGATATGCCCGGCTGGAGTGACACCTATGGTTTCTATTCCAAAGCAAGCGGGACATTCCAAAATCATAAAAT